>JAEZLR010000045.1 GCA_023415205.1 Bacillota bacterium | reverse complement strand
TAAAACTTTGCACATTTTAAAATAACAGTTCGGTGGAATCAGTTAACGTTACGCATGGTATTTCCTCGAGCCTATGAAAAAGGAGCCGTCTCAACTCAGATTTTATTCCGATTTGAGACAGCCCCTTCTGATAAAGGGTTTTCTCCATTAAAAAAGGAGAGCTACTGCTCTCCTCTTGATTACCAACGGTTTCCGCCACCAAAGCCTCTGTTAGAGCCTCTGTTGTTTCTGTCCTGCTTTCTTGCACGTCTGCAGTCAGGGCATCTCTGGGGTTCGTTTTCAAATCCCTTTTCCTTGTAGAAAGCCTGTTCGCCTTCTGTAAAAACGAATTCTGCGTTGCAATCTTTGCATGCTAATGTTTTGTCTGCCATGAGTCATATACCTCCTTAAAAAATTTGGATCAGGTCTTCTTTACTTCTCTACTCCAAATAATTAAAGAGAGTTGATTTCAAAAAGATTGAATCCATGTGTATTGACTTACCGAATTAGTATATCACCGAATGTACAAAAATACAAGCAAAACAAAAATTATTTTTTTACAACTTGTACATTTCCAACAGTAACATCGTTTAGCTACACCATTTTCAGGACAATCTGACTAATTATTTTTAAAAAAGCCGTTCCAATGGGCAATTGTTGAATTTCCTCCATAGAAAAGAACTCTTCTATTTCCCCCGCCTCGCTCAGGAGGGCTATGTTATCTTCCGTATATTCAAGGATCACTGGCTTAAGCAGCCACTTTCTATGAGTAAAAACATGGCTCACAGGGCTCAACGGCTGCCCCAAGGCGCTAAGCTCTTCATATAAAGCTCCCTCCAGAAGGGGGAATCCCCAAAGATTAGCCAGCAAACCCTGATCCGGTCTCTTTTCCATGTGATAGGTTTTACCTTTTTTCAATATGAGGGCTACATAGGTTTCCTCAGCAGGCTTTTCTTTCTTGCTTTTTACCGGATAGGCTTCGGGATTGCCCTGCGCATACGCCTGGCATTCGCTTTTAACCGGGCATTGGGGACAGTTGGGATTTCTGGGGGTGCAAATCAAGGCCCCCAGCTCCATCATAGCTTGGTTAAAGACCGAGGGTTCCCCCTCCATAAGCTCAAGAACCAGTTTTTCAAAGACCTTTACAGCTTTGCTCCGGCCAATATCCTCACTGATTGCAAACTGACGCGCCAAGATACGCATAACATTGCCGTCCACTGCTGCAACCGGTTGATTAAAGGCAATACTCAGGATTGCCCCTGCCGTATAGGCTCCAATACCCGGGATTCCGGCTAGTTCCTTTAAGCTGTCAGGAAAGCAGCCCTTGTGCTCATGGACTATTTTTTTAACTCCCTTATGGAGATTTTCCGCCCGTCGATAATAGCCCAGCCCCCTCCAGAGGGTAAGCACCTCTTCAAGACTGGAAGAAGCCAACGTTTCCATAGTAGGAAATCGCTCGCAAAAGCGAAGATAATAGGGGATGACCGTATCCACCTGAGTTTGCTGTAGCATGACCTCTGATACCCAAATTAAATAGGGATCCTTAGTTTTCCGCCAGGGCATTTCTCTTTGATGATTAACAAACCAATGATTTAAACTTTTTCCATAACTCAAGTACATCCGTCCTTTTTATAGGGAAGTAATGCCTCCTAGTATATCATGGTTGAACCCTGCCTTCCATGATGAAAGTTCACCACAATTGTGAAATAATGCTTGTGCAATGAGAAAGAGGACATTTTTTCACCAATCCCCTACCCAAAGAAACATGAAAAAACCTTCTATCTATGAATGTTTTCCACACTACATAAATCAGAAGGTTTGTTGCTGTTTAAAGCTTATAGTCTATCGATTTGAAACAGCTTTCCACCAGTACTCTTGCTAATGGGTTGATCGAGTACTGCCTTGAACCGCTACCCTGTTATCAATTCGCTGTTTTCTCGTTCAATCTTAAGGTGTCGGCCACCATGGCGATGAACTCGGAATTGGTGGGCTTACCCTTTCGGGTGTTGATGGTATATCCAAAAAGATCATTGATGGTATCAACACGCCCCCTGTTCCAGGCCACCTCTATGGCATGACGGATGGCTCTTTCTACACGGCTGGGGGTGGTTTTGTAGTTTTTTGCCAGCTCCGGATAGAGCCTCTTGGTCACTGCGCTGATGATTTCCTTATCCTTGACGGCCATCAGTATGGCGTCTCGCATATATTGATAACCTTTAATATGAGCAGGCACACCCACGTCTCTCATAATCTGTGTGACTTTGGCCTGAACATTATCACCGCTGGGAATAGCCTTGACGCCTGAACTCATAGGGGCGATGGGCTCCATTCTGAACACTGTTGGACTGTGGCTTCTGACCAGCTCGCGTATTCTTTCCACAAGCACACTTAAGTCGAAGGGCTTGACAATATAGTAGATGGCGCCCAGTGATAATGCCTGTTGGGTGATCGTGTCCTGGCCTACAGCGGAGAGCACAATAAATAAAGGTTTTTCTGTTGAACTGACATTTTTGTAACGAGTGAGTACGCCTAAGCCGCCAAGTCGTGGCATAATGATATCCAGAACGACAATATCCGGACGTGTTTTTTCGATCATCTCAATGGCATCTTCCCCATTTTCTACTCTTGCTGTAACTTCAATATCGTTCTGGCTTTCCAGGAACTCGCAAATGATCATACCAAAAGCAACATTATCGTCTGCAACAAGGACACGGATTTTATTATTCACACTGAAAACCTCCCTTTGTCATCTGTGTTAATTATATTGTTGAATTCCACTTTTTACAAGAGAAGTTTTACTATTCCCTGGTTTACTGTTATAAAACAGGCATAAAAAGGGATTTTTCAGTGTTCGTATCCATAGAGTTAGGGAAATATGGCGTTTTTTAGCGATTAACTGTAATCGATCCTGCCCCACAGGCCATGTCCAAATACAGCTTATTGGGGGCTGAATCAAAATTATCAGAATGGTAAACTGAGTCCTGCTCCAACAAGTCCACTTGACCATTAATCCTGGTGACAGCACTGCTGGAGGATACTCTCAGCCCGACATCCTCGGGGAGCGTAATTTTCAGGTTAACAGCACCGCCATTGATGGTAATTCTTGCCTCCCTTGACTTGTTTCCTGCCAATATATCAAGGTCACAGCTTCCCGTATTAATGGTACATTGATTGAGCTCTATGTCACTAAGATCAAGAGTGCCCTTGGTAGTACCGGTGTTTACTTCAATCGTCCAGGGAATATCTCTGTTCAATCTTGCCTTGAAGCCCTGCTTAGAATTCCACCCCAGCAAGGAGTTATTCTGTCTGTAGAGTATTCTGGGGTTGCTTCCTTCGTCATATTCATATTGGATGCTCTCAATATTGGTGTCCACAACGGCAAGCTCCGAACCTGATCCCACATCAAGATTGGCCCCGGACACCTCCACCAGAAGGGAGGCCGACTGAATATCAGATCTCATAGTAAAGGTTTTGCTGCTTTCGGTGCCCATCACGTCCTGGGATCCCAGATAAATAGCGTAGCCCCCTATAAGAACAAAAACCAAGAGCCACAAGATCACCCGGGGCAAGTAAGATTCCCGCTTAAAGAAAAAAGTCAACCCGCCGGCTATAATAAACACCGGCCAGAGGGTGCGCAACGATCCAAACAAATCCATACTCACCCAATCAAAGGACTTAAGGATCCAGAACAGGCCAATAAAAATGAGGATAATCCCCCATAAGGCACGGGACTGTTTCATATCAAACACCCCTCCTCTTATCGTTGAAGATCATGAAAAGACCGCCTAAAATGAGTAATCCGGCAAAAACGTATTTCAAATCAAGCCAGGAAAAAAACATCCGTGCAAAGAGGAAAACCCCCACGACGATCAGACCGATTCCCACAATATAGCGGCCATTTTTTGAAGGCGGATCACCATAGGTATAGTGATCTCCGGGGTCAGTGGAATTCCCATAATCAGAGGAGCCTTCGTAACCATACCCTGACCCATAGCCCGGGCCGACTTGGGTATCCAAGGGAACAAAAATGAGACAGATCACATAGAGCAGCAAGCCGGGGAAAACCCCACTGGCAATGATGCCAAAGAGCGTTATCAAACGCACCAGGATCACATTACTGCCTATATACTCAGCAAGACCTGAACAAAGACCACCAATGACCTTGTCATTGGATTTCCGTAAAAATCTTCTTTCCATATCGAACACCTCTTAACAATGTATCGGTTAATTCGAAAATCGAAGCTTCAATTTCTCTTTTCATTCCATTGTACGAGGCGGTGTTTTGAATGTCTGATTCCCCGCCAAAGATTTGTTAAGGAGCGTGGGTTATATTCCAACGCACCTAATAGCCTGCGTCAACAATTTTTGCCGATATTTCGGCAAAGACCGGAGCGGCGCTACTGGCACCGCTTTTCCCGTCCTCGATAAACACACAGAGCGCATAGCGGGGAGCATTGGTTGGGAAGTACCCTGAAAACCAGGCGTGAAGGATGGCACGGTCGTCCTTAATCCACCCGGTTTCAGCGCTTCCCGTTTTACCCGCACTCCCGCCATAGCCCTTGATATTGGCCAGTTCTCCGGTGCCGGACTGTACAGTCATGAGCATCATGCCCTGGAGACTTGCCGCCGTTTCCTTGGAAATGACTCTTTTCCAGGAAGGTGTAGAGATATTTCGAACCCGTTCACCCTTCTGATTGACAATACTGTCCACTAAGGTCAGCCTGTTAAGAATTCCCCCATTGGCAATTACGGCACTCACATTGGCTGCCTGAACGGCAGAAACCAGGAGATTTCCCTGTCCGATGGCAAGATTGCCGATTTCGGCATCGGAAGCCTGGCCGAGGGTACTAGGGACCTCGCCCGGCGGTTCATCAATCCCTTCCAGATATAGGCCTGTTTTGCTCCCCAATCCAAACTGGCGGGCCATATCCAGAATCTTGTCCCGTCCTAGCTCCATGCCAAGTTTAATAAAATAGGAGTTGCAGGACTGAGCAAAGGCCTGTGCCATATTCACTGTTCCATGTCCCCCCGAACCATAGCTCCAGCATTTCATCAGCGTACCATCAAAATCCACATATCCCGGACAATCAAAGGAAAGGTCTGCCGAGATGCCATTTTCAAGAGCTGCGGCTGCTGTGATAATCTTAAAAATTGAGCCCGGTGTATAGGCTCCCAAGGCCCGGTTAAAGAGGGGCTGATTCTCATCATGGAGGTAGGGGTTGATATAGGCCGGATTATAGTCGGGACAGGAACATAGGGCGTAAATCTCCCCCGTGAGGATATCTACAACCACGGCAGCCCCTTTGTCCACCATCCTCCCCATTACTTCCTCCACGATTGATTGGATATGATAATCCAAGGTCAGCTTAACATCAAGCTTCTCCTTGCCCATGGTATTCCAGACTCTATATCCGAAATCATTCATCACCGTATTTCCGGCATCGGCTAAAATACCGGCGTAGACACCCCCGCCTCTATCCAAGGTTTCCTGATAAGCCTTTTCAAGACCGGCAAGCCCCTCCTGCCCCTTTTGGTCAGTATATCCCAGAATATGAGGAGCCAATGTATCCGCACCGTTTCTTATCCGCATATCCATAACACTGATGCCCCCCAGGGAGGAATCGGCAATAGCTTCGGCCTGTGCCGGAGTGATATTCACAAGATAGGGCAGATTGTCGGAGGAAAGGGTCTGGGTCAATTGATGGATAGGTACCTCTAAAATATCCGCTATGGTACGGAGGCTCCCGGGCAAGCTCAAGAGTGAGGCCGGCTCAAGGATGGCCTTCCACTCAACCTCTCTGCCCGTCATGGGGATGCCGTTCCTATCCAGAATGTCCCCTCTCTCAATATAGATCAGCCGGTTACGGGTCTGCTGGCTGGCCGCCGCTAATGAGTACTGTTTTCCTGAGACCGAGCTGATGGTCATGAGCCTGAGGCAAAGCCCCACCAGGCAGAGGAAAAAAACAAAGCGTATGAGCTTAAAGCGTTTGTGAAACAAAAAACACACCCCCTTATGCCCTATAAGTATTCCCAGGAGTGTGCCCTATCAATCCTATTCACTTTCAATCTCTATTTCAAGACCTGCCAGTAAGCATGGGCTGACTGGATATCCTGATGCACCTGCTTTTTTAACGATTCTACGCTTTCAAAGCGCTTTTCCCCTCTAAGCTTCTGAATAAAGCATACTTCAATTGCCTTGCCATAAATATCCTCATCGTGATCCAGTAAATGAGTCTCAATACTGAAAAGACTTCCATCCCTGACGGTGGGCGCAATGCCCACATTGGTGATGCTGTTAAGCCAAGTGCCGTTCAATAATGTCTTGGTGATATAAACCCCATTAGCAGGGACCACCATCTCGGGGTGGGCGAGAATGTTAGCCGTGGGAAAGCCTAATGTGCGTCCTATACGGCGCCCCCCAACCACTGTACCGTAAAGGGAAAAATGTCTGCCGAGCAACTGAAAAACCCTGTCCATTCTCCCTTTTCTGATATAGCTTCGGATTAGCGTGCTGCTGACAATCTCAGCATTCACCTTGACCGGAGGGACCACAATGACCCTGAAACCATACTTTTCTCCGCACTTTTTCAAATACTCCACATCGCCTCCACCCATATAGCCAAAACGATAGTTAAAGCCCACAACGGCCAGACGAATTTTCAGGCGGGATATTAGCACATCCTTGACGAAATCCTCGGGCGAAAGCCGCGAATAGGCCTCATCAAATTCCTGATAATAAAGCATATCCAGATCGCTGGTGGAAAGCAGGCGGGTTTTCTGGTCATTGGTGGTGATAAGTGGGCTGATGAGCGCCTTTCTGAGCATATGATCGGGGTGCTTGGTAAAGGTATACACTACTGATTTCAGCCCATTTAAGCGGCACTCACTAATAAGGGTATTAATCAGGGCCATATGCCCGATATGTAATCCATCAAAATTCCCAAGTCCAACACCGGTGTGTTGTGTCATTCTGTCGGTGCCAAAATTCGTTATGACTTGCAAAATTTCTTCATCCTTTCACAGGCTCTTTCACTGGCTGTCCAACCATTTATGGGATTTTAATTGGGGAACGCCGTCCTTTTCTATGATCTTGCCAATGGCAAGAAATTGACCGTTTTCATGGTATATCCGCAAAAAATCCTTTATGCCGTTTATTTGCTCATTTCTCACAGTCAATCCATTTCTCAGCCTGAGTGCATCCCTGTCAACAACCTTGACTGAGGGTAGGGCCAAGACAGCCTGATCCGGGGCTAACAGGGCGGTTTCCAGCTTGTTGAGCTCCTTGAGCTGGGAAAGAGCTTCCAGCGTATGGGATTGTTCCAGGGAAAAAGGCCCGGAACGCGTCCTTAAAAGGGATTCCATGATGCCCCCACACCCCAGGGCTCTGCCTATATCATGGCAAAGGGTTCTCATATAT
Source organism: Bacillota bacterium (assembly GCA_023415205.1). Lineage (GTDB taxonomy): Bacteria > Bacillota > Clostridia > DSM-8532 > DSM-8532 > DTU059. Next base: position 279,647 of record JAEZLR010000045.1, on the reverse strand, counting down.
GTACCCTTGGAGCATTCCACATCCATAATAACACTGACTTTATCGGCTTTTTTCTCCATTTTGACAAGGCTTATGGCATAAAATTGCACCGTCCGGGGCTTCCGATCGATCTCTACGCCCTGGCGCGCAAGCTCATAAAGTCTTTTTCCATTGATACGTATGGCCGAATACATGGGGGGAATCTGTTCTTTAACTCCAGTAAAGGATGCTATGGTTTCTTTGATTTCATCAAATGAAGCCGTGACTGGTTTTTCCTCCAGCAGGGTTCCCGTTGCATCCTGGGTGTCGGTGGTGCTTCCCAAAAGCAGGCCAACCCGATAGGCCTTGTCCTTTTCCATAAGAAATTCAATAATCTTGGTGGCCTTCCCGACACAGACAGGGAGCACACCTTCGGCATCAGGGTCAAGGGTACCCGTATGGCCTACTTTTTTGGTTTCTGTTAAGCGCCTCACCCGGGCCACCACGTCAAAAGACGTCATACCCAGAGGCTTATGAATATTCAGAATGCCATCCATTATGCGTCTCTCCGGATTTCAGGCAGAATGGCATCGGTGAGGGCGGTGATCACTTCCTCCAGTTCACCCTCCCGGTTAAAGCCTGCCGCGCGTTTATGTCCACCGCCATTGAATTTCTCGGCGATTTTTGATACATCCACATAGTTGTTGGATCGTAAATTGCCTCTGAATTGACCCTTGGGGTCCTCCCGTAAAAACACGGAAACCTCTACCCCCATCAGGTTGCGTCCAATGTTTACCAGGCCTTCAAAATCGTCGTTTTTTGCCGATAGACCCTTCATGTCCTCATAGGTAATATAAGATACGGCCAGCCTTCCTTTGTCAAGAAGCCTTAGGGAGTTCATGGTCTGCTTCATCAGGAACAGCTTGGTATGGGAAACCATATCAAAGACCTTTTTTATGACATAAGGGAAATCAATCTCAAACTTCAAAAGCTCGGCACTGATTTCCAATGTTCTGGGTGTGGTATTGGTATAACGAAAGCCTCCTGTGTCGGTTACAATAGCGGTGTAAAGACAAAGGGCAATATCCTTGTTCAGCCTGCCTTTAAGGTAGTATAGGATCAGGTCATAGACAATTTCCCCTGTTGCCGAGGACTTAATATCGATATAGGAATAATCCGCTTCAACCTTATTGGTGGCATGATGGTCTATACTGAGCCTGATATCAGCTTTATGGAAATAGGGCTCCCGGAGCCCCAACCGCGTAATATCTCCGTTATCTATATTCAGGGCCACATGATAGCTTTTTTTAGGATCATGCTTTATAAGCTCCTGACCGGGAAGGAAGTCCAGATTGGAGGGAACCTCCTCCTCCACAAGAATATCCACGTCCTTGTTCATATCTTTTAAAGCCAGAGCCAGAGCCAAAGCCGCCCCAAGCGCATCACCATCGGCATTAATGTGAGGAAGGATGACAATGTCCCTGGCTTCTATCAGCTTTTCTGCAACCTTCGAAAGTGTTGCGTCCATGATCATGTAAGTTACCCTTCCTTTATTCGTTATTATCGGGGGCCTGGTTCTTGGAGTTCTTCCCGACGGTTTCATCTATCAGCTTACTTAAATACATCCCCTGTTCAATGGAGTCATCCAGCTTAAAGTTGAACTCAGGGGTATATCTTAAATTGATACGCTGCCCTATTTCATGACGGATAAATCCTGCAGCATGCGTTAAAGCCGCCAAAGCACCCTTTTTCTTATCCTCATCCCCTAAAACGCTGACATAAACCTTGGCATACCGCAAATCCTTGGTGACACGCACCAAGGTGATGGATACAAATTCTGGCAGCCTGGGATCCTTGATTTGATGACGTATAAGATCGCTTAGTTCTCTTTTTATCTCTTCAGAGATTCTGTCCGTTCTATCCATAAAAACACCAACCCCTCCAAAAAAATTTTATCTATGTTTATATATTCCCCGAAAGCAGGATTTAGATTGCACAAATAAGAACCCCACCCCGCTAAGCAATCGTAGATTGCTTGCGGGGGCCCGGGAACCTTGTTACTTCGTAATAAAATCCCTGGGAAACAGTGTGATAGTTGCCATTAAACATTCACCGCCCCAAAATGGGACGGTGATGAAAGGCTTTATAAAATTATTTCCAAGACGTTATCTTTGAACCTCTTCCATGTGGAAGGATTCAATCACATCGCCTTCCTTGATATCATTAAAGCGTTCAATCATGATACCGCATTCATAGCCGGAAGCCACTTCTTTGGCATCATCCTTAAAGCGCTTCAAGGAGGCTAGCTTGCCCTCAAACACAACGATACCGTCACGAACCACACGGACATCGGAGCTGCGGATAATCTTACCATCTGTCACATAGGTACCACCGATGGTTCCCACATTGGATACCTTGAAGAGCTGTCTGACCTCTGCATGGCCATTGACCACTTCCTTGAAGGTCGGGGCCAGCATACCCTTCATAGCCTTCTGAATATCCTCAATAGCATCGTAGATGATACGGTAGAGTTTCATGTCCACACCCGCAGCCTGAGCCATTTCAGTAACATTGACGGCAGGTCTTACGTTAAATCCGATGATGATGGCATTAGAAACCTCGGCCAACGTTACGTCAGCCTCGATGACTGCGCCGACGGCTCCATGGATGACCTTGACCTTGACTTCATCATTGGAGAGCTTTTCCATGCTCTGGCGAATAGCTTCCACTGAGCCTTGTACGTCTGCCTTGACAATCAGGTTCAGATCCTTCACATTACCCTGTTGAATCTGGCTAAAGAGATCATCCAAGGAGATCTTGGCTCTACCAATATTCTTCTCATGACGTTCATCCTTACGCTTTTCGGCAAGCTGCTTGGCCACCTTCTCATCGGTGACGGCATAGAACAGATCACCGGCCTCGGGCACATCAGAAAGACCGAAGATTTCAACTGGGATGGAAGGCCCGGCCTCCTTAATTTTACGCCCCTTGTCATTAACCATGGAACGAATACGTCCAAAGGTGGAACCAGACAGGATGGCATCTCCCACACGGAGTGTTCCCCGCTGTACCAAAAGGGTGGCGACAGGGCCCTTATTCTTGTCCAATTGAGCCTCGATAACAGTACCCTTGGCCTGCTTATCGGGATTGGCCTTGAGTTCAAGAATATCGGCCGTTAAAAGCACCATTTCTAGAAGTTGGTCAATATTTTCATGCTTCTTGGCTGAAACAGGAACTGCGATAACATCGCCGCCCCATTCCTCAATCAAAAGCCCGTGCTCGGTCAGTTCCTGCTTAACACGATCGGGATTGGCATTGGGTCTGTCGATCTTGTTAATGGCTACAATGATGGAAACACCGGCAGCCTTGGCATGGTTGATGGCCTCAACCGTTTGGGGCATCACGCCGTCATCAGCAGCAACAACGAGGATGGCAATATCAGTAACCTGTGCACCTCTGGCACGCATGGCCGTAAAGGCTTCGTGACCAGGTGTATCTAAGAAGGTCATATCACGGCCATGGAGATTAACGGTATAGGCACCGATGTGCTGAGTAATACCGCCTGCTTCCTTCTCCGCAATATTGGCACTACGAATGGCGTCAAGGAGGGAGGTCTTACCATGGTCAACATGGCCCATGACCACCACAACGGGAGGACGGGAAATCATATTCTCAGAATCATCCTCGGAATCGTCAAAAAGAATATCCTCCTGACTGACCACAACAGCCTTATGAACCTTAACATTAAATTCATCAGCAATGATGGTAGCCGTATCAAAATCCAACTCCTGGTTTTGAGTTGCAGTTATCCCCATCAGGAATAAGCGCTTGATAATCTCAGCAGCAGTTTTCTTAAGGGCTTCTGCAAGCTCCTTAACAGTAACGCTTTCACCAAGGGTGATATCGGTGAGAACGGCCTTGGGTGGGATATACTTTACTTTTTCTAGCTTGCCTTTTTTGAGCCTCTTCTCCGCTCTCTTGGCATTGATGGCTTCGTCTGCATCATCATAGAAGACATCGATAACAAATTCATCGGACATCATGTCGGAGACGTTGGCCTTATGACCCACCACAGTATCAATTTTTTTCCTTATATTGGAGCCCTTTTCAGAACCTCCAGGTGCTGAACGAGCTACTTCCTTCTTCTGTTCCTTCTTTTCTACCTTTTGCTTTTCAACAGTCTGGAAGGTTCTTCTTTCACCGCGGGTGAAGACCTTCTCCTCTGTTGTACCGGCAGGAGCTGCAGCCTTTGGTATAACAAGGCCTCTATTGCCTCTGTTTCCTCCCGGCCCTCTGTCGTCGCGTCTGCCGCCGAAATCAGGTTTAGCGTCCTTGTCATAAGGAGGACGACTTCCATAGGGTCTGTCACCCTGGCGCTGACCCTGATAGCCGCCGCCTGGGCCTCCTGCCCCATCGCGTCTGAAGCCTCCCTCGCGGGGTGCTCCGTCCCGGGGTCTGTATTCTCCTTGGCGTTGGCCCTGATAACCGCCTTCACGATTACCGCCCTGGTAGCCGCCTTCACGGTTACCGCCCTGGTAGCCGCCTTCACGGGGCCAGAAATCGCCCTGGCGCTGGCCCTGGTAGCCACCCTCACGGTTGCCTCCCTGGTAGCCGCCTTCGCGGGGCCTGAAGTCTCCCTGGCGCTGGCCCTGGTAGCCACCCTCACGGTTGCCTCCCTGGTAGCCGCCTTCACGGGGCCTGAAATCGCCCTGGCGCTGGCCCTGGTAGCCACCCTCACGGTTGCCTCCCTGGTAGCCGCCTTCGCGGGGCTTGAAATCGCCCTGGCGCTGCCCCTGGTAGCCGCCCTCACGGTTGCCGCCCTGGTAGCCGCCTTCGCGGGGTCTGAAATCTCCCTGGCGCTGGCCCTGGTAGCCACCCTCACGGTTGCCTCCCTGGTAGCCGCCCTCACGGGGTCTGAAGTCGCCCTGGCGCTGGCCCTGGTAGCCACCCTCACGGTTGCCTCCCTGGTAGCCGCCTTCGCGGGGCCTGAAATCTCCCTGGCGCTGGCCCTGGTAGCCACCCTCACGGTTGCCACCCTGGTAGCCGCCTTCGCGGGGCTTCTCAGCAGTTGTTTTGCCCTCTTCTGTAGCCTCTTTTACTTTTTCGTCCACAGGCTTTTTCTCTTCGGTCACCTCGGCCTTTTTCTCCACAGAAACAGCCTCTGTCTTCGTAGGAGCTTTTACAGCCTTTTCAGATTCAACTTTTTCTGAAGGATCCGACTTTTGTACGACTTTTTCTGACTTGTCCTCTTGCTTTACACTTTGAACCTGAGGCTTCTCAACCATAATACTTTCTTTCTGCATATTCTCCTGCTCTTTTACATCGCTGTCATCTGCGGCGTGCTCAACCTTCTCTGGTTTATGAGAGACCTTTTTAATACTTAGGATATCATCACCCGGCTTGATAAGCTTATCGGTATGATGTTCGGCATCATTTTTAAGAAGAGGCTTGGGTTCCTCATGGTGCTCCTCCTCTTCAAACTTAGAACGTTTTTTGACATTGGAAATAATGCTGCTTTCTTTTCCGCGCGTAAAACCAGCCATCAGTCCATCATTACTATCCGATGAGCGGACGAAGCTTCGTTTTTCCCTCTTGTCCTTGTTTTCCTGCGGAGGGGTGTCATCGCGTATAATGACCTCAGTTTTCCGAATGATCCGGGGGGCACTCTTTCTTGCCGCGATGTCTGCAGGATCAAGCTTTGACTCAGAATCACCATGAGAGGTACCGGCATCGCTTTTGACGCGCTTGACTACACCAATATGCTTATAAAGTTTTTCCAGCTCGTCATCTTCCAAGGTTGTCATATGACTCTTAGGACGAATGCCAATCTCTGCTAGTTTTTCCATGAGTCTCTTGCTTGTCACATTCAGTTCCTTGGCAAGCTCATGAATTTTTGGTTTGTTCAATTAAAGCCACCCCCGTGTGCGGTATTGTCATTATTTGAATTTTGTTTAATCAATTCCTTGATTCTTTCTGAAAAACTTTGGTCAGTAATGGCAATCACTGAGAAAAATGCCTTGCCCAGTATTTGGCCGAGTTCTTCCTTCTTCCCGAAACGAATCATCGGGATATTGCTGCCATGTAATGCAGTTTCAATCTTCCTTATTGTATTATCGGATGCATCCTCGGTAACCAGAACCAAACAGGCCTTATTTCTTTTGACCGCCTGCTCGGCCAAGGGCTCACCCAGGGCTACCTTTCCAGCTTTACGCGCCAGCCCGATAAAGGAATATATTCTATTTGACATAAGCCTCCAATTGGCGGTTAATCTCATCATAGACGGCTTCGGGAATCTCACAGGAGAATTCGCGGCTGATGCTTTTTGCCTTACGAGCTTGAGCAAAGCACTCCATGCTCTTGCAGATATAGGCGCCACGCCCATTCTTTTTTCCTGTAGGATCTACAAAAATTTCTCCTTCGTTGTTCTTTACAATTCTCAGGAGCTCCCGTTTATCCTTCATTTCCCGGCATCCCACGCAACGTCTCATGGGGATTTTTTTCAATTTCATAGCCCATCCTCTTGTTTTGGAGATTTACTCCATAACACTGTCTTCATCCATGATCATATCCTGATCCTGATCATTGTCACTCAAGGTATTTTCATCGTCCTCGTAGTATACAGGTCCTGGATGGAAGAGTTGTGCCTCAAGCTGATTCCTTAACTGTGACTCACTCTTTATATCAATCTTCCACCCTGTCAGCTTGGCCGCCAGTCTGGCGTTCTGCCCCTCTTTGCCTATGGCCAGGGAAAGCTGGAAATCGGGAACCACCACCCGGGCGACCTTACTCTCCTCATCAAGATCCACCTGAAGAACCTTTGCGGGGCTCAGGCTTGCTGCAATATATTCCTCGGCCTTGCTGCTCCATTTGATGACATCAATCATTTCACCCTTGAGTTCGTCCACAATGGCACGGATACGGCTGCCTCTCTGTCCGACACAAGCCCCCACAGGATCAACATCCTCATTGCGGGAATAAATGGCTATCTTGGTTCTTGAGCCGGCTTCTCGGGCAATGGTCTTGATTTCCACAGTCCCGTCGGCAATCTCAGGTACTTCCAATTCCAGAAGCCTCTTCACAAGCCCAGGATGTGTTCTTGAAACATAAATCTGAGGGCTTTTATTGGTCTTCTTCACATTGATGACATAAATCTTGATACGGTCATGCACATTATACTTTTCACCGGGAGTCTGTTCAGAGGGTGGGAGTACCGCCTCAACCCTGCCCAGATCAATAACGATATTTTTCCTGTCAAAACGGCTGATAACGCCATTAACAATATCTTCCTCCCGGCTGGAGAATTCATCGAAAATGATGCCGCGCTCGGCTTCCCGGATACGCTGCATAACCACCTGCTTGGCGGTTTGGGCTGCTATACGTCCAAATTTTCTAGGAGTTACTTCCACCTCAACAATATCACCAATTTCAAAATCGGCGCCAAAGCGTTTTGCCTGCTCAAGAGACATTTCCGTAGCGGTGTCTGTGATTTCCTCCACAATGGTCTTCAAAGCATAAACTCTGATTTCACCGGAGGTTCTTTCAATGTTCACTTCGACGTTCTGAGCTGAACCAAAATTCCTTTTATATGCCGAAATCAATGCTTGCTCAATGGCATCGACTAATATTTCTTTATCTATGCCTCTTTCTTTTTCTAATTGTTCGAGGGCGTGAAGCAACTCAGCGCTCATCTCTTTCATCCTCCATATTATAATTTAATTAATGTTTTAACTTTTGCGATTTGCTCCATTTGAAATTGATGGCTTTCATCGGTGTCTGTTTTGATGGTCAAGCTTTTTCCGTCATAGGCGGTAAGCTCGCCTTCATAGCGCTTAGAGTTGTCTACGGCCTTGAACAATTTTATTTCCACCAACTGCCCCAGTGCTTTTTCAAAATCCTTTGGCTTTTTAAGCTGGCGTTCGAGCCCAGGGGAAGAAACTTCCAAATAAAATGCGTGAGGGATGGGATCCTTTTCGTCAAGAATGCTATTGACTGCTCTTGAGACCTTCTCACAATCATCCAGAGAAATGCCTCCCGGTTTGTCAATATAAATCCTGAGGAACCAGTCTCCCCCCTCTTTTAGAAATTCCACATCCACAAGCTCACAGCCAGCTTCTGCAGCAATGGGAAGAGCTAATTCCGCAACTATTTCAGCTATGCCTTTTTTGGCCATTCATACCTCCGCATACAAATGCAAAGAGTGGGAATTACCCACTCTTTGTGTAAAATCGCATCGAACAGCTTTATTCTAACACAAAGCATTGACCCTGGCAACATATTTTTCACTATTAAGGGCTAACCTTGTGTTCAAGGGTCATCTATCTTTTTTTGTGGTACACTTATTATATGCATAACCCTAAAAAAAATATAGTGATAAATAATAAAGCCTGCTAAAAATCGGGAAATCCCAGAACTTTACTTGATAAAATAACATACGGAGAATGTGTCTATGTCAGTTGTCGGAATTATTGCTGAATATAACCCCCTCCATATAGGTCACGCCCATCATCTTGAAAAGGCCCGCCTAATCACCCAGGCTGAGGCTTGTGTCTGCGTTTTAAGCAGCAGCTTTGTTCAGCGGGGCGAACCCGCTCTAGTTTCAAAATGGGCACGAACCTCCATGGCCCTTAAAGCGGGAGCCGACCTGGTTGTTGAGCTTCCAAGCGCTTTCTCTTGTGCCTCCGCCGAATATTTTTCATCGGCAGCCATAAAAATTCTTGACAGTCTTGGTGTTGTGACCCATCTGTGCTTCGGGAGCGAAGAAGGGCAAATTGAGCCCTTGGAGGCTGCGGCAGCCCTTTTAGCCTTTGAAAGCGAATCCTTTAAAGCTTCTCTCAAGGAAGGCCTGAAACAAGGCTTGTCCTTTGCCTCTGCAAGGGAAAGGGCCATGACCCAGGAGACCCATGGAAGCCTCAATGTGCTGGGCAAACCCAACAATATTCTGGGGGTAGAATACATTAAAGCGATAAAAAGACTGGGTAGCACCTTAAGTCCTGTCACCATCGCTCGTCGCGGAGAGGGCTACAACAGTTTGGAATATGCCTCTTCTTTCTCTAGTGCTTCAGCCATTCGTAAGCATATATCCGAGGCCCCCCAATTAAATTATACTGCCTTATTCACAGACCCCCACTCTGCTTTCCTTATGAGTAATCTCCCGGAAGTGAGCTTCAAACTGCTCGCTGAAGAATTTGCAGCAGGCAGGGGACCTGTTTATTCCCGGGCTTTTGAAGGGATCCTGTTGCATAGGCTAAGAACCATTTCCGCTGACGAATTATCACAACTGCCATATATGGAGAATGGGCTGGAAAACAGAATCAAACAAGCCGCTTTTGAATCCGTGGATTTGGATGAATTGGTTTCATCCATTATCACCAGCCGATACCCGGCATCCAGGGTAAAAAGAATACTCTGTGCCCTTATGATGGGCCTGACAGGTGATTTTCTTAATGAGCTTAAAGAAGCGGGGTATGCACAATATATACGTGTTCTTGGGTTTAATGAAACCGGCAGGCAGCTTCTATCCAGTATAAAGAAGAAACTGATCCTTCCCCTTTTAACAAAGCCGGCGAACTATACACAGCTACCGAGTTTGGGTAAAAAGCTGTTCGAAATGGAAATTAGAGCTACAGACACCTATGTTCTGGCCTATCCCAATCCGGCCTCGAGGCTTGGCGGGAGCGAATTATTGGCTTCGCCCCTTTATATCAGAAACTGAAGCTACAGAGGGAAAAGACGGGGGATACCCGTCTTAAGCATTTTGGCAAGGTGCTGTTTTTCTAGGCTTGTTCGCAGATCCAAGCCTCGACCAATTGTTCCTGAATGTCTTCCAATGCACCATTCAAAATAATAATGGCTTTGAGGATTAAAAAAAAGTCTTGCAATAATTCCTCTACATTTGGGCAGCTCATTTTGGCACCCCCAGGTTGTCTATCCTTTTATATCTTATGCTTAGAGGCGAGTTGTGGTTCGCTTATTAGACAAAAAGAGACAAAAGCAGGAGCAAAGTAAAAAATTTAAGCCGGTTCAAAAAGAATTAACTCTATGGAAAAACCATTAATTAAACCATCCCTGAACAGTTTAAAAGGCGCCGCCGGAGTATTCCAGCAGCGCCTTTTTTCCTTAGCCAAGGGCTTAAGCAGCCTACCTTAGCTGTGCACCGAAGTTCTTTTCAAGATTCTTGAGAATCCTTTCCATAGCCTGTGCCACATCCTCATCCTTAAGGGTTTTGTCAGAGGCTCTGAAAGAAAGGGCAAAGGCGACGCTCTTCATGCCTTCCGCCACCTGGGCGCCCCGATAGACATCAAAGAGGCTTACCTCTTCGAGGTATTCCCCGCCCTTTTGACGGATGGCATCCATGAGATCCGCCACATACAAATCCTCCCGGACAACCACCGCCAGGTCTCTGGAAATGGCCGGGAATTTGGGGAGCTGCTTGTATTGCTTACCGGTTTTGGAGGCATTAATCAAGGTGGTTACATCCAACATGGCCACATAGGTTCTTTGAGGACATTCCGTCCGCTCGGCTACCTGGGGATGAATTTCTCCCAGAATACCGGCACAAGTAACCTCCTTTTTGTCACCCTTGAAATAAAGCTTGGCGGTTCGCCCTGGATGAAAACCGAAGGCATTTTGCTCAGCCTTAAAGTCAAACCCGGTAATACCCATGGCAGAGAGCAGCTCTTCTATGACGCCCTTGAGCTCGAAGAAATCACTGGTACCACCATATAAGCCTATGGTCAAGGTTCCACGTTCATCCGGCAGTATTTCCCCTTCGACGGGAAGATAGATATAGGAAAGCTCAAACAGTCTTGCTTCCGGAATCTTTCTATTGCTATTGGTCGCCAAAACACGCAGCATATCGGGCAGGGTTGTGGTTCTCATGATGCTGTAATCCTCACCTAGAGGGTTTGAGATGACAACAGCGTTTCTCAGTGGATCATTGGCTGGAACATTAATGATATCAAATACTTTGGGGCTGGTGAAGGAAAGGGTGTAAATTTCATTAAGGCCACATCCCCGCATGGTCTGTCCGATAACATCCTCCATGCTTTGTTTATAGGTTTTCCCTCCCTGCATGGATTCTTTTCCCGAGAGAAGGCTGGGCTTGATATTGTTATATCCATAGAAACGGGCAACTTCCTCACAAAGGTCGGCAAGCTCTACAATGTCACCGCGGAAGGAGGGAGGAACAAGGGTCATGGCCTCAGCATCCACTTCAAAGGCCAAGTCTTTAAAAATCTTAATCATTTCATCCGTTGTGATATCTGTTCCTAAAAAGACATTGATTTTTTCAGGCTCGAGCTTCATGACCTTCTTCTCATAGGGCTTGACATTGCAGTCAATAATGCCTTTCACAACCTTCCCGGCACCTAAAAGCTCAATCAGCTGGGCACAACGATTGAGGGCAGGAATGACATTTTCCGGATCCAGTCCCTTCTCAAAGCGGCTTGAGGCTTCACTGCGCAAGCCCATCTTCTTGCCTGTGATTCTTACAGAGGAACCCTTAAAGTTTGCAGACTCCAATAAAAGTGTGCGTGTGCTGGATGTGACCTCTGAGTTTTCTCCTCCCATAACACCGGCCACAGCCACAGGACGATTTTCATCAGCAATAACCAGCATACTGGTATCGAGCTTTCTCTCCTGTCCATCAAGGGTTTTGATCCCTTCACCCTCTTTTGCGGTCCTCACAATAATCTTCGCTCCTTGGAGCTGTTCCAGATCAAAGGCATGCATGGGCTGACCATATTCAAGCATGACATAGTTGGTAATGTCCACAATATTATTGATGGGTCTCATACCGGCAGCCGCAAGTCTTCTTTGCATCCAAACGGGAGAGGGCTCAATCTTCACATCCTGAACAATTCGGGCAGCATATCGGGGACAGAGCTCAGGCGCTTGAATTTCCACAGCGGCTAAGGCATTGACATCCCCACCTGCCTCTTCCTTAACATTCACCTGGGGGCTCTTAAAGGGCACTCCAAGGGTTACGGCACTTTCCCGTGCAAGGCCGATGATGGAAAGGCAATCGGGCCTGTTGGAGGTAATTTCAAACTCCACCACCTGATCTAAGCCCAATACCTCCTTAACGTCCGCGCCGAGCTCGGGGGCGCCGGAAAATACATAAACGCCATTTTCCGGGGCATCCGGCAGATAATCCTTCGTTAGATTAAGCTCATCGATAGAGCACATCATGCCATAGCTTTCAACACCGCGAAGCTTGGAGAGCTTTATATCTCCGCCGGGAAGCTTGGCACCCACCAAGGCAAGAGGGATGAAATCCCCTTCCTTTACATTAGGGGCTCCGGTGACAATCTGAAGGACTTCGTTTCCAATATCCACCTTGCATATGCGCAGTTTATCGGCATCGGGATGCTTCTCCATTGCAAGAATCCTGCCCACAACGACTTTTTCAATGCCCTTACCCATGTCCTCTACGCCTTCAACCTTTGACCCGGACATGGTCATGGCCTCCATATATTCTTTAACCGGACCTGATATTTCTACATAATCATTCAACCATTTAATGGGTGCTTTCATTTCTTCTACCTCCTAGAACTGCTTTAAGAAACGAATATCGTTTTCAAAGAGCAGTCGCATATCATCTATGCCATACTTGCCCATGGTGATTCTTTCCACGCCCATCCCAAAGGCAAAACCAGAATAGATATCTGGATCGATACCACACTCTCTCAAGACATTGGGATGGACCATACCGGCGCCGAGGATTTCAACCCAGCCTTCACCCTTGCAGATTCTGCAGCCGGAACCATCACAGCCCCAGCAGGATACGTCGACCTCGGCAGAGGGCTCGGTAAAGGGGAAGTGATGCGGTCTTAAGCGGATTTTGGTCTCCGGTCCAAAAATGCCTTTGGCGAAGGACTGTAATGTCCCTACCAAATCACCCATGGTGACCCCCTTGTCTATGACCAGACCCTCCACCTGATGGAACACAGGAGAATGGGTGGCGTCTACAGCATCGGATCGGTAAACACGCCCTGGGCAGATAATTCTCATGGGCGGGGTGTGATCTTTCATATGCCGCACTTGGACGGGAGAGGTATGGGGTCTTAACACCACATTTTCACTGATATAAAACGTGTCCTGGGTATCTCTCGCAGGATGGTTTTTGGGAATGTTCAAGGCCTCAAAGCTATAATAGTCTAGCTCCACTTCCGGGCCTTCTGCAATTTTGTAACCCATGCCCACAAAGATATCCTTAATCTGATCAAGCACACCTGTGAGAGGATGCTTCTTGCCCAAACTCTTCACCTTGCCGGGCATGGTTACATCCAAGACCTCGCTCTTGAGCTTGGCATCCCGCAATGCCTGGGTCAGGCGATCCTTGGCTTTACCAATGCCCTCTTCCAAAGCCACACGCACCTCATTGGCCATTTGTCCGATGACCGGGCGTTCCTCACTTGAAAGACTTCCCATACCCTTAAGGATTTGGGTCAGCTCCCCCTTTTTACCCAGATAAGCAACCTTAAGCTCCTCAAGCTCACGGAGATCCGCGACCTTCTCAAGCTTTTCCAAGGCCTGTTTTTGAATGGCTTCCAGTAGTTGTTTCATGGTTTATTGACACCTCGATTTCTTGAATTTGATTCTATCCTCAGCCTTTTAATCAAGCGTGTATGCTTTAGGTAAAAGGCACAAAAAAAACGCTCGTCATAGGACGAAGCGTTGCTCGCGGTACCACCTATGTTCATAAAAGCATATCCTTGCCTTTATGCCACTCAATATAGTTTTAACGGACTTACCCGGCCGCTCCTACTTTGGTTTCAGGCGGCAGCTCAGGAGTGAAATTCAGCCCTTCACATTTATATTGATGCTTTCAGCCGGTGACATCAACTCTCTGGATAAAGGGGTGAGCGCTTACTTAATCTCCTTCATTGCTTTTGCATCTTTTTGTGACTCGATTGCACAATCCCGGAAATAAAAAGGATCATTCCTGAAGTTCCGGATGATCCTATTATAACCAAGAAACTAAAAGTCTTCAAGCCAAAGGATGGATTTTTTTGTTCATCTGCTAATGTTATTTAAATCATAGGGAGTTTCCTGGTAGACATAGTAGTTAAGCCAGTTGGCGTAAAGAAGGTTGGCATGGCCACGCCATCTGACCAGTGGCGGCTGGCTGGGATCGTCCTGAGGAAAATAATTCATGGGGACATGGATAGCCATACCCTTCTGAATATCCCTCACATACTCGTCCTTCAGGGTGTTGGGATCATACTCGGAATGTCCCGTAACAAATATCTGGCGCCCGTCGTCAGAGGCTACAATATAAACTCCTGACTCTAAAGATTCTGACAGAATCTTCAACCGGCTCACCTTTTGGATATCCTCACGCCTCACTTCCGTATGACGGGAATGAGGTACGAAAAACACGTCATCAAAGCCGCGGAACAGCTTAACATATTTCTCATTCACCTGATGGGGAAAAATCCCGAACATTTTTTGATCCAGGGGATGCTTGGGAATCCCATAATGATAGTAAAGGCCGGCTTGGGCCCCCCAACAGATATGGAAGGTTGAGAAAACGTGAGTGGTACTCCACGCCATAATCTCCTTAAGCTCTTCCCAATAAGCCACTTCCTCAAAGGGCATGGTCTCCACAGGTGCACCGGTTATAATCAGACCATCGAACCGTTGATCCTTAATTTCATCGAAGGTTTTATAAAAGAGATTCAAGTGCGCCTCGGGAGTATTCTTGGAGGTATAGGACTTGGGATGCAGAAGTTGGACATCCACCTGGAGGGGCGAATTCCCAATGAGCCTCAAAATCTGTGTCTCGGTCACAATCTTGATGGGCATGAGGTTCATAATCGCAATCTTAAGAGGACGAATATCCTGATGCATGGCTCTTTCTTCATTGATAACAAAGATATTCTCCCTTTGCAGGGTTTCAAACGCCGGAAGATTGCTGGGAATGTTTATTGGCATGGTCACTGCTCCTTCATATACACGATTAAGCTTATCGGTTAATATGATTTTATGGGGTGCTGGACCATCTGTCAATGGGAAAGTCAACAAAGGCCCCTAATGAATGGGCCTTTGTTTATCTGTTATCGTTTAATAATTGTTGGTGGGATATGGACGTCTTTATCCAGAAAAGAAGTTACGAGCAGACCTGTAAGCCGGGTTCTGTCTAGAATGATCATCTATCTAAGCCGGGTATCACTACCAGGCTTCAGCCACCTCTAAGGAACAGGCGGGCAGCCTTTTCGTTCCTTGCCACGGTGTTGCTCCAGGTGGGGTTTACATAGCGCCCTCCGTTGCCGTGGGGCCGGTGAGCTCTTACCTCACCTTTCCATCCTTACCTGTTTGAGCTTTGCATCAGCAAAGCGCAAATAGGCGGTTTATTTCTGTTGCACTTTCCTTGAAGTCGCCTTCACCGGGAGTTACCCGGCACCCTTGCCCTATGGAGCCCGGACTTTCCTCGTTCGCGGCCTTTCGGCACTGCGCCCGCGACCATCCAGTCTACTCGCTCATCTGTAATACGATATTTTACACCATTTCTTATCAAGGCGTCAAATGGAGGATATATCCACCTTATTCTACTGTCACCAAAGGGCGAAGTTTTTCAAGGGTTTTCGGACCGATACCCTTGATGTTCTCCAATTCGTCGATGCTTTTAAAGGGACCGTGGGTATTGCGATAATCCAAAATTGCTCTAGCCTTGACCTCTCCGATGTAGGGCAGGGACATTAATTCCTCCATACCGGCTTTGTTAATATTGACCTTGCCAGTGGTGGTTTTTGGCTGCCCAGTGATATCGGGGACGGGTGACGCTTCTACCGTGGGCTGTGGCAGCGTCCCCTCTGTGGGAGTGACAGGGTCCTCGGTCGATAGTTCCATTACACTGCCGGAAGAGGCGTATCCTACCGGGGCTTCCCGATGTAATGCACCGCTTGTTAAAAGCAGGATAAGAAGGATTATCAAGACAAGAAAGGGGGCCAGTACAAACTCCCAGGGGATTCTGTAGGATTTCTCCCTTACCTTTATCTCCATAGAGCTCTCCATTAAATACTATTTATCCTTATTATCCCATATTATTCCTTAAATTCAACCCTCTTTTGACAAGCCAGGAGAATTTCTGCCCTCTATTTGTTGGACTTGAGTAAATACCTTCACTGAATTATAATGATATTAATAAAATTTTCGGTCATAATGAAACAGATGATAAAACCAGGAGTGATCTCATTGAAAAATAAGCTTATTTTTATATATGTTCTCATTTTCCTATGCACCGCTTTCTCCATTCCCCTTCCTGTTTACGCAGACGATCAGCCCAACCTTACCTCTGCGGCCTATATCCTGATGGATATGGAAACCGGCCAGGTTCTGGCTGAGAAAAATGCCGACGATCGCAGGTCACCGGCAAGCACCACCAAGATTATGACAGCCCTGGTGGCTTTGGAACATGCCAATCTGGAGGAGGAGATGACTGCATCGGATCGAGCCATTAACAGTGTTGGCTATGATTATGTCACAGCGGGCATCAAGGTGGGTGAAACCTTAAAATTCAAGGATCTTCTGGATCTGATGATGATTACCTCTGCCAATGAAGCCAGTAACATTATTGCTGAGAACGTTTCCGAGGACGGTACCATGGAGGGCTTTTCCGACCTCATGAATAAAAAGGCCTCAGAGCTTGGCCTGACCGGTACCCATTTTGTCAACCCCAACGGAACAGAAAATGAAGAACACTACTCCACCGCCCGTGATCTGGCCAACCTGGGTCGTGAGGCCATGAAGCTGGACTCCTTCAGGGAGGTGGTGGGGCGCACTGAGTTCCAACTCCCGGAGACCAACCTTCGTAAAAGCAACGAATGGAAGGCGGGGCATCTGACGTTCACCAACCAGCTATTAATCTCTCGTTCCACCCATTATAGCAAGGTTACGGGTATCAAAACCGGATATACTGACCTTGCGGGAAGATGCCTGGTATCCTCGGCCATTAGCCCCGAGGGGCTGGAGCTGGTTGCGGTGGTTCTTGGTGCCGATTCCTATGATACCCTGTATAAAGAATCCCAGAAGCTTCTGGAATACGGTTTTAAAAACTACGGTATGCAGGAGCTAATTAAAAAAGGCCAGTATGTTGATCGCTTCGAGGTTGCCGATGCCGTCGAAGGAAAAAAGGTTGAGGTCATCACCAACAATGAAATTCGTCGTGTGCTGCCTCTGGACAAAACACAGCTCAACGAGGATTTGAAGGTCGTTAAGACCTTTAACGAGCCCTTTATTGCCCCCATCACCCAGGGACAGGTTGTGGGTAAAATGGAGTATTTCTACAAGGATACCTCCATCGGGTCCGTGGATCTGGTGGCGAAGGAGGCCATTGAAAAGACCACCCTGGCAATACTCCGGGATAAATACAAGGAAATTGTCAGCGACCAACGCTTTATCTTTGGCGTGAAGACTGCCGGTATCCTAATTGTCATTATTCTTATCTTAAGTTATATACTCCGCATGCGTAACCGAAAAAATAACCGTAAAAAGCGCTATGGCTACACCTCCCCCAAGAGGAATAACCGCAGATACAGGGATTATCGCTAGAACATAAAAACGTTAAAGCGGAGGCAGTTGCCTCCGCTTTTGTCATCTCTAGGGAATTCTCTTTTGGAAAGGCCCTTATTGGGCAGGATAATCCACCTGAGGTTGAACCTCAACAATAATAGGAATGATCATGGGCTTTCGCATGGTTTTTTTGTACAGGAAGGTGTTAAGATCATCCTTGATTGCGTTCTTAATCGCAGACCAATTTCCTCCCTTTTTATTGACACATTTAACGAGGGCATCCCTTGCAATATTCTTCACTTCCTCAATGAGCTCCTCAGATTCCTTGACATAGACAAAACCTCTGGACATGACCTCCAGATTCGCGGCAAGAATACCCTTGGAGTCAATGGTTGCCACCACAATGATCAAACCATCCTCGGAGAGAATTTTACGGTCCCTGAGTACCACATCTCCCACATCTCCTACACCGAGACCGTCCACCAGGATACTTCCCGATTGTACCACGCCATTTAATTTGGCACTCTTAGCGGTGAGCTCAAGCACCTTACCATTCTGCATGATAAAAATGTTTTGTTCGTTCATGCCCAGGGACATGGCCAGCTTGGCATGCTTTTTAAGCATCCGATACTCTCCGTGGACGGGCATGAAGTATTGGGGCTTGATCAAGCGCTGCATGAGCTTGAGCTCCTCCTGCTTGGCATGGCCCGAAACATGAATATCGGCCAGAGAATCATAAATGACATCGGCCCCTTGCTTAAAGAGGTCATTGATAACCCTGTAGACGAACTTCTCGTTGCCCGGAATGGGGCTGGCTGAAATAATCACCAGATCGCCATCCATGATCTCAACCTTCTTGTGGGTGGAAGCCGCAATACGGGCCAGGGCTGACATGGGCTCCCCTTGGCTGCCGGTGGTAATGATGACAATCTGCTCGGGATTGAGATTCTTGATCCGGTCAATATCAATCACAGAATCCTCCGGAAACATGAGATATCCCAGCTTGGTGGCCGTTCGAACCACATTGAGCATGCTTCGCCCTACCAGCGCTACTTTTCTTCCATATTTAACGGCAGAGTTGATGATCTGCTGGATACGGTGGATATTGGATGCGAAGCTGGCGACGATAACACGCCCCTTTGCACCGCGGAACACGTTATCAAAGGTCTCCCCCACCGTTCTCTCAGACATAGTGTAACCGGGCCGCTCCACATTGGTGCTATCGGACATGAGGAGTAAAACGCCCTTGCTGCCCAGTTCAGCAATGCGGGAAAGATCCATGGGCTCACCCTCAATGGGCGTTTGATCAATCTTGAAGTCACCCGTATGGAAAACCATACCCACAGGGGTATCAATGGCCAAAGCCACTGAATCAGCGATACTGTGGGTGGAACGGATAAATTCAATCTTGAAGGGGCCCAACTGAATGGTCTGTCCTGCCTTCACCTTTTTAAGGTCAATCTTTTCTGTCATCTCATGCTCAGAAAGCTTATTTTCAATAAGGCCCAAGGTAAGCTCTGTACCATATACGGGCACATTAACCCGCCTGAGCACGTAGGGCAAAGCTCCTATATGGTCCTCATGGCCGTGGGTCACCACAAAGCCATGGACCTTTTCAATGTTCCGTTCCAAATAGGTCACATCCGGTATAACCAAATCAATGCCGAGCATTTCGTCTTCGGGAAAGGCCAGCCCGCAATCCACCACAATGATATTTTCCCCGTACTCAAAGGCTGTCATATTTTTCCCGATTTCCTCTAACCCGCCTAAGGGAATAACTTTTAACTTATTTCTTTTCTTTGCTGCCACTTAAATAAACCTCCGAAATTATTATTCTTTTGCTTTTCCTGTGTATACTTAAAACCTTTAAAGGGCATAAAAGCCCTATTACTTTCTGTTTAGGCGCACAAATATTATCGGCCCCAAGCTCTTCTTGATTAAAAGCCGCTTGTGCCTTTTAAACCCGTGGTGCCTTAATCTCCCACCCGGTGTAACCGGGGTAAAATGTCCCCTATTCAATTGAACCCATTGCCTGCTTGTAAACCACAAAAGTTCTGGCGGCGATATCATCCCATCGGTAAAAATGGTTCACCGCTTCGGATGCATTTTCAACCACCCTGTGAGCAAGCTCCGGGTCTGTTAATAGCTCAAGAATGCATTCAGCCAAGTGAAAGCTATTCCCGGATTCAAATTTCATTCCGTTAACCTTGTGCTCCACGATTTGGTTTAGTCCTCCCGTATTGGAGACTACAACGGGGATGCGTGCAACCATCCCCTCCAAAGCAACAATACCGAAGGGCTCGTAAAGACTGGGAATAACGGCTGTATCTGAACATTTATATAGTCTGAGAAGAATATCGTCGGGTATAAATCCCGGAAGAATCACCCTCTCAGAAACATTCAATTCCTGGGCTCGGCGTTGAAGTGCTTCATACTCCGGCCCCTTACCTGCAATGATGAACTTCACCTGGCCAAAGCGGCTAAGAATCATTGGAATGGCCTCGAGAAGAACATGAGCACCCTTTTCTCCCACCAGCCGTCCCACAAAAATAACCAGTTTCTCATGGGGCTTGGCATATTGGGAACGTAGCTCAAGGTCGCAGGGAACACCTAAAAACTTTCTGATATCCACCCCATTGGGAATGACAAAGATATGTTCATCGGGAAAATGGAATAGTCTATTGATTTCACTTTTCATATAGCCGCTGTTAACGATAATTTTATGCGACATATGCGAAAGCATCTCTTCCACATTACTGATGTAGCCCTGCATATCATTATGTATTCCGAAGTTCCGCCCAGACTCAGTTCCATGGAAGGTGCAGACCATAGCCATCCCGGGCCATATATTCTGGATAACCTTGCCTGCATAGGCAACCAGCCAGTCGTGCAGATGAAGAATATCAAAGCAGTTCCCTGTCTCTAAAAGGGTACCGGCCTTTGAAATCATGGCAAGATTCATCTGAAGGATACTGTCGATAAAGTTCAACGGGTTTATGATAAAGGGAGTGACACGGTATATCCTGACATTTCCATCGACCTCTTCTTCCTGTGCGTCACCTTCCTTGACTGTAATCACGGTCACTTCATTTCCAAGCCTGCCTAGCTCTGTCGCAAGGTGATAAACAACACGGGATATCCCGCCGATAATACGGGGAGGATATTCCCACGATAGCATCAATATTTTCATAAAACCTCCGCCTTTTTCATTCGAGAAAAAGACTTCCGCGTATCATGCTGAAATTATCAAGATGAATAGGAACGGTCTATGATTAGGCTGATCAATCCATTATAATAATCATAATACATATTCTTTATACCATAAAATGTATCGCGTTGCTATAGACAATCTTGTATCGGAGCTTATATCTATGGAATTTAGTCTTCCCAAAAAAATTATTGCTATTATTTCCAAGCTCAATGATAGCGGATATTCCGCCCATTTAGTGGGCGGCTGTGTCCGGGACATGCTCATGGGGCTGGAGCCAAAGGACTGGGATATCACGACCAACGCCCTCCCTCAGGAGGTCAAGGGAGTCTTTCACCAGACCTATGATACAGGACTCAGGCATGGAACCCTCACGGTCTGTTATGAAGGTTTGATGGCCGAGATCACCACCTGGCGGAAGGATTCTCATTACTCCGATCATCGTCGTCCCGACCACATCCTATTTTCCCAAGCGCTCACCGAGGATCTGATGCGCAGGGATTTCACCATGAACGCCATTGCCTACCATCCCCAGCAAGGCCTGACCGATCCCTTCAACGGCATATCCGATATTAAGGAAAAACTCATACGTTGCGTGGGAAATCCCATGCAACGTTTCTCGGAGGACGCGCTGCGCATGCTCCGGGCTGTACGTTTTTCAGCGCAACTGGATTTTGTTATTGATGCCGGCACCCTTGAGGCTATCAAAAAGCTTTCTGGTGATCTCCGTTATGTGAGCCGTGAACGGGTTTCCGCCGAGATCAACAAAATACTGGTATCCCATCATCCGGAGAGACTATCCCTACTATGGGATGTAGGCCTTGGCCAAGAAATCTTTCCCGGCATCACGGCTATGCCTCCCCGCTTTACAGAAGCTAGCCTGGCACTGATGGCCCCGGGGGAGCCAGAGCTGGATCGGAAGCCCCCTAAGGATCGACGGAAGGTCCTGTTCTTAAGCTTGTTATTTTTTCTTGCCTTTGGCGAGTATGCCCCACAGCACGCCGTTAAACTGCTTAAGGGCTTAAAATATGACAATGCCACCCTGAATGGGGCAAAAAGGCTTCTGATGGCCCTCATGGAGCTTAGAACACCCTCTTTGCGGAATGTCCGGAGAGTCCTTGGGGTATATGGACGTGAAGCGGCTGAGGACGCTCTGAGAATCATGGGGGTGCTTAATCCAGCCATTGCTCCCTCTATGAAAGGCTTCGCCCGGCTTGATAGCCCTGTTCCTGCACTCACAGGCGCTGATCTATCAAAAACAGGTAGTTTTGTGGGCCCGGATATCGGCAACACATTGGAGCTTCTGAATTTTTGTCTATGGGAGAGAACGGATATCAATGACGTCCAGACCCTCATGCTCCTGGCCCGTTACCTTCAAAAGCTAAAGCTGGGTGAGGCGCATCCCTTCCGACATGAGCCGGGCTCAACACCCATACAATAAGGCAAAAAGAAGCCCTCACTTTTTGTGAAGTGAGAGCTTCCTTGAACCATTCACAATCCTTGATCCTTGCTTAAGTTGTTTAATTATGCCTTGCCTGCGCAGCCAAGAACATTAACGAGCTTATTAGTAACAAGCTTCTTAATTTCTGAACGAGCTGGACCCAGGTACTTTCTAGGATCGAATTCGCCGGGGGTTTCAGCAAACACCTTACGAATGGAAGCTGTCATAGCCAGACGAAGATCAGAGTCGATGTTGATCTTGCAGACGGCCATGGAAGCAGCCTTTCTCAGCATTTCTTCAGGAACACCCTTGGCACCGGGCATTTTTCCACCAAACTGATTTACCATGTCCACATACTCAGGAATAACTGAGGAAGCGCCATGGAGAACAATGGGGAAGCCGGGCAGCCTCTTCTGAATCTCTTCAAGAATATCAAAACGAAGCTTAGCCTCGCCTGTGAACTTGAATGCACCGTGGCTGGTTCCGATAGCAATAGCCAGTGAGTCAACACCGGTACGGCTGACAAATTCCTCAACCTCTTCAGGTCTGGTAAACTGTGCATCTTCATCGGAAACGTTAACCGCATCCTCAATACCGGCAAGACGGCCCAGTTCGCCTTCCACAGTAACATTGTGGGCATGGGCATACTCAACGACCTTCTTGGTCAACGCGATATTTTCTTCAAAGGAATGATGGGAACCGTCGATCATAACGGAGGTAAAGCCGCCGTCGATACAGGATTTACAGAGTTCAAATGTATCACCGTGATCGAGGTGGACAGCGATGGGTAGATCGGTTTCAATAAGTGCAGCTTCAATGAGCTTCATCAGATAAGTATGGTTAGCATACTTTCTTGCACCGGAAGAAACCTGCAGAATCAGGGGAGCCTTAACTTCCTTGGCAGCCTCAGTGATTCCTTGGACTATTTCCATGTTGTTTACATTGAACGCCCCGATGGCATATCCGCCTTCATAAGCCTTCTTAAACATATCAATAGTATTAACAAGTGGCATAATATTCAACTCCTTCTTTATGGTGTGTGAAAAAAATCACATCAAATCAACAATAATTGTACCAGAAAACGTCCACAAATCAAGGCCAAAGTGCGAATTAAATCAGTGATTCCGTTTCCTTGATTTCCTCAGCAACGTAATTCTCCTTGTCTGTAAAACGCAACCGATAAAAGGTGGATTTTTTATCATGGGGCTTGAAATATAGAATACCGCTGGCCTTGATATCAATTCTTATCCTGTCAAAGACATCGGCCTGAAGGATACCTAATATTTCAGAAACGTAGTCAAGGGCGTTATGGCTTGTTTTTGAAGCAATAACCACTGGAATTCCTCCGGAATTCTCAGGAGGATAAACAGTGACATGCACGCTTCCGGGTTCAAAGGGTTTTTCTGTAGGATATAAAATATCGCGTTCAAACATGGCTTTCTTAAGCATTCCAACAACCTCCGTAGGCAGAATAGCTTTCTGTGCTTTATTTATCAGTTTATACCATTGCAGGGCGTCACACAAGACTATTTCACTGTGCCCTGATGTTTAATCTGATATTCATGTAAAGGGGAGCGTATAGGTCAAGTGAGGTAAAAGCAACAGGGAGTTGCTTCTACCTCACTTGAGCAGAATCGACGATTAATAAGAGTCCTTCCGTTACTTCATCATTTTACTTACTATTTCAATAAACTCAGTCTTATACCCGTCCCCCTTGATCGAAGGCAGTCCGACAATTCTTCCATAAACATTCTCAAAGCTGGCCTGGCCCTTATACTCAGAATTTCTCAGAAGCAGACCAAACTCGGCCACGCCTGAAGCAAAGGCAAAATCCTCGCTCATAATCTTTTGCTCACGGGTGCTGTCCACCACATAGGAGGAAAGTGTACTCGTGTCCTCCTCAGGCTTTTTATATCTGATGTGGATGGTGAGCCAATCCCCACTACCAGTGGATTCGGTCTTCTGATATTTCAGATCGCTCTCATCCACGGATTGTTCCGACCCTACCGGGATCAGTTCATAGAGTGCGGTGACTCTGTGGCCCGCTCCCATTTCGCCCGCGTCCTTGGTGTCATCAGCAAAATCCTCGGCATTGAGCATTCTGTTTTCGTAGCCCACCAGCCTGTAGCCCTTGACCTTCTCGGGGTTAAACTCCACCTGAAGCTTCACGTCTTTGGCAATCGTCAACAGGGTTCCGCCCATTTCCTCCACAAGGACCTTCTTAGCCTCCAATTGGCTGTCGATATAGGCATAATTTCCGTTACCGTAATCGGCGAGAGTCTCCATCTTATTGTCCTTAATGTTGCCGGTTCCAAAGCCCAGCACTGACAGATAGACTCCCTGATTCCGCTTTTTCTCGATGAGTCGCTTTAATTCGCCTTCACTGGAGGTCCCAACATTAAAATCGCCGTCTGTGGCTAAAATCACTCGATTATTTCCCTTTTTAATAAAGTTCTTCATAGCTATCTCATAGGCGGTTTCAATACCTTTGGCACCCGCAGTGCTCCCTCCGGCCTCAAGAGACTCAATAGCCTTTGATATTTTCAGCTTTTCTTCCCCGGAGACCCCTTTAATAACCACACTGTCATTACCCGCATAGGTTACAATGGAGATACGGTCCTCGGGTCTTAAATTCTCTACAAGCTTGAGAAAGGCTTCTTTGACAAGGGGGAGCTTATCAGCATCCATCATGGAGCCTGAAATATCAATTAAGAAGACGAGATTGGAAGGGGGAATACTCTCCACTTCAATCTCCTTGCCCTTAAGGCCAATTAATAAAAGCTGATTGTCCTTATTCCAGGGGCAGCCGGAGATTTCGGTGTAGACCGAAAAAGGCATATCTCCCTGGGGCTCGGCGTAATTATAGCTGAAGTAGTTGATCATTTCTTCGATACGTACCGCATCAGCCGGGACCTCCTGGCCGCTCATGACGAAGCGCCGCATATTGGCATAGGAAGCAGTATCCACATCAATAGAAAAGGTTGAAAGAGGCTCGGATAGAGGTGATACAAAGCCGCGCTCAACGACCTTTCCATACTCTTCGGTGTTGAAGTCCTCCTGCGCAACAGCTGTCCCATTGTCTGCACCTGTTAAGGACTCGGAATAGGTCAGCATGTTTTGATCCTGGGGTGCTACGGCAGAGGATGACGGTGTGCTCCTTTGGTCTCCCGTATCCATGCTCGTGTTTTTTTGCCCACTTCCACAGCCGGTGTACAGAGTTGAGAAGATGAGGATAATCAGGATGAATGAAGTTATTTTTTTCTTTAACATGATATTTTCCTCCTTATTTTTGGCTTCTTACCCAATTAGACTGGAGGAATATGACAGAAGTTCATTGTATTTATAAAAAAGTTTAAAACAGAAGAAGCCTGTCGGGAGGAAAGCAGGCATAAAGAGAAGGGGGCCCTTTTCTTAATCTCTCCCATTTCGATTTATCTACGACGGCTTGAAGGAGGATTTCCTTTGTCGCGCTCAGCAGAAGACGGAAGAATAGTGTTACCGTAAATCGATCCTCCAAAGCCCTTACAATCTCACACCCAAAACCATTGATTCCCGGACTGGAGGACATGAGAATATGCTGGGAGCGAATCCCCACATGGGTAACCCTTTTCTTTCCCCTGCACTCTAGCCGGCACCCCCACTCCGGCACCATGATTGTATCTTCCTGGATTCTTGTGGCTTCACTGATATTTCGTAGCCCCATAATCCTTGCTGTCATAAGGTCTGGAGGAGTATCGAACAGTTTCTCTCTGGTATCAAAGGCCAACCTCTTACCTCCATCCATAACAAGAATTTTCTCACTGAGTCGATAGGCCTCATCCATATCATGAGTGACCATAAGATAGTTCTTTTCGCTCACAAAACCCGGGAGCTTTTGTTGCATCTGCTCCCTCAGAATCCCATCAAGGGCGGAAAATGGCTCATCTAAAAGAACGACATCAGGTTCGGCCGCCAACATGCGCGCCAGTGCAACACGCTGTTGCTCCCCTCCTGAAAGCCTTAAGGGGTAGGAATCCTCCAGCCCTTCAAGATGAAAAAGCTCTATCAACTCATGCATTTTCTCCCTACGGTCTGATTTAAGCGAAAGCGCAATGCCAATGTTCCCTGAAACGGTCATATGGGGAAAGAGGGAATAGTTTTGAAACAAATACCCCACCTTTCTTTGCTCTGGAGGGAGATTGATTGCCCGATCCGAATCAAAAAGTACTCTATCATTGAGGACGATCCTTCCTCTATCCGGCTTCTCTATCCCTGCAATACATTTAAGGGCCACACTTTTTCCGCTGCCCGAGGGCCCCAGTATGCTTATATTTTCTCGGTCAATCGCAAACTGAATGTCCATAAAAAATTGAGGAAGCCTTTTTTCTATTTTTACTGTGAGCTTCATGGTGTCACCTCCCTTGAGCCATTCTTTTGGCCCGGTTGCTCCATAAGCTTTGAAGTGCCATTGAGAGAAAGGACAGCAGCATGATCAAGGCCACCCATACCAAGGCTGTTTTCATATCCCCGCCCTCTACGGCAAAGAATATGGCGATGGGAAGGGTCTGTGTTCTCTGAGGAATATTGCCTGCAATCATGAGGGTTGCACCAAACTCCCCCAGGGTACGGGAAAAGGATAAAACGGTTCCGGCCATTAGGCCTGGCAGGCTCAGTGGAAGCAATATCTTTGTAAAGATTGTCCTTTTAGACAGACCCAGGGTCCGGGCCACATCGATCGTGGTCTTGTCAATCTGCTCAAAAGCCCCTCTTGCAGTTCTATACATCAAGGGAAACGCCACCACACTGCCTGAAATCACCGTGGCCGACCAGCTAAAGATAACCTTAACATCGAGCCCCTTTAGTAGCTGGCCCAATAGGCTGTTTTTCCCTAAAATGAGGAGAAGAAAAAAACCTAAAACGGTGGGAGGCAAGATCATAGGAAGGGTAAAGAGTGCATCCAGAACACCTTTCGCCCGAGGTGTCAGGGTCATAACCCACTGGGCAGCCGCAATGCCCAGAAAAAAAACTATCGTCGTGGATACCAAGGTGGTTTTAAGGGAAATCCAGAGAGGCGACAGATCAAAAGCCATAGGCCTCTCCCGATATTGGAGTGAATCCGTATTTCTTAAAAAGGCTTGCGGCCTCCTCTGAAAATAAAAGCTCTACCAGTTTTTGTGCTTCCTTGACATGCCCGCCCGTCATAATCCCCACCGGATAGACAATGGGAGTATGGCTTTCCTGGGACGCCTCTTCTACGACTCTTAGCCCTTCTGAGTTAAGGGCATCGGTCAGATAAACCAGCCCGGCTTCAGCATTTCCTGATTCAACCCAAGCAGCGACTTCCCTCACATCCTTAGCGTAAACTGACTTTTCCTTAATATCCT
The DNA here is from genome assembly GCA_023415205.1 of Bacillota bacterium. Lineage (GTDB taxonomy): Bacteria > Bacillota > Clostridia > DSM-8532 > DSM-8532 > DTU059. The sequence continues at coordinate 252,163 of JAEZLR010000045.1, read as the reverse complement.
CATCGATTCCCAAATAAGATAGCGCCTCCAGGGCATATTTCCCTGCCGGTACGCTTTGGGGCTCACCCAAAGCCACAGCCTTGACGTGGTCCGATAAAAGGCCTTCAAAGCCCATAATATCAATGACATCCTTGGGAGCCACCAACACCAGACGGTTTTTCAGCAGCTCCCAGTAGGAATCCTGATAAAGGAGCCCTTTTGCCTTCAACTGCTCCATATTCTCAACGGAAGCGCTTATAAAGAGATCTACCGGGGCTCCCTGCTCTATTTGTCTTTGCAGAGAACCTGAGCCGCCCAGGTTCACAACCACTTTAAACTCCGGGTGCTTATCCTTATTAAGCACTAAAATCTCGTCTATAACGTCCTTTAGGCTCTGTGCCACTGATAGGGTCAATGTGACCGGCTTTTCCTCTCTTTGCATCAGACGGCTTATGAGAAACAGTGCCAGAAGCAGCAATATACAAAACAGATAGAAACCTGACTTTTTCATTCCATCATCTCCACGTTCAAAATACTTGAAAACTCTCGAAGCAATTCCATGGAAGCCGCCTTATCAATACCGAAATCGAAGAGCCTCTCCCCCACGGTGACAAATTTTTGGAAATCACAGTTTCCGGCGCGTTCCCCTATGCCTTTAAGGGTACAATCCACATAGTGAACGCCGGATTTGGCTGCCTCCAAAGAATTGGCCACGGCCATGCCCAAGTCATTATGAATATGAATTTCCATGTCCATGTCGGTATACTCTAGCATGGTCTTGATGCTATCCGCCGTTCTTCCGGGTGTGAGAACCCCTACTGTATCTGCGAAACGCACATAGAGGACGCGGTAAGCCTCAAGCTGCTGTACAAGGCTTGCCATAAAGGAAAGGTCTGCTCGTGAGGCATCCTCAAAGCCTACGGTTACATCAAAGCCTGCTGAACAGGCCAGATCCACACACCTAAGAAGCTCATTTTCTAGCCACCGTTTGTTCTTCTTAAGCTTGGTATAGATTTGCACATAGGAGACCGGTACACCTATATGGATGATATCGGGGCAGCACTCCATGGAATGTCGAATATCCGCTTGATCCATCCGATTCCAGGCTGAAATTCTGGCCCTTTTCCTGGATGCCAGAATCTTTAGTATGGCCTCTTTTTCCACTCGTCCAACGGCGGGAATACCTGCCTCTATCTGATAGATCCCGCATTGATCCATTAAAGCGGCAAGGCGTACCTTTTCATCCACTGTAAAAACAATTCCTGCGCTTTGCTCCCCATCTCTCAGGGTCGTATCCACAATAAATCTTCTAGTCTTCATTCCCAGCAACCTCCTTAAGAAAGAGAAGAAATTCAGCTTCTGAAACACCCCTTCTTTCCTCAATGCTCCGGGTTCGGACTTTTTCCAACAATAAACCGGCCTTTTTGTCGCTTATCTCAACGCCCTGCTCCCCGGCCTTGATTCGGATGGAGCAGCGGCCTGAATGCTTGCCTAACACAATACTTCTTTCTTTTCCCACCGACTGGGGAGGATAGGGCTCATAGATCGTAGGATTCTTGATGAGTCCATCGGCATGCACCCCTGATTCCACCGTAAAGATCCGGCTTCCCAGAACCGCTTTATTAACAGCTATTTTAACAGGAGTCATTTCGGATAAAAGCTCAAGGATACGAGGAAGAAGGGTTAAATCCACCCCGACCTTTTGCCGGAGGGCAATACGTGCGCCAAGGATAACCTCTTCAAAAGCAGCATAACCACCACGCCCCATAAAGCTCACCCCCACATTTCTGCCTCCCTGGGCCATCCACTCCACCGCTAAGGCCGTTGCACAATGGCAGTTATTCTCCGGGCAAAACCAGACATTCCTTCCAAAGAGCGCAAGAAGCTTCTTCATCTCCTTAGGGTAAGAACCCAGCAGCATATCATCCAGGCCGGTGATACAGATATTTCTAAGATGCTGGTACCTTTTGAGAAGCTCAATCTCCTTGACATCATTCACCTGAATCTCATTGACCAAGGGGACGACCTCCGTGGCCTCCTTCGATTTTGAGATATAGTAATCAAAGCCCGGATAATCAGTGGCCTCGTTGCTATGATGAATCCGCAGGATGGCTTTGACCCCAACGGGAATCGAACCCATAAGGGAATAGGCCTCAGGGGGTATCTCAATCCAATCAGCACCGGCACTGGACAAAAGGCTCACTAATTCAGACAGTTTATTCCCCGAGATCGCTCCATGGCTATACTCCAAGGTTGAAAGTGTCCTGTCAATCAGTCGGATCAATGGCCTCACTCCTTCTCACCATAGCTTTTTTATATGAGAAGGCGATTAAGCTTTATGCCTCCTTCAAGATGGCTGCTTACAATTTCTGGAACATCCTTCACAGAGACGTTTCTATACCAAGTCCCCTCGGGATAGATGACGACGATGGGCCCCTTGTCACAAATACCGAAACAGCCTGTAACAGTGACCATGACCTCTGATGAAAGGTCTCTGTCCTCTATTTCCTCCATGAATTTCTGAACAATAGGGACAGCTTCCTTGCTGTGGCAAAACCCCTTTTGTGTGCCATTGACCCTGCAGCTGACACAAATAAACACATGATACTTTGGCTGTACCATTTAAACCGCCTCCTCACCAGCCAGTTCTCTGGCTATTTTTCTAATGGCCTCTTCAATACGATCGTAGGTGGTATAGGTATGGATCCCTTTCTCCTCCAGCTTCTTTTGGGGAGAGACCCCTATGCGCAAGGCAATAACTCCTTCACAATCCTCCAAGGCGCTTATCATCCGGGTCATTTTCTCCTCCTGTGAATCACAGGCTTCGGCTCCCATACAGTATCGGGTGATATCGCGTCTTTCGATGTAGGACACCCGGCCCTCGTAATACTCATAGATTAAGAAGTCATCCACCTTACCAAAATGCTGATCCACCAAAAGCCCACTTTTTGAAGCTATGGCAAACCTCATCCCCCTTTTCTGTTTGGGGGCCTTGTCGCCCTGCTTTGCTCCATAGAATTCCAAGGATCGATCCTCTCCTAAGAGGCCTATGGCGTCGGCCCGGCATTGCTTGCAATGGTACATTTGGGGCAGTATCCGTTCACATCTCTTCCTTATTTCGTTGATGGCTTTGGCGCTTAACATGTCAAGGTGCTCAAAAGCACTTCCCTTGACGGGTATCATCTGCATGATGTTGGTGATGCTCGCCCCCAGACTCTTGACCTTCTCAACGACAGCTTCAATATGATGGTCGTTGATCCCTTGGAGCACCACGCAATTGACCTTGCAAATCACGCCTCGTGATGCCAGAAGCTTAAGCCCTAAGAGTTGGTTGGAAACAAGCATCGCCGCTGCCGCCATACCTGAGAAGCGCATCCCCATAAGGTCTATATGAGAATAAATCCTTGATGCCACTTCCACATCTACGGCGTTTATAGTGATGGTCACATGGGTTACTCCCAGAGTCACTAGGTCCTCCACGTATTGGGGAAGCGCCAGGCCATTGGTGGAAAGGCAGAAGGTAATGTCCGGGTCTTTTTCCCGTATGAGGCGAAGGGTTTCTCTGGTCTTTTCAAAATCCGCCAGCGCATCCCCGGGCCCGGCTATACCGACAACCGTGAGATTACCCAGCTTTTGCTTAACCTCAAGAAAGCGCTGTACAGCTTCCTGGGGCGAAAGAATCTCTGTGGTCACCCCGGGTCGGCTTTCATTGGGACAATCAAATTTTCGAACACAGTATTTGCATTGGATATTGCAGTGAGGTGCCACCGGTAAATGAATACGGGCATTTTTGTGGGCACCTGTGCAGCTAAAGCAAGGATGGCTGTCGGGGGGTGGTGGATGGGTCGGTTTCTCATCCTTGTGGTAGGTGTGGTAAAGCACCTTTCTGAAGCTTCCTTCTTTAATCTGCAATAGCGTATTGGTGAAGGCGTCCAGCACCCTCAGAGAGCCTGAGTATCCCATGGTGGCTATTCTCTGGCCTCCTACCCTGTCATGAATCGGGAAGGCGCATCGCACCAAGGGAATGCCCTGTTTTTCCTCCACACGCCTGCCATCGGAGCTGCCTATGAGTAAATTGGCTTTAAGCTTGAGGGCCAAGGCCTCTATCAGCTCAAAATCCGCTTCATCCAGCAGGGTAAACTCCTCAACCAAAAGCGCCTTGGCAACCTTGCTAACCTCATCGTTAAGAAGCTCCTTAAGCCTTGCACAAGAGGTCCCTGTTGCGCTTATGACAGGGAGAAGCCCATTTTCACAGCATAGCCGGCCCATGGAGTAAACAAAATCGGGCTCCCCGAAAATCACGGCACGGCCCTCGGCATTGTATTTATGAGAATCGATCATGGCATCAAGATATCTGCTTCTCTCGCTCTTAAGCCTTTCAGGCATGGGGCTTCCACTGATTTCAGACAAGAGATTGATAAAAGCATCCGTATCCCTTAAGCCCACAGGAGGGCTCAAGCGTACCAAGGGTACGCCATAGGTCTCTTTCAGGTACTCACCGGGAGAAAAAGAGGGCTCATTGAAAAGGGTGAGCTCCAAGGTCAGTTTTGACCCTCCCATCCTGGCGATTTGCGTAAGCGTGGTTCCGTTTTCCGGAAGTCGGCGATAGTCCGCCTCATACCCTCCATCCAGATTTTCCGAGGCATCGGGTAAAAGAATATACTCTAGTGGAAAAAGCGAAAGAATGTCTTTGAGTGTCCGAACGTCGGAAGGGCTGATCATACCGGTGATGATATTGATACCATCATGCTTCTCCCTGTCCATTTCAACCTGCTGAACAAGGCTGTAAAGAGTCCGGTAAAAGCCCTCGAACTGGGACCCCATATACCCTCCCGAGGCTACTGGAATGAGCTTGACTTTACTTTCGGGGTATTGAGTATGATATTTTTTTATGATCGCTCCTATATCCTCTCCGATGGTCTCCGAAAGGCAGGTGGTTGCTATGCCTATGACATCGGGCGCATACATTTGACTCAGGTTATGAATACCTTTGATAAGGTTCTTTTCCCCGCCATAGACGGTTCCTTCCTCCGTCAGGGCTGAGGAAGCGATATCCACCGGCTCGTTATAGTGAGTGGCCATATGCCGCCGAATATAGGTACTGCAGCCCTGGGAGCCGTGAAGCAGGGTCATGCATCGGGCGATACCGTAGAACGCATGAACGGCGCCCATGGGCATACACATTTTACAGGGGTTAACGGTCAGGTTTTTAAGCTTCGCACTCATAATTTCACCTCACATACTGCCAGACCGGGCTGTTGACAGAAAGATTGAGCTCCTCGATAAAGTGTCTTATGCCAATGAAACCTGCTAAGGGATGCCTTCTTTCGTGGTTGTGATCTAAGAAGGCCACTCCCAGCTTGTAGGCAAGCGGCCGTTCCTTGACACCGCCCACCAGAATATCCGCACGCTTTTCCTTAATAAAATGCTCCAATTCGGCTGGATTGGCATCGTCCAGCACAATGGTGCCCTCTTTGATTAATTGGTGGATGATATCGTAGTCCTCCTTCTTTCCGGTCTGAGTTCCCACCACTACCGCTTCCATACCGATCTCCCGAAATTGCTTAATGAGGGAGATGGCTTTGAACCCGCCCCCCACATAAATGGCTGCCCGCTTACCCCCCAGGCATTCCTGGCTTCGGAGGAGCAATTCCTTAAGGCTCTGGGTTTCCTTAGTGATGAGCTCACGGGCTTTTTTCTCGGCATCCTCATCACACAAGGCCTGAGCGATATGGATGAGGGATTGTGCGGTGTCTTCCAGACCAAAAAAACTGACTTTAATAAAGGGGATGCCCATCACCTCCTCCATCTGTCGGGCCAGGTAGGTCATGGAGCCTGCACATTGAACAATATTCAGGGAGGCCTCTCCGGCATGGAGAAGCTCTTCACAGGAGGCATCCCCGGTTATTTTTGAGACAACCCCTATCCCCATTGCTTCTAGATAGCCTTTGATGATCCACATTTCACCAGCAAGATTGAAATCTCCTAAGATATTGACGCTTTTATCTCTTTTTACCTTTGGAGGGGCTTTAGAAATAAGCTCCATAATAGCGTTACATGCCATTCTATAGCCTATGGACTTATGTCCTGCAAAGCCCGGGGACATCACCGGTATCACCCGGATATTATATTTTTCTTCCGCCTTTTTGCACACTGCTTTAACATCGTCTCCAATAACACCCACAATACAGGTTGCATAGACAAATATGACCTTGGGGGAGTGCGTTAAAGCCACTTCTGACAAAGCATCCCAAAGCTTTTTCTCACCGCCGAAGATCACATCCTGCTCTTTTAGGTCTGTGGAGAAGCTATTTCTATAACATTCATCCTTGCTTGATAGACTCCCGCGAATATCCCAGGTGTAGCTGGCACAGCCGATAGGCCCATGGACAATATGAAAAGCATCGGTGATAGGATTTAGGACAACCCTTGCACCGCAGTACACACAGGCCCGCTGGCTGACGGCTCCTGACAGGCTCTCGGTATCGCATTGGATTGTTTTTCCTTCGCAACTTCCTTTGTGATGAATAAAGTTCTGCCGTTCCTCAAGAAACACGCCCTGTGCCTTCATTTTATCCACCTTCCTTTCCCATGCAATATCCTACATCACCATCTCCAGATCCTCATCAGCACAATCCCTGTCCTGGCGGTCCATGAGTGCGGTCAGAATCAGTTCAGCCAAGCGGATGGCCCCCCGATACCCCACCAGAGGCATATAGGAATGAACATAACGGTCTAAAATGGGGAATCCGGCTCTGACCAGAGGAATATCCTCGGCCTTGGCGATCTGTTTCCCATGGGATCCCCCTATGAGAAGGTCAACCCTCTCATTCTTAATCCACTGATGGAGCTCGAACAAATCAGCAGAGGCCTTGGCCGTACAATCAGAGACCTCGAATCTTGAGAATAGTTCCAGGGCTTTCTGGGTAAAGGCCTCTCCGGGGGTTCCGGTGATAACATACTTGGGGATCATCCCCATCTCCAGTACGAGGGAAGTGATGCCCAGAACCGTATCCGGATCTCCATAAATGGCCACAGTCCTTCCATGGAAGTAGGGATAAGCATCCAAAAGGATATCCATAAGCTGCCCCCGTTCTTCTTCAATGGCATAGGGCACTTCCTGGCCGGAGAAGGCTGAAAGCTCCAGAAAGAATTGATCGGTAGCCCCAACTCCCATAGGAAGTGGAAGACATTTATAATCTACGCCGCACTTCCTTTTAAGCTCATTGGCAGGAGTTTCACATGTGAGCTCTCCCAAGGCCAGTGTGAAGGAACTGTCTCCCATGGCCTTGATACTTTCTATAGAGGTTCCTCCCGGTGGATACATGGTATAGCTTCCTATCATGGGAGCATCCAGAACACCGCTGGTATCGGGCAGCATAATAAAAGGAATTTTCATAAGCTCCAGGAGTCGCTTGAGCTCACGCATGTCGCCGGGATTGACAAAGCCGGGAATGAGGTTGAGCTTTCCATTGCTCTGTCCTGTGGATTGTGCCAGATACTTGACAAATCCTGCGACCATGTTTCCATAACCGGTAACATGGGAACCCACATAGCTGGGCGTATGGGTATGCACCACATACTTTCCTTCTTCTATGTCCATGTCCTGGATGAATGCACCGATATCGTCACCGATGGTTTCAGAAAGACAGGTCGTATGTACTGCGATGATATTGGGCCTATAAATTTCAAAGATGTTCTTGACCGCAGTTTTCAAATTGCTGCCACCACCAAAAACCGAGGCTCCTTCGGTAAAGGAACTGGATGAGGCAATGGCTGGGTCTTTAAAGTGACGGGTCAAAAAGGTTCGGTGATAGGAGCAACAGCCCTGGGAGCCATGGCTGTGAGGCATACATTTATGAACGCCGAGAGCAGCGTACATCGCTCCCACCGGCTGGCAGGTTTTGGCGGGATTCACCCGCAAGGCTGTTCTTTCACTTATTTCTTTCGGGGTAAGGTTAAGCATTTATACCACCTCCTGTAGATTTCCCTTAAGCATGGGCTGGGTTTTCCAGGGTGCCCTGACCAAGCCCCATGCAGGGGTAGTAATCCCCATGGCCACATCCCGTCCAAAGTTTACGGCCCCGTTAAAACCGGCATAGGGCCCACTGTAATCATAGGAGTGAAGCTGCCTTGAAAGGGTGCCCGCTTTTTGGGCGATATATTTGTCCTTGATGCCGGAGAAAAAGATATCGGGTTTTAGCACTTTAAGCATTTCCTCAGTTTCGAAATGGTTGAGATCATCCACGATTAATGTCCCCCGCTCCATATCACGGATCATGCCGCCGTAATGATCCAGGGGTATGTCTTTTTTCAACCGTTCATACTGTTCTTCGGTGAGGTATAGACGGTAGCGTTCGTCCTTTTCCACCTTGATGGACTCAATGTTCTTGCTGTCGGCGTCCTCCTTGATGAACGGAAGAACCTCCCGGCCCTCATAATCGTCTCTATGAGCAAACTCATAGCCTGCCATCAGGGTTTCCATACCTAAATCCTTGAGCAGCTTCTGATAGTGATGGGACCTTGAGCCTCCAACAAACAATGCGGCAGTTTTTCCCTTGAGCTTGGCCTTGTAATATTCCATATCCTCTTGGATAGCCGAAAGCTCATCAGCTATGACCGCCTCAGTCCTGTTAGTTAACTCCTCGTCATCAAAGAAGCGCGCCATGTCTCTAAGGGATTTGACGGTGGCAGACACTCCAATGAAATTCACCTTAAGCCAGCTCGTTCCATATTTCTCCTTAAGCATGTCAGCCACATAGTTGATGGATCTATGGCATTGAACCAGATTGAGATTGGCAACATGGGCATTTTCAATGTCATGGATGCTGGCATCTCCCGGAACATTGGCCACAATATCATAACCGATACGCTTCAACAGCCTTTCAATTTCCCAGGCATCCCCGCCGATATTATACTCTCCCAGAATATTGATGGAGTATTTGGTGGACATTCTGTCCCCTGTGCCAATGATATAGCGGATTAAGGCATTATTGGCGATATGATGTCCTCCCGATTGGCTGACTCCCTTATAACCCTCGCAACTAAAGGCGATCACCTTGCGCCCGTAAAGCTTTTCAGCCTCAGCCGCTATGGCATGGATATCGTCCCCAATAAGGCCGACCGGGCAGGTTGAGCAGATCATGATAGCTGTGGGATCAAATATTTCCACAACTTCCTTAATAGCCTGCCTGAGCTTCTTTTCACCGCCAAAGACAATATCCGGCTCCTGCATGTCAGTGGAAAAGCAATACTCTATAAAATTCTTGGTATGCTCGTCACCTCTGGCCTTGTTACGCCGGGTTCCCCAGGAATAGTAGCCGCAGCCGATGGGGCCATGGGTAATGATGGCCACATCCTTAATGGGCCCCAGCACAACGCCCTTGCACCCAGCATAACAGCATCCACGGCTGGTCATGATTCCGGGTATGGTGCGCGTATTGGCCGAAATTTCCTGGTTATCCTCAGTTTTTTCCAGAATATGAAGCTTTCGGTTTTTATAGACCCTGGCACTGTATTGATCCATAATCCTGTCGATTTTGCTCATTTTTTCACCTCCTAATAGGCATCCGCGGCCATTTGACCCGTTCTTATCTGATAGTTTTCCTGGATGGGAAGAACGAAGATCTTACCATCGCCCCTATTTCCGGTTTGATTTGCCTGGATAATGGTTTCCACTGCTTTTTGAACCTCATTGTCTTCGACAATCAGGGTGAAAACCCGCTTAGGTATTAATCGGACACCCTCAGTCAGGTGCTCGCCCACCGGAGATATAGGGAGCACGCCTTCCTGCAGGATATTTTCAACCAGTGAGAAGTCCACGCTTTTTTTCCCTCTTCCCAGAACCTTTCTACAGGTGAAGGCAGGAAACCCGTTTTCTGCTAGGGCATTCTTGGTTTGGTTGACCCTGTTCAGCCTGATAAAAGCCATAACTTCCTTCATACTACACTCCTCCTTGACAAGCCTTGGCTCCTCACAGTCCCTTCTTTCCCGTACTGATGGTATGGGCCTCCAATACAGGGCTTACAAAGATTCTGCCATCACCGTACTGGCCTTTGTCTCCCGTTCGCGCATTGCGCATGATAATCTTTATCACATCATCCTTATCCTCGTCGTTTACAACCATCAGAAGCATTTCCTTGGGTATTTCATCATAGAAGACATCCCCCACCTTGACGCCCTTTTGCTTGCCCCTTCCAAAGACATCCATTTTAGTTACTGCGGGAAATCCGGCCAGCATCAGCTCTGAAAGCACCGTATTGACCTTGTCGGGTCTGATGATCGATCTTACCATCAACATAAAACTCTTCCTCCTTTTCTTAGGCATCCAGCATGCCATGTTCCATCATGAGTTCTTCCAGGCGATCCTGTTTCATGGGCTTGGGAATAACAAACATATCATTGCCATCGATAGCCCTGGCCAGGGTACGGTATTCATCAGCCTGGGACGCGGAAGGATCATAGTCAATCACAGTCTTTTTATTGATTTCTGCACGCTGAACAATATTGTCCCTGGGAACAAAATGAATCATCTGGGTGCCCAGCTCTTTGGCAAAGGCCATGATCAAATCTCTTTCACCATCAACCTTTCTACTGTTGCAAATGACGCCTCCGAGGCGCACCCCGCCAGAATTGGCGTACTTTTGGATACCTTTGGAGATATTATTGGCGGCATAGAGTGCCATCAGCTCACCGCTGGCCACAATATAGATCTCCTGGGCCTTTCCTTCCCGGATGGGCATTGCAAAGCCCCCGCAGACCACGTCACCAAGGACGTCATAAAAAACATAATCCAAATCGTCCTCATAGGCTCCGAGTCTTTCCAGAAGTCCAATGGAGGTGATGATTCCTCTTCCTGCACAACCAACGCCCGGTTCGGGCCCTCCTGACTCCACACATTTGATTTTTGCAAATCCGTTTTTCATAATAAGGTCCAGTTCAATGTCCTCACCTTCTTCGCGAAGAGTGTCCAAAACAGTTTGCTGGGCTAATCCTCCCAACAACAGCCGAGTAGAATCTGCTTTTGGGTCGCACCCAACCACCATAATTTTCTTGCCCATCTCCCCCAGTCCGGCGGTGAGATTCTGTGTGGTGGTAGACTTTCCAATACCACCTTTTCCATAAATTGCCACCTGTCTCATAGACTTAGCCTCCTTTTCTAATAACGATTGTGAAATGATTAGTCACTATTTTTATGAAAAAATAGAATGTGAACTCAAGAATTCTTTATAGAGAAGTCTTTGGGGGACAGCCCCTTCATCTTTTCTCGGGAGTTACTTTGTGCGAAAAAACTATAACAAAAAGGCGCCTTTGAAGCTTTGCTTTTCAAGACGCCTTTGCCGGATAATACTATTTGATTGATGATTCTATTTCAAGTCTCTCGTGAATCTTTTCTATGTTGTCATTATACTGGGCTTAAGGCCCGGTTACTATGCACGCATTTGTATAAGGTTAACAATAAAAAGAGAGCTTTTTTATTCTGATTGAACAATAAAAGCTCTTCTCTCACTATGGCTATTCTCTTAGGTATAAGCTCTCAGCGTGCTCTGATAGAGTTTTTCCACCGTCTTTCTTAGTTCTTCAAGGGATGCTTCATTGGAGATGATTTTATGCCCCAGCTTTATATAGGCTTCCTGTGAAAGCTGGGCGCTCATTCTGGCCCTGGCCTCCTCGGGGGATAAACCGCTGCGCTCGACAATTCGGCGGACACGCTCATCCTCCCCTGCGGTAACCACCCAAACCTCATGCACCTTATTGAGAAAGCCATCCTCAACGGGAATGGGGACATCCATCACCACCATACCCGTATAGCCATGCTCGCGCAACAGGTTAATTTGGAAATCCATCTCCTGAAGAACCTTTTCATGGATAATGGCCTCCAGCTTTTTCTTTTGGGCCTCGGACCCAAATATAATTCGAGCCAGCTCCCTTCTGTTGAGGGAGGAATCGGGATTTAGTATCCCTGACCCGAAGGTTTCCACAATGGGCTTCCATGCAGCCTGATGGGGTTCACTAACCTGCTTGGTTATGGCATCGGCATCCAAAACCGTGGCCCCCAACTCTCCCAGGATAGCTGAAACAGAAGATTTACCCGCACCAATTCCTCCCGTAACGCCAATGATGACCATACCCATGGATATTACTCGCTCCTTGCTCTTCATGTTTGTGCCTGATAAGTGGGCTCTTTATTTGGCCTCATACCAGTTACTACCGGTGGAAACATCGGCTATCAAGGGCACTGTCAGGCTTACTGCCGCTTCCATATTACTTCTCACAATCTCTTTGACGATGTCCAGTTCGTCAAGGGCGGTCTCCACGAGAAGCTCGTCGTGCACCTGGAGGATCAGCCTTGATTTCAGGCCTTTCTCCTTGAGCTCCCGCCAAACCCTGACCATGGCAATTTTAATAATATCGGCGGCGCTTCCCTGAATGGGCGTATTCATAGCCACTCTCTTGCCAAAGGAACGAACCTGGAAATTAGAGGACTTAAGCTCGGGGATGTGCCTGATCCTGTGGAAGAGGGTCTCTACATAACCCTTATCCTGTCCCGTCCTGACCGTGGCCTCCATATAGTCTCTAACCCCTGGATACGTGGAGAGATAGCCGTCTATATAGCGGGCTGCTTCCTTTTTTGTGACACCAATATCCTTGGCCAGGGAAAAATCGCTAATGCCGTAGACAATACCGAAATTAACCGCCTTGGCGCTTCGGCGCATGTCGGAAGTGACCGCATCGATGGGCACTCTGAACACCTGGGAGGCGGTGAGGGTATGAATGTCCACACCATCCACAAATGCCTTTTTAAGCATCTCGTCATCGGTGATATGAGCCAGCACCCTCAGCTCGATCTGGGAATAGTCGGCATCCACAAACATGAAGCCTTCCTCGGGGATAAAGGCCCTCCTGATTTCCCTTCCCAACTCAGTACGGATAGGGATGTTTTGAAGATTGGGCTCGGTACTGGAGATACGTCCCGTGGCGGTAACCGTCTGATTAAAGCTGGAATGAATACGCCCGGTCTCCGGATTGATAACCTTGACCAGACCCTCAGCATAGGTGGATTTCAATTTAACTAACTGGCGGTATTCCAGAATACAGGGAATGATCTCGTGTTGGTCGCTTAAATCCTGGAGCACCTCGGCATCGGTAGAATACCCCGTTTTGGTCTTCTTTGCTGATTTGAGGCCTAGCCTCTCAAATAGGATGACCCCCAACTGCTTGGGAGAATTGATATTAAACTCCTCGGCTGCCAGCATGAATATGGTCTGTTCTAAAGAGCGTATACGCTTTTCCAGTCTCTCCCCATATTCTTCAAGAATCCGGTGATCCACCTTGAAGCCATAGTATTCCATACTACCCAGCACTAATGAGAGGGGTAGCTCCATATCGTAGTAAAGGGCATTTTGGCTGTTTTCATTAAGAAGGGACTGCTGCCTTTCATAGATGACCCATAGGGCTGAAAGGGCCTGGCTCATGGCCTCTGCCCAACCGGCTTGATCGTCCTCAAAAGAGAGCTGTTTACCTTTTCCCTTGGGAGCTTCGGGCAGACTAAGCTCCTGTCCCCTGTACTTGGCACAGAGGGAAGGAAGCCCGTAACGACTGGTTAGGGCATCAATCAGGTATTCGGCCACCATGGTGTCAAAAATCCGGCATTTTATTTCGGTTTGATGGCTGAGCATCCAGGTGTAAAACTCCTTGACATTATGACTGATGAGATTGAGTCTGTCCGAATCCAGCAGAGCCTTCAGCGCCTGTGATAGTAAATCCTCATCAATTTTCTTCGTTGAAATAAAATAGTGCTTTTCCCGGCCTCCTATGGCCAAGGCCAGAAGCTGTCCACCCACCCGGCTATTGTGAGCCAAAAGGGGCATGATGACTAGCTGATCCCAACCCGCCAGCTCACCGAACACCTCTTTGAGTCGATTTGCGTCCTCTATGGCTTCATATTCCACCTTTTCCAGGGCTTCCAAAGCCTTGGGTACCACTTCCTCTTCCTCAAGCCCCAGCTTCTTAATGAAGCTGTTAAACTCCAGTTCCCGGTAAAGGCTTAGTAATTCCTTTTTATTAAATTCTCCACGCTTGAAGGTTTTTATGGAGGCAAGACCTTCTTTTTTACGTACAATGGTCCCCAGAATACGGCTTAAAAAAGCCAGCTCCTTACATTCCTCCAGGTTTGCCCTGAGCTTCTCCTTGGTGATGGAGCCAATATTCTCATAAAGGGACTCCAAGGAGCCATACTGTTTAACCAGTTCCAGGGCAGTTTTTTCTCCAACGCCCTTCACTCCCGGAATGTTGTCCGAGGGATCTCCCATGAGGGCTTTCACCTCAATCAGGCTTTCGGGCGGAACCCCGTATTTTTCCATAATTTCATCGGGAGTGTATTTGGTGGTCAGGGTCTGTCCCTTGCTGGTGGTGGGGATAATAACCGAAACTCTCTCACTGACTAGCTGTAGGGCATCCCTGTCCCCTGTGAGTATAGAAACCCGCATCCCCTCGTCTTCAGCAGATTTTGAGTAAATTCCAATAAGATCATCGGCTTCAAGGCCCTCCACCTCCACTATGGCTGTGTTCATGGCCTTAAGGACTTGCTTGACAATGGGCATCTGGACAGCCAGCTCATCGGGCATGCCTTTCCGATCAGCCTTATAGCCGTCGTAAAGATTGTGGCGAAAGGTCTTGGCCTTAAGATCAAAAGCCACGGCCAGATAATCGGGTTGTTCTTCCTCAAGATATTTATTCAGAATGTTAATGAAGCCAAATACGGCATTGGTGGGTGTACCATCAGCCTTGGTCAGCATTCTGGGCCCTTTAATGGCGTAAAACGCCCTGTTAAGAATACTGTTTCCATCAACAATCATCAGCTTTTCATTCATTTTTCCGTCCTCCGGTGTGATTGACTTGTACATCATTCTTCTCTTATTGTATAATAAGGACTAGCTTTAATCCATAAAAGTTATTATTGATTAACACATAGGTGGTAAACAATCATGATTAACACTATTCTGGTCATTGATGATAGTGCTTTGGACAACGCCGTTCTGAGGAATCTTCTCTATCATGAACACTACAACATTATTTCCGCTTTAAATGGCCGCGAAGCACTGGATATGATCGAAGGACGTAACATTGACCTGATTCTGCTGGACATGTTTATGCCAGTGATGGACGGTATCGCCTTTTTGAATGAATTTAAAAAAACCGGTTATTATCGGACAATTCCTGTTATTATGACTACAAGTATGGATAAAACGGATATAATAAGTAAGGTCATCCATGAGTATGAGCTGTTTGACTATGTCCTCAAGCCCCTTGACAGCATTAATCACCTTATTTTTATCAATAAAGTCAAGGCTGCCATCCGTTACAGGAAGGCATTAAAAGAGCTCATGGACCTTAAAACTAAGGAAGCAATTTCTTAAAAGCAAAGGGTTCAGCAAGGGGACGGACTTTAGTATCCGTCCTTTTAAGCTTTATGTGAAGCCTTCAAAGGGAGTATCGATGAATAGTTTTTTAATCAAAGTTCGCATGATCTTTGCCATTATTATGACCAAGCTGACGGTATTTTTCTTACGTCTCCTCAATCGGGGAGGGACAAGCCTGCCGGGCAAGGTAGCCCTGAAAATATGCCCTTCCCTTTTAGGGGAGCTGGCCGGTAAATTCCGTGTCATCATGATTACCGGAACCAACGGAAAAACAACCACTTCCCGTATTGTGTCAGGCATGCTTGACCAAAACGGCGTCAAATATATCACCAACAAATCCGGAGCCAATCTGGCCAGCGGTATAACGACAACGCTTATCAGTGCCCTCTCCCTGACGGGAAAGCCCCTTCGACATACGGCGCTGTTGGAAACCGATGAAGCGGCCTTCCGTACCATAGCTCCCAAGCTCAAACCCGAGGTGGTCATTGTAACAAACTTTTTCCGGGATCAGCTGGATCGGTACGGTGAGCTTTACACCACCCTTAAGGGTGTTCGGGAAGGTATTTTGGGCACACCTCACACCAAGCTCATCCTCAATGCTGATGATTCTCTCTGTGCCTCGCTGGGCCAGAAGGTACCAAACCCTGTCATTTATTTCGGTCTAGGACAGGGGGTGTATCCGGAGGACACCGACAGCGGCAACACCGATGCGGCTTTCTGCATTCAGTGCATGACCCGATACACCTATTCTTCCACCTCTTTTGGTCATCTGGGGCATTTTAATTGCCCCAATTGCGGTTACCAACGCCCCCAGGCACAGATTGAGTGCACTCAAATTCTGGAATATGATAATTTAAGTTCCACCGTTGAAATCACCTATCCCGGAGGAAAGCTCACGGTCAAGCTGGCCCTCCCCGGACTGTACAATATATATAACGCCCTTGCGGGAACGGCCCTCGGGGTTCATTTTGGTCTGGATGAAAAAGGCCTTGCTTATGTTTTAGAAGGCTTTGAATGCGGTTTTGGCCGGATGGAATCGGTCTCTATTGATAAAAAAGAGTTGAAGATGATTTTGGTTAAAAACCCAACCGGCTTTAACCAGGTTCTCAAATACCTTCTTACTCAGAGGGAACCCTGTGTGGTGGCCTTGGCCATCAATGACAAGCTGGCTGACGGCACCGATATCTCTTGGCTTTGGGATGTGGATTTTGAAATTCTGGCTTTTATGCGGGAACGGGTGAGGGCCTTCTATGTCTCGGGCCTCAGAGCCGAAGATATGGCCTTGCGCCTCAAGTACGCGGGCATACCCGAGGAGCATATCAAGATAGAGCATGATGACAACGCATTGATTGACGCTATGCTAGAGGCCTCGGCTGGAAGCGAGGCACTCTATCTTCTGCCCACCTATACCGCCATGCTGGATATTCGCCAGACCCTCAAGACCAGATACCATCTGAAAGACTTTTGGAAATAGCGAAATATCCTGTAGTACTGCCACTAAAAGGAGTCTTTATGTACGAATTAACCCTATGCCATCTTTATCCGGATCTCATGAACCTCTATGGGGACAGGGGCAACATTATCGCCCTTTCCAAGCGATGCCAATGGCGCGGTATTGATGTGAATATCGTCCCGGTGTCCCTTGGAGACTCTTTTGATTATGAAAATTACGACATCATCTTTATGGGTGGCGGTCAGGACTACGAGCAGTCCATCATCCAGGAGGATCTT
This sequence comes from Bacillota bacterium, assembly GCA_023415205.1. Taxonomy (GTDB): domain Bacteria; phylum Bacillota; class Clostridia; order DSM-8532; family DSM-8532; genus DTU059. The sequence goes on along the minus strand of JAEZLR010000045.1, from coordinate 235,031 downwards.
ATGAAGGGAAAGCGCCAGCGCATCATCGAGGCTGTTGAGGCTGGAAGGGTTTTTCTGGGCATATGCGGCGGTCTCCAGCTTCTTGGGAAGTACTACCGAACCCATACGGGCAGTGAAATTGAATGTATTGGTGCCCTCAATTTGTGGACCCATGGCAGTGATACGCGCCTTATAGGAAATCTGGTCTATGAAGTGGAGTTTTTAAAGGATGACCGCCAGTCCGGCTATATCATAGGCTTTGAGAATCACTCGGGAAAAACCTACCTGGGAGAAGGCGTCAAGCCTTTGGGAAAGGTTATCAAGGGCTTTGGCAACAACAGTGAGGACGGCTTTGAGGGTGCGGTTTACCGGAATACCTTCTGTTCATATTCTCATGGTAGTCTGCTGCCAAAGAATCCTGCGCTCACCGATCATTTGCTCAAGCTGGCCCTTCTAAACAAATATCCTGATTTTCAAGGACTTGACCGCCTGGAAAACGAAACCGAGAACATTGCACGGAAAGCCCTATTGAAACGCTTTTTGGCAGGTTAGTTCATAATAGCAGATATACCATGATGTTAAGTTAAACATCATGGTATATCATCAGACAAACTTTTGAGACCAGCTCCGTTTTGTAGTACCCGCAGTTCACCTAAGTTTCTTCCCGATTTCAATGGTCATCTGGCAGCTGAACCTTTGTCCCGGTGAGAGCGTGAGAATTCCCGGCTTTGTTTCGAAGCTACCCTGGGTATCGGCCGCGTCAGGAAGGCCATACCAGGGCTCCACACAGATAAAATGAATCTTTTTAGGCTTTGACCAGAACACCACATAGGGGAAATCCTTAATGCCAACCTTGATTTCCCTGCCCGAGTCTTTCTCCACAATGGAAACATACTCGGATTTCAAACCCGATAGGATGAAGCTCGAAGGAAACAAACCCTCGTGAACGTCAATCGTCCGACGATTTTTCATATATACTTCTTCTTTACCATTCAAAAGCCCTTCTTCGTTACATTTTAGCTCAACAGGGCTTTCCTCCTTTTCAAAGACAATTGAATAATCTTCGACGCCGTGAAAGGCATCAAAGGGGACTTTAAAGCCTGTGTGATAGCCCAGGCTGAAAAGCATCACTTCCTCCTGTTTGTTCTCCACCTCAAAGGATTGGGTAAGCTTCCCGTTATCAAGCTGAAAACGAGTGTAAAGATTAAATCGGAAGGGATAGACCTTCAGGGTCTCCGGGCTATCACTCAATAAAAACGTGATAGAGGTCTTGCTCTGATCCACTACCCGATGCTCATGATCCCGCACAAAGCCATGTATAGGAGATTCATAGATCCTATTATTGTGGCTATAGCGACTTTCCTTAAGCCTTCCACAATGAGGAAACAGGACGGGAGCTCTCTTTGGCCACACCTCCGTGTCACCCTGCCAGAGATATTCGATATCTTCTTCTTTTTTATAGAGGGACCAAAGCTCTGCCCCCAGGCTGTTGACATCAACCCTCAGGCCTTGATCCTCAATTCTATGGATCATATGCTCATACTCCTTTCCTCGAGCCGGCCACCGGTGCCTGCTCATACATTGAGTCAAGACAAGCCAACTGCTTTCACAGTTGGCTTGTCACCCCCTAATATATTTAACCGATATGACAGGAGTCCACACCATAATTGCCCTGGACTCCACTCTTCATACACAGATGAACCGAAGCTGATTTAAAGGTCATGGGCAGCGCAAGAATATTGGGATTGGGGCCCACAAACTTCTTTTTTGCGTCCTCGAGCGCTTCCTCAAAGGTCGCCCTGGTCTTGAGGCCCATGGCCCGAGCAATACCGGGCTCCTGTGCCCCAACAATATAGATTGCCGAGGTATTCATTTCGGCGATATGTCCACAGCTTATCATGGAGAAGGAATGGAAGGGGTGAAAGCCGTTACCGAAACGATAATTGCGGATATAATCCTCCTGGGTGGCAAAGTACTCTCCATAGCGGTCCATATCGGCAAGAGTGTTCATATAATCATGCTGGAACATCTCATAAACTTTCCTGTACCCTGTAAAAAGCTCGTCATGGAAATAACCGTTACAGAGGGATGAGCAAATTATGACACATCTATCACTCATAATTCTTTTATGGCGGATCACCTGGGCCGAGATGGCCTGCATCATCATAATAGGATTGGTGCCCATTCCGTTGCCATAATGGAAAAACTGAGGCATTCCAAAGACCATGACATCATACTTTTTCTCCGCCCAATGCACATAGGTCCGCTTGTCGGCCACCTCCCATGAAAGTGGCTGCATTTCCTTGGCATAGCCGCTGAATACAGCGATCTGCCTTGACTTGGTATCCAGCACCGCATCACAGCAAAAGAACTTTTTACCCATTTTCTCTTCCATATATTGTCCGATTTCATCGAACTTGCGGCGCATGAGGGACGTACCATTCACAGGAGTAAAGTCTTTCCTGTGCATCACCTCTGGAACATGGTGGGAGGCGATGCTTCGCCAATGGGTGATGCCCGTGGAACAGTGCTTATAACCTCCAGAATAACCTCCGTATGGGTTACCCTGGGTATGGCCGATTAAGATAGCCACATCGGAATCATAAACATATTTGTTCATGATCACCGGGTCTCCCCGGCGCGTCTTGCCAAGGTCTACCAGGTTTTCGTAATCCTCGCTGTCATGGTTAATGATCTGGTGGGAGTACCAGAATTCATTAAATAAATCCTCGCCGAGAATATTGTAGATTTCCTCTTTGGTATTTTTTCTATGAAGGCCATTGGAGCAAATAAGAAGGATGTCCTTCTTCTCAACCCCAGCCTTATACAGCTCGTCCAGTATGAGGGGGATGGCTACCTTACGATGAGCGGTAGGCTGCTCCCCGCCCTTCACCCGGTCTGGAAAAACAATCGTTACCTTTGATCCTTTTTTGGCCAATTGGGATAATGGCTCCATACCTATAGGATTCAGCAGGGATTCTCGAGTAGCTGTAACAACATCTTCAAGATAGGGCGGATCGGGCACCGTCTCCCCGGGAATGAAAACGTCGGTATGATCGGGCAAATTAGCTTCCATCGTGCCCGATCCATATTCAAAAGAGAGTTTCATTCTATCACATCCTTATTCGTTTGATTGAGGTTCCATATAGGTCTTTATTATTTCCAAATATTCGTCAGGATAAAAGCCGATATCTCCGTTGAATCGGGTCAGGGCAATCAAACCACCGTCAATTTGGGGAATGGACGCAAGCATTCCTGCGTTATCCTTTTTAAGGCCTCCCCCATAGACCAAAGAAAGACCGCCCGTAACCTCTTTTACAAATTGCCCCACCTGTGCAATGGTCTCCCGGTCGGGGGGAGTTTTTCCGGGGCCAATGGCCCAGACAGGTTCGTAGGCGATGGTCACCCCAGCGGTATCCACACCCTCAAGGCCAATTTCAAGCTGCTTTCTTAAGGTATTCTGCCACTCGGGCCGTTCCTCGGAGGTCTCACCGATGCAATATAGCACCCTGAGACCAGCCTTTATAGCGCATTGGATTTCCTTGTTCAGCAAACGATTGACAGCATCCGTATCCTTAACCCCGGCCTCCATAAGGATTCCCAGCTTATCCCGCCGTTCCTCACAGTGACCGATCAGGGTACTTCCACAGCCCATGGCCTTAACGGCATTGGCCGTACGGTTGGAGGTAAAGGCTCCAAAATTCCCGCCGATGGCCGTATCCTCCCTGAAAACGCTTTGACAGCCAATGGTCAGGTTCCCCTCATCAGACAAAGCGTTGATAGCTCCCAAAAGATGAGCCTCCGGAAAAAACATCTCAAAGCGGACAGCCTCGGCATCATAAGCCTTAAGAGCTTCCTGAGTGCTCTTTACAATAACCGCTGCCCAGTCCTTCATGGGGGCCAGGCTGTTGACACCCCCAAAGGCCTTAGGGATATCAAAACGTTTGAGATTCAGGTATATTCTCTTCATTCTACTTCCCCCCATCACTTAAAACTGATAAAATCTCTAAGCTCGCTTCCTATGAGCGGCCTGCACCACTCTATAAACTCCTTGGTCACGTCATTTCCCCGGGCATTGATGTAGTATTCGGGGAGAACCTTCTCATGGAGCATGACTTCTTCTATAGGGATAAGAATGGTTTTACTGCGATAGGGTTCCCCGGGAATCCTTTCAAACCCTACCATGACGCCGGTTTTGCCCTCCAGAGCCGCCTTTGCCGCACACGCTCCTGCGGTGACGGCTTCCTCCCGGTCAATTTCTGATTGGAAGGCTATGGAGGCTCTTCCGCATAGGCCGGGCTTCTCACTTCTGGCTTTGATCCCTAAGCGTTTGATGATCAAGGTGGACAGGTGGGAACTCACATCCCCGTAGTAAAGCGATCTTCCCACCTGGAAGATTGGTGGCACAACAGGCTTTCCTTCCTTGTCCTTCAGCCCCTCGCTCACTACAACCACAACGCCGCCCAGCTTTTCATGAAGCTTCTTAACATCCTCTATAAACTCATCCTCATCAAAGGGGCGTTCGGGAAGATAAATAAGATGGGGTGCATCTCCCTCTTTTTTTCTTGCCAGGGCGGATGCCGCGGTAAGCCAACCAGCATTTCTTCCCATGGCCTCAATCACACAGACATGAATGGGCAGGGCCTTAACATCCTGCGCCACCTCGCTGACAGTGGCTGCAATATAGCGCGCCGCACTTCCAAAGCCGGGCGCATGATCGGTGATGGCAATATCGTTATCAATGGTTTTGGGAATACCCACCACATGAATGCCCTTTTTCTCACAGACCCTATGAATCTTTCCACAGGTGTCCATGGACCCGTTGCCCCCATTAAATAGCACATATTTAATATTGTTCCGCTGAAAGATCTCAACCATACGCTCATAATGTGTGTCATCAAGCTCATATCGTGAGGTGCCAATAGCCGATGCGGGGGTTTGAAGCAGAAGCCTCAATGACTCCTCTCCCACCTGTTTAAGGTCAAAGAAGTTTTCGTCCAGAATAGCCTTTGACCCTCCAAGGGCACCATAAATCCGGTCAACCTGGTCATATTTTTTTGCTTCGGTTACGGCACCATACAAGGATGAATTAATAACCGCCGTGGGTGCCCCGCCATGCACAATTAGAACATTTGCTTTCAAAACCTTAACCGCTCCTTTGTTCGCCTCCCTCTTTTACGAGGGTCTCCGATTCTTTGAAGGGTTTATCTACTAGTTACATGTTATCACAGGGGTTTGCATTTCCACTTAACAAAATAAGTAAACGTTTGCGTACCCTGACCTTAAGTGCCCGGCGTCTACCACAGTTCAAAAACAGGGATATGGCGCAAACGTTTGAGTCTTTCCTGTATAAAGTGGTATACTACTTTATGTTATACTGTCCTTGTCACCAAAATACAGGTATTTTACTGGGCTTTAAGCCAAAAGCTATGTTTTATGGATTGAGGTGTTTCGTTGACTTTAAAAGAGCTTGCAAAACTTGCCAATGTTTCTGTATCGACGGTTTCACGAGTCATTAACGGAAAAGACACCCACTCGGCCAGCAGCAAGACCCGTGAGCTGATCTGGAGGCTTGTTCGTGAAACCAACTATATTCCTAACGTCACCGCCCAGAATCTCAAAAAAGGCAGTGGTAGCCCGGAGCCGAAAACCCATGCCCTCTCCTGTATTTTTGCCAGATCCTCCGACGGCCTGTCCGACCCCTTTTTCTCCCAGATATTCCAAGCCATTGAGCAGGAAGCCATTAAACGGGGGTGCACTGTGACGGGGGTGTTTTCCGCCTTTGAGATGGGTCGGAAGGGTGGCTATGAGGATATCGTAACGTCCAACCCTGATGGCATCATCCTTCTGGGTCGGTATTCAAAGCCTCTGTTCACCTACCTTCGCAGCCGCTTTAAGAATCTTGTTTATACAGGCCTAAACAAGGTTCAGGATGATTGTGATCAGGTGGTGTGCGATGGTTATCAGGCAGCGCGTACCGCGGTGAAGCAATTGCATGGCTTGGGCCATACTCAGATCGCCTATATCGGTGAAATGTCCAATGAGGCCCGCTACCGTGGATATTATGATAGCTTAGTGGAGCTAAAGATACCGATTGACCGAAGCTATATTCTGGATACTCCTCAATCCACCAAGGGCGGCTACGAAAGCGGCCTGAAAATGTTAAAAACCGCGCCCCGCTCTCCCACAGCCATTTTCTGTGCCAACGATATCACTGCTATTGGGGTGATGAAGGCACTGAGTGAGGCGCAAATTAAAATACCCGACGACATCTCCATTATCAGTATAGATAATGTGGAAATGTGCCAATTTGTCTCCCCCATGCTGACCAGCATTAATATTCCCAAAGAGGATCTGGGCAAATTCGCTGTTAAAGTCCTGCTGGATCGTATCGAGGGCGGGCATCATATTCCTGTTAAAATTGAAGTTCCCTACAAGCTGATACAAAGGGAAAGCTGTGCACGGTTAAAAAACAAAGGCTAACAACCTTATTTATCAGGTAACACTAAGTAAGGAGGCTTATCATGAAGGATTACGCTTATTTTCACATCCCCCCTGAAGAGTTGGGCAGAGATGCCAGACTCAAAATACAGAAGCTGGGCGATTCGGGAGAAGTGTTCTACGAAATTGCCATGGAAATGATTGAAGAAATCCGGCGGAACAACGCCGTAGGAAAAAAAACGGTTTTCATTTGTCCTGTTGGCCCGGTAGGCCAGTATCCAATATTTGTCCGGCTGGTCAACGCTCAAAACCTGTCCCTGAAAAATGTTTGGTTTATTAATATGGATGAGTATCTGGATGAGGCTTCACAGTGGATATCCAAGGATCATCCCCTAAGCTTTCGTGGTTTTATGGACAGGAAGGTCTATAGCAAAATCAGAAGCGATCTTGTAATGCCTGAAAATCAGCGGATATTCCCTGACCCTGAAAACACAGCCTATGTTCCCCAATTAATCGAAAAGCTGGGCGGTGTGGATATTGCATTTGGTGGAATAGGCATCAATGGGCATATTGCCTTTAACGAGCCCCAGGAAGAGCTGAGCCCCGAGGCCTTCGCTCAGCTTCCCACCCGTGTCCTGGATATTTCCAGAGAAACCCGCACCATTAATGCAGTGGGCGATTTAAACGGAGCCATTGAGGCCATGCCCAAACGTTGTGTCACCCTTGGGATGAAAGAAATTCTGGGGGCACGAAAAATAAGGCTTTATTGCTTCAGAGAATGGCATCGCGCTGTGGTGAGGCAGACCGCTTATGGTGAGGTATCGGCAGCCTTCCCGGCCACTTTAGTCCAGCTCCACCCGGACGCCCTGCTCACGATCAACCATATCGCTGCACAAAAAGCTTTTTAAGGGCTGTTAAACAGCCCTTAAACATTCCCTCATTGAGGGGGATAGAATTCAATGATCTCCAGGGCTTGGTTTGCCTGATACTCATATTCTGTAACCCCGGCGGGTAAGAACAGTTCAGTCCCTCTCGTAATGGGAATGATCGTCTCCCCGCCCTTAACAGCGCCGTCGCCCCCCAGTACCAAGGCCACCGCAAATCCCGGATTCTTTTTCTTACAGCGGAATCCTGCTGCTATTTGAATTTTATTCATAGAGAAACAATCCGTCTTTTCTCTCCCAATCAGCCCAAGCTCCGTCCATCCCTCTCCGGATGCGAGGGTTTTAGGCTCAAGGAAAATCTGGCTTTGCGTGACTTCTTTATTTGCGGAATTGAAATTAAAACAATCCAAAAGCCCCTCCATCCCTATTCCCGAGTGGAGGGATTCTTCCGGCAGCACGCTGCCATCGGGCCTTATTCGCTCGGCACGCAGAGTAATATCTGTAGGCTCCTGAATCTCGACAACCAGGGAATGCTTGCCCAAAGCATGGGGGAGCCCGGCGGGTATAAAGATGACATGACCCGCCCTAATCTCAAATTGATGCAAGGCACCTAGAATCTTCTCCGTATCCTGGGACTCAATGTACCCCCGAAAGGTCTCTTTATCTACTCCAGGCTTGAAACCCGCATATACATAAGCAGGCTCCCCAGCCTTTGTGTCTACAACATACCAGGCCTCGGTTTTTCCGAAGGGGGAGTTAAAATATTTCATGGCCTTTTCCTTATCAGGGTGAGTTTGCACCAACAGCCTGTCCTGGGAGTTCAGCAGTTTCACAAGTAGTCCCAAGCTGTTTCCCCACTTCTTAACATGCCCCTCACCTAAAAACCCAGCAGGATCTTTCTCAAGAAGCTCTTTGAGCCAATAGCCCCCATCTTCGGGGACTAAACGCGAAAAGCCCTCTGTTCCATTGCCCAATACGGATGAGACCACTGAGGCCATCCACATCTGCGAAAGGCTCTCATCCACATGCTCCTGTCCTAAAAAGATGTCGATTAATTCTCCTCCCTTAATCAGATAAGGGATTCTGTTTTGTGCCAGTCTCAAGGGTCTGTTATAAAGCGCCATTCTATCTATCTCCTCTGTATCCAATCAAGATCAATCAAGGTAAGGGTATGGGACGTGAATCCTCGGTTTGAATGCTCCAGTTAAGGAGCCTGAGCCTCAGCTCAGCCAATACATCCTTGTTTTCAGGATCATCTACCACATTTCTTATCTCCCAGGGATCCTTCACAAGGTCATACAACTCATCCTTATCTCCCATTGGATCGTGAACATATTTCCATTCATGAGTACGAACCATTTTACGTCTTCCTTCTGCCTCACGCCATTGCAAAGTCTCAATCAGCGTTCGCCTGCCATAAGGCTTAGGATAGTCTTCCAAATTCGCCAATCTAAAAGGCGGCCCCCCCGCTCCATACTCAGAAAAGGCGGCGTCCCTTGGCTTGGCCTCAGTGATCGTAGGAAGGGGCTCTCCTTGCATTGAGGGGGGAATGTCAAAGTGCTGAAGCGTAAGCAGTGTTGGAACAACATCAATCAAGCTGACCATACTTTTATCAACCTGACCTGCCTTTATAATCCCTGGACAGGATATAATGAGAGGGATGCGGGTCAGACAATCATAGAACACCCCGCCCTTTGCCGTCATCCCATGCTCCCCCATGAAATCACCATGGTCTGCGCAAAAGACAACAAGGGTGTTTTCGCTCAGTCCAAGCCTTTTCAACGCATCAAGAATTCTCCCTATTTCATCATCCAGAAAGCGTATCATGGCGTAATAGGTCCCCATAACCTCATAAACATCCTCAAGGCTGTCCTCTTCCATACCAAGGATGCGATGTAGAACCTGGTTGCGCTCAGGAGCGTTATCAAACTCCCCCTCAATCCAGGGCGGAAGCTTGATTTTTTCAGGAGGAAACATTGCCCTGTATTTTTCAGGCACCTCATAGGGGGCATGGGGATCTGGAAAGGACACCCAAAGGGCAAAGGGTTGATCCTGATTCTCCTCCAGAAACCTTACCGTCTGATGGGCCACAAGGCTAGTAGAGTAATCCTCAAGGGGATAGTTTGACGTGGCGCAATAAATCCTTGGACTCCGCTTTGGCATGCTGCGCCTTATTTCATGGGCCTTATGGATGGAAGCCGTGGGTCTGACCCAATCCATTCCGCGGTTTTCTGCATCCTTGGGAAGTCCTAAATGCTCTATTTCACACCACACATCAAAGAGCTCCACATCCTCCTTTTGTTGGAAGCAATGATTCTTACCGATAAGCCCTGTGCGGAACCCTTCATTTTTCCATAGTTTAAAGGCATGGACGGCCTCGGGAGGCATCAACGTTTCATTGCGCCTCCCGCCATGGGTATGGGGGTACTGTGCCGTCCACAGGGATATTCGAGCCGGAACACAAAGGGGATGGGGCGTAAAGGCATTTTCATAGAGAACGCCCTCCCTTGCCAGACGCTCCATGGAGGGCGTTTCACAGAAGGAATTTCCATAGAGATTGAGAGCGGTGGCCTTCAATTGATCCGCCATAATCACAATGACATTGGGTCTGTCCAACACTATCACCTTTTTCACTTAAATTTTGACATGCTTTTGAGATTTTGTCAGGACATCAGCGTCCAAGGGCTTTAAACATGCTGCGCTTGTACTCCTCTACGCCTTCCTGGTCGAAGGGATTTACCCCCAGGAGCTTGCCGGATAGGGCACAGGCCATCATAAAAAAGTAGAAAAGCCTGCCAAAAGTCTCTTCGTCCAGACGTCCCACGTCAAGGATGGCGCAGGGCACACCACCTTTTGAATGGGCCTCAATAGTGGCTTGCTCCGCAGCCCGGTTGATCTCTGTGAAATCCATACCGTCCAAATAGTCAAAGCCATCCCTAAAATCCTTGTCAGCCAACACTTTTACCGAGGACTGATCCGGGGATGTCTTAATAAAAGTCTCCAAAAGATTGCGACGACCATCCTGTAGATATTGACCCATGGAATGGAGATCCTCCGAATAGACCACACCTGCAGGGAATATCCCCTTACCGCCTTTTCCCTCGCTTTCTCCAAAGAGCTGTATCCACCACTTGATGAAAAACTCCATCTGAGGCTCAAAGGCTGCCAGTAGCTCAATATTGAACCCATTTTTATAGGCCAGGCTTCTATAAGCGGCATATTGAACTGCCGGATTGTTCTCGGGGTTTTCCCAGATTTCCTCCTTCATGCTGTTGACACCCTTAAGGAGTCGTTCGATATCCAAACCCGCGACCATCATGGGAAAAAGGCCAACGGGGGAAAAGGCCGAATAACGCCCGCCGATCTCCTGGGGAAAGGGCAGGAATAGGGTGCTGTTTTCGTTGGCAATCTCCTCCAAGCGAGAACCGGCGGTGCCAGTAAGAATGATTCTCCGAGCCATCTCCTCAGGTGAATATCTCTGTTCTAAGGCCTTGCGAAGCACTCTAAAATGACTGCCCGGTTCCAAGGTCTCAAAATTTTTGGCGATAACATTTATATAAACACTTTTGTCTTCAAGCTCATCCAGTATATCGGAGAGATAAGCTGAAGAAAGGGTATTCCCGGCATAGAGAATGGTTGGTTTTTCTTTTCTTTTCAAGGCTTTAATCACTGCGCGAGCTGCCTGATTAGACCCCCCAACGCCTACAAGGACGAAAACATCCGCGTTTTGTCTAATCTCTTCAGCCTTACTTTGCATCTTTTCTATGAAAGGTCGGGCGTGGTAAGGCTCCAGCCATCCCTTCACCCCTTGATCGTTATGAGGATTTGTGATGATGTCACGGCAGATTTCTCCTGCCCTCACTATTTTGCCCTTCATCTCTTCCCGGGGGAGTAGGGCCTGTCCTCTACTTAAGTCAAGCTTAAAAGTATGCATGGTATTAGCTCCTATCAGTTCTTTTATCTTCTATTCCTTGCGGTTGTCAATGAACAGCCGGTCCAGATTCATATCCTGAAGCAGTCGGACGATTTCCTTTGTCCGATGACAGCCAAATTTATTCAGCAGACCCTTGATCTGAGTTTTGATCGTAACCACTTCAACTGAGCGTATTTCAGCGAGCTCCGCCACCTTCTTTCCCTCCAGTAAAAGCCTGATCAAATCTTTTTCCGCAGGTGTCAAGGAGGTTAGACGGGTCACAAAGAAAAGCAGGCTTTCCTCGGAGCGCCTCAGTCGTGTAAACTCACTGCGCATATAGCTCTGTATTTTTTGATCCAAAACCGGAGTTCCTTTATAGGTATTGCGGATATGCTCCAGAATATCTTCAGGAGGACTTGTCTTGATGATATAATCGGCGGCACCTGTCGAAAGTGCCGATAAAATAACTTCCTTGGTCTCATGGACCGTCAGGAAGATAATTTGCACATTGATATTCTCGCTGATGATGGTTTCAGCCGCATCCACTCCCGAATGCATATTCTCCATCTCAATATCCATCAGAAGGATATCGGCAGGTATATGCCGCGCCAGATGAACGATTTCCTGTCCGCTTCGGGCCTCCCCTACAATCTCCATATCGTCTGTGCTATTGATGATATCTATAAATTCCCTGCGAATGATATCGAAATCTTCAGCGATCAAGATGCGAATTTTGGGGCTCATAGCAATTCCTCCCAGTTTTTAATGAACACTTTTTCAGCAGGGCTGGCACTGTGTGGGTAGTTCATCAGAGCGCCCTCAGGGGGAATCACCTTGCCGTTTACTAACGGATCATGGGTGTCCATCATCCAGGACATTAGTTTTGTAGAAAGTTCATCGCGGATTTCCTCATAGCCCGGATCGTTAGCCACATTGACCCGTTCCCCTTTGCTAACTCTATTCTTTTCTAATCTCTCTCATTATATCCCAACTCCAGCTTACTGTAACCCTTGGCATGAGCAATCGTTATACTAAAAAGGCCGTGCTTTTGAAACTCAAAAGCAACGGCCATGGGATTACAGGTTAATTAGTTAGGCTTGGTATAGCCTTCTAAAGCCTTTTTCATAAGATCGGTTCTGACATAGGTATTGACATCTCCTGATTTGACCTTATCCTGTGAGATGAAGTAGTCAAGCTGTAATTGGTAAATATCCAGCAGGCTGCCATCATCAAGCATGGTTTTTAAATCATCGCTGTTGAAAGGCTTGAGGTCATCCCGGGTTTTGCTGAAGGTCTCGAAATCAACTTCCTGGAACTCAGCAGAGGCTTTAATGGACTCCTCATAATTAGCAGCTCTGAAATCATAGCACTTATAGAGGCCGCGGATAAAACGAACCACTACATCCTCATTGGCCTTGGCGTACTCAGGTGTTACAACCCAGCTGCCAGGGAAGGCTGCCTTATCCGAAAAATCTCCGGTGCTGGCAATCATGTTCAAATTATCAATTCCCACGTTATCAACAACGTTGGTTGCGTGAATATCCCAGCATGCGATGGCATCAACCTGGTTGGCAATAAAAGCCGTAACGGCTCCCGCCATATCCATATTCATGATCTTGACATCCTCTTTTGTCATGCCGACTTCTTCAAGGGCCATATTCAGAATAACCTCACCAGAGGTTCCTAGCTGGGTTGCGATAACCTTACCCTTTAAATCTGCCACACTATTGATTCCAGAGTCTTTACGGGTATAGATTTTTTCTGAGTTACCCAAATGAGAAAGGGAGATAACCTCAATCTTGCCTTCGGCGGCAAGGGTATGGGCGCCATGGCCCAAATAGCCAAACTGGATGTCACCTGCAACCATAGCAGCAACTTCCGGAGGCCCGGAGGTAAACTCAACCCATTCAACTTCAAGTCCTTCTTCGGCAAAGTAATTTTTTATGGTATCAATGCCGGTGACCAATGTACCTGAAAGTCCTGCATGATGTGCAACACGGACTTTTACAGGCTTTGGAGTAGGAGTGGGAGTAGGTTCTGTCGAAGCCGTGGGTGTGCTGGAAGCTGAGTTGGTTGGCGTCGGATTGGGAGTAGTATTGCCGCAGCCCACTAAAAGTGTAAGAATTAGAACCAGAGAAAGGATTGCGCTAATAGTCTTACGCATTTTTCATAACCTCCATTTATATTGTTGTTATTGTTGAACCCCGTTGTTTGGGGTTAGGAAAACGATTACTTACGCATTTCAAGATACTCGTTGTAGACTTGGGCCCAGACCTGGTTCTTCAAGCGGAAGAATTCAGGATCCATTTTTATCTCCTGGGTTCTGGGGTAGGGAATGTCAATATTGATGATATCCACAATCCTGCCGGGGCGTGCACTCATGATAACCACTCTTTGAGCCAGCATGACCGCCTCTTCAACATCATGGGTTATAAAGAAGCAGGTTCTCCGCTCTTCCTGCCAGGTTTTCAAAAGCTCGGACTGGAGTTGGGTACGGGTCTGAGCATCCAGCGCACCGAAGGGCTCATCCATCAAAAGCAGTTTGGGCTGCATGGCGTAAGCTCTCGCAATTGCCACGCGCTGCTTCATACCTCCTGAGAGCTCCTTTGGAAACGAGTTTCTAAAATCCTGTAAATCAACCATCTCAATATAGTGATCAGCTATATCTGAAACCTCTTTATGTGAGAGTTTTTTAAGCCTAAGTCCGAACTCTACGTTTTTTTTCACTGTCAGCCAGGGGAATAGGGCATACTGCTGAAATACCACCCCCCGGTCGGGGCTTGGCCCATCAATGGTGCTTCCGTCTATCAGGGCTTCTCCGCTTGTGGCCGTATCCAGACCGCCTAGTATATTGAGCATGGTGGATTTTCCGCATCCCGAAGGCCCCACCACACAAATAAATTCATTTTCATAGATATCCAGATTGAAACCGTTGAGTGCAACCACATCCCCCCGCTTGGAGTAATAGGTTTTTGTCACATTTCTAATCTGAACCTTGGGCTTTTTCTCCTCATTAAGGATTAGGCCGCTCTTGTTTCCTGCCATGAAGTTAACCTCCTTTCAAGGAACGACACAATCTGGTCAAGAAGTGTGCCGATGATACCAATAATAATAATTCCCATTAACACAATATCCATCCTGAAGTACATGCTGGCCTCTTGAATCATCTGGCCCAGGCCGAGCTGAGCACCGGTAAGCTCTGCGGCAATCAGCGTCGTAAGGGAGGATGCAAGGCCCAAGCGCATACCCACAAGAATAAAGGGAAGCGATGCAGGTATCACCACCTTGGCAAAAATGGTCAAGTCCTTGGCACCCAACACTCGGGCCGCCTTAATCAATGTCAGGTCGACATTCTTAACACCCTGGAAAATATTGATGACCATAACCAGGAAGGAACCAATAAAGATAACGGTTACCTTTGCGCTCTCTCCGACCCCTTGAGCAACAATGATGAGGGAGATATAGGAGATGGGAGGAATGCTTTTTACAAACTTAATCCAAGGATGAAAGATCAATTGCACCGGCTTGTACCAGCCTAAAACAAAGGCCACCGGAAGGGCGCATACAAAGGCAAGGCCAAACCCGCTCAGGGAACGTGAAAGACTGGAACCGATATGCTTGAACAGCTTTCCCGAATTGAAAAGATCCTTCATAGCCTCAAAGACATCAGCCGGAGGTGCAAAAACTACTTGGGCCTTTGTATTTGAGATGGTTATCCACAGCAATATGGCGGCTACAATTGAAATGATTGAATATACCCAATTGGGTACACCAATCTTTAAGGAGTTTTTCTGGGTACTCAATTTCTTCCCTCCATTTATTCAAGTTTTGTTCACCGCCTTAAGCGGAGAATGATTGGGATAGCTTTATTCTAGCTCCACTCGCCAGGTTCCGTAAGTATTATTTTTTTTCATACCTTTTTATCCTACCCCTGTTTAGGGGAGAGTGGTTCCTTAAAGCAGGGATGATAAAATTTCATACTTGCTTGTTCATCAGGGTTCAGTTCTAATATAATTAAAAAGAACAGGAGAAGCATCATGAAACTGTATTGGGGAGACATTCATAATCATTGCGGTATGACCTATGGCTTTGGTAGCCTTGAAAACGCCCTTAAGACTGCGAGCGAGCACCTGGATTTTTGTGCGGTAACGGGACATGCCATGTGGCCGGATATGCCTGAGCAATGCCCTGAAACAGAATTCTTGATATCTTTTCATAACAACGGGTTCCAGAAGCTTAAAAACAATTGGGAGCACATCAGAAAAACAATCAACAGCTTTAATAAAGACCATGAATTTGTCACGTTCCTCAGTTATGAGATGCACACCAGTTCCTTGGGTGATTATCATCTCGTATCTCCCGACAGTGACCTTTCTCTTGTATACGCCAGTAATCCCCATGAGCTTATTAAAAAGCTTTCAGGGCATCGTGCGGTTCTGATTCCCCACCATATTGCCTATGCTTCCGGGTACCGGGGGATAGACTGGAAACACTACGATAACGCTATTAGCCCTGTGGTAGAGGTTTGCTCAAAGCATGGATGCTCCATGAATGATCAAGCCCTTTACCCCTATTATCACAATATGGGGGCCAGGGACACCCATAATACCGTCTATGAAGGGTTAAGGCAAGGAAAGCGTTTCAGCTTTGTGGGTTCTACCGACCATCATGCCGGCTATCCCGGCTCCTACGGTGACGGAAAACTGGCTGTGCTGTGTGCGGATAAGACGCGTGAGAGCATATTTAACGCTATTTGTGCAGGCCATACCTATGCCGTGACCGGAGACCGCATCCGTTGCAGCTTTACTGTTAACGATGCTCCTTTTGGTTCATTGATTCACGCCGGTAGCCAACCCAGGGAAATCCTCCTTAAGGTGGAGGCCAGCCACTTTATCGACAAGATTGTCCTATACAAGAACCTTCGTCCCATAAAGATTATAAACGGCGAGACCCTGACCGAGGTCAATCCAAAGGGCCGTTATAAGGTTCGTATCGAGATGGGCTGGGGAAATAACAAGGAGCTTTACACCTGGAATGGCTCGGTCAAAGTGGAAAACGGCAGCCTTACTGACGTGGAAAAATGCTTCCGGGGACGCAGTATTCTGGCCCCCTCTCAGGATCTTTCCGCAGATGATGACATCAATGCCATTGATAACCGTGTAATTAATCAAGACGATCAGGGGGTGCAATGGATCTGCCAAACCATAAAGAACGTCTCCACCCTCCACCCGTCAACCTGTGCCCTTGTCCTTGAGGTGGAAGGCGGCCTTGATACCGTGCTAACCGGTGAGATTAACCAAAAGCACTTCTCCCTTTCCATTGGCGACCTTCTTGACCACGGCTTTGTCTGCCCCATGAAGTCTTTTAATTCACAATCCTTTAAAATACATCCTGCGGTTCCACAGACTCAGTATAATCTGGGGCTGAATTGGATAGACGAAGAAAAGGAAAAGGACATGGATCTTTACCATGTTGAAATCAGGCAGACCAATTCCAGCTGCGCCTTTATCTCACCCGTCTATGTGGGCTGATCTTGGGCGGGCAGGGATAAAAGCTATTACAAAATGAATCGGGTGAACCACATTGATTATTTTGACCCTTATCCTGCTGCTCGTTTCCCTCTTTGTCTTCCTTATCAATAACCGGAGCAAAGAGGTATACTGGCTCAGCGGCCTCTTTGCAGGCTTTATCCTTGCAAATATTGGCCTTATGTTCTATTACGCAAAAATGGGGGGTCTCATTTATAATGAACAGATCCTCTTTTACCTCAACACTGATGTTATGCAAAATATTCAAAGGTTCATCATCACCCTGGATAACATCACCCGTCTGCTTATTTGGGGAAGGGCTCTGTTTCTTTATTTTGTGCTGATGTTTTCCCTTTATCTTATCGGCCTTCAGCCCAAACGTCCGTGGTTGGGCTGGGTGCTTGCTCTTTTCCCCTTGATCCATGCCATCGCCATTGATCCGGCGTTTTTTTCACATTTCTCCTATGATCAGAGGCAGTTCTGGCATATTGGGGGTAATCTCTATATGATTACCTACCTTTTTGTTTCCATTGTCTTAATGGTGAGGGAGTATTTTAGTCTAAACATCCGATGGGTTAAGAGCCAGCTTCGAATCATCATCCTTTTCGTTTCAAACTTGATCCTGTATTTTATTATCTTTCTACAGGTCAACCCCATGAGTACCATGTACTATTCCACTTTTACCATGTTTGATATAGGCTTCAAGGTCTATCGCCTTCGATTTTCCATTATGGCCTGGTATTTTTTGCTGGGTCTCTTTGGTGCCTTTATCATTCTCGGCTTATTTGCCCTGTTTCGCTATACCCGTGTCAACAAGGAGGAGCATCAGGATAACATCTCATTGGAAAGGCAGATGAACACGGCCCAGTTGGGGACCCAGGTCTTTATCCATGGTATCAAAAACCAGCTTTTTTCTGAGCGAATACTCCTCCGCCGCCTTAATCAAGCTATGAACGCTCCTCAAGTAAATCTGGAAGA
The DNA here is from genome assembly GCA_023415205.1 of Bacillota bacterium. GTDB lineage: Bacteria > Bacillota > Clostridia > DSM-8532 > DSM-8532 > DTU059. The sequence goes on along the minus strand of JAEZLR010000045.1, from coordinate 217,308 downwards.
GGTTAAGCAATTCGCCGCAGACCTCAATGCCATCAATGAGAGTATGACCTCACGGATTGAAAAGCTTCATCAGGTATTTAAGCAGAATGCTATGAGCCTCACACCCTGCCGGTTATCCGCTGTTGTAGACCATGCCGTCAAAAGGCTAAAGGATCAGTTGGGCAATATCCAGTTGGAGATCAATGTCCGGCATGATACCCTGCTTCTGGCTGACTTACCCTATCTGAGCGAGGCTGTATACAATATTCTGAGCAATGCTATCAGTGCTATAAAATCCAGCCCCAGAGCCGATCATGGCATAATAAAAATGGTTCAGAAGGTAGATCATCACTGGTGTGCCATCCGTATTGAGGATAACGGCGTGGGCATCAGCCGAGCCAAGCTGAAAAAAATCTTTGAACCCTTTTATACCGACAAAAATTCCAATTACAACTGGGGTATTGGTTTGACCTACGTCAAGCAGATCACCAAATTCCATTTCGGTAAGCTGCATGTTGAAAGTAAGGAGGGTGTGGGAACCATATTCATCCTTGCCTTTCCCATCTATGTACCCCCCCAGCCCAAAAAAAAGCTCTTTTCAACGGGGGAGCCATTGCCGAAGACCACTTCAAAAACCGATGCCACCAAAGAAACGAAGGGAGAAGAAAAATGAACCGTCCCAATATTTTGCTGATCACCACCGATCAACAGCGCTTTGACACCATTTCCGCACTGGGTAACAGGGAAATCTACACCCCGCACCTCAATTGGTTGGTAGATGAGGGGATTGCTTTCACCCGCTGCTACACCGATTGCCCCATTTGCATGCCTGCTCGTGCCACCCTAATGACAGGCAAGCCGGCCTATGAGCACGGCCTCACCGACAACCAGAACCATAAACTGCCCATGGCTGAAAACGATACCTTCCCGGCCATTCTGACACGCAACGGCTATCAAACCCGCGCCGAGGGAAAGCTCCATTTCCACCCTATGCGGGCCACCTACGGGCTGGAGCATGCAGACCTTCCCATGGATTACTTTAACGAAATGCGCCGATTGGGTAAGGCGTCCACAAGATACCACGGGCTGGGAGAAAACGAAATGGAGCCGGTGATCAACACTCTGGATGAGCGGGATACTCTCACCCACTGGATAGTGGACAAATCTATGGATTTTATTGAAAACCACGATCCCACCCGTCCCTTCTTTTTATGGACCAGCTTTACAAAGCCCCATCCCCCCCTTGACCCCAATCTGTCCTATTGGGAGCTTTACCGGGATGCCCCATTAAGCCCCCCTGTGATGGGAGATTGGGCCAAGGATGCTGAGCAATTGCCTTCAGGCTTTTATCAGCCCACTTACCGCTTGAACAACGTTCAGCGGATGAGCGAATACCAACAGCTTCAAATTAAACGGGCTTATTATGCCTGTATCACTCAGATTGATTATAACCTGGGGCTGCTCTTTGCACGGATGCGGGAGCTGAACCTTCTTGAAAACACCTGGATTTTATTCACCTCCGATCATGGAGATATGCTGGGAGATCACGGCATGGGGGCAAAATCGGTCTTTTTGGAAGGCTCCGCCCATATTCCCATGATCATCAAGCCTCCGGCGGCCTTTGGAAGCTCCCAGGCCCGTTACGCCGGAAAGAAATGCGACCGGCTTGTAACCCTGGCTGACATTATGCCCACTATTCTCAGTCTGTGCGGAATCACGTCGGAGGAAAAGCTTCCTGGAGCCGACCTAATCAAGGTTCTGGAGGACGGCATGGAACGACCCTTTTACGGCAATTGCGCCGACACCTACTTTGCAGTGATGGAGAAGGGCTATAAGTACACCTGGTCTAATTTGGGAGGACAGGAGCTGCTGTTCTGTCTTGATAGCGATCCCTACGAACAGACCAACCTGGCTTGTAATCCCGAATATGCCGAAATAAAGAACCAGCTCAGGGCCACGATGATCCGCCGGATGGAGCATTCCTCCCCCCGGTTGGTCAAGGACGGCGAACCCGTCCTCAAAGAAGAAAGCCTCTCTCCCGAGAAGGTCTCACGCTTCCCCGGATTCAATACCACACTTCTTCCTAGAGATTCCTTCCATTAATATGTAAAACATCGCTTAAGAAGTGTATGAAGAGAATACGAATCTAAAAAAGCCCTGGGACGAGTAGCATCTCCCCCGGGGCTTTTTCATTTTTCTTACCTGAAAGGCTTTTATTTATACAATCAGCAGAACCCCCAGGCTCAGTGCTGCTGTCAGAAGCAGCAATAAAACATCATGAAGGTGGAACTTCTTATGTAAGAAATGAACACCATAGACACTCAGTAGGATGGCTGGTAAAGATAGAAGCCCTGAAATCCCCTTTTCTCCGGTAATCTTCATGCTTTCAAAAATCATGGCACAGGAGGTGGAAAGTAGCATTCCGCAGATTACTGGGAGAATATATTTCTTAAGATTGGTGATAAAAGCCCACTGTTTTACGCTATCATACAGGCTCATGACCAGCACGGCCAATCCGCTACATACTCCAACGGCCATGGCCGCCGCGGTGAGAGAGACAATCCACCCTGCAGCCGCTCCCCCGGCTTCCTGCCCAAAAAGAAAACCCATACCCGCCGCAATCTTTACCAGAATGGGGCCGGGCAAGGAATTGGCCACGGGAACCAGCCGGGTGTAAAAAATGTCGGGAGCTACATAGCCGCCCTGGACAAAGATACCATCGGCCACTGATACGTAAGCCTCACCTCCACCAAAGGAGGTGATGGTGGAGGAAGCAACCTGCGTCAAAAATTCTATCAGGCTATGACCAGAGGACAAATTGACCAGCATTTGTACACCTATGGCCACAAGGATGGGCAGCAAAAGAAAAACAGCCACCAGTAGCAGGGTGGTTTTTGAAAGAGCCAGCCGTGAACCTTTTCCACCACTCCCATTTCTTCTAAGAACATAGGCCAAAACCACCACAGCCAACATGGCAAGAAGCATGACGCTACCATAAGCGTTAAGCCCCAATGACTTTCCGGTTTTACCCACAAAAAAGGCATATACACCGCATAGGGTAAATACACCATAGAGCTCCGCTCTGGACTTTATTTTTTCCAGCAGTAGAATAACAAAGAAGGCCAGGAGGATGAGGTCAATGGTAGAGATATCAAAGAGTGGAAGGCCCAGTGCCTCATGATCAACGGTGAAAAGTAGCCCAATAATCTCACGGAGTTCCTTGCCCCCTGTAATCGCGAAAGCAGCCAAGCACAGGGCCAGATTAGTCTTCCTGTCCCCCGCTTTCACTGTCCGGGTTACATAGCTGATGAGCAAAAAGACGATAAATGCGGTGATGCCCACCGACGCATAGTTAAAATAGCTGATGGTCCCTTCTCCTAGAACTGAGAATAAGGCCATCAAAATAACGGTGAGAAGTACTCCGGGAAGGGCCATACCATAGGCCCCGGCAAGAGAGCCCCCCAACCCATGAAGCTGGTAACCGCAGGTTGCCCCCAGCTTCACCGGAAGCGCACCCGGTGTTATGTTGGCCACCACTGTATGTTTCAGATAATCCTGCTCCGTCAGGGCCTTTTTATCCTGCACCAGCTCTTTTTCCACTACCGGAATAAGGGCACTGCCGCCCCCGAAACCAATGGTCCCTAGCTTGAGAAAGGAAAAAAATACTTTGCTGATACTCTTTTTGTTTTGCTTATCCATTCCTCTGTCTTACCATCCTTGCGAGCTGTAATGCCTGTTATACTCTTTTACGCTTATATATATCGGCCATTTGCTCCAAAGACATTTGTGGAATTTTAGGTGCGTCACCTACCGAACCGAATTGAACAATGGCCGTACCCACTGCTTCCATAACCCCCCGCTTGATATTTTTTACGAGCTCTTCCCAGGCGGGGTTATCATAGCTTCCCCCTGAAATCAATGGTGTCATAAGGGGTACCAGATAATAGCGTGGGTCAAATTGCTCGGGCTGAGCCTCCATCAAGCTCCAGATTTCTTCCAAATCTTTTTGGAGGGAGGGATTCTGTAAGAACATACGGCGAACATTCCGTGTCACCGCCAGGCGGATATCAGTATCGATATTAATTTTTGATATACCGCAGGGAATAACGTCCAGCAATTCCTTCACCGGTATCCCTACAGCATTTTTTAGATTTCCACCCAGTGCATTGATCTCTTGTACCAAATACTGGGGGACCATGGAAGAACCATGGGAAACCAGTGCTCCCTGGATGCCTTCGTGGCGCATGTTTTCCATGGCGGCAATAGCTATCTCTTTTCTGAGTCGGACATTATCCCCCTTGACCGCCCCATGCTTTGTCCCATAGGAAATGGCCAGACAGTCACATTCGGTCTTTTTAAAGAAATCACACACCATGAGAGGATTGGTATAGGTTGAGCTCTCTGAGAAAATATCGTCCTCCACCCCAGCAAGAACCCCCAGCTCACCTTCGACGCTGACGCCTCGCTGGTGGGCATATTTGACAACCTCCCGGGTAAGCTCTACATTGTCCTCATAGGCCAAGCTGGAGCCGTCTATCATCACTGAGGTATACCCGGCATCAATCGCGGCCTTCACCGCTTCAAAGCTCTTGCCATGATCCAGATGCAGAACAATGGGAATGGTGGTGGATTGGGCCAGCTCCTTGACGGCATCGGCTATGCGCTTTGCCCCAAGCTTTTTGTCCTCAAGGGTGCCATTCATAAAATCCGCTCTCCCCCCCATGAAGGCATTGGCCAGGTCTGCACCCTGAAGGATGGCCGCACTGTTAAAAATCTCGTGAATCTCCACAACAGCTTGGGCTTGAGGGATCATATTCACATTAAATGCACCATGAGCGATGCCATTCTGGGTAGCGTAATCGAGCAGCGGTTTTAAAGGTATTAAAGACATATTCCCACCTCTTAAATCATCACTTAGTTATTATGGCCCAAAAACAGGTATTGAAGCGGTTCTTAAAGATTGAACCTCAATTTAATTATAGTTTTCCTTTCATTTAAAGTCACGCTTGATTTAGGCAAACGTTCCCCCTTCATGTGTCTCTAATCTTTAGGGGCTCCCTCCGTTCAAAAACTTCTCTATAGGGTCAAACGTTTGAGCTTAGTCTGCCGCATCTTTAAAATCTGCCATGGTATAATAAAAAAAGAAAAAGGCTGGGAGAATAAGCCCATAACGGTTTTCATCCTTTTGACACTAACTTAAAGATCTATGAAAGGGGTTACAGGAATGAATCTATTTGTAAAAAACGGCCTGGTATATCACCATGGTACCTTCAGCCATAGCCCTATCACCATTAAGGACGGTAGGATAATATCCCTGACAGAAACTGCTAACAACAATGGGTTTGAGGAAATAGACGCTGCCGGTAATTATATTGTTCCAGGATTTATCGACATCCATACTCACGGTGCTGTGGGGGTGGATATTAACCATGCCTCCAGCCAGGACATTCATACTGTCAGCCGCTTCTTTGCCTCCCAGGGCTGTACCGGCTGGCTGGCTTCCATCGTTACCGATAGTGAAGAAAACACCCTTCAGTGCATTCGCAGCATCAGCCAAGCCATGGATCAACCTGAACCGGGGGCCCAGGTGCTGGGTATCCACCTGGAAGGACCGTTCCTTGCGCCACAGTATAAAGGAGCCATGGCCGAGCATCTTCTCATGAAATCAGACTGGCCCCTCCTGCAAAAGTATCAACAGGCTGCCGACGGCAGGATAAAATATATTACCGTCTCCCCTGAGGTTGAGGGAATTCCCGAAATGATCCAAAAAATCATCCAACTGGGCATCGTAGTGGCCATTGGCCATTCGGGAGCAGATTATGACACCGCTATGGGCTGTATACGAAATGGTGCCCGTTGCGCCACCCATACCTTCAACGCCATGAAATGGATGCATCAGCATGCACCCGCCATCAGCGGGGCCGTACTCGAAAGCGACATCTACTGTGAGGCCATCTGTGACGGTAGGCACCTCCATCCGGGCATGGTCCGTCTGCTCCTCAAAATTAAGGGTTCTGAACGTGTCATAGCCGTAACCGACAGCATTATGGCAGCCGGTCTTGCGGATGGTCAATATGTTCTTGGGGCCAATGCCATTGAGGTCATCAATGGCGATGCGCGGCTGGTCAGCGACGGAATGCGTGCCGGCAGCACCCTGACTATGGTTGAGGCTCTTAATAATCTAAAGGCTTTTACCGGAAAAGGGCTGGAGGAAATCATCCCCTTATTAACCTCCAATCCGGCAAAACTTTTGGGGTTGGATAGTACCAAAGGCTCCATAGAACCGGGGAAGGATGGCGACCTGGTGATCTTGAACAAGGATCTTTCGGTAGAAGCCACACTGGTTCGGGGGCAATGGGTTTATGCAAAAAGCGGCTTTTCCCGGTGAGCAGCCATCACCCTAAAGCCATGGTTTTTTGTAGGCATGTCCTTAACCATGAAGCATCCTCCTTGATCTTGCAGATGACGAGGAATAAAAAGGGAGAGTGTCTGCTCAAGGGCGACGGCTCGCCTTGCCACAGACACTCCCTTTCACTCAGAGCGAAATCAATTTGTCAGGCCTAGCCTGGTAAATTGCTCTACAGGACAATCATTATGCTTCATGAGCCTTGTCATAAGATCAATCATTTGCTGCTCCGCCACAGGATCATTAGAGGGATGAAGCTGTTCCGGGTCCTCCTTAAGATCAAAGAGGAGATTTCCATATTCATTAAAATCCATGGGGGCCCAAAGCTTAGCCGGTATCTTCAAAAGCGGCATTCCCTGTGTAAAAGAGTAGGGAGCCGCCATCTCTGCCCTTAGCATGCGCTCAATGGGGAAGGGGCTTTTCATATTGGACGGCATCAGGGTATAGTCGTAAAGGGGCTCATTTCCTTCGAGGGGTGCCCGCATATATATCCATCGCCCATCGGTCACATTAACATGACAGCCATGAACTCCAAATAGGGCCCCTTCTCTTGTTTCTCCATTATTGCAAAGACAGTCGTACAGAGAAACTCCCTCCATGACCTCAGGGACAGGAATATGATAAGCCTCCAGCAGGGTGGGCGCAATGTCGATAAGCTGAACTAGCTGATTACGCCGTTCATTCCGTACTTTGCACCGGGGATCCCATATAAAGAAGGGGGTATGGGCAATCTCATTGTATAGAGGTTGACGATTCTTGGCCCACCACCCGTGTTCACCCAGCAGATAGCCATGATCGGTGCATACCACCAAGAGGGTGTCTTTCCACATGTCATGGTCGTCCATAAAATTAAGAACCTTGCCCAGATGTTCGTCGCAGGCAGTCACCAATGATGCATACCGCATTCTAGCATGATTTACCTGCTGTGGGGTCTCTGTGACCCGCGTATAATCGGGCCAGTCAAACTCGTCGCCTTCATAGTCATCCGGGTACATTCTCTTGTACTTTTCATGGGAATGAAAAGGCTCATGGGGATCAAAGGATTCAATTTGGAGCAACCAGTTGTCCTGTTCCACATTTTGTTCTAGGAACTTTAGACCCAACGTGAACACTTGGCTAAGGGGATAATCCTCCGGCTCCTTCATATAAAGGCGGTTGACCAACTCACGGGCCCGGTATTCATCCTTACGCCCGAGCATATGGGAGGTGTCAGGGAATTGACCCACATGGGCTTTCCAGAGATCCCCCTCCTGTCCGCGGACAATCTCCCAGGAGTTATACTTGGTATGGTAATTGGCTCCCCCCTCCTCCCAGTAATGCATATGATCGCTGATCAAATGGGTGTAAACCCCCTGCTGCTTCAAGAGCGTGATCATCGACTGATCATAGGGCTCCATAGGCCCCCAGCTTCGATGGAGGAAGTTTATGCGCCCGGTATGGAGATCCCTTCTGGCCGGCATGCAGGGCATGCTGCCCACAAAGGAGGAATCAAAGGTTACGCTGCATCTGGCCAAACGGTCAAAATTGGGTGTTTTGATCCAATCACAGCCATAGGGGGAAAGCATTCTCCGGTTGAGAGAATCAAAAAAGACCAGAATGGTTCTCATAGCGTCACCTCCTACAAATTACGCGTTGTCCTTATCACCGGCAATTTAAAGTCATCCTTAGTGCGATCAATCCATTGTTGTAGCTTTTGGTGCAATTCCGCACGCTTGGTCAGGTAAGGGGGCTCCAGTGCAAGATTCACCATTTCATAGGGATCCTCATTGAGATTAAACATCAGCCAGGGCATTTCCTCAAAGCAGGCATACTTCCACCCATCCCGGGTGACAATTCCCCGCCAGGGGCGATCAGCACCATTGCCATGGAGGGTGGGTACAATGGATTGCAGATAAACCGAGTCCGGCTTATCCTCAGGCTTTTTACGCCATTCCAGGCGATATCCTGAATAATCCGTTCCCTCCATCCACTGGGGCTTTTCAATACCACACAGCCCTAGTGTGGTCGGTGCGATATCCACATGATTGATGAGAGCCTCGTCGATATCTCCGCTTAAGCGGCCGTCAAAGTTGTAGGGCGCAGGAACCTCTCCACTGATGATGAAGGGAATCCGAATGGCTTCCTCGAAGGGGATATTCTTTCTCAGATGTCCATTGGAGCCATGGCAATCCCCATGATCACTCATGATTATAATATGGGTGTTAAAATAATCTCCCGAATCAATCAGGTGCTTAAGAATCCGCCCCACATTATAATCAAAGTTTTCAATTTGGGCATAGTAACCCGCAAGATCCCTCCTTACCTTGGCTACCAGCTTGTCAGAGCTGGGAACATTAGGTCGGAGCTTGATCTCCGCCGGATTGTATTTGCCCATGTATTCCGGTGGTGCCACATGAGGCTCATGAGGGGGCTGAACCGACAGGACGGCAAAAAAGGGCTCATGGGTTTCATGTTTTTCATCCAGGTAATCAATGAACAGGTCGGTCAGAGCATCGGTTTCATAGCCCTTCACCCGGAAAAGAGGAACCTCCTGTTCATCCTTGTGACCATGCATCCAGCAATCATATTGGCTGTTATTGTTTTCATAACCCACCCACTTTTTAAACCCGCCTCTGCGGTTTGGGGGGACAATATGTACATTGGTGGGGACATCCTTTTCTTTTGCTCCGTCCAGATGCCATTTGCCCAGATAAAAGGTATCATAGCCCTCGCTGTTGAAGCAATCGGCAATGGTTCTCATGCCCTCAGGAAGAGCGTACTCATGGCCGGGTACGCATTTGTTGGGATAGACGCTGGTCAAAAGGGAGCCACGGAAGGGGCAGCAAAGGGGATAACCTGAATACGCATTGATAAAATTGGCTCCCGTAGTTGCCAGGCGATCCATATTGGGAGTTCTGGCATTACAGTCCCCCCTATAGCCTGTGGCTTGGGCACGATGTTGATCCGAAAGAATCCATATCACATTGGGTCTTTTATTTTTTGTTGGACTATCACTATACATTGGCATGCTATCTTCCTCCTGATTAGCCTTTTACACTTCCTGCGGTCAATCCTTGGATGAGGTACTTTTGCAAGAACAGGAACCCGATGACTACCGGAACCGTTACCGTTAGGGCCGCCGCCATCATTTCATTCCAGTAGACCACCTGGGCCGACTGGTAGTTTCTAAGACCCACAGAAATGGTCTGGGTAGCGTCGCTGGTCAAAACACTGGCGAACATGATTTCCTCCCAGCCCACCATAAACGAGTAAATACTCACACCGATCACACCGGGCTTGGCTACCGGCAAGATAATACTGACGAGGGTTCTGAAATGACCGCAGCCGTCAATGGTAGCCGCTTCATCCAATTCAATAGGGATGGATTGGTAATAGCTTCTCATCATCCAAATGGAAAAGGGAAGGGAAAAAGTCATATACGTTATGATGAGTCCCTGATAGGTCCCTACCAGTTGAATACCCGTCTTCTGCATGATAAGTATAAAGAGCATATAAAGCGGGAGTAAAAAGAGAATTCCAGGAAGCATCTGTGCAAAAATCAGCATTTTCCCAAAGGCTTTGTTTCCCCGGAATTTAAAGCGATGGAGAATATAGCCCACAAATACCGACACCGTCACTGACAGGAGGGTTGAAATACTCACCACAATAAAGGTATTGGTGATGTATTTGATCAAGGGAACCGTCTTCCACATTCTCGAATAAGAGCCGAAGTCAAAGGTCTTAGGAAGGATAGAATCACTGATGATCTGAATTTCATCCAACGGCTTAACAGAGGCAATGGCCATATTCACTATCGGTAGTAAGACATAAGTACTGAGTACAGCCAGGCTGAAGACAAAGAAAATTTTGTAGAGTAATTTGCTGAGTTTAAATCTTGATTTTTTTCTCATTTAATTCGTCTCCTCCTTTGGCATCAAGAATTTCATCATAATCAAGGATAGGGCGACAATGGCCAGCACCCACGCCAGGGAATTGGCTGATGCAAGACCAAAATTCCAGTTATTGAACGCCTGATCATAGACATTGACGCTCATGATATTGGCACTTGCAGGGGGACGTTCGCTTAACATAACAAAGGTGGTTTCAAACTCATTAAGAATCTTCATGCCGTTGACAACAAGAAGCGTTGTCAATACCGGTTGAAGTCCTACAAAGGTTACATGACGGAATTTATGCCAAGCGTTTCCACCATCTATTTCTACGGCCTCATACTGATCCTTGGATATCGTCTGAAGGCCAGCAAGAATCATGATAAAATGAAAGGACCAGCCCCTCCAGACCTGGGCGGTTACCACTGCCCATAGGGCATTGTCACCCACCAGCCAGAAGGGTTTTTCTGCAAGCCAATGGAGTTTATCAACAAGGATGTAGTTGATGAGTCCCCATTCCTTCTGAAACATAAATTTCCATGAGATACCCGAAATAAAGATGGGAATGGCATAGGGTATCATAAATATGGTTCTGAACAGGCTTCTGCCTTTAAATTCGCGATTAAGGATTAGGGCTCCCCAAAGCCCAAGTCCAAAATGGAAGAACTTGGCCGTGACCCCGTATTTGAGGGTGGTTAAGGCCGAAGCTTGGAACTTTTCAGCCAGAACTGAGTCCGGCTTCAGAAATTCTGCATAATTGGCGAAACCGACAAACGGTGCTTTTAACCAATCGGATAGAGTATTGATATTAACCGCTTTCATCGAAACAACTGCTCCCAGGATCATAGGGATGATATGAATGAACAATTCCAGAAACAATGCTGGAATAATGATCATATAGACAAAGCGCATCTTCTTCTGATGTTGCGTTAACAACTGTGTTTTCATGGCGCTACCTCCATAACTTTGTCTTTAAAAGGCGGGCTCTCCTTTTAAGAGGAGAGCCCATAAGAAGGTGAGTATAGGTTTTACTATTTAGCTGCTGCTTGAACCTTGCTTCTGACTTCGCCGTCAAGCTTTACAAGCTCATCTTCAATAAGCTGTGAAGTCAGGGAATTGGTTGCTGCTGCAAACATCACATTCTGTACGGTTGTTGCTGTAGCATTAATGCTGGGCAGGAAGTAAGGTCTCAAGGGCATGGTCACTGCCGCACGATTGGTAACATCAATCTGTACCTTTGTCAGGGGGTCCAGCTCTTTACCTTCGTAAACAGCCTTGACTGCTGAAAGAACACCGAACTCGCTACATACTTTTTCACTGATTTCAGGACGGGATACATAGGCCAGGAACTTAAGACACTCTTCTTCGTATTTGGTCTTGCTGAAAATACCCAGATTGGAGCCGCCTGTATGACCACTGCAGCGGGTTCCGTCAGTCTTGCCAGGAAGGATGTAGGGTAGCTCCGCAATCATAAAGTTATCCTTTATCGCAGACTTTTTAAGGGTACCGATGGTTTCATTGTCAATGGTTCCAGCAAAAATCTGGCCGTTGATAAACGCATTGTTCATATCGTCCTGAGTCCATTCAGCCGCAACTGGAGGAACAATCTGATACTTGGCGATCATATCACCAATAAATTGAAGGGTATCTTTACCCGCTTGGGAATTGAATCCAGGAATACCCTGGGAATCAAGAAGCTCGCCGCCATGCTGTACAAAGCGATTGTAGAACATCTTCCAGCTTTGTGTGGGCTTACCGAACATACCAAAACCGTAAACATCAAATTTTCCGTCACCGTTGGTGTCCTTTGTAAGTTTCTGAGCGGCCTTGATAAAGGTATCCCAATCTTCCGGGATGGTTTCAAGTCCTACGCTCTTATAGGCTTCCACATTATATACCAGAAGGTGCACGCCATTGTTCAGTGAAATGGTCACAGGGTCTTTGCCTTCTTCACCTGTAACATTGGGATAGAAGATATCGGCACCACCGATTTTAGCCATACGCTCTGCGTTTAAGGGAAGCAGTGCTCCGGTAGGAGACAATTGAACCGACATATTGTTACCGCAACCAATAATGTCAGGCCCTACACCGGAGGTTATGGCGGTGGTGACCTTTTTGGTTGTATCGGCCCACGGTACGACTTCCATCTTAACACTGATGCCTGTTTCTTCCTTCAGGCCCTTAAAGACACTGTCCCATACTTCTATGGTCCGTTCATTACTGGCAAGAGGTGCGGCCCAGTAGGTGAGGGTAACATCGGATTTAGCCGGTTGTGAGGCATCCGGAGAGGCCGTGGGATTAGCACTGGCTGAAGGGCTTGGAGACGGTTGATTTGAAGAACAACCTGACATAAGGAGCATGAATACCAATAACAGACTGATGACTACATGAATACTGCGTTTCATAAGAATCCCCTTTCATATACCTTTTATTTTTTTGCCTGCTATGCAGGTAATATTGAAACTATATTCTCTCCGGCAATCTGTGCACAACGGATGAGCCGAGCCTTCATATCTTCCTTTATTTCAGTAAAATCAGGGTGGTTCAGCAGATTTTGTTTTTCCAGCGGATCTTGTTCCAAATCAAATAAATACTTTTCCTGCCAAACATCAGTGGTGAGGGTCTCCCATGGATTGAGGCCGGGGGCATGCACCACATACTTGTACCGGTTAGTGCGCACAACGCGGCCCACATAGGACTCGCTGATCTGCACATAAACCTCCTGTTTCCAGTTGGGATCATTAGACATATTCTGGAGTGCATCCCCCTGCACCCATTCCTCAATATCGCACCCAGCCGCTACCATGATCGTTTTTGGCAAATCAATAAGGCTTACCAGTTTACTCTCGACCTTACCCCCCATAAATGCCCTTCCCTTAATCAGAAGCGGTATATGTATAGTATTTTCAAAGCTGGTGCGCTTATAATCATCGGTTCCGCCATTGGGTGATTTCTCGTAGGCGAGTGTCCGGAAATGATTGCCATGATCAGAAGTATAGATCAGCATGGTGTCGTCATAGATTCCCTTCTCCTTGAGGGCTTGAACCACTCTGCCGAAATTGTAATCCAATGATTGGCAGCAACCTAAATAATCAGGATAGTGTTCCTGCCAATCCCCTTTCCCTTCCTCCAGGTCCTCGGGCCTGACAAAATCCTTAAACTTTTCCTTGCTTCCAGAAGGGCCTTCATAACAGAAGCGGTCATTCTGATGATGGGGCTCTATATGGGAAATCATCAGGAAGAATGGCTTTTCATCCTTGTAGTCGCGTATGTAATTCAGGGCCAAGTCCGTAATGCAGTCACAACGGTAGCCGTCAAACTCTACCTTGTTTCCATCCTTGTCATAAACATAGCCCCCGTATCCATGGGAGGTGAACTCCAGCATGTCAGCTACCATCCAGTAATCATTGTATCCGCCGCGACGTTCAGGGGGCACGCTACTGGTTCGGTAGTCGTTCTTGTCCTTATCTGAGGCCAGGTGCCATTTACCAACATAGGCAACATTATAGCCTGCGTCAGTTAAGTGGTTGGCTAGGGTTTTAGTATCCAGAGGAAGGGAGATACGATTGGTAAAGCATCCTGTCTGGGTGGGATACAGCCCCGATTGGAGCACTGACCTTGCGGGCCCGCATACGGGCTGTGGCGTAAAGCAGCTTGTGAAGTTGATCCCCTCCTTGGCAAAATTGTCCAGATTGGGGGTGATGTCGAGAGGCTGTCCATTGCATCCCAAGGTGTCAAAGCGCTGCTGATCTGAAAAGAAAAAGATAATGTTTTCTTTGGCTGACATAAAGGAAGGACCTCCAGTCATTGTTAATCCCTTAGAAGAGGGTTTACTTTCAAATTGATAAAAATATATATGCCATAATTATCATTACAATAATTATTATAGGAAGTCTTTTAGGCAAAGTCAATAGTTTTTAGGGCATTCATCCCTTAATTACTGATTTATTTACACAAACGTTTTCTCTGTTTTTATTATTTTGATAATTTAGTTCTATTATATAGTGGATTTCTGGTAATAATTAAAGTATAATAAGTGATGGAACGAAATGAGGGTGATCCCTTGCATGGATGGGTATTTTTTGACCTGGTTGATTTTTTTCCTTCTTTATGCAACTATTGACTTAGTGTTTGTTTTTAATAAAGGATGTGAGCTTAAATGAAGATATTCGACAGCACCGATCTCTCCTTAAAAAAAGAAAAAAGTATCCTGAAATTAATCTACCAAAATAAATCCATCTCTCGGCCGGAGCTGCTGGAATTGAGCAAGCTCAAGATCGCCACCCTGTATCGTACCATTGATTCCCTGGTCTCAAAAGGAGTGGCAGTGGTTAGCAAATCCGATGAATCGGCCAGCGTCGGCCGTCCCTCTGATCTTCTGACCATGAATAGCTCCTTCGCCTATGTCTTTTCCATCGCCGTCCGACGCTATGTCTGTATCGTGGCCCTCATTGATTTCTCCAACCAGATTGTCTTCAAGCAAAGCTTTGAACTGGATGAAAGCCTTTCTCCACAAGAGCTTATTGCGAGATGTCACAACCTTTACATAAAGGCCGTAAGCGAGCTAAAAATTGACGATGATAAAGTGCTGGGGGTGACCATCTCCACCTTTGGCATCCCCAAATTTGCTCTTGATGATAAAAACGTTCAGGAATACCCTGGCTTTAAGTGGCACAACTTTGAGGTGGTGACCGAATTAAAAAGGGTCTTTTCAAAGCCAGTTCAATTTGAATATAATGCCCGTTCTGCGGTTCAGGGAAATTATATTAGCAGATATATCCGTCACTATAAAAACCTTGCCTATGTCATTATTGATGAGGGGATCGGCTTAGGTCTCATCATTGATGACCGGATCATACGTGGGGATCATCGGTTTGTCAACGGTCTGGGACATATGGTGATGGATATTAACGGCTCCAAATGCATTTGTGGAAAGTATGGGTGTATGGAGACCAAGGTTTCCAAGCTGGCCATTGTTTCCTCAGCCCTCGCCGAGCTCCGGCTGGGAAGGGACAGCATGCTTAAAGAAAAAGAGTCCTCCCTCACCTATCTGGATGTGTTAAAGGCCGGCGATCAAGGAGACAGAATGGCCTCCTATGTCATTGAAAGCGCCGCCTTAATCTTTGCCCTTGGACTTGAGAATGTTTTAAATATTCTTGATATTGAGTTGATTATTATAGGGGGCGGTTTCCCTGAAAGCTCTCACCTGTTTTGTGAAACAGTAAAAAACAAGCTTGCCAAATCCTTTCCTAACCTTAAGATTGAAACCGGTACCGATGAGACCGACATGATTCTCAAAGGCAGCGCTGCCGCCTTTATCCTGGATCGCTTAAAATAAACAGGTTTATAAAGGTTAATGACTTCATAACCTATTTTCATTTGCTATTTAAAAGCCTTGGAGCGATCACTCCAAGGCTTTTAAATACTGCCTCTTCGGGGTTCCCATAAAGCTCATTCCCGTCTAAGAAGGTGCTCATAATTAGCAACTTTTTCCGTAATGTACGAAAGGACAGTCTGCATCATCGTTCTCAAGAGTTTTCATTAAAAATCCGAAATATTTAGTATGGTTTATGTATAATCCGCAGTATTGGAGGAAAATCATGAAGTTTATATATAATCCATATATTTGGCCACTTTGTCTTTCAGCCTTGGTCTCCCTAGCTTTGGGTATTTTTGCACTTATGAGACGCCGCAATACAAAAGGCGTTATGAGCTTCATACTCAGCATGTTTGTTGTAACCCTATGGTCCTTAGGCAATGCGCTTGAAATGTTGGCAGTTGATTTGCCAACCAAACTTTTCTTCGCCAACCTGCAATATTTGGCTTATTGTTATTCCCCCGTTACCCTGCTTGCCTTATGTATGCAATTCACCGGATATGACGCCTGGGTCAGAAGCAGAAGAATACTCGCTTTGGCAGTCCTCCCGACCCTCATTGTTTTGCTGGTATGGACAGATAGTCTCCATGGCCTGATAAGATTTGACCTGCATATGGATACAACCGGAGCGTTCCCGGTCATCGCAAAAAAATATGGCCCCGGCTTCTTTGTTCATGCCGCTTACTCCCATATGCTCAATATTATTGCAGGGATTCTTCTCATCAGGGCGGTTTTCTTTAAAAACACCGTTTATAGAAAGCAGGCCATCGCCCTCATCTTTGGTATGAGTCTGATAGTGGCGCCAAATATCCTCTACATTATTGGCATGAGTCCAATCGATAAATTTGACATCACCCCTGTATTCTTCGGACCGGCGGGTTTAATCATTGCCTGGGGTATCTTCCGCTATAAAATGTTTGATATGATACCTATAGCACGAGCCACTGTTCTAGAAACAGTGAACGCAGGGGTACTGGTGCTGGATTTGCAGAACCGTGTCCTGGACATCAACCCGGCCATTAAAAAGATGCTGGGAATCACCGATTCCCGAAATCCCGGCATGGACATGAAAAATGTCTATCATACTCTACCTGAGCTGGAAAGGGCTTTGATGGATGAAAGTATTACCCAGACGGAGTTTACCATAAAAATGAACGATCGCGCAGCGTATTACGAAGCTATACTCTCACCCCTTACAGATCAAAAGGGAAACAGGATAGGAAAGCTCGTAGTCATCTATGACATAACCGAAAGAAAAGAATCCCGGTTGGCGCATTTAAAACAACAGCAGAGGCTTGCTGTCATTGAAGAACGGGAACGGATGGCAAGGGATCTGCATGATAATCTTGGTCAGATATTGGGGTTTATCAACCTTCATGCACAGGGTATCCGGCAGGAGCTCGTTAACGCAGGTGTTGAAACAGCCGTAACTAAGCTTGAGAGGCTAGTAGACGTCACCCAATCAGCACATAATGAAATCAGGAAATACATACGCCATGCAAGAAATGCTTCCGTATTGGAACAAAACCTCCTTCATGAGATGATGACTACTATGAGGAATTTTATCGCTCAGACGGGTATAGCATTGGAGCATAACCTCCCAGACAGCCTTCAAGGCAATGAGCTGGGGCCCGAGGTGCAAATTAATACTCTTAATATCTTCAAAGAGGCTCTGAATAATGTGCGAAAGCACTCGGAGGCGAATAAGGTGTCCATATCCTTTTCAATGGCCGATGAACACTTGTTCCTATCGGTTTCAGATAATGGGAGAGGCTTCGACCTATCAGGGAGCAATCGCGCCGTAAGGGAGGGACTCGGACTTAAAATCATGGGCGAGCGCGCGCAGGAAATTGGTGGGAAGCTCATCATCGAATCAGAAGCCGGAAAAGGCAGCAGAATTGCTTTGAGGGTACCTTTAGCGTCAGGGGGGAAACACCTATGAAAATATTACTGGCAGACGACCACCCTCTCTTCCTGGAAGGTCTTCAATATCTTCTTGAAACTCACGGGATAAGGGTTGGGGGCATTGCCAAAGATGGCTTGGAAGCCATGGAGAAGGCGCGTCTTTTACAACCTGACATCATCTTGATGGATATAAAAATGCCCGGTCTCAACGGGCTAGAGGCACTAAAAAGGATAAAAACAGAAATGCCCCATGTCAAAGTTGTCATGCTTACTGCATCCGAGGATGACGAAGACCTGTCTGATGCGCTAAAGAACGGCGCTTCGGGATATCTTCTTAAAAGCACTCAGGCTAAAGAGCTTTTGGAGGTATTGTCAGAGTCCGTCCCATCCATTCCCTCTCAAGATAACCAACAAAGGCAGACGGAAAATATCCCCGAAAAGCCCTGCTCTTTAAAGGGTGCCGAACCGTCAAAAGACATGAGGCTCACCGATCGGCAATTGGAAATCCTAAAGTTAATAGCAAATGGTGCTACCTATAAGGAGGCAGGAGAGCTCCTTGGCCTTGCCGAGCGGACATTAAAATACCATGTCAATAGGATTAAAGAGTTGCTTCAAATGGACACAACGGCTCAGGTTATCGCCTATGCAGCGCGCATGGGGCTACTTAAGGATAAGTGAGATTCTATTTTGGTCGCTTGGGAGCTCATTCAATAAGTGCAGTATACAAGAATAGAGGGGCTGACCCCTGTCAGCCCCTCTATCAATGAGTAACCGTGAATTATTCTACAGAACAATCGCCTGAGAAAGATTTCTGGGGGAGTCTGCATTGATGTTCTTCTTTTCAGCGATATAATACCCCAGCAACTGACCGATAATTCCTATGACTGGCGCATACTGTATATCGTTGAGGCCATAGCCCAGATCTAGCTTATAGTCGGCATCTCCAACAAGAGCATCCACCTTTTCACCCACGGCCACAGTCACAGCGCCATAGCACTTCATTTGGGACAATAGCTTGGCATCATATTCTAAAGTCTTTGAGTTGATTAGAGACAGAACCAAGGTATTCCTGTCCACCAGGCTCATGGGGCCATGGCGGTATTCTAGGCTGTAATAGGCCTCCGAGTTGACAATTCCCATTTCCTTCATCTTATTCATGCACTCATTGGCAATACCGTAATAAACACCTTGCCCCAGGGTGATAAAGAGATTAAGCTCCGGATTCTCATCAATGATCCTCTTGGTCAAATCATCCATTTGAACGAGCAATTCCCTGGCAATCCGATCGTATTGGCTCATTGCCTCAATTTCATCCTTCTTGCCCCCCACATACATGGCCATAACCACTGAAAGATAGACCATGCTGGTAAAGGATCTTGTCATGATGACACTGTCTTCCTTAGTTTCAGGAGAAAGCAGCACATCATCGTTATAAATCTCACTGTCCTTGTCGCAGGTAATGGCCAAGGTTTTTACATTGGGAAAGGACCTGACCTTATCAATGGCCATCCGTACCTCAGTGGTATAGCTTTTCCGGGTGATAGGCAGTACCAGAACGTTTTTACCCTTAATATAGGTTTCAGGGAAGAAGAAAAGCTCAGAACAGGGGACCGCCTTAGCCGGTGTTCCCGTATAGGAGGAAAAAGCGTGAGCGGCGCTCTGGGCAAGATAGAAGGAGGTTCCGCAGCCTGTAAACAGCAGCTCATCATAGACTTTTCCCGTATTGAATACTCTGTCCAGAACCTTATAAAGTGAATCCAGCGAATCGTTGATCCCTTTAAAGGATTCCGGCTGGGCGTAAATTTCCTGGTAGGTAAGGGTACTTTTTTTCATTTTTTACACCATCCTGTTGTCGTAATATTCCCATGGGTTATGAATCCCATGCTCTCCTATTTTAGGGATTACGCCTCAATGACCTCTATTCCCAACAATTTGGAGACAGCCTTCATTTCTTCGGCCACATCCTGCCAAACAATGCTATAGTGATGGGGTACGCCCTCATTGATAATTTTTTCTACAATATCCCGGACGGGTGCCTTAGGCTTAACATTGACCATGGCCCCCTTGGTATAGCGTTCGGTTTCAACAGCTTCTCCGCTTAAAAGGAAGAGCTTGTACCTTCCGTCAATATTGCAGAACCGGGCAATGGTTACCTTACCGGGTTTCAGGACCCCATAAAAGGCAACACCCTGTCCTGCAAGGGGATGATTATTCACAGTGACTTCCTCGTTTTTACCCATCAGTGAGAGCGCCGGATTCCCGCAATGCCAGTAGGTCATGGTATTCTGCCCTTCGTCAATGTTAATCATATCCGTGATGAAGCAGGGCAAACCTGTAAGGTAATTCTGAACGATGAGAGCCAGTGCAGCATCCACATCCCCCTCACAGACAATATGGGTGTCCTCATCAGCCAGTCTTCCCATGACTGCACAGGGAGTGGTCTTAAGTGCGCCCATCTCCGGCCAGCACTTAAGGGTGGAAAAGTCATACCCCTGCTCTCGGATGATCTCCTTTATGGCAAAATACAGCTTGGAGTGATTCTCAAGATGATGCTCGGGCAGACGACTTACATCAAAGGTCTCCGACATGTTCTTCATGTCCTGGACCACCTGATCGTCCGGGATTTTTTCCATTCTGTCGAAAATAACCTTAAGGTCTGTCTCCTCCATACGAATTCCAAAGGTTCTTCTGATCAGACCTTCATCAAAGGCACTGTTATAGAAAGCGGTGGGCCTGTATCCAAACAAGCCAAGCAACGTCCCCTTCAGTTTCTTAACAACATGATAGGCGTTGACCAGATTTTTAAGCGTTGAGGAAGCCCGTTCATCCTCCTTGTCACCGTACACAACATAGCATAGATGCCCTAATCGACGTAAGGAAGCGGCATTCATAGTTGCTGCCACCAGGGCGTTGGCATAGAGACGGTCATTCTTATCGAACGGCGGTTCATAGGGCGCCCACAGGATAATGGGTACCTTAAGCTCGTCGGCCAGACCACAGGAGACATCATCCCCTGTAAAGGCGCCATAGAGCATGATGACAATATCCACCGACTCTTTTTTGAACAATTGGATGGTTTCCTTCACCCTTGCTGGACTATCCGCCAAATGATCGGCCTTGATCAAATGGATCCAGGATAGATTCTCTTCCAACCATCTGCCGTATTCTTCCATTCTTTTAAGAGGAAGCTCCTTGGGCCATCTCCCCGATAAAGTGGTAACAAACCCAACATTTAATCTATCTTTCATGACAAACACCTCACTTTTTATACAATGAACTTTTATCAATAAAAAAGCAATCTCTATGCTTTTCCTTGGGAACCAGAAAGCATGATAATCTTTTTAATATCCTCGGTAAGCTTGTTGGAGGCATACTGAGAAAGCTTCCATGAATGACCTTGGTGCTCCAGGGTATCCAGGGCTTCACGGTAATAAGCCACATACTTATATCGAATCTCCGTACCAAAATTGATTTTGGCGACACCCAGACCAATGGCCTGGCGGATAACCTCTTCGGACATACCGGTACAGCCATGGAGCACCAAGGGGATATCAGTAAACTCCTTCACCCTTTTTAGAACATCCAGCCTGATGTCCGGCTCTCCCTGGTAGTAACCGTGAGCATTCCCTATACCGATAGCCAGAGTATCGGGCTGGCACAGGTTAAGAAACCGACGGACTAGGTCAACATCAGCGATATTCTTGTTTTCCAGAATATTTCCCCCGTCATCCAGGCGCAGGAGTTCACCTATCTCAGCTTCCACAGGAACACCTTGACGCCTACAGGCTGAAATAACCTGGTTTGTCAGGGCGGCATTTTCCTCAATGGGCTTGATTGAGCCGTCAAACATAATGGAGGTAAAGCCCAGCTTCAGCATTTCTGTACAGATTTCAACGCTCTCTCCATGGTCCAGGTGTATGGATACCGGAACACTTACCTTATTGGCACACCATCTGGCAACCTCAACAAACCAATCATTTCCCGAGAAAGCTCCGGTGGAGACATAATGAGCTAGAATAATGGGGGATTTCAGTTCCTCAGCAGCTCTGCAAATGGCCCAGATAATGTCATAATTCCCCCCCTGGGTATTAATTGCAGGGATGGCATACCCTTCTTTTCGGGCAGCGATGAGCATTTCTTTATTTGTAGTAAGCATAAATATTATCCTTTCTTCCCAATCAAATCCCCTACCACTGTCTTAATGAGTTCTCTAGTGGACTAACCAATCCATGTGGCATAAGATTCCTGAAATGATGCCTATCCCTTCACAGCTCCCGCAACAAGACCCTTGATCATATACTTTTGGAAGAAAAAGAACAGGATGACCATGGGAATGGTGCCAACAATGGATATGGTATTAATCAGAGACCAGTCATAGGAAAGCTCGCCCAGGTATCTTAAGGCTACACCTGCCGAAAGTGTTCTAAGGGAATCCGTCTGTATAAGGGTGGCTGCGTGGAGATAATCATCCCATGTCATGAGAAAGGCATAAAGGCCAGCGGCCAGCATTCCGGGCTTCACCAAGGGCGTGACGATTTTGAACAAAATCTGAATTCTGGAAGCGCCATCAATATAAGCCGCTTCCTCAATCGCTTTAGGCACCCCATCAAAAAAGCTTGTCATGAGCATGATGGTAAACGGAAGCATGGCCGCCACCAATGCCATGATGAGTCCTTCCCGGGTATTAATCAGATTAATGTCTCCCATGAGGTCATAGAGCGAAATCATTCGGCTCACTACGGGAAACATCTGGGAGGATAGCAGAATGGCTAAAATCCATCGGTTCCATTTGAACTTAAAGCGTGATAGGGCATAGCCAGAAAAAATAGCCATCAAGGTCGTAATCAAGGCTGTTGCCCCTGATACAATAAAGTTGTTTTTATAATAAATAAAGAAGTCATTGTTTTGGGTGAAAAGCTTGATATAACCTGAAAGGGTCAGTGCCTCCGGGAAAAAGGTAGGCGGAAATCTGTATGCCTCCATATTGCTTTTAAAGGATGTGATTAAAACCCAATAAATCGGAAACAACAGAAACAGAAGTATAATGGCCAAAACCCCATATTTCAGGAGCTTACCCCCTATATTAAATTTCATTTTTTCTCCCCCTAATCCATCTCTGTTGAGCCTAAAAGCTTATTGTAAATGAAAATAACAACAATCATGATGAGCATCCAGACAGTCGTCACCGCGGCGCCCGAGCCCAGATTATTTGAGACAAAGGCCTCACGGTAGCTCAAAACGGCAAGTGTCGTGGTGGCGTTATCAGGCCCGCCGCCCGTCATGGTCCAGACTAACGGAAACTGTTTAAAGTTCTCAATAATAGCCATGGACATGGCAACCTTAATCACACTCTTGAGATAGGGCAAAACAATGTTGAAGAAGGTTCTGACCTTGCCTGCACCATCAATGGTGGCAGCTTCAATCATTTCCTCGGGAACATTTTGTAATCCCGCCAATAAAAGAAGCGTTGTCAGAGGTATTTGCTTCCAAAGGGCTGCAATGCCGATCCCTAGAAGGGCTGTGTCAGGGTTATTAAGCATGGCAAATCCGGTAATGCTTCCTCCGGAAAAGAACTCTACAATGTATTTCAGCAATCCGTACTGGGGTTGGAATATCCACATCCAAACAAGTGCAGAGATAATGGTCGGCACCACCCATGGGGTCATAATAACACTCCTGAGGAAACGCGCAAACCTAATTTTCGAGTTGAGAATCAAGGATAAAATCATGCCAAAAACAAACTGTAAGGCAACCACAAAAAGAACAAAGGAGAAGGTGGCCACAATGGCGCCCATAAGCTTATCATTTTGAAAGAGCTTGATATAGTTGGCAAAGTTATTCCACGTACCGGGTTTACCCGAAATAATGTTCTTGACCTTAAAGTCGAGAAAGCTCTTAACAACCGAGTCAACCACGGGTATGAGGATATAGACAATCGTCATAAAAAGAGTGGGCGCTATCAGAACCGATGAAAACAGGATATCTCCAGTGCTTCTTTTAAGCGGTGATCTCCTATTCAATAAAGACCTTCCAACGGTTGTGTTTTCCATGCTGAACCAACTTTCTGTACAGAGCTAATTGCTCGGATTTCTGGGATGTTCATGTGTCATGGCCCTTAGGCCTGATGTGATGATGGGATATAAAAGCGGGAATGAATCCCGCTTTTATATCTAAAGCTTTAGTCCACCAGGGCTTCTGCAGCTTTCTTAAAGCTGGCAATGCCCTCATCAACACTCTTGCCACCCACGGTAATGGATTGAGCAAGGGTACAGAGTTCTAGGTTAAGATCGTTCAAGGTAGGAATGAATGCCGAGGGAACAGTTTTTTCAACAGAATTGGCTGCGCCCTTCAAAATTTCATTGTTAACCACCGCATCAATGCTTGACATGGACTTTCTTGCAGGATATGCGGGCGTAATATTGGCCAGGTAATCGTTTAGGGCTTCGGAAGTAACCAGATATTCCACCAGGAGGCGAACAGCCTGGGTCTGGGCTTCGCCGTTATTCATAAGCGTGAGTGTGTGAGCCTGAAGAATACTCTCACCAGTGCCGTTTCCGCCGGAAAGAGGTGCTGCAGAGGCTGTAAAATTCCTGGCGTCGGGATTGATAGACTGAACACCGTTAAAACCCCAGGACTGATCATAATACATGGCCAACTGACCCAAAGCGAACAGGTTTCTTAAATCCTTTAGCTTTGCATTCTGAGGATTGAAGCCCTTCTCGTCAAGGAGCTTCACCATACTGAAGGCCTGTTTGAAAGCATCGGTGTCAACATTGAGCTTACCGTCAATGTTTAATACCTCTCCGCCAAAATTATAGACCATGGAGGTCAAGGAGGAGCCTGAAACAGGAACGGAAGCCGTTGTCTGACCAAAAGCGTAAACCTTGTTGCCGTCAGCGGTCTTCAGCTTAGAAAGCTTTTCAGCCATAACCAGCATTTCGTCAAAGGTCTTGGGCGGGGTATTGGGGTCAAGACCTGCTTGTTGGAACAAGTCCTTATTGTAGTATAAAACATAGGGTGAAACATACATGGGTAGTGCATAGGATTTACCGCCTATGCTTGTGGCTTCAAGCATGGAGGGATAGAAATCGCTGAGGAATTCCTGAGAAAGGATGGTATCAATGGGAACTGCCAGACCTGAGTCCTCAAGGGTAGGCGTCCAGCCTATTTCTCCAAAGAGGATATCCACGGTGTCTCCACCACCGGCCATATTAATAACCTGGTTGACAATCTCTCCATAAGGAGCGGTGACCCACTCAATGGTAATGTTCTCGTGCTTTTCTTCAAAGCCTTTTTTAATACCGTTCCAGAAGTCTTCGTAGCCTTTTTCCAGAAGGGCGTAGTTGGCGAATTTGATGGTTACCGGTTCCTGAGGCACATTGCTTTCAGTAGGTTGAGCACTGGATTGTGAAGGTGTAGGGGTGGTACTGGTACTAGGGGCGTTTGAACCGCATGCAGCCAGCGAAACAACCATCAGGACTGCCATGAGTAGCGCAATAATCTTTTTCACTTGAGTATCCTCCTATTGTCTTTTTATTTCCACATCCGATGGATGCAAGGAACCTTTGAAGTCTCCATTTTATACACACGTGTGTATGTTTGGGATAGATGATTCTGTATGAGATTTTTCGTTTATGAGCTTTCTCGTTCAATGAGCTTGGTGGTTAACTTGACTGTATTGGGAACGGTCCCCTCTTCAATCATCTGATGAAGCATTTCAATAGCAGATCTTCCGATCTCCTTTCGCTGCATTTCCATGGTAGTGAGGGTGGGGCTTGTATATTGGCTGAGGCTTGAATTATCAAACCCTATGACAGAAATATCTTTGGGCACTTTATAGCCCAATTGCATCACCGCCTGCATACCCAAGCAGGCCAAGCGGTCATTTCTTCCGAAGATGGCATCAACACCAAGGCCTCCTCCGATGCGTTCCTGTATCTTTGCTATTACCTGTGACTCATCTTTACAGCCCGTCACAATATTAAGGTCGGACAGGGGGATGTTGCTTTCTTTCATCTGTTCAATGAAACCGCGCAGCCTGAGGTCTGTTAAGGTGCTGAAGTTGCCGTTTGCGCTAATTCTATCGAGATAGAGGATGTTGGTTCGCCCTTTTCCTATAAGATGTCTGACGCATTCCTTGGTACCATCGTACAACCCGGTATCGATGGTGCCCGCACCTATGATATTCTCATACTCCCTGTTCTTTAAAAGGACCACGGGTATTCTGGCATCAATGAACTTTTGGATAAAGGCCTCCGGAAAGCTGGTGGAGCTGATAACAATTCCATCATACTGCCGGCTGATAATCTGGGAAACGAATTCTTCGCTGTTCCTGTTGGAACAAAGGGAGATTAAATAGCCCTTATCATACGCATATTTATCCATTTCACTGATAATCTGGCTAAAATGCTCGTTGGTGATTTGATCCGCGATAAAAATAATATGATTGCTGTTTTTTCCCTTTAATGCCCGAGCAATATAGTTGGGTCTGTAATTGAGCTCGTTTATGGCATCCTCTACCCTCTTCTTTTTTTCCTTATCAACGTACCGATTGTTGTTAATAACGTAGGAGACTATGGTTGCGCTCACATTGGCTCGTCTCGCTACATCTTCACGGGTCACCCTTTTAAATTGATTGGAATCCATTTGGCCACCTCTACAATAAATACGTGTGTATGTGTTGTACGTTTATTATATTATCACTATACACACGTGTCAATACCTTATGCTCTCATTTTTAGGCCATAGAAAAATGCCCTGTATCCAGGCAGGGCATTCATCTGTAAAAGGCTGATCTGTTAAGGGCTAAATGACATACTTTACTTCAGAATCATCAAAGAGGCTTGTGATTTCCTGGATAAAAAAAGTCTTGATGGCTTCTAGGCTCTCCTTGGGATAAACAAATTTTCCATACCCAAACTGGCCGTACTTAAAGGTCCGCTTTTCATCCTCCATCTCCAAGGTGGTATCAGGAAAAATCTCCCGAATCCTGTTTTTGGCTCGGGAGGTGTATCTATGGGAGATGACTTCAAAGGTCACCGGATAGGCCAACCCTTTGGGAAGCTCTTTTCGTAAATCCCGAAGAAGCGTTCTGTATTCCTCCTGCCAATTCTCATAGAGCATCACAGGGGCAATGAGAAACCCCAACCTATAGCCCGCCTGAGCCAGCTTAGCACCGGCCTCGATCCTCTGATGAACAGAAGCGGTCCTATGCTCATAGCGCGTAATAATGTGGTCGGTGTTTAAACTGAATCTGACTTCGGTATGCCCCTTGTGGTCAATTCCCAGAAGTGAATTAACATCGCTGTATTTTGTAACAAAGCGGTATCGGGCGTTGTCCTGTTCCCCAAAGAATTCCACTGCTTTTTTCAAGGCACCGGTATAGGGTTCCACAGGAATGGGATCGGAGGTTGCCGCTCCCTCAAATACAGTTTCCTCAGGAAGACGCTCCCGAACATATTTCTTTGCCCGCTCCAGGATTTCATCCACATTCACATGAACCCGCACAAAGGGCTTATCCCCCAATTGGGTGTTCAGGTAGCAGTATTCACATTGTCCAATGCAACCACTGACCAGCGGAAGCTGAAAATGGGCCGAGGGCTTGCAGCTTTGAAAGGTCAGGCTTTTTTTAACGCCTACCACCAGCGTTTTCTTTCCCTCCCGATACTGGTCATGGAGGCTATCTCCCGGAATGTTGGCCTTTACCCTGTTAGTGGACGTGAGGATGACCTCAAGGTCCTTTTCATGGGAAAAACGTTCATACAGGCCCTGACCCAGAGGGTAATCAAGGCTTTCCTTTTCAAAGATGACACGACTTGGTTTGAACATCCATTTAAAACCCGAGGCAACGCCCCGTCTTTTGTCAGGATTTCACTTGTGTGAAATGACAAAAAAACTCCTTTCCCGATTAGTCTCCCAAATCAGGAAAGGAATATTTCTTTTATTATAGAAGGATATCCTTAAAATTCAGCATTGTTTACTGTTCTAGGATAGGGGATTACATCACGGATATTCTGCATGCCGGTCATATACATCAGCATGCGCTCAAAACCTAAACCAAAGCCTGCATGGCGGGTTCCACCGAAGCGGCGGGTGTCCAGATACCAACCATAATCCTCTTTATTGAGGCCCATCTCTTCCATGCGCTGTTCAAGCACATCCTGACGTTCCTCTCTCTGGCTTCCACCAATGATTTCGCCCACACCGGGAACCAGAAGATCCATGGCGGCAACCGTCTTGTTGTCCTCATTAATCCTCATATAGAAAGCCTTGATTTCCTTGGGATAATTAATGACAAAGACGGGCTTCTTCATGATTTCCTCAGTCAGATAGCGCTCATGCTCGGTTTGAAGGTCGCAGCCCCACTTCACCGGGTATTGGAAGGTATGTCCGCTCTTTTCCAGAAGTTCTACCGCCTCGGTATAGGTGATACAACCGAAATCGGCATCGAGGATACTCTTGAGCCTGTCATACAGGCCTTTGTCAATGAACTCGTTGAAGAAGTCCATTTCCTCCTTGGCATTCTCCATAACATAGCCAATGATATAACGGATCATGTCCTCAGCCAGCTTCATGTCGTCAGACAGTTCGGCAAATGCCATTTCGGGTTCAATCATCCAAAATTCCGCAGCATGCCGGGTGGTATTACTGTTTTCGGCTCTGAAGGTAGGACCAAAGGTATACACATTGCCGAAAGCCATGGCATAGGGCTCTACGGCCAACTGCCCGCTGACGGTAAGGCTGGTATGCTTTCCGAAAAAGTCCTGAGCGAAATCAACCTGACCTTCAGGTGTCCTAGGTGGGTTCTTCATATCCAGTGTGGTAACCTGGAACATCTCCCCTGCACCCTCACAGTCGCTACTGGTGATAATAGGGGTATGGACATAGACAAAGCCTCTGTCCTGAAAGAATTTATGAATCGCATAGGCCAAAACAGAACGAACCTTATAGACGGCAGAAAAGGTATTGGTTCTAGGCCGTAAATGGGCAATGGTCCGTAGATATTCAAAGGTGTGGCGCTTCTTTTGCAGAGGATAGTCCGGTGCGGAGATACCCTCCACCTCTATGGCGGTAGCCTTGATCTCATAGGGCTGCTTCGCCTGGGGGGTTTCAACAACACGTCCTGTCACCCGGATAGAGCTGCCCACATTGAGCCGGGCGATCTCCTGAAAATTAGAAAGGGTATCGTCAAAGACTATCTGAAGGTTCTTAAAAAATGAACCATCATTGATTTCTATAAAGCCAAAGGTTTTGGTATCACGGATGGTACGCACCCAACCGCATACCTTAACTTCCTGATCGGATAGGGTTTGATAGGAAGCATTGAGTTTTCGGATTTCGATCCTCTCCATTGCTGATCCACTCCATTAAATAATTAAGTTTTGTGTATTTTTCCCTGAGGTTATCTATTTATTATAATCATCCTAGATTCTTTATTCAATAATAAACCGAAAAATAGGATAGGTGCTCATGACCTGACAATCAAGTAGATTAAAATAATTATGGCAGCGAGGAAAGCAATACCCATCCATTTGGCCCTTCTGTCAAGCTTCTCAAGAAAATCCTCATTGGCTTTTGCCAGAGACTCATCCGAAAAGGAAGGATCGGATAGAATCTCTTCATCCTCAATACCCTCGCCGGATGTAATGAGCTCTTGTGCCTCCTCCAACCTATCCGAAGGGACATACAGATCAATACCAAAGGAGGTTTTTCCCAAGGCCACATTGAGAAACGCCCCTGAACCTCGGTACTTTCTCAGTACCGGAATAGCATTCACATTAAGCCGGGATTCCAGTAAATCAGCCTCGGCGGAATCCCCTGCAGTTATAAGAAAGGCTTTGTCCACTTGACTTTCGTTAGTGATTTCCATTCCTTTTTCTTCTTCCATGATCCTGTCTCCTCCTGCCAAAATGATTTTCCCTATTGACCCTCTTGCATCCTATGTATAGCCTGTTTCATTTAAACCATTCATATTCAAGCTCTTACCTCTTAAAACGTTTAAGATGCTCATATTCCTTGGCCATCATCTCCTTGGCCGGTTCCATCATAATTTTCCATCGACTTTCCATCCATTTAAGATAGGAAGTAATACCTTCATTATAGGACTTATTTTTAACCGTATAGCCAAAATAAAGCCAGAAAAGGGGCTTGGACAACTGGGACATGGCGTCGGCATTTATCAGACAAACCGCTTCCTTGGAAGCACCTTCGACTGGATTAGGCTTGTTGTATTGTGCAATGACCTCTAAAACCCTGGCAATGGTTTCATCCGAGAATTTGAACTGGCGGAGCAATCCATCAATTTTATGCACGCCCGGAATGGTATGGTCATAATGATGATCAAATTGATAAATCGATGAAAAATCATGGAGGTAGGAGGCCAATTCCACTACCAAGGCGTCGGCACCCAGTAATTTCGAAAGCTTGGCCCCAAAGTCACTGACAAGGATTATATGATTTTCGTAGAGCTCTCTTGCCATGGTGTTTTTACTGCATTCCTGTTTGACGTATTCCCGGATATAGTCCGTAACCATATTAGGATCATCTTCCTTCCACATTACCAGGTAAAAGCTATAATAAGAAGGCTGGAACAAGATTCCTCTTGAAAGCCATTTAATGCTTTAAGGTATGAAGCCCTGTTGATGGGCGAATCATCCAAGACAGGCTAAAAACATGTCATCACTATATTATCACTTTTTGTACAAGAAGGAATGCCTGAAATGCAGAATTCAGTCTCATTCAAAGTGAGAGATTTCTATAAAATAATTAATAAATTATAGATATTTTTCCTATACCATTTAGGAAATTCAAATGCTATACTACGTTAAATAACTGTTAGTCAAAATTTTCCCGACTTTTTTCTAGTAGGAGGAAATCCGATGGGTGGAAAAACAAGAAAGTATGTTCTTACCGGGTTAATGACTGCATTGGTATTTATCCTGACTTATACGTTTAAGGTACCTGTTCCTTACACCTCGGGATACATTCATTTTGGTGACAGCATGATCTATGTTTCAGTTCTGGTTCTCGGTCCAATTTTTGGTGCCTTTGCCTCGGGTGTGGGCTCCATGATGGCTGACATAATTGGCGGCTTTCCACACTTTGCCCTTCCCACCTTTGTTATCAAATCATTGATGGCCTTGATCATGGGCCTGATTCTTTCGGCAAAAACCCGAAAGTCCTCCATTGCCTCAGTTATCACCGCCCTATTGATAGGGGTGGGATTCTTGGCAGGAACCTCTCTGTTCCTCAATCAACAAATCACCACCATGGGTAGTGGCAGGATTATTGAAACAGTCGCAGGGGCTGATGCCGATGCCGAGACCCTGAGTTCTCTGGGTAAAACCCTTGGCAACCTCCCCCTTTATTTATTACTCGGGGTGGCCCTGCTCATTGTTATTTTTGCCTTTGTGGGCTATTTCATAGCCCGCCGTGAAGCAAGCCGCCTCTCCACCATTAAGTCCATTGTGGGTATGATTGCTGCCGGAATGTGTATGGTCATGGGGTATTTCCTTGTGGAGTGCTTTATGTATTCCCCTATTGCTGCCACCTTCAGCATACCCATGAACCTCATTCAGTTCATTGGGGGCGTCACCGCTGCCATCCTGCTGGCACCTGCCTTGAGAAAGGCTCGGTTGGTCATAGATTAGCTTAAATGGACCCCTTAATCGCATAAAAAAGAGAAAATAACCACACTGTTAAATGAAGTGAACCCCTTTCGTTAGACAAAGAACTAACGAAAGGGGTTCACTTCACTTTCAAGGCAGTGTGCTTTGCTACATCATTCTCAGTCTCTCATTCCGGCAATTTTTAGAATTTCCTGGGTTGAGGCAAGTCGGTTCATGGTATAGAGGTGCACCCCGGGGGCTCCTCCGTCTAAAAGCTCACGAATCATCTGCCCGGCGTATTCCTCTCCGGCTTTGCGCAAATCCTCAGGCCTGTCCTGGTATTTGTCGATCATCAGCACAAGCTTGGCCGGAATGGAGCAGCCGCTTTTTGCTGTCATGTTTTTAATGCGTCCGTTGAATATGGGCATGATGCCGGGTATAACGGGACACTTAATATTCAGGCATTGGCATTTTTCCAAGAAATCAAAATAGAGGCGGGTGTCAAAAAAGAGCTGGGTGACCAAAAGATCCACCCCGGCTTCAACCTTATCCTTAAGGCGCGCCCGGTCCTCCTTGAGCCTTTTACTGTCCACATGGCCTTCCAGGTAAGCCGCGGCGGCAATGCAGAAATCATCACTTTTTCTGATATGGCCAATCAGCTCATTGGCATATCTGAAAGCCCCGGTTGAAAAGTCGAAATCTGGCTGGTCAACAGGAGGATCTCCTCTTAAGGCCAGGACATTATGGATATTCTCATCCTTCATTCGCGTCAGATGCTCATCGATTTCCTCAACCGAATGCCCCACACAGGTCAAGTGGCTCATGGTTTCTATGCCATATTGATTTTTTATTCTGGAGGCTATTTCAACGGTACGTCCACGCTGGCTTCCTCCTGCCCCATAGGTCACACTGATATAATCCGGAGAGAGCTTTTTAAATCCCTCTATGGACTCAAAAAGCGATTCCAGGGGCACCTCGGGCTTGGGTGGAAAAATTTCAAATGCAAGGGTTTGACGATTGCCCTTATACAACTCAGATATTTTCATGGACATCCCTCCTGTTTTGCTATATTCTAACCCATTGCCGCCCCTTATGTCCATAGCAAGAAAGCCGGAATCCACTATAAGGAAACAGGCTCATTTTAGGCCAATTTAGCTATATCTAACGGGAGGATACAGGAATAACCTCTTTTTTTAAGCTAAACATGGAATTTTTTAGAAAGATAGGCCTTGAATTCTGGATTTTTATGGACAAGGAAGAGAAAGGCAGCCGACGGAATAAAGACCGCTGAAAGAATGGGAGACCAGGTGAACATGAAGCGCTGTGCGGCATAGAGATTGACAATGCCGTCAATGGCCGATAACGCCAGGGTGATCATACCAAGGAAAAAGCCTGCGGTCAACAGGGGCTTTGCAGCTAGCCTTTTGAATAGAATCATACCTATAGACCCTATCAAGGTGACGATACAAAGAATGGGGAATGCAAGGGTAAGGAACCATTGCGCTTCTCCGGTTGCCTGATCAAGGGCGTAAAGAAAGCATGCCCCGCCTATAAACCACATGACTAGAATCAGCACCGGATACTTCCAGGTGAAGATCAAGGGGGCGGCCATAAAAAACCAGACAAGGAGGAGCGAAAGCACTGGAAACTGGGACCACTCAGGGAAGGGGCCCAAATAGAGGTCCATGGAAACAAGGAAAACCATGATGGCAAACAGATCAGTGGTCAAAACCTGTAAAAGGGTAGGCCGCTTAAGAAGTGCGGGATAGGCAATCAGTATCCAGAGTAGTGCCAGAGAGGCCATGGGATAAAAGGACCAAGTAATTTTTTGGTTAACCGTTATATCAATAAAAAAAGTAACCAAAAGGGGTACCAGCAGGATAAAGGTGGCTAGAAGCAGAAAAGCACGGCTGGGCGCAAGATTCAGGGTTGAACGTCTGCCCCGGGGCATACGGTCAGGGAAGGCAGCCACTCCTTCATGGGTTTCCTGCTCCCCGGGTAAGATAACTTCAGTCTGACATAGCGGGCAAGCCTTGATATGGTTCTGTAGCTCTACACCGCAGCGAACACAATAGGGCATTCTAAATCCCTCCCATTGAATGAATAAGTTTATCAGGGTTTTCCCGAACCATTGCCGGTGTTGGTTTCTATTTGTACGGGAATGCCCATCTTAATTAATCGTGTAAAGAATAATCTCTCTATCTCGGCATGGGTGGTGATGCGTCCAAAGTTGACCATCAACCGATCACCAAATCCGCATACTGCACATCCGGTTTTATTAAGGGGATTGGTTCCCAGCATGAAATCTACCCGCTCAACCTCCCGGGCCATGCCCTGTGGTAGCTTAACGAGCCCCAGGTTGGATAGGGTACCCGAACACAGGTCTTCTCCCATGCGCGTATAGAGAAAGGGCATTAAAAACTTTTTCAGGGCCAGAGGAATAACTCTCACCAGATAATTCCGCTGTCCCCCGACATTTCTCGAGAGATATCGGCTGATCGCCTTTTCATTGGTCTGGGTGAGCATCGTTTGACGGACAATTTGCAGGATTTCCTCAAAGCTATACTGTCCCAATCGCGGATCCATTTCAGGAATGACAAACAGAGAGAAATTTCTCAGGGTCCTGCTGGGGTAAATCCCCCGCATGTTTATAGGCACCTGAAGGGCTACCGGCCGCTTTTTTGTATTCTTGGCAACCTGTGAATCCTGATACTCCTGAAGGGCATCCATGTAAACCGCAACCAAGAAAGCAGTCAATGTGGCATTATAGCTCTTAGCTTTCGCAAGAACTTCCTCCAAAGGCAGTATGCCTGTCGTAATTAATATTGCCCCCGGCGGAAGGGCAAGCCTGCCCGGTGGATGAAAAGCCTTCCTCCCTTTGTCGGGAAGCGGTAATGTGCTTTTATAAAACCTATGATAGGCATCCTCCGCTTCTTCGGATGTGGGGGACTGTGTGATGACAGGGATATCCTCAGGATCGCCCGGGTCCTTTCCCATTCCCTTCAGATATTCATAGACCAAGGCCTTAAGAAAGGTCATGCCCCCCGCCCCATCGGTCAGCACATGACAGAATTCAACAGCAATACGGCTCTGCCAATAACGCACCCTGAATAAAAAGTGCGATCCCAGACTTGGATGCAAACGCCCCATAGGATAGCGCACATCCTTTTCAATACGGGGCCATTTAGGGTTATGTTCAAGATAATACCAGAAGAAGCCCCGCTTTAGCCTGACCCGATAGAAGGGAAAACGAAGAATGACCGATTCCAGAGCTCTTTGAAGCACCTGGGGATCAATTCTATCCTTCAGGGTCATGGATAGGCGGAACATGGTGGTCGTGCGATCCGATTGAACAGAGGGGTAAATAAGGGCGGCATTGTCGAGCCTATACCACACCTGCTGTTCCGCATTCTTTTTTCTTGCCTTATTGTCTTCTGATTTCATAGGCATTCTTGCCATCCTGTCCCCGTGCTAAAAATCTTTTTTCTATCCTATACTACGTCCTTTCCACCCTTTTGTCTGTACTAAACGCTGGGGTGGTCAGTAAAGCATAAAGTGGAACAATCCCCTTTGCTAGAGCAGAAGCCGGAGGGCAAAAGCGATAATTACAGGTGCGGTGAGAATGGACAGAAGGGTTGACACGGTGACGCACTTGGAGGCAAAGATGGTATCCTTATCAAACTTCTCAGAAAATATAGTGGTATTGGCTGCACTGGGCATAGCAAGGGCGGTGACCACCACAGCACCGGGAAGGGCCGGCACCCCTGTAATGAGCACAAAGCATAGGGCAAGAAGAGGCATAATAATGAGCCGTACCGAAGAAGAGAGATATACCCTCCAATCGGTGAATACGGTGGTGAGCTTGGAGGTACTCATCACCCCTCCGATAATCAGCATGGATAGGGGCATGGTCATATTGCCGACAGCCTTCACCGCATCGCGGACAGGGTCGGGTACCGAAATACCGAAAAAGAAGATGATCAGGCCAGCGTAGATACCAATAATGGAAGGATTGGTCAGAACATTCTTAGCCATCTGACCCTTGGTTCCTTTCCCGCCGAACATCATGTACCCATAGCTCCAAAGAACAATATAAAAAACGACGATGTAAAAGGAGCCGTAAAAGACACCTTCATCCCCATACAATGCCTTCATCAGAGGAAGTCCCATATAGCCGCAGTTTGAAAAGATAGCTGTAAAGCGTAGGACTGGTACCATTTTCTCATTAAACTTTTTATAGATCATCTTGGAGAGGACTATGGACAAAAAGAAGATGACCCCGGTGATACCAACAATCCAAAGGACGTTGATAAGCCTCTCCTTTGTAAATTCTATAAAAAAGGAGTTAAAGACCAGCATGGGAGAAGTCACAAACAGTAGAACCTCCGACAGCTTTTTGGTGCCTGTTGCATCGATGATTTTAAATTTTCCGGCCACAAAACCCACAATCAGAATAATAAAGAGAATAATGACTTGGTTAAGCACAATATTGAATTCCACTGGCATCCTCCCTCGTTATTTTCTATTTCTGAAACAAACTTATTGTAGATCATTCAGCCAAAATAAACAAGCCACCCTGAAAAACTCCAGGGTGGCATAAATGCAGTTATGTCCAGCTTTTAGCTGTTTTCAGGATAATTATCACGAGGCACATAATGTGTGTGGAGAAGCTTGTGGGACTTATGTCCACCGGGCGTCTCAAAATACTCCTCGTACATCTTCAGAACCTTGGGGTTATGGTGGGATCTTCTTAAGGTAGAGCCTTGATCCTCTTCATAAACAGCCTTGGCTCTCTGCTCACGAAGATCTGTCTCCAGCCTAACTGAGGCAGGCTGAATGGGCTGTCCGCCGCCGTTTACACAGCCGCCGGGGCAGGCCATAATCTCAATGAACTGATAATCGGCCTCACCGGCTCTGATCTTGTCAAGAACCTTTCTGGCATTACCCAAACCGTGAACTACCGCAGCCTTGATCTTCACACCGGCAACCTCAACCTCTGCTTCCTTCACAGCTTCCACACCACGTACGATCTTGACATCCACATTGTCGTCATCCTTACCGGTTAACAGATAAGGCACGCTTCTTAAAGCCGCCTCCATAACACCGCCGGTAGCACCGAAGATAACACCGGCACCGGTGGCCTCGCCCATAGGATCATCAAATTGTGAATCTTCCAGATTTCTGAAATCTATACCGGCTTCCTTGATCATTTCAGCCAACTCACGGGTGGTGAGCACCTCATCAATATCAGGATAGCCTGTGGAGGCCAATTCAGGTCTTTCCGCCTCATATTTCTTGGCAGTACAGGGCATTACGGAAACCACAAATATTTTGGAAGGATCAATGCCCATTTTTTCTGCATAATAGGATTTCAGAACTGCACCAAACATATTCTGGGGTGACTTACAGGTTGATAGATTATCCAGCATATCGGGATAGAAATGCTCGCAGAACTTGATCCAGCCGGGGCTGCAGGAGGTGATGAGCGGCAGCTTACCGTTGTTCTTAAGTCTATCAACCAGCTCAGTACCTTCTTCCATAATGGTAAGGTCTGCAGCCGTATCCGTATCAAAGACCTTGGCAAAGCCCAGCATTTTAAGCGCGGATACCATTTTACCGGTAACACGGGTACCGATGGGATAATCAAATTCCTCACCGAGACCAGCGCGTACAGCCGGAGCCGTCTGAACCACCACATGAAGGTCCTTGTTGCTCAAAGCTTCCCACACCTTATCACTGGAGCTCTTCTCACGAAGGGCGCCTACGGGACAGGCTACGATGCACTGACCGCAGTTGACACAGGGTGTATCCTTCAAAGGCATATGGAAGGGTGAGGCTACAATGGTTTTGAAGCCCCTGTCCATGGTCTCAATGGCGGAAACGGTCTGAACATTCTTACATACGCTTACGCAGCGGCGGCAGAGAATGCACTTATTGGGATCGCGCACTACGGAGTGGGACAGGTCATCAATGGGATAGCTCTGGAGTTCTCCTTCAAAGCGGATATCCTTAATGTTTAAGTCCTTCGCAAGCTTCTGAAGCTCACAGTTCCCGCTTCTGACACAGGTCAGACATTTCTTCTCATGGGAGGACAGAATAAGCTCCAGGGTGACTTTTCTGGTTTCACGGATTTTAGGGCTGTTGGTGGTTACTTTCAAACCCTCGGAAACAGGGTACATACATGCGGCCTGAAAGCTTCTGGCGCCCACGTCTACGATACACATACGACAGGCACCGATTTCATTGATGTCTTTGAGGAAGCAGAGGGTGGGGATATGGACACCGGCACTCCTGGCTGCCTCAAGAACCGTGGACCCCTTGGGGGCCTTCACTTCTTTTCCGTCTATTGTTAAGGTAACAAATTCGGACATAGTCTACACTCTCCTTCCCTTATTTCTTCTCGATGGCTGCAAATTTGCAGGAATCTATACATACACCGCATTTGATACACTTGGAGATATCAATAACATACGGCTTCTTAATTTCGCCGGAAATAGCTCCGACAGGACATTTCTTGGCACAGAGGCTACAGCCTTTACACTTGTCGGCAATAATCCTAAAGTTCAGCATGGCCTTACATACCCCTGAAGGACATCTCTTTTCCTTAACGTGTGCCTCATATTCATCACGGAAATATCTCAAGGTACTGAGCACAGGATTAGGGGCCGTTTGACCCAAACCACAGAGGGCACCCTGCTTGATACTCTCAGCCAGCAACTCCAGCTTTTCGATATCCCCTTCTTCCCCTTTACCATTGGTAATACGGTCAAGGATTTCGTGCATACGCTTGGTACCGATTCGGCAGGGAGGACACTTGCCACAGGATTCATCAACGGTGAATTCCAGGAAGAACTTAGCGATATCCACCATACAATTGTCCTCATCCATAACAATCAAACCGCCGGAACCCATCATGGAGCCCAAGGCAATCAGGTTGTCATAATCAATAGGGGTATCCAGATGAGCCGCAGGTATACATCCGCCGGAAGGTCCTCCTGTCTGGGCCGCTTTAAAGGCTTTGCCCTTAGGAATACCGCCGCCGATATCATAGATGACCTCGCGCAGAGTGGTCCCCATGGGTATTTCAACCAGACCGGTGTTATTAATTTTTCCACCAACTGCAAAGACCTTGGTCCCCTTGCTTTTCTCGGTTCCGATGGAGGCAAACCAATCGGCACCATTGAGAAGAATCATGGGAATATTGGCATAGGTCTCGACATTGTTAAGTATGGTGGGCTTTTCCCAAAGGCCCTTGACAGCGGGGAACGGAGGACGGGTTCTGGGCTCGCCACGTTTGCCTTCAATAGAGGTCATCAGAGCTGTTTCCTCTCCGCAGACAAATGCACCCGCACCCAAGCGGATGTCCAGATCAAAGGAGAAATCAGAACCAAAGATGTTTTTGCCAAGAAGCCCGTATTCGCGCGCCTGATTAATAGCAATATTAAGGCGCTGAACAGCGATGGGGTATTCGGCACGAACATAAATATAACCCTGGTTTGAACCAATGGCATAGCCTGCTATGGCCATGGCCTCAATGATGGTGTGGGGGTCGCCTTCAAGCACTGAACGATCCATAAAAGCGCCCGGGTCACCCTCGTCTGCGTTACAGCAAACATACTTCTGATCATTGACTTCCTGAGCAGCAAATTGCCACTTAAGGCCTGTTGAGAACCCTGCTCCGCCTCGGCCACGCAAGCCGGATTTTTTAATCTCGGCAATAACGTCGGCAGGAGTCATCTCAGTCAGGGCTTTAGCCAGTGCGGCATATCCGTCCCGAGCAATATATTCATCAATATTCTCAGGGTTGATAACACCACAGTTACGCAGAGCGACACGGTGCTGGCGAGCAAAGAAGCCAACATTCTCAAGGCTCTTGGCTACATCCTCGGCATCCTTGTCACCCAAAAGCAAGCGCTTTACAATTCTTCCCTTCACAAGATGCTCATTAACGATTTCTTCTATGTCATTAGGGGACACATGGCAATAGGTAGCCCCCTCGGGATAGATAACAATAATAGGGCCCTTCTCGCAAAGGCCAAAGCAACCGGTTTTAACAATTTTAACTTCTTTTTCAATACCGTTGGCTACTAAATGCTCATTAAGCCTTGCCATAATCTCAGGAGATTTTGATGCAACGCAACCGGTACCATTACAAATCAGAACATGCGATCTGTAAACCATAACTTTCTAACCTCCTATTTTTCTGCCGCACCGATTGTGAACTCGATAACGGGTTGTTGGTTGACGATATGCTCGGCTACAATTCTTCTTGCTTTTTCGGCATCCAGCTTGACATAGGTTGTCTTTTCGCCATTAGCCTCATAAATTTCAGCAACAGGCTCAAGACGGCAAATTCCCACGCAGCCAGTCATTGATACGGTAACATTATGAATGTTCCTCTTACCTAATTCGTCTATAAACGCACTCATCACAGGCTTTGCTCCTGCGGCGATACCGCATGTGGCCATCCCTACAACAATTCTTACCTTGTTTTCATTCTCACGAATTGAGATTTCCTTCAGGGCTTTCTCACGAATTGCCTTTAATTCTTCAATTGACTTCATCCAAAACACCTCCAAATACCGCTTTCATACCCTCGTTTATTGTATTCTGTATCCATTCAAGTACATCAGTATGGTTAATGGGAACACCGTCCAGTTGTTGTTTAAGATCATTTGTATCCAATATAAAATCTGTTTTATAGGAAAAAAAACTAATGGTCCATAGGATATCAGGGTGAGCCGCAATTAACATGGTCACTGTTTCAGAAATATCACCCACGGGAATCCGGTCAATATGACCTACATAAAAGGTGGCACATACTGTGGTCCCCTTACGGGGCGTAGATTCGAGGGTAAGATTTCCTCCGGTCATTTCGGCGGACAACTTTAATAAAGGAATACCTAGCCCGACCTCTCGGGTGGTTCTGGTTGTTTTAAAAGGATCGGTTACCTTTTCCAGGAAATCTGCTTCCATTCCACAACCGTTATCAATTATTTCACAAATCAACCTGAGAGGGTTTTCAGCAATTTTAAGATTCAGGCTGATATGATCCGCTCCTGCTACTATGGAATTCTGTACGATGTCCATCAGGTGAAGCGAAAGATCCTTCATGGTTTATTTTGACTCGGCTTCTTTATCAAAATAGGTCTGGATGATTTTGGGAACGTCATCGACAGACAATCTCCCATAAACTTCTTCATTGATCATGATGACAGGGGCCAGACCACAGGCACCGACACAACGGCAGGCGTCCAGAGAGAACAAACCATCAGAGGTGCATTCACCGCTCTTGATTTTAAGAATCTCGATCAGCTTGTCAAGGATGTCACCCGAACCCTTAACATAGCAGGCAGTTCCCATACAAACATTAACCTTATACTTTCCCTTTGGATTCAAAGAGAACTGAGTGTAGAATGTAACCACGCCGTACACTTCTGCAAGTGAGACATTAAGACCTTCCGCAATCTTCTTCTGAACATTCATAGGAAGATATCCATAAACCTCTTGGGCTTCGTGCAGGACAGGAATCAATGCACCACGTGTGTTTTTGTACTTTGCGATTATTTTGTCTAATTCCTGTGCCTTGGTATCCGCACAGCAGCAACCGCAACTCATAGTGACAACCTCCTGAAACATGTAATTGATGAATTTATTTGTTAATTGATTAACAAATACCTTAACAATTATACCAAAATCAACGGTGCTTTTCAACAAAAACCCGGAATTTTAAATGTTTTTAAATAAGAACCTTACAAAAGGATAAGAGCATCCTGCCCCTACCAAATCCAATGAAAGAGGAATCGGTCGAAAAACCGATTCCTCTTAATCACCAGGTTATTCCTTAAGAGCATAAAACGACTTATTCGGAATCAGTTGTCTTGGACAGACCCTCCATGAGGTTGATATAGGCCTGACGAATGCCCATGTCTGTTTTATCCAATTGCCTCTTTCCCATAGCCATGCCGGTGTATTGATTGTTCACCACCAGGTAGTATCCGTAGCCGTCGTTAGTGGGAATGAGTTCGACAACAACAACCTTATCCGGGTTAGCCTCTTTCATGGTATAGGTCAGCTTTATAAAGGCTTCTCCCGTAGGTACCGCACCAAGATCAAGCTTATCACCCTGGATAGCAATGGCCCCTTGATAATAGCGTTTGAACAAGGAGGCATTGTCATCGCCCTCAATCTTCTTGCCATTGAGATGGAACTCCTCCTTGGTTTTGTCTTCTTGGTTGGCATTGATTAATAGCTCATCCACACGTCCGTCCAACTCTATGACGAGCTTCTCCACATCATAGATCATGGGTATATAGACAAAGGTATCCATAAGATCTATGGCGGGTAAATCCAAAAAGTTCATGGACGAGGCATCGAGCTTGAAGACTCTCGTGTCCCCTTCCATCATGGCATAATACTTTGAATCCTCCAGATTTCCCAGCTTCAGGCTATAGGTTTTTCCTGCGAGGGTATAGTCCAGAACATACTTTGGATTGTCCAGACCATAAGCTTTTAGGTCGGGAGTGCCCTCAGCAAGGAACTCAGAGGCCCGCATGGCCGGAATCCACTGAAGGGGCTTGGTTATATCCGAGGCATCCGCCTTGCGCTCAAGGGGATAGGTTACCATCCAATCAGTGACATCAGTGAGCCTCTTTCCTTCAAAGACCTTTTCTCCTCCTTTGGTAAGAGCAAGGCTAGTGATATCTTGAGGGGTGATGGCCTCTGTCCCATACAGGTTTTTACTCATAATATCATATTTACCGTATTGCAAGGTTTCAGAGCGATAGGAATCCAGGGTATAGACCTTGGTCTCTCCTACAATTCTTACATAATTAGCATCCCCTGTAGGCGTTGCGTCACCCACCTCAATACTGACTTGTTTACCCTCATTGGAAACGAAGGTGGTGATCATGGCCTTATCTAAGCCGTATATGGTATCATCCTGAGGATTTTCATCAATGAGACGCTTGGAGGTAGCCATTTCGCCAGAAAGGGCGATATCCTCAACCACCGAGCTGTCCACGTCAAAGGAGGGATTTACCCACACCTTGACCTTCTCCTTGACCTTTTCAGTAGTCCCGTCGTCTTTCTCGTTAAGCTTTTCAATCTCCCTCTCCTCATACGTAAGCACAATCTCCCCGTCAGGGCGCTTAAGGATGATCTTGGCCATGGCGTCCTGCGTAATGCCCACAAGCTTTACTTCCTCCCCGGAAGCTGTTGCCGAAGGAGAGGTTGTATCGGTGGGTGGGGTGCCTCTTTGACTATTCAGAAAGATAAAGGCGGCCACGAAGACCACAAGAACTACGAGCAGGGCTGCGATCTTCTTCCAGTTCTTCATTACAGATGCTTCCTCCTTATCCAGACGAATACACCCAAACCAATGATGGCTAGCGGTAGAACAAAGCTTATGGAAATAAAGGCCACAAATTTGCTCTGAGCGGTAAGGTTGATGGGTGCAGAGGCAAGGCTCTTGGCCGGAATAATTACTGAATCATCCTTACCCTCCATCCAGTTGAGAATGGACATAATATAGCGCTTACCGTTGTCATTGGTGTTTCCCATCCAGCTATCGGTCACAAAGTTAGCGTTACCTATGAGGGCGACGTGACTGTC
This sequence comes from Bacillota bacterium, assembly GCA_023415205.1. Lineage (GTDB taxonomy): Bacteria > Bacillota > Clostridia > DSM-8532 > DSM-8532 > DTU059. Next base: position 174,552 of record JAEZLR010000045.1, on the reverse strand, counting down.
TTCTAGGGAGTCAATGGTGGAAAGAGCCCCTAGAATAAACGGTCCCGGAGCCGTCTCATTGGTGCTGAGGTTCTGGCTCTGACTCTTCTGGGAGGTTGAGAAGAGAACCTCTGTGGTAATCCATTCCCTGCCTGTCTGAGCAATTGAAACGCTCCGGCAGTTAGGCATGTAGACAAAGAGTGAATCCGGGTCCAGATTGGTGGTTACATCATTTTCATTGGGTTGTGGAATAATGATGTTGAAGTCACTGTAGTACCAATTCTGGTCACCTTCAAGGACATAGTCATTGTTTAAGGCCAGGGAGTATTTTTCAAAGACCAGATTAAAGTTGGTCAATGCCACATTGGTGTTTTGAACGTCCATCAAGAAAATGGCGTCTCCGCCCTTTTCCATATAATTCAACAGGTTTTCAAGCTCGGCCGCAAGTAGGTCTGTTTTAGGAGAGCCAAAGATAAGAGCGGCAGCATCCTCGGGAACGGCTGCGGAAAGGCTGAGTTCCTTGACCTCGTAATTGTTGGAGGCCATGGTTGCTTTTATCTCTGAGAACTCTTCATCCAAAACTATCTCGCCATGGCCTTTGACAAAGTAGACTACCGGTGTGGTTTCGGCGACTACACTTTTTATGGCGCTGGAAAAGGCCTGTTCAATTTTGTAGCCTGAGGCCTGAGGATATCCGCTACTGTAATCATATTCCACCATATCGCTCTGGCTGACCACCCGGTTTTTGCTGCCGGATTTAACGACAATGCTTCCTTCTTGAATCCCCTTAATCTGTTCAGGATCAAGCTCACGCTTAACGTACAAGGGATCCTTTTCCACATCCACAAATTTCAAGGTGATTTTTCCGTTACTCTTAAGATTATATTGCTTGATGACTTCGAGAATTTGTGTGATCTGGAAGTTGGACTCCTCAGTAAGGACAATAATCTCAACGTCTTTATCCAGTGATTTGATCATATCAACACTGGTATCGCTCAAGGAATACATCTTGTTCTTTGTGATATCAAAACGCACCCTATTTCTGATGACATCAAAGCCCAGAACCGCATTAAATACGACGATAATGGCAATGACCACCGCGGTGGCGGCAAAAGCGTAGGATCCATATTTAAAGCTCTTATTGTTTAGTTTAAAGCCTATTTTTTTCATTTCTATCACCCCTGACTCCAGCGTTTATGTTCAATGACCCTGATGGTCAGGAAGATGAACACCGCTGCATAACTAAGCATAAATACTATGGACGTGAGGTCGATGATTCCGGAACCAAAGTCGTTGTACCTTGCACCTAAAGAGAGCCACGTAAAGGCTTTTGCAACAAAACCTGTAAAAAAGGTAGCAAGGAAGTCAATGGAAGAGAGAGCAAAAAGCCCTACAAAAGCAATGACTGCGGCCACAATCTGATTCTCGGTCAACGATGAGGCAAACACACCTACGGCAACATAAATAGCACCATAGAGAATAAATCCCAGGTACGAGCTGGCGATTAGAGCGATATCAGGACCACCGAAGATGATCAGAATGATAGGGAAAATAAGGGATACGGCGGTCATCACCAGGAAAACCGAAAAGGCCGCAAGAAATTTTCCAAAAACAATCTCACTGACTCTCGCAGGAGAGGTGAGAAGGAGGACCTCCGTTCCGTTCTTCTTGTCCTCGGCCATGGTTCTCATAGTGAGGATGGGAACAAAGAATAAGATCAGGAAGCTCATATTCCCGACAAAACTGCCCATGAAGTCGGATGTTCCGCCACTGAGACCATCATTGAAGAATAAGCTTAAAATAAACGTAAACAGACCGATAAGCACGTAAGCGATAGGAGAACTAAAGTAGGATCTGAAATCACGCTTCAAAATAGCATACATAATTATTTGGCCTCCTTTTCTTCATTGGTTGTCAACTGGAGGAAGATATCTTCCAATGACAAGCTCAGGGATTTAAGCTCCAAAATAGGATACCCCTGTTGTGCAAGCTGGTTGAACATAGGCTTTCTGACATCAACATCCTTGTCAGCTTCAATAATATAGCTGTATTCGTCCTCTCTTACCTTACCGCTGGTTTCAAGGTATTTGACGCCATAGAGATGAGAAAGGGCATCCTTGACCTTGTTTTCAGGTCCCGCAATAGTTACGGTGAAGCGCGAAAAATCGGCTAGCTTTTTGGAAAGATTCTCAGGCGTATCAATGGCTGCAATTTTCCCCTTATTAATAATGACCACTCTGTCACACACTGCGCTTACCTCGGGTAAAATGTGGGAGCTCAAAATGATGGTATGATTCTTACCGAGGGCCTTGATAAGCTTGCGAATTTCTATGATTTGCTTTGGATCAAGCCCAACCGTTGGCTCGTCCAAAATAAGAACCTCCGGGGTTCCCACCAGGGCCTGTGCAAGCCCAACTCTCTGCTTGTATCCCTTAGAAAGATTCTTGATCAGACGATGACTGACATGGGTAATTTTTACAAGCTCCATGATGTCATTCTTTTGGCTTTTCCATTCCTTGGAGGAAACAGATTTCAGGTTGGCACAAAAGTCGAGGTATTCGTTTACTGTCATGTCCATGTAAAGGGGCGGCAACTCCGGAAGATACCCAATGTGCTTTTTAACCTCTAAAGGGTTTTCCAGAACGTCATAGCCGGCAACCTTCACTGTCCCAGATGTTGAAGAAATAAAGCCTGTAAGAATATTCATGGTGGTGGATTTTCCCGCACCGTTCGGCCCCAGGAACCCAAGGATCTCTCCCTTTTGCACTGTAAAACTGACGTTGTCAACAGCCTTGATTTTCCCGTATTGTTTGGTCAGATTACTAATCTCTATCATGCTATTCCTCCTTCTTTTTGATTCCTCTCCCTATGACTCGGGGAGCCATGGGTCCATCAAAAAGATAGCGGGCTTTGATCCCTCTTGAAACCATTAACCCGCACTATCCTGATCGTTACATATTCCATTATGCATGAAATTCATGAACATATTGTGAACAAATTGTAACAATATTGGCAAGCTATCGCTTGCCAATATTGTTGATATTCGCTTCGCTCATATTAACAATGCTCTAAGGTACTCATGGCTTACCAAACTTGCTGATACTCGCTTCGCTCATATTAACAATGCTCTATGGTACTCATGGCTTACCAAACTTGCTGATATTCGCTAGCTGCCTGGCCTAAGTCCCCATATTGTTATAGCCTGCATCCACATAGAGGATTTCACTGGTCATTCCCGAGGACAAGTCACTTAGAAGATACACGGCGGTCCCCCCCAGATCCTCAAGAGTAATATTCCTTTTAAGTGGTGCTCTCTGCTCAACAACCTCAAGAATATCACTGAAGTTCTTGACGCCCTTTGCAGACATGGTCTTTATGGGACCTGCCGAAATGGCATTGACCCGAATATTCCTTGAGCCCATCTCATAAGCTGCATAACGTACACACGCCTCCAGAGCTGCCTTAGCCACACCCATGATGTTGTAGCCAGGAGATACCTTTATCGCGCCCCTGTACGTTAAAGTAATAATGCTACCGCCCTCTGTCATCAACTCCTGAGCCCTCCTTGAGACAGCCAGAAAGGAGTAGACACTAATATCCATAGCCAGAACAAACCCATCCCGGGAGGTATTGACAAAGGTATCCTGCAAATCTTCACTTTTTGCAAAGGCTATAGCATGAACCAGGCCATGGAGAATCCCAAATCTCTCCTTTATTTCTCCAAAGAGATTGTCTATATCCTCATCCTTGGTGACGTCACAGGCATAAGCCGCAACCTCGCCCATATCTGCCGTCAGCTTTATCAGTGCTTCCTTCTCCCTGTCTCCCAGATAAGTAAAGATGGGATTCCCTCCCTGAGCCTTAACGGCTTGTGCGATGCCCCATGCGATGCTCCACTTATTGCGAACTCCCATAATGAGTATATTTTTGCCATCTAAAAGTCCCATAATAAAACCTCCCTCTATCATCAAATATTATAACCTGCTCCTAACAATATACATCAAAATAAGGGACGCTTCAAGGGTATTCAACCTCAGGATTTATTACTACATTTTTCCCTCCTGAAAAAAATGCTGCAAATTTTATTTTTTTGACGAAATTTGTCGCAAACAAAGTATTCATGCGGTTTTTATTGACTTATTACCTCTATAATGCTACACTTTGTTTGTAGAAACCTGTTCTTTTTCCTAAATAGGAGGGAGATACCAATGAAAAGTATTGAAAAAGCACGAAATCAGCTTAACAAAGCCATATCGTCTGGCTGCAGCAAGGATGTCATCTTAAGCATCAGTCGGCATCTTGATGACCTCATCGTAGAGCAAATGAAAATTGAAAACAAAAAACACATAACAAAAGGGCAATAGCTAAGGCTATTGCCCTTTTTTCGTCCATTGATGGGATTTAGATCATTTTCGTGGGCCTATGTGGCTATCCATTGGCTTTAACTTTGTCCACAAAGCGCTTAATTCTCACCAGAGCCTCTCTAATATTGTCAATAGATGTGGCGTAGGTCGCCCGAGCAAATCCTTCACCACAGGCTCCAAAGGCATTACCGGGCACCATGAGGACTTTTTCTTCCTTTAACAGCCTTTCACAGAACTGGTCGGAAGAAAGCCCTGTTGATCGGATATCCGGAAAGACATAGAATGCGCCCACAGGTTCAAAGCAATCCAGCCCTGCCTTTCTGAAGCCGTCCACCATGACCATTCTACGGCGGTTATATTCTGTCATCATTCTCTTCACTTCAGATTCACCATTTTTCAAGGCCTCGATGGCTGCCAATTGAGCGGTTGTAGGGCTGCACATAATTGCATACTGGTGGATTTTCAACATTTGTGACAGAGCCTCGCTGTGGCCGCAGGCAAAACCGATACGCCATCCGGTCATGGCAAAGGCTTTGGAGAAGCCATTGATGACAATTGTTTTTTCCTTCATTTCAGGGAATTGAGCAATGGAAACATGAGTTCCCTGATAAGTGAGTTCAGCATAGAGCTCATCGGAAATAACAATGATATCCTTATCCTTTAAAACCTCCACAATGGCCTTATAATCCTCGTAATCCATGGTGGCTCCCGTGGGGTTATTGGGATATCCCAAAATGATCATCTTGGTTCTCTCGCTGATGGCATCCAGAATCTGCTGAGGCTTCAGCTTGAACTTATCCTCAGCCTTCAACTCAATAGTCACGGGAGTGGCTCCCGAGAACATGACACACCCTTTATAGGCAACAAAGGAGGGCTCAGGCACAATCACCTCGTCACCGGGACCGGCGAAGGTTCTGATGGCTATATCTATGGCCTCGCTCCCCCCCACCGTCACAATTACTTCATTGGTGGGATTATAGGTTAAAGAAAAGCGGTTTTTCATGTAACGGACAATCTCCTGGCGGAGTTCAATAAACCCGGCATTGGAGGAATAAAAGGTTCTGCCCTTTTCAAGAGAGTAAATACCTTCCTCCCGAATACTCCAGGGGGTCTCGAAATCCGGTTCCCCAATGCCCAGTGAAATAGCGTCCTTCATCTCATTGATCATGTCAAAGTATTTACGAATGCCCGACGGAGGAGTCGAAAGAATGTGGGGCTTTATCATTTGTTTGATGTTCATAAGACAACAGCCTCCCGTTCATCCTTAAGAATTCTGTTGAACACCACGCCGTTGTCCTTATATTTCTTGAGAACGAAGTGAGTGGCGCAGCTCAACACCGATTCTATAGGCGCAAGCTTCTCGGCAACAAAGAGGGCCACTTCCTTCATTGTCCTTCCCTCCACCACAACAAAGAGATCAAAGCCCCCCGACATCAGGCTGCAGGCCGACACCTGGGGGAATTGATAGATTCTTTCTGCCACCTTGTCAAAGCCTTGGCCTCTTTGAGGTGTCACCTTTACTTCAATATAGGCTGTGACAACCTCATGATCTGCTTTTTCCCAATCTATCAACGTATTGTAGCCAATAATAACACCCTTTTCCTCTAATTCATGTATGGCCCCTTGGACTGCTTCAGGGGTGAGTCCTAGCATGACCGCTATTTCCTCAACCGATATTCTGCTATTGCTTTTTAGAATGTCTAAAATCTGTTTTTGCATAAAAACGACTCCCTTCCAATTCGAACCTCTTATGTATAAAATAAAACCCTGCTCATATTGCAAGCAGGGCTTAACAAACAAATATGTGGTCTTAAGCCGCTTCCAACTGCGGCCATATCAGCCTACTTCAGACTTCTTCGCCGCTCTTTTCATTATATTCTGATTCCTTGGTCTCTATGTAGGCTTCTACTTCACTCATGAGCGACTGATATTTTGTGAGCATGTCAACCACCTGGGTTTTAATGCTTTTGACATCACGTTTGATATCAATAATACGTTCTCTTTCGTTCTCAAGAGTTTGTTCTAGCCTTACTTTCTCCTCCGCCGCTCGCGCGCGGGCTTCTTCCATAATGGCATCCGCTTTTTCCTGCGCTTGAATAAGGGCGCCGGCAATTCTCTCCTTCTCCTTGGAAAGGAACTGGCTGTCCTGTGAAGTTGTTTCATAACGGGTTTTCATTTCACGAATTTGAAGCTTAAGATTGGATATTTCATCATCCTTTTCCTTAAGCCTTTGGTCAAATTCATGAATGATCTTTTCAATGTAAGCATTGACATCCGATTTGTTAAACCCAAATGCGGAAGAACCAAATTTCTTTTCACCGGACATATCCAACTCTCCTTTTCAATCTTGAGATTTGAAAACTTAAATATACTTTTCGATTAATGCCTTCAGATCAGCCTTCGAACGAGCACCAACCATTCGCTCCACCTGAACGCCTTCTTTGTATATCATTAAGGTGGGTATGCTCATAATGTTAAAGTTCTGAACCAGCGTGCTTTCCTCATCCACATTAATCTTTCCCATGAGAAATCGTCCGTCATATTCTTCTGCTAAATCATCTATAACAGGCCCGATAGCCTTGCAGGGACCGCACCATATTGCCCAGAAATCCAAGAGAATAGGCTGCGTGGATTTCATAACAAGCTCTTCAAAATTCGATTGGTTTATCACGAGTACTTTATCTGAAGCCATACCTTTTAGTCCTTTCAACGATATTTCCAATTTATGTGTCATTAATTATATAGTCTATAATATAATTCGGCACTTTACAACAGGATATTTATCCCCCCATAATTTACTTTATTCAGGCCATTAGTCCTATTTTCACCCTGATGGAACCTTTCTCTAAAGTCCATTGGTAAATTTTCATAATAAACGATATGAATTCCCCTCCTATTCATGGTCAGTTCATGCGTTGCACTTTTGGACAAGGGTCGGTATGATGAATGTATGTTTTTTAATGGTTAATATGGGACTCTGTTTCTACATATTTAATTTTCTTGCTTTTGACCGTATTACATAAACAATGATTGGGGTATATATAATTGTAACCCACAACTTTTGGAGGTTTCTATGTACAAATTTGGAAAGATTAAAGTAACAACAGCCATCCCCGAAAGGTTTTCAGGATTACATGAATTATCCATGAACCTTTGGTGGTCATGGAATAGTGAAGCCATTGATCTCTACCGTGAAATAGATCTGGCACTTTGGGAAAGACTCAACCGTAACCCTGTCCGTTTCCTTCAGGAGGTAAGCCTCAAAAAGCTGGAGGAGAAGCTTTCAGATAATGAGTTCATGCATCGTTATGAAAAGGTCATGAAGGATTTTAAGGACTACATGCAGGCAGAAGATACTTGGTTTACCAGGAATTACCCTGACTATAAAAATGAACAAATCGTTTATTTTTCAGCTGAATATGGGCTTCATGAAGTGCTTCCCGTCTATTCGGGAGGGCTTGGGGTTCTCTCCGGAGACCATTGCAAATCAGCCAGCGACCTGGGTCTCCCCTTTACTGCCATAGGCCTTTTTTATAAGCAGGGTTATTTTGATCAGCACATTAACGGCGAGGGCTGGCAGGAAACACATTTTACAACCCTTAATTACTCCCAACTGCCTGTTACTCCTGTATTTGACAACAATGGCCGCCCACTGACCGTTTATGTTGAACTCGCCGGAAGAGTGGTCTATGCACGACTCTGGTGTATCAGTATTGGACGCATCAAGCTTTATTTAATGGATACCGACGTCCCGGAAAACAATCAGTATGACCGCTCCCTAACCGAAAGGCTGTACGGCGGGGACCGTGAAACCCGTATCCAACAGGAAATCCTATTGGGTATCGGGGGTATCCGTACCCTGGATGCTCTGGGAATCAAAGGAACAGTATACCATATGAATGAGGGGCATTCTTCCTTCATGGCGCTGGAGCTTTCAAGGAAGCTGGTGATGGAAAAAAATATGCCCTTCCGAGAAGCTAAGGAAGCGGTCTATTCCTGTTCCGTTTTTACTACCCACACCCCGGTGCCGGCAGGCAATGATGTGTTCCCGTTGGATATGATAGACCGGTACTTTGGTAACTATTGGGGACAACTGGGCTTGCAGCGTCACGAATTTATAGCTCTGGGAATTAAGCCAGGGGATCCTTATAACTTTAATATGACGGTTTTAGCCCTCAATATGTCAGGCCGTAAAAATGGTGTCAGCGAACTACATGGGGCTGTTTCCCGCAATATCTTTCAGGCATTGTGGCCCGAAATTCCCGAAGAAGAAGTGCCCATCACCCATATCACCAATGGCATACATACCATGACGTGGTTGGCCCCAAGCTTCAAGTATCTTTTTAACAAGTATTTACCCTCCGACTGGCAGCAGCGGATGTATGATCCTGCCGTCTGGGAGGGTGTCAGTGCCATTCCCGACGAGGAAATCTGGAAGACCCATATGGTTCTTAAAACCAAGATGATCCGTTTTATTGCGGACAAATTGAAGAAGCAGTACCTTCAAAACGGAATGCCCCTGTTGGAAGTGAACAAGCTGGATAGCCAACTGGATCCCAATGCTTTCACCATTGGCTTTGCCAGAAGGTTTGCAACCTATAAACGGGCCAACCTGATATTCAGGGATTTGGCCAGAATTGAAAAAATACTCAACAATAAGAGCATGCCCGTTCAAATTATTTTCGCCGGCAAGGCCCATCCTGCCGACCGTCCAGCTCACGAGGTCATTAAAAACATTCATGACATCGCCCGTCGAGAAGGATTTAACGGCAAGATCTTCTTGGTGGAAAACTATAACATGACCGTCGCCCGACAGCTCATCCAGGGTGTGGATGTTTGGATGAACAATCCCAGGCGTCCCCTTGAAGCCAGCGGAACCAGCGGTCAAAAGGCTTGTATCAACGGTGTGCTTAACTTCAGCATACTTGACGGATGGTGGGTCGAGGGCTATAACGGTTTAAACGGATGGGTCATCGGCGACGATACCCCCTATGAAAATGAGCAAAATCAAGATGATGCCGACAGCAAATCCCTTTATGAGACTTTGGAAAGAGATATCATCCCCTTATTCTATAGCCGAGATGAAAAGGGAGTTCCCACTCACTGGGTAGGCAGAATGAAGGAATCCATCAAGTCCTTGGCCCCAGTTTACGGTACCCATAGAATGGTCAAGGATTATACTGAGAAAATGTATCTGCCGGCCATCCTCCGGAGCATCAAAATCCGTGAGTCCCAGTATGGCTTTGTCAGAGTTCTGGCCGACTGGAAGCAAAAGATTGAGAAGGTTTGGCCCCAGGTCAACGTCATGGCTAATCAGGATATTCACGGCTTGGTAGATCACAGCTTGCTGTCCGGCAATGAGCTTACACTAAACGTATCCATTCAGTTGTCTTCCCTGTCTCCTGAGGACGTCCTGGTAGAGGCTTATTATGGACCTATCGCCAACGACAGGATTATCAACGGTTCAACGGTGGAAATGAACATTGTTCGTCAGACCGACGCCTCCACCTTCTACTATGAGGGAAGAATCACTTTGCAGGATGGCGGGGAGTATGGCTACTCCTTCCGGATTCTGCCCCATCATCCCAACCTGATGAACAAATTTGATATGTCCGTCATTCGGTGGGCCAACAATTAAGACCCTAAACCCATGAAGGAGATGTGTTGTCGCATCTCCTTTATTAAGTTAAAAATAATTTAGGACGGCCCTAAAATCAGAGAGTTGAAAATAGGGAAATGAACTAAAATAGTGATATTGAGCGTAAATTGGTTATGATTTTCGTCAATTGACACCCTTTGCAAGTGTGCTATAATACGATTAAGCTCATTTACAAGGGTTGAGCATTGTCTTAAAAATTCCATCAGGGAAGTATGAACAATGGTGAATGGTTCCGGTACATTTCAAAAAAGGCGTCGCTTCGTGGCATTCCTGACGCTTCTTTTTATAATGGTTGCCATGTTTTTTGGGGTTATGCCTCGCGCTTCTGCCACAAACGGAAGTGAAATGATTCAAACCGAGGCCGTTTCTGCCATTCTTTTTGATGCGAAAAGAGGACAGGTTATTTACTCCAAGACCTCGGATGAACTGTCTAATTCTTCGCTGGCCAACCGTGTTATGGCAGTACTTATAACCCTGGAAAAGTCTGACACCGAAGCTCTGGTAACCGCCAGTAAGGATGCTGTTAATGTGGAAGGGGCCTCTTTAAAGCTTTCCGTAGGTGAAAAATACGCTGTTAAGAACTTATTGAACGCCCTCTTATTGACCGGCTCCAAGGATGCTGCCATTGCTCTGGCAGAGTACGTGGGCGGAAGTGAAGAGGGCTTTGTCAAGCTTATGAATAGCAAGGCCCAGGAGCTGGGCATGAGCAATACCCGGTTTGTCAATAGCACCGGAGCTTTTGATGAAAATCAGGTGACCACCATCAACGATATTCAGACTCTCTTTAAATATGCGCTATCCAAAAGCGATTTCAACCGCTTTTTCGGATCCCAGGCGAAGCCCTGGTACGACAGCACCAAGACCCTCCTCTTGACCAACACCAATAATATGTTCTGGAACTATAACAATACCGACGGCGGGGTTACCACCAGTGTGGACAAAGAGCTTCAAAGCATCGCAACAACCGTTAACAGAGACAATATGCGTTTGGTCTGCATCCTTTTAGATGTTCCCACGAAAAATATGTATACCGATTCCATTACCCTGCTGAACTATGGGTTTGATAATTATCTTTATGGTACTCTGCTTTATGCAGGAAGCAGCCAAAAATCAGTGACGGTGGAGGGCCAGACCTTAAACCTTGTTCCGACCCAGGACGTTCACTATATCTATCCCAAGGGGCAGAGCAATATAAAGAATATCGCCCTTAATGTGGATGAATCCAAGCTCAAGCCACCCATAACCAAAAGCACGGTGGTGGGAATGCTCACCTATACCCTTGCTGATGATACTGTCATTAATGTGGAGCTCTACCCTGACAGGGAGATACTGCCCCAGAAAACCCAAAGGCAGCTATTGCAAGAAAAACTTAAAGAAAACAAAGAGCTCATCTATGTGATTATCATATTGGTTCTGATTGAGGTTATTATGTGTTTCGTCAAGCTGGGGGGCTTTATGCGAAAGCAGTGGATTAAAAACCGTGTCAGAAGGCATCGAACACATTAGAGATAATACTATGAAGATAAAAAGGAAGCCTTTCTCCCAATGGGAGAGAGGCTCTTTTTTATTGCTTTTTATCATAGAGGCTTAATACGCGATAAGAAAAGGTGTAGAAGTATGAAAGAGTCAGGTTTGACTTAAGTAGGCCTGAATAAACTCGTCAATACCCCCATCCATCACCTTCTGGACATTACCGTCCTCATGATTGGTCCGATGATCCTTCACCAGGGTGTAGGGACAAAATACATAGGAACGGATTTGACTTCCCCAGGCTATATCCATCTGCTCACCCTTAATCTGGTTGAGCTTTTCAGCCTGTTCCCGCTCCTTGAGCTCCAACAGCTTTGCCTTGAGCATTCTCATGGCCATGTCTCTGTTTTGGAATTGAGACCGCTCATTTTGACAAGCTACAATAATCCCCGTGGGGATATGGGTTATTCGTACCGCAGAGGAGGTTTTGTTAACATGCTGTCCCCCCGCGCCCGAAGAGCGATAAACATCCATTTTCAGATCCTCAGGGTTGATATCCACCTCTACCGAATCATCCAATTCAGGCATGACATCCATGGAGGCAAAGGAGGTATGACGCCTTCCTGAAGCATCAAAGGGTGAGATTCTTACCAGACGGTGAACTCCCTTTTCGCTTCTTAAAAAGCCATAGGCATATTCCCCCACAACCTCCACTGTTACACTTTTAATTCCCGCTTCGTCTCCATCCAGTAGGTCCAGAACCCTTGTCTCAAAGCCGTTCTTTTCAGCCCACCGGGTAAACATGCGAAACAGCATCTGAACCCAGTCCATGGCCTCGGTGCCTCCGGCTCCCGCATGGAGGGTGATAATGGCATTGTTGGCGTCATACTCGCCCTTCATCAAGGTCTCCAGCCGCATTTTTTCATAACGGCCATGAATTTCCTCATAGCCTTGGGTCACCTCGGCTAATATGGTCTCATCCTTCTCATCAAGGCCCAGCTCCGCCAGGGTAAGCGTATCCTCACAATCCCTCAGAAGCTTCTGGAAATTTTCCAGCTTTGCTCTTAGGCTTTTTGTTCGTTGAAGCACTCTTTGGGAATTCTCAGTATCATTCCAAAACTCGGGCTCGGAAGCACGTTGCTCCAGCTCCTCCAGCTCTTTTATCACACCAGGGAGGTTAAAGTGAATCCCCCAATTCCCTGATAGCCTTTTCAAGTCCTTTTAGCTCCAGACCTGTCTGTTCTAGCTCTATAAGACTCACTTTTATCATTCCTTCCATAAGAAAAATATTCCATCCATTGGTATTGTCCATTGAACAACGCTATTATTATACAATGCACACGGGGCTTTGTCACGGCATTTCATTTATCCTTAATGGGTCATGGTTTTATCAGGAATTCTACGCCTGTTTCTGCAGGATTAATCCTGTGGTATAATAAAAAGATGGAAAACAGGGTTAATTGCATGAAATGCCAATATTATTTTGTCACCTGGGACCCGCAGCATCCTAGGGGATGCCGTTTTTTTGGTTTCAAAGGCAAGGTATTGCCCGCACAAATGGTTAGAGCCTCAAGCGGCGAGGAGTGCAAGGGTTTCAAACCCAAGGATTCCTCTTCCCCTGCAAAGCCTAGATCAAAGGGTTGACCCTGAAAAAGTCTCCTTGTAAAAGGAACACACCAGGAGCACTATGGAACAGGAAAAAATTCTTGAAATTGCGGTTAAGGCCGGCACCATTCTCCTACGCTATGGTGCTGAAACCTACCGGGTTGAAGATACTATCAATAGAATATGCAAGAGCTATGGGCTTGCCTGTGAAGCCTTTGCCCTGCCAACCGGTGTCTTTGTCAGCGTTGAAGGCCAGGAAGGTATTTCTACCATATGTAAGAGAATTCCTTCCAGAACGGTTGATTTAGAGAAAATAGCCCGTTTGAATAGCTTATCACGCAAAATTGAACAAAGCAGACCTGAATATCACGAGGTGGTGGGAGAGCTGGAGGCCATCGGTAACTGCCCGACTTATTCCAGGCTCACCCTTATTCTTTGCTTTGCTTTTACCGCATTCGTTTATGCGCTTTTATTCGGAGGTAATACCCATGACGCTCTTAGCGCTCTGATTGTCGGTATTCTCCTGAGCTTCGTCCGGATAATCTTTTCCAAGGGAAATAGCTTTCCCTTTATCGAATATTTTGTAGGTGGCTTTATTACGGGGCTTTTAAGCTCATTGGCCGCAGCCCTAGTCCCCCAGACAAATGCCTATGTGGTCATTATTGGCGCCGTAACCAATATGCTTCCCGGTGTAGCCCTGACCAATGGTATCCGGGATCTCCTCCATGGGGACAGTGTCAGTGGGCTGACCAAGCTTGGGGAGGCCTTGATGGTTGTGGCCGTCATTGCAGCAGGAACAGGCATTGGATTGACGCTTTGGTTTTACGGAGGACGCTTATGATCACCCACTTTATCAAATATTTTATCCTGGCCTTTATAGGAAGCATCGCCCCGGCAATGGTCATTAATATTGAAAGACGCGTGTTGCTCTGGGCAGGATTAGGTGGCGCATTGGGATTTTGTATTGCTCTTTCCTTCAACCCCTATTCCCTTTCCTTTAGTATCCCGCAGATTTTCTGCGGCACGGTAGGTGTTGGTATTTATAGCGAGATCATGGCCAAGCATCTTAAAACACCCTCCACTGTCTTTTTAATTCCCGGAATTTTTCCCTTAGTTCCGGGTGTCGCTGCTTACCAGACCATGCAAAGCCTGGTTGAGAACAAAATGGAGCAGGCCACAGCCCATGGCTTGAATACAGTTTTTAAAGCCTTTACCATTGCTTTTGGGATTATGATTGTCACCGCCCTGTTCCGTTTTTTCAGGAAAGCCAGAAAAAAAGCATCCCTCTAAAGCCTCACCAGGGTATATGAACGCAAAAAAAGGGGGCCTTTGAGCCCCCAATAAATCCGATAGTCTCGGGAAGGTATACTTCCGAAACTTAAAGTTTTTTAATAGCTTAACAGCATGACTCGCGCTCGCAGCATCTGTTGTTGCATCCGCCGCCACCGAAAATGCCAGGACAGAAGCAAAGAATAAAAATTACTATGATGATAATCCACCAAATATTATTATCACCGCCACCAAAGATACCGCCACTATTACAGCAGCCACAATCTGGTTTACAGTCACCCATGATATCACCTCATCTCGATTCGGCCTTCTTCATCTTATGCAATGGGCCGGATGGGTGACACTCTTCTAGGAGGTAAATCTCGCGAGCATAGTCTTGTACAGATCCTTGTATTCCCTGGCCGAGTTTTCCCATGAAAAATCCTGACTCATACATGTCTTCATGAGATTCTCCCATTCTTCTCTGTTCGTGTAGACCTCAACAGCTCTGGCCACGGCCTCCTTCATTTCATGGGCATTATAATTTGCGAAGGAAAAACCTGTTCCTTCCTTGGAAAAGACATTATAGGGAATAACGGTGTCTTTCAGCCCCCCCGTCTCTCTGACAACGGGAACTGTTCCATAACGCATGGAGAAAATCTGAGACAATCCGCAGGGCTCATAGAGGGAGGGCATGAGGAACATATCGCTTCCTGCATAAATCCTCTGAGCCAGGACGCCGTCATATTTGATATTGGCCGAAAGCCGTCCGGGATACCTGGACTGGGCATAACGGAAGAGGTCCTCATAGTGCCTGTCACCACTTCCCAAGACCACGAACTGCAAATCCATATCCATAAGCTCGGAAAGCATCATTTCAATTAAATCCATACCCTTTTGATCCACAAGGCGCGAAATGAAGGAGACCAAAGGAATATCCGCCCTAACATCCAACCCAAGATCCTGCTGCAACCTGCGTTTATTCTCATATTTCCCAGTGAGATCATCGGCACTATAGGGTGCATAAATTCTAGGATCGGTCATAGGATCATTGTTTTCATAGTCAATACCATTGACGATTCCATACATATCCCCGGATCGGCGGCGGATGATGTTCTGAAGGTTTTCACCAAAGAAATCAAATTTAATTTCTTCGGCATAGGTACGGCTGACTGTGCTTAAGAAGGCGGAATAGGAGAGGCCTGCCTTAAGGAAATTCACCTGGTCATAATACTCCACCCCGTTGACATGGAAGTATTTCCAGTCAAGGCCCAGCAAGTCACTTAATACTGCTTTAGGAAAGACACCCTGATATTTAAGGTTATGTATGGTAAACAGGGTGTGCATATGCTTAAAGAAACCATTCTCCCGATGCCTGTATTGAGCATCCAGAAGCAGACTGACCATTCCTGTCTGCCAATCATTCAGATGAATGATATCCGGCTGAAAGTCGATAACTGGCAAAACCTCCAGTATGGCTTTGCAGAAAAAGCTGAAGCGCTCTCCATCGTCGTTAAGACCGTAATACCATTCTCTAAAAAAGTAGTACTCATTATCAATAAAATAAAAGGTAACACCTTCAAAAGCCAGTTTATACACACCACAGTACTGCTTTCTCCAGGAAAGCTCCACCTGGCAGCTTCCTACAAACTCCATTTGCGAAACCCAAAGAGAATCAATTTGATTGTATTTAGGCATGACCACACGAATATCAACATCCAACGATCTGAGTGCTTTAGGTAGCGAACCCGCTACATCGGCAAGGCCACCGGTTTTAACAAAAGGAACAACCTCAGAAGAAGCAAACCATACTTTAAGTTGGCTCATAGAATAATTTCCTTTCTTTTTTCTTTCAATCATTCAATCATATTCTCCCACTTTTTTCAACCAGGGAAACATGCTTTGGTGTCAATCCATAAACTTGTACCGAATAAACTATTAGAATAAAGCAAAAATTAATGATTGGGGAGGTGCTTTGGTATGACAGATATTCATTCGCAAAAAGTCAATCATAATAAACTTAAAGCCTTTGTCACCAATGCTGTGACAGAGATTCACAAGACTGAATCGGAAGCCCAGGTACCGCTGTCTTCGGATAGAAGTGTGGAAGAAGCCCGGGAATGGGTGAATGAGGAAAGCAGGCTATAAAATAAAGGGGTTGATAGACAACCCCTTTATTCCCTTTGTCTAATTGACAAAGGTGTAGTTCATCCCCGAATTATTATCCCAGTTTTCACCTGAATCCTTGAAAGCCAGATTGATATTTTTACCTTGCTCCACAGGAATAATGGACATAAACGACCCTTCTTGATTATTAAGTGCTACGGTTGTGACATTTTCCCAGTTTTGATTGCTGCCAAAGCCATAGACACCAAATATTTCCTGAGCACCGCTCTTGGCCAATAGCCCGCTATAGTTAACTCTCGCTTGTGTTTCTGAAAGCTTCTCAAAGGTTACCCCCGCTTTTGAATAGGATTGAATGCCAAATTGCGAAGGCTCGTTCATCATATCGTCGGAGAATTCCTCTTTAAAAGCATTCTTATTGGCTTCACTTACAACGTCCTGGGGCTGGTCTTGGAAATCGTTTTCCTTCGCAGCTCTCCGTACGGAAAACTCTTCACCCACTTCCTGGGTGAAATCGTCTTTCCTTACCTGTTGTTTATGACCATTAGGAGCTTTTCCATTATTTTTAGAGGCATTCTTATTTTGACCGTTTGGATTCATCATGTTGTCAAAAAAGCTCATAAATTTTCTCATCCTCCTTTCACACCCTTATTATTTGTCTTTAGTGGCATTTTTATTTTATGATTTCATTGTATGACTTTTTATGTTTCTACAAATAAGGTTATAATAGGTTGAAGTCAAAAAAATGACATTAAAGAGCCACGGAGTGAGAATATGGCAAAAATAATGCTTGTGAAAAATAAGGAAATGCGCGTGGAATATGGGCATCCATGGATATTTAGGAGCGATATCCAGCATGTTTCCGGAACCATTCATCCTGGGGATATTGTTGAGGTTTATTCCCATCAAAACCGATTTTTAGGGAAGGGCTACTATAACCCTGCGTCCCAGATTACCGTAAGAATGCTGACAAGACAGGACGAAGAAATCAACCAGGACTTCTTCTATCAAAGAATACTGAGAGCCTGGGAATACCGTAAAAAGGTTGCCGACACCGAGAGCTGCCGGGTTGTTTTTGCAGAATCTGATTTTCTTCCTGCCCTTATTGTGGATAAATTTTCCGATATTCTTGTGGTGCAAACACTGGCTTTGGGCATGGACCGCTTCAAGGCCTCTATTGTGGAAATTCTCAATGAGATCATTGGTCCCCGGGGCATCTACGAGCGAAACGACGTCCCTGTTAGGGAGCTTGAGGGCCTGCCCCAGCAAAAGGGCTTTCTGTCCGCCCCCTTTGACACCCGAGTCCTGATGACGGAAAACGGAGTTAAGTTTTTGGTGGATGTGGAAAATGGCCAAAAAACCGGGTTCTTTCTGGATCAGAAAGAAAATCGCGCAGCCTTGAAGCCCTTCGTCCAAAAAGCTAGGGTTCTAGATTGCTTCTCCCACACCGGCTCTTTTGCTCTCCATGCCGCCCACTACGGGGCCCGAGAGGTCTTGGGTGTGGATATATCGGCCCACGCTGTTTCCTGTGCCGAAAGCAATGCCCGCCTCAATCATCTGGAGGGTATTGCCCGGTTTAAGGAGGCCAATGCCTTTGACCTTTTGAGGGAATATTCCGACACAAAGGAGCGTTTTGATACGGTCATCCTTGATCCACCCGCCTTCACAAAGAGTAAAAGCGCTGTGGAAGGGGCCATTAGGGGGTATA
Organism: Bacillota bacterium; assembly: GCA_023415205.1. Classification (GTDB taxonomy): domain Bacteria; phylum Bacillota; class Clostridia; order DSM-8532; family DSM-8532; genus DTU059. The sequence goes on along the minus strand of JAEZLR010000045.1, from coordinate 156,374 downwards.
AGGAAATTAACCTCAGGGCATTAAAAATCGTTGTCGAAGGGGGCTTCCTGGTCTCCTGCTCCTGCTCCCAGCATATTGATAACAGTCTTTTTATGGATATACTTTACAAGGCCGCCCATGATGCCAAAAGGACATTAAGGCTCATTGAATTCCGGTCCCAGGCCAAGGATCATCCCATTCTGATGGCCTCGGGGGAGACGCAGTATATCAAATGTGCGGTTATGCAGGTATTCTGACACCCTACCTACTCTATTGAAATGCATCCTTTAATAAAGCAAAGCCCTAATGCTCAAAATCTGACCATTAGGGCTTTCATGATTTTGGGGATACTTCATTAATCCATGAATTTATCTAAGCCTTTACAAATTCGGTCAAAAGCTTAATGGCGTTCTCGACATCCTGTAGGGCCACCATTTCAGCCGTATCATGAATAAATCTTGTCGGAATTGACACACCACCTGAAGGAATTCCTCCTGCCGTGATATGTATGCTCCCGGCATCGGTTCCTCCATCTATCATGACCTCCAATTGATAAGGGATCTTTTCTTTGCTTGCCGCCTTAATCAGCGCATCCTTCACCTCGGGATGGGCAATAACGCTTCTGTCCTTGATTTTGACTGTGGGGCCCTCTCCCAGCCGGACGGCCATGGGCTTACAGCTCGGGGTGTCACCGGTGTCACAGACATCAATAGCAAGGGCCACGTCAGGGAGAATTCCAAAAGCCGCTGTTTTCGCGCCTCTTAAGCCAACCTCCTCCTGTGTGGTAAAGACATAGTAGATTTCATTATCGGTCATGGGGGCATTAAGAGCCAACTGTACCAGAATTGCGCAACCAATACGGTCATCCAACGCCTTGGAAATAATCTTCCCCTGCTGTTGGAGGGTCTCTCCTACGAAAACAGCCATATCCCCTACTCTTACCAACTTTTCAGCTTCGGAACGGGAATCGGCACCTATATCAATGTACATTTTCTCCAGCTTGGCATTCTTCATGTTATCGATATTTTCTTCATACCAGATCACGCCCACCGTACCATTTTCAAAAACAACCCTCTGACCCAGAATAATCATTGGGGGAAGGCCACCTATATTGCTGAACCTCAAAAAACCCTTGTCATCAATATAGGACACAATAATCCCGATTTCGTCCATATGGGCGGCCAGCATGATTTTTTTACCCGCTCCCCTTTTGACACAGATCAGGTTTCCCATGGCATCGGTTCGTATTTCATCGACCTTATCCGCAAGTAGGCTCCTGATGGCTTCAGCCACTTTTTTTTCGCACCCGGAGGGTCCAAAGGTCTGAGTCAGTGTTTTTATCAAATCAAACATGGGTTTTTCCTCCTTTATCATGGAAAAGACTTATGGATGATGGTCTCTCCAACTCGGTCCAGCGCTTGCCCACTTCGCTTTTGGGTAACGCCTCCAACACCTTGTGCGCCAGGGCCAGCATATGGTTAAAATCGGATTTGTCCATGACTGAAACAGGTGTGTGGATATAGCGGCAAGGTATGGCCATCACCGCCACCTTGACCCCTGTTCCGTTGACCTGAATCCGCCCCGCGTTGGTTCCTCCCGAGATGGTTTGCTTATATTGGTAGGGTATATGATACGTGTCTGCTACCTCGGCGATGAGCCTGACAAACTCCCTGTCGGCAATGACCGAACGATCCATGACCGTGAGAGCAGGCCCCTTTCCACATCTTGTGCTCATGTTCTGTTCCTGGGTGTCGGGCACATCATAGCAGGTGGTTCCTTCCAGAATGAGGGCCATGTCCGGCATAACCTGGAAGGAGGAGGTCTTTGCGCCTTTAAGGCCCACTTCCTCCTGCACGGTAAAGCAGCCATAGATATCACATTCATAGCGCCCTTTAAGCAATTCCATCAAAACGGCACACCCTACTCGGTCATCCAAGGCTTTGGCCATGAGCTTATTATCCCCAAATTCTACGGGGTCATAGGAAAATACCGCGTAATCCCCGACTTCTACCTTTTCCTCTGCCTGGTCCCTATCCTTGGCCCCGATATCAATGGTCAGCTTCTTTTTATTCACAGCACCATTGCGCTCACCGCTATCCTGCAGATGGATGGGCTTGAAACCGATGACCCCGGGAATACCCTTCTCCCCTACTCTGACACGCTTTCCCACTAAAACCCTGGGCTCTATGCCACCAATGGTCTGGAATTTCAGAAGTCCGTCGGAGTTGATGTGGGTGATCATCAGTCCCACCTCGTCCATATGGGCGTCCAGCATAACCCTAGGGCCTTTGCCTGTGCCTTTCTTGTAGGTGATCAAATTGCCCAGGTTGTCAATTCTGTAATCGTCAACAATATCCTTGATATGGGACAGAATAAAGTCCCTTACAGGCGTTTCCTCCCCTGACACACCATCCAGGGCCGTGAGCTTTTTCAAAATCTCCAATGCATCCATTTAGTCCCTCACCCTCCCTGCAATATAGCGCGCGGCCAGTCTACCTGTGGCGATGATATCGTCCACTGAAACCATCTCAACAGTGGTATGCATGTACTTGGACGGAATAGATAAAAGAACCACCGGTATACCCTCCCTGGCAACGGCATGGACAGCCGCCTCGGTTCCGGTATCCCCGGCCTCGGGGTCAATTTGGTAGGGGATTTTTTCACTTTTGGCCAGTTTGATCACGGCCTTGGTATGTTTACTATTGAGAATTGGGCCCACCGCAATAGCAACCCCCTTCCCCAACGGGAAGGTTTCATCGCTGGGGGTATCAGGCATATCTCCGTGGCACACATCAATAACGATTCCTAAATCGGCCTTGATATTATAGGTTGCCCCAAAGGCCCCAATAAGCCCCAACTCCTCCTGAACGGTGGCGACAACATACACGTCATCTTCATGGTTCAGCTTCTTGAGTTCCGTAAGAAGCTCTATCAGTGCGGCTACGCCGCTACGGTTATCCATGCTTTTGCCGGCCAGTCTCCTGTTTAATAGCTCCTGGGCAGGATTAATAAAGGACACCATATCCCCCACTGCGACCAATTCCCTTGCTCTTTCCCCATCAAAACCGATATCAATGCGCATCTCGTCCATTTTGACTGCCTTGTCGGCATCCTCGGGGGGAATCAAATGGGGGGGCTTTGTGCCAATAACACCCACTAGGTCTTCCTTGCCGTGAACAGTCACCATCATGGCTCCTATAGCCTTGGCATCCACCCCCCCGGCAGGAGCAAACCGTAAGAAACCGCTATCCTCAATTCCTGTAATGATAAGCCCGATTTCATCGTAATGAGCCGTTACCAAAACATTACCGGGATTTTCACCTCGGCCCTTCTTCAATCCGATTACATTATAAAAGGCATCCACACTCACTTCATCACAATACTCCCCAAAAAGTTCAGCAATTCTCTGGGTGGCCATGTTTTCTCGGCCTGTAACCGCGCTGATGCTGCCAAGCCTTTTAAGAAGCTCGCCACATTCCATTCATTCTACACCTCTCAATCCAAAACACTTCAAATCAAATAAAAGATTCCGGCAGAACTATCGGGGACGAAAAGGCCCCCGATAGTTGTATTATATCATTTCTTTAAAAATAAATGTAACCGGATCGCTTTTTTAACGGTAGTCTTGATGATTGCTAGAGCTCGGCAGACAAAATCTAAGGTTGATGACAGTAAAAAATTAAATTGGTATAATGTTCCTATCATGATCGGAGGTACCTTATGATAGAGCTAAAGCAACTGGAAAAAAAATTTGATAAGACCCTTGCCGTGGAAAGCCTCTCCCTTACAGTCAATAAGGGTGAAATCCTAGGCCTCTTAGGTGAAAACGGGGCCGGTAAAACCACAACTCTCCGGATGCTAGCAACTATGCTGGCACCTACTTCTGGAACAGCCTTGATTAATGGCGCTGATATTGTCAAATCGCCTGAAAAGGCCCGTAGCCAGGTGGGCATCCTTTTTGGCGGTGAAAGCGGCCTATATGACCGATTAACAGTAGCAGAAAACATCTCGTATTTTGGGCAGCTTAATGATATCCCACCAAGGCTTATAAAGGAACGGACCCAGCATCTGGCCGACATCTTCGGAATGAAGGACTTTCTCAACAAACGCGCCGGTAAGCTGTCCAAGGGTATGCGCCAGAAGGCTACCTTCGCCCGGGCCATTATTCACGACCCGGAAATTCTTCTTTTGGACGAGCCTACCTCGGGGTTGGATGTGAGTGCTATCCGGGAGGTACAGGAATTCATCATGTCCCAGAAAAAACTGGGCAAAACCATTCTCTTCTCCAGCCATACCATGAGTGAAGTGGAAAAGCTCTGTGACAGAATCGCCATTATTCATAAGGGCCGACTGGTTGCGCTAGGAACGCTGGAACAGCTCAAAGAGCATCATCACATGGACAGCCTTGAAGAATTATTTGTAAAATTGGTAGGTGATAAAGCATGAACCTGAAGCATATATGGATCGTCTTTAAAAAAGAGCTCATTGATATTATTCGTGACAGAAAAACTGTTCTGACCAGCATTTTAGCTCCCCTATTGATCATGCCCATCCTCTTTCTGATTGTTGGTGGGAGTACTGAGCAAATGACCAAGGAAATGTCTGAAAATATTACGGTAGCCCTTACCATCCAAAGCGATACACCGGCCGCTCGAGCCTTTCTCACAGAAAAGCTGGCCAAGCAAAACTCAAATATCATCATCGTAGACCCAGTCAGCGATCCGTGGCAGGCCATTAACGATAAAAAGGTCAAGTTGGTGGTGGAACTGGATCAGGATTTTGAGGCCAAGTTGGAGGCCTCCCAGCCTGTTGGACTGCGCATCCTCTACGATAATTCACTGTCCCGGTCAGGCGGGGCTGTCTCCACTCTTCAATCGGCCATTAACTCACTGAATCATGTCCTCGCCTCAGAAAGCCTCACCGCCCTTGGGATTGATCCACAGCTCCTTACTCCCGTCATGATGGAAACAGAAAACATCGCCCGCTCAGGGGATGGAAATCTTTTTCTCATGATGGTCCTACCCATGCTCATTGCCATGCTGGTTGCAGTGGGAGGTATCCCAGCGGCCACCGATCTTGTAGCCGGTGAGAAGGAACGAATGACCCTGGAGCCCTTACTCACCACCCGTGCCGGCAGAATGTCCATTCTCATTGGCAAGTACTTAACCATCAATGTTTTCAGCTTTGCCTCGGTGTTATCAACCTTGGGGGGCATGCTTCTTGCCTTTTTTATCAAGCCCTCGGCGCTTACCTTGGGACAGGGGCAGTTGGGCGGTTTCAATCTGGAGCCTGCAGCGCTCCTTCTCTCCTTATTCATCACCCTCCTTCTGGGAATGGCCTTCTCCGGAGTCCAACTGGCCATAAGCACCTATGCCCGATCCTTTAAAGAGGGCCAGACCTACCTCTCCCTTCTCATCTTCGTGGTTATCATTCCGGCCTATGCCACCATGATGGTAATGCCCAATGAAATCCAAACCTATATGTATCTGGTCCCCATTCTCAATACCATCTCGGCCTTTAAGCTGATCCTTGGAGGTATCACCAATTACACTGGACTTCTACTGGCCACAGCTTCCTCCCTGTTGTATGTGGCCATCTCCCTGGTGGCTGCCTCCTGGATGTTCAATAAGGAAAAGTATATGTTCCGAGGCTAAGGCGCCAAAAGAAAGGCCCGACTTTCCATTCACTCTTACGGAGAGTCAACAAAAGACAATATCAAGGCAAGTAAAAGGACTCGGCTCACTGGTTAAGAGCCGAGTCCTCTTTTAATGCAAATAAGGGTGATGGACTTATAAGGCTGAGCTGCAGCGGGTGCAAAGGGAAGGATGCTCAGGGCTTCCACCAACGCTATCGGAGTATATCCAGCAGCGTTCGCATTTTTCCCCGTCAGCCTCCTTGACCTCTACTTCAAGTCCGCCACCGCTTCCAGCCACCACCTCAACCTGTGAGGTAATAAAGACAGTGGGCAGAAGGTTCTGATTCTTTTTAAGGAATTCCAGAAGGTCGCCGTCAGCCTTCAGGATAATCTTGGCCTGAAGGGACTGACCGATGAGCTTCTTGTTACGGGCTTCTTCCAAAGCCTTGAGAACGCTGTCTCGCACCTCAAGAATCCGGTTCCATTTTTGCTCCAGGGCTTCATTCTCATATTCGGGCTTAATTTGAGGCCAGTCATTCAGAATGATACTCTCAGCATTATCCTGGGCTCCGTGGGGGAGGTACTGCCAGATTTCATCAGCCGTAAAGGCCAGGACAGGCGCCAATAGCCTTGTAAGGGTATCCAGAATAATGAACATGGCGGTTTGGCCCGCACGGCGGGAGGGATCCTCCGGTCTGGAGGCATACATCCTGTCCTTGGTCACATCCAGGTAAAAACTGCTCATATCCACCACGCAGAAATTATGAATGGCATGGAGCATGGTATGGAACTCATAATCGGAGTAGGCCTTCTCAATCTTTGCCACCAACTGGTTCAGGCGCAGCAAAGCCCATTGATCCAGTTCATCCATTTTATCATAGGCCACGCTGTGTTGCTCCGGGTTAAAATCATAGATATTGCCCAGAATAAAGCGGGCCGTATTTCGGATCTTTCTATAGCTTTCAGAAAGCTGCTTCAAGATATCGTTGGATATGCGGATATCCACCTTGTAATCGCTTGAAGCTACCCAAAGCCTCAAAATGTCGGCACCATATTGATTGCAGATATCCAGGGGGTCTATGCCGTTACCCAGTGATTTACTCATCTTTCGGCCTTGACCATCCACCACATAGCCATGGGTAAGAACCTGACGATAAGGGGCTTTGCCCTTTACGGCTGTAGCCGTTAAGAGAGAAGATTGAAACCAGCCTCTGTGCTGGTCACTGCCCTCAAGATACATATCCACAGGCCACCCCAGTTCCGGATCGGCCTCGGCGACAGCTATGTGGGTGGAGCCTGAGTCAAACCAGACGTCCATGATATCGCTTTCTTTCCTGAACTCATTTCCTCCACATTCACAGGTATAGCCCTTGGGCAGGATTGCTGAGGCCTCATATTTGAACCAGGCGTTGGAGCCTTCCTTTTCAAACAAAGCCTGAATAGCGCTGATGGTCTCATCGTTGATGATTTCCTTCCCACAGTCCTTACAGTAGAAAATGGGAATGGGCAGACCCCATATACGCTGACGGGAAATACACCAGTCACCCCGGTCTTCCACCATCTTAGTAATACGGTCCTCACCCCATCCAGGGATCCAGCGCACGTCTTTAATCGCTTCAAGAGCCTGTTTTCTGAATTTATCAATGGAAATAAACCATTGCTCAGTGGCCCTAAAGATGATGGGCTCCTTACAGCGCCAGCAGTGGGGGTACTGATGAACAATAGGCTGCTCAGCAAGGAGTAGCCCCGAATTTTTCAACTCCTGCAAAATAGCCTTGTTTGAGGCCTTGTAGAACATGCCTGCAAAAGGCCCTGCTTCCTGGGTTAAGTGGCCTTTGTCATCGACCGGCACCACCACTCCCAGTTCAGGGTAGTTTTTACATACCTCAAAGTCCTCGGCACCATGTCCGGGAGCGGTGTGAACGCATCCGGTACCAGCTTCCAGAGTGACATGGTCTCCCACGATAACAAGGGAGTCGCGCTCCAGGAAAGGATGGACGCAAACCATATACTCCATCTCACTACCTTTGATTTCGCCGAGGATTTTATAATCGGTGGTACTGGTCACTTTCATGACGCTTTCCACCAACTCCTTGGCCATAATATAACGCTCGCCATTGGCTTCAACAACAGCATAGACATATTCCGGGTTAACAGAAATAGCTAGGTTACCGGGCAGGGTCCATGTGGTGGTGGTCCAAATGACAACATAAAGGTTATCAAGATTTTGAACAATACCTTTAAGCTTGCCTTTGTCGTCCCTTACAGGGAACTTGACGTAAATAGAGTTACCGTGGTCCTCCATGTACTCAATTTCAGCCTCGGCCAAGGCGGTCTCACAGGAGGGACACCAGTAAACAGGGCGCATACCTTTATAGATACAGCCCAGCTTGGCCATTTCGCCGAATACACCAATCTGTTTGGCTTCAAATCGTGGTTCCAGAGTGATATAGGGGTTTTCCCAGTCTCCCATGACCCCCAGACGCTTAAAGGATTCCCTTTGAACATCAATATATTTTCTCGCGATCTCCTCACAAGCCTGTCTGAAAACAACCGGCCCCACCTCATGACGGTTAAGCCCCTTTTCCTTGATGGCCTTTTGTTCGGTAGGCAGCCCATGGGTATCCCAGCCGGGAATATAGGGAGTGTAAAAGCCCTTCATATCGTAATAGCGCATAATAATGTCCTTAAGAACCTTATTAAGCGCAGTTCCCAGATGGATACCCCCATTGGCATAGGGAGGTCCGTCATGAAGAATAAACTTTTTCCCTTTTAGCCTGTTCCTATCCAGACGTTTTTTATAAAGATTCTTCGAGTTCCATGCATTGAGCATTTGAGGTTCTTTTTCAGGAAGTCCTCCACGCATGGGAAAATCGGTTTTTGGCAGATTCAAAGTCTTGCCGTAATCAACTGCCATTTTATTCATCCTCTCATTCCGGTTAAGTTTTTTACTCTTTTTTACCCTCAACACCTAGGCTGGGTTTACTTAAAATGGTTATACCCCTTGGCCTTACGACCCATTCACTCTCCATGAATAGGCAAATAAATAAGCCCTTCATCCGTATGGGACGAAAGGCTGATTTTTCGCGGTACCACCCAAATTACAGCTTTAAAGCAAGGCTTGGCAAGCTGTCACTTGCGAGGTTTAACGGTCCTTACCCGGCTCACCTTATTAGGGCTTAACTGCCTGTTGGGGAGGCTGCTCACGGCTGATCTTCAGACTTTATGATCTTACGGGGCTCTCACCCTTCCCCGCTCTCTTAAAAGCATCAAAAAACCCTACTCGTCCGATCATTGCATTTATCGTATAGTTTTAAGTGTTGCCAGTCTTTAAACTTTCATTCAATATAATATCCTCACCCGTTATCGAAATCAAGATTTCGAACGGGTTCCCGAGTTATTGATACTCCGTATAAAGAAATTATATGCTTTGATCCCTTGTCGTGTCAAGGTTTAGGCCATAAAATCCCTACCTCCATGCTGTTTCATAGTTATTTCATTACACCGGAGGTTAAACATACTTTTTCAGGGTCACAAAAAGTCGGTTCTTCTTAGACTGCCCACCCACCTTATACAGCAGAATTCTCCCCATTCCCCTTAAGGAGATGATCTGACCCTCCTCTACGGCTTTTGAGCCACTGAGGCATTCCTCAAACATCAGATACACCTTGCCTGCTTCTATATACCGCGCGGCCTCCGAACGTGAAAGATTAAAGCCCTCTGCCACAATGGCATCCAGTCTCATGGAAGGTACAGTAACGGTTTTCTCCTCCGTCCTGTGTACGGGAGGAGCCAGTTGATCAAAGGGAATCCGGTGAGCTTCAACTGACATTCTTCCTACCCGGGTCAATTGGTTTTCCAAAAAGGGAGCCATTTCATCCAACACAATTATTTGTGCTCCCCCGCCTTGAATGAGAATATCCCCTAAAACCTCCCGCTTGACGCCCAGATTCATCAGGGCCCCCAAATAATCCCGATGGGTCAAGGCCTCAGAATAGGCGTTTTTTTTATAGACCACTTCCACCAGGGAAAGGGGGTAATTGGAGAGATTTCGCAATTTGTCTGGCGCATGGGCTTCCCAGGAATCCCATGGGGAGGAAAACAATGCCACCACCCGCTCGGCATTCTCATACCCGCCTTCAAAGAGACATCTGTAACCTGATTCCACGAGAAAGTGCCGGGCTACCGATCTCTGGTGAGGGTCCATAAAGTGCGTAAAGGTCATGCTTCCCTTGTCAGCTTGAGCCGCTTTATCATACAGCCTTGCCAAAAAAAGCTTGTCCTCCTCCGTTCGAGCATATTTTAATAACGTCTCCCTATCCTTGATATTCACTGGGTTTCTCCTCTAGGGGTCTCTTAACGGCCCCCTGAATCTGATTTATGCGGCCCTACAGAAAACAGCCCCTGCCTTTTTGCAGGAGCTGTCTCAACAGGCTCATGGTTATGTCTTGGGAAGACTTACTAGACTCTGTCCCTAATATCCATCAGCTTGCGCTTGATATCGTCTTCCATAGTCCTAAGCTCCGTCTCGGCCTGCATTCTTCTTGCCTTGCCGTCCTGCTGAATCTTGAGGGTCTCCTCCAAGGTGATAATGAGGTCTTCATTCACCTTTTTCAGGGTTTCAATATCCACAATGGAGCGCTCATTTTCCCGAGCAATCTCAATGGAGCTAACCTTCAGCATCTCTGAATTCCGGGCTAACAGGTCGTTTGTGGTATTGGTCACATCCCGTTGAAGCTTAAGGGCGTTCTGCTGGCGCAGCATGGTGATGGCTATAGCAATCTGGTTCTTCCACAGGGGGATGGTATTCATAATGGAGCTTTGGATTTTCTCCACTAGTGTCTGGTCATTATTCTGAATGAGTCTGATCTGGGGCGCCGTCTGGATGGCAATCATGCGGCTTAGCTTCAGATCGTGGATTTTCTTTTCAAAGCGCGAGATGAGCTCGGCCATGTCCTTGACCCTCTGAGCATCCACTGCATCCCCTGTTCTGGAGGCTTTCTCCTTTAGCTGGGGCATGACCTTGTCGTTCAGGTCCTTGAGCTTTAAGGAACCGGCCATGATATAAACATCCAACTGCTTAAGGTATTCTAGATTCTTGACGTACATGGTATCCAGGGAGGTGATGTCACGGATAAGCTGGAGCTTTGCCCTGTCAAGCTGGTCAATAATTTTTTCAATCTGGACACTGAGCTTATCATAACGTGAGATGAACTTGCTGGTCTCTCTTTTGAGATTTCCAAACATCTTGGCGAAGGAAAAGCCCTTCTGATCAGGGTCAATGGCACCAATATTAAGATCCTGAACCTTCACCAAAAGATCGGTAAGCACTTCTCCTACTTCACCGCTGTCCTTGGCTCTGATTTGATCCAGCATGGCATCTGAGAACTTTGAGACGTCACTCTGGGCCAAACCGCCATATTGCAGGATACTCTGGGAATCTGAAATATTTATCTGTGCTGCAATGTCTAGAACCTTCTGACGATCCTCCGGGGACATTTCATTCCACTTATTCACATCGTAATTTTCTACCGAACTGACGGCCTGAGCCGGTGCGGCCTGAATCTGTGCATCCATTCCTGCTACCATACCTTTCCTTGATTTTACAAGTAATACTATTATAACCCGTTTCGTGTCTGAGATGAAGTGTTTTTATCTGATTGGGTCGACGTACTTCCCATATTGCTGGAAAGGGTCTCAAATACTTTAATCTCTGTATCCAAATCCAAAACATCGTTTGCCAGCATTTTTTCCTTTTGCTGAAGAAAAGTGGTGCGGATGCTTTTTAAGGATTTTTCTGTTCTCTCAAGGGTGACAATAGCATCAGCAGGCATGGGTCGTGCTGTGGCCAATTCAGCATACTTGACCATAATTTTGTGGGTCGGCTCTAGATAATAGGTTATAAACTGTTTGACAATTCGGATATCCTTAGGATCCTTTTTCAGTAAGTCAAACATAGACTCGGCAATGCGGCAAAGGTCCTCCACCTCCTGCCGGATCTCAACCTGAGAGAGCCTTTGGGTAGCTTGGCGCATTCCCATGGTAAACTTACGACCATTCCTTATCGTCTCCTCAATGTCGGCACGAGTTGTGCCCTCAGCAATGAAGGCTTTGTCATCTTGCTTTTTGGAAACCAGCAAAATGATAGCCAACCAGCCGATAACGCCAGCAATAAGGGCATAGGGTAAACCAAAACCTATAAAAAGCAACAAAGCAAAGACCCCCACACCTGTGAGGAGGGATGCAATTCTACCTGTTGTTGATATTTTCAATGATATTCACCACCATTATTTATTCAACCTACTCAGAGTTATTTTACACTTTTTTCTTATAGGGGTAAAGAGTTATCATAAGGATAGGGTATGACTCTTCCTGTGACCGGGTTCACCCGTGTCATATCCACTACTATTTTATTCTCTATGGGTCGGGAATCTTCTCCTTTTTTTAGGGTGAAAATTCCTGACAGTACCATGAATCTCTTGCGATACTCCTTGCGCCAGTCCTCCCCCAGCCTCGGCTCAAGCAGGGCCCTGGCATCCAGGACTTCCACCGGACTATCACTCAAGAAATCCGGCAGCACCGTATTTTTCATTGTACATGCGTAGTCCATAGCTAGTGCGCTATCCAAGATCAGTATGTCCAACTCCTTTCTTTCTAGAGCGAAGGATCTTAGGAGCTCAAACAGCCTATTTGCAGCAATAGGCTGGTAAATGAGGTTTTGTTCCCTAAGGTAATGGGCCAACGCTTCATAGAGCTGGAAGGGTGATGAAAAAGCTTTCTCAAGAACCTCCAAGGTCGCATCAAAGCGGCCGGAATTGTAGGTCCGGTCCAAAACCTCCTCCACTGCCTTTAAAAGCAACATGTCCTCAGAACTGAGGTATTGGTTTTCCAGCACCTCATAGGGTGCGTATTCCCTGTATTTATAACCATGCTTTGTGGCTTCCCTGCGGATACGCGTTCCGTGAAGAAGCTTGAGAAAACCCAATTGCAGGTGGTGTGCCCCTATCCGATACACACGGTTGAAGGATTCCTTGAAGGAATCGAGATCCTCATAGGGAAGCCCCGCAATAAGGTCGGTATGGATATGAAGGTTCCCCTTTTCCGTAAGGACCTTTAAATTTAAAAGGGCGCGTTCCACATCCATCACCCTTGCCACCTCCTTCAGGGTCTCAGGATGAACGGACTGTATGCCCGCTTCAAGCTGAACCAATCCTTCGGGCATGGATAAAAGGCTCTCCATCTGCATCTTTGTTAGGCGGTCAGGGTTGATCTCAAAATGAAAGGTCACTCTCTCCTTAGGGAACTTCCGGATATATTCCCATATGCTCAGGGAGTGCTTCTCGTGGACATTAAAGGAGCGATCCACAAATTTGATGACCTTGGCTCCTGACTCCACCAATGCATCAATATCCTTTTTTACTTCATCCAGAGGGTAGAGCACAAGTTCCCCTCCTTCGGAGGAAAGGCAGTAGGTGCAGCGATAGGGACAGCCTCTGGAGGATTCTATATAGGCGATACGGTCCCTGATGCGCTGAAGATACTCGGGCACGAAGGGAGAAATATATCCCAGGGGTTCCTGACAGCATGTGGAAGACGAAAGCAGGTCTTTCCCCCCTTCTATTCCCCTTTCCCTGATGGCCTCCAGAAGTGGGGGCAGTTGGCTCTCTCCCTCACCCTTGATGATAAAATCTGCTCCCAAACCCAAAAATTCCGTCTCCGAACCTTCATAAGTCACCTCTGGGCCACCCACAACCATAATACATTGAGGTCTGGACTTTTTTAAATCCCCCATTAGCCTTATGATTTGATCCCGGTTCCATATATAACAGGAGAAGGCCACTACATCAGGCATTTCCTCCATTATGGATGACCAGACCCTCTGGGCTGAATCATTTATTGAATATTGCATCACCTTTGCAGCTATATTTTGCATCTGGCATGCGGCTTTCAGGTACCAAACGGCCAGCCCCTCGTGCTCGTATTTCGCATTAATGGCAACCAGCAATGTCTTCATGGGTTTCCTTTCTTGTGTATCTACTCATATGCTGTTTATTTTACAACGTTTTGATAAGGGGTGGTTAAAAAAAAGATTAAATTTTGATTAGAGCGGTGAAAATGTCTGTAGTATCTATTAAAAAAGAGCTTGGAACTGGGGAAAAGCAATGTATCGAATAAAACGTTTGTTCAATCCTGACATTTTCCAGGGGAGGGGGCACGAAAAGAATTATTTCGAAGGCTGGTACTTCAAGTGTGCGGATGAAAGCACCAAGAATGTTTTGGCGGTGATTCCCGGGATCTCCAAGGGAGCCTCCCATCGGGAATCCCATGCCTTTGTACAGGTCATTGACGGAATGAGGAACCGGTCGGGCTATTTCACCTATCCTATGGATGACTTTGTATATTCCTCCGATCATATGGCCGTAAAAATAGGAAACAATCTCTTTACAAGGGATGGCCTCACCCTTGATCTCTCTGACAAAAACATGTCCTATTCCGGTACCCTTAGCTTTGTTCATCCACAGCCTTATCCCAAAACCCTCTGGCATCCAGGAATTATGGGGCCTTTCAGCTTTATTCCGTTTATGGAATGCTATCATGACGTGATTCATATGGAGCATGGGCTTTCAGGGAGCCTTAACATTGACAGAGAACCTTGGGACTTTACAGGGGGGAAGGGATATATTGAGAAAGACTGGGGAACCTCCTTTCCCGATTCCTGGGTATGGATTCAGTGCAACCATTTCAGTGAACCCAATACATCCTTCATGCTCAGCTATGCCCATATTCCCTTTCTCGGCAAAAGCTTCAGCGGCTTAATTGCCTTCCTCAATGCCCGTGGTAGGTTTTTTCGAATGACCACCTACCAGGGAGCCCATGTTACCAGCCTGGATTATCTAGACAACACCCTATCGGTATTGGTTGAAAGCAAACAATATGCCCTCAACCTTACGATATCCCTCCATAATGGCAGCCAGCTCATGGCTCCCAAAAAGGGGACCATGGCTGTTCCGCTAGTGGAGAGCCTGACCTCAAATCTGGAGATGTTTCTGCTGGACAAACAGGGACGCATCCTCTTTGAGGGGGAAGGAAAAACAGTGGGGGTGGAGGTAGCGGGAGAACTCACAAAACTGGATTAGGGGAATCCGTTGAAAATGGTTGGGTGCAAGTATATAATAGCAAAAGAAACCATTCAACCAAAGGAGGTATCCTTATGCCCATCGGTACAAGATATTACGGCACCACTCCCGACGGACAGGAAGTTTTTCTTTACACCCTGACCAACAACAACGGCCTTAAGGCTGAGATCATCAATTACGGAGGTATCATAACCTCTTTAACCGTTCCTGACCGTGAGGGAAATATATCCGATATCGTTTTAGGCTACGACAGGCTTGAGGACTATCTGGAAAATCCCCCCTACTTTGGTGCCATCATCGGACGTTTCGCCAACAGGCTTGAAGAAGCCTGCTTTAGTCTCAACAATATCACCTATCAACTCAACAGAAACAAGGGCAGACACCAGCTCCATGGCGGTTTAGAAGGTTTTCACAAAAAGGTCTGGGATGCGCGCATTCTTGAAGATGGTGAGGATCAGAAGCTGGAATTAAGCCGATTCAGCCCTGAGGGCGAGGAAGAATATCCCGGTAACCTGGAAGTAAGGGTCATCTACTCCCTCACCCATGATAACGTTTTAGATATCAATTACTATGCGGTTTCAGACAGGGATACCATTGTCAATCTGACCAATCATGCCTATTTCAACCTGTCCGGCCATGCCTCGGGAACCATCCTGAACCACGAACTCCTGCTCCATGCTGATTTCTATACGCCCATAACCGAGGAGACGATTCCCACCGGCGAGATCCTATCGGTAAAGAACACTCCCTTTGATTTTACAGAGTTCAGGCGTATCGGCGAAGGACTCCTCAAATATGCTGACGATCCTCAGATACAAAACGGAAGCGGTTTTGACCATAACTTTGTTTTAAAGGTGCGTGGTAAAAAGCCCGAGGAAATCGCACAGGTTTATGATCCCCATTCAGGGCGACTGATGCGAGTTTTCACTACTATGCCCGGGGTACAGTTCTATTCGGGGAATTTTCTAAAGACCGCAGGAGAGGGTAAAGAAGGAAAAGTCTACGATAAATGGGACGGAATGTGCCTGGAGACTCAGTATTTCCCCAACAGCATGAAGCACTGCCACTTTCCCTCACCGGTGCTCAGAGCCGGGCAAACCTATCACCACATCACTCAGTATCAATTTGACATCCGATAAAAAGTCCTCATCCTTATCCGATCTGAACACCTTCGCTTTGGAGGGCGGCATAGACACCGCCCTTGGCAAGAAGTTCTTGATGCGTCCCCTGCTCTTCAATACCGTTGGCCGTTAAAACCACAATATTATCGGCGTTGCGTATGGTTGAGAGCCTGTGGGCAATTACCAGTGTTGTTCTGCCTTTTGCCAGCGTCTTCAAGGATTCCTGTACCAACCGCTCACTTTCATTGTCCAAGGCAGAGGTGGCCTCGTCCAGTATCAGTATGGGAGGGTTTTTAAGAAAGGCACGGGCAATGGAAATCCGTTGCTTCTGCCCGCCCGAAAGCTTCACACCCCGTTCGCCCACATAGGTGTCATAGCCATGATCCAGCGCCATGATAAAGTCGTGGGCATTTGCCAGCTTGGCGGCATTAATGACCTCTTCCCGGGTGGCCCCTGGCTTACCATACAGGATATTGTCACCCACCGTCCCTGAGAACATATAGACATCCTGCTGTACCATTCCTATACTCTTTCTCAGTGACTCCAGGGAAATACCCCGGATATCCTTTCCATCAATGGTGATAGAGCCTTCATTAACCTCATAGAAGCGGGGAATGAGGCTGCAGAAGGTGGATTTTCCTCCCCCCGAAGGGCCTACGAGCGCCACGGTCTGCCCCTTGTGAATGGTCAGATCTATATCCTTCAAGACCTCGGTTTTGTCATTATAGCTAAAGGAGACCTTGGAAAATCTAATCTCCCCCTGAACCTGGGTGAGTTCTTCCGCCCCTTCACTGTCCACAATCTCAGGCTTGGTGTCCATGATTTCCAGAAACCGGTCAAACCCAGTCATACCGCGTTGGAAGCCTTCTGTGAAATTTACCAGCCTATCAATGGGGTTCAAAAAGACATTGATAAACAGAATATAGGCAATCATTTCCGAGGTGGTGATCTCCCCCCGGCTTAAGAAAACGCCGCCCAGGACTAAAACACTTAAATACAGAATTCCCTGCAACATTTGATTGCCGGAAAAAAACCTGCCCATGATGGTATAGCTGCTTTCCTTGGTACGTAAAAATTGCTTGTTTCCCTCTTGGAATTTTTTGATCTCAATGGTTTCGTTGGAAAAGGACTTAACTACCCGGATACCCGCCAGACTGTCCTGGGTTTGGGCATTAACAATGGCAATTTTCTCTCTGTTTTGGGCAAACACCGAACGCATCTTCAGGTTATAAAGACCTGTAAAGATGATGATAAAAATCAAAAGTCCCAGAAGAATTAACGTAACCTTAACATTCATGGTCAGCATGATAATGATGGCACCCAGTATTTTGACCAGGGATATAAAAACATCCTCAGGGCCATGATGGGCTAGCTCTGAAATATCGAAAAGGTCATTGGTGATTCTGGACATGAGCTTGCCTGTATTGGCATCATCATAGTAAGAAAAGGAAAGCTTTTGCAGGTGTGCAAAAAGATCACGACGCATATCCGCCTCCATACGAGCACCCATAATATGCCCCCAGGAGGTTATATAGTATTGGCAGAAATACCGGATGATATAGAGAAGCAGAAGACCCGCACCTGTTAAAAAAACAATGGTAAGCATATTCGCGGGACGTTTATTATACACCTCATCCATCAGGTACTGAACCAGTGAGGGAAAAATGAGGTCAATACCTGAAAGAATCAGAGCGCAAAACATGTCCATAAAAAACATACCCTTATAGGGCCCATAATAGGTAAAAAATCTTGCAAGCTTCTTCATAAAACCCCTCTTCTCTCCATGTATGCTTAAATATTTTACCCCTATGCACTTCATTTTTCAATTGTATGAAATCTAGATCTTTAGTCCGTTTTACTCATAATTATCGGGAAACCACATATAAAAAAGGGGGCATAAAAGTTCCCGCCGGTTTTTAAATGATGCCCCATGATTGGAGGTCATTATGAAGGAAAGGTTTTCAGCAGGCAAAAAATTTCTGCTCGCCACAATCGTTGCCTTTTTCCTTTCACTTATCGTTTTCATTCTCAATGTTGCAATGATTAAGAATCCCACCCTTCTGAACATCTCCCTAGCCTTGGTCTTTCTGACCTTGTTTACAGGCCTGTTCCTGGTTCTGTTTTTGTCCAAGGCCGCTCTTTCTCTTGAACAGAGTCTCTTTTACCAGTATATGGACACAATCAAGGAACGGCTTGGAGAATCACTGACCTACATCCCCGCCCCCGCCTATGATCCCGATTCCATAACCGGGAACCCTGCCACCTGGTGGAACCATGCCAATGAGATCAGCGCGGTCAATGGACTTGAAGGGGTCTATAAGAAAATGCCCTTTAGGGCCTATGAGCTGCGCACCTTCTATGCCCATGGCGGAGAGCGCCACGGCTCTGATAAATTTCATGGGTACTATATTATAGCGGAAAAACCCCTAAGCTGCCGTCAGGAAATATCCATCCACACCAATAACTATTTTCATCCTTTGTATGTGAAGGAAAACGAGCCCTTCCCTTTGAAGAATCAATGTAATCTCCGCATGGAGACCTTCTATCCCTTAAAAACCCATCTTTTTACCTTCGATGCCACCTTCAAGTGCCTGTTTGCTTATGCAGACGATGTTCACTATATTACCCGGCACGAGACGCTCTGCCAAGATATGGCTTATTATGCAAAGCAGGTGGCCCGTGAGTTTTCTGTTTTTGTTTCTCCGGAAGGCATTCTTGCACTGTCCGTCAGAGGCCTGGCATTTACTCGGGCAGACCCTCTGGGCAGTGAGCTGGACTTTGAAGAGCATTTTTTAAAGACCCTTGACGAATTCTGCTCCTTTGTAGATTTGCTGAACACCATCTATACTCAGCTTGATTAAGGTTTTCGTAAAAAATGAATAAAGCCGTGACTTACTTTTTGATGAGGTTTCATACTGATCATCTTTCGTTTGATGCAGGCGATCTTTCACAAATGTAATGAAATCCTCTGAATAAGGAATAATAGGTTGGAAAAAGTGGCGTTTATCGCCACCGAACCAAACTAAAAGGAGAGAATATCATGGCTAAACTTGAAACGATGGACGGCAATCAAGCTGCTGCTTATGTCTCCTACGCATTTACCGATGTGGCGGCCATTTATCCCATCACTCCCTCATCCCCCATGGCCGAAGGGGTTGATGAATGGTCCGCTCATGGCAAAAAGAATCTTTTCGGTCAAGAGGTAAAAGTGGTGGAAATGCAATCCGAAGCCGGAGCTGCCGGGGCTATGCACGGGTCCTTGGCGGCAGGAGCCCTTACAACCACTTACACAGCCTCACAGGGACTCCTTCTCATGATCCCCAATCTGTACAAAATGGTGGGAGAGCTGCTTCCCGGAGTACTTCATGTTTCAGCCCGCGCTCTGGCTACTCACGCCCTCTCCATCTTCGGCGACCATCAGGATGTGATGGCCTGCCGCCAAACCGGGGCCGTCCTTCTGGCCTCCTCCAATGTCCAGGAAGTGATGGATCTGGGGTGTATCGCTCATTTATCAGCCCTATCCGCCCGTTTACCCTTCGTTCATTTTTTTGATGGCTTCAGAACCTCCCATGAAGTTCAAAAAATAGAAACACTGGCCTATGAAGATTTGGCTGGGCTTTTGGATGAAGAAGCCGTCAGGGAATTCAGAGAGCGATCACTGAGCCCTCAGCATCCTGTCATCCGAGGAACGGCCCAAAATCCTGATATCTATTTCCAAGGGCGGGAGGTACAAAATAAGTTCTTTGATCGCGTTCCTGATATTGTCTCGGGTTACATGGAGAAAATCAAACAGCTCACCGGACGCACCTACCACCCCTTTAACTATTATGGAGTCCCCGACGCGGAATATGTTATCATCGCCATGGGATCAGTCTGCGACACCATTGATGAAACCATTGATTATCTCATGGGCAAGGGTGAAAAGGTGGGGGCTATTCGTGTCCATCTTTACCGGCCTTTCTCTGAAAAGCATTTCTTTGAAGCTATGCCCAAGACGGTCAAAAAGATTGCAGTGCTTGACCGAACCAAAGAACCCGGTGCCCCGGGCGAACCTCTCTATCTGGATGTGGCCAAGCTCTATCAGGAAAAGGGCGCAGGCCCCGTTATTATTGGAGGACGCTACGGACTGGGCTCCAAGGATACCCGCCCCTCCCAAATCCTTGCGGTCTTCAGCAACCTCAAAGAGCCTTCACCTAAAGATCACTTTACAATCGGTATTGTGGATGATGTCACTCACCTCTCCCTTAACGAGGCGGAAGACGTGGAGACAACACCTGAAGGAACCATCAGTTGTAAGTTCTGGGGTCTGGGTTCGGATGGTACCGTAGGGGCCAATAAATCAGCCATTAAAATCATCGGTGATAATACCAAGCTTTACGTTCAAGGGTATTTCTCCTATGACAGTAAAAAATCAGGGGGCTCCACCGTATCCCATCTCAGGTTTGGTCCCAAGCCCTTAAGATCCCCCTATCTGGTTTATCATGCCAACTACATTGCCTGTCACAACACATCCTTTGTTTACAATATTGACGTCTTGAAGGGAATCAAGGAAAAGGGCACCTTTGTTCTCAACTGCCCCTGGTCAGAAAAGGACCTAGAGGAGCAGCTACCTGCGGCCCTCAAACGGACCATTGCCCAGAAGCAAATCCGGTTCTATATCATTGACGCCATCAGCATCGCCGGTGAAATAGGTCTGGGCAACCGTATCAATATGATTATGCAGGCTGCCTTCTTCAAACTTGCCAATATTATCCCTGTAGAGGATGCGGTGGAATTCCTTAAGGCCTCCATAGAGAAAATGTATGGTAAGAAGGGACAAAAAATAGTAGCAATGAATCATGCCGCCGTGGACCGGGGCATTGAGGCCTTGGTTCCTGTCAAGGTTCCAGAATCCTGGAAAGAGGCCCATGATAAGGAACACCCTATCCATGACGAGCCCGAGTTCATCAGTAAAATTCAGCGCCCCATGGCACGTCATGAGGGGGATGAGCTCCCTGTCAGTGCTTTTCTGAATATGGCGGACGGAGCGTTTCCTTTGGGCACAACCGCCTATGAAAAACGCGGCATTGCTGTCCTCATTCCCGAATGGCAAATTGATAAATGCATTCAGTGTGGGCAATGCTCCTTCGTATGCCCCCATGCTACCATTCGTCCTTTCCTTTTAGATGACCAAGAAGCTCAAAAGGCCCCTGATACCTTTAAAACCAAGAAGCCTATAGGCAAAGGCTTGGAGCATTTACACTGGCGTATTCAGGTGGCTCCCCTGGATTGCACCGGCTGCGGCAACTGTGCCGATGTCTGCCCGGCTAAGGGAAAGGCGCTGATTATGAAGCCTGCCGAGCAAGAAATACAAATGGAATCCCGGAATTGGGAGTTTGCCATGACCGTTACAGAAAAAGGCAACATTATGGAAGCTAACACCATTAAAGGAAGTCAGCTCCAACGACCGCTTTTGGAATTCAACGGTGCATGCCCCGGCTGTGGTGAAACCCCCTACATCAGGCTTTTGACCCAGCTTTTTGGGGATCGGATGATGATTGCCAATGCCACGGGCTGCTCCTCCATCTGGGGGGCCAGCGCACCCTCCATGGCCTATTCAACCAATGCTCAGGGAAACGGTCCGGCCTGGGCCAATTCACTCTTTGAGGACAATGCGGAGTATGGTTATGGGATGTATCTGGGGGTCAGGCAAATCCGAGACAAGCTGGCTCTTATAATGCGGCAGGCCATGGAATCCCCTCTGGATGAAAAGATCAAGGAGGCTTTCTCCAACTGGCTGGATAGCAAAGAGGACTCAAGGGCCTCAAAGGCTGCTTCCCAAGGGGTGTTGGAAGTATTGAGCCATGCCGATACCCGGAGTAACCCCCTACTAAAAGAGATTTTGGAGAAGAAAGATTATTTGGTAAAGCGCTCCTTCTGGATGATTGGCGGTGACGGCTGGGCGTATGACATTGGTTACGGTGGTCTGGATCATGTCCTATCCACCGGTGATGATGTCAATATTTTCGTTATGGATACCGAAATATATTCCAATACCGGAGGTCAGGCCTCCAAGTCCACGCCCACCTCTGCCGTGGCCAAGTTTGCAGCCGCAGGAAAAAAGGTCCGAAAGAAGGATTTGGGCATGATGGCCATGAGCTATGGCTATGTCTATGTGACTCAGATTGCTATGGGTGCCAATATGAACCATACTGTTAAGGCCATTGAAGAAGCCGAACGCTATAAAGGGCCTTCCTTAATCATCGCCTATGCCCCCTGCATCAGTCATGGCATCAAGAGCGGCATGGGAACCAGTATATTTGAAGAGAAGCGGGCTGTTGAAGCCGGGTACTGGCATCTTTACAGGTATAATCCCCAGCTTAAGGCGCAGGGCAAGAATCCCTTCATGCTGGAGTCCAAAGAGCCGACTGCTTCCTATAAAGATTTCATCATGAACGAGGTGCGCTATTCCTCCCTAAAAAATGTCTTCCCTGAAATTGCCGAGGAAATGTTTGAAAATGCTGAAAACCATGCCAAAGAGCGCTATGCTACGTATCGCCGCCTGGCTGACCAGCAGTACTCATGAGGATGCACTAAGAGAAGCTGTCTATAGTAGATAGGCCATGATGTTTAAATCTGATATGCATTCGCAGGAGCAGAACATATCGAGCATTAACAACTTCCTGCTTTCGAGGAACGCAAGAAAATTTAAACATCATGGTCTATCATAAGTTGAATAAATCCCTTGTTAAATATTCTCCAATGCAAGGATAAGGCCAAGAGATATTCTTTCTTATTTTTCGTTGCTATCCACATACTCCTTGGCATTTTTGACCTGAAGCTCACTGGGTACTGTCACCCTTGAAACAGGCTTGGTCTCCTGAATATTTGCCCATGCGGCTGTGTCATGCTTTTCCACGGGAGGTACCGCAAATTTCTCCTTGTCCTTCTTTGTTGCCATACGTTCACCATCCTTTGGTTTCTCGGATATTCTTTGCTATCCATCCTGCCCAGGTTGATGGTTTGATATGCATCCTAGCTCATACTGGCAAACAAGTCCAAAAACTCCTTCTCTACAGCCCCAAAATCCCTCTGCGAGAAATCATGCCTCCGGAAAAGCTCTGGGGGCTCCTTAAACAGCCTCACATTCATCAGCGTGTCAAATTCCTGATAGAGCAGGGCATCATCCACCGCCTTAATCAGAGCCAATTCCGCCTCAGTAAGGTCTCCAAGCCCAAATCTCTCATAAATTGCTTTTTGAAGCCTCTCCTCAATCACGTAATACTCT
This sequence comes from Bacillota bacterium, assembly GCA_023415205.1. GTDB lineage: Bacteria > Bacillota > Clostridia > DSM-8532 > DSM-8532 > DTU059. Next base: position 133,235 of record JAEZLR010000045.1, on the reverse strand, counting down.
TTGAGGTTCTGCTTGACAGGCCTTGTAATGTCGGAGATATAGCTTTCACTGGCATCATGAAGAAGGCAGCCCAGTCTTACTCTTTTCGAATACCCTCTGGCCTCGGCTTCATAAAAACAACTGATGGTATGCTGGGCCACCGAGAAAAAGTGCTTAAAATGTCCATTAGCCCTGGTCATCATGGATAAAGAATGTGCGATATCCTCGATTCGGATATCCTCAGGCTGCGGCTCCAACGGATAAAATTTGATACCGGTGTATGTAAGAATGTATGTTTGCATAACCCCTCCTTCAGGCATATTTTTCTTGTAGAATCTTCAGAAGCCCGCTATCGGCAGGCAGAAAATCATAGAATTGAAGTTCCTTTGGCCTTACCCATTTGGCAGCATGATGCACCTTAAGCTCCATTTCGCCGGAAAGAATACAGGCTTCAAAAGCTATAAGCCGAATCTCCCCCCAGCTATAGGTGTATTCAACAGCCCCCAGAGAACCTAAAATATCAATGGTGAGATTTAATTCCTCCATGATCTCCCGACGCAGACAACCCTCAGGGGTCTCTCCCGCTTCCAGCTTACCTCCGGGAAACTCCCACTTTAATGCATGCTTGTCCTCGGGGGCCCGTTGAGTAATCAATACTCTATCCTGTTCTTTAATAATGGCTGCCGCAACCTCTAGCATATCCTCACCCCTGACAAGGCCCTTGGCTAATGAGCCAAGAGAAGTTCAGTCAGTTCTTCAATAGTATTCACCACATAATCGGCCCCGGCAAGCTCCAGTTCGTTCTCCTCAGCATAGCCAAATTTCACGCCCACCGAATGGATACCACAGGCCTTCGCCCCAAGAATATCGTATTTTCTGTCCCCCACCATCAATGCGTGGGTCTGTTGTAAGGGCGAGAGATCGAGCCGCCTGAATACCTCTCTGATAACTTCGGCCTTATTCCCCCGTGTCCCATCAAGCTCGCTGCCTACGACACAATCAAAGTATTGGATCAGGTCGTACTTTTCAAGGATTCTCTGGGCCTGAACCTCGGGCTTGGAGGTGGCCAGGGCCAGAATTCTGTCCTTCTTCTTCAAGGTTTCCAGCATTTGATGTATGCCTTCAAAGGCACCGTTTTCAAAAATGCCTATGGTATTGAACCGTTCCCGATACTTTTCAACAGCACGCTTGACCTTTTCTTCATCAAAGCCATAGAAATCTCTGAAGGACAGGTGCATGGGCGGGCCAATAAAGCGAGTTAATGCATCCAAATTAGGCTCATCAATATTAAAATGGCTCAGGGCATACTGTACACAACGGGTAATCCCTTCCTTGGGATCTGTCAGCGTTCCGTCCAGATCAAATAAAATGTACTTGTACATACGTCCAACCTCTCAACTGTCAAGTAGTATTTCAAACAGTATAGCAATTATTTGTCTATTTTGAAATACTGCTTTTCACTTCCGATTGAACTTAAAAAGCTATCATCGGCTGATATTCATTCATCGGGCGTACTGATATAGCGCAAAAACCATAGTGCCTTTTCCTTATGCTCCGATTGGGTTGGGACAACAGCGACCCAGACTTGATTGTCATTATTAAGATTACAGAGATACTGGTAGAAGGTTGTCCTCTGATCAACCTTAATATTATTTCGGGAGCCTCTATCCTTAAGTGTAGGGGCATAAACAGGCTTATCCCCGGAAAAATCCAGGGGTGTGAACTCCAAGCCCAATTCCGAAAGGCTGATAAGCATTTCTTCTTCCATGACATACACATCCACATCCTTTGCGGAAAAAAAGGAAAGGTCCTCAAAAGAGAGCCCCTCATCACTAAAGAGGCTTTGATACTCTAAAACAGGCTTTTGAATGGCGGAGAGATATTCCTGGAGCTCCATTTTAAAAGCGTCTATGAGCTGGGTGCGATAGTGGTACTCCATCATGGAGGCGATAGGATCGTGGATCACTGTGATCTTAAGATCCACAGGCTGATAGTTGATGATAAGGATAATAATGAGGGTCAGCATACTCATGACCAAGGTATAAATCACTTTGCCCCGGTGTCTTCTTAAGAACGGTCCGGCCAGCCGTGAGCTAAGCTTCCAGGCTTGATAGCCAAGGCTTTGGCTTTCCCGGGGATAGAGGGATTGAAGCTCCTCATCATTGATTCTTTTATAGAGAAGGCTTTCATAAGCTTCCTTCATTTTAGCGAGCTGCCCGGGTGTATACTCCAAGGTCTCGCCCATAAGATAACGCTTATAAAGCTTCACAAAGAGCTCGTACTTCTTGTCTATATCCGATAGGGTTGTTCCGGGCTTTATCTTTAATATGTGATAGGCTGTTCTGTCGTCCATCATAAACTAGCTCCTCCATGGGGTCATTCAAAGCTAGTATGTGCAAATTGAAAAGAATAAACATGGGTTCCGCGGTTCTTTTTTTGTGCTATAGTATAAATATTACATTTTTAAAAAAGGACAGTAGCATGGACAAAAAAAGCCAAAATCTCCTAGCGATAGTCATTACCCTATGCCTTACCATAACCTTTATATCTACCCTGTCGGGTAACCCAGGACAAGTTGCACTGCTTCTTCCTCTGTTCCTTATGCTCCTGCTATCCTTTTATCTTAGGAGGGTTCTTCTTAGGAAAGCAGGGTTTTATCAATCTGTGGCAAAGCTTACGTTTATGGTGGATATTATTCTGGTCTATTTTATTTCCATGATGGATATGTCCAAGGTCTCAGAAATCTACTTCTATGTGCTCATAACGGACGCCACTTTGTGCTTTTCCCTTAGGTTCAGTGTTATGACGGGCTTGATCACTTATCTTAATTACCTTTTTGTAAGGTATGCCCGCTATATAAAATGGAATACCTTTGATTTTGACTATTTTTCCCCTACGTTGTACGATAATGCCCTCTATTTCGTTCTGATTTACCTGATCGTCTATATCGCCAAGGGACAATTCACTCAAAGCCAGGTTCTGGCTAATACCATGTCCCAACTGGAAACGAAAACGCAAAAGCTGGAGGAAACCAATCTCAAGCTCAATGAATCCTTAAAGGAGCTTGAAAAAATGACCGCTATCAACGAGCGTAACCGGATCGCCCGGGAGATTCATGATACAGTAGGCCATACCTTGACTACTGTTCTGATTGAAATAGAGGCGGGTAAACGTCTCCTTGCCAAAAACAATACCTTGGCGACAGAGAAATTAGATCTAGCCCAAGGTCAGGTTCGTAAGGGGCTGGAAAACATCCGATTATCCGTCCGTGCCTTGAAGGAAGGGAATGATATTCTTTCCTTGATCCCTTCCGTTGAATCCCTAATACGTGAAACAGAGATCCATGCTGACGTTAAAATACACTTTGACTATGACTCCGACTTGACTATCTCCGAGGCGCAGAGTAAAGTGCTATTTAGTGCATTACAGGAAGGACTTACCAATGGAATACGCCATGGTCAGTGTACCGTGTTTTCCTTTTCCTTGAAAAAAATGAAGGAGCATACCCTTTTTCAATTAAAGGATAATGGCTCCGGGTGTCAAAATGTTGATTTTGGTTTTGGATTGACTGCCATGAAAGAACGGGTACAGGCTCTAGGAGGAGACCTAAAAATCACGTCCGGCGCAAGCCAGGGATTTGATTTAACCATTATGATGCCCGTGGGTGAGGAGGTACTTTGTGAAAAAAATCAGAATACTTGTTGCTGATGATCAAACCCTTATGAGAGACGGATTGAAGACTATTTTCGATCTGGAAGATGACATGGAGGTCATTGCTGCCGCTGAAAACGGAGAACAAGCCCTTCTCTTGACTCAGGAGCTCCACCCAGATATTGTTCTGATGGATATCCGCATGCCCGTTATGGATGGTGTGGAGAGCACACGCCTTATCAAAAAGCAATTTCCTGAGATTGCTGTTATCATACTGACCACCTTTAACGATGAAGAATATATCATACAGGCCCTCCGTTTTGGCGCCAGCGGCTATCTTTTAAAGGATATGCCAGGAGAACACCTGATTCAGGCTGTACGAGACAGTACCAAAGGCAACCTCATGATGCCCTCCTCAGTAGCTGCCAAGCTTGCCGGGCGTCTGAGCAATATGCAAAAAGCTGAAGCAGAGCATATCAAGGAGCTGTCGGAGCGTGAAATGGAGATTGCGCGGTTGATTGTCAAGGGAATGAGCAATCGGGATATGGCCAGCTCACTCTATATCACTGAAGGAACTGTGAAAAACTATATCAGTGCAATTTATAACAAGATAGGTACCAGCGACAGGGCCAAGGCCATTGAAGTATTAAAGGCTCTATTGGGCAAAACGGGTGAGGAAGGTGAAGCATCATGAAAAGGTTAGGCCTATTTATCCTTGGGCTTCTCCTTGTGACTCTCCAGGGTTGCACCCTGACCTTTGAACCCAAAGAAAATGTTACTACGATTACAATCACTCGATCCATAGAAGCCCTCGATTTACACCGGACGACTCTGGATCACATTCCCCATTATGATGTAAATAACAAGGAGGCCATGCAGGTTGATCTACGGGGTTATGACCTGACGGGTATAAAGTTAAATACGAGCTTTGATGACCTGATTTATGCAGATTTTGACACCAATACCAAATGGCCTTACTGGTTGCCGGAGGGGTACGATCCTAAAAAAATCCTTGCCTATGGAAAAAGCCCCGGACTGGGTATCGAAAGCCTCCATCAGCAAGGTATTACTGGTGAGAATATTGGTATCGCAATAATTGATGACGTCCTTTTACCCGATCACACCGAATACTGGCATGCTCTGGTAAGCTATGAGGAAATCTCGGTGGTGAGCAAGGAAGCCTCGGTATCCGGAAGCAAGCTCGCATCGCTGACAGTAGGAAAAACAGTAGGAATCTCACCCGACGCCAAGCTCTACTATTTTGCTGAAACTCATCTTGCCGATGCTGCCCCCCTTTCCTACTACGATAAGTACTATAATAACCAGGTTCTATTATATGAACCTCTGGTAGCCGCTCTTAACAAAATCCTTGAGTTGAATGAGGAACTGGAGGCTCCCAATAAAATACGGGCGATCTGTATCGGCCAAACCATTCCCACCAACAGTAAAGCCTTATACCATGTCGAAGAATGCATCAAGAAGGCGCAGGACCAAGGCATCTTTGTTGTCTCATCCCTTCTTTATGAAACCTCTGACTATACCATGGATTTTAATGGATTAGGAAGAGACCCGCTGGCCGATCCCAATGGCTTATCCTCTTATACGCCTGCCATTAGCTATTCCAATGACTTTTATACCTTTGGGCGGTATACCCATGCGAAAGAAGGTCTGCTAGTGCCTATGGACTCCAAATGTACCGCAGCGCCCACAGGAAGGAAGGATTATGCTTTTTACCGTCAGAATGATAAAAGTGTAGGGTTAGCCTACATTGCAGGGATGTACACTCTGGCCTGTCAGGTAAACCCGGAGATTTCTCCTGAGACCTTTTGGGAAGCGGCTTTAAACACAGGAGACGAGCTTACATTCACAAAGAATAATACTACCTTTAAACTCAAAAAGATCATTAACCCTCTCAAGCTGATTGAGAAAATATCCCCTTGAGCCTCTTTTAGTGATGCTTAAGTATCAAATCTGTAGTCTGTTTCTTAAAGTCATATGACCCAAATAATGACTTTCATGGCTTATCATATGACAATCCTGTATGCTACCTTGGTATTTAGACACCCATTATAAATGGGTCCCATACAGGAGGAATCCAAAAATGAAACGTTTTATACTATACCTCTTAATACTGGCCATGCTTTTGGCCTCTACATCCTGTCAGAGCACAAATACAAGCACGAAAAATTCAGATCTCAGCATGTATCTTTTTGATAATGATCTATCAACAAAACAGTCTGTTGATAGATTTAACTCGGGTCGTGAAAATGGGAAGATTAACATAAGGACCTTTTTCACAGATGAGATACAGGATTATGGGGATACTCTTCTTTCCGAGCTTTCTAACGGTACCGGGCCCGATATCATCGTTTTATACTCTTCCTATATATACAACCCTGCTCAATATCTCACCCTTAATGCCTTCTATGATATCAATGAGCTCATCAAGAAGGACGAAACGTTTAAACTGGAGGATTACCACCAAAAAATTATGGACTGTGGGGTAAAAGACGGAAAGAGGTACCTGATCCCCCTATCCTACACTGTGGACGCGCTGTTATCCACAGAAGAATTAATGCAATCCCATAATCCTAACCCAGATAAGAAGGTTCTGTCTCTTGAAGACATGATTACGCGATCAAAAAACTTTCCCTCTCAAGATGGAACCGCATTTATTAATTCTCTCCCATACATGGGCTACATCAATTATTTTGTTGATCCTATTAATCAAACAGCTTCTTTTGATACTGAAGAATTCAGGATTTTTATGGATCAATATCAAGACCTTAATCAATCGGCTGCAGTTGACACTGAAAACTCATGGGATTTATCCTTGTTCTCCCAAGGCAAGGTGGCGCTATTCACTTGGCCTATACGCAATGTTCATAGCACAGTCACGCCCTACCAAACTTTTAATAAGGAAGTTAAAGATCCTGTCCTCCTGAGCTATACCCTATCCGATCAGGAAAGCAGCATTCCGGCAACGCCCTCAGTCCTGGTGGCTATCAATAAAAACTGTACTAATAAAGACACCGCCTATGAATTTATCAAGCATCTTCTTTCAACTGAAGAGCAGCAGGCAAGAGGCGAAATAGAAGCTATCCCGGTCAAACTTGAAGCTTATGACAAAGTTAAGGAGAACAACATTAATTTGAGCTCAAAACAGTCTGGGGGTAGTGTCGATGAGGCGACTCTTACTCGTCTCATTGCTCAAATGGACGAGATTGTCAAAGGGAAGCTCCTATGCAGGATTCAGGATTACACGATAGGCGAAATAGTTCATGAGGAACTCATGAACTATCAAACAGGCAGCAAGACTAGGGAGATTGCCAGTAGGGATATGCAGAATAGGGTCATCGCCTATTTTAAGGAGATTCCCTCTGTCAAGGCACCTTCTTCCCCGACAAACAACCCCTCTCAGGTCGAAGAATTAACCCTGCACTATATGGATTTCGATGTCTATATTAAGAATGCCATTCGTGTCTTCAACGAGAGGCACACAGATGTGCAGATCGACGGAATATCGCATCCCTATACGGATTTTGAAAACTATAGAACCCAGTTGACCACCAGTGTTATGGCCGGTGAAGGCCCCGATATTTTCATCTATAGAACATTCTTTTTTAATTCGATAACAAAGACCATGACCACCGGAGCTTTTACTGATATGAACCCACTAATTGAGAGTGATTCCTCCTTCGACACAACCGCGTTTTATCCGGAAGTCTTTAATGCCGGAGTCATCAATGGCAAGAGGTACTATATTCCACTCTTCTTTTCCATCCCAAACCTTTTTACCTCAAAATCAGGACTTGCTGCATTAGGATTAACAACGGATGCATCAGGATGGACGTTAAGCGATCTTAAGGATGTCATTTCCAAATATAAGGCTTCAAATCCATCCGGTGGCCAATACTTATTTGATTCCTCCGTAGATTTTCTTTCGCTTGTCCGTTCCAGTGGAGTACAATTTGTCGACTACCAGAATAAAACAACGCATTTTAAATCAAATGAATTTATAGATCTTATGATGACTTATAAAGAAATAGCCCCTCTGGTTCTTTCTAGTGAAGCACAGATGAACTTGGACTTCCCTCCGGTTCTCTTGAAGGACAACAAGCTCAGGATGATTTCATTAGGCGACCTAGCACCCAATCGCCTAGCTTCGCATAATTCCATCATGACAAGTCTGCTTGGGGATGACTTTATTATCCTGCCATTCCCTACCGCTGAAGCCGGGGCTAAATACCCTACAAAACTGAGCGACGTTGTGTCCATCAATGCAAAGTGCAAGAATCCACAAGCTGCTTTTGATTTTATCAAGATTCTTCTATCTGAGGATATACAAAGAACCTTTGACAGCCATGGGATTAACAATCTTCCTTCGGGCCAACCCATTAATAAAAGCGCCTATATCAAGGATATCGAGGCAGAAAAGACCAATTTCAGTAATGAGATCACTTTAAGTGATGGTGTCAGAAAGATGTCTTTTAATGCTGTTCCTTTGACTGATACAGTCGCTGACATGGCTGTTGACATAACCAACCATATGGCTGCTCCTCCTGTTCTGGACTATGAAGTCGAAAACATTATCAATGAGGGGCTTCAGGCTTTCCTTACGGGTAAGCGCACCGCAGAGCAAGCTGCAAAGGAAATCGACGAAAAAGTAACACTCTTCTTGAATGAATAAGGTAAAAGAATGAAGAAAAAGCGTACCCATGGTCTCCCCATTAAAATAAAGACGAGCGAAGCGCTTGCGGGGTTGGTATTTGCATTGCCCAGCCTCGCAGGCTTCGTCCTGTTCTTTGTAGCACCCTTCTTATTAAGCCTGTATTACTGTTTCACTGAAGGAATAGGCGGCACCCAGTTTGTGGGCCTTAAAAATTTTCAATCTCTATTTCAAAGCAGTTCCTTTATTCTTGCTTTGAAGAACACCCTATGCTTTAACGCCCTTTGTCTTCCGCTTATAATTATTGTCTCTTTAGGCTTTGCCCTGCTTTTAAATACAAAGATTAAGGGGCTTCCCTTTTTTCGAAGCATATTTATTCTCCCCCTGGTCATTCCTGTGGCTTCAGTCATTTTGGTCTGGCAGATTGTCTTTCATGAACAGGGTGTATTAAACTCCCTCACTGCCCTCTTGGGTATTCCTCCCATTGACTGGATCAAAAGCGAGGGGGCCTTGGCCGTCCTCATATTGCTCTACATCTGGAAGAACTGCGGCTATAACATGATCTTGCTTTTGGCCGGTTTGAACAATATTCCCAAGGAGTATTATGAATCTGCCCACATGGATGGTGCCGGACCTTTCCTATGCTTTCGAAAAATAACCCTGCCCTACCTGGCCCCGTCGGGATTTTTTGTCCTTGTGATATCCATCATCAACTCCTTCAAGGTTTTTCGAGAATCCTACCAATTGGCTGGCAACTACCCTCATAAAAGCATTTATATGCTCCAGAACTTTATGAACAACAACTTCCAAAACCTATCCTTACAGAGGTTGTCAACCGCAGCCTTTTTAATGTTTATTATCATAAGCTTGCTGGTTTCCATCTTATTCAAGATTGAATCACGGATAAGGAGAAACCTGATATGAATTTAAGTGTCAGAAGTAGGCCTACACGGAGAATAGGAAAAATCCTTACTTATACTACCCTGATGATGGCAGCCATACTCCTTCTTTTTCCCATAGTCACTATGCTGTGTAATTCATTGATGGAAAGCAAAGAGGTGGTTAAGACCTATGCTTTTATTAATGGAGATGCACCGATACAAGGGAGCATTGGTTTTAAACTTATTCCAAATGAGGTCAGTCTTATCCAGTATTACAATGTGCTCATGAGGAAGCCTACCTTTCTCATGATGTTTTGGAATTCAGTGATTATTACTGTTCCCATTGTCATGGGACAAATTGTTGTGTCGGTATTGGGAGCCTATGCCTTCGCAAAGTTGAGGTTTCCTTTCAGAGAACCCTTGTTTTTTACATATATTATTGTTATGTTGATGCCCTTTCAGGTTACTCTAGTCCCCAACTTCATCCTATTAAGGCAAATAAATCTTATGGGGTCCTTTGCAGCAGTCATCCTCCCCGGTATATTCTCCACCTTCGGGGTTTTCCTTTTAAGACAGTTTATGGCGCAGGTTCCGTACGAATATTGCGAGGCTGCAAAAATGGATGGTGCCGGTCACTTTTTCACCTTTCTTAACATCATCCTACCCCAATGCAAGGGCGCCGTGGCTTCTTTAGCCATTCTCGTCTTCATCGATAATTGGAACATTGTTGAGCAACCCCTCATTTTTCTTGATGATATCGCAAAATACCCTTTATCTATTTACCTTTCCCAAATCAATAGCAGCGAGTTAGGCTTGGCCTTTGCCTGCGGTGTACTTTTCATGCTGCCTTCTCTGCTGGTTTTTTTATATGGTGAAGACTATTTGGTAGAAGGTATCCAGCACTCGGGACTTAAATAGGAGGATTAACTATGAATGAATCCAAAAAGCGTATTGTTAGGCATTCAGCTATTGTTTTTTTACTTACCCTTTTATTGCTCACCTTCTTTTCTAAAACCATTAATCAATTTCTTCTTCCAGAGGTTGAAGTACGACGGGCTTCCCGTGGCTACCTACAAAAAGAAACCCGGGCCTCTGGCGAGGTTAAGATCTTACATACGAAGAAAATATACTCTCCTGGAAGTCTTGGTATCAAGGAGGTTCATGTCAGACAAGGGGATAGCGTATCCAAAGGAGCCATACTTTTATCAGTGGATACCTCCCAAGCTCAACTGGAAATCAAGAGTAAGGAATTCGACCTATTAAGGTTACGAAATGATCTTAAGGACTATCAGGAGAGCTTTAAGGCCTTTGATGCTACAGAATACGAAAATGAGATTATTCAGGCACAAAAGGCGGTGGATAAAGAGAAACAGAACCTTGACATCATCAGGTCCATTTACAGTAAAGATATACAGGATCATATCGATGCTGCCTCAAAAAGGGTGGAGCAAGCAAAAAAGGATTTATCTGATAAAGAGAAACTCTTGGAGCAAAAAAAGCTGGAGGCGGAGAGAGCTCAAAAGGAATACGACCGTACTGTAAAAGAGATGATGCTTGCCGTTAGGGTAAAGGAAATGGAGATTGAGCAATTCGTTGAACATCCTCCCAATGTATCCTATGATGAGATGACCCTTCTTCTCAACCAATTGGAGCTACAATACCAAAAGCTCAGGAACCAATTGGAAAACTATAAGGCAAATTATACCCTCCTAGATATCACCGTTCATGAAGGGGCGATAACATCAGCTAAAGAAGCACTGGCACAAGAGGAAAACAACCTCAGACAGGTTATAGAGAGCTATGAGGAAAGCTCCGAGAACCGTTTACGCCTTTTTAATGCGCAAAGCAGTCTGGAAAACGCCGAGGTTGCCTTGACTGAAAAGCAAGAGCAATTGATTAAAAAACAGGAAGCGGCTGTTCTGGAGCAAAATAGTTTTTCCCGGAATTTAGAGCAAAGGAAATCAGAAATCCAGCTAAAAGCCCTGGAGTTGGAAAACTTGAGAAAATCTATCCCTGTAGACGGGCAGATCACTGCACCCTCTGAGGGTGTCATCAAAAGCGTGGCTGTGGAAAGCGGTGAAATCAGTAACAATCAACAGGTCCTTTTCGAAATTCTTGAAAGCCACTCCGAGCTATCGGTGCAATGGATGATGAATCCGGCTCAGGCAGAGCTTATCCAGGAAGGCGATAAGATCGGCCTCAAAATAGAGGGCGAGGATAATTTTATTTTTGAGAGCCTCGTTAATGAGAAGAAATACTCTTCTCTGCATGGGATGTACCTTTTTACAACGGATATCTCCCAAGGAGAGTATCCCCTAGAGGAAGGGCAGGAGGTTGAAATCACCCTCCTTAAAACCAGTGAAAAGTATGAGCTCATAGTCCCAACCCGCTGCATATCCAAAGAGAATGGAATGGATTATGTCTATGTCCTCAAAGAGAGACAGGGAGCATTAGGCCTTGAATACTTCGTTGAAAAGGTGAGTGTCAACCCCCTTGAATCGGATGACCTTAACACAGCCATTACCGGAATCCTCCCCGAGGATCAACTGGTCGTTCAAAGCTCTAAACCCCTATATCATAATGCACAGGTGAAGTTGAGGTGAGACAAGGTGACCGAAAAAAATATGCATAAGTATGCCTTTCGAAAAACCGCTCTATCCCTTGCTTTGCTGTTTCTATTTTCTTTGGCCGCATCTGCCTTCAATGCCTGTTTTCGGTTAAGTGAATCAGAAAGCTATGAAAGAGTTGATCTTCAAGCCAAGCTTTTCGGTTCGGATTCCCTGATGCAGATCGGTGATCTAGAGCTCTTGGAGACAGAGTTTCAAGGAGGAACGATCTCCTTTTCCTCCCAGGTTCCTAGCCATCTTATAAATGGGATTCAGACTTTCCCGGTTACGGTTACCCTGACAGATTCCGATTATCCCCTATTCTCCCAATGGACTCTCACCAGTGGCACCTTTATAACGGAGGAGGCCTACCAATGGGGAAGAAATGTTGCGGTTATCAGTGAGACACTCGCCAGTAAGCTTTTTATGAGCCTGAATGTCATTGGAAACAGCATCCAAATATTCGATAAGGAGTATACCATTATTGGTTTGTACAAACCACCAGACTCACTGGTAACCCTTCTTGGCTCCGATGGCTTGGAACAAGTCTATGTCCCTTTATCAAGCCACCAGGAGATGAGTGAACTTCCCCTTAAAACAGTTCTGATTCAAAGTTCCTCCCTTGCAAAGGAGCACTTTAAGGAAAGCACCCTTGAGGACATCCTCGTCAAAAAGCTTCATCTTGACGTTGGCGCGTATCAAATCGTTATTTATGACAAGATGCCTGTTATGCTTTCACAGTTTCAGGATATCTTACTTTTTTGTTTAGGTCTGGGGCTTGCACTTGAAATGATAAAGCTTCTGATAAGATTCTGGAAAAGAAGTGCTTCCTTTGTCAAGATCAACCTCGAGAATATGTATTGGAGAGATTTCCTACGGCGTCATTTTTTCCTTTGTCTTCGGTTTTTTGTAATCAGCTTGGTTGGTATAGCCCTAGTCATTTTTGTTCTCCGCTTCATTGAACCCCGACTGTGGGTTCCCTCCCGTTATCTCCCCCAGGAAAACATCTTTGATCTAGAATTCTATATCAACGAACTAAAAACAGTATTCAGAGGCATAACGCCTCATATGAGTATCAGCCGACGGCACTGGAATCAAGCTTTTCCAACCTTCTCATCATCAATCTCATCCTGATGAGCCTATCGCTACCTGCCCTGATTTCCTTAACCAGGGGGATAACGCTTAATCAATATCTGAGGGTGGGACTGAGCACCTATATACGCATTGGAATGACGGCTCTTCTGATAGCTGCTTCAGGCCACATGCTCTTGGTTATTTGGGGCGTCTATGAATGGGTGTTACCCCTAAAAACCTTCTTGATCCTTCCGGCCTTTTACATCATAAAAAGTATGGTAAATAAGAATTGAGCATCCCTTCTAACGTTCAATGGCCTTCAACCCATTTTCAACAAGAGGCCGGATGCGTTTTTCGATAAGCTCCCAGTTTTGAAGGATATCCGGAAAGACAATATCCTCTCTGGGCTGGATGCAGGCATCATTCTCAAGCCCAAAGGGAGCACCCATGGGAAAGCTCTCATTCAGGCCTACAACCGTGAAGCCACAGGCCTTTAAAGTATTGGCTATGGGCTTGATGAGCGCCTCGTGATAATACCTCAGGGTTTCCGTATTCTCGGCCATTCCCCCATGACCCACAATGGCAGCCACCTTCCCTCTAAAGGGGGACTCAAATTGGGGAATCTTGAGCCAATTCACATAGGTGATCTCATTGACTTTTTCAAATATGGCCATCAGCTTTGACGGAAGGGGTGAATAGTGCGGAACCACAAAGAAAACCAAATCTGCCTCTAAAAGCCTGCTATAAATTTCATTGAAATCCTTGTCATAAGAACACAGACCTTCCTCACTGCAATCCCCGCACATTAAACAGAATTTGATACGCTGGCTCATGAGGGGAAGAGTTTCAATCGTGACATTGGCATTGGATTCTAAAATGATTCTTTCAATAAGGGTGCAGGTCTTCACAGAAGTGCCACTGAGTCCCATATGCTGTGTGTTGGAAGCTGATATACACAGGATTTTCATGGTTTACCTCACCTATATCTATTCTCTCTGGATTTGACAGAGATAGCATCCTTTCATTAGCTATTTCAGGCTTCCACCCTGTTTCTACCCTTTTGCTTGGCCTTATAGAGCTTATCATCAGCACAACCAATATAGGTATCCAGGGTTTTCTCCTGAGAAGGCTTCATACAGCAAACACCAAAGCTGGCCGTGATGCTCAGGGTGTGTTCCAGGGCCTTAATTGGCGTGTTCTCAACCTTTACTCGCATCAGTTCAGCAATCTCGCGGGCCTTCTCCAGCTTGGCTCCGGGAAGGCATATAAGGAACTCCTCGCCTCCAAAACGTCCCACCCAATCGCTTTCTCTTTTAAGGCAGGACAGCAGCATCCCTGAAAAGGCCTTTAAAACCTCATCTCCCGCAAGATGGCCATAGTTATCGTTTACAATTTTAAAATGATCGATGTCTGTCATAATGATGGAAAGATATTGGCTGGTAAGGGTCATATTGATAAGGTCTGCCGGTAATCTTTCATTGATATAGCGTCTGTTAAACAAGCCTGTCAGGGCATCCTTCATAACAAGATCGTTAAGAGAATTGATCTCATGACTCTTGTTGAGCAACTCCTGATCAATAATCAGGCATTGGGTGATATCCTTGAGAAGCTCAATAACCACCCTTCTGCTGCGATGCATTAATTCCAGAGGTAGAGCAGTCACAAGATAAATCCTATCCCCCATATTTTCTATCTTCACGAAGGTCTTATTCTCCTGATAGGCCCGCATAGAGATACAACTATCACATATCTCATTCTTCTCCCAGTAGGTATAACAAAAAACATCCATCTCACAAAGAGAATTATTCTGATAGTTGAGCACCTGCTTAAGAACAGGGTCTACCAAACGAATGGATTCATACATCCGGTCAAATAGCTTTAAGCTATCCAGGATAGCTTTGAATTCTTGATCTGCCATAGACCTCCTCCATTAGATCATATATGTTCTCCCTTTATTCATCGGATAGAGTATGGTAAAATATTATGGTTATTTTATAAATTGTAAGTCTCTGGGTTGGCACTATAATTGATAATAAGCTCTCCCTGTAATATAATTTTCTATGACCATGAGAAAGTAAAGGTTGGATGATTATGCCCTTAAAAAAACACATCACATTTTTAGTGATTTTTACACTTTTCTTCACCCTTATGTCCGGACTATTACCCACCAAGATTGTGGCTCTTACCCGTTTTAACGATGTCCCTTTAAACCATTGGTCGGATGCTCAGGTCCATCGCCTAAGAGAACTGAATATCACCCAGGGGATTGGAGATAACCAATTTGGCTTGGGAAGGACCATCAGCCGGGGGGAATTTGTCACCTTTCTTGTGCGGCTTATGGGTTGGGAATCCGTAACACCGGCAGCAGGAAGCTTTTTAGACAACCGTCCTTCCCAGAAGTTTTACAGTTCCATCGAGACGGCCCTTCTTCATGGGGCTATTAAAAAGGACAGTGATACCTTCCGACCCGATGATCCCATCACCCGGGAAGAAATGGCCGTGATGATTGTCCGCACCCTTGGGCTGGATGTCCTTGCTGGTCAATTGAATACTCTGGGCCAGCCGTTTTCAGATGTAAGCCGCAATTACGGATATATCACCCTCGGCAAAGATCTGGGTATCATCACAGGCTTTGACTCGAACAGATTTGGGCCCAATGATTCCGCAACCCGTGAACAGGCGGTTGTCATGATGATTAGAATGTATGAGAAGCTCAACACACCCCTTAGCGAGCTTCATGCCTTTTATGCCATAAGCTCCGCTAGCCAGCTTGATAAATTTTCATCCCTGGACTCGGTCAGCTTTGGATGGGCCCGAATGGAATATGACCCTTTGAATAAGAAGGTTGTCATAAACACTGACGGCGGAGAAAACGAATATTACATCCCCACCGGGTACGCAGACGTAGTCTCCAAGGCTGAAACAAGCGGACTCTCCCGACAGCTTATGTTCTTCATCAAAGAGGAAACGGTACTGGATGAAACCACCCAAAAGCCGGTATCCCTTGCCGAGTATATCGTAACACACCCTGAGGTCAGGAAACAGGTTATCCAAAGCATGGTGGATCAGGTTAACCTTACCCGTAAGCACGGATACGACACAAGCTTTGACGGACTGGTTTCCGATTTTGAGGGTTTTAAGGGTGAAGCCCTTAAGCTCTCCTATAATACCTTTTTGAAGGAGCTTAAGGATGAGCTCTCTAAGACCGGCAAGAAGCTTTATGTGGCAGTGCATCCCAGAGGAAAGCCCGGCCAATCCTACTTCGATGGTTATGACTATAAAACCATCGGTCAATTGGCCGACAGAGTCATCCTCATGGCCCATGATTATGATGCGGTCTCTTTAACCGAGGCAGAAATGCAAATAGGGTATACCGATACCCCGGTTACGCCCTTCGACGAGATTTATTACGCACTAAAAAGTATTACCGATCCGGTTTCCGGAGTACAGGACAGAAATAAAATATGGCTCCAGCTTTCCATGGATTCAGTGCAATGGAAGCTGAAGGAGGGGAAAGTCATCAACCGCATCCCCTACCACCCCTCCTACAAGCAGTTGAAGGATCGCTTTTCAAAAGGGGCCACCCTTAACTATTCCAACCTGAGCCAAAACCCTTATGCAAAGTTTTTTGATGATGAGGATGGCACCCAAAATGTGATCTGGTATGAGAATCAGCGAAGTATCGCCGAGAAGATCAAGCTGGCTAAGCTCTTTGGTATAAGAGGCCTGTCTCTCTGGCGTCTGGGCAACATCCCAGAGTATTCTCAGGACAAAACCCTTGAGCTTAATATCTGGGATGAAATTATGAAGAATTATTGAAAATGGTTGGAATTAAAAGGCCATGGAGTACAAGCCCTCCATGGCTTTTTCTCTGTGCTCAAAGGGTTCTTAAGAAGCTACCTAGGCTTCAATTTTATGATAGAATTTTTGGGCGTTTTTCTTTAATAGCATGACAGAAAAATACGAGGCCAGTATGAGAACAATCAGCATTACGCCAAACAGTGCAAAAAGGCTAAGCCCTGAGCTTATCAGGAAATACCCCAGCACGCCTAAAAGGGATAGCACAAGAAACCCTACCAGCATGCCTAAAACAACATTCATGTTCTGTTTGATGGCTTCCTGTGGATTGTTCCAGGCCAGCTTGGGACGAATCAGATCGATCAATAGGCTTAAGGCACTCACGGGAATCATGGCAAGAGAACAGAGAAGGATGACCATCAGCGCCAGAAGAGGTGACAGCTTAAAGGAGATCATGGCGCCAATAACCGATAGTAGCACTGCCAGAAAAGAAATGGAGTATCCTGCCAATAGCTTACCATAGACCTGAATTTCAGGCGCCACCGGTATATTTTTAAGAATCCAAAATTGCTTCCCCTCTCTGGAAAAGGTGCTGGACACTGCTGGATTAATCAGGGCAAATAACGATACAACCCCCGAGAGGATTAACAAAAGTCCCGATTGTGCTTCGGCTTTTCTTATAAGATCAAGGACAAACTTAATATCCGGATCATTGGCTAAATTCCCTCCAAACAGGGGCATCATGAGAATGAGAGGAGCCATTATAACTGAGGTCAACGAATTCAGCACATAAATAGGGGTTCTGAGGATAATACGCCATTCATTTTTAAAAAGGGCTAGGATTTGGGAAGAGGACTTGTAATTTAGTTTTTTACTACCCTGCTTAGAGCGGGTTTCCAGATGCGCTGTAGCCCCCCTGGTATAGATGCGTGAAGCTAAATAGTAAACCAGAACGAAGGCAACTGCGGAGGATAATAGAAGATACCCAAGGTTATAGAGAGCTACGGAAACGTCGGAGGATAACATACGGGTAATCCATACCGATGGAGGAAAGGCGCGCCCCATAAAGGCAATGAAATCCTGACTGTTCTGTATGAGTGCCAGCATAAACTCAGTGCCATTGGAGGGCATTCGGCTAAGAAGATAATTCTGTCCGGCAACCACACCCACTAGAAAGACAATGGAGCCTAGGATGGTTATCAGATCACGGCGCTTTGATCGGCTGACAACATTCATCAGAATCAGAGACGTCAGGGCAGATAGAATCAAGGGAATTAATGGAAGAATCAGTGTGCCGAGCAGGGCTAACAGATAGTAGAAGGGTCCTTTATGCATATTCACGCCATAAATAATCACCGGCGGCAGCATAATTAAAAAAGCAAAAGGATACTCGCCTATCAGAACCATCATAAACTTAGAAGTAAATATACTTTCTTGGGATACGGGCAGGGAGGCCAGAAGCTCAGTGTCCTTAGCAAGAAACAAAGTGCTAAGAATATAGAAAATTCCGAAAAAGAGAATCAGCAGACCTGCAGCAACTGTCGCCATAGTAAGAATAAACTGGGGGGCTCCAAGGGCTTCACCTGCTTTGTAAAGCTCAATCAGAAAAAAGACATAGAGACCCATAACCTCTAAAAGGGCCAATAGCAGAACGAGGCCCAAACCGATGCCTCTCCACAGAGCCTTCTTATCATTTTTCATAGAATAGCGCATCATGGAAAAACCGTATCTTGCATTCAGTTGGATTTTAAGCAGGTTGAAAAAATTAGCCATGATAGCCACTTCCTTCTTCAGTCATACTGAGGAAGATGCTTTCAAGGGAGGCATCACCCGACTTCCTTAATTCCTCCAGGGTACCAATGGCAATGATTTTCCCTTTATTAATGATCCCTATACGGTGGCAGAGCTTTTCAGCAACCTCCAGGACGTGGGTGGAGAAAAAGACCGTATTCCCCTTAGAGCAATGGCTGTGCATTTCCTCCTTCAAAAGATGTGCAGATCTTGGATCCAGACCGGTGAGGGGTTCATCCAATATCCACAGGGGTGGCTGGTGAAGAAGGGCCCCAGTAAGGATAATCTTCTGCTTCATACCGTGAGAATAACTTTTTATAGGCTGGCTTGCAGCTTCCTTCATTTCAAACATTTCAAGATATTTGCCAATGCGATCTTTGCGTGATTGGATATCTATATTGTACACATCCGCAATAAAATTGAGATATTCAATACCCAAAAGGCGTTCATAAACATCATGGGTATCGGGAACAAACCCCATGCTCAGCTTAGCTTTAATGGGCTCCCGCTCAATATCATGGCCATATATGGTGATTTTACCTTGGTCTACGGGCAATATGCCTGTAATCATCTTGATGGTGGTAGTTTTACCTGCACCGTTAGGCCCAAGGAACCCAAAAATTTCACCAGGCCTTACCTCAAGTGAAATATCATCCACAGCCTTAACCTTACCTTTGGAATAAGTCTTGGAAACATGCTCAATTCTAAGCATTTACATCACCCTTTTCTTTAGTTAGTTAAGTCTCCTTAATTATACCATTTACTTCTAGGACATTATACCCTCCCTCTTAGAATAATCCCACCTTCTTAAGGCTTCATAACTAAGATGATACCTTTTTATTCTTGACCTCTCGGATGGCACTGTTGACGATAGGCACCAGAAGGCTTAACCCCCCAGCAATCATCCAATCAAAAAGCTTGAGGGGTGTGGTGGCAAAAATGGGCTGCATAAAGGGAAGATAGATAACACTTAGCAGCATGAAGACAGAGCTTAACACGGCATAAACCAGGTAGGGATTGGAAAAGAGCTTTATTTCAAAGAGTCCCCTGGCCTCAGACTTACACTCAAAAACATGAATAAGCTGAGACATCACCAAGGTGACCAATGCGCAGGTTCGGGCAAGAACTAAATTTTTACTTAAAGCAAATATTAATAAGAAACTTGCCAATGTCGAAAAAGCAATCAAAATGCCCCTTATGACAATGATGGAGGAGAGCCCATGGGCAAACACACTTTCATTGGGTGATCTGGGGGACTGAAGCATGGCATCCGGGTCGCCGGGTTCAAGCCCAAGGGCAATAGCAGGCAATCCATCGGTTGCCAGATTCACAATGAGAATTTGGGCCGGAAGCAAGGGGATGGGAAGGCCTACCAGAGTGGCCAGGAACATAGTGAGCACCTCACCCACATTACAGGATAGCAGGTATCGTATAAATTTTCGAATATTGGAGTAAATATTTCTACCCTCTTCCACGGCAGCCACAATGCTTGAAAAATTGTCATCCATCAGGATCATAGCCGCGGCCTGACGGGTAACATCGGTCCCTGACTGGCCCATGGCTATTCCAATATCGGCATCCTTTACGGCAGGGGCATCATTGACCCCATCCCCAGTCATGGCCACTATATGCCCTTTTTTTCTGTAAGCTCTAACTATGCGTAATTTATGCCGTGGGAAAACCCTGGCAAAAACCGTTGCCTTGTCACACGCTTCCTCCAACTGCTTGTCAGTCATTTGATCCATCTCTGATCCTGTGAGCACCAAGTCGCCGTCACGGTAAATATCAATCTTTGAAGCAATAGCCGCCGCGGTTTGCTTGTGATCCCCCGTGATCATGACAGTTTTGATACCCGCCTTGCGACAGTGGGCCACGGCCTCCACGGCTTCCTTTCTTGGAGGATCGGTCATACCCGCCAAACCTACAAAGACAAAACCCTGCTCAATTTTTTCACCCCACAGGAGCTGGGGCTGGAGGGTCCTGTAAGCAAAGCCCATAACACGCAAGGCCTTTGAGGTCATCTCACGGCACTCCCCCATGATGTTCTCACGGTCGTCATAAGTCATCTCTCGCTCACGATCAGCCACTAGAATATGGCTGCATCGCTCCAGTATGATCTCCGGGGCCCCCTTGGCAAAAAGTATTAATTCCCCCTTTCCGGTTCGGCAAACCACCGACATGAGTTTCCGATCTGAATCAAAAGGGATCTCCCTGACCCGCCGGTAATTGGCTTCCACACTACTTCTATCCATACCGGTATCCAGCGCCGCCCTGACCAATGCCACCTCGGTTGGATCACCCTCTATGTCCAAGGCTTTTTGGTCTCCCGCCGTGTTCTGGATTCGGGTATTTCCACAGAGCATTCCTATTTTAAGCAATAGCTTAAGCCCAAAGGTTTTCTCAGTATGAACCTCCCTGCCCCTGCAATAGGCTGCCAGTCTACCCTCATCATTCTTTTCAAGGGTATACGGGTTCTTCCCCGCATAAGCCATCACCACAGTCATTCTATTCTCCGTTAATGTGCCGGTTTTATCGGAGCAGATGACTGTTGCGCACCCCAGGGTTTCCACCGCCGGAAGCCTCCTGACCAGGGCATTTCTTTGAACCATACGCCGTACCCCGATGGCCAGGGCAATGGTGACCACTGCCGGCAGACCCTCGGGTACTGCCGCGACGGCCAGGCTTATGCCGCTTAAGAGCATCTGTATCAAGGGTTCACCTCTTAACACTCCGATAAGTGACACAACGGCACAAATGGCCAAGCATCCGGTGACCATGATTTCGCCCAGCTTTTCCAGCTTCTTCTGAAGGGGCGTTTCCTGGATACCTGCGGTCTCAATCATATCAGCGATCTTGCCCATCTCGGTTTCCATTCCAGTGCTGACCACAATGGCCTTACCCGTTCCATTGGTAATCATGCTCCCCATATAAATCCGGTTATTGGGGGAAATTCCGTTGAGCTTGGTCTTGTTTTCATCCGTTTTCACTTTTAAAGCGGGAACAGATTCACCGGTCAGCATGGACTCATCGGAGTAGAGGGTGTTAGCTTCAAATAATACCGCATCGGCAGGAACGCGATTTCCCGCTTCCAGGAGAATGACATCCCTCGGAACCACCAAATCCGCGGGTATATCCTTAACCGCTCCATCCCTTAATACCCGGGCATGGGGAGCGGCCAAACTCATCAAGGCCTCAAGGGCCTTTTCAGTTCGCATTTCTTGAAAGAATCCCAGGAATCCGTTAAGCAAAACAATCGCCAAGATGGCGATGCCTTCACTGTTTTCGCCCATAAAAAAAGACACGGCAGCCGATGCTATCAGTATAATGATCATCAGATCCGTAAACTGAGAGACAAGGGCTTTCAGCCATGTCTTTTTTTTATGGGCTTTTAAAATATTCTTTCCATAAACCTCAAGGTTTTTTGCTGCCTCATGTTCACTTAGCCCGTATAGATTCTCTTTGATGTCATCATATACTAGTACATGATTAAGTGCTTCCACAATACCACTCCCTATGCCCAAAGTCAGTGCAGGACAATCTATCCTATGCACGTCCCACAGGGATTAGACCATTATGGAAAAGGCGGCCCAAAAGCAAACTAGGTTCTCCAACCATGGGGACTTCTCTATAGGAAAGGCTCTTCTTCAATCCGAAGCTCCACAGGACAATGATCGGACCCCATCACATCAGCATGGATGATGGCGTCCTTGATTTTAGCCGCAAGGGACTTGGAAACACAGAAATAATCAATACGCCATCCTACATTTTTTTCTCTGGCTTTGAACATGTAGGACCACCAGGTATAGGCCTCCACCTTGTCCGGATAAAAGAAGCGGAAGGAGTCCAAAAAACCCGCTTCTAAAAGCTCTGTGAACTTACCTCTTTCCTCATCGGAGAACCCGGCACTCTGTCTGTTGGATTTCGGGTTTTTAAGGTCTATCTCGGTATGGGCCACATTCAGGTCCCCACAGACAATAACAGGCTTGATCCCATCTAGGGAGAGTAGGTAGGCTCTGAAGGCATCCTCCCAGGACATACGATAGGGCAGCCGCATCAGTTCCCTCTGTGAATTGGGTGTATACACATTAACCAGAAAGCATTCCTTGAACTCAAGGGTTATAACTCGTCCCTCGTGGTCATGCTCATCAATGCCGATGCCATAGGTAACCTTCAAGGGCTTGATACGGGTATAAACAGCCGTTCCCGAATACCCCTTCTTTTCTGCATAATTAAAGTAGCTGTCGTACCCCTCAAGGGCCAGATCTAACTGACCTTCAGATAATTTCGTTTCCTGTAAACATAACACGTCAGGCTTCTCTCTATCGAAAAAATCGAGAAACCCTTTACCAATAGCGGCTCTTAAGCCGTTCACATTCCAAGATATTAACTTCAGCATAGGTGTTAAACTCCTTTTTCATTTAGGACCGGCCATTGATTGTGTCGCTCAAAACCAGTGACCGCCTCTTCTGCACCATGAATTATATCGTCTTCAAATCCCATCAGTCTTAGAAGTTTAATGGCATTACGTGTGGTTGCCTTACCTTCTTTGAGTTGGTAATCAAAAGTGATATCCGCGTCGGTGATGCTCTCCTCAAAATGTTTGTTCTCAAAGACATCCCTAAGAATATAAGTGAGTTCCACATCGTGGGTAGCAGCAAAGACACAGGTGTTAAGCCGGGTCAGGGCATTCAGTATCCGAGAGGAGGCTGCAATACGTTCAATGGTATTGGTTCCCCGAAGAACCTCATCGATAATACAGAGGCACTTCATGGAACCCGACGAAAGGTCAAAAATCCTCTTAAGGGACCTAATTTCAGCAACGTAGTAGCTTTCACCGTTTAAAATGCTGTCCCTCAAAGCCATGGAGGTTATGGGAAAGAGGGGTTGTGATATCCAATGGCCAGCAAAACACATACAAAGGGTATGTGCTGTGAGCGTATTGAGTGCAATAGTCTTTAAGTAAGTGGATTTTCCAGAGGCATTGGAACCCGTAATCAGAGTTGCTTTAGAGGCTACTATGGGGTTTGGGGTGCATTCTGTAAGAAGGGGGTGTACCACCTGCTCCGCCTCAATATCATCATCACTTATAGAGGGCTCCCATTGAATTTGGGGTAGACACCAGGCAGAAAGGCTTTTTCTATAGGAGGCCATGCAGATTGTTGCATCTATTTCACCGATTTCTTTGATTAAGGCTATTACCTCCTGCCGATGCTGCTTTAGCATATGGATAGAGGACTGATAACTCCATACATCTACTAGAAAGACCATTCTTATTAATGCCATAAGGTCCGCAACCATATCACCCGTAAAACTAACCCAGAGGTTACCAATATTGCCTTTCTTGAGAAGAGGGGCAAGAACTTTTAAGCGTTCTGAGAGGGATTCAAATCTATTCTCCAATTCCTCAATGGGTTCTTCAGCTAGGCTTTTACCAAGCTCAACCAATCTGACTGCTTGTGTGACGGCTTCAATCCCCGAATGGACCTTTTTAACGGTTAACTCATGATAAATGGCATTACAGGCGAGGCTTACAATGGCAAAAATAACTCCCGCACCCACATGAATAAGTGAAAAGGGTAAAAATAAGAAAGGAAGAAAAGTAAGAACCTTGTACATCCATTTATCCCTAAGCTCAAGATAATCATTAGGTTCCATCCAAACATTCAGACGGTCGGGTGTATATTTCCCATTTTTTGCGAGCTTTAATTGTATTCTCTCCCGCTGTTCCGGGTGTTTTTCCCAATACTCTATCGTGGAGTTCCTCTCCAGCCAACGTCTTCTATCATAGATGGGGGTTCTTAGGAGGGAGTATAGCGCCTGATCCCCCATAGAGGTCAGTGTGCTGTTGATATGACTGTAGAATTTGTCCATCTCCAGGTCGTTCCAAGTAATATCATCAATGATAGGAGAGGCTGTTTGGCTGTCATAACTCCTAAACAGTTGCGAGAAGGTTTTAAAGTCCAAGGGTTCATACTGGTTTTTGGGAAGCTTG
The DNA here is from genome assembly GCA_023415205.1 of Bacillota bacterium. Lineage (GTDB taxonomy): Bacteria > Bacillota > Clostridia > DSM-8532 > DSM-8532 > DTU059. The sequence continues at coordinate 108,794 of JAEZLR010000045.1, read as the reverse complement.
CCCCAGGATTCTTTAAGCTTTAGCTTAAGCTTCTTCTTTTCTTTTATGGTCCGATACCGTGTGTCTAATAGAAATATCAAGAACCCAATGATAAGTATGACTATAAACTCCACAAAAAATACCTCCCACAGTCTATGTTAAGTATACCCTTTCCCTCTGTTCCATTCAAATAAATTGATCAATGTTTGAGGTTGCAATACCTTGTACAGGATGATAGAATAGGTAGGAACAATATGTCTTTAAGTTTGGTACAGAGATGCCAACAAGATATTACATAGGGAATTTGTAGGGTTAGTTGCGCCTTTGTGCAGATAACCTTCTACCATGTAAGTATAATCTTGTCTGGCACCAGACAAGATTTTTTGTTTTTCATACAATACGAAAAGGAGACCCAATCGTGAAGCTTAAGGCACAGATTATGGATGACGTCGCGGTTGAAAGATCAATTATCCGTATTGCACATCAAATCCTAGAGAAAAACCGCGGAGTGGATCAGCTTTGTATTATCGGCATCAAGACCCGGGGTGTACCCCTCGCTTCCAAGCTGGTCAAGGCCATTAATATTATTGAAGGGGCTACCATTGATATGGGAGTCCTTGACATCAGCCTCTACCGTGACGATCTTGTTGAGGTCAACAAAGATCCCACCCTGAACGCTTCCGATATACCCTTTTCTGTGATTGGAAAGAACGTCATCCTGGTGGATGATGTCATTTACACCGGAAGAACCGTCCGGGCAGCCATGGATGCCATTATGGCTTTGGGGAGACCGGCTACCATTCAGCTTGCCGTCCTTATTGACCGTGGACATCGTGAGCTTCCCATTCGAGCTGATTATGTGGGAAAGAATATCCCCACCTCAAAATCAGAGGTGGTCGCAGTTCATGTGGAAGAATGGGACGGAGAGACCTGCGTACAGCTCTTTGAAAAAGTACCCAATTAAATTTTATTATATCAAGGGGGATTCTATCATGGCCAACAAACAACAGGTTATCGGGTACCTTCCCGACGAAAAGCCACCGATTTGGAAGTTATTGCTCTATGCCATCCAGCAGGTTATTGTCATGTTCCCTGCCACAGTGGCTGTTGCTATCATCACAGGCTTCCATATTTCCACTACCATTTTTGCCAGCGGTCTTGCCACCATCTGCTTCCTTTTCGTTACAGGAAGGCAGATTCCCTTGTACTATGGCTCCAGCTTCTCCTATGTGGCTGCCATTGCAGGCCTGATGAGCTCGGAGGCTTTAGCTGGAGCGGTAATCAATGAGAAGATTGCCGTCGCACAATTTGGTATTGTCATGTCCGGGTTTGTCTCCATCATTGCTGGTTTAATTATTAAGCGCTTTGGAAGAGAATCCATCGAAAAAATTCTTCCTGCTTCCATTACCGGCCCCATCGCCATGGTCATTGGTTTAACCCTAGCGGGGACCGCTTTGACAGATGCCGCCTCCTTCAACGGAGCCATAGCAGTTGCCGATACACAGGCTCAGTTAGCCCAGAATATGGCCTGGATCGTTTCACTGGTTACATTGATTTCGACTATTCTGTTCTCTGTTTATCTTAAGGGTATGGCCGGACAGCTTCCTCTGTTATTAGGCCCCATCCTTGGTTGCTTAGCTGCTTTCGTCATTAAGCTGATTACAGGGATCAACCTGTTTAAGGTTCTCCCTGCCGAAGTGGTCAACAGTGGTATTTTTGCCCTGCCGACCTTTACCTTGCCCCAACCCTCATGGATGGCTGTAGCCGCCATCATGCCCATTGCCATCGCCACCATCCCTGAATCAACCGCCCATGTTTACCAGCTTGATATTTATGTCAATGACCTGGCAAAGAAAAAGGGCACTGATAAACGCTACAATATCGCTGACAAGCTGGGGCTCAACCTCGTCGGCGACGGAATCGGGGATATCGTCTCTGGTTTAGTCGGTGGACCTGCAGGCACCAACTACGGTGAAAACATCAGTGCAATGGCTATTACCAGGGTTTTCTCAGTTCCTGTGCTAATAGCTGCCTCCATTGTCGCCATGATCATCGCCTGCTTTACGCCTCTGGTCAACACCATCTACTCCATCCCTACGGCTGTTATTGGCGGCCTAGAGGTCTACCTTTTCGGTGCGATTGCCGCACAGGGTGTTGCCATTATGGTCGAGAAAAAGGTCGATTTGTTCAGCTCTAAAAATATAGCTGTTATTTCAACCATCATGATCATTGGGCTTGGAGGAAATTATGGCTTTGGTGGAAACATTCCCTTCTTTGGCATTGAGATTCCCTGTGTTGCCGGTGCAGCCATCTTCGGTATCCTGCTTAACCTGATTCTGAGCATCGGTTCAAAAAAGAATGTCCAGAATGCCTAAGTCCAAAGATTAAAGCATAAACTATGTTTGGAATTTTACACACCTAATAATAAAAGTCCTGTGGTTACCAAAAGGAGACCCAGGACTTTTCGTTTTACATGGAGAACTGTATCAAGCAGGTGTGCGGAGATACTTTCTCAGATGTTGGTCAATTTCTTCCTTATATTCATTACGAACAACGGTATACCGTTCCTGATCATTACGGTCTTTATGCTTAAGTTTCAGAATAAGGTAGCTGTTCCTATCATTAAAATGCTTTTTCCACGCATAGCCCTCTATCTTCTCCCATGGAGTAAAAGCCAAAAAAGCAAAGAGACCTTTCTCGGAGATACCTTCACCACGGGCAAAAGAGGTAATGCATGAAAGTATAGCCATTACCAGCAGGCCTGATGCCACAAGCTGATCAAGGAAAGCCCCTCCATTCATGGCGTTGATGAATTTAAACCCGACCCCCAAGGCTATCATCAATTGGAGGGAAAGGCATCGGAGAATTCCCCTTCTGAACTGATAAACATAATCCTTTGCATAAAAGGCCACCACATAGAGGTTATAAAATAGAATTGCCAAAAAGACTATTGAATTTATTATGTTAAACATCGTACCCTCCGAACTAAAAGAGAGGTTTATTTAAAGAATACCCTTCTCATGGAAAAAAGTCTGATCCAGGTAGAGCATAACTCAAATTATGGCGAAAACTTGCGGTTTGACCGCCTGATATAGTGTATAATAGAAAGACACTTGTTATTTAAGAAAGGTACACTATGAGTAAGATCATTGTATTGGCCGAGAAACCCTCGGTCGCTAAAGATATTGCCAAGGTGCTTCAGTGCACCCAAAACAACAACGGCTATATCCAGGGGGCCCGCTATATTGTCACCTGGGCTCTGGGTCATCTGGTGACACTGGCCGACCCGGAGATATATCACCAAAAATATAAAACCTGGAATCTTGAGGACCTCCCCATGCTGCCAAAAAAAATGGAGCTAGTCGTCATCAAGGAAACCGCGAGGCAGTTTGGCATTGTCAGGGGGCTCCTTCACAGGGACGATGTCAGCGAATTGGTCATAGCCACGGACTCGGGGCGGGAAGGCGAGCTGGTCGCCCGTTGGATTATAGAAAAAGCGGGCTTCAGAAAGCCCATTCGGCGGTTATGGATTTCCTCCCAAACCGACAAGGCCATCAGAGAAGGGTTTCAAAACCTCAAGCCCTCCAAGGCCTATGACAATCTATACCTGTCCGCCCAAAGCCGAGCTGAAGCAGATTGGCTTATCGGTCTTAATGTAACCCGAGCCCTAACCTGCAAATATAATGCCCAGCTTTCAGCCGGAAGGGTTCAAACTCCTACCTTGGCCATGATCGTTGAAAGGGATAATGAGATCCGACGTTTCATCCCAAAGGATTATTGGACGATACGCGCCGGATTTAAGGACTTTCAGGTCCTCTGGCAGGACAGGAAAACCGGACAGACACGCCTATCTGATAAAGCCAAGGCCGAGGCCATTGTCGCACGCGCGGCAGGACAAACCGGAACCGTTACAGAAGTCATCAAAGAAGCCAAAAAGGAGCTTCCTCCCTTGGCCTACGACCTGACGGAGCTCCAGAGAGATGCCAATCGAAAGTATGGTTATTCGGCCAAAAAGACCCTGTCCCTGATGCAGCGTTTATACGAAAGCCACAAGCTAGTGACCTACCCTCGCACGGATTCCCGCTATATCACCGACGATATGGTTCCCACACTTATTGACAGGCTGAAAAGCATAGCGGTAGGCCCCTATATGAAAAGTGCTCAAGGCTTGATACGAAATAGGGTTACGCCCACCAAGCGCTTGGTCGACAACAGCAAGGTCACCGATCACCATGCCATTATTCCTACAGAACAATATGTGGATTTGTCTAGCCTGACAAATGAAGAGCGCCATATCTATGACCTCATTGTCAAGCGCTTCCTGGCTGTCTTAAGCCCGGCCTTTGAGTATGAACAGACCACCGTGAAAGTGGACATTGCGGGAGAAATCTTTACAGCCAAGGGACGCATCATCTCCTCTCTAGGCTGGAAGGATATTTATTCTAACGATTCTGGCGCAGATGATGATGAAGGTGATGAGACGGATGATCATCAAACCCTTCCCTCCCTTACCAAGGGTCAGAAGGAGCCTGTTTTATCTGTGAAAATGATCAATGGAAAGACCTCACCACCACCACGCTTCACCGAGGCGACGCTGCTATCGGCTATGGAGCATCCTGGGAAGTATATGGAGAATAAGGTTCTCAAAGAGGTTATCCAAGGCACCAGCGGATTGGGGACGCCCGCCACCCGAGCCGATATCATTGAAAAGCTCTTTGACAGCTTCTATGTGGAAAGAAGGGGCAAGGAGATTGTCCCCACCTCCAAAGGTATCCAGTTAATCGAACTTGTCCCCCCCGACCTCAAATCCCCCGAGCTTACGGCAAAATGGGAGCAGCAGCTCTCTTTGATTAGCAAGGGTCAGACAGACTCCAGGGCCTTTGTGGCGAATATGAAGGATTATGCGGTGCACCTGGTGGGAGCGGTCATCGCCAGCAGCCATGTCTATAAGCATGAGAACATGACCCGCGAACGGTGCCAATGCGGCAAGTTCCTCCTTGAGGTTAACGGAAAAAGAGGAAAGATGCTGGTATGCCCCGACAGGGAATGCGGTTTCCGCAAGAATGTATCGCAAACCTCCAATGCCAGGTGTCCCGAATGCCATAAAGCCATGGAGATTCGCGGCGAGGGTGAGGATAAGTCCTTCTTCTGTGCCTGCGGCTATCGAGAGAAGCTGTCAGCCTTTAAGAAGCGCAAGACTGAAACCGTTAATAAAAAGGAAGTCACTCAGTTCTTACGCAAGCAGGACAGTGATACCTCCATCAATTCTGCTCTGGCAGAGGCATTGGCCAAGCTTAAGAAGCAGTAGGACTAGGAGTTCGATTAAACATCAAAGATTGTTATATCTCACACTTTTTCTTAGAGCTTAATGAGTTGAGTTATGAATATCATCATTAGTGAACCCATGTGAAGTAGTACTTCTCATGGGTTCTTTGTCTTTTTTTTTTAATTGAAGTATCTGTTACCTCTTTATTTTTTATTATTTGCATATGTTTTCAAATACTCAACCATATCATCGGGTAGAAATGGTATTATGACTTTATAGAAGATGTCATCCCCTTCAACCTCGAGTCCATTTTAATTCATCAACACTTGGTGGATATGGAGTAAGAGTAAAAGGACCTGAATAGTAAATTGATAGAGTTAGATTCTCCACTCCATGTTGCTTAATATATCTGGAAAGATTATAGCGGAACAGCCCAACTCCTCTAAAAATTATTAAGCCCAATTCCATGGCCACAAATAATCATACCATGGAAGATTATTAAGAATACCCCAATCAGTAGAACTACCCACTGTATACTTCCCTAATGCACTAGCATAATCTTCACGTGTATAATTTGTGTCATTGGCTATAGTTTGTAAAACAACCGGAGGATGCCGTTAAAGACATCCTCCTATGTGTTATTTACTCAATAAACAAACGCTGATATTCTTTATTATTTTTGAAGGAATCCAGGAGCTTATACAGCTTATTATATTGGGGTGTCCCTTCTGGCAAATGTCAAGGAGTCTCAATTGTCTGCCAGCCATCTGCGAAGGGTATTACTTTCACACTACCTAAAGATATTCACTTGATTTTGATCCATATAAGCTAGGCTTGTATATAACTCCCAAACTCCATTGTTTTTGATATATACATAGTAGTCTTGGCTTTCTGAAGAACTCAAACCCGCAAAGGACAGGCTACCTTTTTCATAAACAATTGCCGCCTTAAGCTGCCCATCAATCTTTCCAGTATAGAGGATCTCAAATTTTTGAGGGGTATAGGTTCCTCTAATGCCAATCAATGACATCTTTTTAATAAATCTCCCTATGGCTATGATAACTTCTTTATTGGGACATAACTCAGATAGGCCATAGGACTTTGCTGTAGCTGCATTATATATATTGCCCGCAGTGATATTTGAGCTAAATTTAGAGTTAAACGACGTTATCTCCTGCTTTTCCGAGTCAAGCATATGCTTGGAGGCATCAAGGAAGGCAACATCCTTAAAGAAATCCTCATAAAGAAAATCTGCAGAATAAAAATCTCCACGGATTGTCTCCCTTTCATCATTCATGAATTCAATGAAGCTTCTGTTTGTTGCAAGGCTTGAAAACTCTTCACATATACTTATATACTCTTTAAATTCAGGGTCTAAAAATGCACCACGCCTGAGTGTAAGCAGGCAATTCTCTGTGTCTTTCAAGAAGAGGTAGGCTTGGGCCATCAAATAATAGGCATCTGTAGCATAAGCAGGGTCCTGGGAATCTCCTTCCAAACCCTTTTTAAAGGCTTCTATAGCTTCTTCATACCTATTGAGCTCAAAAAGGAACGTTCCCTTTTCCAGATAATTCTCTATAATATTTGGGTTGGCCGTTATAGCCAATTCTATACACTTTAGCCCTTCTTCGTACTTCTTAAGCTGGTTTAAGACTTCTGCCTTATACATATAAGCTTCGTTAAGCTTAGGATCAAGCTTAATCGCATCATCAAAATACTTGATAGCCTCGTCATATTTTTCCTCACGAAAAGCTTCCAGACCCAGATTAATATAATCTCTGGCTGTTATTGGATTTGCTGCATAAGAAGTTATGGAAAACAAGAGGGATAAAATAAGCGTTAAAGCCAAAATCAATCTTACTTTATTCATTAACGGGTTCCTCCTTTTTAGAACCATCTTAAAAATAATTGATTGTTTTCATATCCATACCAGAGCTTAACCCTAAAGACGTCATAACTATTGGTTTCTTTATTATAGTAAACCTCCTGACTGGTATATCCTTGCGGAAGTAAAGAGAAAGACTGATTTAAAAAGACACCCACATAAACATTTTTATTAGGGAATTGGGCTTTGACCTTCTGATAGATATCATCAACCCATTTCTCGACTATGGTTCTATTTCCTTCAAATTCAGCCATGAGTACTTCACTATACTCTACTGCCCCCAAATGTAGCTCAACATATAAGTCATCAGGATATTGGGCATCCCTACTTAAGAAGATATTAGAGAAATTAAAAACATAGTCACCCGTTTTATAGGCAGGGTAATTACAATAGAGGTAGTACTCATATTCCATCTCACTCATAGCTGGATGGGATTCCTTTATAACAGAAGGAATGGTTTTGACGGTGTTAGAAGCTAATAGCGGCTTGACCTCATTGATAGGTATAGCATAATTCATATTCTGTGCATTGATGGTAGATAAATAGTTGATACCCACTACCTCACCATACATGTTAAGGAGGGGACCGCCGCTGTTTCCATGAGATATGGGGGCAGATATCTGAATATCGTGGGTACTGTTCCGATAATATGCGGGTGTCGCATTCAGACTGCTAACATTACCAAAGGTAACGGATAGGCCTTTTCCTAAGGGATATCCAAAGGTAACAACCTCCTCTCCCAAGACAACATCGTTTGAATCCCCTAGAATGGCAACAGGAAGGTTCTGTGCATTGATTTTTAAAACAGCCATATCATTTTTTGCATCGTATGCTGTAATTCCGATCACATCATATAATTTACCATCTGAAGTGACGACCTTTATGATAGGCATCATATCCACAACGTGAAAGTTGGTCACTATTTTCCCATCAGAAGAAACAATAAACCCACTTCCATACCCTATAATCTCTCCGTTAATATCACAGGTATAGATCTGTACGGCCCACTTGTTCAATTTCGAGACATCCACTTTTTTCATAAGCTTATGGATATTTCTTAATTCAAGGGAGGCAACTTCGGATAGAACATTGGCGCCATTAGTGCCTCTGGCATATATAGTTCCATTATTAGTCATGGCTACAGGAGCGCTGTATGGCTGCCAATCCCCATCATTGATTTTGTATTCTTTTTTTATAGCACTCCCCCAATTATCAATCGTGACCAAGACATCCTTTTCGGTTTTTTCTGTTGTTGAGGGTTTAAGGACAGGTTTAGTAGGCGCCTTATCGGTAATACTGAGGGTCTGGGTACTGGTATCTATTGCGAAATTTCTATCCAAATGAGTCGCTATATCCCTGGCACTAAAATATACATTGCCACTAATTTGAAAATGCTGTATCTTTACTGCCTTACTATTAATTTTAATGGTTAATGGACTTTCAACGACGGACAATTTCTTGAGGGTCAGGGGCTTATCATTAGCGAATAGAGCCTTACCTGGACTAACTGGATTTACCGGCTTTAGGTTGTTTACCGATACAGTTTTTGCCTTTGCGACATAGGAATAATCAATTCCAAGATAGCTACAGACATCTTGCATTTGAATATAGTACCTTCCACCATATTCAAAACTATCGACCTTCACAGGCTTTAAGTTGATGACCACAGATACGGGATTAACTTTAACACTGATGTTTTTTCCTGCTGCTGAGGCAACCGTAACATTGGCAAAAGTGAGGACTAAAACGAGCACTAGAGCCAGGGCTTTTCTCATTGACTTTCCATAGTTTTTCATAGGATTTAACCTTTCCTCAATAAAATAAAGACATCTTACGATTATATCATTCTTTTACAATTTTATCTTCTTTTTATTTATTTTTGTATACTTTTTAATTTCTTATTTTTAATATAAATATAGGCAACCCTGAGACATATGCCTCAGAGTTGCCCATCCGTAACAACTTAATATGATATTCAGTATAAAACGAGGGGGCCTTAGCCCCCTCGTCATGTTAATTTAAGTACCAATAATTATCCTTGAGCTGCTCTTTTATAGGTCTCAAGTCTTTCCTTGGCATTCTCCTCGGCAGCCTTGAAGAGCTCTTCAGCAACTTCGGGGAAGGTCTGCTTCAACGAGGTGTAACGCACTTCGGAGTTGATGAAGTCCTGGAAGCTTCCGGTAGGATCCTTGGAATCCAACACGAAGGGGTTCTTGCCCTGTGCCTTAAGCTCGGGCACATAGCGCCACAGATGCCAGTAACCGGATTCAACAGCTTGCTTCTCTCTGGTCTGGGTTCTGGACATACCACCCTTGATACCATGGTTGACGCAAGGAGCGTAACAGATGATCAAGGAAGGACCCTTATGAGCTTCGGCTTCCTGGATAGCCTTCATGAACTGATTCATGTTAGCGCCCATAGCAACCTGTGCCACATAAACATAGCCATAGGTAGAAGCGATCATACCCAGATCCTTTTTCTTGATGCGCTTGCCGGAAGCTGCGAACTTAGCCACAGCAGCGGTGGGTGTTGCCTTGGAGGCCTGACCGCCGGTATTGGAATAGATCTCGGTGTCAAACACAAGAACATTAACATCTTCACCGGAAGCCAGCACGTGGTCAAGTCCGCCGTAACCGATGTCATAAGCCCATCCGTCACCACCGACGATCCACTGGGACTTCTTCACGAAGTAGTCACGCTTCTTGTTGAGATCCTCAACAATCTTTGCAGCCTCGCCGGTTGCACTTAACTTGTCAAGTGCTTCTGCGAGGGCCTTGGAAGCCTTCTTGGAGCCTTCTGCATCTTCGATGCTAGCAAGCCAGCTTTCTGCAGCAGCCTTGAGGTCTTGAGGAATGTCCAGAGCCATCAGGTTGTTAAGCTGCATGGCAATATTCTCACGAATTTGCTTAACGCCCAAGAACATACCCAGACCATATTCTGCATTATCCTCGAACAAGGAATTTGCCCATGCGGGCCCTTTGCCTTCCTTGTTGGTGGTGTATACGGTAGCAGGTGCTGAACCACTCCAAATGGAGGAGCAACCGGTAGCGTTGGCAATCATCATACGATCGCCGAAGAGCTGGGTGATGACCTTCAAGTAGGCTGTTTCACCACAACCTGCACACGCACCGCTGAATTCAAAGAGAGGCTGTGCAAACTGGCTGTTCTTAACATTGGTCAATGGAGCCAGATGATCTTTATAGGTGACATGCTTGCTGGCATAATCCCAGTTAGCCTGTTCCTTCTCCTGGGTTTCCAGAGGCTTCATAATCAGAGCCTTCTCCTTGGCAGGGCAGACATCGGCACAGTTACCGCAGCCTGTACAGTCAAGGGTGGAGACCTGAATCTTGTATTCGTAACCCTTGAATTGAGGGCCTGAAGCGGGGAGTGTGGTAAAGGTATCCGGTGCATTCTTCTTCTCCTCAGCATCCAGAAGGAAGGGACGGATAACAGCATGAGGACATACAAAGGAGCACTGATTACATTGGATACAGTTCTGGGGCTGCCACTCAGGAACAGTAACGGCGATACCGCGCTTTTCGTAAGCGGAAGAGCCCATGGGGAAGGTTCCGTCTTCAACGCCCTTAAAGGTGCTGACAGGGAGATTGTCACCGAGCTGAGCATTGACAGGCTCCATAATCTTGGTGACATACTCAGGCTTGTCGTCTGCTTTAGAATCAGAAGCAGCATCAACAGCGTTCTTCCAGCTTTCAGGAACATTAACCTTTACAAGGGATTCAATGCCTCTATCAACAGCAGCAAAGTTCATATCGAGAATGGCCTGACCCTTTTTGCCGTAGGACTTAACAATAGAATCCTTCAGGTACTTGACGGCATCCTCAATGGGAATAACCTTGGCAAGCTTGAAGAAGGCAGATTGCATGATCATATTGATGCGGTTGCCCAGACCAATTTCACGTGCGATATCTGTAGCGTTGATAATATAGAAGTTAACATTGTCATTGGCAATTTGCTTTTTCAGTGCGGCAGGAAGCTTTTCTTCGAGCTCAGCCTCAGTCCATTGACAGTTGAGCACAAAGTCTCCACCCTTCTTAAGACCGCCGATGAGATCATACTTACCCACATAGGACTGATTGTGGCAAGCGATATAGTCCGCTTCGTCGATGAGATAGGTGGAACGAATCTTTGCCTTACCAAAGCGAAGGTGAGAAACGGTAATACCACCGGATTTCTTGGAGTCATAGGAGAAGTAGCCCTGGGCATAAAGATCAGTCATATCACCGATGATCTTAATGGCACTCTTATTGGCGCCGACTGTACCGTCAGAACCCAGACCCCAGAACTTGCAGCGGATAGCCCCCTTGTCCTCAGTAACGATTCTTTCGCCAACAGGCAGTGAAAGATTGGTTACGTCGTCTACGATACCAATGGTAAAGCCATTTTTGGGAGCATCAGCCTTGAGGTTTTCAAAAACGGCAAGGATCTGATTGGGCTTAACGTCCTTGGAGCCAAGACCATAGCGGCCGCCAACGATAACAGGCTTCTTCTCCACATCATAGTAGAGGGATTTGACATCAAGGTAAAGGGGTTCACCAAGAGCACCGGGCTCTTTGGTTCTGTCAAGAACGGCAATCTTCTTAACCGACTTGGGCATAACATTGAAGAAATATTTAGCTGAGAAAGGTCTGTATAGGCGAACCTTGACAACACCGACCTTCTCGCCCTTAGCCCTTAAGTAGTCTATAACTTCTTCACAGGTTTCAGTAGCGGAACCCATGGCAATAATAACGCGGTCTGCATCAGGATCGCCATAGTAATCGAAAGGCTTGTATTCACGGCCGGTAAGATCGGAAATTTGCTTCATGTAATCGGCAACAATGTCAGGAATGGCATCATAATAAGGATTGCAGGATTCTCTTGCCTGGAAGAAGATATCGGGGTTCTGAGCGGTACCACGGGTTACAGGGTGCTCAGGGCTCAATGCGCGATTTCTGAATTCCTCAAGAGCTTTCCAATCCAGCATTTTTTCCAGATCAGCATAATCGAGTACTTCAATTTTCTGTACTTCTGCAGAGGTTCTGAAGCCATCGAAGAAGTTCACAAAGGGAATGCGACCCTTAATGGCAGAAAGGTGAGCGACACCTGAAAGGTCCATAACTTCCTGAACACTGCCCTCGGCAAGCATTGCAAAACCGGTCTGACGTGTAGCCATAACGTCTGAATGGTCACCGAATATGGAAAGAGCATGGGAAGCTACAGCACGCGCTGAAACGTGGAATACACCAGGAAGCAGCTCGCCAGCAATCTTGTACATATTGGGTATCATGAGCAGCAAGCCCTGGGAGGCTGTGTATGTAGTTGTAAGAGCCCCGGCTTGTAGTGAGCCGTGAACTGCACCGGCAGCGCCTGCTTCAGACTGCATTTCCACTACCTTTACAGGTTGGCCGAAAATATTCTTTTGGCCACGGGCTGCCCACTCATCAGTAGATTCAGCCATTGTTGAGGATGGGGTAATCGGGTAAATAGCCGCAACTTCTGTAAAGGCATAGGCCACGTGAGCTGCCGCGGTATTACCATCCATAGTCTTCATTTTTTTTGCCATGTGTTTCCCTCCTTGATTTTATAACAATAATGTACATTGTATACATTATAAGTTACATTTGTCCCTTATGAATAATGGACGTTCAGAAAATATTATAACATAATTTTCATGGGTCACAAGTATAATTTTTGGTATTTGTTATTAAATTATGATCTGATCATATTTAAACCCTATGATAAGCAGAAAGGAACCCATGCAAAAGAAAAACCTGATTTTCCATCAGGTTTACATGAATCTACGATATTGTCTGATCTTTTGCTTATAGCTTTCTAGCTCGCTTCTGGATAGAGTGTTCAGGGGAACCTTCAGACTGGTAATGGTCATACTATTGTTTATACCATTTTTAAGCCTCTCAAGAATTTTTTCAGGATGATCCTCATCCACAGGAAAGGTGGCTGAGTAAAGATAGAGGTTAATATGATGACCGGGTTTTCCAAATTCGGCTTCAAAGGCTCTTCTGAACTTTTGTTCAAGGACGAGGGCATACTCCTTCTGAGTATAGGGGAAAACGCCAAGGAACGCCTTGTTGTCCACTTTTAAAAGCTTGTCGGTATCCCGTAAATAGGTCCTCACCCTCCCATAGAAGCCGGGGGCTTTACATGCCTCCTGCCCTGTCAGGCAGGCCATGACCAGGGTGACAGGATAGTTTCCCCGTTGGGCATGTTTGAATTCTATGGCCATGCTCTCCTTAAGGTCAGGCTGTTCTATAAAATCGGCAAGAACGGATTGGGACGGTAAAACAGAGGGAACCCATTGATCATAATAGGGTTGTAGCTTTTCCTCTATCAACTTTCGATAGGATTCTTTGCTTTTGGGTAAGAACATAACATCCTTAATGCCCGAACGAGTTGCAAAGGTTACAATATCAGAGGTATCCTTGGAAACCACTGCCATAAGCGGCATTTGAGGGACATTAGACCGGATACAGTCTATCTCTTCCTTGACGATGCTGATATTATCATTAGTGATTTCCAGAAGCGCAAGGCTGATACTTGAACCGAAAGTATCCAGTTTAAGCTTCAAATCGTCCCGGTCGATGATTTCCAGAATGCCTATGTCCACCGAGGCGATTGACTTGAGCAATAGTCCTTTTAAAAACCGGTTCTCGATATGAAGAAGTATTTTTTTGTCCATGGTACAAGCCATCCTTTGCTAACCGTCTAAAGCCAAATCCTTTTGGCTCATTAAATTTCATTATACCACGAGCAAAAATTGCCCACAACCCTTTGCTATTATTGCGCAATATCACGTTGCGCGAAAAAAGCCTTTATGATATATTTAATGCTGGTTATTTTTAAGTCCCTTGAAATAGGCTAAAAGATACGCAGTATTATAATGAAAATAATAAAACATATATTTGAATGGAGGCAACAAACATGGCTAAATTAGTCGGAAATGCTATCTTCGGTCAGTCCGGCGGACCCACCTCCGTTATCAACGCAAGCGCTGCTGGCGTTATAACCGAGGCTCTTAAGATGGACTGTATCCCCAAGGTCTTCGGTGCTGCAAACGGTATTCGCGGTATTCTCGAAGAAAAATTCTATGATATGTCCCAGGAAGACCCCAAGGAGCTTGAACTTCTGAAAACCACTCCTTCCTCTGCCTTAGGCTCTGTTCGTTACAAGCTGGCAGACCCTGACAAGGATCCTACCGACTACATCAGACTTCTGGAAGTGTTCAAGAAGTACGATATCCGTTATTTCTTCTATAACGGCGGTAACGATTCCATGGATACCTGTAATAAGGTCAGCAAATTCATGCAGAAGTCCGGTTATGAATGCCGTGTCATGGGTGTTCCCAAGACTATCGACAATGACCTTTATGCCACCGATCACTGCCCCGGATATGCCAGTGCAGCCAAATATGTGGCTACCTCCACCATGGAAGTCTACCAAGACGCAAGAGTGTATGACACTCCCATGGTATGCGTCCTTGAGGTAATGGGAAGAAATGCCGGATGGCTGACAGCTGCAACTGCTCTTGCTTCTTATAAAGGCCAGGGCCCTGATCTGATTTACCTCCCTGAAATCCAATTTGATATGGAAAAGTTTATTGTCGACTGTAAAAAAATCTATGAGAAGAATAATGGCAAGCTCATCGTTGCCGCTTCCGAAGGTATCAAGGATAAGAACGGAAAATATATCTCCGAATATGGCTCTTCCTTGGCCAGCGAAAAGGATTCCTTTGGTCACGCACAGCTTGGCGGAACCGCTCAGGTGCTTGCCGACGTGCTGAAGAAGGAACTCAAGTGCAAGGCGCGTGCCATCGAGTTCTCCTTGCTCCAAAGATGTGCCGCTCACTGGGCTTCCGCAACAGACGTGGAGGAAACCTTCACCGCAGGCCAGAAGGCTGTTCAATATGCAGTTGAAGGCACTACCGATCACATGGTGGCCTATAAAAGAGCTGAGAAAAATGGCAAATATGTTTGCGAGTATGTTCTGGTTAACCTCACCGAGGTGGCCAATACCGAGAAGAAGATACCCCGCGAATGGATTAATGAAGAAGGAACCGGACTCACCCAGGATTATGTTGATTATGCTCTGCCTCTCATCGCAGGTGAATCCAAGCCTCCCATTGAGGATGGGCTGCCCCGTTTCGCCAAGCTCAAGAAGGTATTGGCTACAAAATAAATCTGCATTTGCCTTTCTAGAAGCCGCTTATAAAGCGGCTTCTTTTTTTACTCTTACTCTGGGTAACCCAATAACTAAATTTGGATAAACTCCCCCGTTTCCGTATTCGCTATTCCCCCACCGAGACCGGTGCTTACAGACCCTGAGTACGCCTCCCCCAGCCGTACCGAAGATTGACTTTAATTGGGATTTTTTCTATACTTTAAAGTGAATTGATCGGTGCCATTTGCCGCTATAGGATGGGGGAGTCGAATATGGCCGCTTTTGACAGGATACATTCCGGCTTATATGGGCTGGATCAGGCCCTTGATTCCATCAGGTTAGGGGATAACGTCGTTCTACAATTATCCAACATCAGGGATTATCTGTTTTTTGTCCGGCCCTTTGTGTCTAGAGCCCTTGAGGAAAAAAGAACGGTTATCTATATGCGCTTTGCCGAGCATGACCCGCTCCTCTCGCCGCAGGAAGGCCTGAAAATCTATACCCTGGATGCGGATTCTGGTTTTGAGGGCTTTACGGTAAGGGTCAATGATATCATTTCAAAAGAGGGGCGTGAGGCCTTTTACGTCTTTGATTGCCTTTCCCAGTTGCAGTCCGTTTGGGCTGCCGACTTGATGATGGGCAATTTTTTCAGGGTTACCTGCCCCTATTTGTTTGAGCTGGATACCGTTGCTTTTTTCGGAATTCTGCGCAACCGCCATTCCTATGAGACCATCGCCACCATCCGGGAAACCACCCAGTTGCTCCTGGATGTGTTTGGGACCGGCAAGGAGATGTATGTCCACCCTTTGAAGGTTTGGAAGCGTTACTCCCAGACCATGTTTCTTCCCCACAAGTTCTCAGAAGACAACCAGGCCCTCCTGCCACTCACCGATGGCATCAGCGCCAGTAAATTCTATGCCCATATGGCCAACCAGGGGATTGGTCACAGCGATCAATCCCTGGACAATTGGGATCGTTTTTTTATTAAAGCCACGCATGAAATAGACTCCGGATCAACGGGTTCTCCCGAAATGTTGAGTAAGCTTTGCCGAATGCTCATCGGGCGGGAGCCACAGCTGGCCGGCCTTATTCAAACCCACTTCAAGCTGGCTGATTTTTTAAAGATCAAGCAAAGAATGATCGGTTCAGGAAGCATAGGCGGCAAGGCCACCGGTATGCTTCTAGCCCGTAAGATTCTGGAAAATGCTCGTCCTGACCTGTTTATGAAGCTGGAGCCCCATGATTCTTTTTACATTGGCTCCGATGTGTTTTATACCTATCTGGTGCAAAATGGCTGGTGGAAGCTCCGCATCATGCAGAGAACCCCCGAGGGCTATTTCCTCGCCGCCCGGGACTTAAAAGACAAGCTATTAAATGGAATTTTCCCAAACAGTATCCGGGAGCAGTTCAGAAGAATGCTGGAGTATTTCGGCCAGAATCCCATCATTGTCAGATCCAGCAGCCTTTTGGAAGACAGCTTCGGCAATGCCTTCGCCGGTAAATACGAGTCCATTTTTTGTGTTAATTCAGGAAGCCCCGATGAGCGTTTCAGAGACTTTGAAAATGCCGTCAGAAGGGTGTATGCCAGCTCCATGGATGAATCGGCTTTGGCCTACCGCATGCAGAGAGGCCTGGACCAGAACGACGAGCAGATGGCCATTCTGGTCCAAAGGGTTTCCGGTTCACGGTTTGACGATATTTTTATGCCCTGTGCTGCAGGTGTAGGCTACTCCTACAACTCTTATGTCTGGAATAGAGAAATTGATCCAAAGGCAGGGATGGTCCGTCTGGTTCTCGGTCTTGGCACCCGTGCGGTGGATCGAACCGACGGGGATTATCCCCGAGTCGCAGCTCTTGATAAGCCTGATCTACGTCCCTTGTCAAACCATATCCAACGAAGCCGTTTCTCTCAGAGATACCTGGATACCTTAAGTCTCCTGGAAAATGCACCGAAGGTGGTTTCCCTGGAAGCTCTAGCTCCCAAGCTTCCCCCTTGGTACAAGGAGAGCATGATTGAACATGACATTGAAGCAGAGAACCGGCTGAGAGAACGGGGTATAACCACCGAGGCTCTTTTTACCACCTGTGACGGCATCCTCCATAATAACAGTCTTTTAAGCCATCTTAAGGAAATGCTGCAGACTATTGATGAGCAGTATCATTATCCTGTGGATATAGAATTTACCATTAATTTCTCCGAACAGGGGGACTTCGCCGTCAACCTTCTACAATGCAGGCCTCTTCAAACCAGAGGCTTGGGCATCAAGGTTCATATCCCGAAGAATGGTACTGAAAAGCATCTGTTTTCCTTGACAGGGTCCACCATGGGTGGCTCGATTTTTCAACCCATTGATACCGTAATACTGGTCGATCCCAAAAACTACTACCTGAGCCCCATGAATACCAAGTATCGGGTGGCTCGGGCCATCGGAAAGATTAACACCGCCCTTAAGGAAACCCAGAGATCGGTGTTGCTCATGGGCCCCGGCCGCTGGGGTACCACCTCACCCGAGCTGGGCGTTCCGGTAAGATTTGCGGAGATCAGCTCCATTAAAGCACTCTGTGAGATATCCTATGAAGGGGCTGGGTACATGCCCGAGCTTTCCTTCGGAAGCCATTTCTTTCAGGATCTGGTGGAAGCCGGTATTTTCTACGCAGCTCTCCTTGATTCCGGGGAAAAGTTCATTTATCAGCCTGAATTGCTGGAAGGCCTGCAAAATCACTTAAGTGTCCTTGAGCCTTCAGAGGTTGAGCTCTCCGACATTCTCCGGGTGTATGATACCTCCCACAGCCAGCTCACGCTGCTTTCGGATACCATGTCCCAACGGACGGTCTGCTTCTTTAAAAAATAGAAGGTCGAGAAAAAGCCACCCCCTTGAAAAGGGGCGGCTGGTTGGTACTCACTCAAGATTCTCTTCAGGGAATTATCTTCGATAAGTACTTTTTATTAAGCACCTTGTTGAAAGCCTGACTAACGCTATCAGAAATCTTTCTTAACCCTTGGTTAGTGCTTAATTAATTTCCCCGCCTCTATTTCGTTAATCCTGGCCTGGGAATAGGAGGCCAGCTTAGTACCGGGGAAATTGCTGATAACAGCTTTAAAGCAGCGGACGGCTTCCAGGTTGGCCTCGTCCTTTGAAGGGGCCTCTGACAGCGCAATGGCCTTACCCCCATAGTAATAGAGCTCTGCCATATAAGCGGGCTTTTCCTGAAGCTCCTCAAGGATACGAATACCCATAGAAAATTCATTAGCCGCCTGCTGATAGTCCTCCAGGGCCTTAGCCTTGGCATTGGCATCATACATTTTCTTAGCCGATTCATAGAACTGCTTAATGGCTTTGGGCTTGCATACATTATTCAGGGCGATGATTTCCTTCTCAATTTCTGCAGGCAGGGTCAAACCCGCCAGATTCTTTTCTATCTCAACCACGACCTCACGGTATTTACCTTGATCGGCCAGATTTTGTAGGTCTCTTAAAATGGCACTCCACTTAACATACTGGTCCATCTGATCCTGGAGTTGCTTTTCGGTTTCCCGGGCTTTCTCAAGAGCGGCCAGAGCTTCGTCCAGCCGGGTATTAAGATTAAGGTTTTCGTTCTGGAGTTCCTTAACCTGGGCGGTTTGATCAGCGGGCTTGTTAAACAAGCCCTTAAAGTCAATATTAATGGGCTTGTCCACCGGTACAATTAGCCACACTAAACTCATAAGCAGAACCCCGATGACAATCCCAAGCACATATTTCAGATAATAGGGCTGATTCTTCTCGGCGGCAAGGCCGCTCTTTGCCCAGGTAGAAAAGGTTGATTCCTTGCGCGGTTTATTCTTTTGCTTAAAGGTTTTATTCTTGGGTTCAGCCACAGGAAGCTTTCCATCGAGCTCATCTAAGTACCGAGAAGCCCGGATGCTGCTATCGTCCATTTTAATCACCTTGTTAAACATGGCCCGGGCATTATCTTCCTGATTTTCTGCAGCGTAACAGACACCCATAAGGTTCATCGCCTCATAGAAGGCAGGATAGATGGCAACTGCCTTTTTTAGTGCGATTATAGCCATATCCTCATTTTTACTGGCCACATCCTCAAGGGCTTTATTATATAAATCAATCGCCTGTTTCATATCATCGGGAATTGTCCCGATTTTCTGTTCAAGGGTTTCAACATCAATGGATTTAAAGTTTGATAGCTCTTCGCTGATATTTAGCATAACAATCCTCCAAAATCCTGAAGTAAAAGCGCCCTTTTGATCGTATCGGCATGAAAATGGGAACCGAGCGCACAGACTACACCTTTTTGACCGGCCAGACTGAGACTTTTTGTCACTGCTTCTCCTATTGTATCACTTTTAATCGCAAATTCACAAGTCTTGGAAGCTGCCTCCTTGAGAATATCTGCTGAAAGCGCCCGAGGCGAGTTGGATTCTATGGCAATGATTACTGAGGCAATGGATGACAGGCTTTCAAGCATTTGGGGATAGTCCTTGTCAGCCATGACGCCAATGAGAACAACTGCCCTTTTTTCTCCATATAAGGCTTTATAGGCATGGATAAAGGCCTCCACCCCATCGGGGTTATGACAACAATCCAGAATAAAATCGGGCTTTCTATGAAGAATTTCAAAGCGCCCCGGCCATTTTACTCCCTCAAGCCCCTGTTTTACAGCTTCCTCAGTAATAAAGAGGCCCTGCTCTTCAAGAGCATTTATGGCTGAAAGCGCTAGAACGGCATTTTCTGTCTGGTACAGGGCGGGACTCGAAAGCCTTAACCCCACACGACTATCAATATCAAAGACAATGCCTTCCTGAGTGACCGACTGAAGCTTTATGTCCTCATGGCAGGCTATTATCAAGGGAGCTTGCTTTGAGTGGGCTTCGGCCCTGAGAACCTCCATGGCCTCAGGCTTTTGGGGGCAGGTAATGACGGGAACCCCCTCTTTCATAATACCAGCCTTATGCCAGGCTATTTTGTCCAATGTTCCTCCCAGGTAGCTCTGATGCTCCATGGAGAGCTTGGTGATGACACAGGCCTTTACCTCCTCCAGAATATTAGTGCAATCAAAGCGCCCTCCCATACAGGCCTCTATCACCCCAATATGGCAACGACTGCGTTTAAAATAGGTCAGAGCCAGGCAGGTGTATATTTCGTATTCGGTAGGCCCCTGCTCGAGGGTTCTGTCCAGAAGGGCACAGTGGACGGCAGCTTCTTCCACCAGACTGGCAAAATCTTGTTGAGAAATAGGCTGGGTTTCGATTCTGAACATTTCACACGGGGAAGTAAAATAGGGCGAGGAAAACTGTCCCACCCTGTAGCCCTGCGCCCTGAGGATTCCAGTGATAAAGGCAGAGGTGGAACCCTTACCGTTGCTGCCTGCCACATGAATACAAGGAAGCCCTTGCTGAGGGTTTGAAAACAGACTCAGCAGGGCTTTTACTCTTTCGAGACCGGGCTTGATGCCAATTAGTCTCCGTGATTCAAGATATTTTATAGCTTGTGTATAGGTCAATGCTTTAACTAAGCTCTCTTTCCACTACTCATTGATCCCGCAGCATTTTTTGTACTTTTTTCCGCTTCCGCAGGGACAGGGATCATTCCGTCCAACCTTGGAGGTTTCACGCTTTTTGGGCTGCTTGACCACGGTTTCACCGTGGGAGGCCTGAACGGGCTTGGCCACCTGCTCACGCTTGACCGCCACATTCTCCTTCCTAATATGAAGAAGCATCTTAACCGTATCTTCCTGAATACTGCGGATCATCTCATCAAACATTTCAAAGCCTTCCCGCTTGTATTCAATAACAGGATCTCTCTGGCCATAGGCTCTCAGGCCAATACCGTATTTGAGCTGATCCATGGCGTCTATATGATCCATCCACTTTTCATCAACGGTTTTAAGGAGGATACGTCTTTCAAGCTCCCGGATAATTTCCTCGCCAAATTCCTGCTCCTTGGCGGCATAGATCTCATGAGCCTTTTCCCTGAACTGCTCTTTAAGCTCCTTGGCGGTTATCGTCTCCAAATCGATGGATTGACTATTTATGGCACCGGCGGGGAGCAATACGCTTTCAGCATATTTGAACATGCCGGTCAGATCCCAGTTATCCGGAATATCGCTTTCACTGCAATAGAGATCCACAACCCTGTCGGCAATGGAATCCACCATCTTGAGGATATTATCCCTGACACTCTCGCCGTTTAAAACGGTGGCACGCTCAGAATAGATGATCTCACGCTGCTTGTTCATGACATCGTCATACTGAAGCACACTCTTACGCCTTTGGAAGTTAATGCCTTCAATCTTCTTCTGGGCAGTTTCAATAGCGTTAGAAAGCATTTTGGCTTCTATGGGCTGGTCCTCTTCAAGGCCCAGCATACCCACCATTCGCTCCATGCGTTCCGATCCGAAAAGACGCATCAGGTCGTCATCTAAAGCAATATAGAAGCGGGTTTCACCGGGGTCGCCCTGGCGTCCGGATCGACCTCGGAGCTGGTTATCTATACGCCGGGATTCGTGGCGCTCTGTACCGATTATTTTCAAACCACCCGCGGCAATAACCAGTTCCTTCTCCTTATCCGTCTCTATTTTGAATTGACCATGAAGCTCCTTGAAGATTCTGCGGGCTTTCAGAATTTCTTCGTCGGTGGTTTCATTATAGCTGATGGAGGCCATGATTAAATCCTCCTCCATCCCCTGCTTTCGCATTTCCTGCTTGGCTAGGAATTCTGGATTACCCCCCAGCTTGATGTCGGTACCGCGCCCGGCCATGTTGGTGGAAATGGTTACCGCTCCATATTTACCAGCCTGGGCAATAATCTCGGCTTCCTTCTCGTGGTACTTGGCATTGAGGACATTGTGCTTAATGCCGTTCTTCTTAAGAATACCACTTAGCATTTCAGAGGTTTCAATGGAAATAGTGCCCACCAGAACAGGCTGACCCTTCTTATGGCTCTCAATGATATCCTGTACCACAGCGGCGAACTTCCCGCTTTTGGAACGGTAGATCACATCGTCCAGATCCTTTCGGATAACGGGAAGATTGGTGGGAATGGGTATGACATCCAGCTTATAAATGGCGCGGAACTCCTGTTCCTCAGTAAGAGCAGTACCTGTCATACCGGCGAGCTTCTTATACATCCTGAAATAATTCTGGAAGGTGATGGTGGCCAGGGTCTTGCTCTCATGCTCAACCTTGACGCCTTCCTTGGCTTCAATAGCCTGATGGAGGCCATCGGAATAACGGCGCCCGTACATCAAGCGCCCGGTGAACTCATCGACGATGATAACCTCTCCATCCTTCACCACATAGTCCACATCATTCTTCATCAAGCCGTGGGCTTTAAGCGCCTGATTGATGTGGTGGGATAGGGTCATGTTCTCAACATCTGAAAGGTTCTCTATACCGAAATATTTCTCCGCCTTCTCAACACCCCTACTTGTCAGGGTGGCAGTGTGGGCCTTTTCATCTACAATATAATCGGCTTCCACCTCGTCGGCGTGCTGCTTGTCGTCGGTTTCCTTAAAGACAATCTTGGTAAGCCTGCGGGCGAAGATATCTGCCTTCTGATAAAGGTCTGTGGACTTTTCACCTTGACCCGAAATAATTAAGGGTGTTCTGGCCTCGTCAATAAGGATGGAGTCCACTTCGTCCACTATCGCATAATGAAGGCTTCGTTGAACCATGTTTTCCTTATAGACCACCATATTGTCACGGAGATAATCAAATCCAAACTCATTGTTGGTTCCATAGGTGATATCGGAGGCATAGGCCTCTCTTCGCTTCTCATTGTCCATATCATGAACAATCACCCCTACCGAAAGACCCAGGAAATTATAGATCTTTCCCATGAGCTCGGCCTGGTATTTGGCAAGGTAATCGTTGACGGTGACCAAATGGGCGCCTTCCCCGGTCAGGGCGTTAAGGTAAAGGGGTAAGGTGGCCGTGAGGGTTTTACCTTCACCGGTTTTCATCTCTGCGATACGACCCTGATGCAGGATGATACCACCAATAAGCTGAACTCGGAAATGTCTCTCGCCAATAACCCTCACTGAGGCTTCTCTTACCACAGCATAAGCCTCGGGTAAAATATCATCGAGGGTTTCACCCTGGGCTAAACGACCTTTGAATTCCTCGGTCTTGCCCTTTAACTGGCTATCGGTCAGCTTTTTCATTTCAGGCTCAAGGTTCTCAATTTTATCCACCAGGGGATTGATTCTTTTTAATTCCTTCTCGGAATAGCTGCCAAAGATTTTTTCAAGTAAATTCATTCTTACAACTCCTTCTTGACCAAGCGGGTAAGCGCCAGGCGGTAGCCATCCGCACCGTAGTTCAAAGCTCTGTTGACCCTGCTTATAGTGGCTTCACTAGCACCGGTTTTTTCGTGTATTTCTCGGTAGGTCTTTTTTTCAGTCAGCATTTGTGCCACGGCAAAGCGCTGGGCAAAGGCCTTGATTTCCGATATAGTGCCTAAATCCTCGAAAAAATTATAGCACTCTTCAACGTTTTCAAGCTTTAAAATGGCCTCAAACAGCCTATCGGTTTGTTCATCCTTAAGCTTATGATTCACGTTTTCTCAACTCCGGTACTTTGTTATGACTTTTATCTCTATAGAATTATCTCATTAGATAGGAATAAATGCAAATTTCTTTGCACCAATCTACTGAAATTCCACCATGATTTCTTTGTATTTTACCAAAAAGAGTTTAACCGGAAAAATTTGCAATTATTATATAATAATAATAATATAATACTGTGATTCAATCATAATTTTAGGTTGGATATTCCTTTGAATCATTCATTACAAAAGTATGAGAATATAAAGGAGAAGCTTACATGAAAAAAATTTTCGCGGTTCTTTTAAGTATTGTTTTTGCTTTATCATTCGTTTCCTGTTCAGGTTCCAACAATATACCTGCCGCAACGGCAGAATCTTCTGTGACCCCCGGAACAAATAATAATCCGGATAATTCAAATGCCAATTCGTTAAAAAAGCCTTCAGAAGCCGGTGCCCTGCAGATTCTTAAAAAAGACGGGAAGATGGTTATCTGCGATAAGTCCGGGAATCCCATTCAATTGAGAGGTATGAGTACCCACGGGCTTCAATGGTTTCCGGAAATTCTTAATGACAATGCTTTTGTAGCCCTTTCCGATGACTGGGGTTCCAATGTCATCAGGCTTGCCATGTATGTCGGTGAAGACGGCTATGCCTCTTTCCCCGATGAAATTAAAAAAAGAGTGATTACAGGTATTGATCTGGCTATTGCAAAGGATATGTACGTTATTGTAGACTGGCATGTTTTGACACCCGGAGACCCGAATGCCGAAATATACAGCGGGGCTATGGATTTCTTCAAGGAAATCTCAAGCCTGTACCCTAATAATGCAAATATTATTTATGAGCTCTGCAATGAGCCCTGCCCCAGTGAGCCCGGCGTAACCAATAATGAGGCAGGCTGGAAAAAAGTTAAGGCCTATGCCGAGCCTATCATAAAAATGCTGCGTGATTCAGGCAATCAAAATCTTATTCTTGTAGGAAGCCCAAATTGGAGTCAACGCCCTGACCTGGCCTCCCTTGATCCTATCAACGATAAGAATACCGCTTACACCGTGCATTTTTACACCGGAACCCACGAGCCTGCAACCGACGGCTCTGACCGCTCCAATGTCATGAGCAATACCATATTAGCCCTGGAAAATGGTGTTGCAGTATTCGCAAGTGAATGGGGAACCAGCGAAGCCAGCGGAAATAACGGTCCGTATCTGGACGAAGCTGATGTTTGGTTGGATTTTCTCGACAGCAATAACATCAGTTGGTGTAACTGGTCTTTGACTAATAAAAACGAAACCTCAGCGGCCTTTATTCCTTTCGAGGCAGGTCAAACCGAGGCAACCAATCTTGATCCCGGTGATGACAAGGTATGGGATATAAAGGAATTAAGCCTTTCAGGTGAATATGTCAGATCACGTATTAAGGGCATAGAGTACAACCCCATAGAACGCCCTAAGATTGAGGTTCCAAAGCCTGAGCATGATCCCATCGGCACAACTGCCTTCCCAAATGATTTTGAGGACGGAACCCGTCAGGGTTGGAACTGGGATGGCGTATCCGGAGTTAAAAATTCATTGACCATTAAAAATGCCGGAAATTCTAAAGCCCTCAACTGGGAAGTCACATACCCCGATGTAAAACCTTCAGACAATTGGGCTTCCGCTCCGCGCCTCATTCTCCGCGATATCAATACTCAGCGTGATGACAACCAGAAACTCTGCTTTGATTTTTACCTTGACCCTGTCCGTGCCACTAAAGGCCACCTGTCCATCAATCTTGCCTTTGCGCCACCTATGCTCGGTTATTGGGCTCAGTGTACGAAAACTTACGATATTGAGCTTTCGACCCTCGGACAACTAACCAAAACCGATGATAACCTCTATCATTTTGAGATATCCTTTGATTTGAACGATTTGATTCGAAATAAGGTACTTGAAGCTGACACTCTTCTTCGTGACATCATTATTGTTGTGGCCGATGTCGAAAGTGATTATTCCGGTCAGATGTACCTTGATAATATCAGGTTTGAAAAGTAACAGTTATGTTGCTTGACAAGACACTTTACGATACAATGTAATTGATTACGGAGGTCTAGAAAATGACAAAAAACGGCATTACGGCACCCATGGGTTTTAGAGCCTCAGGTGTGGCTTGCGGATTAAAGAAGAATGGCCAAAACGATCTGGCAATGGTGGTATCCGATACCATAGCCCAGGCAGCCGGTATATTTACCACCAATAAAGTCAAGGGGCATTCTCTTCAATGGTCTAAAAATCAAATTCAGCGGGGTCTCGCCAAAGCGGTGGTCATTAATAGCGGATGTGCCAACGCCTGCGTAGGCCCCCAGGGCGATGATGATGCCCTGGCCATGGCCACTTTTACTTCCGGCCTTGTGGGCTGTCACCCTGAAGAGGTCATGCTAGGCTCAACAGGCGTCATTGGATTTAGGTTGGATATGAAGAAAATTAATCAGGGTATCTCCATGGCCTATGACGCTTTATCTAGTGAAGGAGGCCACCAAGCCTCGAGGGCTATCATGACCACCGATACCTTCCCCAAGGAGGCCTCCACCACCCTCACCCTGGAGGGTAAAACCATCACCATTGGCGGCATGGCCAAGGGGTCAGGCATGATCCATCCTAACATGGCCACCATGATTTCTGTATTAACCACCGATGCAGCCATTTCACAGGAACTACTGGATAAAGCCCTTAGAACCGTCGCTGACTCTTCCTTTAACCGGGTTTCAGTGGATGGCGATACCAGCGTTTGCGACAAGGTGCTGATTCTGGCCAACGGTATGGCTGAAAACACCCCTATTACCGAAGAAGGACCCGCATACCAGACCTTTGTCAAAGCCCTTTTGGGGGTTTGCGTAAGCCTTTCCAAAATGCTGGCCAAGGATGGTGAGGGAGCCACAAAGCTCATTGAAATACGTGCCATTCATTTACGCAGTAGGGAGGATTCCCATCTGATCTTAAATGCCATTGCCAAGTCCCCCTTGGTCAAAACCGCATTCTTTGGCCAGGATGCCAACTGGGGAAGGATTTTCACCGCTGCCGGATATTCGGGGGCTGAATTTGACCCTGATAAAGTTGATATCTATCTGGGCGATCTGTTGGTCTGTAAAAATGGGGTTGCCCTTTCCTTTGATGAAAAGAAAGCCCTTGACATATTAAAAAAGGAAGAAGTGCTGGTCACTCTGGATTTTAAAGACGGAGATATAAAAGACAGAATATGGACCTGTGATTTCTCCTTCGATTATGTGAAGATCAATGGTTCCTACAGAAGCTAACCCCCTAAGTCGAGGGAGCAAGATTCAAATTTTCCTCATAGTACCTGTTAAACAGGGCCTTTAGCTGGGTAAAAAATAACGAGAACACAAATGGAGGTATTCCCATGGGCGTACAGCAACTTATTAAATTTCAGGTGGGCGATGAAGTCTTCGGCATTGGAATCACCCAGATCCATCAAATATTAAAGCCTCAGGAGATTTTTAAGGTTCCCAACACTCCCCCCTTTATAGAAGGCCTCCTAAATCTTCGCGGCAAGGTACTGACGGTTTTCAACCTGAGGAAGCGCTTCAATATGCCTGATAAGGCAAATGATGAGAATACGAAAATCATTATCATTAAAGTGGGGGAATATCTTTTGGGCTTCACCGTGGACAGCGTTACAGAGATTGTCCGTGTGCCCGACGAGGAGTTTGTTGAGACACCACCCTCCTTAACCAATTTTGACAAGCGTTTTCTGTCAGGCGTTGCTAAGCTTGGTGAGAAGCTCATCCTTCTGCTCAACCTGGAAAAGGTGTTGACCCCTGATGAAGCCGAACAGGTAAAGGAAATCGTCGAAAAGCATGGGTCACAGGTTCTCTAAACAATATGTGAAAAGTGAAGGAGCGTTTCGCTTAAAGCGGGATGCTCTTTTTTATTGGTGGGTATAGTGAAATAAACCTCCCTTTAAAGGCATATCCTTTAACGGGACAAATTTGAGTGGGCTTGGGCTCTTACGGAGCAAATGCTCACTGAGGAGAATGGCCACATGAGGGGAATAACCTTGGGGCTAAGGTTAAGGCGCAGGTTCACCGGGCGCGGGAGGCTTAAGATAGCACTCTTTGCGGCTCTTTTGATTCTTCTGACCCTACTCTTTCTTTTTCCATCAGTAGCTCCGCGTTACCTTTTTACTCTGGGAGAACGATTTAGCTTTCTCACCCCACAGGGCTTTTCACTGGGTCAGCTTTACGACTTTTCCTCTCCTGTTTTTTCATCAAATTCCACCCGCACTCAAGCTTCAAGTAAGGTAAATGAGCTGGTACTGCCTAGGTCAGATAACAAAGCCATAGTATTCAAATATCCCCAGGCGGTGACCCTCGGTCGCCCCACTTATCTGAGCAATGATATTACTCAGAGCGTGGACTTTACCGTCAAGGAGCCTCCGGCTACCGGCCTTGTCCAAATTTGGGTATTAAACACGACAATGGAGGAATTCCTAGAGACCTCAAAAAGCTCTTCCACCCTTCAATACCAGACCTTTTCATCCAGAAGAGAAAAAGAAAATGCCCTTTCCATTGTCCTTTGGGATTACACCTTCACAAACGAAGAGCGTACCATAAGAGGGCTGGAGGCATTTTTCGACGACAAACCCTATATGTATCGTTTAAGTGTCTTTTTGGATGACAGCAACTATAATGAGGCCTTTCAGACCTTATTCAACAATATGGTGAAATCGGTAAAAGTTAAATAAAAGATTTTACTCTCTGGACTGAGCCACCCGCACCAGATTTCTTCCCCCGTTTTTAGCCGCATAAAGGGCATCGTCAGCGGTCTTAATAAGGTCTGTAGGTCTGCCCGCTGTATCAGGGAAAGCCGATACACCCACGCTGATGGTCACTGACGCTGAAACCACTCGGTCTGTTACAGTGAGCATGGAGATTCCCATCCTTAAGTCCTCGGCCTTCTCCTTGGCCTGCTCCAGCGTTGTATGGGGCATCAGGATGACAAATTCCTCGCCTCCATACCGGGCGTAGATATCTTCTTTTCTCAGGGTTTTGGTGATAAAGGCCGATATGGATTTCAGCACCTGATCCCCGAAGAGATGACCATAGGTGTCGTTGAATTTTTTAAAGTGATCAATGTCAAACATGATAAAGGAAAGGTCATAGCCCTTTTCCTGGGCTTTCTTAAACTCCTCTTGAAGCTTATCCTGGAAATAAAGGCGATTATAAGCCCCGGTTAATCCGTCAAGGGTGGCCAGATCATGCATCTGCTGATACAACCGGGCATTTTCAATGGCAATACTCACCTGCTGGGAGATGATTTCTAGGAGTCTTACATTATCGTTGTCAAAGGCATCCTTGATGCTGTGTTCAATGAGCACAATACCCAGGGTATGACCCTTGGCCAGCAGGGGGACACAGATCATGGACTGTATATTCCGGCCTTTTGTAAAGGGATAATCGTCGGGATTCACTGCATTATCAATCATTGAACGCCCTTCCTCGGTGGAGGGCTTAAGCACATCACTGTTGATATAATCTGAAACGATGGCCAGGTCTTTTTTATCAAAGATACTGGAAACCTGAACCTTAAGCTTGTTGTTGGGCCCGTAACACAGTGCTATGGTGGAATGGTACACCCCCATAACACCGATAATGACGTCATTGACGAACTTCAAGAGCTCATTCATGTCAAAAATAGAGGTAATGGCCTGGGAAATCTGCTGAAGGGTGTAGAACTCAGCCACACTGGAGGTTAGCTTGCAATTGGCCTCCTCCAATTGGTTGTTTGTTTCACGGATTTTATCATAATGGGTTTGAATCTCTTTTTTAACCTGCTCAAGCTGGACATATTTGTCGCCCAGCCGATCAATAAGGATATTGTTCTCTTCCTCGCTCCTTAGGTACTCATTGTAGATCATGCCCCATATGTAGCAGAAAAGGGTGAATAAAAAATACTGGGCTGCGATGATAATAAAATAGAGGGGTATCGCCTTAATCAGAAGGCTGATGTTGGCACGACTAAACCAAAGAACAACGACCACTTGTAATCCTGTTTGAGTAAGAAAGCCCAGGAGAATATAGGGCACAGCCCTTTTAAAGCCTCGGGACAAGCAGATAAACGTGATGGGCAGAAGCGCCACAAAATAAAAAAGCGGGCTGTGGTAAAGGGTGCTCACAAACGCAATGATGACCACAATTTCAAGGGCCTTGGCAAGTATAAGGGGGGGCCTGGGTGCATTTTCTTCCTGCTTTGCCTGGATCAGCTTTAAGAGGCTCACCCCATAAAAGAGTACAAAAAGGAAAACCTGTATAAAAAGGAGATTGGGCATAAACCTTTGGGAATCAAGGTATAAGCGGGCCAGGATATCCTCAATAAGCAGTAAGAGAAATACCATCCACCCATGTTTTGTTATTACTACCTCGTACTTTATGTAGCTGTCGAACGTTTTCTCACCACGGTGGTGTTCGATGATGTTCAAGCTCTACCTCCACTTGATTGGCTTACTTAATCTCTCCAATATATATCGATCAAATCTCCTGTTTGGATTACATCCGTATAATTTGCTTCTTTCCCGTTGAGTTGAAGGACTATAACCCCTTTGGGGTTGGTCAGGTCAAAATCGATATGATTAAAGATGTCAATGAACATATAGGCCGTTGTCTTTGGTGGAAGGTTTATCGATTGGCCATTGACGGTAACCGTAAGGCTGCCGTCCCCGGAGCGCTTCTGGCTGACTTCTTCCATAAGGACCTGTATATCCGTGGCAAGGCCGGAGGTCTTCTCCTCAGGGACTAAGTTGGGTTGTCCTCCCTTTGAGTCTTCTGTAAAGGTGACCGCTGCAGGCTTTTCATAGGTTCTGGGAAAGCCCTGGAGCTTATCCCCGGCTTTTATCAGGGTGCCTAAGTCCCCCTCCTCGCCATTGACCGTAAATCTCCAGATAAGGGGATCCATTTCGTACCGGTTTGCAATCTCCTCCAAAAGCATGCCTCCCGAGGTTATTACTTCGTCCCCTTCAACGATGACTGTATCCCAAGCGGCTGCTTTTCCGTTAATAAGGACCGGAAGCTGTACGGTATAGGTATGCCTGTTAAAAGTCAATGTAGCAGTTTCTACGTCCTTTACAAGGTCGGAGACTCTCATAAAGCCGTCCTGTCCCTTTTCAGCAGGACTCACCATCAGTTCATCACCGGGTGAAATATAGGCATTAAGGCTTGAAATTGACTGGTTAACATAGATTTCAGCGGGCTTGCCGAAGCTCCCCCGAACGGTTCTGGACTGATGGTTCAAGGTAAACTTAAGATTTTTACCCGACTTGCAGATAAGCTGATCCGGGTTGAAGCCCGCCAGAATAAGTGCGTCGGATACCAACATCTTTCGTGAATTATACATCTTTACCTTACTGCCATTCACAGTGACATAAAAGAAATCCTGGCCCTTGGTCATGGCAGTGGTGACCATGATTCCGAGAGGGGTGATGCTGTCGGGCCCCTGTAAAGCATTATCGGCAACTTCGATGTTTTTGGCTATACTTCGGTTTCTTACGGCCACACGCTCCTTGGGTAGGCCGATGATCGCGGAAAGTGTCTCACACAGGCTTTTGACCTGGCTTCCTCCGCCTACGAGGAAGACGGCATTAGGAGCCTTCCCCCCATTGTACTCAAGAATCTTTTCAGCAATGGTTCGAGATAATTGCTCTATAACGGGGAAAATAACCTCATTAACCTCTTGGGCACTGACCGTCACATGATTATCCAGAATATCGGTAAAGACGATGGGCTCATGGGTATGGGACAAGGCCAGCTTAATACCTTCCGCGGTATTAAAATCCACCAGATAATGCTGGGCTATGGCCTCGGTTATTTCATCCCCGGCAACGGGAACCATGGCATAAGCCACCACTGTGCCGGATTTTGTTATGGCAATATCCGATGTGCCGGCACCGATATCCACCAGCGCCAGATTCAAAAGTCTTAGATCCTTTGGAATGGCCACATTGAGGGCGGCAATAGGCTCAAGGGTAAGATGGCCTACCTCAAGCCCAACCCTTTCCATAACCGTATAGAGGCTATCCACCACCATTTGGGGAAGGAAGGTAGCCAAAAGCTCCACACCGATTTTTGTCCCCTTATGGCCCGAAAGGGAGGAGATGACATAATCATTCAGATAATAGGTTACAACACTGTATCCTACACAATAAAACTTATTCTTTTCCTTCTGGGGAAGATCCTTCTCAATCTCAAACTGGGCTTTCTGGATTCCCTCCATCTCAAGAGCACTGATCAGGGAGGTATCTATCTCCCGCCCCTCATCTATTTCACGCTCTACCTTAACCTGGAAGGTCTTTAAGACACGCCCGGCAGCGGCTATGGAAACATGGGTAAGCTTAAAGCCAAGCTCCTTCTCAAGGGCTTCCTTGACTCTTTTAGCCCCTTGGGCCACCTTGTTGATATCATGAATTTGCCCATCCAGCATGGCCCGGCTTTCATGAGCCATGACACAGGAAGCATGGACAATAAAACGTCCCTCTTCTTGAACGCCTACAAGACCAATAATCGTTCGAGTTCCGATATCAAGTGCAAATATGTAATCCTCGGGCATTATACCGGGTGTTAAATCCTCACTCAATAACCCATCCCCCAGAGATTTCTTTCCTTATTATTCTATCTTTTTTCTACCAAAATCGCAATATGGCAAAATGCTACAGGATTCGCATTTAGGTTTTCTGGCCTGACATATTTCACGCCCATGATACACCAGATAATGAGAGAAATTGGCCCATTGCTCCCTGGGGAGCAGCTTCATCAAATCCTTCTCGATGATCTCGGGGTTCTCTGACTTTGTCAGCCCCAATCTTCCTGAAAGCCGGGTACAGTGCGTATCCACAATAACCCCTGGCTTATTGTATATAGTGGACAAAACCACATTGGCTGTTTTCCTGCCAACCCCCGGAAGCGTCAGAAGCTCCTCCATGGTATCCGGCACCTTGCCCCCATATTGGAGGATTAGCCTCGTGCAGCATTCCTTGATGTTCTTCGCTTTATTTCTGAAAAAGCCGGTGGACTTTATATCCTGTTCCAACTCCTCCAGGGAGGCTCCGGCGTAATCCTCGGCGGTTCTGTACTTTTTAAACAAATCCTTCGAAACAATATTGACCCGGGCATCGGTACACTGCGCGGCAAGCTGGGTGGCCACCAGAAGCTCCAGCGGAGTCTCAAAATCCAGAGAGCAGTGTGCCTCGGGGTAAAGGCCGGCCAATATATCCAAAAGTGCTTTTGCTTTCTCTTTCTTTCTCAATTAAAGGTTCTTCCTTCCCTTTGTTTTTCTCTTTCTGTTCTCCTCACGTGCTTCCTTGTAAAGAGCAATATATTCGGTGGCTGAGGTTTCCCAGGAGGGTACACCGCTCATGGCCCTTTGCATCAGCCGGTTCCAAGCCTCGGGCGAATCATAGACTCGCTGAAGCTTCTTCAGAGCTCTTAACAGAGCCTCCAATGAATAGGTGTTAAAGGTAAAGCCCGTTCCGTGTCCCTCATACCTACCCTCATCCTTAACGGTATCTGCTAATCCTCCCGTTTTATGCACCAAGGGGATACACCCATATCTCATGGCAATAAGCTGGCTTAGCCCGCAGGGCTCGTACCGGGAAGGCATCAAAAAGATATCACTTCCCGCATAAATGCGATGGGCCAGTTCATTGTTGAATTCCAGATTGATGGAGGCCATATCGGGATAACGCTGCATCAGCCGGAGAAAGGCATTTTCATAGAATTTTTCACCGCTTCCCAAGAGGACGAATTGCCCTCCTTCTCTAAGAATCGTCTCTGCCGCCCCTTCCATCAAATCCAGCCCCTTGTTGGGCACAAGCCTTGACACAACTGCGAATATCGGCTTGGTGCTTGGCTTAAGACCCAATTTCTTTTGGAGGCGGGCCTTATTTTCTCTCTTTCCTTCAAGCTTCTCCTTACTGTAAGGAGCAAAGATTAATGGATCGTTCTGAGGATCCCAAATTTCGGTGTTGATTCCGTTCAAAACACCCCTGAGCTGAGACTTTTTGTTCTGCAGGACACCCTCAAGGCCAAAGCCGTATTGTTTAGTGAGCATTTGCTGGGTAAAGGTTTTACTAACGCCATTGATCAGGTCGGCATAATTAAGACCCGCTTTCATGGCATTAAAGCACCCAAAATACTCCACCTTGTCCACCTTGAAAACAATATCCTTCACACCAAACAGGGTGAAAACATTTCTTCCGCTGACCCCCTGGTACTCCAAGCTGTGTACGGTGTATAGAATGGAGATATCGGAGAATTCCGGATGCTCTCTTTCATTCTCCCTTAGGAGCATGGCAAGGGGAGCCGTATGCCAGTCATTCAGATGAAGAATATCGGGCTTGTAATCAAAGCGCTGAAGCATTTCCAAGACCGATAGACAAAGGAACGCAAAGCGCTCGGTATCATCCCGATGCCCATAAACCCCAGCCCTTCCGAAGAAGTGGTAATTATCAATGAGATAAGTTTTGACAGACGTATTTAAAACCTCGCGCACAATGCAGGTCTCATTCCTCCAGCCCATATTGACCGGAAAATCTCCCAGATAGGCGGTGGGAGCAGCAATATCCTTGTTGGCCGGGATAACAACCCTCACATCCATACCCAGTTCCTGGAGCTTCAAGGGCAACTCTCCAGCCACGTCGCCCAACCCCCCAACCTTGATGAGGGGCGTGCACTCAGCGGCCACAAATAAAACCTTAAGCTTGTTTTCCATAGTACACCTATCCTTAATGAGCAGATTAATTAAACGAGTATGGCGTACGACAGCACTTTAAGCTGTAAGAGCGAAAGTATGGGAGAAACCAGATCATTACTCACTCTCTCTAAGATTTTACCATGAAATGCAGGGAAATAAACATTTTACTCCCCTTACCGTACTTTTTAGTTCTTTTCAATCCTGACCCTACTGCCTTCCCCGTCGGCCGTGGGCGACTGAACCATCAGTCTTCGTCCGAGCCTTAGGCGTAGCTCGGGCACGCCCATAAACTATTATTCGTTCTCTTTAGTTTATCGCATCTAAGCATAACATCCATACTTCCCACTGTTAATTAGCATGCTTGACTAAAAAATCAACACACACCTTCACTAATTGCCTCAAGCCTGTTTCCTCTATAGGGAAGTGTCCTGCTCCCTCCAAAATATGAAGTTCCTTTTCACAGGCAAGCTCATCATAGAATAGTCGGCTCAATTTAATGTCTGTCCAGCGATCGTCACCTGGATGAACCAATAGAAACGGACAGGCCGTGAAGTTTTCTGGTTCTGTCTTAATGATGGGATGAAGCATAGAGTGGATAAATGCCAAAGGTACCCATGCTCCTGACGATTTTTTATCCTTCATCAGAAGTAAAGCAAGCTGTTTATTGTTTGCTATTGCTTTCATATTGGCAACCATTTTCATTGGTACTTTTATGGAACCAACAAGTTTATATGTACAAGAAATCAATGCGTTTCCTATAACTGCAAAAAGTTGATTGCGAGCAGTCCTTCTTGTGACATAGGGGTCTCTCTGATCAAGGATACAGGTTGCCATGATACCACGAATATTCTCACATTCGTTGGCAACCTGATAAGCTAGCATACCTCCTGCGCTTAAACCGAACACAAACATCGGAACATTGTCTTTTTGATAGCTCTTTACAATTTCAACGCCACATTTTACCCACAGATCGTAGGTTATGGTTCCTTCATTTTGGGAGTATCCATAGAGCGGCAAATCCGGGCAAATGACTTCATAGCCATTTGCCATCAGAGGTACAGCTATAAAGGAGAGCAATCGCCCATTTCCTCCAACACCATGAAACAATACAAGCCTGGCTTTAGGCTGCTCAACCTTATAATGATCAATATGTATTTTGAAATTCTGAATGTCTAAATAATACTCTATCGGCTCAGTCTCAGGAGTAATTCTATTATCTAATGGCAAATAATCCTGTATGCTTCTCCAAAAATGGTCGCTTTGGTAGTTTTCCACACATACCTCCTGCTTTTACCCTTTGTTTTAAATATTAATCTTTGTCAACAAAAATTGAAAGTATACTTATAATATTATACTGCAATAATCTAATTTTTTGAGTATAACAAAGAGCTAACTCCATTCACTCTGAGTTAGCTCTTTAAGACTCAATAAACCAGCAATATTATTCGTTGGGAACTTCAGCACCCTCGGGCTTGGAATCCACCATGGCATCCTTCCTGGAAAGGTTGATGCGTCCCTGCTTATCAACTTCCATGACCTTAACAAGGATTTCATCGCCCACATTGACCACATCTTCAACCTTGTTGACCCTTTTGGTATCCAGCTTGGAAATATGCACAAGGCCTTCTTTACCAGGCAGGAACTCAACAAAGGCACCGAAGGTCATGATTCTGGTAACCTTACCATTGAAAACAGCACCTATGTCAACATTACCGGCAATACCTTCGATAATCTTGATAGCCTTCAAGCCAGCAGCTTCATCGGAGGTAGCCACATAGACTGAACCGTCATCTTCAATATCAATTTTAACACCGGTCTCGGCGATGATCTTATTGATGACCTTACCGCCGGGGCCAATAACCTCACGGATCTTATCGGCGTCAATCTTGGTCTGATAAATTTTTGGGGCATAGGGTGACAGCGACTTTCTAGGCTCGGGGATAACCGGGAGCATACACTCGTCAAGAATCTGGAAACGGCCTTTTTTGGTAATTTCAAAAGCTTGACGGATGATTTCATAAGAAAGGCCGTCCACCTTGATATCTACCTGAATCGCAGTAATACCCTGCTTGGTTCCAGCCACCTTAAAGTCCATATCCCCAAAGAAGTCCTCAATACCCTGGATATCCATAAAGGTGATGAATCTGTCGGGGTTTTCCTCGTCTACAACGAGACCCGAAGAAATACCGGCTACAGGGGCTTT
This sequence comes from Bacillota bacterium, assembly GCA_023415205.1. Classification (GTDB taxonomy): domain Bacteria; phylum Bacillota; class Clostridia; order DSM-8532; family DSM-8532; genus DTU059. The sequence goes on along the minus strand of JAEZLR010000045.1, from coordinate 72,010 downwards.
GATGGGCACACCGGCATCCATTAAAGCAAGGGTGCTGGCGCATACGCTACCCTGAGAGGTGGAGCCATTGGACATCAGCACCTCAGAAACCAATCGGATGGCATAAGGGAAATCAATCTCATTAGGGATAACGGGTTCCAGGGCCCTTTCGGCAAGCGCACCATGGCCGATTTCACGACGGCCGGGACCTCTGGAGGTTTTGGCTTCCCCAACCGAATAAGGCGGGAAGTTATAGTGATGCATATAGCGCTTTCCTTCTTCAATATCAACGCCGTCCAGCTTCTGTCCTTCACCTAAGGGGCCTAAGGTGACATTGGTCAGAACCTGGGTCTGTCCACGCTGGAAGAGTGCGGAACCGTGTGTTCTGGGAAGCAGGCTCACCTCGGCGGAAAGCGGGCGAATATCCATCAAGGGTCGACCATCCACACGCTTATGCTCTTCGAGAATCATAACTCTTACAATCTTCTTCTGAAGCTTGTATAACGCTTCGGCGATCTTAGCTTTCTGATCCGGGAAGGACTCAGCCAGTTTTTCCTGTACTGATGCGCAAACCGCATCCACCTGATTATCCCGGGTTTCTTTATCCGCATTTTGTATTGCAACCTTCATGTCATCCTTGGCAAGCTCATAAACGGCATTCCAAAGATCATCGGCAACCTTAACAGGTTCATAGACAAACTTGGGCTTGCCAACTTCCTGTACGATGGTCTCAATGAAGGCAATGATACGTTTGATTTCTTCATGGCCCTTTTTAATGGCATCCATCATCACTTCATCAGGAACCTGATTGGCTCCTGCTTCAATCATGACGATCTTTTCCTTGTCTGCAGAAAGGGTGACATACATATCACTCTTGGCACGTTGATCGGTTGTGGGGTTGATGATAACCTCTCCGTCCACAAGGCCAAGAATCACACCGGCTATGGGGCCGTTGAAAGGAATATCAGAAATACTCAACGCCACTGCGGTACCCATAATGGAAGCAAATTCGGGGGAATTATCCTGTTCCACCGAAAGAACCGTATTGACAATAGCCACGTCATTTCTAAGGTCCTTAGGAAATCTAGGACGCATCTGCCTGTCAATAACACGGGACACCAGGACGGCTTTTTCTGTAGGCTTACCCTCACGCTTAATAAAGCCACCGGGTATTTTCCCTACGGCATAGAGCTTTTCCTCATAGTCTACACTAAGAGGAAAGAAGTCAATGCCTTCTCGGGGCTGTTTTGCAGCAACAGCATTGGACAATACAACCGTATCGCCATAACGTACAAGGGCCGAGCCGTTGGAAAGCTGTGCCAATTGTCCCACCTCAATGGAGAGGGGGCGGCCAGCCACTTCAAAATTAAAAACTTTCTTCATAAATTGTACTCCTTTTCTCCGATTCCTGTTGTTAGTTTGCTCAGGTACAAAATGAAAAACAAGTGCAAATAACTTCAAGTCAGGGACAAAAGGTCAGGGAACAGGGGCCCATAGACTGAACGCCTCTTCTCTGATCTTCTGTTGCCCTTGACTAACAGAAACCGTTTCTTATTATATTTCCCCTGAAGGCTTTATTTAGCCCAGTTGGTTTTGTTCAAGGCATAACCTTGCTTTTTGAAAAAAAAGGGCGGAATTAACCGCCCCATTTTTTACTTTCTCAATTCAAGCTTAGCAACGATATCACGGTACCTGTTGATGTCCTTCTTCATGAGATAGTCCAAGAGGCCTCTTCTTGCACCTATCATTTTAAAAAGTCCACGACGAGAGTGGTGGTCCTTTTTGTGGAATTTTAGGTGATCCGTGAGGTGATTGATTCTATCGGTGAGAAGTGCAATCTGTACCTCGGGAGACCCTGTGTCACCTTCGTGGGTGGCATAGGTTGTAATAATCGTCTGCTTTTCCATTCTTTCCATAACAAAATACTCCTTTTCAGTTAATTGCCAAACGCCCAGTAAAAGGTCGGAGTCACCTTCAACCGCGCATTCGGTTCAAACAATCTTAAATAGTTTAGCACAATGCCATAATCCTGTAAAGAGACTCTGGTATTATTATTTCTCAGCTTTGTATTGCCTATCCCTTTTTAGTGGCTGCTGGATAATATTTTAATATTTTTTGCTACATAGTTTATACCTGAGATAAGGGTCATCCCCGTAGCCACATACATTAAAGGCATACCGATAGGGATATCAAGAAACAGTGACACAGGAAAATCATCAATAAGGATGGCTACTATAGCGATGATTTGTAGAACCGTTTTGATTTTTCCCCATTTGTCAGCGGCTATGACAATGCCCTGGCCTACGGCAACGATGCGAAAACCTTGAACAATAAATTCACGGGCCAGTATGATAAAGACCACCCAAACCGATAGCCCATCAGTCATAATAAAGGCTACGAGAGCGGCGGTGACCAAAAGCTTGTCTGCTATTGGGTCCAAGAATTTACCCAACTCTGAAACCAGATTATATTTACGTGCAATCTTTCCGTCAACCAGATCTGAGAGCGCAGCAATAATAAAAACAACGGCGGCAGCGTACCGTCCCCATTGATTCAACCCCAGAAACTGCCCGAACCAGCCTGGAACCAGAAAAAACAAGAATACAGGCGTCGCCAGGATTCTGAATAATGATATTTTATTGGGAAGATTCATCTTATTCACCTTATCCATTAATCTCTGCCTGCCCCACCAAATCATATTCCTCGACACAAAGAATCTTCACAGGAACGATCGTGCCTTTCTTCAGGGGTTCGGGCGAAGTAAAATAAATCAAAGGATCAATATCAGGGGTTTCAGCAAAGGACCTTCCTACATAGAAAATGCCATCCTCTGCCACTCCATCGACCATTGTATCATAAGTCTTGCCCATTCGGGAACTATTATATTTCTCCACAATCTTTTGCTGAAGGGCCATGATTTTATTCCGCCGAGACTCTTTGACCTTTTTAGGAAGGTGCCCCTTCATTTTATAGGCCGCCGTCCCCTCCTCCTTTGAATAGGCAAAGGCGCCAAGGTGTTGAAAATAGCCCTCTTCCACAAAATCGCAAAGCTCCTCGAAATCCTCCTGGGTTTCTCCAGGGAAGCCCGTTATGAGGGATGTTCTTAAAACAATATCGGGAATGCGGTCTCTAATTTTTTCAAGAAGATTTCTGATATAATCCCTGTTTCCCCGACGGCCCATTAACTTCAGCATTTTATCAGAGATATGCTGGATAGGAATATCCAAATACTTGCATAACTTGGGATTGGAGCGCATTTCTTCAATAAGCGCGTCATCGATGAGCTCGGGATAGCAGTATAGAAGCCGTATCCGCTTGAGTCCCTCCAAGGCGCTTAATGCTTGAATGAGAGAGACCAAGCGTTTTTCGCCATAGATGTCGGTTCCGTAACGGGTTACATCCTGAGCCACAAGGATTAGCTCTGACTTCCCCTGACCCACAAGGGTGTCGGCTTCCTTCAAAATATTCTCCATGGTTCTGCTTCTATAATCTCCCCTCAGGCTGGGAATAATACAGTACGTGCAACGATTGCTGCAGCCCTCGGCTATCTTGAGATAGATATAGGGCTTGTCATCGGAGACAAGACGTGTCGCCTCCAGATAATCCACATTGTCGGGAATTCCTGCGTATAACTCCTGAACAAGTGTCCTTGAAGTGTCCCCGGACTGCTGTTCTTCTTTTTGAAGGCGGGCTTTAAGAATAGGGGTTATCTGACCGATACTTCCGGTGCCCACCACAATATCCACCTCAGGAATTTCGGCAAGTATCTCTTCTTTGTAGCGCTCGGCCATACAGCCCGTAACAACGAGCACCTTAAGCTGGCCTTCCTTCTTGTAACGGGCGGCTTCAAGAATGCTGGTGACGGCTTCTATTTTTGCATCACCAATAAACGCACAGGTGTTGACAATAATGACCTCAGCCAGTTCATGCTGCGCGGTTAAATGAAAGCCCGCATCCTTCAGGGAGCCCAGAATAATTTCGCTATCCACGAGGTTCTTGGGGCATCCCAAGGATACCAGGCCAATTTTATAGTTCAAGAGTGATTCCTCCTTATTGTCTCAATGAAGGTATAAGTCTCTATTACACCTACCTTCACCACTATAGCATAAAAACCACCTTGATAAAAAGTGGGGATTTATGTGGATGGCCATCAGGGAGGTCCCTATTGGGGGCTGGTTCTGGGCCTGAAGAGGACTGTGTCATTGTGGTGGCTTTTCGCTTTCGCTTTTTCTATGGCTCGCCGGGCAAAATAGTCCTGGGCACTGAGCTTTTGGGATGAAACTCGGGAATCCAGGAGTGTATAGTGTCCCTGGGCGTCCTGCACCCGAGCCTTCACATTGTCATCCATATAAGCCTCAAGGATATCCACCACCCGCTCTTTAACCGTTTCATCCTCAACGGGTATGAGCAGCTCTACACGCCGATCCATATTTCTTTCCATCCAGTCGGCACTGGAAAGGAACACCTGGGGGTTACCATCATTATAGAAATAATAAATGCGGCTGTGTTCCAGGTATCGACCCACGATGCTCTTCACCTGAATGTTCTCACTGATTCGGGCAAGGCCGGGACGAAGGCTGCACATTCCCCTCACCAGAAGCCTGATTTTAACCCCTGCCAGGGAGGCCTTATAAAGCATCTCGATAAGGCCCGGATCCACCAGCGAATTGATTTTGGCTTTGATCACAGCTTTTTTCCCTTGGCCCGCATTTTTTATTTCCCGAGAAATGAGGCTGGTAAATTTATTCCTGAGCATGGTTGGAGCCATTACCAATTGGTTGAGCCTCGGCCTTTCAGTATAGCCTGACAGGGCATTGAATACCGTGGAGGCATCCTCGCCCATATACTTGTTGCAGGTCAAAAGCCCCAGATCAGTATAAAGCCTGGCTGTCTCATCATTATAGTTACCTGTGGCAATGTGGACATAACGGTTGATGCCATCGTCCTCCATTCTGACAATCAGGGTGATCTTACAGTGGGTCTTGAGCCCCACCAAGCCGTAGATTACATGGCAGCCTGCTTTTTCAAGGCTCTTTGCCCACTGGATATTATTTTCTTCATCAAAACGGGCCTTGAGCTCCACAAGCACAGTGACTTGCTTGCCTAAATCGGCGGCCTCGGCCAAGGCTTTGATGATAGGGGATTTACCGCTGACCCGGTAGAGGGTTTGCTTGATGGCTAGAACACGGGGGTCCCGTGCCGCTTCACTGATCATATTGACAATGGGGTCAAAGGATTCATAGGGGTGATGAAGGAGAATATCCTTCTCCTTAATAGCCTCGAAAATATTATCCTTATCCAAAAGATCCTCCGGCGTCTGGGGGGTATAATCGGGATAATGAAGAGCATTAAAGCCGTTCATATCATGGAGCTTGATAAGAAGGGTTAAATCCACAGGTCCTGCTATCTTAAAGACAAAATCCTCTTCAACCTCTAATCGTTCAATGATAAAGTCCATAAGTTCGCTGGTCACTCCGCTGGAGATCTCCAGCCGCACAGGTTGCCCCCATCTTCGCTGCTTAATGGTCTTCTCGATCTCCAAGAGCAGATCCTCGGCCTCATCCTCGTCAATGGCCAAATCTCCGTTTCGGGTGATACGGTAGACACAGGTAGCCTTAATGGTCTTGCCTGTAAACAGCCGATCGATAAACAGGGAAATAACATCCTCCAGCAGTATAAAACTTCTTTTCACGTCCTCCTTGTCGGAAAGCTCAACCAGCCTTGAAAACATGGACGGCACCTGCACCGTGGCAAATATATCATCCTCCCCCTCCTGGCTGTTCTCCACAAGCACCCCAATATTAATGGCCTTGTTTAAAAGCCATGGAAAGGGACGACTGGAGTCCACAGCCATGGGTGTTAAAACCGGATAGATAATATTCTCAAAATACCCGGATAGAAAAGCCTTTTGGGATTTGTTAAGCTCATGGGGCGCCATAATGCGGATGCCCTGCTTCTTCAGAGAGGGGACCAGGGTCTGATTCCATAGCTCATATTCATCCTCTACCATCACTCTGACACGCCGGGCAATACGGGACAATTGAGCCCTCGGAGTCAGCCCTGAGGCGTCAGGCTTATGATAGCCTGCGTTGATCTGATCATATAAGGATCCTACCCGAACCATAAAGAATTCATCTAGATTGGAGTTGACAATAGCTAAAAACTTAAGCCGCTCCATGAGGGGATTGGTGGTTTCATTGGCTTCATCCAATACCCGCTGGTTAAATTCCAGCCAGGAGAGTTCACGATTAATATAGTACTCAGGACGGGACAGATCCAATGATTCCATTGCCTTCACTCCAATTTCTATTCATAAACCTAATTCAAAAGACGATTCTTGATCTTAAGGCTCGTTTCCATACCGAAAACCTCTTTGAAAAATTCGGCTTTCATTTGAAAGGTCCATTGCTCCAGAACCACTTCCTCGGAGACCTCGGCCTTGATAAGAAACCGGTCTTCCTTCACACCCGCCTGGGTCAGTTTTATTTTCTGCTTATGGCTGGTGTCTAGTGCTTCGGCGATTCGGATAATGGCAATCAGCTTCATGGCCGTTATCTGATCCCGCGTATCCATTTTAATCATGTCAGGGCTATTAAACTCAGGGAATTCCATGCTATGATACCGGGCCACCGTAGCCACCATTTGCTGTTCCCTATCGGACAGGCCTATGATCTGAGCCGCATTGATGATATTGTAGGAATACACATCATGGGGGTCCGCCCCGATGTATTTTCCCGTATCATGCAATAGAGCAGTCATTTGCAGCAAAAACCTCTCCTTATTCGTCAGTCCATGAACCTCAGACAGCCTGTCAAAAATGGTCAATGAAGCCTTTTCAACAAACTCACAGTGCTTTCTGTTGTATTTATAGCGGTTGGCCAATATCCGCACATAGGAAAGGATATCGAGATTGAAATCCATCTTTTTTGAAGCAGGAAGCAGGTCATTCAGCCTTTCCACAATGATTCCATCCACCATGGAAACACTGGGAAGGATAATCTTTTCATTACTTGTCTTTTCAAAGAATTTACGTATGAGAATGAGGGAGGGAACAAAAAGCTCAGCATCGGATAGGGAGACACCGTATTCCTCTGCAATAGAGAGGGTGGTTTTGTCCAGGATGGTGTCATAAATTGAATCAAAATGGGGCTTATCAATGGTAAGATCCTCTTTGGAGGCACCTAGTTTCATAACGTTCATGAGATACTCAAACTCTGCACTGACCAAAACAAAATTAGGAATTTCGCTGGAGGACTTTAAATACTCCACATTATCAATATGGGACTCAATGTATTCCTCAACTACCTTTGAGAAATGAAGGGTGTGCTTTTGAAGCCTAGATATAGCCTCCTTGATGCGCAGTGAGCCAATTTTCAAGCTCTGACTGGAAACCAGAAGGTTATTCTCAGACAAGAGAAGCTGTATGCTGCCCGCACCGATATTAAGCATCAATGTGGGTTCTCCTGCTTTAATGAGCCTATGGTTGCGAAGGTGCCATTTAAAGGCCTTATATGTAAGAAATTTTTCCTGGGAGTTATTGATGATCTCCACATCCAGACCAGTCTTCATATGGACCTGGTCAATCATGAAATCCCTGTTGGAGGCTTCTCGTATGGCGCTGGTGGCAACGATTCGCCACTCCTTCACTCCGTAATCACCCATCAGCCGTTTAAAGCCTTGAATGGCCTCGCAGGTTTTTTTAACTGAGCTAAAGCTCAGCTTTCCGTCATTAAAGGTGTCTCGGCCAAGGGGAATGAGCAAATCAGCGGTTTCAAGAACCCTTACCTCACCCTTTCCATTGATTTCGACAATCTTCATTTTTAGTTTATGCGAGCCAATATCAATGGCCGCAAAGAGCCTGCTGGGATGGTTCATAAAAAGAGCCACTCCTTCTTCATGGGGTGCTCACAGGTTTTTTAACTAATACCACAAAAAAAGCAGGTCAAAACAATTCAACCTGCTTTTAACACTATTCTATGCAATACTTATGAAAATAATTTATTTAGTACCCTAAAGGCTCCCCCACCAAAATCACCTTCATACGGTTCTTTACCCGTTGCTGTCCAAAAACGGTGTAGGAACAGCAGATGCGCTGTTCGCTTTTACAAGCCATACAGGTACCGGTCTTGACACAGGGGGTCAGGGTGCTGAGGCGCGTGGCATTGGCCGGAGCCGCAATGGTCTTAACCCTTTGTACAGCCTCATCCACATCTCTCACCAGCTTATTAATCCCAGCCACCACGATGACATTTTCAGGCCCATACATCATAGCCGCAACTCGGTTACCATTCCCGTCCACATTATAAAGCTCCCCGTTTTCAGTAATGGCGTTAGTACTGGTAACATATCCATCGGCCAGGAAGGATTTCCTGAAAATATCTTGAAGCTGGTCCCGGGTTAAGCCCTCGGCATAGCGGTCCAGAAAATGATAGCGCCCCGAGCGGAGATGCTCGATGACTCCTGTTTCAAACAAAGTCATGGAGCCTCCGCAGGCCACGGTATCACCCTGTCTGAGAAGCTCTGTAAGCTTTGCCACCACCTGATCCTTGGATTCAAGATAGATGGCCATAATATGATTCCTATCAAGGTTCTCCAGAGTCTTCCGGATTTTATGATCAATAATGCTCTTAAGATACTGATCCAAAAAACTCACTCTCCCGTCTTAAAAATTCAGTCTGGAAACCTTAAGTACACCTTCAATACCACGAAGCTTTTCCACCGTTACGTCGGAGACCTCACTGTCCACACTGACAAAGGAAACCGCCTTGCTTTCCTTGGCACTGCGTCCCCACTGCATGGCTCCAATATTAATGTTGTTTTCTCCAAGAAGGGTTCCCACCTTGCCGATAATGCCCGGAACATCCTTGTTTTGAAGTGCCAGCACATACTGTGTTGGCTCGAAATCCAGCTTATAGCCGAAGAAATCCACAATACGGATGGAGTCCTTTGCAAAGACCGTCCCCGATACCGAAATCTCCTTACCCTTATTGCGGTAGAATTTTACGGTGATCAGGTTGGTATACTTTTCAAGCTGGCTGGATTTACTTTCCACCAGTTCCACACCCATCTCGCTGAGCTTAAGGCCGGCATTGACGTAATTGACCTCGGATTGGCTGATGATGGTTAAAAATCCTTTCACAACGGCCAGAGTAATAGGCTTTGTGGGCTTATCCACCAAATCGCCGCTGTATACAATCTCAATTTTATTAACCCTTTCCTTCTCAGCCTGATAATAGATAGCCCCCAGCTTTTCACCCAGGCTGATATAGGGCTTGAGCTCACTCAAATCGCCAGCAATGGGAGGCATATTGACGGCAGCGACCAATTCACCGTTTAATACGGCTTCCACATTTTTTGCAACACCCAGGGAGCAGTTAAGGTTGGCCTCTTTTGTCGAAGCACCCAGATGGGGGGTCATAATCACCTGATCCAGATCCAGAAGGGGATTCCAATAATCCTGCTCCTCGGGAGCCTTGTTAAAGTTGGGCTCTACCTCTTGAACGTCAAGAGCGGCACCGGCCACATGCCCCGATACGATGGCATCATACAGGGCCTTCTCATCCAGCATGCCCCCTCGGGCAACATTGACGATGCGGACACCCTTTTTGCAGAGCTTAAGTTCACGTTCTCCGATGAGGTTCTTACTCTCGGCTGTCTTGGGAATATGGATGGTGACCAGGTCCGCAGCCTTTAGAAGCTCGTCAATGGTTTCTGCACGGGTGATCCCCAATTGGCTGCAGCGCTCATCGGTGATATAGGGATCGTAGCCTATAACAGTCATTCCGGCGCCCATCAGCTTCTTCGCAACAATGGAGCCTATCTTACCAAGGCCGATGACCCCGGCGATTTTCCCATCCAGTTCTTCACCCACAAACTTGTTCCTGCGGAAATCCTTGTTTTTAGCGGCATGATAGGCCTGAGCAACGTTTCTGAACAAAGCGTAAATCAAAGCCACGCTCATTTCAGCTGCAGCCATGGTATTTCCCTCAGGGGTATTGACCACGGTTATACCTCTGCGTGTACAAGCCTCAACATCGATATTATCCACACCGTTACCCGCACGGCCAGCGACCTTGAGGTTGGTGCCACGCTCAATAATGTCCTTTTTTACTTTTGTGGCACTTCTGACAATAATGGCATCGTACTGGTCAATGACTTGAAGGAGCTCTTCATGCGAAATACCATAGGGTGTGTCTACCTGGAAGCCTTTGCTTTTAAGATAGTCAATACCATTAGAAGCCATTTTGTCTGTGACAATAATCTTTGCCATAAAACCATCCTCCTAAAAAGAATTGCATTGTAACTAATCAAGGGTATAAAAAAAGCCAAACAATAATGTTTGACCTCCAATGAGTCCTTTAAAAGCAACGACGCAAGAGCATGAGTGCTCATGCAATCTATTAGCTCTGTCCTTTTGCCTGAGAGAGTCATCCGTAAAAGGACTTATGCCTTTTGTCCAGACTTGCCCCTTCGGCGCCGCCATCGGTCTCTCCAGAGGTCCGTCAGGCCAAGGTCTCTTTACCTGAGAGATTCACTCCTTCGGTGTGCTTTTCATATAAGCCGCTCTCCCTGGGCCCTCATCCGGGTATTCAGTTATACAACCTCTCACAAAATAATTCCTTGTCACGTGCTTCAATGAAAGGTTAAGACTATGATAACTCTTTAACAGACTAAAAGTCAAGCATCTGTCCGGCAACAGAAAAAGACCGTCTCTGGACAAGGCCTTCATTTATATCCCAGACAAACTGTGCCGCTTATGAAGCCTATCCGCACGGATTGCTTTTAAGTCACCATCAATCCTTCTTACTCTGTCTTTCCGTTTTCCCTTTGCCTTTCAGTTTCAATTTATGGGTACGAACATACTGCTCTACATTCTCTTCATTTTTATCTTTGAACATGTGGATAATTTCTTTATGCTCCTGATTGGACTTACTCATGATCTCTGGACTTTCCTGCATTTTCTTATTTGCCCAATCACTCATTTCCCACAATTGAGAAATCATATCGCATAATCTCTCACACTTTGAGGCCTTGTATATAATGGCATGGAATTCTCTGTTAAGCCTTCTGAATTCTTTTACGTTTTGGGAATTGATACAGGTGTCCATATCCTTTACCAGGTTCTCCAACCTCACGACATCTGCTTCTTTAATCCACTTCATCGCTTTCTTAGCGGCCAATCCCTCAAGAACGGCTCTTATTTCAATAATATCTGCTATACTCTCCTCACTGAATCGAGTAACCAAAGCCCCCTTATGGGGAATAATTTTTAGATAGCCTTCTGTTTCCAGCATTTTCATTGCTTCACGCACCGGAATTGCGGACGTATCCATTTCCTTTGAAACAGTGGAAATTACAATACTTGCGCCCTGCTTGTAATATTGAGTTTCAATTCTTCTTTTTAGTACATCATATACCATCTTTGATTTTGTTTTATAACCAACGCCTTCCATTTTTGACCCCCTTTCATGTGAGAGGAATTAACTCCCATATAATATATTATATATAACGTAGAGAAAAGTAAAGCTTGTGAATAGAGCAATCTGTATATAAATGTATTTTCCAATACTCTAAACCATGTGCTTTTTCCATTTGGAGTCTGATATAGCTGAAACACAGATGCGCGCAATAGACTTGCAGCCACCTGTGCTTCAACTACTCAGAAATTCTATGAGTTATACCCCTAATATCTCTCTTACCGGACGATTCACTTATGATAAAGCTTAATCCTCCGGGCTATTTATTCTCATCTGTTTCATAGAAGGCAACCGCACGGCACCAGCCGGCTGTCCCACCATCGATTTTAACGGGCAAGGCCATAACGGTAAAACCATGGGGCTTCGGAAGCTTGTCCAGCCCACAGAGCTTCTCAATCTGGAGATAGCTTTTCTGGCGGCCATAGAAATGTGTAGGCCATAGGGCTGTTTTGTCACCGGTTTGCCGATAGGTTTCCACCATTGCGGGTACAGGCCGGTCCAGGGTCCAGGCATCAATACCAATGCATTTGATCCCTTTTTCAAGCATCCATTGAAGCCCTGAGACGCCTAAGCCCGACTGCATGGCCAGGTAGGTTTTTGTGTCCGTGCCCCAGTATTTATCACACCCCGTCTGAATCAGAGGAATATCACCTGCTTTGAGTTGATAGCCTATCCGGTTCAACTCGTTTTCCATATCCTCCACCGTGATTTCGTCACCAGGATTCTTATGGCGCATATCCAGAACAACACCGGGCCCAATACACCATTCCAGTGGGATTTTATCAATGGTTAAGGCTGGTTGGCCCTCGCTGAGGGGGCCATAATGATAGGGTGCATCCACATGGGTTCCGTTATGTTCTCCCGCTGTTATGACCCCAGAGGCCAGGGCCGTGTCATAAGGAAAATCCTCCGGCTGAATTCCGGCTATTTTCCCAAGACGTGCAGGACCTGATTCATGGGGAGAGCGAGTAATACTCGGCGGATTGGGTTCAGTTGCATTGTGCTCTAGAGGAAGACTGAGATCATAGATTTTATACATGAAATCCCTCCTTTAAGATTGGGTCAGAGAAATCTTACGCCCGATGATCCTCACCACTAGGCGTTGTGCTTGCTGTATATTCCCAGGAACACCTCGTCACTGACCAAGGTACCGTGTTCAATGCTGTAATTCTTCACGTCATTGAGCATATCCCTTAAAATTTGCTCCTCCGGACGCTTCAAACCTAGCTTATCCAGAGTAACCTCAATGGATCGTACGCCGCTTTTTTTACCGAGTACCACACCGGCTTTATTACCCGTCAATTCCGGAGCTACAGCAAACATGGCCAAGGGTCTTTCCTGCACCAGGTCAATGCCAATCCCGGATTCCCGAACATAGACATTACGCCCGACAAAAGGCTGGTTTACAGGCTTTGGCATTTTTGATATTTGCTCAACACGATCGGAACAGCTTTTCAGCCGATCCAGCCTGTATTGACCACCCAATCCATACATGGTTTGCAAGGCTGCCAGCACCGGTTCAAGAGCAGCATTTCCGGTTCTTTCACCCAAACCGTTGATGCAGGTATGTATAACCTCCGCTCCCGCTTCAACCGCAGCCAAGGAGGTTGCTACAGCCATCCCGAAATCATTATGGGTATGGATTTCAACCCGTATGTCATATCGGGATTTTATGGTTTTCACAAGCCAGTTTATGGCGCCGGGGGTTGCGCATCCCATGGTATCCACAAGGCCTATTCCGTCCGGCTTCCCTTCCCCGATAACCTTATCGTAAAGCCTGAAAAGAAAATCTAGATCAGCCCGAGTCGTATCGTAGCCGAAGTAAACGACCTCCAGTCCCTTTTCCTTGGCATATTGAACCGCCTTCAGGCTGATATCAATAACATCCTGCTCAGACCACTTGGGGAACTGATACCTGAGCTTGGGAATACTGGTGGGCATCTCGATGATGACTCCGTCGGCACCGCACTCCACGGCCATATCAATATCCTCAGTACGGCCCCGGGCAAAAGTGTATATCTTTGCTTTCAAGCCCAACTGGGTGATCTTCATAATGGCTTGTTTATCCGGCTCAGAAACAGCAGGCATCCCGGCTTCAATTCGTTCGACACCGATACTGTCAAGCAATTGCGCGATTTCCACTTTATCCGATACACTCATGACCACCCCGGGAGTCTGTTCGCCATCCCTTAATGTAGCATCGTGTATAATGACATTGGAGGGAAGCGTATACTGCTTTAATACATGCGGCTCATAATTATAGGGGCTTACCCACCATTTTTCATTCTGCCAGTGATTCACGATACTCTCACCCCCATAGGTTGTTTTTTCTTTTTAAGAATGGAGTAGGCCAAAATAGCTGCTATGATGGCTATTCCTATGACATCGGCAACCCAGTTGGGAGACATCACCACAATACCGGCAACAAACAATATAATGCGCAGTGGAATGGATACATCCACCGTAGTATATCCCACAATAGCCATCCCGATGGCCGTTGTTCCGATTAAGGCTGTAATAAACGAAATAAGGATGGTGACTACGGAGCCCTCCAGGAACAGTCCTGCATCGTAAACAAAAGCAAAGGGCAGAACATAGCTGATAAGGCCATAGAAGGTCCCCAGCCACCCGGTTTTATTGGGGTCGGCTTTTGCTATCCCCCCCGCCACATAAGCAGCCAGCGCAACCGGTGGTGTGATGGTTGATATACAGCCATAGTAGAAGACAAACATGTGGGCGGCAATCATGGTCATTCCCATATCCACCAGGGCAGGTGCTACCACCGATGCGAGAATCAGGTACGCAGCCGTGGTAGGAAGGCCAAGACCCAGAATGATGGATATGATCATTGTGAGGAAAAGAGCTATAAACAGATTCCCACCGGACATTGTTTCAATAATCAGTGAAAGCTTTGAGCCAATACCAGTCAAAGACATGACTCCTGCCAGAATACCGGCTGCACCACAGGCTGTTGCAATGGAGACCGTATCCAGCGCGCCACTCTTAAGGGCCCGTCCGATTCTGATAACAAGATCTTTTAGATCCATTCTCTTGTTGCGGATCAGATCATTAATAACATAGACAACAACAAGCGTCAGCATGGAGTATACTGCAGACTTGAAGGGTGAGAACTTCACCATCAGAGCGATAAGGACTATAATCGGCAGGGCATAGGGCCAGCCCTCAGCCAGAACCTGCTTCATGGGTTTGATTTCACGTGTGTTCACCTGGGCGATATTTTTCTTTTTGGCCAACAAGTGCACAATGATAAAGATTGAGGCGAAATAGAGAATCGCGGGCAATAACGCGGTTTTCATAACCGTTGCATAAGGAACTCCGATAATGGAGGCCATGATAAAAGCAGCCGCACCCATGACCGGAGGCATAATCTGCCCGCCTGTAGCAGCAACAGCCGATATGGCACCCGCTTGCTCTTTGGTGTACCCATCCTTGATCATCATAGGGATGGTGAGGGACCCGGTTATGGCCACATTTCCTGCGGCTGACCCGGAAATCATACCGATCAGCGCACTGAATATAGTGGAGGTTTTGGCGGAGGCAGCCGAAAGGCGCTTTGTCAATACCGCTGATATATCATATAAGAATTGCCCCGCTCCGAACTCCGAAAGGAAAGCACCAAATACGCAGAAAATAATAATATAGTCCGCAGAAACAGCAATGGGCGTTCCATAAATACCTTCTGTGGTTGAAAACAGAAAGCTGGATACACGGTTGAGAGAATAGGGACGTATCCTGAGAAGAGACGGCATGAACTGGCCAATAAAGGGGTAGATGAGAAAGAGTCCGCAGATAACGGCCAGAGAAACGTCAACAGACTTTCTGGCTGCTTCAAGAACAATAATCAACATGGCCAGGCCCACAAAGGTATCCATCTGGTTGGTGGCACCACCCGTGCTGATGATTTCTTCCCAGCGGAACAAAAGATATATACTGGTAAACACAGTAATACCTACCTCTATGTATCGCAATGCCTTATCCAGCTTGGGAAACCTTGGTTTTTTCGTCTCTTTTGAAATAAATGCCAAAACCATCATAACCATTAAATGAACAATTCTGACGGTCATCGTTGACATAATAATGATGCCCGAGACATTCAGGATATGAAATATACTGATTCCTATGGCCAGAATACTGATGACAAGATTATTGAACTTTTTATTCTTGTTGGAGTCCAGCAAACTGAGGTTTTCCTCAGTTTGCTGGACAGGAGTAACTTCAGTGTTCGGGTGTGTATCTGATTTATTCTTGCGAGTCATCATATATACCTACTTTCCGACATGAGTATACTTACTTTCCATTTCTCTCGTTATAATACTTCTGAGCACCAGGATGGAGTTCAATGGAAGTATCTGCCAAAGTCTCGGGGTTGATCTGCTTAGCGGAAGCATTATTTTTCCCAAACTCTTCAAGGTTGTCATAGATCGCTTTGGTCACTTTATACACCGTATCCTCATCCAAATCCTTACGAACAATAAGGACATTGTTAACACCGATGGCTTTCGCGTCGGCCTTAAGGTTATAATCTGCCGCAGGAACATTGACGATGCTATAGTAGGAATACTCAGCAATAATCTCTTCCATCACTTTCTGATCAGGTTCTATAAACTTGATTTCGTCGGTTGCGGAAATTTCCATAACTGACGAGGCAGGGATACCCGATAGGGCAAGAGCTACGTCTACATTACCATCGGATAGCTGTGTAAATCCATCCGTATAAGACAAATAGCTGGGAACGATATCATCCATGGTCATTCCATACTTCTCCAGGAGCAGCTCAAGAATAGGCAATGTTCCGCCGCCTGCCGGTCCAACGGCAATTTTCTTTCCCTTTAGATCCGCCATAGAGTTTATGGTCGAATCCCCCATGGTGATGATATGGAAGACACTGGCATGAAGGTTGCCGACTGCCTGGACCTTCAGTGGCTCGGTGAAGGGATCGGAGCCCTCGCTGGCAAAGTAAGCAATGTTGGCGTTGGTAATACCAAAATCACATTCGCCCGAATCCAGCAACCGGGGATTCTCAACAGCGCCACCCGTCACTTCGGGTGCCATGGAAAGCCCCTTTGCGTATGAGGTGACCAAATTGGCGATCTCTTGTCCTACAGGATAAAAAGCACCACCAATACTCGCTGTTGCAATGTTCAGTTCTTTCGGCTGGGTTGCATTTCCGCTGCAGCCCACCAAAAGGGCTACGATGGCTAGTACCGCAACTAATAGTCTCATGGATTTTTTCATTTTAAAAACCTCCCCCTAAATATGTATCTTATATAATATATGATATATCTTATATTATATAACGTCAATATTTTTTTAAGAGTAGCTTGGCCATTAGTTTTTCCCTGTTTAAGCTTTTTTCTTCATGGATTCTAAAAAATGATACTTTACTAGCAGATTATGTTTATAAATGAAAACCATTATAAATGTACCTTAATGCATCCATAATAAAGCTGTATTTCTTTTTATATGGCGGCTTAATGTAGAAAACTCCGAAGAAAGGAAGGAGACTATGAAAAGAGTACTTCCCTTAATTCTTTGTTTGCTGCTTTTGACGACCACTGGTTTGACCGTTTATGTAAAAGGTCAGGCACCGGAAAAAGTAGTGAAAGTATATGATGGTAATACATTAGCTAATGCAGTGCGAGAAGCGGTAGACGGCCAGACTATAAAAATTATGGCCGATATTGAAATAGGCAAAATAGAAATAAAAAAAGCCATTACCATTGAAGGCGAAGGTGGGGTTACGGTGACTGTTTTGCCTGAAACAAACCGCATTAACACAGGAGCAACCCATGGCTTTTATTTTGTGAATGCTATTAAGGGGACTTCAACCCTGAGGAATTTGACCATAAAAGGTAGCACTGATAACTTGGCTCTCATTCATGTAGCAAATACTGACCCCCTTGGTTGTAAGATCTCTGTTGAAAATTGCACCCTGTATAATGTCGGCAACGCCCCCTACAACGATGCCATTTCCTTTGAGTATTTCAGCGGCCCGACTCTATATTACTTTGACTTAAGTGTCACTAACTGTAATATATCGGCCAATTCGTATGGGATAGGCTCAGGCTTGAATAATGGTAATGCAAATGTGAGTAATTGTAGTCTTAATGTCAGCAAGACCAACTTTAACATCAGTGGCGCTTCCTCCATCTATGGCATTCATGCGCCCAATGCGTTTAAGAAATTAACGGTTGTCGACTGTGTTTTCAAATCTGCCGCTTCAGGTGGTATTAAGTATGTCTTTAATTCATCCAATAGGGAAAATGTCAAAATTAAGAATAATGATTTCAGTCAATGTAATAAGAACTTAGGGTCTTACAGCTATGCCATAATGTGCACCAACACTATGACTGATCTAGCAGATCCGTATTGCTATTGCTGGGCTACAGACCTCTCTGGTAATGATTTTAGAAACCAGAATGCCCTTATCGCTGTAAGGGCAGAGCTAGAAGTCTTTTGGTTCCCCGATGGGCAGGCTGTTAACGATACCCGATACAATAATCTGAATCAAGTGAACATCACCAATGAAGGCACCCGTTATGCCAAGTCCAATTACGGTGGCAGCGCTTTGTTCAAGGAAGTCGGTGTAAATATGACAGATTTTGCTATTGATGCAGATCAAATGTCCTTTACTTTGGGCGAGGCTGCCGATACCACCGCCTATCATTATAATACGGTGAATCTTTCCGGTTTCTATACCAACTCCCTCTCGGGCGTCAATGAAGGCAACAATTCATGCTGGACTGAGGGGAATCCTCGCCACTGTGCCGGCTCGATTGCTTCCTGGACTGAGGCCAATAGAATCACACGATGGTCCCTGGGCAACAGTGCTTTGATACAAGAGACCACCGGGATATATACTGCAGAAGATGATATCGCAAAAGTAATGGTCAATACCGAAACCGGTGTTATTACCGTTACCCCAAAGGCAATTGGGACAACAACTCTAGCTGCCACTGTAGGTGGCGGCGATTTAGGAATTCTGCCCAATGCCAAGAAGGATACCCTGGTGATTTCGGTGGGTGACATTACCTTTGAAGATGATGAAATTCCCCAGGGCGCTCCAACCACCGGAGATTCTTCTCAGACCTTCCTATGGCTGGCCTTGATGTCCATTGCCGCAGCCGGAATGGTCACAGCCTTTGCCGTGGTAAAATACAAGAATCAAGGAAAAAATCAAAATCGCTGATTAAACCCCTCAGGATATGAAAAAGTGAATGAAGAGGCGGCTACAGACCCTAAAAATCTGTCAGCCGCTTGTATTTATGAGGAGATGACTATGAAAGGAGAAGGTAAACCCGTTAAACAGGGTGGGACAAGTAAAGGGCTTTTATTGACCTTCAGTGTTTTCACCGTCCTTTTCATTGTTGCAGCTATAGGCTTTACAGTTTCAATCATTCGGGCGGTAAATGAAGAAAGAGGCTTTAAAAGGCTTCGGGCGCTTGGAGATATCTCAAAGGTGGATGGAAATGAGGAAAAGGAATCTCATGCTCCTGAGACATTTAATCTGCCGATACTTCCACAATATGCAGCTTATTACAAGATGAATCCTGACTTTGCAGGATGGTTGAGGCTGAAGAATACAAAGATCAATTATCCCGTGATGTTAACACCGGATGAACCGGAGTATTATTTGAAACGGGCTTTCGACCGGTCGAGTTCCGTAAGCGGCACACCCTTTATTGGGGTCGATTGCAATACTGACAGTGATTGTATCATTATCCACGGTCACAATATGAAAAATGACACCCTATTCGGGACCCTGGACTATTATAAGGACAAGTCCTTTTGGAAGAATAATCCCACTATCTTTTTTGATACGCTGTATGAAAAGCGTGAATATGCCATTTTAGCCGTATTCCGAACCCGTATCTTTAAACCGGGAGAGTCTGGATTTCGGTATTATGAATACGGTGGTGATTTATCAGAAGCTGAATATAATAAATTCATCAAACAAGTATCCAATTTAGCACTCTACAACACAGGCGTCACAGCGCGATATGGTGAACCCTTACTAGTTCTGTCTACATGCAGTTATCACGTAGATAACGGGCGCTTCGTTGTAGTCGCTAAGCTGATAAACCAAGATTAATCTTAAGTTGCTTATATAAAAATCGGGATGCTGCCCTTGAGGCAGTCAATCCCGATTCTTTATTTCCTGAGAGCTTTTCATGTTCATTTTATTTGGCCTTGATGAGGATGGGCTCGTTGGTGGCAGGTATGGAGCTTGTATATTCTGTAATGAAATACTCCGCATTCTCCCCTACAAACCATTCAAACAACCATTGGGCCGGGCTGTCAGGCGGTGCATCAGCCCTCATAAGCATCCATGCGGTGGAAATAAACGGATAGCTTTCATTGGTGATATTCTCCTGGGTCGGGGCTATACCGTCTATGGCAAAGCTTTTGAGAGCCTTTGAAGAACCAAACTCGTCATCAACAAAGGTCAGGAAGCTAAATCCAATTCCATAGGGGTTCCACTCAATCATATTAATGATCTCACCCATTTCATTGATTTCCATATCATCATAAGACCCATCTTGAAAATCCGGAACCTCCTGTTGTCCATCCCATACGAGAGACTCAAACATACGTTGGCTACCCGATTGACTATCTCGCACAAAAACAACAATCTCAGCATCAGGGCCGCCAACTTCCTTCCAGTTGGTTATTTTTCGCCGGTAGATATCTCTCAGTTGATCAGAACTCAGATTGTCAACGGGGTTTTCCGAATTCCCAAGGATCATCAGGGCGTCATAGGCATAGCAACGGGCCTTGATATCTACATTCTTTTCATCCATATAATTTTGCTCTTCTTCTGTGGGTAAAAGCGCAAAAACCACATCGACCTTCCCATCAATAAGATTACAAATGGCTTGGTGGGTTTTGCTGCATAACGGCTCAGGCCCAGTCATAAGGCCATCTATGATAAAGTTGGTGTAGAGCGCAGAAACCATATCCTTACGAGCCGTAGATGAATCAAGCTGGGGAAAAATCAGGCTCTCTTCGGGTTCTATCTCGGGTGTTGTGCTGGGTGCTATTGGGGTGGAATCGGTCACACTGGGGGTGGGAGGAAGACTGCTTTTTAAATCAGTCTCCTTAGGCGCTAACCTGTTACAGGATACAAAGAGCAGCATAAGGGCGCTCATCAAAAAGAGTGCCACAAGGCATTTCAGTGATTTCATTGGTCATACCTCCCGTTAAAGCCCATTATAGCATATTAATGGTTTTTATTACTATTAGTCTATTTTGACCTGTTTAATCTCCTCCAAAAAGGGCTTCAACAAACTCAGAGGGAATAAAGGGCTGGAGGTCGTCCATTTGCTCCCCCACACCAATGAATTTGACGGGAATATCCAACTCTGATTTAATGGAAACCACAATTCCCCCCTTGGCCGTTCCGTCCAGCTTGGTGAGAATGAGGCCTGAAAGCTCGGAGACCTCGGAAAAGGTCTTCGCCTGAGAAACAGCATTTTGGCCTGTTGTGGCGTCCAGAACCAAAAGGGTTTCGATATCGACATCGGGCAGCTCACGATGAATCACCCGGAATACCTTCTTTAGCTCCTCCATAAGGTTCTTTTTAGTATGCAGACGACCTGCCGTATCACAGATTAGGACATCGGAGCCTCTAGATTTGCAGTGCTGGACCGCATCATAGATAACAGCCGAAGGATCGGCCCCTTCTGAATGCTTGACAAGCTCCACTCCAGCCCGCTTAGTCCAAATTTCCAACTGATCAATGGCGGCGGCTCTAAAGGTGTCGGCGGCAGCTACTGTCACTTTTTTACCCTGTGCCTTCAGATGGTGGGCTATCTTACCGATGGATGTGGTTTTGCCCACTCCATTTACGCCAATGATGACAATAACCGAGGGTTTGCGTGTGAGCTTTAAGCCCGTATCCTCATCCAAAAGCTTTGATGAAATGATCTCCTTGATGGCCTGTCTGACACCCTGGGTGTCGGTGATCTTTTCCTTTTTCACCTTCTCCTTGAGCTCGGCAATGATCTTCAACGAGGTATCCATACCCATGTCCGAGGTAATGAGGATTTCTTCTAGTTCTTCAAAGAGCTCCTCGTCTACTTTTCCAAAGGAAACCAAAACCTGATCAATTCGCAGGGTGATGGAATCTCGGGTCTTTTTCAGGCCATCCTTGAGCTTATCAAAGAATCCAACCTTTTTGGGCTTTGCCTGTTCATGTTCTTCGCTCATAACCCTTTCGATTATTTCTGGGGCCTCCTCGGGTTCGGCATCAAGGGCCTCCGCCTCCAATAGTTTTAGTTCCTCATCGGTAAGCTCATCCGCAGGAGGCTCAAAGGACTCCTCGCGTGGGACGGGATTCTCCTCTTCTCTCCCGCTATCCTTTTGACTTACCTGCTCCTTGGATTTATTTTTATTGCCCCAATTAAACCATTTAGCCATAATGAATTCCTTTCCATCCCGTTATATATGGTTGGCCCATCCGCCCCTTACCTTACCATGGGGGTAGGGCGTTTATTCCCTAACCTGCATTTTCCCTTTCCAAGCCACCCTCCAACCTCATGGAAACCACCTTGGAAACACCGTGTTCCTGCATGGTTACGCCATAGAGGGTATCTGCCGCTTCCATGGTGCCCTTCCGGTGGGTAATGGCAATAAACTGGAGATTGCCGGTGAATCGTCCGATATATTCTGCAAATTTATAGACATTGGCATCGTCAAGAGAGGCTTCAATTTCGTCGAGAATGTAAAAGGGTGCCGGGCGCATTCTCAGGATGGCAAAAATAAGTGCAATGGCCACCATAGCTCTCTCTCCACCCGAAAGAAGCATCATGTTCTGAAGCTTTTTCCCGGGGGGTTGAACAATGATTTCTATATTGCTTTCCAGGACATTTTCACTGTCAGTAAGCTGTACCTCAGCTAAGCCCCCTTCAAATAGCTCCTTGAATACCTGTCCGAAATACTTGTTGATAATCTGGAACTGTTCAATAAATTGCTTTTTCATCACATGGGTAATGTCCTGGATCACACGGGTCAGCTTTTCCTCCGCCTGTATTAAGTCCTCATGCTGGGTTTTCATAAAGCCATAGCGTTCCTTGGTCTTTGAATAATCCTCAATGGCCGCCACGTTCACAGGCCCCAGCTCTCGGATCTCACTCTTTAGCTCATTAATACGGCCCTGTGTGGCCTTGATATTCTGTATCTCGTTTCTGATACTCAGGGCGTTGCCATAGGTCAATCCATACTCATCCCACAGGCGGTTCTGAACGGTTTCAAGCTCTGCCTCCATCTTGGCTTTTCGGGCCTCCATACGGCCCTGCTCCTCCTGAAGGGCCAGGATGGTTTCATTATGCTCCGTCACCTTATCCAGCATACCTGAAAGCTCTTCCTCCAAAACCCTGACCTCTTCGGAAAGCCCTTCTGCCTTAAGCTCACGGCCTGTCTTTTCTTCCTTGAGATGTGCGATCTTGCTCATGACGCCCTTTATCTCATGATTAAGCTCGTCTATGCGTTGCAGGTTTTTCTGTTTTTCCACCTCACGCTTGGAAAGATTTAACGTTATACTCTCCTCCTCGCCTAAAAGGTGCTCAATCTGCTCACTGACGCTTTGCTTGCTCTCAGCCACAGAATTTACCGATACCCTGTAATCATTGATATCGGTATGGAGCTCATCCCGTCTGGCTTGCTCATCCTTGTTTTTGGTCTGGTGGGCAAGGACAAGTTCTTTAAGGTTTCTAATTTCCTCTTCTATGGCCTGGGCTTTCTGCCCTTCCTTCTCTCTCTCTCCTTGAATTTCTTTAAGCTGCCTGTCAAATTCAATATCCTGTTGCTTTTGCATATCCACCCGGGCGGTAAGCTTACGTATTTCGTCCATAATCCGGGCGACATGGCTTTCATCTCTCAAACGCACCAACTCAAGGTCTGAGAGTACCTTCTGTTCCTTCTCCAAGGACTGGCTTACCTCTGCCAGGCTGGTCTCAATGCCCCTGACTTTCTCGTCAGTCTCTTGAAGTCTTTGGGTATGACTCTTGATATTTTCTTCCAGTTCCTTGATAATGCGGCCGCGTCCGATAAGGCTGGAGGTCTTTCCACCTGTGCTTCCGCCGGTTAATGACCCCCCCGCATTGAGGAGCTCCCCCTCCAATGTGACTATCCTGAAGGCATAATCAAATTGCCTAGCCATGGCTATTCCCGAGTCCATATGATCTACAATGACTGTTCTCCCTAGGAGATTTAACAGTATGTCAGAAAATTCCTCCCGAGCATTCACTTTTTCAGAGGCAATACCCAAAAAGCCCTTCATGCTTTGAGCTCTTGACCTTAATGCCCCTTCAAGGGTTTTGGGCTTGATGGAGGTTCTCGGTAGGAAGGTGGCCCTGCCTAAACGGTTATTTTTGAGGTATTCAATGGCTCTCTTGGCTGAATATTCATCCTCAGTGACGATATTCTGCAGGGCGCCCCCCAAGGAGACCTCCACCGCGGTTTCAAAGCGCTGTTCCACAGAAATAAGCTGGGCCAGTGCCCCATGAATACCCTGTCCAAAGGACTTACTTTCCTGGCAGGCCTGCATCACCGCCTTGACACTATGGCTGTAGCCCTCCATGCTTTCTTCCATATCGGAAAGAACCTTGTGTCGGGACTCAAGGCTGTGAATTTCCCTTCTTATATTTTCCTGTCCACCCTTTAGCTCCTTAAGACTTTTTAGGGTTTCCGTCCTTCTGTCTTCAAGCTCCTGAATCGTCTTCTTGGAGAAGCTGATGCTTTCCCGGGTTTTCCTCAAGGAGGCCTCCAGCTCTTCCTGCTGCATGTGATTCCGATCCCGCTCCAAAATGGATTGGCGGGTTTCCTCCTGAAGCCTCCCTTTAAGCTGGCGGAAATTATCGGCATCATTTTTGAAGCTATTCATGCGTATCTTGACATCGGACAGGCTGTCCTGTTTATCCATGATGGCTTGCTTGGCTTCCTCAACCAGCCTTTCACCCTCATCAAGGCGGGAAACAATAGCCTTGAGGGTTTCTTCGGCCTCGTTAAGAAGCTTGCTAAAGTGCTCGGCATCCCGGTCAAGCTGTGTCATCCGCTTCTGCTTGCGCTCAACCTCTCCTTGAAGCTGAACCATACGTTCCTTGATTGCGTTGATATCCTCGCCGAAATTGGCATTATTGGAGGTCAAATGATTGATTTTTTCCTGGCAGAGCCGCACATGGCCCTCACTCTTTTCAATGTCCGTATCCAGCGAATGAATCTGGCCTCTCAAGGCCTCCAGTTCCACCTTCAGCCTTTCCAGACTCTCATTTTTAGATCTATTCTTGTTTTTTATATTTTCAATTCTTCGGTTTTCCTCATCAATCTGCTCCCTGAGAGTCAGAGCCTGGGACTCCACCTCTTCCATACGACTCTTGAGCTTGTCAATAGTCTCCAGAAACAGACTGACCTCAATACCTTTGAGCTCATTGCTTAAATCTATGTAGCGCCGGGCCGTCTCGGCCTGCTGAGCTAAAGGTCCAAGCTGACTTTCCAGCTCCACCAAAATATCATTTATGCGTAAAAGATTTTGGCGGGTACCATCAAGCTTGCGTTCCGCCTCCCTCTTCCTCATTTTGTATTTGGTGATGCCCGCAGCCTCTTCAAAAACCAGTCGGCGTTCCTCGGAACGGGTACTCAGAATCTCGTCTATACGGCCCTGCCCGATAATGGAGTACCCCTCCCGGCCCACACCGGTATTCATGAAAAGCTCCTGTATATCCTTAAGACGGCAAAGGGTTTTATTCAGATAGTATTCACTTTCTCCCGAACGGTACATACGCCTTGAAACCGTCACTTCTGTAAAGTCAACGGGAAGCATACGGTCGGAATTGTCAATGGTGATGGTGACGGCGGCAAAGCCCACTGCTTTACGATGCTGCGTTCCCGCAAAGATGACATCCTCCATTTTGCTGCCTCTGAGGGTTTTTGCGCTCTGTTCGCCAAGAACCCATCGGACGGCGTCGGCAATATTACTTTTACCACTGCCGTTGGGCCCCACCACCGAGGTGAGGCCTTTATTAAACTGAAGGACGATTTTATCCGCAAAGGATTTAAACCCTTGTATTTCCAGGGATTTTAAATACAAATCAAAGCACCTCATGTCTTAAATCATGTAAAAAGGAACAAATCCTATTCTACCACAGAACATCTAATCATTAAAGCTAAGATCTGCTATGCCTAGCTTATCGTTAAAGGAATAACGGCACTGCCGATATAGCTTATTGCAGAGAACCTCCACCGCTGTTTTGATATTGAACCCTACAGTTTTATGGTTGGCTAT
This sequence comes from Bacillota bacterium, assembly GCA_023415205.1. Classification (GTDB taxonomy): domain Bacteria; phylum Bacillota; class Clostridia; order DSM-8532; family DSM-8532; genus DTU059. Next base: position 46,252 of record JAEZLR010000045.1, on the reverse strand, counting down.
TTTGATAGTGACCCGATTTTGTCCGTCCCTTACCCTAGACGCGACCTGGTCGATAAAATCCTCCTGATTCTGGGCGATAAGGTTAAAATACGTGTAGTAGTGATAATCGGTTTTATTACATACGGGATAGGCTGTTTTATCCCAAGCATGATCCAGGGAGATCTCCTTATCGGGGAGGTTGAAATAGTGATAGGTTTTGGCATTGGAGCCATCGGCCATGACCGGATCATCCCAGGTCACATCCAAATGGTAGTAGGCTCCTTCAAGCTTGACCAGATTCCAGGCATGCCCCTCCCCCCGGGAGGTTCCCGTAATCATACGGCATTCCACTCCTGACCGGGTTAAAAGCAACATAGCGGCCTCGGCATAGCCTTCACAGACAGCGATACCAAGGCACAGAGCACCATAGGCGCTATAGGACTCCGCCCCTAAGCTGGTGCTTTCATATCCCTCAATATCATACCGGCAGTTCTCAATTAAGTAGTCGTGGATCGCCAGTTCCTTCTCAAAATCAGTCATCCCGGCCTTAATGAGTTTTCCGCAGATTTGGTCCACCTTTTCCATTAAGGCTGCGGTATGGGCCTTAATCGTTTGCGTATCATGACTGTATTGAAGGGTCAAAAGCCCTGAGGAGGAATAGGTACACCCTGTATAATAAAGAATCTCCGGATGCTCCCGAACTATTTTATCTATCAGCTCAAAAACCTCTTTTGCCGTGTCGGTATAAGAGGTGAGGGTAAGCCTTACCGAAGAAGTACCCTGTGTCAGAGCATCAAGAATCATGTAATAGGCCTGATCATAGGCTGTAAGCTTTTGCTCCGATAGGGAGGGCCCTATCACTTCAATGCTGTTGGGATTGTTATACCGTACAAGCTTTTGAGAATAAGCGGTTTCCAAGGAGACAACACCCGTTATGATCAGCTTTTCTAGCAGCACTTTCCCATCCTTACAAGGGGCGGAGAGGGCGGCATATACTAGGCCCACAGCATCATCCTTAAGGAATTGAGTCTTGTTGAAAAGCGCTCTCCTTGCTTCATTCAAGCCGCTTAAGGAGCACAGCTGATCCAATGAGGTAAGATAACTCTCCCCTTCTACGGGATACTCCATCTGCCTGAGGATCATGGTTGCAAAAGAGGTCCCATCCAGGGGAAGTAGCGGCTTAAGGGCTGTTGGGGAGACCCCCTTGATCATGCCTGTTTTAACAGCATAAGCCATATAGGCTCTCGCCCAAGGAGAGATGAGGGATCTATCAGAATAGGGTGCCAGCACCAAATCTATTTCTATTTGGGATAGGGCCATAACCTCATTCTTTTTCCCGAAAAAATTCAGCAGCAGGGCTATTCCCAATTGACGATCCAGCTTAGCCCCGAGATCAGGAATGAAGGTGGTGGAGGATATGCCCGTGTAGAGTCCCAACCGGTTAAGCTGCCAGGCCTCCATTTCAAAGCGGGGGGAGGACTCAGCCAAGGCTATGGTTGAATAGGAGCTTAACAGGCACAGAATTATGAGAAACGCCAGAAGGGTTTTATTTTTTTTCATGAGCATCTCCAGAGTTATACCTTTGTTCTGATGAATGTATTATATCTCTCTTTGAAAATCCCTACAAGGGAAAATCAGCTTTATAGACTGAAGCAAAAGGCTTTCAGTCAGAAAAAGCCATGAACTTTCAACCTTCTTCACAATCCCATCAGGTTTAAGAGTTCATGGCTTTATAGCATTAAAGTTTAATTATCCCACATACCGGAACTTTACCGGCTTCTAGGTTCTGTCTGTGATCTTAATATACTCGTTGCGCTTTTTAATGTTCTTATAGGCGGGGCGTATAATCTTTCCACCGTTTAAGTGCTCTTCAATGATATGGGCGCACCAGCCGACCACGCGGGAAACCGCAAAAATAGGTGTATTCATCTCCACGGGTATACCCAACATATCATAGACAAAGCCTGAATAAAAGTCGATATTGGCACACATGGGCTTATCCTGGTTCTTGATTTCCTTAAAGACCTCAGGGGCAAGCTTCTCCACCTTTTTATGGAGTTCAAACTCTTCCATGCGCCCAACCTGCTTGGCAAGCTTTTCCGCCTCATCCCTTAAAAGAATACATCTGGGATCGGACAGGGTATATACCGCGTGACCCATGCCGTAAATAAGACCCGAGCGATCAAAGGCTTGCTTGGCAACAAGCTTGGCAATGTATTCACGAATCTGTGCATCACTTCCCCAATCCTTCACCTGTGCTTTCAGTTCATCCATCATGCCGATGACCTTATTGTTGGCACCTCCGTGCTTGGGGCCCTTGAGGCTTCCAATGGCAGCGGCGACGGAGGAATACATATCGGTTCCGGAGGAGGACACCACGTGGGCAGTAAAGGTAGAATTATTCCCTCCGCCGTGCTCTGCATGCAAAACAAGTGCCAGGTCAAGAATCTTTGCCTCCAGTGGTGTATATTCCCCGGAAGGTCTCAGAAGCCTCAGAATATTTTGAGCCGTGCTGAGCTCAGGGCTGGGATTATGTATATACAGGCTCTTCCCATCCAAGTAGTGTGCTTTGGCCTGATAACCATAGGCAGCCATAATCGGGAACTTCGCCACCAGTTCGATGCTCTGTCTCAGAAGATTCTTCACACTGGTGTTTTCCGGATCATGATCATAGGAATACATCACAAGAACCAGACGGGCCAGCTTATTCATAACATCTGCGCAGGGCGCATTGAGAATGTTGGCTCTGACAAAATCCTCGGGTATTTTCCGGTTACTTCCCAGAATATTATTGAATTGTTCCAATTCCTTCGTACTGGGCAGATCCCCATAGAGAAGAAGATAAGCACATTCCTCAAACCCAAAGCGATCTTCAGAAATAAAGCCCTCCACCAGGTCATAGATGTCTACGCCTCTATAGATTAAACGGCCTTCAACGGGTATCTTCTCATTTTCATCAAAAACATAGGCATGAACCTCACCAATTTCGGTTAGTCCCACGAGCACACCGGAGCCGTCTTCATTGCGAAGCCCGCGTTTGACATTGAACTTATCATAGACTCCTGGCCTAAATCTGTTTTTAATTTCTACGGTTTCTCCTGCAGTTTCGAAATAATTCTCAATATCCGTTGGCAACATTTCCTTATACATATGGAACCCTCCCAGGTTTTAGTTTTATGTTGAATAGTCCTTGATTCTTTCAATGTTTTCAGATGCATTTAAAATGTGTTGAGCCATGAGACTTTCTGCTTTTTCCCTATCCTTCTTCTCAATGGCCTTCATAATGGCCATATGCTCTTTGAGTGCCTTCTTTGCTCTTTCCTTATCCATGAGCGATAGGTTGCGTGCCCGCTGGATATAGTGGTGAAAGCTTGTGAGTGTCCGATTAAGGAGTCTACTGCCACTTGCTTTGAAGATTATTTCATGGAACCGGGTGTCCAGCTTGAGTATTTGCTCCGTATCTCCTTTGTTGGTATAGAATTCCTCGAATTCCACCACTTCTTGGAGCTCTTTAAGCTGCGCAGGGGTCATGTTTGCGGCGGCTCTTTTTGCGGCCAGTCCCTCAATTTTAATCCGGATGTCATAAATGTCCCGGATATCTTCACTGGACATTCCTTTAACAATGGCCCCCTTGTTAGGGATATAGGCGACAAGTCCCTCAAGCTCCAGTTGCCTAATGGCTTCTCTCACGGGAGTTCTGCTTACCTTAAGCTCACCAGCCACTCTGGATTCATTCAGATTATCGCCTGGCATGTACTTACCATTGAGAATATCATTCTCGATGGTCATAAACACCCTTCCTCTGAGGGACAAAATATTATTCTGCTCGTCATCTCCGTTTAAGTAATCCATAACACTCACCATCGCGTTACTTTTTATTCCAACTCGTTTGTATTATTGTATACAATTATACGATATGCGTCAAGGTATTTTTGCAATTTCATTATCTCAAAATTTCATTTTGTGAGATATGCCATAGGAGAGGCCTTATGAGCGCTCCCGAACTGTAAAATGATATAATCTTTTGTTATCAACAGGTTAATAGTCCTGTGCACATAGAATAACGGGAGCGTCTTTTAAGAAGACCATGAATGAATCAGAATCAAATCCTGATTTTTATGACATTTATATGAAAGCACTTTTCATTGTAGAACAGGGGGCACTGAAAGATTCTACACAAGAAAAACAGCCTTACAGCAGCGGAAGCTGCCGTAAGGCCAGGTTGTTTGTATGGGTCTGAAGAAGTTCTTCCCCTCAAGGATTTAAGCTCAAAAAGGCGTTAATACACCCGGTTGGCTTGATATTGGTCGCCGTCCTTCTCCATCTTGTAGGCTTTCTTATTTTTCTTCATGACTGAATCATAGGTGGTGTCCACCACCATCCAGCGTTCCTCCTGAGCAATATAAACCTCGTTCCATGCGTGGTACTCCTTCACATTGTCCGAGTAGCCCTTCAGCAGCTTTGTGGGGATGTTCTGGCTGCGGAGCATAGCAGCAAAAAGGGCTGAATAATCATAGCAGATCCCCTTTTTATCCTTGACCACCTGCTCTATATCCGGGACATAGGTGCTATTGATTGTTTTGATTTTATCATAATCATAGCTCAGGGTGTCTATGACATAGCCATAGATAGCTTCAATCTTCTGCTGGTCGGTCGTAAGGTTCCTGCAAAGCTCATTGGCTTTTTTGATGGCGGCCATATCCTTATTCCATCGGACATTTTGTATGGATGCCGTAAAAACACTGAAGTCATCTTTAAGCTCCGCCTTAATACTCTTTTGTCTTACCTGGCGGTAGCGATTACCGGTAATATTTTCAAATATAGTAATCTTATACTCCCCATTGCCCAACTGAAGCGGGAAATACTCAAACTCATCTCTTCCGAAAAGGTCATAGTCATATTTATCGCCACTATTCTGAACCCTTGTTTTTGTGCGCGTCTCAACCTTAGGAACATAGCGTGTCCCCACTGTCCCGCTGCTAACCTTGGATTCATCGAACTCACCGGCCTTGTCGGTGAGCTGTGTAAGGGCACTATTGGACATAAGAAGGGTTACCGCCGTCAATAAACCCACCAGTCTCACCATATGTACCTCCATAATCATTGCTACTGTTTAGCTTTTACCATCGAAAAATGGCTTTAAAACAGAGTTTAAAAAGGATAGGATTAAAGCACCACTCTTCATTCCTCAGCAAGCATTACAAGTAGGAATCGATGATCTCCAATACCTGAGGAATGCAGGGCACGCTGTGGTGATGGATCACATGCCGGGCAGCTTCCTTGACCCCAGGCCGGGCATTTGATACGGCTATACCTACATGGGCGGTTTTAATCATCTCGTAGTCATTATCATTATCACCCACCACAAAGACCTTTTTCCACTCGGCTCGGTTGACCTCCATCTGGTGGGCCAGTGCCATCCCTTTGGAGACATTCCTGGCCATCACATCCAAGAGCTCTGCTTCAGAAAACATCACATTGATGTCTGTTCGTTTCAAGCTGTCCATATCTGCCTTAACCTTCATCAGGGTTTCGTGCTCCCCAACGAAGATGACCTTGTACCACTTGCTTGGAACTCCCTCCCAAGGGGATTCAATCCCTAAAAGACCCTCTCTGGCAAGCTGTATCCCGATAATCTCGTGGTTTCTTATTATGTAAGCCCGTCCGGGAGTATTGATTTCCAGGCCGATGTCAGGGTAACCCTCCAGAATATCCTGAAAGATGGGTTCCAGTCCTTCAGGAATAAACATACTAAAGAGCTGACTATCCTTCAGGGTATCATAGACAAGGGCCCCATTAAAAAATATGGAGGGGGTATTAATGGGGAGCTCGGGAAATTTAATAAGGGTGGTCCGCTCCATGCGGCCAGTGGCCACACCAAAGCGGCCACCTTCCTTGACAAAATGGCTGACAGCTCTGACATTCTCGGGAGAAAGGTTTCTTTGGGGATCCAAAAGGGTACCGTCCAGGTCGCTGAATAAAACTATGCCGTCGTACTTCATTGCTGATATTTTCGGACCTAACTGAAATAGTCAATGGCCTTTTGCTGATTTTCCTGCTTGCAAATAAGGAAAATGGTGTCGTCTTCCCTAATGACCGTATGGCCATTAGGGACATAGGTGGTTTCACCCCGAATAACCGAGACAAGAACTACTTCAGACGGCAGATCAATGTCCTTAAGCTTTTTATTACAGGAGGGAGATTTTTTGGATACCACAATTTCAGTCAGGACCAAATTCCCTTTCCTTAATTTTATAAGCGTTTTAACACCAGTATAGTCAATTTCCTTTTCAATCATTTCAGCAATCATCGAGGTGCTGGATACAGCCAGATCCACTCCCAGCTTCTCGAAAACAGATATATTTTTGGGGTTGTTCACCCGGGCAATGGTTCGTTCCACATTGAAGTTCCGCTTGGCAAGCTGGCAGGCAATGAGATTATCCTGATCCTTGCCCGTTACGGCTATAAAAACATCAGCCTTATCCACTTCAAGCTCCTCAAGCAGGCTGATATCGGTGCCATCACCATTAATGACCTCAACATCCAGCTCCAAGGCTATTTTTTTGCTGTATTCAGTGGTTTTTTCTATGATGGTGATCTTGTGTTTATAAGGAAGCAGGGTTTTAACCAAATAATAACCTAATTTACCACCGCCAATAATGACGATATCCACCGTAAATCCCTCCCATCAAACGTTTAAGGAAGAAGAGCATCCACTAATCAATCTTCCTTGACAAAACAAGCATATCCTCTTTTTCTACCACGGTATCAGGAAAGGCTAAGGTCAGCTCACCTTTCTTAAGAACGGCAAAAAGGAGTTCTTCTCGAAAGACCTTGATCTCCTTAATTTTTTGCCCAATAAAGGATTTGTCGGGCTTTTCCAGTCTGAAGGAAACGGTGTTGCTTCCTATGGTGCAGGTGGCATTCAGCGTTTGGCCTAACACGATGGAGCTGATGATATCCACGCTGATATTGGTCGGGCATATGGTTTCAAGACCAAACTGATGGAAAACATATTCCCGCAAGGGATTATAAATCCGGGCAAGAACCCGGGGAACCCCGTAGATGTCCTTGGCAATCTGACTGATCATAATGTTGACATTGTCCTCAGGAGTAACGGCGGCTACGGCATCAGCCTTATCAATACCTGCCTTCTTTAGGACATCCTGATCGAAGGGCACACCCACCAGCTTTAATCCCGTAAAATCAGGTTCAATCTTTTTAAAATTTTCCTCGTCAAAGTCAATAATAACCACATCATGGCCTTCCTTTGACAGCTTGTTGGCCAGACCCGAGCCAACCTTGCCACAACCGGCAATGATCATATACATGTCCCAGCACCTCTTTTAAATAAAGGCCTTGGGGGGCTATCAAGCCCCCCATTGTATGTATCTAAAGAATAGTATTCAAGCGCTTTTGAATCTCCAGTAAGAAGTCTTTGGTGTTTACAATCTTCTTATTAGGAACTTCCGATAGCTGTGCTAAATCCTTGGTCATTACACCCATTTCAATGGTTTCCAGGGTGGCTCTCTCAAGTTTATCGGCAAAACTGACCAAGGAGTCAAGCTGATCCAATTCCCCTCTTTTCTTGAGGGCTCCTGTCCAGGCAAAGAGCGTGGCCACAGAATTCGTGGAGGTCTCCTTGCCCTCAAGATGCTGGTAATAATGACGCTGAACGGTTCCATGAGCCGCCTCATATTCATAATAGCCTTCCGGGGAAACCAACACGGAAGTCATCATCGCCAGACTGCCGAAAGCTGAGGCCACCATGTCGGACATAACATCCCCGTCATAGTTTTTACACGCCCATACAAATCCGCCTTCCGAGCGCATGACACGTGCCACCACATCGTCAATGAGGGTATAGAAGTATTCAATACCCGCTTTTTCATAGCTTTCCTTGTATTCTGCATCGTAGATTTCCTGGAAGATATCCTTAAAGCGATGGTCGTATATTTTGGAAATAGTGTCCTTGGTTGCAAACCACAGATCCAATTTTTTATCCAGAGCATAGTTAAAGCAGGCACGGGCAAAGCTCTCTATGGACTTCTGGGTATTGTGCATTCCCATGATAATCCCATCCCCGTCAAAATCATGAATGGTTTTACGGGTCACATGGCCCTGGCTGTCCGTGAAGACCAGCTCAGCTTTCCCAGGGCCTTGAGTTCTCATTTCTGTGTTCTTGTAAACGTCCCCATAGGCATGACGGGCGATGGGAATAGGCTTAACCCAGGTTCTGACAAAGGGTGAAATCCCCTTAACCAGAATGGGTTCTCTGAAAACCGTACCGTCCAGAATGGCACGAATAGTCCCATTAGGGCTTTTCCACATCTCCTTGAGGTTGTATTCCTTGACGCGGGCGGCATTAGGGGTAATGGTGGCACACTTTACAGCGACACCATATTTTTTTGTTGCCTCTGCCGAATCAATGGTGACCTGGTCATTGGTTTGGTCACGGTATTCCAAACCCAAATCATAGTATTCGGTTTTTAAGTCCACATAGGGTTCCAGCAAGATCTCCTTGACCCACTTCCAGATGATACGGGTCATTTCATCCCCATCCATTTCAACCAGCGGGGTTTTCATGTCTATTTTGGCCATGGTTCTTGTCCTCCTGCACTCCAAGTTTATTCTTCGTTTACTTGACCGTTATGTTGAGCAGATTAAAACTGTTTCTTAATCCAAGGTAGCTTTCCACCTGTTTTCAGAATTTCTGCATCCATAGACGACAGGGTATGCTCAAGTCCAATGGAAATGCCCTTTGTAAGGTTCTTAAGCACGCAGTCTCCTCTTAGATCGCCAATTTCCACAGCCAGTTTATCCCCTTCCTCAATGCGCTCGTAATCAGCAGCATCCTTAAAGGTCAACGGTACAATGCCGAAATTGATGAGGTTGGCCAGATGAATCCGGGCAAAGCTCTTGACAATAACCGCCTTCACCCCCAGGTATTTGGGGGCAAGTGCTGCATGCTCACGGCTTGAGCCCTGACCATAGTTCTCCCCACCGATAATAAATCCTCCCTGGGCTTCACGAGCTTTCTCATAGAACCTAGAATCCACCGCCTCAAAGACATACTTTGATATCTCGGGGATATTACTGCGTAGCGGTAGAATCTTTGAACCGGCCGGCATAATGTGGTCTGTGGTGATATTATCCCCGACCTTGATCAGGGCCTTTCCTTCCAGGGTATCGCCAAGGGGCTCAAAGGAAGGTAGCGGCTTTATATTGGGCCCTCTCAGAATGCTCACGTTTAGAGCCTCATCATGAGTCAGGGGGGGGAGAATCATATTATCATTAACAATGAAGCTTTCAGGAAGCTTAAGCTCCGGCGCGGCTCCCAAATCCCTCGGATCGGTCAGCACACCGGTAAGAGCAGTCGCCGCTGCGGTTTCCGGGCTGACCAGATAGACCTTGGCATCCTTTGTGCCGCTTCTTCCTTCAAAATTACGATTGAAGGTGCGCACCGATACGCCCTCGGAGCTGGGAGCACAACCCATGCCAATACAAGCCCCACAGGCATTTTCCATGATTCTGGCTCCGGCCCGAACCAGATCCACATAGTCCCCATCCTCTGCCAGATGTTCCACCACCTGCCGGGAGCCGGGACTGATAAAGACATGAAGGTTATCCGAGATGGTTCTATTCTTAAAAACCTTTGAAACAACTTTTAAGTCACGCAAAGAGGAGTTGGTACAGGAGCCGATAGCCACCTGATCCACCTTGATGGGCCCCACTTCCCGAACCCTTTTGACAGCACCCGGACTATGGGGTACGGCAACCATGGGTTCCACCTCTGAAAGAGGGATGGTGATCACCTCATCATAAACGGCATCCTCATCCGCGACCAGAGGCTTAAAATCCTTTTCCCTTCCCTGAGCCTTTAAAAACTCTAAAGTAATCTCATCGCTCGGGAAGATGCTGGTGGTACAGCCGGTCTCTGTCCCCATGTTGGTGATTGTGGCACGGTCTGGGACACTCAGTGTTTTGACGCCCTCTCCAAAATATTCAAAAACCTTTCCCACATTTCCTTTAACATCCACCCTGCGAAGCACCTCAAGGATGACATCCTTGGCCGAGACCCAGGGATTTAGTTTTCCGGTAAGCTCGATACCGACAACCTTTGGATACTTAATGCGGAAGGGGGCTCCTGCCATGGCACAAGCCACATCCAAGCCACCGGCGCCCATAGCGAAACTTCCCATACCGCCGGCTGTGGGTGTATGGCTGTCAGATCCTATCAGGGTATTGCCGGGTATGGCAAAGCGTTCAAGGAAAAGTTGGTGGCAAATACCGTTACCCGGTTTGGAAAAATACAATCCATATTTTTTTGCAATGGATTCCAGGTACCGATGATCATCGGCGTTACGGAAATCATTCTGAAGTGTATTATGGTCTACAAAACTGACACTGAATTGGGTCTTAACCCTATCAATGCCTATGGCCTCAAACTGAAGATAAGCCATTGTACCTGTGGCATCCTGGGTCAGGGTATTGTCAATTTTCAATGCCACCTCGCACCCTGCTTTAGGCTCTCCTTCAATAATGTGGGCGGCGAGTACCTTTTCTGTTATTGTTCCTGCCATTTTTCTTCACCCTTGCTTTTGTTTATTTGAAGATTATACCTTATTGATCTTATATGAAGCAATATACATTAGTGAGAAGTTTCATCCAGAATAGCATGCTCCTGTGAGCCGTTTTGTATAAGCAGAATAAAATCATTGAGGCACTCAAAAAGAAGCTTAATCTCTTGTGTGTTTTGTTGTATACTGGACAGGAACATATGAAAAAAGGAGCTTTGAACATGGATCTGGAAAGCCGCGAAAAAGCTGAAAATAAAGTCCTGCTGCTCTATTTCCTGAATCGGGTGAAAATCCCCGTGAGCAACATGCAGTTAACAAGAATTATGTTGGAAAACCGCTATATGAATTATTTTCTTCTTCAGCAGAGTGTCCATGAAATGCAGACAGACAAGCTCATCCTCACTGAGACCCGTGACAATATTGACTATTACAGCCTGGCCGATGCCGGTGAGAGCATGATGAACATGTTTATAGATCTGGTGCCCTTGGGCATCCGCACCAGACTGGATCAGAGCATTGATAGCATCCGATCGGTTATCCGTCTTGAAACCTCGGTGGTGGCAGAATATACCTTGGAAAACGAGAATGAATATGAGGTTAAATGCCGGATTGTGGAAGATTTCAAGCCCCTTATCGATCTGCGCCTTTCGGTGGGCTCGAGGGACGACGCTCGCTCCATATGCACCAATTGGAAGGCTCACGCAAAAGAGGTCTATCCCCAGGTGATCGGAGTCCTTCTGGGAAAAGAAAAAGAGCCCTGAATGGAGCAGGACTCTTCAAGATTTTCAATATTAACAAAGGGTTAAGCCTCATCAATAGTCAAATAGCATGGTTTTCACAAAGGCAAAGAATTCACGTAAATAACTGTTGAAGACTACAACTGAGGGGGTCGGGGCAGGTAGCGCATAGGCTTCAAAACCAAATCGCTTGGCCAATATCCGTGAACGCAGAATATGAAAATCGTTGGTGATAAACACCACCTTGACCTCCTGGTCAGCCGGAATATCCAATAGCCTTCGTGAGAATTCGAAATTCTCACGGGTGCTTGTGGATTGATCCTCTTTAATAATCTTTTCTGCCGGTATGCCTTTTTCTATCAGGTAGGTTTCCATGGCCAGTGCCTCTGAAAAAGGTTCCTTGGGACCCTGACCGCCCGAAACGACGAGGGTGACATGGGGATTCTCCCGAGAATAGGCGATGGCCTTGTCTAGGCGTTCAGTTAATGACAGGGTTGGTCTTCCATCCGGCCAAATACCGCAGCCTAGAACAATGACGGTCTCCACCTTCCCTGCAAGGGAGGAGTTATGGGTGATAGGATCAATGATCATCAGAGCTTCAACTGTCGCAAAGAACAGCAGACAGGCGATGACAATGGCCACCACCGTCCTTCGAAGCCATTTGCTTTTAATGATTGGTTCTTTGATGAAAATGAGCTTAAGGGCATAGGCCAGACAGAGTCCGCCAAGAATGGCAGGAAGTACAACTCCCAGATTCCAGTCGGATGAATAACGATAAGCAAACAGGGTGTTGAGACAAAGCAAAACGCCCACACCTATCAGAATTGCCCCCAATACTCTCTTTCCCCTTTTTACCATAGCCCACTTTCCCTTATTCGAATACTTTTACTTCTATGGCCAAAATCAGAACATCCTCAAAAGGACGATCATTATCATCCACGTCAACCTCGGCCAAAGCGTCCAGTACATCAAAGCCCTCGACCACCTGGCCAAAGACGGAATGCTTGTTATCCAGCCACATGGTTCCCCCATGGGTTTCATAGGCCTCAACAATTTCATCGGGATACTTCAGTGCCTTTAAATATTGAATTTCTCTGCTGCTGATGCTCTTTTTCTGAACAATGAAGAATTGACTGCCATTGGTATTGGCTCCTGAATTGGCCATACTCAGAGCACCCCGAAGATTATAGAGGCGTGTGCTAAACTCATCCTTAAAGGGATTCCCCCAAATACTCTGACCTCCGGTCCCATTTCCTTTGGGATCGCCCCCCTGAATCATAAAATCATTGATGATACGATGAAATTTTAGGTTATCATAATAGCCGTTCTTGGCATGGGTCACAAAATTTTCAACCGTTCTGGGTGCCTCTTCGGGAAAAAGGCGGATGACCATCTCTCCCAAGGTGGTTTTAAGGGTAGCCGTCAAGTCACCCTTTTTAAGCTCCGACATCTGATAGGGCATAGTCTTTCCTCCGCTTATTCAAATTCCTTAATTTCTATGTTTTTAATAACGACATCCTCAAGGGGCTTATCATTGTCATCAACCTTCACCCCAGCAATTTTGTCTACAATATCCATTCCCTCATAGACCTGTCCGAAGACGGTGTGGGCAAAATCCAACCATGGAGTTCCGCCGTTTTTATAGTTCTCTATAAGGGCGTCAGGATAACCTACCTCTTTTAAGGATGCTTTCATATCCTCCGACAGAGTTTTATTCTGTACGATAAAGAATTGGCTACCATTGGTATTAGCCCCGGAGTTGGCCATACTTAAAGCCCCTCTGTAATTAAGCATATCTAGGTCAAATTCGTCCTCAAAGGCACCACCCCAGATACTTTCCCCCCCGGCACCTGTTCCGGTAGGGTCCCCTCCCTGTATCATGAAATCATTAATGACACGGTGGAAGATAAGGTTGTCATAATAACCGTTCTTGGCATGGGTGGTGAAGTTCTCCACGGCCTTAGGGGCCTTGTCAGGAAAAAGCTTGATTTTGATGTCGCCCATATTGGTTTTCATAATAGCAACCGTATCGCCTTTCTGGGGCGGATAAAGCTGATAACCCGGAGTAATGGTAATGGCATTCTCGCCCTCTCCCACGATGGTGGGTGTGGGTGTAGCGGCAGGAGTCTTCTGGGACGTTTTGCCCGAGCACCCCACCAGCAGGGTTCCGCAAAGAAGCAGGACCGTGGCATTTTTAATCCATTGGTTTAGTTTCATGATCTTCCCTCCATGTAATAAAAAACGTTCTTTATATTTTTGTCTGTTACATTGTTTCTTGCGCCTAATAGTTGGTATGCATTTTATAATTGTTTTATTATAGCACGAGGCAGGCATATTATAAACTGTAACTTTATCACAGAATAATGCATTGTCCAGGAGTTATATTAAGAGTGTAGTAAACAATGGGTGATTAAAATAGAAAGGAGCCAGGTAGTTATGAATATTAGACATGTGACAAAGAACGATTTTGAAAATGAGGTGACCACCTCCAGTCTTCCCGTATTGGTGGATTTCTGGGCCCCCTGGTGTGGCCCCTGTAAAATGCTTGCGCCCGTCCTTGATGAATTGGCCGGAGAAATGACCGGAAAGGTGAAAATATTGAAGGTCAATGTGGATGAAGAGCCGGAGCTTGCCAGTAAATTTGGCGTCATGAGTATCCCTACGGTGATTGCCTTTAAGGAAGGCAAAGCCACCAACAAAATGGTTGGCTTCAGAAGCAAGGATGAGTTTAAGCGAATGATCTTATAGCATTTTAATAAATATTAAGGGAGCTGTCTCAAAAGCTTGATAAAGGATATACCATGATGTTCAAATCGTCTTGCTGTCCTCGAAAGCAGGAAGTTGTTGAGGCATATCAGATTTAAAACATCATGGCTTATCTATCGACTTCAGACATCTCCTTTTGTTTTTCAGCTTTTCCTTTTGGCAGCATCTTAAAAAAGGCTTTCTTAGATATGGTATAATGGGTTCATAATTAACTAAAATCAGGAGTTAAGATGCTGAACGAAAAAATTATTCCTAACCTAGAGAAAGCCTTCCCTTTTATCCATGAGTTGGGACCTTTGAGAGAGCAGTTTCTTGGGCTTCTTTACCATCAAAGGTTTGAGTCGGGTACGGTTATTTTAGATGAAGGCCACCACTGCTCCGGGGTTATTCTTGTTCTTTCAGGCCAGATCCGCATATACAAGCTTTCCGAGGAGGGCAGGGAAATCACCCTCTATCGTATTGGCCGGGGTGAGACCTGCGTGCTCACCATTGCCTGCTTATTAGGAACTGGTGACGTTCTTTTTCCCGTGGCCGCATCAGCCGAGCAGCCTTCTGAGGCTGTGTTTATCCCAGTGGACGTCTTTAAAAAGCTCTTTTACGAGAATCCCTCCATTCAGCGATTCTTTTTCACTTCCCTCTCCGCCAAGTTCTATTCAGTATTGGGGCTTCTGGAAAATGTAACTTTCAAACGCACCAGTGATCGTCTTGTGGATTTTCTGCTGACTAAAACCGCAGGCGGAACCTATCCCCTCTATGCTACCCATGAGACCATCGCTTCCGAACTGGGTACCGCTCGGGAAGTCATTAGCCGTCTTCTTAAGGAAATGGAGAGCAAAGGCTTGGTCAGCCTCAGCCGTGGAAAAATTCTGCTTCATCCCTGAACCCAGTTCTTCTTTTCATTGTGACATCATCACTGAAAAGCCTTCTACAATGGCATACGCTATAGCTGTAAAAAATACTGAGCCTCCCTATGAAAAGATATGGAATGGGGAAGACTAGAAACTTAAAAGGAGTATTGCTATGAATAGGAAGATTATTATTGTCGGTGGTGTTGCCGGAGGTGCAACCGCAGCCGCACGATTAAGAAGACTGGATGAACATGCGCAGATTATTCTTTTTGAGCGCGGCGAGTATATTTCCTTTGCCAACTGCGGCCTTCCCTACTATATCGGGAATGTCATCAAAAATAGAAATAAGCTGACCCTTCAAACCCCTGAATCCTTTAAGGAACGGCTTAATATAGACGTTCGTATCAGGAGCGAGGTCACTAAGATCCATAGGGACAGGAAGGCGGTTGAAGTCACCCATGAGGGAAGGGTCTATGAAGAAAGCTATGATTACCTTATTCTCTCCCCCGGCTCCGAGCCTATTATCCCTCCAATTGAGGGGGCCCGTTTAGATGGGGTATTCACCTTGAGAACCCTTCCTGACTCGGATAGGATAAAGGATTTTGTCATGAAAAACCACCCTAAAAGCGCTGTGGTGGTGGGTGCCGGCTATATCGGTATTGAAATGGCCGAAAACCTTCACAACCTGGGATTAAAGGTATCGGTGGTTGAGCTTTCGGATCATGTGATCCAACCTTTGGATGCGGATATGGCCGCCGAAGTTCACAAGCATATCCTCAGCAAGGGTGTGGGCCTCTATTTAAAGCGCGGTGTCACAGGCATCCATGAGGAAGGCGATTCCTTTCTTGTCTCCCTCTCCGACGGTGACAGCATTGAAACAGAGCTGGTGATTCTGGCTGTGGGTGTACGTCCTGAGAGTAACCTTGCAAAAGAAGCGGGACTGACCTTAGGGACCCGTGGCTGTATTGTTACCGACAAGCACATGCGTACCAGCGACCCCTTTATCTATGCGGTGGGAGATGCTATTGAGGTCACCGATGTGGTAACCGGGCGGAAGGTTTTTGTCCCTCTGGCTTCACCGGCCAATAGACAGGGGCGTGTTGCCGCCGACAATATCCACGGCTTGGACAGCACCTACGGAGGCACTTTGGGTACAGCCATACTTAAGGCCTTTGATATGACGGTTGCCGTAACAGGAAGCAACGAACGTGTTTTAATGGATGCAGGAATAAATTATGGAAAATCCTACACCTTCAGTCCCTCCAACGCCAGCTATTATCCCGGTGCTTCCTCCATGACGGTGAAGCTACTGTTTGAGAAACCTTCGGGTAAAATTCTTGGGGCTCAAATTACTGGATTCAAAGGGGTCGATAAGCGTATGGATGTTTTGGCCACGGCCATCCTTGCCGGAATGACCGTCAAAGATCTCACAGGCCTAGAGCTCTCCTATGCACCGCCCTTCGGTTCTGCCAAGGATCCCGTCAATATGGCCGGATATGTGGCCTCCAATATACTTGAAGGGATTTTTAAAGTCTTTCATTGGCATGAAGTAGACGAGCTGGACCCTGATAAGGTCACCCTACTGGATGTTCGTACCCACGAAGAATACCTGGACGGTTCTCTCAAAGGGGCGGTCAACATCCCGGTAGATGAGCTCAGAGACAGGCTCGGGGAACTGGACAAAAACAAGCCGGTTTATGTTTTCTGTCAGATCGGCCTTCGTGGCTATATCGCCTATAGGATTCTCATACAGAATGGCTTTAAGGACATCTTTAACCTATCCGGTGGCTACCGCTTATATTCCATGGCCACAACAGCCTTTGAGCCCCATATGGGTACGGGCGAAAAAATAGGGGATCACCCTGCTCATCCTACCAAAAATGAGTAGGATGAAGCATTTGAATGGGGTTTTTCCTATCAGGAGGCCAGCATATACTTCATTTAATAAGCATTAAACCGTTTTCCAAAAAGCAATTGTTGAACAACCCGTAAAGCCCGCATAAAAAGAGCAGTTTGGCGATCTACATGGAGAAGGATTGCTTTTTTACTATATTGCACAGATATTAAAACATTATTATTTGTCGATTTGTGCAACTTATCTATGATTAAGCTATCTAGCACATGCTATGATTAAGTGTGTGATTTTATTAACAACCGTATTATGGGGGAGGATTTTTTTATATGGTCAAAAGTAAGTCAAAAGTAGCCATTATCGGCGCAGGTTTCGTTGGTGCATCAACCGCTTTCGCCATGGCTTTGCAGCAGAATGCAAGTGAAATTGTCTTAATCGATGTCAACAAGGAAAAGGCTTATGGTGAGGCATTGGATATTAATCATGGACTCTGCTTCGTCGGCCAGATGGCTGTTTATTCAGGAGATTATTCCGATATAGCTGATTGTGATGTCATCGTTGTGACCGCAGGCATGAACAGAAAGCCCGGCGAGACCCGCCTTGACCTCGCTCGTAAAAATGTCGCCGTTGCCAAAGAAATTACGGCCAATATAATGAAATACTATACCCACGGTGTCATTCTTGTTGTTGCCAACCCAGTTGATATCCTTACATATCTTATACAGAAATGGTCCGGCCTTCCCAATGGACGGGTATTCGGCACCGGCACAGTCTTGGACAGTGCACGCTTCAGATTCCTTCTTGCCGAAAAATTCAATGTTGACGTCAGAAATGTTCACGGTTATATGGTGGGTGAGCACGGCGATACTCAACTCCCCCTTTGGAGTGCAACCCATGTTGCGGGTATGAACATCGGTGAGTATGGCAATCTGCACGGCAACACCTTTGGTGAGGCTGAAAAGGCTCTTATACACGAAGAAGTCAAAAAAGCCGGGGCAACCATTATTAAAAACAAGGGTGCGACCTACTATGCCATCGCTTTAACGGTCAACACCATTGTAGAAACACTGCTTAAGAATCAAAATACCATAAGAACAGTATCCAGTATTATTGATGGAGTTTACGGTATTAAGGATGTTGCCATCAGCTTACCCTCCATCATCAATTCCAACGGTGTAGAGAAGATCATTGAGTTCACCATCACACCCGAAGAAGAAAAACTGCTCAAAGCATCTGCAGATGCTGTTACAGCGGTGCTTAACGAAGTCAAGGATTTATAATAAAGTAGTAGGAGGATAACATCATGACCATTGGAGAAAAATCAGTTCAGGCCCATACAGAGTGGAAAGGAAAGATTGAGGTTATCAGTCGCGCTTCCTTGAAAAACAAGGACGATCTCTCTATAGCCTACACCCCCGGTGTGGCCCAGCCTTGTCTCGAGATTCAGAAGGATGTCAATAAGTCCTATGAATATACCAGAAGACATAATATTGTAGCCGTTGTTACTGACGGTACTGCCGTACTGGGACTGGGCGATATTGGCCCTGAAGCCGGTATGCCTGTTATGGAAGGAAAATGCGTTCTCTTCAAAACCTTTGGAGATGTAGACGCCTTCCCCCTCTGCATCCGTTCCAAGGATGTGGACACTATAGTTAATACCGTAAAGCTTCTGGCCGGAAGCTTTGGTGGGATTAATCTGGAGGATATTTCCGCTCCCCGTTGCTTTGAAATTGAAAGAAGGCTTAAGGAAGAGTGCGATATCCCCATTTTCCATGATGATCAGCACGGTACCGCCATTGTTGCATTGGCCGGTATGATGAACGCCTTAAAGCTGATTAAGAAGGATATCCAGGAAATAGAGGTTGTTGTCAATGGTTCCGGTGCCGCTGGTATCGCAGTTACCCGGCTTTTAATGAGCATGGGTCTAAAGAAAGTTATCCTTTGCGACACCAAGGGTGCCATTTACAAGGGCCGTCCCGGACTCAACGCTGAAAAAGAATTAATGGCTGAGATCTCCAACCTTGAAATGAAGAAAGGCAGCCTGAAGGAAGTTCTCGTTGGCGCTGATGTATTCCTGGGACTTTCCGCTCCCGGTATGGTTGATCAGGATATGGTCAGAACCATGGCCAAGGATCCCATCATTTTTGCCATGTCCAACCCCATTCCCGAGATCATGCCTGAGGATGCCATAGCTGCTGGAGCCAAGGTTGTAGGAACCGGACGTTCCGACTTCCCCAACCAGATCAATAATGTCCTTGCTTTCCCCGGTATCTTCAGAGGTGCCTTGGATGTAAGAGCCAGCGATATCAATGAAGAAATGAAGATTGCAGCCGCCAAGGCCATTGCTGCCATCATTTCTGATGAAGAACTCAATCCTGATTATGTCATTCCTGCTCCCTTCGATACCAGAGTTGCCCCTGCAGTAGCCAAGGCTGTTGCTGAAGCAGCAAGAGCAACAGGTGTTAACAGAATCTAATCATAAATAAGCGATTACGCCTAATAAGCAGGGCGGCTCACTTGAGCCACCCTGCTTTTATCCTATAGGGTTTGTTTTATGTTACTTTTTATAGGGTTTTCCACCGCGGTAGTTGGCATAAAAATCTCCCCGGCAGTCATAGCGCTTATCCCATTTTTCATCCTTTTCGCATTCGTCCTCATGTTTGTCATCATGCTTTTTCTCACATTTTTCATCGCGCTTTTCATCCCATTTTTTTTCACATTTTTCTTCCTTTTCTTTTTCTTCTTCGTAATCTTCACAAACCACAGGAATGTGTTCAGTTCTGACTACTTTAAAGGTGATCTTAACAACATCCTTCTCGAGTAGCTTGGTGAATACAGGCACACCTTTGCAGGTGGTTTCGCCATGGAGGAAATCCTTTTCGCCCTCAACAAAGGCTTCAAGGACCTCGGCAACATCGCCCTCCTTAGGCTTATCGCATCCGACGGGCTCCATTTCCACAAAGCCGCCAAAGGGGATCTTAAAGGTGCTGTGGAAGATAGGGCCGTTGACGATACCGTCACAAACGTCCTCCACGGTTTTATAGATGACGTTCTTCCATATAAAAGCGTTGAAAATAACCTTGCCTGGAATAACGCTGACATCTGTGATGATGACCTTCTTCTCGATCTCCACAATTTTAAAAATGGGAGGGCTGGGTGGTGAAATCGTAACATCCTTCTCAACAAAAAATTGTTCTGAGCCTTTTCCTACGATTACGGGTACCTGAAGAATTTTCTTTTTCATCTCTATACTCCTTTCTTTGATTAGCTTACGCTTGTTTTGTCGAACAAGCTCACTACATACTATTCCGGCTAGTCCAAACATGTTACAAGCAATCCTTAATCCCGTGAAAAGGCCATAAAAAAGCCCTCTTGGCTATGCTGTATAAACAAGCAGGGATTTTTAGCTGAAGCCCATTTAATTTTGCATTTTTTTATGGGTATGACCATAAAGAGCATAAGAGATACCCATAATCCCATGCCCTTGTTGAAGAATGCAAAGGTGTGATATGATTGAACTATAAAAACCGAAGCGCCCCTTAAAAGGGGCTGTAAGAAGAAAGGGCATTATGTCTGAGAGTAAGAGCTCATTTGAACTTAAGGAGCAACTTAATACCGTCGGCTACAAGCTGACACCCCAGCGCAAGGCTATCTTGGATATTCTATTGAACAACGGATGCAAACACTTGAAATGTGAAGATATCTATACCCTAGTAAGGAACAAGATGCCTTCCATTGGTATTGCCACGGTATACAGAACCTTGCCGCTCCTTGAAAAAATGGGTTATCTCAACAGGGTACTTCTTGACGACGGCTTTGTCCGCTACGAGGTATGCAATAATGATGAGAACCATTCCCATCATCACTTGATTTGCACCCAATGCGGGGCTCTTTCAGAAATTCAAGTGGATATGCTGGAGGATCTGGAGAAACAAATCCAGGCCACAACCGGCTTTTATGTTATGGATCACAGCGTCAAGTTCTACGGTCTGTGCGAGAAGTGTCACTCCGCCGGTACCTAAGCATTCTTGTTAGCAACTTCCTGGGCATATTGGCGTATCTTATCCCTGAGGGAGAGAGGCTCAAGAACCTCCACCCCGGGTCCGAAGCTTAAGATATAGCCATACAGCCACTGATTTTCAGGCAGATTTAATTGAACCGTAAAGCTTCCATCCTCATGAACAGTATATTTCTCAAAAAAGTCCCCTGCCAGCCCAATAAGGGCTTTATCGAAATGCAGCCGAAGGGTTGTCCACCTGTCCGGGGGGCCCCAAACCCTCTCCCAGGGGAGGGTATCTACCGATAGATCCCTGCAGGTAAAGGTATCCCGGCATTCCTTGAGGGCTTTGACACGGGAAACCTTGAAAAGCCGGGGTTCATTTCTCAACAGGCAAAAGGCATATAGATACCAGCTCTGACCTTTTAACACCAGAGAGTAGGGTTCAACCCTTCTTTGGGTAGCCCCTCCGTTACTACTCACATATTCGAATTCAATGATATGCTCATGTTCAATCGCTGTCCTTAGAAGGGACAACCGCTCCTCAACCAGCTTATTCCCACCCCAGGGGGCCAGATCAATAATGAGTCGGTTGGATTTGATTTTAAAGCTTTCGGATTGTGCAGCCGGGACTACATTCTTGAATTTATCCACCAGAATCTGATGCTTGGGATCGGGCAAGCTCCTAGCGACACCCTTTAAGGTGGCTATAATGGCCGCTACATCATCATGGGTCAATACACTTCGGTCGAGCTTGTAACCTTCGGCTATGGCGATTCCCCCATGAGTTCCTTGGAAGGTCACGATAGGAATTCCCGCTAGGTTAATGGCGTCGATATCCCGTAAAATCGTGCGGGTTGAAACCTCGAATTTCTGTGCCAACTCTTTGGCTGAAATTCTTTCCCGTTGAAGTAATATGACCAGTATGGAAACGAGCCGATCCAGCTTCATAATTCCTCCCGGTTTTTATTGAATAGCTATTAGCGCAATGCTCAGAACCATCGAAAAAATAATGATGACAGCTATAATAGAAGCGACAATACGCCTTGTTCTGGTGTTAAAATTCATGCAGGACCTCCTTGAGAACACGAAAGGAAAGGGACATCCCGGCTGGGTTAAAAGCCCGTCCTAAATCGTCCGCTTGTTTTATTTTATCCCTATCCCATGGGGTTGGCAAGGACTCATCCGTGAATGTGTTCCGTATTTTACGGCTCTTCCCCAATAAGTCCCAGCTTTTTTATTACCTCCACAAGCTTTCCCGTATCGATAGGTTTGGCGGCATAGGCCTCGCAACCTATTTCGAAGGCATGATGGACATATTCTGTCTCGGCTAATGCTGTGGTCATAATCACTTTAGAACGTTTTTCAGGTAGTATCCCCTTTTGTTTTTCATAATCCCTTATGGCCTGGAGGGCCTTTACCCCATCGACCTTGGGCATCATGATATCAAGACAAATAAGGTCATAGGGGTTATTCTCCTTGATGGACAACAAAAAGGCATCCAAGGTCTCCAAACCGTCCACCACTAAATCGCATTCTCCAAACTGCGACAGGAATTTGAATAAAAACTTCCTGCTGACCAAATCATCTTCAGCGATAAGTATCCTCATAAATTTCCCCCCTCTGATTGAATCATGGAATCCTTCAATTCTTGAAAGACCTGTTTCATATCATACAAATATTTATCGGCATCTTCCAGATTCCCCCTCCTAGCAGCCAGTTCAATTTTGAATGCACAATCCTTAACTTTCTCTGCGTTTACTTCAACAGCCAGTATTTTGATTCTATGGGCAACATTTTCTATGGCCATAAGATCGGCATTTTTGTTGGCCGCTTGAAGATCGGTGATGCATTGGGACATATCCTTTATAGCCCGGGCCATCCGCTCTACTGTCACCACTTCTTCCTGAAGGGCAGAGAAGACCTGTCCTTGAGCTAAAGTCACTCCTTTGGGCTTATCCACCTCTCCCTTATAAATGAGTGCCCTCCTATCAATGGTGCTAAAGAGCTCATTCATCTGAATAGGTTTAGGAAGGTAGTCATCCATTCCCATACCTAGAAACTTCTCCTTGTCTCCCTTAAGGGCATAGGCTGTGAGGGCGATAACAGGAGTGTGAGCACCTTTGCCCTCTTTCTCCTTGATTCTGCGGGCAGCTTCAACGCCATCCATCTCCGGCATTTGAATATCCATCAGAATAATATCATACTTTCCTACCTCATAGATCGTGAGGGCCTCCTTGCCGTTGCCCACCGCCTCAATGTGATGCCCTTTTTCCTGGAGCATTTTCACGATGACTCTCCGATTGATGGCATCATCCTCCGCCAATAGAATACGCAGGGATTTCTTGGCCTTCTGTACCTGGGGTAGACTGAGCTTCTCCTTAACCGGACTGCCAAGCCGGAATTTCAAGCTGAATTTGAAGGCACTGCCCTCTCCTTTCCGGCTTTCAACGCCCATGGTACCGCCCATGGTTTCCACAAGCTGTTTAGATATCACCAGTCCTAGACCTGTCCCACCAAATTTCTTGGTAAAGGATCCGTCCACCTGGCTAAAGCTCTTAAATAGGCGGCCAATATCCTCAGAAGCGATGCCGATACCCGTATCTGCCACAGTAAAATCCAATTGAACCTCATTCTCCTGACGGCTCTGCTGCCTTACAGTAAGGTGAATACTACCGGCTTCGGTAAACTTGATGGCATTGCTGATAAGGTTATTAAAGATTTGCTTTAGCCTGTTGGGATCCCCCACAAGAAATTGCGGAATAGCGGAGGAAAAAGTATAGTTAAACTCCAGACCCTTCTCTAGAATACGTGGCGAATGGCTTTTGACCACCTCCTCCACCAGCTCTCTGATATTAAAGCTGACATATTCAATGGAAAGCTTCCCTGCCTCCATTTTAGAGAAGTCCAAAATATCATTGATGATCTTCAGTAGATGATCCGCGCAAATCTTGGCCGTCACCAGATTATCCTTCTGCTCACTGTCAAGGCTGGTAAGCAGTGTCAGGTCAATCATCCCCACCATCCCGTTGATGGGCGTGCGTATTTCATGGCTCATATTGGCTAAAAATTCACTTTTGGCTTTATACGCAGCCTCAGCCGCCTCCTTAGCAGCTATGAGCTTCATTTCCGACTGTTTTAAATAGGTTATATCTGTCACTATGGTGACGAGGTGGTGTTCCTTGGGGCTGTAAATAGAAACAGTGAACCATTTATGGTAGGTGCTTGAGTAAATCTCTGCCACATGGACACTTTCTCCCTTAAGGAGCCTGTTAAAATTCTTGTAGATGGGTTCCATAAGGTTATTAAGACCGTCAGGGAAAAGTTCGGAGTGAAGCCTGCCTATAATCTTCTTCTTGGTCTGTCCAAAGAATTTCTCAAAGGCCTCGTTGGTTTCTATAAATTTAAGATCCGCAGGCCGTCCCTGCTCATCCATGATCATCTTGTAGTAAGCATAGCCGCTGTGCATGTTCATAACCAGGGATCGATATTTCGCCTGACTCTCAAAAATCTTTCTTTCAGCATTTTTACGCTCGGCAATATCATAAATGGCCCCTATAAATCCGGAAAACTTCCCATCCAGATCATAATAGGGTGCCCCAAGAATCAGGCACCACCGATACCTCCCATCATTACGACGCATGCGGACCTCCAGTTCGAAGGTACTTCTCTCACTCATGGCCTGATGGGTTACTCTCACATACTTGTCCAAATCCTCGGCGTGAATAACATCAACCCAGCTATACCCTGACAGAAGATTGGCTGAAAGTCCCGTGTAGTTTTGCCACATCTTGTTCACATAATCCCAGGTCAGCTCTGAATCCGATTTCCACACTAGGCAGGGTATCTGGTCCAAAAGGTTATTGCTATAATCACGGGCTCTGATGATTTTAAGCTCTTCCTTCTTTCTCTCGGTGATGTCCATCAGGGTGACCACTGATTTTCTTTCCTCATGGATGATTACCGGAGTGATGCTCGCTCTAAACCAATACTCCCTGGGCATGTTGTCAATTAAAAATTTTTTACAGAATTCGAAATTGGATACCACCTGGCCAAGACCGGCAGAAAGCTCATGCCCCTTCCTGATTTCACAATACTGACATTGGGGGCCGTAGCCACACCCTCTGGGATCATCCTGGCTACTCATACAAGAAAGTCCACTGCCAAACTGGGTTCCGATAATCTCTTCTTTGCTCTTTGCCATAAAATGCAGAGCGGCCTCATTAATTTGCTCTACAGCGCCGTTTTGATCCAAAGTGATCATCCCTATGGGTGCATTGTTAAAAATCGTTTTAAGGTTATTCTCCTCGTTTTGACGGGCGAGTTCCAAATTCTTAAGTCGTGTGATATCACGAAACACAACCACCGCTCCCAGAATAGCACCATTTTTATCCTCTACGGGGGAGCAGGTCGCCGAAACATACTTAGGTGCAAAGTGCTTTGATATGAGTACCGTACCGTTCATAAGGCCCGTGGTTCTTCTATGGGTCAGAACATAGGCCACCGGGTTGGCTAATGGTTCCTTGGTCTCCACATGAATGATGGAAAAGACATGGTCAAAAGCCAAGCCTACCGCTTGTTCCAGAGCCCAGCCCGTGATTTCCTCAGCAATATGGTTCATATAATTGATGTTGCCTTCTAAATCGGTAGATATGACGCCATCCCCTATGCAGGAAAGAATTGCGGCTGAAAGCTCCACATTTTGCCCGTGCAGAAATTCCTGATGCATCCTCATTCACGCTCACTTTCACCAGGGGGTTGTTCCCCACTGTTCTTAGTTCATTGCAGAGCACAGGGATTGTGCCATGTTCTCTAGTGATGTTACTTTTTCGACGGCCCCAATATTAAAGGCGACCTTGGGCATGCCATAAACCACACAGGATTTTTCATCCTGCCCTAAGGTTCTGGCTCCCTTCCTTCTCATGGCCAAAAGCCCTTTGGCACCATCATAGCCCATACCTGTGAGAATAATGCCCACGGCCCTGTCCCCTACTTCTTTGGCGACAGACTCAAAGAGAACATCCACAGAGGGGCAGTGTCCATTGACCTTATCCCCCACAAAGCATTCCACCCGGAACCTTTCCCCGATTCTTTTGACCTTCATATGCTGATCCCCCGGAGCCAGGAGCACCTGGCCTGCTTCCACCCAGTCGCCTGTCTGTGCCTCTTTGACTTGAAGCTTGGTCGTGGCATTAAGCCTTTGCGCAAACATCCGGGAGAATAAGGGCGGGATATGCTGTACAATCACTATACCGGGCAGGGTTGACGGCAACTGGCTGAGCAGATGGAAGATGGCTTCGGTGCCTCCCGTAGAGGCTCCTATGGCAATGAGCTTAATCCGGCTTGCCCGTTCATGTCCCACCATCGTCTTAACCAGTGTCCCCTTTTTTTCAGGGACTACCTGGGCCATAGAAGCAATCTTAATCTTCTCTATCATTTCATGGATAAAAGTCTCCACGCTTTTTACAGCATTCATATCGGGCTTGGCCACAAAGTCCACAGCACCCGCATTCATAGCATCAAAGACCGCTGTACTGACTGCGCTGACAACAATAACCGGTAGTGGGTATTGGGGAAGAAGCCGCCGGATGAATTCTATACCATCCATCTTGGGCATGGCAACATCACAAGTCATAACATCCGGTTGATGCCGTAGAATTTTATCCCGGGCATCGAAGGCATCATTAGCCGTTGCAACAATTTCAATTCCAGGATCGGAGGCGAGGCCCCGGGACAGGACTTCCCTGTATAGCAGGCTATCATCAACAATCAAAACCTTTATTTTCCGCAGGCTTTTCATGTCCCTATTCCTTTCTGTAGACTGACGGCATAACATATCTAAAGCGGGTTTCATCTCGGTTCAGAGATTCGGAGTGACCGATAAATAAATAGCCGCCATACTCCATGGATTCATAGAATTTATTGACAAGGGATTGCTTCGTCTGAGCGTCAAAGTAGATCATGACATTTCTGCAAAAAATCACGTGAAATTTTTTCTTGAAAGGAAAGGTTGATTCCATCAGATTAAACTTCCTGTAGATGACCTCATTCCTTATTCTATCTACTACCACATAGGTATCCTGGTCAACTTTCCTGAAATACTCCTGCTTCCACGTAACGGGCAATGAAGAGACCTCCTCTTCGGTGTATTCTCCTTTAATGGCCTCCTCAATGACCTTTTCAGAAATATCGGTAGCTAAAATCTTGGTGTCCCACCACATTTTACCTTTACCCAGATACTCGTCCACCAACATGGCCAGGGTATAAGACTCCTCACCCGATGAGCAACCGGCGCTCCATATCCTCAAATCCTTCTCCCTTGATACACCGATAAGATAGGGAAGCACCTTATCTCTGAAATAAAAAAAGTGATCCGCCTCCCTCATAAAAAAGGTATGGTTGGTCGTTATTTTATTAATCAGAGTTGTTGCCGCACTTCCTGTTTTATCGGACAAGACATAATCGAAGTATTCTGAAAAGTCATGAAAATTAAGCTGTAACAGCACATTATGTAATCGCCCAACAATCAGTGCCCGCTTTTCATTTCTGAGATTAATGCCATAGTTTCTCTTGATATAAGCGGACAGTTGGTTGAACTCCTGATCGGTGATAGTGAGCATTAATTGCACCTGCCTTGGATGATATTTAAGCGCTTATCCTTGGTTTTATAGGGAGTAAGACCAAAGGCCTTATTCCCTATCCCACCTAATACTTCCCAAATTCATTGTCACTAAGAACAATCTATGTTACCCGCAAGACCATTTTCCCTACCGATACACCATAATTCTGATACAACCGTGTATAGGTGTTATCGATGGTAATGATTGAAGTTATGCCTATGATGCCTACAGCCCCAATATTTATTAAAGGGCTTCGTTAATCTCATCCAATTCATCTTCATTAAGCAACTTATCACAATCAAGAATGAGCTTTACGTCATTACCGACCTTTCCTATTTTCTTGATATACCGATTGTTTAGTCCTTTGTTCATCTGAGGGGGGTCTACCACATCCTGTTCCACAATCGTCAGGACTTCGGCAACACGATCTACAATCAGGCCTATGGACTGATCCTTGATTTGAATGACAACAACGCAGGTCCTGTCGTTATAATCCTGGGGTTCCTTCTTGAAGCGAAGGTTTACATCCATGACCGGTATGATATTACCTCTTAGATTGATAATCCCCTTGATGTAGTCAGGTAACTCCGGTATTTGAGTGATGGCCTGTAATCCGATGATTTCGGTGACGTAAGTGATTTCCAACCCGTAGCTTTCCTTTCCCAGATAAAAGGTCAGAAACCTGTCCTTCTGGGTATCTTCTTCCATTTCTATAACATTTTCCATGTTATCGCTCATTGTGATTTATCCCCCTCACTCATTTTGTGTCATAGCGATTGAGCTTCACTAATCCATTGATATCCATTATTAGGCTGATACTTCCATCCCCTAGCAAGGTGCAGCCCGCAATCCCCTTCATTTTCTTAAACTTTCTGATATATTCCGGCAAGGGTTTGACTACCACCTGCTGCTGGCCTACAAGCTCATCCGCAAAGAAGCACAGGCTGCCTCCGTCCTGCTCAACCATGATGATAATACCCTCACTAAAACGGTTAACGGCATTCTTGATTTTGAAGAGCTTGTGAAGGCGCACAATGGGATAACATTGACCCCTCACCATGATCATTTCATTGCCAT
Source organism: Bacillota bacterium (assembly GCA_023415205.1). Classification (GTDB taxonomy): domain Bacteria; phylum Bacillota; class Clostridia; order DSM-8532; family DSM-8532; genus DTU059. The sequence continues at coordinate 17,796 of JAEZLR010000045.1, read as the reverse complement.
CGGGATCGGTGATAATTTCTTCCTCCTTTGGCCTGAAGGACTCTTTTATGGCTACAGTGGGCAGAGTATAGGAGGCCTTTCCTACCCTAATGGTCATGCCGTCAATGATAGCCAGAGTCAGTGGAATCTTAAGGGTGATGGTCGAGCCTTTCCCTTGAAGACTATCCACCGAAACTGCACCACCAATGGCTTCAATATTCTTCGTTACCACATCCATACCCACTCCACGACCCGAAAACTCGGTGACCTTCTCCTTGGTGGAAAAGCCGGGAAGGAAGATGAGGTTGTAAATCTCCTTATCAGTCATTTCAGAGGCTTGCTTGACCACAAGGCCGTTTTCTATGGCCTTGTTGAGGATTTTATCCTTATTAAGCCCCTTGCCGTCATCCTTTACCAGAACCAGTACATCCCCGCCTGCATTCTTGGCCTCCAGCGTAATCATCCCTGACTCAGGCTTTTGGGCCAGTCTTCTTTCCTCTGATGACTCAATGCCATGGTCCAGGGCATTGCGGACAAGGTGCATCAAGGGATCTGAAATATGCTCAATGATATTTTTATCCACCTCGGTTTCCTCACCAATAATCTTAAGCTCCACCTCTTTACCAAGCTTCTTACACATATCCCTGACAATACGGTGCATTTTATGGAATGTTGTGGAGAGGGAAACCATCCGTACCGACATCACCATATCCTGAATCTCATTGGTTATTTTACTCAGGCGTTGTGCGGCTTTTTGAAAATTGTCCAACTCCAGGCCTTTAAGATCAGGATTCTGAATGACCATGGCCTCGGCAATAACCATTTCTCCCACAAGATCCATGAGTTTGTCCAGCTTGGAAACATTGACACTGACAATGCTTTGCTGAGATGTATTATGCTGCTGGCTTTCCGTTCTATCTCCGGAGTCCCTGCTCTCTGGAGCGTTTTCTTTAATGACTGGAATCTTCACCCCTGTTTCATGGACTCTGGCTGGTTGAGCCAGTTGTCTGAATTCTTCATCTCCCTCTAGCTCCACTAGCTCCAGTTCCTTTAGAAAGATGGTTTCCAAGAAAAATTGACGCATATTCTCATAGCTTTCACTTGACTTTAGGTAGATGGTAAAGCCCTCCTGCCGAATGATCTCAGCCGAGTGGTCACTGTCGATAATATCCTCCGGAAAGAATAGGATTTCCTGTGTCATATCCTTCAGATTATGAACAACCGTATAGGCGCGGATGTTTTCCATTTCACAGCCTTCTTCAAAGCGTAGAACAGCCTTATAGGTATGGGTGTGATTGGGATGAATGACTTTTTCCTGACTGATATAATAGCGCTGATTTTCTACTCCGGCTTCCGGCCTTGAGACTAACGTCTCCTCCCCCTGCTTAAGGAGAGATAAATGCTCCTTGATGCGTTCAATAAGACCGGAGGCATCGCCGTTGGCCTGATCACTATTTTTTATTTTTTCAATTTCAATCTTTATGAAATCCACACCCTCCAAAACTATATCTGAGAGGGTGGAGCAATCCATTTTAAGGGGTTTTTCCTCACGAAAAAAGAAGAATAAATCCTCCATGGAGTGGGCCAAGGAAGAAATGTGGTTGAACATCATCATGGCTGATGAACCTTTGATGGTGTGCATGATACGAAAGATTTCATGAATGGTATCCTCAGAATAATCCCTGGCTTTTTCACTGGCTAACACAGACTGCTCAAGCTGTTCCAATAGCTGTGAGGTCTCAAAGATAAACATATCCAACATGGGTTCAATGGAATATTGATTTGGCATTCAATTGCCCTCCGGTTGCTTAACTTATTGTTTTTTAAGGCCTTATAGCTTGCTAAATATCTGGAGGATGGTATCCTGTTTAAAGGGCTTCACAATAAAGGTTTTTGCCCCGCTCATGACGGCTTCCCTCACCATGATTTCCTGTCCCATTGCTGAGACCATGACCACCTTGGCTTTGGAATCAAAAGCTATAATGGCCTTCAAGGCATCGATACCGGACATGATGGGCATGGTTATATCCATAGTTACAAGGTCAGGCATAAGCTCCTTGTAAAGCTCCACTCCCTCAAAACCATTCTCAGCCTCGCCCACAATCTGATACCCGCCTTTTTCAAGCATCAATCTAATGGACATTCTCATAAATGCTGCATCATCAACAATCAGTACTCTTCTCATCCTTCACACTCCTGTTTTCTATACTGCAAAAGCATCCAATATCAACTCTAGGGCTGATAAAGTCTTCTCTTTAATTGAAAATGTTTGACCCTCGATTCTCCACCGTAAACAAATAAACATACAAAGTCCCCACATGGCATCGACCAGCGCACCGCCTTCAACACCAGCACGGATCTCCCCTAGCCTCTGGGCGTCATCAACCAAATGCTTCAGCAAGGCGCTGCGATGCTTGATAATGGCTTGAACTTTTTCTGAAAGCTCATCATCATATTTCAAGGCATCAAATGATTGCATAATAGCTGTCATGGCAGGGTAACTTTCGTAATACTCCATATACGAATGAAGGATATAGCGGATGGATTCTTTCGGGTTAAGACTTTTAAGCTGGGCAGATTGGAACAGATCTGAATCAAATTGGGTAAAGTTATCCAGAACAGCAAGCAATAATTCATTTTTGTTTTTAAAATGCCTGAAAAGAGTGGCCTCAGAAACCCCTTCTCTTTTGGCAATTTCACGAGTGGACAGACCCTTGATACCCAATTCATCAATGATCTGGATAGCTGTAATAATAAGGCGTTCCCTTCGATGCAGCACTGTACTTCCCATATTTTATCTCACCCCGTAGTAATCACTCACTTTGTCAACGGTACTTATTTACCATGTCTAGCAAGCCGGTAAACATATAAATAACAAATAGTCTATAAAAAACGTGGGTTCCATCCGTACCCTTCATGGTACCCAAGGGCTAAAGCATGTTATAATTGAGACAATAAGATAGTCTTAACGTCATCAATAAGCGCAGATATAGGAGTTTTCATGGGAAAGATTAAAACCGTACATTTAATCGGTCTTGGAGCTGTGGGGGCAACCTATGCCTCCCTCTTTTATCGATGGAATCCAAAAGAGATTAAAATTATTCTGGATGAGGAGAGAATTCCCCGCTATCGACAGGGCACCTTGATTAATGGTGTTAACTACCCTTTTGAGCTGGTTTCACCCAAGTTCGGAGATGACCCTGCCGAGCTCATTTTGGTGGTTGTAAAGGGCCATCATCTTCAAAGAGCCATTGAGCTTATCACCCCTTTGGTGGGCAGGGACACCCTTATACTTTCACTTCTTAATGGTATTACTAGCGAAGAGGAGTTAAGTCAGGCCTTTGGCCGCGACAAGGTTCTCCACGGCTTTTGTGTAGCCACCGATGCAGGACGGGAAGGGAATGTGATTCAATTTAAGAACACGGGTAGGATTGTTTTCGGTGAGCACTATTCTGAGGTAATAGGAAAAGCCGCATTTGTCCAAGCCTTCTTTGACGAAGTGGGTATACCCTATACCATGCCCCCGGACATTCGGAGGGAGATGTGGTGGAAGTTTATGATGAATGTGGGCATTAATCAGACTTCAGCCGTATTAGGCGCTTCATATGGTGTCTATACCAAGGTTCTCGAGGCGCGGGAGCTTCTGGCCTCTGCCTGCAGAGAGGTTTTACCCTTGGCTGCCAAAGAAGGGATATCACTTTCCGAGGCCGATATCGAAGAGTACTTACGAATCTTTTCCACCCTTTCTCCCTCAGGGAAAACCTCCATGCTTCAGGATATTGAAGCGGGAAGGAAAACTGAGGTGGAAAGCTTTGGCCTGGCAGTCATCACTATGGGAAAAAAACACGGACTTCCTACACCCATCAACGAAATGCTATATCGTATGATTCGAGTTTTGGAAGCCCGTGCTCTATAAGAGGTTTGACACTTGCACTTTTTTAGGTTTTGATCTGTGGCTTGAGGAGCCCATTTAAAGGGCTATTCGGCCCTACTGCAACAAGAGGTGCTCTTATCACAGCCCTCACAGCAACAGCTCTGGCCCTTTTTTATCTTGATAATGTTTCGGATAATGAAAATTGCTGCTAATCCAAAAATAGTTCCGCCAATTATCCAGTTAATCATAAAAGCACCTACTTTCTTATGGTTCAGTTCAGGCCAAACAGCCTGCCAACCTGGAAGATCAGGAAAGCTACAACCCAGGCAATCACCGTTTGATAGCCTACTGCAAATAAGGTCCACTTCCAGGAATTCATTTCTCTTTTTATTGTAGCAAACGCAGCGACACAGGGCAGATAGAGCAGGGTAAAGGCCATGAATGCATAGGCTCTCAAGGGCGTAAACGCCGCCTGAAGAGATGCTATCAATTGGGTGGTGTCCTCGCCGATACCATGGAGTATACCCATGGTGGAAACAACCACTTCCTTGGCCACAAAACCTGTCAGAAGAGCCACCGAAGATCTCCAGTCTCCAAAGCCAAGGGGCGCAAAGAGCGGAGCCATAATCTTTCCGATAACCCCCATGATACTTTCACTGGGGTCTTCCACCATTTGAAAGGAAAAATTAAAGGTTTGGAACAGCCAGATGAGTACAGCCGCTGAGAAGATAATGGTTCCTGCCTTCTTTATAAAGCCCTTTCCGCGATCCCACATATGAATCAAAAGACCTTTGAAGGTTGGCAACCTATAAGGAGGGAGTTCCATGACAAAGGGTGCAGCTTCACCTTTAAGGAGAGTCTTTTTAAGCAAAATCCCAGACAAAATGGCAATCACAATCCCTAGAAGATAGATGGAGAAGATCACCAGTCCTTGATTTTGAGCAAAAAAGGCTGCCGCAAAGACCGCGTATACAGGAAGCCTTGCACCACAGGACATAAAGGGAGTGAGAATAATGGTTAGCCGTCTGTCCTTCTCATTCTCCAAGGTACGTGCGCTCATGACTGCAGGCACGCTGCAACCAAAACCCATGAGCATGGGAATAAAGGATTTACCGGTTAACCCAAGCTTTCTCAAAAGACGGTCCATAACAAAGGCCGCCCTGGCCATATAGCCACTGTCCTCTAGTATGGAGAGGAAGAAGAAGAGAATCATGATCTGTGGAACAAAAATCAGCATGCTACCCATACCGCCAATGATACCATCAATCACCAAGGAATGAACCCAATCAGCCGCTCCGGCATTAGTCAGCCAGGCGGAGAGCTGCTCGGCCAGGGTTTCATTAATGAGAACATCGACAAAATCAACGGTAAAGGAGCCGATAGCACCAAAGGTAAGCTGGAACAACCCGAACATGATGGCCAGAAACAAGGGGATGGCGAGTATTTTGTTAGTTACCACCTTATCTATTTTATCAGATAGGGTGAGTTCCCCATTAGCGGACTTCTTCTTGACTGTCTTTTTTACCATATCTGCAATAACCCTGTACCGATTATCTGCAATAATGGTTTCCACATCATTGTCATAATCCGTCTCAAGCTTCTCTTGAATGGGTTTTATCTTCTCATATAAGGTCCCAGGAAGATTCATCTTCTCTTTGGCTTTTTCATCGCCTTCTAGAAGCTTTAGCGCAACCCATCGGCCATTGTAGTTCAGCTTAGTTATGGCCTTAGAGCATTGTGCTTGAACTTGATCAAGGGCCTTTTCGATAGCTTCATCGTATGTAAATATGGCCGTTTCTGATTTTTTTGCGATCTGAGCTATCTCCAGTGCCTTTTGCATCAGTTCCCGAATGCCCCGACCTTTATTCGCTGAGGTAGCTATAACAGGTATCCCCAATGCCTTTTGAAGCCTGTCAATGTCTATGACATCTCCCCGGGCTTCTATGGCATCCATCATATTCAGAGCCACCACCACAGGGATTCCCAGCTCCATCACCTGGGTTGTAAGGTATAGATTACGCTCAATATTGGTGGCATCGACGATATTAACAATAACATCGGGCTTTTCATCCAATAAATAGTCTCTGGCAACAATCTCCTCCATTGAGTAGGGAGACAGAGAGTAAATTCCTGGGAGATCCACAATGCGAATATCCTGTTCCATTTTCCTGGCCTTTCCCTCTTTTTTCTCAATGGTGACACCGGGCCAGTTGCCAACATATTGCGTACTACCGGTAATTTCATTAAACAGGGTAGTTTTTCCGCAGTTCGGATTACCAACCAATGCAAAACGGAAACTCATAGGCAACCTCTTTCTTGATTTTGATTATTATTATCAATTAGTATCTAAAAAAATATCTGAGAAGGTCTCTCGAGCTCAGAATTTGACTAAGGCTTTATAAATCAATTGACAGTCACACCAAGCTTAGCTTTCGACAGTAATATTCTCCGCCTCGGCTTTTCTAAAGGTTAATTCATAGCCACGAATATTGACCTCAATGGGATCTCCTAGCGGAGCTATCTTTCGAACCATGACCTCTGCGCCTCGGGTAACACCCATATCCATCAGACGTTTCTTAATCTGGGCCTCCCCAGCAATTTTCTTAATGATGCCCTTTTCACCAGGCTTTAGCTCTTTTAAAGTTCTTTCCATTGGCTACCGATCCTTTCAGACTAAACGCCCATAAAAGTTTATACTCGCACTATCAATTGCTGGGCAACACCCTTATTTAATGCCAGTCGAGCACCCTTAACGCTCACAATAAGGTCTCCGCCCATTTCAGAGATCACAGATATAGGGGCGCCAGGAATAATCCCTAACCCCTCAAGAAACTTTTTGGTGGTTTCCTTGGCTTTACAGATATTAATTACAGCTTCAACGCCCGGCATTAACATGGTTAATGGCATAATGGTCACCCCTGACTAAGCTCGATATTGATAATCATTATCATTTATTACATTAATATGATACAGCACCTGGTTGGTGTTGTCAAACAGAAATTTAGAAGAAAACAACCCCTGTTTTTAGTCATTTTGATGACTAAAGCCAACATCCTAAGCCTTGTATTCGGTTCTCCCCCTTTTTCATATTTCTCATTAACCTAAACCTGAACAAAAAAAAGGGCGCCTTCGGCAGCTACGCCTATGACGCCCTGTTCATTATGATGTATGCTATCCCTGAGGAAGTCCAAAAGTTTCGATTAGCCTTTTACTGATCCTAGCATTACACCCTTGACAAAATATTTCTGGATAAAGGGATAAACGATCATGATAGGCAAAGTGGAAACGATAATCAGGACATACTTAATCCTCGTCGTATTCACATAGTTGGCTGCATAGTCCTTAGGATCTAGCATGGCGGTCAATGATGAGGAAACATTGGCAGAGGTAGAAAGGACCTCCTTGAGATAGAGTTGAAGGGGTTTGAGTGCATCATCTTTGATATAAATCAGCGCGTTAAAGTAGTCATTCCAGATACCGACTGCAGCAAACAATGCTAAAATCGCAATAATTGTTTTTGACAGAGGTAATACCATCTTTATAAAAATCTTCCAGTCACTGGCGCCGTCAATTTTGGCAGACTCAATAACCTCGTTGGGGATGGTGGTTTGAAAGAACGTCTTAGCCAAAATAGAATTCCAGACACTTACCGCGCCGGGCAACACTAAAGCCCAAATGGTGTTGTACATGTTCAGGGACTTAATGAGCAGGAATGATGGAATCAAACCGCCGCTAAACATCATAGGGATCAGAATAAATACGGTAAGCGCTTTCTTGAAAACGAAGTTCTTACGGGATAGCACATAGCCGAGGGTGAGGTTGGCAGCCAAGCTGATTAGCGTTCCAATCACGGTATAGATCACGGCATTCTTGAAATACATAAAGAACTTATTGTTATTCAGCACCAACTTGTAGGAGTCCAGATTAAATCCCTGAGGGAGGAGTTTTACGGAAGAGCGAATAATTGCATCCGTTCCTGATAGAGACATGCTGAAGCAATAGATAATTGGATAAACGCAGAAGGCCGCGTACACGGTAACAAGGATAATTGCAACCACATTAACAATTCGATCCTCTAAACTTTTTATTTTCATGGTATCCTCCTTATTAGAACATGGATGACTCAGTCAGCTTCTTGCTAGCCGTATTAGCGGTAATAAGAAGAACCAGGTTAATAACCGAGTTGAAAAGTCCCACCGCAGCACCGTAACCATATTCCGCAGCCCCAAGTCCTTGGCGGTAAACAAAGGTTGATATGACGTCGGCAGTCTCATAAGTACTTGCGGTATACATAAGAAGAATCTTGCCCGAGCCAAGAGAAAGCATCGCACCGATGTGCATAATGAGGCAAACCATGATGACGTCCTTCATACCAGGTAGAACAATGTGCCAAATCCGCTTAAGTCTTCCGCAACCGTCCATGGTAGCCGCTTCATAAAGCGTCGGATCTATGCCGTTAATAGCGCCCATATAGATGATAGATCCCCAGCCGGCACCTTGCCAAATACCGGAAATAATATACAGCGGACGAAAGAACTTGGGTTCAACAAACATATCAATAGCTTCCATTCCAAAGCCATTCTGAAGGATTTGACTCAGTACTCCGCTGGTAGGATTGAGCATACTAATCATCATACCGACGACAACCGTAGTAGAGATGAAGTTGGGAAAATAGGTGAAGGACTGAGTGATCTTCTTGAACTTTCCGGTTCTTACCTCATTAAAAATAATGGCAAGCCCAATTTCCACAGAAGTACCGGCAACTATAGACCAGAAATTAATGATTAGGGTGTTTTTGATGACACGAGTAAAATAGATACTATTAAAAAACTCCTGGAACCATTTCAGACCAACCCACTCATTAGTCCAAAAGGATTTTCTCAGGCTCACCTTCTGAAAGGCATACAGGATACCGGGCATCGGGCCATAACTGAATATTAAAAGTAATATTACTACCGGCAGTACGATCAGGATAAGCTGCCAATCTCGTCTGATCCTCTTGCCTAATAGGCTCTTTGGTCTTGGTGCATTTGGCAGCCGCTCAACATTTTTTGTTTTCTGCAAAAGACTCATTCTTCGCTCTCCTTCTTTCGGGATAATAAATCCATTGCCCGGTGCGTGGATCTCCGTTAGTGATGAAAATGCCCTCAACTGAAAAAACTCGCTATGAATTTGCTCAGTGGAGGATATTTTCATAGGTGGCAGCCGCCGGATCAGCTCCACTCACTATCATTTTTAAGGCAGGAAGCACACGGCCTTGCCGTATGCCTCCCTAAAAATTCAAATGTATTTATTATTCTTAGGAATTTGCAAGATAAACATCATAATACTTCTGGTAGATATCAAGTATCTCCTGTAGATGGAGCTTATTGTATAGAACTTCGACAAAGTCTGTCTTGAATTTTGCCAGATCAGCGGAGCCAAGAATGTACTTTTCAAGCATCTCATTGGTAAAGGTATTCAGGTCACCGCTCAGGCTGTTGAGTCTATCAAGATCCTCAGCTGTCATAAAGAAGTTGGGGAAGTAGGGGCTGTATGCCGCGGTATTGATGGCATTGATTTCCTTCCAGTTGGCAAGCTGCTCTTCGTTCATGGGATCGACATAGCCCATCTCGGCCTTAACAGCGTCGTTAACCGCAGCCCATGCGCTGTTTACTGCATAGGAAGAAATACTGGGTCCATTGAAGTGGATGTTTGCCCCGGAAGCCTGCAGGACAACTTCCTTGTTCAGAATTTTGCGGACATAGTCCTTGTTGGGAACAAACTCGCCATTTGCACCGAAGCTCCAACCTTCGCCTTCAACACCAGCCTTCTCTGAGTATTTGCCGTAGTCGGAGTAGAATGCATAATCAAGGAACTGCAGAGCAGCGCGACACTGAGCCTCATCGCCGTTGTCGATAACAGCAAAAGAGTTAGCGTATGCGGCACGCCCCATGTAGGTCAGCTCATGGCCTTCAGCAGTGGGGAAGGGCATGTATAAAAAGTATGCATCGGGGTTGGTTTCCTTCAGCTGTGCCTCGCACTGGCTGGTAACGCCAGAGTAGAAGCCGGAGAAGGTCACGCCTGTAGCGGCAGCACCGATCTTCTGGTCTTCGGAAGCACCGATAACAATCAGGCCTTCCTTATACCACTTGTTCATTTCAGTGAGCCATTCATAGCTTTCATCAAGAACGGGCTCATACTGAACCTTGCCATTCTTGTCAGCATAGAAGAAATTACCGGACTGTTCGTTGTTGAAGTGCAGGCCGTAGGCAGAGGTGAACACGCGGGCTGATTCCCAGCCGCTCCAGTCCCACATGTGCATGGGAACCATCTCGGGGTACTTCTCATGGACAGCAAGCAGAAGGTCATGCAACTCATCCATGGTTGTGGGATAGGAATCGTACCCCAGTTCCTTTGCGATGTCAGCGCGATACCAGAGAGCGTTGTCGCCGTTGATGGAAACGTTCTTGGCCTGACCGTCAGTGGTGTCATACACGTTGGCAAGCAAGTTGTAGATGCCTCCATCGGTATAGGTAAATGTACCCTTCAGATCGGGGCGATCAACTTCCCAGAATTTCTTGATATTGGGGCTAACGTCAAAAGCCTTGGTTATATCGTAGAGCAGGCCTTCATCTATGTACTTGGATATTTGAACCATGTTGGTATTGCCAAGGAGAACAATGTCGGGGCAGTCAGATGCGTCACCGGTCAGACGGGTCTGAAGAACGGTCTCATAGTCGGTTGCGACGGTCTCCCAAACAATCTTTACGCCGGTGCGTTCTTCGATCTGTTTAAAACGTGGAAGAATATCGGTAAGGCTCAGACCAGAAACCCAGGTCTCGGTGGTCATGATGGTAATGGTCTTACCGGTGAGATCCGGTGCTGCATTTGACTCAACAGGTTTTGCTACATCAGTTGCTGTGGGGGTTGGATCTGCTGAAACGATAGGTTCGTTTCCTGTCTGTCCGCAGCCGGTCATGAGTCCAGCGACCATAACAACGGCCAGAAGTAGGCATAAAAGTTTCTTCATAGTGTTCCTCCTTAAGATGTGTATATTGCAAACAGATTTCTCTGTTTATGCCTCAAAGAACCTCCCTGCCCTGACATTCTGCTGATTTCATCCCTTCGGTTTACCGGTCGACATTCCTATGCAAAGCTCGGTGGAAATCTCAACACGCTTGGGCTCGCAGTTACCATCGATGACATCGAGGAGCATTTGAACCGCTCTCTCGCCGATAGAATCTTCCTGTTGGCCTATGTGGGTATATTCATACTCCGCAAAACCGTCACTGGGCGTATCAAAGCAAACAAGGCTTAGATCTTCTGGAATCCTGATGCCGAGCTCATGCGCTGCGGCCTCACAGATTTTCATAACGGGGTAATCAATACATAGCAAAGCTGTAACAGAGGGATTGTCCCTATAAAACTGTTTCATGTGCTCCAGGTCTCTACGTACATTTTCAGAAGTATTGTTATTAGGTAGGCAACTGATAATATCCCGCACCATATACTCCGGATGTACGCGATACTTGGTCATTGCGTAAGCCCTCATATATCCGCTTTCACGTTCTGCAATGGCCGTGGTTGAGGGTGGAGGCGAAACATAGCCGATGTATTTATGACCCAGGCCGAAAAGATATTCGGTGGCCTTCAACGCACCATCCACATGATTGCTTCCCACATAAGGGAGTGAAATCCCTTCCAGATAACGGTCAGCAAGTACGATTGGAAAGCCGTTCATGGCCTGAGTGATGATGCCGGTATTCATTCCGGAGCTGGTATGAACCGGCATTGCAATAATGCCTTGGGCACCGTTTATGATTAACCTTTCAATCAGTTCGCGCTCTTCCTCAGGCGTAGAAAAACATACCGCAGTCATGAGGCAACAGCCTTGACGATTTGCTTCGGCAGCCACGCCCTTAAGAAACTCCTGACCGAAGTCCGCGCCGAAGTCGCTCATCACTACGCCAATAATCTTGTTTGGTATATTTGATATGTCGGTATGTATTGTATTCTCGGCTGCCCTTTCTGATCTTATGACAAAGCTGCCTCTTCCTGGGAATCGCTCTACCAGACCGTCCTCTGCCAGAAGCTCCATGGCTTTTTTGGCAGTAATCCGGCTGATGGTATAGCGTCTTTGCAGTGCTTCCTCTGTTGGAAGTTTTTCTCCGTCTTTGTATTGATCTGAAAGAATTGCTTTCTTAAGATCGTTATACACGCGGAGATAGTTGTAGACTTTTTCCATATCGACTTCCACCTATCTTTCCTTGGAAACAACATGCACGTCATATCAAATGACCCAAATTGAGTATACCACATGCATATCATTTATCCAATATGTTATATTTGACTAAATTAAACCTCTCTTTTTGTGCTATTAGACATATTTTTTGAATTATTTGATATATCAATTGACTTTCTCCAAACGCTTTGCTAATATATGGGCAGATTGTGGATCATTATTGATTGCTTTTCTTTCTAGGTCGTGGAGAGCCTTCGGTTTCCATAGACCAAAGAGATGTCATGATATAACAAACCGGCCAAACTTATAATCAATCTTATATTGTAACGATGATCCAGTAAATAATCAAGGAGGATTTTTATGTTTCACTTTGATAGAGACTTTGTGGACAAGAATGGCGAACGCTATATGTTTCCCATAAGGATCCAAAGTCTGCTGCGCATCCTTCATAATGAATACGTGGTTCGTAACGAGATGGAAACCGGTGATTTCCGATTTCTCCTCGGTGATCTCGAGTACTCTGAGCTCAATGACACCCTACCCTGGACAAGCTTTAAGGCCGGTAAGACTCTTTGGGGAGAACCGGATCAGTTTGCCTGGTTCCGTCAAACAGTAACTGTACCCGAAGAATACAGTGGTGAAGACGTATGGTATGCTGTTTTCCCATATACCATTAATGCCGATTGGCATTGGGGCCACCCTCAAGCTCAGCTTTACGTAAACGGCAAGTGTGTGTCCGGACTGGATTCTAATCATAGAAAACACCTTCTTATTAAAAATGCTAAGGGTGGAGAGGTGCTGGATATTGCCATTAAGGTATATTCCGACCTGACCTACTTTGCCGGACAGATGACCCTGTCGACAAAGCTGCAGATTCTCCGGCCTGACATTTATGAGCTTTACCAGAGTCTTACAGTTCCCATGCAGGCTGCCAGTCTCATGAACAGCGACTCTACCGAGCGTATTGAGATTGTAAAAAAGATCAACCATACTATGAGCATTATTGCCTTCGGTGAGGCTGTGGATTCTGAGGAATTTATAGCTTCCGTTGCTGAAGCCCATGAATATCTACATAAGGAGCTTTACGGAACCATGCGTTCGGGCAGTGAGCCGATGCTCTGGTGTATAGGTCACACCCATATTGATGTTGCCTGGCAGTGGACTTATCGGATCTCCCGAACAAAGGCGGTACGTTCCTTTGCCACTACCCTTCGTCTTATGGATAACAATCCTGACTACTTCTTTATGTCTTCACAACCTGTTCTTTACGAGTTTGTAAAGCAGGATGACCCAGAGATTTATTCCCAGATCAAGGAACGCATTGCAGAAGGTCGGTGGGAGCCAGAGGGTGGTATGTATGTGGAGGCCGACACCAATCTGACCAGTGGTGAATCTCTCGTTCGTCAGTTCCTCTACGGAAAGCGATTTTTCAGGGATGAGTTCGGTGTGGATAATAAGATTCTCTGGTTGCCCGATGTATTTGGTTATTCCGCCAATCTGCCCCAGATTTGCAAAAAGTGCGGTATTGACTACTTCTACACAACAAAAATTGGTTGGAATGAGTACAATAAGTTCCCTTATGACACCTTCCACTGGCGTGGTTTGGATGGCAGCACTGTTCTGACTCATTTCGGCTGTGCCATAAATTATAAAGAAATAGAAACAGATTGGATGACCACCTATAACCCCACCCTCGAACCACGCTTTGTCATGGGTGCCTGGAAGCGCTACCAACAGAAGGATATCAACAGGGATCTCCTGATGGACTTCGGCTTCGGTGATGGTGGTGGAGGTCCCACACAGGAAATGATCGATTATGGCAGACGCTATGAAGCCGGAATTCCAGGCTGCCCCAGTGTGAAGTTTGCCAAAGCCGGTGATTATTTCCGACATTTGGACGAAGATGTATCTGACCATCCCCTGCTGCCCGAATGGAATGGCGAGATGTATCTGGAGTTCCACCGCGGTACCTACACCTCCCAGGCAAAGACCAAGAAGAACAACCGCAGAAGTGAAATGCTATACCACGATATAGAAAATCTCTGGTCCATGGCAAAGCTGCTGGGTTATGAGGGAAATTATCCCTCTGAAAAGCTCCTCGAGAATTGGAAGCTGATTCTTCTCAACCAATTCCACGATGTTTTACCCGGCGCATCCATTGGCAAGGTCTATGAGGACGCACAGCGTCACTATGACCAGATCCTCTCTCAGGGCGCCGAAATGCGTGACGAGGCTACCGCAGCTATTTCTTCCCTTATTCATACAGACGGAAAGAGTATCATCGTATTCAATACCCTCTCCTTTACGAGAAGCCCCGTGGTCATCGTGGAAGGCGAAATTCCCGGTTTGGTGAGCCCCAACGGCGAATATGTCCCTTGCCAGCGTACATATGACGGCAAGACAGTCTTTATTGCTTCCGAGGTCCCGGCTAAGGGCTGGAAGGTTTTCACTGTATGTGAAAGGCTGCCTTCCCCTGCCGCTGTTTCCGTATCATTGTCCGGCATGGAGAACAGCAAGCTTCGCGTCAGCTTTGACGATAATATGCATATAACCTCTCTCTACTCTAAGGTTGCGGATCGGGAGACTCTGCCGGAAGGCACCGTGGGCGGACGCATCATTGCTTACGAGGATGTGGCAAGATTTGATGATAACTGGAATGTTCAGGCCTATTACAAAGAGAAGCCCCATATGATTGACAACGTGGTTAATGCGGAGATTGTAGAAAGCGGAAGTGTTCGCAGCGTCGTCCGTTTGGACAGAGTCTTCCGTAGTTCTACCATCACCTGCTACATCATTCTGTATGCCGACTCGGACGAGCTCCGTTTCGATTACGAGCTTGACTGGCACGAGCACAACCTGTTCCTCAAAGCAGAGTATCCGGTGGATGTCAATGCCAGAAGCGCCTCCTATGAGATTCAGTTCGGCCATGTGGAGCGTCCCGTACATAAGAATACACTATGGGACTTTGCCAGATTTGAGGTTTGCGGTCACAAGTATGCCGACCTCTCCGACAGCGGCTTTGGTCTTGCCATTATTAACGACTGCAAATACGGTTTTGATGCCTCCCACGATGCCTTGGGGATCACACTTCTCAAGTGCAGCACCTACCCCGACAAGCAGTGCGACATCGGGCATCACAGCTTCTCCTACGCTATTTATCCTCATTCAGGAAACCTGGAAAGCGCAAGAGTCAGAGACCACGCCTATGACTTTAACTATGTTCCCACGGCTGTCTGCGTTGATGGTTATCAGCAGGGTATACTCCCCGCAGAGTTCTCCATGTTCTCTGTATCTGCCGCCAATATTGTCATTGAGACCATCAAGAAGGCAGAGGATTCGGATAGAATTGTTCTGCGTCTATATGAAGCTGAGAACAAGCGCACGCTTTGCACCCTAAACACTGCTTTTGAGATCGGCAGCGCTGAACAAACCAACATGCTGGAACAGTCCGAAAAGCAGCTCTATCCCTCCGGCAACTCATTAGGCCTGGCCTTTGAGCCCTGTGAGATCAAGACCCTGGTCATCAGCAAGAAATAATGGATCAAATTCCCCCACCGGGTTACCGGTGGGGGACCTATACATAGGGGGGAGAAAAATTGTACAAAATAGATCTTCACGTGCACACCAAATATGCCAGCGGCTGCGGAAAAATGGATGCTGAATCCCTTGTGCGCAGCTATATTAATGCCGGGTACAGCGGTATTGTGTTGACTGATCACTATAACCGGGTTACCCTATGGTATCCCAAGAAACTTCCTTTGGGCAGTGACCTTCACGGCTTTCTGGAGGGCTATAATCTGGTGAAAGAGGTCGGGGACAGTTTGGGCTTGAAGGTTTATCGTGGGGCAGAGATTCGCTTTGATGAAGCAGCCAATGACTACCTGCTTTTCAATTACCCGGACGAACTGCTCGCCAACCCGGACAGTCTTTTTGAGATGGGACTGGAGAAATTTTCTCAGCTCATGCATCAGACGGATGCCATGATCATTCAGGCCCATCCCTGCCGCAGTTCCTCCATTCCCGCCTGTCATCCCGCAAAGGCTGCTTTCCTTGATGGGGTTGAGGTCTTCAATGCCTGCATTGGTAATATCAACAATAACCCGGATGCTCTGAAATTTTCCGAAGCCAACCCTTCTCTGATTCGGACGCAGGGCTCCGACTGCCATCGGCCGGAGGGTGTGGGTCTAGCAGGAATCGGCTGTGAATACCTGCCTCGGGACGAGGCAGAGCTAGTAAAAATGCTGCATTGCAGGGAATTTTCCCTGCTCGAACATAGGGAAATAACAATTTGAAAGGACGCGACTACTATGAAGCTTTCATACCATGAAATGGCCAAGAACGCACTGGACGATATGTATGCCCGTTTCTGGACCGACGAAGACGGCGGTCACATCAAGGGTGTTCACTGTGGTATTATCGTCGAAAAGCCGCTGATGATCTGGGAAATCACCATGCTGCTCATTGCTATGGAGAACTACTACGATGCTACCGGTGACGAGGAGACCAAGCGCCGGATCCTCGGCACCCGCGACTATTTGAAAAGGGTCTTCACCTACGAACAGTTGATTGCCAACTTCGGTCAAGAGCCCAACCTGGCACTGGACGACACCGGCTGGGATGTGATGGCATATTTCATGTTCTTCCGTCTTACTGGCGACCGCGAGATGGCTGAAATGGTTAAAAAGACCCTTCTCGGGGCCTATGAGCATTACAGTGATGGTCCTCTTGAGAACGGACTTTGGTATAACGACTGGGCTCAGTATAACGACCATTGGAAGTCCAGCTATATTGTGAGCCTGCTCATCACCGCTTGGGAATATTGCCGTATGACAAAGGGTACCGACCTTTACAGCCAGGAACTTTTTGATAAGACCATGGTGCTTTATGAGTGGACAGAGAAGTACTTCCGCCGTGACAGAAAATACATCGTGCCTCACGGTCTTTCCGACGGCAGCGATCTGGTCGTGGACACCGTAGATTACCTTTACTGGGTGGACTACAATCAGGACAGAGAGAACCGTCCCGAGCGCAACGGTCCCAGTGGCGGCGTGACTCCAAATCGAATTGGTGAACTGGGTAGCGTCTGTGGTATCTTCATTGGTATGGGCATGGTAGCTCTGAATATGGAGCTGTACAAGAACACCGGCGATGAGAACAACCTAAAAAAGGCCCTTGAGACCAGCAAGGCCATGTCTCAGATCTACAATGTCAACGGCGCTTACATGAACGACCGTGACATTCACACGAATGCCACCATGGTTCGCTACTATGTTCATTCCCTGCTGGGCACTGAGTACGGCACCGATTTTGAGCGTGACATGCTCTTCCGTACCGCCGATAATATCTATGCCGGAGGCAAAAACTGCAACGGTATTTACTATCCTTGGTGGAGCAAGGTGTGCACACCCGACAACGTGAGTCATCCCCGCCTCGGATATTTTGCTAGCAATATGATGGTAAGCGCCACAAGTGTGACAATGATCTGTGCCGCTGCCCTTCTTGAGAGCAAGGGCTACAAGCCCACTTATAATCCCTGATCTTCTTACAATCGTTTAAAGGGGCTGTCTCAAAACAGTAGATAGGCCATGATGTTTAAATCTGATATGCATCCACAGGAGCAGATGAATGTTGTCATGCGAGAGTGCAGGTCGAGTGAGGTAAAAGCAACAGGACGTTGCTTTTAGCCGGCACGCGCCTGGCCTGGTCGTTCCGCTTCGCT
>JAEZLR010000004.1 GCA_023415205.1 Bacillota bacterium | reverse complement strand
GATAAGGTACAATAAGTTGCGCAAATTGAAGATTTAATAAAAAGGACATGTTTGCAGCCTTTTGGTAAAATAAAGTTACCAGACCAAATCTAACCGAAAGGAGAACTGCAAACATGTCTAAGAAAATTGTACAACTTAACGAGGAAATCATCAAGGACGAGCTTAAGGAATTAGTGCGTAGTAGCGTAGAAGAGACTTTGAACGGACTGTTAGAGCAGGAAGCAAAAGAACTAACCAATGCTGCCAAATACGAGCGTACCGAGGCCAGACAGGGCTACCGTGCCGGACACTATGATAGGAATCTGACCACTACATCTGGTGAAGTGACCCTGAAAGTACCTAAACTAAAGGGTGTACCTTTTGAAACTGCCATTATCGAGCGTTATCGCCGCCGCGAAAGTTCTGTTGAAGAAGCTCTGATCGAAATGTATTTGGCGGGAGTTTCTGTACGAAGGGTGGAAGATATTACAGAGGCCTTATGGGGCACAAAAGTATCACCCTCTACCATAAGCGAGCTGAACAAAAAGGCTTACGTGCATATTGAAGCTTGGCGCAACCGCCCTTTACAAGGTGGAAAATACCCTTACGTTTATGTCGATGGCATCTACCTGCGTCGTAATTGGGGCGGCGAGTATGAAAACGTGAGTGTACTTGTAGCAATTGCAGTCAACGAGGACGGCTATCGTGAGGTGCTGGGTGCTGCCGAAGGCATGAAAGAGGATAAGGCTAGTTGGACAGAATTCTTCCAATGGTTAAAAGGGCGTGGCCTAAATGGTGTAAAGCTTATCATTGGTGACAAATGTCTTGGCATGCTGGAAGCTGTGGGAGAAGTATTTCCTGAAGCCAAATATCAACGCTGCACCGTACATTTTTATCGTAATGTTTTCTCCGTTGTTCCGCGTTCTAAAGGCAAGGTAGTTGCAAAAATGCTAAAAGCCATCCACGCCCAGGAGAGCAAGGCGGCAGCTAAGGAAAAGGCAAAACTGGTTATTGCCGCCCTACGAGAAATGAAACTGAAAGAGGCGGCGGCCAAGATTGAAAACAGCATTGATGAAACACTCACCTATGCGGATTTTCCTTTCGAGCATTGGACAAGAATTCGTACAAACAATGTAATTGAGCGCTTAAACCGAGAAATCCGCCGACGGACAAGGGTGGTTGGCACATTCCCGGATGGCAATTCGGCACTAATGCTGGTCTGCGCTCGCTTGCGCCATGTGGCCGGAACGCAGTGGGGAAACAAAAAGTATTTAAACATGAAACACTTAGAAAATACCGACCTCGAATCGGATTTTATGGTTGGTTGACTTCCTTTATGCCAAGGTTGCAAACCAATTTGCGCAAAACTCTTGACGGCACCCAGGAATAACTTACCGATTTATATTATCATAGATATTTATCATTCTCTATAAAAGAATAAATTTAATGAATATCATCAAGCAACCATTAATAGAAAAGTTTTTCCCATTTTTAAAAGGTAGATGATTTCAAATCAAATTACCTAGGATTCTGGATATATGCTGATAAATCAATGGAATCTATTGTTTCACCGTAACTAATTTTTACATTTATATATTTGTCCTTGTTAAAGTTAGCTCCTACTACTAGATTTGAAATATAATCAACTTTAAATTCCTGAGTAAAAAAGCTGGAATCGGTTACAAACTGAACATCTGATACTGTACCTAATGATGAACCATAAGAAAAATTAATACTTGATGTCTCTTCCGTTTTGAGGTCATCAATTTTCCCTTTGTAAGCAAAGGAAAACCTGTTGTTGGGGTATGCAATAACAATCCACTTGGTTGTTTCGCCATAAAACATATCTGCCTTTAGAGGGGTAGCCGTAGAGCACCCTGCAATCACTACTATAAGCAGCATAGCAAATGTTAGTTTTCCTATTTTCAAAATAATACACCTCTTCACTTTTTTCGTATGATTCAGCCTCATCTAATGAAGCATAGGCCTTGATCTTGTTATTGTGAAGAGCCCGGAATGGGTTAGACGGAGCTCTTTCCATTAGCGGCTTTGACGCCTGGATCACTCTATTAAACTAACCTTATTTTAATGCATTTTCCATTGCCTTAAGTAGTGCTTTACTTGTGGTAGTTGCACCTGATATTACATCAACATCTATAGATTGCTCCTTAAGTACTGATTGAATGACAGCTTCTGCTTTTTGTGCATGGGATGTATCACGATTGGCAACAACATCAATTTTCTCGATCTTATGATCCTTTACAAACACCTCAACGACATAAGTGTATGAACCATAACTATAATCACCCATATATGCTCCGTCATCTATATTTTCTAAATTTACATTTTCAATAGGCATGTTTCTTACGGCATCCAGTTTCCTTGAATTGGGTAATATGAAAAATAGATATACTCCTAAAGCCACTATTAACAATGTAATAACTAAAATAATAATGGTTTTTTTCATAATGGTAAAACCTCCCTTTTCCTTTTCAAGTATAATTACGCATAACTTGAATATATAGTCTGAAAATCCAGGAGATTATTTATTTAACCATTATGCTAGTGAGACCTCAACTCCATACTTATTCTTTTGTAGCATGAGGTAGTAAAGTAATCTTAAAGACTACATACCCATTATCTGGACATGCCAGCTTTGATTTGCTTAATGGATTTTCTTCGAAACTAAACTGAGCTCCACAATGTAAGGCTGTCTGCATAGGAAATATAATCATATAGGCGCCACCACAAAAACTACAATTTGGAGTATTGAGTCCATCGGCATAAAATTTATCTCCAACCTTATATCCACACGAACAATGTCCATTAACCTTTTCTACTTCGATTTCAAACCTTTTCACTCAACTACTTACCTTTCCAAAGAAGATTACACCCTTAAAATATGAGTCAAGGAATAATAATCTTTTCCATGCATAATTAAACTCCCAACCCCACCGTAGAACGCTATGGCAATTTGGTTCCGATTTCACGAAGCCCACGGACCCACGGGCCTGTGGTTTAGCGCACCCATAAATAGTAGTTTTTATATATTTATTTGCATAATACATACTTCAAAAGGCAAATGCTCAAATATTCTAAGACCAGTTTCTAAAAAACCATAGTTTCTGTACCATTCCTTTAAAACCTTATTCTCATTGATTAAACCAATTGAAACTGTACTTCCACCCTTCTCTTTTACATATTTCATTACAAAATCCATTATTCTTTTGCCAAAACCTTTATGCCTATGTGCAGGCAACACCGCTAATTTTTCCATATAGAATATGTTATTATCTGCTTTTTCTACTGCAACAAACCCAACCTGCTCCTCGTTTTCAAACACCCCAAACAATTCTATACCCTTTTTATATGACTTAATTAGGCTTTCAACCGTTAAAAATGCAGGGTTGCTAGGGACATCTTCTTCCTTAATATTAAACTCATTGGCCACTGTCTCAAAAGCTTTCCGTATGATTGAAGCACTTTCAGTCATTTCATTAATATCACGAATGGCTCTGATTTCAAGTCCCACAATAACATTCCTCTCACATTTTTGTAGCTAAAGGGAATTCTATATAGATAAAGTGAAAAAACACAGATGCGAAAAATGTACAACACATTGTAAAACATAAGTTTGAAACTGCTGTGAAAGCAGTTTCAGAGGCTTTGACTGCTTAAAAAATGCCCCCATTCTCCATAGTCGTCTTGTTCACAAAATCTAAGTGATATAATTTCTCCCAATGGTTTATGTTTAGCGTTCCCCTCGTGAGACGGATTGCTAGAATGCAACAACCTTCGTCCTTTTCATTATTTGCAATGTCATACCATTGGGCAAAAGCCGTGCGAAGCTTTGTTCTAATTTCAACATTTTTCGGATCAAGCACCCAGCCGAGATTTTCACCTATTCCATTAGCTGTAAACCACTCGGAACAAACTGCAATCGAAACCTCCGAATTATCTGAGATTTGTAGCATTTTATTTGATTTCCCATAAGATGTAACATAGAACACACCGTCTTCATAGTAGGCGTCCACCTCACGAACAATCGGGCGGGGCTTTCCGTTAGCGCCCGGCTCCCGGGCAATTGTTGCAAGGGCAATAATATTGTCTTTGCCATTGCCGAACTTTTCTTCGATTAATTTTAACCCTTCTTCATACTTACTCATTTTTTTCCATTCCCTCTACTAAATATTGATTATCTTATTATATCTCACTATATCAAACCATTAATATTTTCAAAACCTATGTTTCACTTGTCGCGCCATGGAGGACTCATTCTGCATGGTATGTCATGTAACGTTCCGGTATCATGACGCTGATGAATCGGACCAGCAGAGCCCTTCCCTTTAGCGGCGCTTGCCGCTTAGGTTGCATTAATATGCATTTAGACCACTACACATTTGGTTCAGAATGTATGGTTATATTATTTTAATTGGATAGGAATTTCGGTTACTGTATCTGCTTTATATACACTATAAACCGACATTATTACATCGTAGTATTCAATAACCCATTCATCTGGTGAAAAGCCTTCCATCTCAAACACTTTATGTTTTTTATCACCATCAACTATTCCTATTTGCTTACCTCTAATCGAATCACTTGGTAATGCACTATAAAATGAATAAGTTATTTTACCTCGCTGTAAACCCGTGCCGTTATTAAGTTGTTGAAAGTTATCATACTCTTTAGTAGAACAAGCCGCAAATAAAGTCATTAATGCAATGATTTCCAACCACAAACACAATTTCTTCACAACAAGTTACTCCTCCAATTATATCAATATACTTTACTTCCCACTCTAAAACTAATATGTCTAGATAAAGTACAATATATTGTGCAAAATTGCAAAAGGACATCCTCAGGTGTAATTAGAATTGCTGAAAAACCAGATTACGCCAAGGAGGATGTCCAAATGTCTGAGAACATTATACACCTTAATGAGGAAGCCATAAAGGGGTAATCCCATATACCGGCTACAACCTTGAGACTTGTTTGGGTAAATGATCTATCCCCTTAAATTCTTTAATAACAATTGATTTAATTCTACTCTTGATTGAAGGCTCCACATACGTAATACACATTTGCCAGCTACCGCCAATGCTTTTACAATCATCCTCTACCAAAAAATCCGGCATAACGGTTTGGACTATATCTTTATATTTTTGTTTCTCTTCTCTATAATAGAGCTTTGTTCCAAAAAAGTGATATTTCTTAAGTAAGTCTGCTATTTCCTTAACTTGTTTCTCCTTTTTTCTGGAGGTGCAATAAACAATTTCAACACCTTCCTCATGCCAGGCTTTTATTATATCAGCGCTTTTTCCTATTGGAATATAGGTTCTATGATTATAAAGGCTAAAAATTGATTTTGGCTTAAAAATAGTACCTTCAACAAAAATCATCATTTTTATTTTTCCGCAGTGCTCTTGTGACAATTCTAAGTAAGCCATGACTTCCGCCTCATTCATAATCTATTTAATATTATATTACTTCTACACGGATACTGTCTCTCAACCACTGTCTAAAATAGAGCAGTTGTTCTTCAGTATGGAAATAATGCTCTCCATGATCAAGTACATTGAGCATACAATTGTGGCGTTTTACAAACTCAGAAACAACATGAGTATCAGTTAGATTGTCATCTGAACCATAGAGAATCATAGTAGGTTTGTCCCAAGCTTCAATCGGATGTGATTTCACATAGCAGAAATAATCCCAATAAAGAGTCTGCCCTATCGGCGTCTCAATTTCTTTTTCTGTTTTAAGCCTTTCCTTACTTACTTTAAAGATTGACATCATATTGTTTATAATGAGTTCCATATTTAATACCGGAGATAAAAATAGACATTGATTAAGTGATAAATCTCTGTAGGCAAGTAAACTGAAATATGCACCCATGCTGCAAGCAAATAAGCTTATATTATTTGAAATAGTTTGTCCATACATAATAATAGCCGTAAGGTCACTAACACAGTTTTGAACATCACATTTATAGCCATTACCCTTTCGGTCTCCGTGTTCAGGTAAATCAAAACTGAGCACCTGATATCCTTTTTTGACGGCTTCTTCCGCAAAAATGACTATAACGTCATCCTCTTTGTAAGACATATTACCATGAATAGCGATAAATAGTTTATCTGATGGCTCTCCCCATAAAATGGATGGAATGCCCTCGATAGTTAAATTAGTTTTAAGCATTATTTTTCCTTTCATTAAATAAGCCATTTTGGGCGATTTAGCTAATTTATTGTATTACAAAGCTTTCTGTATGTAAGTCACAATAATAACGTCCCTCTTGTGCAGTGAATTTCAAAACGCAGTAATCAGGGTCTGTCACAGAGATGGTGTAAATTAAAAATAATGTTCCATCAAGCGAATAACCCAGTCTGGCACAACAGCATTATTTTTACAATCATACATAGGATAATAAGGCTTTATATCTAATACTGGCGTTCCATCAATAGCATCTAATCCTTTGACAGTAATAGTATTTTGGCTTATGTCAATTATTTCAACGGATGTTATGCCGATTGCATTAGGCCGATCTTTTGCCCTTTGAGCAAATATTCCTACCATAGGCATATCTTCACGGCCTTGAGGTTTTCTTAAAATGTGTTTTTCAACAACAAAGTCAGCTTTATCCAGATAATAAATAACAATTAAATGTGAAAACTCAGATAGCCCTATCAATCCATTCTTATATTTCTCGTCTATAATAATTCTGGAAACATCATTTCCCCAATTAGTATCCTTTTTAGTTTCAATATTATTTCGAACCTCTCCAACAGATTCAAATTCAATTTTCATACTTTTTTCTCCACCCCTCAGCAACTTACTATTTTCTAAAATCAGCACTACGTAAAAGCATTGTTATCCGATGGCAGGGGTTCCTACGAGGCCATTACACTACAGTGCTAAATATCTGAAACTTTGAGCACCCTATCAAATCTCCAAAATCTATCTGTTGATTTTTCAAAAGCAAAAATACAAACCACATCTTCTTCTGTTGCCGGAAAGGTTATTTGATATCTCTTTACACTTTCCGGTACATCATCCGTTCCTATAACTCCTATACCAGGATTAATTACTTGATCATACACATCAACCAGATAATCCATTGATAAACTTTGATTTTTTATTTCACCCTTAAATACAAGGAATGATATCTCTCCTACATCCTTATTAAAATCGATTAAAGCAACTGCATCATTATCTTGTACTATAAGACTAACAAGTGAAACACTAGAATGATCATCTTCGCTAGGGATCTTAGCTTCAATCTCTTTATACTTTTCCTCTAAAGTATTATTACTACTATTTAAATCGTCGATCAAGCTATATTGCTTCATCAAAGTAGAATTAGTATCCTTTAAAAGTGCAATTTCATTTTCTAAGGATGCAATTCTACTTTCTAATCTTGTGGTATTATCATTATTCCCACACCCAGATATTAAGAAAGCAAACAATAACAACATAAGAAATAGTGTACCTTTCTTCAATCAACTACTCCTCCTTCAATATCTTTATATTTTCGGTTGCAGTCCTTACCCCTGCTGTCGTATAACGTCCCGGTTTTACGACGCCGTCGAACCGGACCAGCGGAGCCCTTCTCTTTAGCGGCGCTTGCCGCCTAAGTTGCATAGGCGAGCAGATGGTGTGGGTAGGAATACCCATAAGTACGCCCCGCTAGCGTAAAAGTCATGTTAGACGAAGTACCTCAATGCCACTTCTATATTATCAATTGTCAAAACTTTGTTCAGTTTTTTCCGTAATAAGTTTCCTTTTGTTTAATGTAACCTCAAACATTTCATCAAATATATTAGGTAAACCTTTCCTAAATACTTTTACACCTTCTTCTGTAATTCCTCCCTTTGTGGCAACTCTGTTCAGCATTTCACTAAAGCCCATATTTTTTTCAACAAATACCTTAGATGTTCCGAATAAAGTCCGTATTACCATTTCTTCTATATCTGTTTTATTTAAAGTGTTTGTATGACGTAAAGCAGATTCAACTATCTCTTCAATAATTGAAGAGATAAATCCTGGCATACAGCTTGTAAGTTCGGCTGCAAGATCAAAATCTTCTTCTTTGATTATCTTAACTTTACTTATCCCATTTAGTAATGTTTCTATATAGTCTGATTCTTCTTTTGAAACAGTATTACTATGGCATACTAATGAGATTCCTTCCATTACCTCGGATGTTAAGCTAGGAGTGAGTTTAGTAACCTTTGCTCCGGTTAATTGCTGAATGAATGCAATTTTAACCGGACCTGCTATTGAAATAATATTATTATCAGAGCTAATGGAATCTTTTATTTCTCTGAGAATATCCTTGACTTCAAGTGGTTTTACGCATATAAATACATATTTGGCTTTCTGAGGCACTTCTAAATTAGAATTTGTTATTTGAATATTTCCCCAGCGGTCTTTTAAATTATCCAATTTGCCTTTTGTCCTAGTTGATACAATTATCTCACTAGGATTTATGTTTTTGGATTTTATGAAGGCCTCAATTAGCATACTTCCCATACTTCCATATCCGATAAAACCCACTTTAACCATACTCAAACACTCCTTCTATCTAACATAGTGAATTTACATTGCGGTATTTCGGCTAACGTTCCGTTTTCACGACGCCGACGAACCGGACCAGCGGAGCCTATCTCATTAGCGGTGCTTGCCGCCTAGGATGCATAGGCGAGCAGTGTAGCGAAGCAGAACGACCAGCCCGGTGAGACTGTGTGGCAGCAATGACCCGTGAGCACGCCAAAGGTGTGAAAATTCTGTTAGGCGAAGTTTCTCACAACATAAAGTTATCCCCGTATTCGTAACCTTTTTTATTCGTATTTTTTCAGAGTATACTTAAAACTATATTCATTTTAATAGACGTAAATATGGATCATCATTACCTGTAGTAACAGTACTTAACGCATTTTGCCAATCATCGATATTCGAACTGCTCATTTCTAATATATAGCATAGTTCACTGATAGTACCGTCTGTCCCTAAAGCAGCCCAATTGCGGAGAAAGGTGACCATAGCCCAATAGACATTATCTGATGATAAGGCATCAACTTTACTTTGCCCAACTATTTGAGATACAGCTTCTTTCCAATCGTCTTCAAATGCTGGATCTGCCGGGGTATTATCCGATAATAAAGACATAGAACCTAGCAATCCACCTAATTCATCAGCTTTAGTTTTCCAGTAGTAGGATTCAAGAAAATTTAACATTACACGGTAACCGTCTAATAAATTCATCTATTTCACCTCACATACTAAAATAACTTCACCATAAATATTATTAGTACTACAATTCACAGACTCAGAGACTTTACCTATGGCCAATGACACTTTTGAACGTCCCTAGCAGGATATTTCGCCTAACGGCCTGCATTTGCGACGTGCCCGTGGCTTAGTGACACTTCGACTTGCCGAGGGCATGTGGAGGAGGCCAGTGAACAAGCTTGTCTTGTGAGCGTTTTGGCCGTAACCTGTAAACGCAAATGCTTTGTTACATGAAGTTAGGTGTCTCACAAAGCAAGAGCTGCAAGGATGCAGCGGCCTTAAACAAACCATCACAAAAATCTATTTTCCAAGCCAGTAAGCTACACCTGGATTGAATAGTAAACCTATTTGCCCTTCTTTCTCCATATCATAATCGAGATAACCATCCCCTTCAAGGAAGAAAACCCCTTGCTTATAAAACTCACAAATAGTCTCTAAGAATTTTTCAGGAGATTTATGTAGTATTATTAAGTCATCATCATGATTTACTCTGCAGATATTCTCGATACCTCTTTGGTCTCTACAATAACAAATGAAATCACTAGAATAATTAGCTAATATGGGTAAGATGGTCAAACCATCGATATTATCATAATAACTTAGAACACTATCAAGACTCTGCTTTTCATTAAATAATTCTTCAATATGAATTAATCTGTACCCTGGTATGAAATCCATTAATGTTTGATTTGTAATATCTCTTTGTGTTCCTGACACACTACTGTATATTACGTTATACAGCTCAGGTACGTTTGTATCGATTTTACTTAGTATCTCTAGCCAATTAGCGGACTTCACCCCCAAACTTGCTGGGTATTCCTGGCGCAACTTGGCTGATAATATTAGAAACTCCTTAAACTTATTAATAAGCATATAGGTATCTCCTTTTAATAAAAGCTCCAAAGCCCGACTCATTAAATGTAGCGCAAGGATGCGCGTCCTCCTGCACCTAATTTCATGTAACGTCTCGTTTTCACTACACATGTCGTATAATCTGCTAATGTAGTTTTTTATACGACTGTCGTATAAACTACCATTTTGGACAATTATACGACACAATAAAATAACAATGTGTTTCTGTCTTTCATCAAAATATCTATATTACTAACATCATACATTCTTTGTATTTTATTGTAAAGCTTCTCGTTCCTTTCTAAATTAACATCGATAATAAAAAAGGTGGGAGACTTTACTCATACTCCCACCTTCGCTTCTTCCATTTTTACCTTAATAATTCCTAACGTTGCACCCGAGCTCCGGCACCCTTCATTAGTGCTTCAACCTCTTTGACATCAGCCATGGAGGTGTCTCCGGGTGTGGTCATAGCTAGTGCCCCGTGGGCTGCTCCATAGTTAACGGCTTTTTGGGGGTCGCCCGTTGTCATCAACCCGTATATCAATCCCGAGGCAAAGCTGTCACCGCCACCTACCCGGTCATAAATCTCCATGGCCTGATAATCATTGGCCTTATAAATTTTGCCATCGGCCCAGCAGATAGCACTCCAATCATTGATGGAAGCCGAATGGACAGTCCGCAGGGTTGTGGCCACCACTTTGAAGTTGGGGTATTCCTTCACCACTTCGCTAATCATTTTGTGATATCCTTCAAGGTTGAGTTCCTTAAGGGCTTCATCATTACCCTCAACCTCAAAGCCCAGACATGCGGTGAAATCCTCCTCATTTCCGATCATAACATCCACATATCGGGCTATCTCTCGGTTGACCTCTTGGGCCCTTTTTTGCCCTCCGATGGACTTCCAAAGAGAGGGCCTGTAATTAAGATCATAGGAAATAAGGGTATCATATTTTTTTGCGGTTTTAACGGCTTCAATAACTACATCAGGGGTAGTATCGGACAAGGCGGCGAAGATGCCTCCCGTATGAAACCATCTTGACCCTAATTGACCAAAGATCAGCTCCCAGTCTATATCTCCTGTTTTAAGCTGAGAAGCGGCGGTGAGACCTCTATCTGAGACCCCAAGGGCTCCACGCACTCCGAAGCCTTTTTCTGTAAAATTTAAACCGTTGCG
Source organism: Bacillota bacterium (assembly GCA_023415205.1). GTDB lineage: Bacteria > Bacillota > Clostridia > DSM-8532 > DSM-8532 > DTU059. The sequence goes on along the minus strand of JAEZLR010000004.1, from coordinate 64,258 downwards.
GACAGTTCGTCCAATGCCATCATAGGGAACCCAACGAACCAGGGAGGTATCCACTCCCCCTTGGAGGATAAAATCCTCGACCAATCGGCCAATATCATTGTCGGCAAAGGCTGTGACAACCGCGGTATTCATCCCGAAGCATTTTCTAAGACCCCGGGTTACATTGTACTCTCCCCCGCCTTCCCAGACCTTAAACTCTCTGGCGGTTCTTATCCTTACATCCCCCGGATCAAAACGAAGCATGACCTCCCCTAACGATATGCAGTCATACCGATTGCCTTCCTTGGGTTTTACATTCACTATCCCCACGGCCTCTCCCCCTTAAGTAAATACTTTGGGTAACTATTTTAAGTAGCCTTAGCCTGATTTTGCGGCTTTTACCTTTTCTACAAACTGCTTTCCGATATAAGTAATGGAAGCATAATCCCCGCTTTTTGCTCCTGCGGTCAAGTTGCCTCCAACACCTACGGCCACGCATCCGGCCTTGATCCATTCAGACACATTGTCCAAATTTACCCCGCCTGTGGGCATGAGCACTGCCTGAGGCAGTGGCCCTTTAATCGCCTTGATAAACCTCGGCCCAAAGACCTCACCGGGAAAAATTTTTACAATATCAGCCCCCGCTTCCATGGCTTCCACGACCTCTTTCACTGTCATGGCACCGGGCATGCAGGCAACCTGATAACGGTTGCAGAGCTTGACGGTTTCCGTATTCAGGCAGGGGGCCACAACAAATTTAGCTCCGGCAAGAATCGCATGGCGTGCTGTTTCTGGATCGAGCACCGTTCCTGCGCCGATGATAATCTCTCCATCAGAATACTCCTGGGATAACCTTTCTATAACCTTATGAGCACCGGGAACCGTAAAGGTGATTTCCAGACCAGCAATACCAGCAAGTGCGCAGGCCTCCGCTATCTTGAGAGCCTGTTCCTCATTTTCCGCCCTTACTACAGCAACAACACCGCAAGTACAAATCCGATCTAAAACTGTTTTTTTATCCATGTCACAGACTCCTTGTCTATGAAATTAAATCCTTTATTGGGCTATAGACCTTCAATTTCCTGTCCTGCCTATGATAATTTTATGATATATCACATTTTTACAATTATCTTTGCACTTATTGGCCAAACCTTTGCAAATTTTGCTCTATGGTTTGGCCCTTACATTACAATATAAAACAAAAACCCACTAACAATGAAGTGCACCTCCAAAGTTAGTTTTCTGTCTAACTTTTTGGGTGCACTTCACAAAGCGAGCCTTTGCATTAACTTTCTTAAATATAGCTATTGATAATCCTTATTCAATCTTAAAGAGAGCTACCGATTGCATCAGCTCAGAGGCCATGTCCTCCAAGCTCTTTGCAAGGGCTGAAACATTTTCAGTATCCCCCATTTGCTCCCGAGTCGCCGTGCTAACCTGTTGGGTGGTGGCTGCCGATTGTTCAACCACCGCTGAAATGTTTTCCATACTTTCAAGGGTTACATTCCTGTCCTCAGTAACCTTCTGAATACTTAAATTGATATCCTCAATACAGGAAACTAGGCTTTCCATGGACGAGTATATGAGCTTGAAGGATTCATCGGTTTTTCTAACTGCCAGCATTTGCTCATCTATTGTCTCTTCAGCACTCTTTGTAGCCTCAACAGCAACATCCGCTTTCATCTGAATAGTATTGATGATGCTATGGATCGTCTTGGATGAGGCATTGGACTGGTCTGCCAGCTTTTTGATTTCATTGGCTACAACACCAAAGCCCTGGCCGGATGCTCCTGCCCTGGCGGCCTCAATGGTAGCATTCAATGCCAGAAGATGAGTTTGCTCCGAGATATTAGATATAACCTTAAGGACACTTTTAATTTCCTTCATATGGGTATAAAGGTCATTGATGTTCTCTGCTATCTGTGAGGACGCTTCCTTGGTCTGTATGGCCTTATCATTGAGAAGGCCTACCGACTCTAAGGCCTCGGCACTGAGTTTCTGGGTCCCTCCCACTACATCTGCAATGGTGAAAATCTTTGATTCTACGTTTTTAATATTATTGGCTAAATGATTCATGCTGGCCACGCTGTTATTTACACCTAGAGCCTGATCCTGTGCTCCTAATGCTACCTGCTCCATCATCTGAAAGACATTTCCGGATATAGCGTTCAACCGTGCAGCGTAGGAGGCAAGCTGATCGGATTCACTATGAACCTGGTTGGAGGATTTGCTCACTTTGGCAAAAAGCTCCCTGAGCCTCATGACCATACTATTAAAATGCCCGATAACCTCACTAATTTCATCCTTCTTTTTATCTTTCAGGTTAATGGCCAGGTTTCCTGCCTTCGCCTCAGCCATTAAACCCACCAGATTTTTGAGGGGATTTGATATGCTTTCAGTAATGATAAGGGCAAGAATAAGAGCAACCAATAAACAGATTATACCAATGAGTATAATTGTATTTTTAATGTCATTTGACTCACTTTCCAGATAATCATAGGGGATGGTGGAAACAATACGCCAGTCTTTACCTTCGATAGGTGCAGAAGCTACCAAATAGTTGCCTCCATTGATATCGAAATCAAAGGATTGATCCTCGACTTTCAGTTTCTCAATAAGTGATGCGGGTTCTAAAACATGACCAGCAGGTATTTCAGGCTCTCTGCTGGCAATAATCTTTCCTTGTGAATCTGTCAGAAATACCTTGGTACCAGTTCCAAGGTTCATATCCGAGAAAATTTCCGAAAACAGGGTGTGAGGAATAACAAAACAGGCAATCCCAAGATATTCCTGGCTCTCTAGCTCTACGATTTTATAGGTGATGAGAAGATTAAAGTGGTCTTCTCCATCATTTACCAGAGTCCACACATAGTCATTAGTATTTTTCGTCATTTCAAGTATGGCATTGTATTTTTCTTTGGAGACAAATTGCAGAATACTCCTGCTGTTGATACGAACTGCATCGGAGCAATAGATTTCATAGATCGGATTTTTAATCCCTATCATTTTTCTTGTCAAGTAGCTGTCCAAAGTGGTTCTGGCACGGGCTCTTTCCAGAGGCAATGAATCTGCCAGCTTGCTAATATTATTCTGCACCTCTTCTGCCAGGGAAATATCTTTAACAGTTCCTTCATATTTGGACGCCAGAGTTTTTATATTACTGGCAACCTGCTTCATGTTCTCTTCAGAATAAGCGCTAATCTTATCGGTGATAGCCTTATTGGATTTGTTATAGGCGATAATCCCGATAATAGTCAGGGGTATGAGGGAAAGAAGTAAAAAAGAAGCAACCAGACGAGTACGGATATTTGAAAACCTTAATCCATCACTAACACTTGAAAAAAACTTGTCAATTATTTTTTTCATGGTTATTCCCTCCGCAAATGAAACAAATAAACTTAATTAGGGGTTGCTGTTTAACTGCTATAATTTTAATAAGATATCCTATATCTTTTTTACCACCATTATAGCAGATATTATCCTAATCCACTGAATTGTAAATATTTAATAGCAATAATATCTACAAAATAGCAAAAAAAACGACCTTTTCAGGTCGTTTGTAAAGTATGCAATATCAGGAAAACGGTTTTCTTCTGCGGATCTAACCTAGTCCATATTCCCCTGCCAGCTTAGTAAAGGCATCAAGGCTTCTCTCAATCATTGCAAGATCAAAGCAGTAAGCGATACGGATGTAGCCGGGACAACCAAAGCCGGTACCGGGAACTAGGAGCAAATTATATTTGGTTGCAGTTTTGCAGAATTGCGCATCATCCTCAATAGGGGATTTGACAAATAGGTAAAAGGCCCCTTGAGGCTTAACGCATTCAAAGCCTATTTGGGTCAAGTGGTTGTAAAGGACATCCCTTTTCTTCTTATAGCCTTCAATATCTACAGCAACCTCCAGATTATCTGCCACAACCTTCTGAAAAAGGGCCGGGGCATTGACAAAGCCCAGGGTTCTGTTGAGACTGACCATGGCCGCCACCAGAAGCTGAACCTCTGGGATGCGGCTGCTGGCTGCAATATAGCCTATTCTTTCACCGGGCAGTGCCAGGGATTTACTGAAAGAATTGATAATAATGCTCTTTTCAAACATTGAAAGCAAGTTGGGCACCTCGACCCCATCGTAAACAATACTCACATAAGGCTCATCGGATAGGATATAGATGTCCGTACCCAGCTCCGCTTCCTTATCCTCAATGACCTTTTTTAGCTGTTCAAGGCTCTTTCGACTATAGATGACCCCCGTGGGATTATTGGGGGAATTAATGAGAAGGGCTTTGGTCTTATTGGTAATCGCCTTTTGAACTGCCTCCACATCAATCTGGAAGCTATCTTTGAGGGTTTTTACAATCACGGGGACGCCCTGGGCGTTTCCGATATATGAAAGGTACTCCACAAAGAAGGGTGAAAGAACTATTACTTCCTCACCCGGATTCAAAAGCCCCCGTAAAGCGATATTAAGACCGGCAGCGGCGCCACAGACCATAACAATATGGTCCTGAGTCATGGGTATACCGCTGTTTTTCTCCATGTACTGAGCCACCTTTTGTCTCACATCATTAAACCCGGCGTTGCTCATATAGCGGTGAACGCCCTCAACACCGGTGCTGTAATAACGGAGGGATTCTACCACTGATTCAGGGGGTTCAAGGTCGGGGTTGCCTATGCTAAAGTCATAGACATTATCCGCACCATAAATTTTCTTTAAGCGTTCTCCCTCTTCAAACATGGCCCGAATCATAGATGATTTTGCAAGGCCATCCACAATCTTTTCATTGAACATTGGCTGTATCCTCCCTATCTAATCTACCGTAAAGCCTACCAGGAATGGGCAAGCACGCGATCGTTAACATTTGTAAACAGAGAACTCAGTGATTCCCTGCGCTGAATGCGAATTAAGGCTTCTCCTATGAGGGGTGCTGCGGAAATGACCTTAACCTTTGAGGAGCTATTAAGTGCGGGATTATCGACTGTATCCATGCCTATCAGCAAATCAATGGGGCTGTTTTCCACCCGTTTAACCGCTTTTTCATCCAACAAAAGGTGGGTAACTGCCACAAAAACCTTTAAAGTACCCCTCTCCTTGAGGGCAGTGGCCATTTTAATAAGTGTGCCGCCGCTTAAGGTGAAATCATCTACGATAAGGGCATTCTTCCCTTGAACAGCTCCTATGACTTCACATATTTCAGCCTTTTCATCGTGGCCTTGCCTTATTTTATCTCCCACAGCCAAACTTGCATTCAATAGCTCTGCATATTTTCTGGCGGTCTTGGCAAAGCCCGCATCAGGAGAAACCACCACAAGGTCGGGAAGCATAAGGGTTTTGACGTAGCTTCCCAGAATAGGCAGGCCATAGAGGTTATCCACCGGTTTTTTGAAAAACCCTTGAATTTGTGGACTATGCAAATCCATGGTCACCACCCGGTCAATCCCTGCGACCTCAAGACAATCCGCACACACCCGTGCCCGGATAGACACCCTGGGCTCATCCTTTTTATCGGCCTTGGCATAGCTGAAATACGGGATAATGGCTGTAACCGTTCGAGCGCTTGCCCGTTTAAAGGCATCAGCCCAGAACAGAATCTCCACAAACTCATCATTGGGCTTAAGTCCAATGGGCTGGACAAGAAAAACATCCAGCCCTCTTACCGTATCACAGGCCTTGACATAGGTGTTACCTTCAGAAAAATGAATGATTTGGGACCTTGAAAGGCCGATGCCGACAAAATGACATATCTTCTCAGCAAATGCCTTTCCCGAGCTTCCTGCAAAAATGGCCAAACCATCCATTCCCGGCATACGCTATGCACCTCAATAAAGAATCGGGGAAAGACTATGACTTATATATTATACTCATAGCCCAGCAAGAATGCCTTTATATTCATATCCACAAATTGAGGCTTCACCGTTTTTTCAATGGCTTTTATCCAAATTTCCTTGGGAATATCGGTGCTTTTGGCCATCACACCAATCATCACAACATTTACCGACTTGATATTCCCCGAGGCTTTTGCCAGCTCTAAGGCAGGTACGGGCATTACTTTGGGATAATTGGCCTGTATTTTATCAATGATGCCCTCAGGATATTTTGCTCTGCCGATAATGACAGGCATGGGGTCAATTCTTTGGGTGTTAATAATGATGGAGGCCTCTTTTTTGGCATAATCAATCCATCTTAACGCCTCCAACTGCTCAAAGCACAGAAGAATATCGGCCTCGTTCTTTTCAATAACCGGTGAGTACACCTTTTCACCCATTTTTACGTAGGTGACAACACTGCCACCCCGTTGGGACATGCCGTGAACCTCAGAAACCTTTACATCAAGACCTGAGCTTAAGGCAACATCTCCCAGAATACGACTGGTTAAAAGCGTACCCTGTCCGCCAACACCCACAATCATTATCGATTTATTACTCATTATTGCCACCTGCCTTCTCCATTGCGCTAAATCGGCAGACCTTGGTACATAGATGACAGCCGACACAAAGAGCACTGTTGATCTCAATATGGTCGCCCCTGTCTACAATGGCCGGACATCCCAGCCTCATACACATACGGCATTTGGAGCATTTGTCCTGATTAATGGACAGAAGGGGGCCGAACTTTACATTCTTTAATAGGGCGCAAGGCCTCTGTGCGATAATCACCGAGGGTTCATCGGCTGCAATCTCTTCTTTGACCACCTTTTCAAATTCTACAAGATCAAAGGGATCACAAACCCGTACGCGCTCTATCCCTATGGCTTGACATAGCTTGACCAGATCCACCTGACGAGTGGGCTCACCCTTGATGGTAAAGCCTGTGGTGGGGTTCTGCTGATGGCCCGTCATACCTGTAATGGAGTTATCCAGGATGATAACGGTGCTGGTTCCCCTATTATAGACCACGTCAATAAGGCCGGTAATCCCTGAGTGAATGAACGTAGAATCCCCTATGACTGCCACTGTCTTATGGGAAGCCTCCTTTCCCATAGCTTTTTCCATGCCATGGGCCACGCCCACACTGGCTCCCATACACACACAGGTATCCACCGACTCCAGAGGCGCCAGAGCACCCAGGGTATAGCAACCGATATCACCGGAAACAGTAAGCTTGAGCTTCTTAAGAACGTAATATGTACCGCGGTGAGGACAACCGGCGCACAGCACAGGCGGCCTTGCCGGGGCAACATCCTGAATATCATTCTGTTTCTTTTGAGTATCCCCTAAAATTTTCTCCCGTATCAGGCTGGCACTGTATTCGCCCGTAACAGGAAGCAGAGCCTTGCCTATCACGTTAAGGCCCATCTTCAAGCATTGGTTTTCAATAAATGGTTCTAATTCCTCAATGACATAGACCGTTTCGCATTCCTGTGCAAAAGACCTGATCAGCTTCTCCGGCAGAGGATGAACCATGCCCAGCTTCAGAAAGGAGGCATTACCAAAAGCTTCTCGGGCATATTGATAGGAAATGCCACTGGTGATAACCCCCACCTTCTTGTCTCCCCACTCGATGCGGTTAAGGGTGGATTGCTCCGACCACTCTCTTAATTTGGCCATTCTTTCTTCCACAAAGGGATGTCTCATTTTGGCCATTGCGGGCATCATTACAAATTTACCTGGGTTCTTGACATAGGGCTTTAGTTCATAAACCGCTCTTTCCCCCATATCAACAATACCCTGCGAATGGGACACACGGGTGGACAGGCGTACGATGACAGGAGTATCAAAGGCCTCACTGAGTTCAAAGGCCTTGATGGTAAAATCCTTGCATTCTTGGCTATCAGAGGGTTCCAATACCGGAACTTTGGCACCACGGGCGAGAATACGGGTATCCTGCTCATTCTGTGAGCTATGCATGCCTGGGTCGTCGGCCACAAATAAGACCAATCCCCCGTTGACACCGGTGTAGGACGCCGTAAATAGAGGATCTGCCGCTACATTCAGGCCCACATGCTTCATGGCAGAAGCCGCACGGGCACCTGCAAAAGAGGCACCAATAGCCACTTCCAAAGCCACCTTTTCATTGGGGGCCCACTCGGAATAAATCTCGTCATAATGAGCAATGGCCTCGGTAATTTCAGTACTGGGGGTACCGGGATAAGCTGATACCACAGTGGCCCCGGCTTCAAAAACACCGCGGGCGATAGCCTCATTGCCCAGCATAAGTTTCTTCATAGACTTCTCTCCTTAGCCTTCAATCGCTTGTTCGTAAACTGCTGTATTAGTTATTATAACATACTAACGCATATCAATGACACGTTTTGCTTTGCCTGTTGTGCGCTCAAGGGTTTTGTGCTCCACAAGCTTGACTTTGGCATCAATCTGAAGCACTGATTTGAGGTTGTGACGGATGCTTGCCTCAATTTTTTCCAGTTCGCTGTATTTGTCCAGTACAATGGCTTCACCCAGCTCAACCTGCACCTCGATCTTGTCCATGAAGCCTTCTCTGGTGACGATAATCTGGTAGTGGGGCCCTATATTTTTCATGCCCACCAGTACGCTTTCAATCTGGGAGGGGAAAACATTGACACCCCTTATGATGAGCATATCATCAGTCCGGCCCTTGACCTTTTTCATACGAACCGTTGAACGTCCGCATTTACAAACCTCAGGATCCAGCTCGGTAATATCCTTGGTACGGTAACGCAGCATGGGGATGCCTTCCTTGGTAAGGGTTGTCAGAACCAATTCCCCTTCTTTCCCATAGCCCAGGGGCTTTAAGGTCTCCTTGTCGATGATCTCAGGATAGAAATTATCCTCATTGATATGCATGCCGCATTGTTCCACGCATTCCCCTGAAACACCGGGACCGGTGATTTCACTGAGTCCATAGTTTTCAGTGGCCAGAATGCCCCAGCGTTCTTCTATTTCTTTGCGCATTTCAGGCGTGTGTCCTTCCCCGCCGAACAGTCCCAGGCGGAGCTTTAATTGGCTCTTATGTACACCCTGCTCCTGGGCGATCTCTGAAAGATAAAGGGCGTAAGAGGGGGTGCATACGATAATGGTAGCTCCAAAATCCTGCATATACATGAGCTGACGCTCGGAGTTGCCGCTGGAGGCAGGAATTACTGTTGCTCCCACTCTCTCAAGCCCATAGTGCAGGCCGAAACCCCCGGTAAACATGCCATACCCAAAGCAAACCTGGGCCACATCCTCATCCGAGCCACCTGCGGCGACAATCAGACGAGCCAGGCTTTCAGTCCACATTTCCATATCGTTTTTCGTGTAACCTACTACGATAGGCTTCCCCGTGGTTCCTGAGGAGGCGTGAAGACGTACAATCTTCTTTTGTGGTACGGCGAAAAGGTCAAAGGGATAGTTATCCCTCAGGTCCTCCTTGGTGGTAAAAGGAATCTTGTCAATATCCGCAAGGGTGACAATATGCTCCGGTTTCAGACCAATAGAATCAAAACGCTTTCTGTAAAAGGGAACCTTCTCATAGCAATACCGGACAATCCCTTTAAGCCTTTCAAGCTGTAATCCGTCCATTTCCTTACGCGTTAGTTGTTCCACTTCCTTGTTCCAAATCATAAAACCCTCTCCTAAAATGCCCTCTAGGCGTGATACTGAAAGCATGCAAAAAGGCGTTCAAAAGAACGCCCCGTGGTCATTATCCTATTCATGTGTAGAAAGATAGCTTTTTAAGACTACAGCTTATCCTTCCGTTCTACCATACTGCAAGCATTCATCTATTTGTATTATACACGAACCCTGACCGATATAAAAGACAAACTTCATGAGATAAGGGAAGTAATCAGGCTGTATCCCAGGGAATAGACAAGGGGCATGAAAATGGCCGGAAGCATGTTCCCCACCTTGAACTTTTTCATTTCCACCATATTAAAACCTATGGCCAGAATTAATACGCTTCCCACCAGGGACATCTGAGAGACCACAACCTCCGAGAGGATGGGCTTGAGCAGTCCCGCTAAGAGGGTAATGGTGCCTTGATACAATAACACGGGAAGAGCGGAGAACAATACTCCCGCCCCCAGGGTTGCCGCAAAAATAATGGCACTGATGCCGTCCAGCATAGACTTCGCAAAGAGAATATCCACCTTACCGTAAAGACCATCCTCCAGTGAGCCCACGATAGCCATGGCTCCCACACAATAGACCAAGCTAGCTGTTACAAAGCCCTTGGCAAAGTTGGACTCGCCTTTGGCGAAGCGATCTTGAAACCAGGCTCCAAGCCTGTCCAGATTCTCCTCAATCCTACAAAACTCTCCGATGATGCTGCCCACCACCAGACTCAAAATCATGCCTGTGATATAGTTGCGATCCAGCTTTCCCTGGGAGGTAGTCGAATAAATCCCTTGCAATGCCCCTGAAACGCCAATGATCATGACCGAAAGGCCTAAGGCCTGCATAATGGTCGATTTAAATCTCTCAGGGAGCCCTTTTTTGACAATAAGGCCCCCGACACCCCCTATAATAACCGCTACCACATTAACAAGAGTCCCCAATCCCATCCTATATCTCTCCACTCGGTGTTTATTTTAACTCGACAACGGTAACGCCCGTCTCACCTTCTCCGTACTTACCCAAACGGTAAGCCACCACATGGGAATGACCTCTTAAATGGTCATGAATGGCCTTCCTAAGAACTCCCGTCCCTTTGCCATGGATGAGGGTAACCTCATGAAGTCCGGCGATGACAGCATCATCCACATATTTATCGACTTTATCCAGCGCTTCCTCCACATTGAGCCCACGCAAATCCAAATCCAGTTTGACCGGGGAAGCCTTCACCCCGGCAATACGCACCTTGTTCATCTTTTCCAGAGATTCTTTTTGTTCATCCACGCGTTTGAGCTGGGAAACATGGACTTTAACCTTCATAATCCCCGCCTGAACCATCACCTGCCCGTCGGTATCTGGGGCTTCCAACACGGTGGCCTTTTGGTCGAGATTCAGCATGAGCACACTTTCCCCCGCTTTTAAATCCTGAGGGGGCTCCACATAGCCTCGGACCTCATAGGTCTCAACCAGTGAGCCTTCCAGATTGTCCAACCGACGGACACTGGTTCTGGCCTCCTGAAGCTCCTTATCCATACTCTGCCGGTAACCTTTTTTCTGAAGCTCTTTAAGGCTCTCCAGGAGCTCTTCCGCCTCATAACGTGCGTTAATAACGATGGCTCTGGCTTCTTCCTTGGCCTTGGTAATAATACGATCGCGTTCCTTGTTGATGCGTTCCTTTTCCTTCTGAGCCTCAGTCCTCAGGGCCTCGATTTCCCTTTTAAGAGCCTCTGCCGATTCCTTTTCCCGTTCGGCCTGGGTTCTGTTTTTTTCAATATCTGAAAGAACATCCTCGAATTGAATATTGTCCTGGGTCAGATGCTCTTTGGCCTTGTTAATGACATAGGGGTCCAAGCCTAGCTTTTGAGATATGGCAAAGGCATTGCTTTTACCTGGAACTCCCACCAACAGCCTATAGGTAGGCCGCAAGGTTTCCACGTCAAACTCACAGCAGGCATTCTGGACACGAGGAGTGGTCATGGCGTAAATCTTGAGCTCACTATAATGGGTGGTTGCCATGGTGCAAATACCTCTTTTGGTGAGTCCCTCTAAAATAGCAATAGCGAGAGCTGCACCCTCGGTGGGGTCAGTCCCTGCCCCTAATTCATCGAAAAGGACGAGAGAACCTTCATCTGCTTCGTCAAGAATGGTCACAATATTTTTCATATGGGAGGAAAAAGTGCTCAGGGATTGCTCGATGCTCTGTTCGTCACCAATATCTGCATAAACACTATCAAACAGGCCGAATTCACTTCCTTCTTGCACAGGGATATGAAGCCCGGATTGAAGCATAAGAACAAATAATCCCACAGTTTTCAGTGTCACTGTTTTACCCCCGGTATTGGGGCCCGTGACCACTAGGGTTGAAAACTCGTTCCCAAGCTCAATATCAATAGGTACAACCTTTTCCTTGTCTAGCAGGGGGTGTCTTCCCTTGATGATATTAATAACTCTCTTCGTGCTAAGGCGAGGGCTTATACCCCTTAAATCGCGTGACAGCTTGGCCTTGGCGAACATAAAGTCCAAGCGGGCCAGTATGCCGATATTGACCCCTAAATCAACCCGGATTTCTTCCACCCTTGCGGTCAGCTCTGCCAATATACGCTCAATTTCATGCTGCTCTCTGATGAGTAGCGCCTTGATTTCATTATTTGCCTCAACAACTGCCAGGGGTTCGATAAAGACAGTGGCTCCCGAGGAAGACATGTCATGAATCAGTCCTGGTACCTGGCTTTTATATTCCTGCTTAACAGGGATGACATAACGATCCCCTCTCAAGGTAACCACAGCATCCTGCATGATCTTTTTATAATCACTGGAGCGAATAAAGGCAGAAAGTCGGTCTTTAATGCTATCCTGCTTCTGGCGGATACCCTTTCTTATGGAGAAAAGCTCGGGGCTTGCATGATCTGAAATTTCATCTTCACTGAGAATGGCGTGGGAGATAGCTTCCTCCACCTGCTTGAAAACAGTAATCTGGCGCCCCAGCTCCAAAGTCAGGTTACCCTCCCAATCGGAGGGGATGTCATTGGTAAGGTATTGCTTGAGTATCCGTCCGCAACGCAGAACGTCACCAACCTTGAGAAGCTCGGAGATGCCTAAGATTGAGCCAATCTCCACACGTTTAAGGGCTGAGCGTATATCGTGGATGCCGCCAAAGGGGGCGCCTCCCTTACGCCAAAGGTAGGCCGACGTATCGGTGGTCTCTTTCAGCCGAGCCTCCACTTCATTAAAATCGGTTACGGGCTTTAGAGTCTCCACAAAGGATCGTCCAAGAGAGGAAACGGTTCTTTCATCAAGCTTTTTCATGATTTTATCGTATTCAAGCACACGTAATGCCCTGTCATTCATACATTATTCTCCTTAAACTTTACGAAGTAAAGTTGTGCGCACTTAGCCGTGGCGCATTCGCAAAAAAGAAGTTCTAAGCAAAATCTACGACTAGTAAAAAAGCTGCGACATAAGTCGCAGCCAGGAGTATGAAGAGGTGAATTACATTAAGGGGGGGCTTTATGCCCCTCTCTCTGTTGTAACAAAGACTCTCGTCTTTTGATGCAAAGCATTCGCCCTACAACAAAAGTGTACATAATTTTTTGCCATTTCACAATGGCAATCCTTGGTCAGGCCTTCCGTACTCGCGGCGCTATTTTTTCAAAGTAATACCTGATCCAAGCTGTAAACAAGAAGTCATACAACAGAAAAACCACCTGTAAAACAACTCCCGCCAGCCATACACCCCATCCTTGTGTAAGGGCCTCCGGAAGAAAGGTCTTCACTATACTCCAGGCCGGCCACAGAAAGAGATTAAAGGCTGCAAGCTTTAAAACAATCTCAAGCCACGGCTTCCTAATGGACTCGATGTGATACTTCAACAAGGTATAGATTCCAAAAAAAACAATATAAGGTAAAATATTTAATTTCTCCGGAACCAAAAGAAACCCTACCGCACAGCTAGCGGCATATGCGCCCCAGCCCCATGATACCCCCGCTTCCAGCAGGACCACCGAGAGAATGAAAGCTGCTAAGACATAGAAGCCCAGCCTGCCCGTCGGCACAATGGATTCCACTACTAGGGCGATAACAATAAACGCCGTTAAAACCCCGGATAGAGCAATTTTACGCGTATTGGAGCTGTTCGCTTTACCCCTGCCCTGATTTGTCCGATCCTTCAAAGTTAACCTCCTGGCTCACACGTGAACTGATTAGCAGCACCCGATGAGATCGCCGCCCATGCATTCACAGCAGGAATCGGCACACCAAAGGTTGACACATAGGTTACACATATCAGGATTATTGCGGTAGGTATTGCGATAATAGTTATTCTGCCTAAATCCTGTATTTTGCTGGTTCAAATTATTCAAAGCGTTTCGATATTCAAAATTGCCCGGATCCATATTGGATGCCTTCTGGATACTGGAAAATCCCCGGTCATACCAGCCTCTTCTTAAAAAGACAAGCCCTTGCAGATAATGCCAGGAGGCATTGCGGTTGCTCATTTTGTCCAGTATCCTCTGGGCTTCATTAAGATTACCGCTATTGACATACATTCTGGCCTGACGTTCCAGCTCAGAATCACCCGTGGTACCATACTGGTATTGATATTGGTACTGGTTGTTGGTTTGCTGTTGCTGTTGCTGTTGCTGTTGCTGCTGTTGTTGATACTGCTGGTTAGTGGACCCCTGGGAAGCATTGCTGTTATCGTAGGTTTGCTCGTAATCCTGCTGGTACTGGTAAGCTCCCCCTGCATTCTTCATCAACAGGTCATAGGCTTCGTTAATTTCTCGCATTTTTTCATCCGCCAAATCTGACAGCGGATTATTCTGGTATCTGTCAGGATGATATTTTTTGGCAAGCTCACGATAAGCCCGTTTAATTTCATCGTAGCTAGCTCCTTCTTTAATTCCTAAAACCTTATACGGATTCTTTTTCATGATTACCTCTCCCTTGCAAGATCACATCGGTCTTGACAATTAAACCCGAATACAGAATATTATCCAGTATCCCTTTGTTTTTTTCAATATCAATAAGCGAATAGGCTTTTTCAATCTCACTCAAGGAATAGGTGAGGTTGAAATTTAAGGCTTCCCGGACTTCTTCTTTAAAGCTCTTGATATCCTCACCCTTAAAATCATACTGACAGAGAATGGGATTATAACTCTTCCGCTTTAAATCTTTATCCAGATCATCATAGGCGTCTATAAGATAAATCCAACGTCCGAGATTATAGCCCATCCAGCCCAGTGTTTTTTGTGTATATTCATCCTTAATATGCCCGCATTCAAAAAGTTCTCTCATTAAGGATGCAAAGGGCTCCGCAGCTTCGTCCACAGAGGCGCATCGGTTTTTCTCAAGGGTGCTCAAGGCCTCCAAATACCCCTCAATGGATGCGCATTTGTCAGGATACCGTTTTCTCACCTTTTTGAAAGCCCGCTTCAGAGCCAGAGACCCAGCCCCTCCAAGGAGATTCTTTTCGTCATTCCACTTATCTCTTAGACTATAATACGTGAGAATCACATTCATGTCTGACGCATACTCGGCAAAAATATTTGAAAAAACCATATAACGCTTTTTCAAGGGGTGAGCAATACAGCGTTCTCGCTTTCCCCCGGTTGGAAAAGCCTGGGTCGCGTCAAGAAGGATATAAAGAAAGGTAAGGTCATAGCTTAGCGAGAGCCTTGGTATTTGTCCATAACGTCTTCCTATGGTTTTGCAGAGGCTGCAGTAATAACCACGAAAAATATCAAACTCTCTCATTTTGAGTTCCGGCTTATCCGGCTCCACATATCCGAACATGAATTAACCTCAATTCAGCTTGGTCGTTCCTTCAACGGTCTGGTCACCCTTGTTCTTATCGAAGCTGACACCCTGAACGTGAATATTAATTGATACCACGTTCATGCCAGTCATGCTTTCTACGGCTGATTTAACACGCTCCTGGATTTTCCACGCCACATCAGGGATACGGGCGCCATAATCCACAACTATGTAAAAATCTATGGTGACATCCTTATTGTCTATCTCAACCTTAACGCCCTTGGTAGCGTTTTTGCGTCCTAAAACCGAGGAAATGTTCTCAGCAATATTGGCGTTCATTCCGGCCACACCCTCTATTTCACTAGCTACTGTGTGGGCTATAACGGTAATGACATCGACACTGATTTTTATCTCACCAATATCGTCGGACTCTCTCACTGTGTTTTCATTTTCTTGCATTACTGGTACACTCCCTCTTGATCCTCTTAGGTTCTTTTTAAAGTCGGTATTACAACTGCAATATGGCAGGGCCGAAATTCCAGCATTTGAGAAGAATAATCCTATTATATCATTCCATTCTGATTCAATGCAACTTTGCTCAAGGGACTGAATATGTATTCTAATACGAAGTCATGAAATGTGGGGAAACTATGAAAAAATTCAGTCAATGGGCGAAGACTTCAATCATTTACATATTTCCCATATTGGCATTGGTTCTTTCCCTGTATGCCAAGGAAACTTCGCAGGCCGCCAGAAATGCTTTGTATCTCTGCTTGGATGTTGTGATACCTTCCCTATTCCCCTTCTTTGTACTGTCACGGCTAACAGTGCCCTACCTATCGGGGTTCTCATGTCCAACCTTTATTAAGCGGCTAGCAGAAAGATTCTTTGGCCTTCCCTATTATACGCTGATCACGATTATTCTAGGGTATCTGAGCGGATATCCCACAGGGGCAAAGCTGGCCAGGGATATGCTGGACGAAGGCCTCATAGACAGTCGGCAGGGAAGTAAAATGATTGCTGTTGCCAATAACTGCAGCCCCCTTTTTATTATTGGCACCATTGGTGCCGGCCTCTACAAAAGCGTCCGTATTGGCTTTTTCCTTTTATTGATTCATTGGATATCCGGTCTCATTTCGGCTTTTGCTATGGGCCATTGCTTTGGAAAAACGGATAAGCCCTCACCAACCTTTCGCTTAAAATCCTCGGCTGGCAAAGAAGTACCTGGGATGAGCCTGCCCCAGCTTGTTCCCTCCGCCATCGAAGAGTCCGCCATTCTATGCATCAAGGTCACAGGCTATATTGTTTTATTCGCGGTTCTTTCAGAACTTCTGGCACAATTAGGGCTGTTTGCCTTCCTGGGTAAGATACCTGAAATCTTCCGGGCTGCCGGCACACCGAAAAGCGGTCTATCTGAATTCATATCTTCCTTTTTGAGGGGCATTATGGAAATCACCTCTGGCTCTCAGGCTGTCACAAAGATTGTAGGTGGTAGCCTGACCATAAAGCTTTCTCTGATTTCCATGATATGTGGTTTTGCAGGGTTTTCCGTTCACACCCAGGTTATGGGCATTATGAAGGGTTCCGGGGCTCAATACAGAGTCTTTTTAGTCGGTAAGCTTATTCATGGACTAACTGCAGGGCTTCTCACGTTCGCAGCCATGAGCTCCGTTCCCCTCTCCATTTCTACCTCAACTGTCGAGGTGCCCCTCCCCGCAAATCTGTCCCTGGTAAGGCTCGTCACCATCGGAATCATCATTTTCTCCCTTGGAATCGCTCCCATAAGGCCAGTTAAAAGTCCAGCAAAAAACCGGTAGAATCGAATTCTTTCCGGTTTAATTCTTACCTATTGTTTTACCTGATATTTAACCGTCATCATCCTTAACCCTTACTTTAATTCCTGACGGTTAACCTTGATGACATCCAGGGTGTCTTCAAGTATCTCTTCCACCTTGTTTAATACACCATCGGCGTACTCACGGGTACCCAGGCGTATTTCACGGGCGTTTTTCTTAGCATTGGAGATGATAACCTCGGCTTGCTCGTAAGCTTTTTTTGTAATTTCGTTTTCATCCACCAGCGCAGCGATGCGCGACTCGGCATTCTTCAGGATATTTTCAGCCTCTTGCTGTGCTTCGGCTAGAACGCGCTGCTTTTCCTCGGTGATACGCTTGGCCATTTTTATATCATCGGGAAGCTTAAGACGAATCTCCTGAACCAGTTCCAATATGGATTCTCTATCAACCAGGCATTTTCCTCCAGAAAGGGGAATGTTCATGCCGCTCTCCATAATTTCCTCTATCTGTTCTAAAAGCTCTAACAGTTCCATATTCGACCTCCACTTTAAAATGAAATCACTTTTTCAACTTTCTGATTATTATATCGGCTATTTGCGGGGGAACCAAATCATCAATTTTCCCTCCATATTTAGCCATTTCTCTGACAATACTGGAGCTTAAAAAGGAATAATTGATGCTCGTCATCATAAACAGGGTATCAATTTCATTATCCAGATTATGGTTGAGAAGTGCCATCTGCATTTCATACTCAAAATCCGAGACAGCCCGAAGGCCCTTGATAATGGTTTTTGCATTAATGGTCCGCATAAAGTCGACCAATAAGCCTGAAAAGCTTATAATTTCAATATCATCCCGTTTTCCAATTGCCCTGTTCAACAGTTCAATGCGCTCTTCCATTGAGAAAGCGGGTGCTTTACTCATATTGACAGAGACTAGAACAATAAGTTTGTCACACAATTTCGCAGCCCTGTTGATAATATCCAGATGTCCATTGGTTACCGGGTCAAAGCTTCCCGGATAAACAAAGGTATTCAAAAAAATTTCCTCCTTAAGAATCAGCTTCTCCGTCCATGACATAGAAGGAAAAAACCGTATCCCCATAAGCTTTTGTTCTTACTTTTGACAGGTGGCCCACTTTATCGGGAGCTACTTCGTCTTCATGATGCTCGCAGGCCACAATACCATCATCTTTCATTATATCAAAAACATCCAGCTTTTGCAGTGTTTTGACAAGAAAATTCATATTGTAGGGTGGGTCCATGAATACAAGGTCAAACTTTTCTCCCTTTTCCTTAAGCAGGGCCAGTGCTTGGGTGACCTCCATGGTCAATACCAGGTTGTTTTCTGTAAACCTTGTTTTGCTCAGATTATCCTGGATAATCTTCCTGCAAAGCTTGCTCTCATCCACAAATACCGCCCGATGGGCCCCCCGGCTGAGGGCCTCAATGCCCAGATTTCCCGATCCAGCAAAAAGATCCAGAACCCTGGTCTCCTGAAGGTAGGGCATCAGAATGTTGAAAACCGATTCCTTGACCCTGTCCAGGGTGGGGCGTGTTTTCTCTGTGTCAGGGGCTTGTATGCGTATTCCACGGGCGGTACCGCCAATAATTCTCAGCATAAACTCTCCTTTATCAATGACCCTCGTCTGTAGCCTATCCGTCCTGCTAGTTGAGGGTAAGCTCCTTGGTCTTCACCTCAAAAAATTGTCGGAGCTTTGCCTTAAGCGGTTGGTATTCCGGTGTATCCACAAGGTTTTGGTCAAGGATGTCCTTCACAGCCTCTTGTACATCCTTGAGTATGTCCATATCTCGATAAAGATTGGCAATTCTGAACTCGGGAAGCCCGTGCTGTCTGACCCCGAACACATCTCCCGGCCCCCTTAGCTCCAAATCCTTCTCGGAAATAACAAATCCATCGTTACTTTGAACCATAATATCCATGCGCTGTTGTGAAATTGCACTTTTGCTCTGGTTAAACAAAACACAGTAGGATTGGTGCGCACCACGCCCAACTCTCCCTCTTAACTGGTGAAGCTGAGCCAAGCCAAACCGCTCCGCATTTTCTATGACCATAAGGGTGGCATTGGGAACATTCACCCCTACCTCGATGACTGTTGTGGACACCAGCACATCCATTTGTCCGTTAACAAAAGCTCTCATGACAGCTTCTTTCTCGCCGCCCTTCATTTTCCCATGAATCAGCCCCACACGCAGTCCGGCCAGCTCCTGATCCCGTATGCGTTCGGCCAGTCCTTGGGCAGATTCGGCCTCAATCTCCTCCGAATCCTCAACAAGGGGGCACACAATATAGGCCTGACGGCCTTCTGCTACCTGTTTCCTGATGAAATCATAAATCCTTTGACGCATAGATTCATCTACCGCATAGGTCTTTATGGGCTTTCTATTGGGTGGAAGGGTGTCAATAACGGAAACGTCCAAGTCCCCGTAAAGAACCAGTGAAAGGGTTCTGGGAATAGGGGTGGCCGTCATGACCAAAAGATCCGGGTTCTCCCCTTTAACGGATAGTCTGGCCCGCTGTCTGACCCCGAACCGATGCTGCTCATCGGTTACCACAAGGCCCAGATTGGCAAAGGTGGTATCATCCTCCAGAACGGCGTGGGTGCCGATAAGAATATCTACAAGCCCGCTTTGGGAGAGCTGCTTGACCTCCTCCTTAGCCTTCTTCTTCATGCTTCCCGTCAGGAGCCGGACTGAAACGCCCAACTTTTCAAATAAGGGTGCGACACTTTGATAATGTTGTTCCGCCAAGATTTCAGTAGGAACCATGAAAGCCCCCTGATATCCGTTTTTTACAGCCTTATAAAGCGCCATTACAGCAATGATGGTCTTTCCAGAGCCCACATCACCCTGCACCAAACGGTTCATCCGCTTATCAGAGGCCATGTCCGCTTCAATTTCCTCAATAACCCTCTTCTGCGCGGGAGTCAGTGTGAAGGAAAGCTGCTCCATTAAGGGTTCCATATCCACGGCTCCAAAACTCAGGCCTTTTTGTCGGGAGCTGGCTCCCTTCATTTTAAAAAGCCCTAGCTGAAGGAGGAGAAGCTCCTCAAACACCAGCCTTTTCCGGGCTTCTTCCATATTTTCAAAGCTCTTGGGAAAATGAATCTGCTCATAGGAAAAATTAATTTCACATAATTTGTAGGCCTGCCGGAGGGCAGAAGGCAGAACCTCTACATATTTTCCCCGAGCAGCGGTTAGAGCGTTTTCTACTAGATTCCGTAGATGTGTTTGACTAATGCCTTTGGTCAGAGGATACACAGGAAGAATACGACCCGTGCTTTTTCCCTGCTTTTCAACCTTTTCCATGACAGGGCTTTGCATTTCCATGCGTATTCCGGATCGTTTAACCTTGCCAAAAAAGATATACTCCTCACCTACCGAAAGACTGGTTTTAATATAACTCTGATTAAACCAGGTCAGGGAAAGAAAAGCCGAGCCATCGGTAACCAGGGCCTTGGTAATTCGGAGATTCTTCCTGGGTCTCGATTCGGCTACCTCGGAAACCAGGCTGGCCTTAATACTGCATTCTTCACCATCGGTAAGCTCCGATATCCTTTTCAAGGTGGTTCTATCTTCATATTCCCTTGGAAAATAGCTTAGCGCATCGGACAAGGTAAATAGGCCCAGCCTTGAAAAGAGCTTGGCCCGTGCTTCCCCAACCCCTTTGATAAATTTGACCGACTGGCTGAAAATAGTATCCTGAGGCATGGAACACCTCCCTCCCCATAGGCGACTAAAACTTATATTGTTTACTATACCATAAATCCTTAATAATAACGTATGAAAACTCGGCATCTGTTCAACAAACCAAAAGAGAGGCCGGCCCTATTTCCTTAGGCCAGCCCCTGGTTTGAATTATGGGAAATCATCGATAATAGAATCACCCTTTGGCTTTGGATACCCTCATGGCATTGAATATAGCCAAAAGAGCCACGCCCACATCAGCAAAAACTGCCTCCCAGAGGGTTGCCACCCCCCCGGCTCCCAAAGCCAGCACCAAAACCTTGACAATGACTGCCAAAGCAATATTCTGGTATACAACGGTTTTTGTCTTTTTTGCAATCCTGATGGCTTCGGCCAGCTTGTGGGGTTCATCGGTCATCATAACAATATCTGCGGCTTCAATTGCGGCATCGGAGCCTGCCCCACCCATGGCCACCCCAATATCAGCCCGGGCAATGACCGGAGCGTCATTAATGCCATCCCCCACAAAGACCACTGTCTCATGGCGCTTCTTGCGTTCCAGGAGGCCCTCAAGGCGTTCCACCTTCTCATAGGGCAGAAGCTCTGCATGGACGTTTTGAATATCCAGCCTTTGAGCTACGTTTTCGGCCACATCCTTCTGATCTCCCGTTAACAGAACAATCTCACGGACACCGGCCTGCCTCAGCGAAGAAACGGCCTTAGGGGCATCCTCTCTCAATGCATCCTCAAGCACGATGGAGCCTGCGTATTGCCCCTCTACAGCCAGGTGAATCCGAGTACCTGTTTTATTCTTTTCGTCTATGGCAATACCAAACTGATTTAATAGCTTACTGTTTCCGCAGAGCACCGACCTTCCGGAAACACGAGCCGATACACCCAGCCCCGCGTGTTCGCGATATTCGCTAACTCTGTTTTTATCTGGCTCAGAGCCATAGGCCCTAATGGCGGATAAGGCCAGAGGATGGGAGGAAAAAGCCTCCCCATGGGCTATGAGAGAGAGAATCTCTTCCTTGGTGTAAGGGGGAACCGTAAAGACCTGGGTGACTTCAAAGGAACCCTTAGTAAGGGTGCCGGTCTTGTCAAAAACAACAATTCCCGCTTTGGCCAGCGTTTCAAGATAGTTCCCTCCCTTAACCAGTATACCCCGTTTGGAGGCTGCGCCTATCCCCCCGAAAAAGCCAAGGGGAATGGATATAACCAGGGCACAGGGACAGGATAACACCAAAAACAGAAGCGCTCTGTAGACCCATTCTTTAAAGCCCTGCTTAAGAATCAAGGGCGGAGCAATAGCTAGAATAATGGCAAGGGCAACCACCACAGGGGTATACCAGGCAGCAAATCGTGTAATAAAGCGCTCGGTTATGGCTTTCTTCTGAGAAGCATTTTCAACCAGTGAAAGAATCCGGTTAACCGTTGAATCTCCAAAGGTTTTTGTAACCCTCACGATAAGCACACCCGACTGATTGATGCTTCCTGAAAGAACCTCCTTGCCCTTTTCAACCTCAAGAGGCAAGGATTCCCCTGTAAGAGCAGAGGTATCCAGTGTGGATTGTCCTTCTTCGATGATTCCGTCTAAAGGGACCCTTTCCCCAGGCCGGATAACAATAAGATCACCCATTTTTACCTGCTTGGGATTGACCTGGGTATAACCCTCCAAGGTCTTGAGATTGGCATAATCGGGCTTGATATTTAACAGGCTCTTAATGGATTTTCTAGAATGATCTAGGGCGTAATCCTGGAAGAGTTCGCCAATTTGATAGAACATCATCACCGCCGCCGCCTCGGGATATTCACCAATGACAAAGGCACCCAAAGAAGCTATGGACATCAGAAAGTTTTCATCGAAAATCCGGCCCTTCATAATATTTTGAAAGGATTTAAGAAGGACATTGTAGCCAAAAAGTAAATAGACGAAAACAAAAGTAATTAAACGTACACCTGGATGGGATACAAGGAAGAAGACGGCAAAGTAGAGAATGGCTCCTAGAATATAAGTGGTCAGACGGACTTTGGAAAGACCCTCATGCCCCTTCCCGTGATGGTCCCCTAGCTCATGGTGATGAGAATGGGTATCCACGGGCAGGTGAAGCTTTGATCCTTTCTCAATGCTGTCCATCACCCTTTGAATCTGAGCTTCAAGCCCAGGAAGAGCCGTCCCGTCAGTGACCTCAATAGAGAGCTTAGATAATGCAAAATTCAAGCTTGCCTGCTTAACTCCCTCCAGTTTCCGAACATGATTTTCTATTTTATTTGCGCAGTTGGCGCACTCAATACCTGTCAGGGCATAATCTCTCTTGGTCATCATAGCCTCACCTCATTTATTTCTCCAATATATGCTGCATCCCCATATCAAAAATCTTTTGTACATGTTCATCATTAAGGGAATAGTATACGGTCTTGCCTGATTTCCGATAGCGTACAAGCCTTGCCGTTTTCAGCACCCGAAGCTGATGAGATATAGCCGACTGGGT
This sequence comes from Bacillota bacterium, assembly GCA_023415205.1. Taxonomy (GTDB): domain Bacteria; phylum Bacillota; class Clostridia; order DSM-8532; family DSM-8532; genus DTU059. Next base: position 41,026 of record JAEZLR010000004.1, on the reverse strand, counting down.
CATACCGAGAAGGTAGGCTATATCGCACACACACATCTCCGATTCAAACAGAGCCCAGATAATTTTAATCCGTGTTGTATCACCAAAAACCTTAAACAGCTCCGCAAGATCATATAGGTTGTCTTCATCGGGCATTTTTCCTTTTACCTGCTCAACAATCTCCTCATGGATAATCAACTGGCCACAGCTTATTGAGTGTTTGTTATCCTTATTCACAAAACAACCACCTTTCTTCTTCCACTGGGAATGAGGTTTTTATAACCTCTGCCACAGCTTTCGTCCTCAAATGCCTCACATCATATTAACGTATGAATAATTGTTCATATATATATTATATTCAAGCTCTCCCCTTTTGACAAGGATCAATTCGGCATTTTAATCCACAATCTTCTTCTTAAAAAATGGGTGGATTCTGTCAAGCTGCACAAATGTGTCCATGGGTCTTTAAAGCTTTTAGACGGCCTTAGGGAAAAAAAGAAACAGCCAGGCAATCTTCATTCCTGACTGTTTCAATAAAATCTATTTTGGGGCGTTTATCTCCAGAAATTGGCCACATGCTTGCTGATGCCAAGATCATTACTCATAGCATACCGCTCCAGTATTTTTTCCCCTTCGGCACTCCTTAGAAAAACAATATCTCCCCTGCTGACATAACGATTCCATTGCTTTTGGAAGATTTCTGCTTTTTCCTTGTTGGTGCCCAGGATATCCGGCACCGGATGATAGGCCACGATCTTCGCTGAATCTGAATCCAAGCCAGCCTTGATGGTGGCCCACCCCCCTTTTTGATCCGCCATGACCGCATAACGGGGTATGGCATAGCGCTGATCTATCAGAGGACTCATGATTTCATCCAGACATCTTGAAAAAAGCTGGGAATCCTCCGGGGTACCTTCGAGGAATACACGGATACTGGCTCCGTCCTGGGAGGTGACACAGACATTCCGTTCCATAAGGGTCCGGGTGATAAGCCCGCACTCCTTAAGCGCATCAAGCAAGGCCAGGGAGAGCCGCTTGATAAATTCCAGCTTATGCATTTGAAGTACCTCTTTGCGGGTGTACTCCGCTGTCTTTCCCACTCCCTTTGCCGAGGAATAGAGGAACAACGCCGACACGGTGCCGCTAACAAGGGCAATAGGAAGGCTCAGTCCCCCGGCAACCAGGGTGGCCAATAGGCCCAGCACCCCCGCACCCCGTTTAAACTTCTGCCAAGAAGCCTTCATTTGTAGCCTGTCGGCCTTATCACCCGCTACCGAGGTATCACTGGCAATGGTCTCCTCATCCAAGGAAATCTCAACCGAGCCTTGTTCGGCATTGTGGAAGCGCTCACCTACCTTCCAGGCATCATGCCTGAGGCTTCGCTCTGTGGCCTTTTTAAACATGTGCTCATTGATCTGGTTGATATCCTCTGAAGAGAGCCTTTCTTTAAAAGCCAATTGGGGATGTATATGCCCCACACCCTTTTGTATCCGTCCGTCCTCACATATGGAATAGAACTGCTGATGCTTTTTAACCAAGCGCTTATAGTCGTTATCACCTTTCTCCAGATCCGCGGCAAAGGCAACTACATCCCAGTTATTGGCGAGTTTTTTAGGATTCTTTTCATCCTTGCGTATACTCCTCCCCCTAAGCTGATTGACAGAGGCATAGGTCGCAGCACAGCAAAGGTCAATGAGGGTGTTAAGGCTCACACTGTCCCAGCCCTCTCCCAAAAGACCACGGGTTCCTACCATACAGCGAGTCAGGCCCCTTTCCAGCATGGAGGTTGTAAAAAGGATGGCGGATTTGGTGTTCCAATCACTGCCGTAGCCTTCAATCTCAAAAAGCTTCCCATCAAAAACCGGCTTCATATTGAGCCTGATATCCAAACCACCGGCTTTGGCCCACTCACCGAATAATCTCAGATACTCCTCAGCAATATCGTTATCACACAGGAGACTTTTCCCCGTCACCATGATAGGGTTGAGCTTATCCAGTTCATCATCGGAGACCAACGCCTTAATGACACTGATGGCACCGCCGCATTCCTCATCCAGCACATTGTCAAGCTTTTTCAGGGACAATGCGTTGGAGAACTCAAAATCTGTTACAACTGCAGCACGCAGATGCTCCCCCAGGGCCTTCATTTCATGGAGAAGAATATCCTTCACAGCCTTGAGCTTGCTCTTACTGTAGGAAAGAACCCTGTCCAAAGGCGAGATATACGTCCTGATACCTGTCTCAGTCAAAATAAAGCCCAATGTATACAGGGCGTCCTTGATCTGATCATAAAGTTGCTTGTGTTCCTCTTCCCCGCTGAGCTTCAAACGGTTCAGGGCATAGTCCTCAATAAGCAGCGCCCATTCCTCAACACTCATATCCCCATACATACCGCTTGACAAGGTAATATCGGAGGGGAGCCTGATCTCTGCTTTTCTAAGATACTTAACCCCCGCACAGCAAAAGTCGGGACGCTGAGCAAATAGCTTCCGCCATTCCCTTTGCGTGCCATCGGCCAGCTTCCGGTGGAGGATTCTGTCAATAATCCAATGACAGAAATCACTCTGTGGTGAAGAAAAGCCTGTAATGAGCTGATGAAACTTCAAATGGCACTGATTGAGATAGTCCATTTCATTGTCTTCGGGAATACAGAAATAGGTCATATCCTGATAAGGAGCTAGCATTCCATCTTTAACAACAGCGGGAGTCGGTATCTGAAAGTCAATATCCCCTAACAGACCCATATAATTTTGCAGAACCTCTGATTTTTCGTCAATGGGAGGTGTGGCCGTCAGGCCAATGACATTTTCTATTTCCATCCATTGGAGAATATGCTTCATGATAACCGCCCAATAGGTCTGTAAATGATGACATTCATCAAAAATGACGGTTTTCACTCCAGCGTCTTTCAGCCTCTTAAGAAGCTCTCGGGTATTTTTATGTAAGAGATCCAAGGCCATATGCACATTTTTGTTTTCCTCCTCGGCAGTGGCGGTTTCCTTATCCTCCTGCTCGAAGAGCTTACCGTTTCGTATGGACTTGACATACTTGGCCAGCTCCTTTTTATAGACTGACGGATTGGCGCTTTTCATGGCTGCTATGCGCCCTTTGGCCTCCTCCAGCTCTGTTCCTGTAAGATCACACAAGGTTTCAGCCCAGAGTCCCTCAGCCAACTCAATGAGGGTTTGACCTGCGTCCTCGGGAATACTCAGTATTTGATAGGTAAGCACATTGATAAAGTGCGGCTTGTCTTTGTCGGAAGTAATAAAATGATCAATACTGGCTTCTTGACCCTCGGGCAGGAACAGCTCCAGCTTCTTGACCCATTGGCCTTGAATAGCCGTGTTGGGACACACAATAAGGGCCGGTTTTTTAAGACGGATAGCCAGCTCAAGGCCAATAATGGTTTTACCTGACCCCGGTGGTGCCACCACATGGAAACGAAGGATTTCGCCCTCCTTTTTTCTCTTAAGCTCTTCATCAAAACGTTTTAAAATCATATTCTGGTGTGTTCTCATAGGATAGCGGAACTTTAAGGCTGTGGGCGATGGCAGTCCATTCATTTCTAAAGATCCTCCTCATGTTTAGATGGTTTTCCGAAGCTATAGATTAAAGATTAAGAGAATAAATATCGGAGAACTCAACGTTAATACGATGGATACGTTCCTCGCGGCTGGGCTCCATATTTTGCAGGCAGGCTCCCTGGTCCATGATCACCGCAGGCAATTCAAAGGTAAACTCACTCCCCTTGTTAACGGTGCTGTTTACATATATTCTACCCTGATGAAGCTCTACAAGAGCTTTGGCAAGGGATAGGCCAATCCCGCTGCCCTCACATCTTCTGGAAAGGGGTTTTTCAATTTGAATAAAACGTTCGAAAATAAGATCCAACATATTCTCTGAAATACCTACACCGGAGTCCTTAACCGATATCCTCACCACATTGTCAGTGCTCTTGACACAGACCCCTATAAATCCATCCTTCTCGGTATACTTCACAGCGTTGGACAAAAGATTCAGCAAAATCCGCTCAATCATATCGGCATCACAGGCAATAATCTTCTTGGGGACATTGGTTTCAAACATGAGCTTGATTCCCTTGCCTTCGATATATTGTGCCACTGATTCGGTAATGCTTCGTGTTACCTTGACGATGTCATGATTGGATGAATACAGCCTCATATAGCCTGAATCCAGCTTGGTGATGTCGATGAGGTTATTGACAAGCCTCAACAGTCTAAAGGCATTTTGCTTGATGGATTTTAAATGCCGGATTTCCCGATCCACATAATCGGCCTTGCCTTTATTTTGGAGGCTGTGTTCAATAAGCTGAAGGGCGGAGAGGATGATATTAAGGGGTGTTCTAAACTCATGAGAAATGTTGGCAAAGAACTCCATTTTGACAGCCTCCATATGGTAGGCTCTCTCCAGATCACGGTTCTTCTCCTCCATCTCCTTATTTCTTGTCATGTCGCGGCCAATCATGATAATCAGGTTTTTACGGCTCTCAGTAACCATTTGGGCATTCCAGGCTATCCATCGGAAGGTTCCGTCCTTGCACATCAGGCGATGCTCAATTCCCATAGCCATTCTCTCATTAGTCAAGGTGTCAATGTATTCGAGGGTATTATCCCTGTCATCCACATGAATCAGAGAAAAAAAGCTCTTTGAAAGCACTTCCTTTTCACTCCAACCCAGGCATTTCTGCCACTGTGGCCCAATTCTGAGAAACTTCATATTATCATCCATGATGGCAATAAGATCAATAGAGGTATTAAAGATCAGTTTGTTCTGCCTCTCGGCATTATGGCGCATCTCCAGCTCCTGCATGAGCTCGTCGTATAGCTTGGAATGGTTGATCAGGACGGCTAACTGACTACATATGGCCATGATAAAGTCTTTTTCCTTATAGGTGAGATCATCCACCCTGCTGCCTAGGACCAAGGCCCCTACACAAGTATCATTATATAGAACGGGAAAGCAGTTAATGTATTGGAGGCCATGGTCCTTAATAAGCTGCCTAATACTGTCGTCAGGCAGCTCCGAGACGGTTATGAAAAAGCTGTTTTTGGTTTCATAAACCCACTTGATTAGCTCTTGAACCTTGGAGCAAAAGCCCTCCTGTTTTAATAAAACATCCGGAATGTTGGGACAATAGCGGAAGGTCAGGTTCTGATTCTTTTCATCATAGAGATGTATACCCATAATCTCAATGGTCATATGCTCCATAATGAGTCTTTGGATGCTGTTCATAAGCTCATTTAAATCGATATGTTCAGAGGCCTTTTTAAAGAGCTCATTGAGGACCATGATCTCCCTGTTACTGCGTAAAAGCTCTTCCTCTGCATGCTTTCTAGAAGTGATATCCATAAAGACGGCAGATTTACGGTTATTTGAGAGTGCATCCACCTCAAGGGGAAAGGTTTTCATCCAGACCCACCGGGTCATACCGTCAGAACGCCTGATTCGAAATTCAAGGCTATAGTTGACCTGATGGCGTTTACAGTCGCTTTCCAGTATATCCAATACCTGTTTAAAGTCCCTTTCGTCAACATAGGCCAAGATATCACAAGCCTGACGAATCTGTTCCCTGGGAACACCGAAAAGCCTTTCAAAGGAGGTATTGACGAAAACAACGGTATTTCTCTTCCTAACCCATAAGGCATCCTCTATGGCGTTGAATATTTCATAGCTGTTCATAGCCTTGTTGCGATGCCCTGAAGGCTTGTTTTCTCCACAAAACTCAAGATAGCAGGCCACAACATGAGGCTGCATCTGGAAAGCAAAGGCCTGGATGCTCTTGGCTGAATGGCCGGTGCAAATTACGGTTTGAGAAGCATTTCCACTTAAATTAACTTCTGAAAATAAATCCATCAGGGGCTGAGAAAGCTCCGGCATGCAATGGTCGGCTTTAAGCCTTTTTGATAGGAGATCATTTTTGGAGCCCAAAACAAACTTTTCCATCCCATCGCTTAAGGTAACAATTTTATAATCTATAACCTTTTCCTCTTGGCTATAAAGGGCCTGACATATCATAAAGCCCTTGTCCATCCGCTCCAGCATCGAAGGGTAATGGATCTCTTCAAGATGGGACATGAACTTGTTTACCCCCAATAAATCATTAAACCTTCATATATAAGTTCGCCATAAAACGTCAAATTCCTTTTTTTAGGAGATGGCATAGATGTAACAAAGACTTGATAACCTTTGTCACCAAGTCTTTATGGTCTTATGGATACTATTTACATCATTCAGGCCTTCTGATCCTCTCTTCTTATCTGCGCCCTCTTGATTTTACCGCTAATAGTCTTGGGAAGCTCATCCACAAATTCGATAATTCGCGGGTATTTATAGGGGGCAGTAGTGTTCTTCACATGGTTTTGAATGTCCTTTTTCAGTTCTTCTGAGGGAGTATAACCCTTGGCCAGAATAACTGTTGCCTTGATAACCGTCCCCCGCACCGGATCGGGCGCACCCGTTACCGCACATTCAACAACAGCATCATGCTCCATTAACGCGCTCTCTACCTCAAATGGACTGATTCGGTATCCCGAGGCCTTAATGACATCATCATTCCGTCCCACGAACCAGAAAAGGCCATGTTCATCCTTATAAACTACATCTCCTGTATGATAAGTATCATCACACCAAACCTTGCGTGTGGCGGCATCATCCCTGTAATAGCCGTTGAAAAGCCCAGCAGGCTTTTGGGTATCCGCCCCTCTGACCACCAGCTCACCCTCAACACCGGCGGGAACCGAGTTTCCTTCCTCGTCAACCACATCGATTTGGTAGGCCGGGTTGGGCTTACCCATGGCGCCGGGGTCTATGTCAAGCCATTCAAAGTTTGCCACAAGAACCGAAGTCTCAGATTGTCCAAAGCCATTGAGGATTTTGAGACCCGTTTCCTTAAGGAAGGTATAATAAACCTGGGGATTCAAGGGCTCCCCGGCAGTAGAACAATGAATCAGCGAGGATAAATCATACCTGGAAAGATCATGCTGGATCAGGAAGCGATAAATGGTGGGCGGCGCACAGAAGGTACTGAGTTTATACTGCTGCATTTTACTCAGGAGACCATCGGGGTCAAATCTTTCCATGTCATAAACAAACTGAACGGCACCACAAATCCACTGACCATACAGCTTTCCCCAGCCGAACTTAGCCCAGCCCGACTCCGCCACAGTAAGGTGAAGCCCCTTCTCCACCACCCTGTGCCAGTATTTTGCGGTCACAATATGACCCAGGGGATATGTAAAGTCCTGGCATGCCATTTTGGGCATACTGGTGGTTCCTGATGTAAAATAAATGATCATGTCATCACTGTTTTGAGGAGCCTCCTCCCCTGTCGGGGGCAACCATTGATCTGAGACCTTTTGAATTTCGTCATCATAGCTTAGCCAGCCCTCATGCCTCCCGCCGATCAAAACGGTTTTCTCAAGCTCAGGGGATTCCTGCCTCGCATTCTCCACACACTGGACCAACTCGGGCCAGTTGTAAGCCACAATCATCTTTACTCCGGCGGCATTGTTACGATAGATAATATCCTTCTCCTTCAACTGGTTGGTTGAGGGAATATAGACAGCGCCTATCTTGCACAGGGCCAGGGCAAAGAAATAGAACTCATAGCGACGTCTCAGGATGAGCATGACCTTATCGCCCTTTTTTATACCCAAGGATTTTAAATAGTTGGCAGTTTTATCGGACCAGTATTTTAAATCCTTAAAGGTAAAACTTTTTTCCTCACCAAAGTCATTACACCATACCAAGGCCATCCGGTCCGGTTCCAGCCGGGCATATTCGTCAATAATGTCGTAGGCAAAATTAAAGGTCTCGGGAACCTTTATCTTAAGATTTTCTTTAAAATCCTCATAGCTTGTAAAGGATTCCTTTTCCAAGTAGCGGTAAGCTAAATTCATCTCAAATTTCCTCCTAAAGCAAGATGACTGTTAAAAATGTGGCCTTTTGATCATCCATAGCCAGCATTTTGTGGGGAAGCATGGAGTTAAAATACAAGGAATCCCCCGGTGTAAGAATGTACTCTTCCTTACCTATAACCACCTTCATTTTTCCTTGCAGGCAGTAATTGAACTCCTGTCCCTTATGAGACACCAGCTCCGGGAATTTATCAGGGGTCAGGGTAACCAAAAGCGGTTCGATTTTTCGTTTAGCGTATTTATAGGCAAGGCTCTGGAATTCGTATTGGTCGTAGCGTTCAACCTTAAGGCCCTCGCCATTTTTGACCAGGCAAACATCATGAAGCTTGGGCGAAACACCCGTTAAAATCTCAGTCATATCCACCTTATAATAATCGGATATTTCATTGAGCAGGCTCACCGGAATATCATCCTCGCCGCTTTCATATTGCTCATAGGCTTTAACGCTGACATTTACCACCTTGGCCACCTCTTCGGTGGTCAGGCCTGACAAAAGCCTTAAGCCCTTGATTCTGTCGGCAATATCCCTGATTTTCTCATTCATGAAAACAAACCCCTTTCATTGATGCTGTAGAGTTCCCTGTGAAATATTTCGCAAAGCACTTCATAGGATTATATCATAGCAGGATGCTTTTGGTAAGAATGTCTATTTAGAAATAACTATCCATAGCTTTATTCGCAATAGGCTTTAAGCCCCTCAAGATTAATAACTTTAAAGGTGGACATATGAAAATCAATGAGGCCTTCATTTCGCATTCTAGAGAGCTCACGGGACATGGATGGTCGTGAGACGTTGAGAAAATCGGCCAGTTGCACCCGGTTCATGGGAATCAAAAAGGTGAGGGTTTGTTTTTTAAGGTAATGCTCATAGATAAAGGTGGCCAGCTTGGCTCTCATGGTCTTGATGGACAGGTATTCCATTTTCCTGCTCAAAACCAGGGCTCTCCGGGAGATAAGACAAAGCATGTTGGTGACCATGGCATGATGCCATTGGCAGAGGTTGGAGCACTGCCCGATTATTTTATCCCTAGGAAGAAAGCAGATGGTCAGAGGGGTGTTAGCCTTAACCAAAGCAGGCCATTCCTTCTGACGGGCAAAGGCGGCGATTTCTCCGAACATCTCCCCCGCTGAAAGGTTTTTCAAAAGGAGCCTGTCCCCTTTGATGGTCTCCTTGATGACTGAAGCCTCCCCTTCAAGGACAATCCCGAGGCTTTCCAGGCTTTCACCGCTTCTCACCACAAACTCGTTGCGGGTATAGACTTGAACCTGAGGCTTCAAGCATGAAAGGAGAGTTTTAAGCTGTTGAGCGTCAATGCCTTCAAAGAGCTCGCACTTCTTTAATGCCGATAATTGTTCTTCGGTCATGGCTTTCCTCCCTTGCCCCTTTTACGGGAAATAAATCGGATGTACTATGGCAGGTTTTATTTTATATTATCTCGAACCAGGCGGGTAATTCAAGTCAATGTGACAATGGGTTCCCACAGGCCCAGAAGGCCCGATTGGAAAAGTTGTTTCTGCTGAATAAATATGGTACTCTATCAGCATAATTATTTCTAAAATAAGGGGGATGACCTATGATTTTCAGCCAAATGCCCTATGAAAGAGTAGCCCTGGATGAGTTTTCAAAGGAATGGAATCAGTTGGTTCAGGCATCCGAATCTTCCAAAACCGCTCAGGAACAGCTTGATCTCCACATGAAGCTGACCGAGCTATTGAAACGCTTTCAGACCATGCGAAGCCTGGCTTATATTCGTCATACCCTCAATACCGAGGACAGCTTCTATTCGGCCGAACAGGACTTTTATGATGAGAACGCGCCCCATTTTATACAGCTTCTTATGGACTATTACAAAAAGCTGGTGGCCTCCCCCTTCCGCAAGGCGCTTGAAGATAGCTTAAGCCCTTTGGTTTTTGAAAAGATTGAACTCCAGCTCAAGGGCTTTGATGAACGGATCATCCCCTTTATGCAGGAGGAGAGCAAGTTAAAGACGGTCTATGCCAAGCTTTTGGCCTCTGCGGAATTTGAGTTTGACGGAAAAACCCTCAATCTACCCCAACTGGCATTTTATATGCAGCACCCAGATAGGGAGATACGAAGAGCTGCTTACAAGAAGCGCACCGAATTCTTCATGGAACACGCCCAGGAGCTGGATGAGCTTTATGACAAGCTGGTAAAGGTCAGAAACAGCATGGCCCTGGAGCTTGGCATGGATAACTTTGTTGGCCTAGGATACATTCTTATGGAGCGAAACGATTATGATAAGGATAAGGTGGCGACCTTCAGGAATCAGGTCAAGGAATACCTTGTCCCCCTGGTCTCCAAGCTCCATGAGCAAAGACGACAATTCTTGGGTCTTGACCGATTGAGCTTCATCGATGAGCCCTTGTTCTTTAAAGAGGGAAATCCTGCTCCTTCGGGAACCCCCCAAGAGATATTTGAGCATGGTAAAACCATGTACCGGGAGCTTTCCCCCGAAACCCATGAGTTTTTTGAGTTTATGCTCAAGGGTGAGCTCTTTGATGTGTTAAGCAAAAAAGGGAAAACAGGTGGAGGTTATTGCGAATTCCTTCCCCTGTATAAAACACCCTTTGTTTTCGCCAATTTTAACGGCACCAGTGGGGATATTGATGTGCTGACCCACGAATGTGGCCATGCCTTCCAGGCCTATGTGACCAGGAACATGGAGATTTATGAGCAAGGAATGATCGGCATGGATACTGCCGAGATTCATTCCATGTCCATGGAATTTTTCACCGCCCCCTGGATGCACCTGTTTTTTGGGGATAAGACCCCCCGCTACCTCTATATGCAATTGGCTTCCGCCTTGATTTTCATCCCCTATGGCTGTATGGTGGATGAATTCCAGCATATTGTCTATGAAAATCCCACCCTCACACCCGATGAACGAAAAAAGGTCTGGCGGGAGCTTGAAGGCCAATACAAGCCCCATCTTAACTACGAGGATGATCCCTTCTTCGGAAAGGGTGGAACCTGGCAGAGACAAGTCCATATTTATGAAAATCCCTTTTATTATATTGATTATTGCTTGGCTCAGACCTGTGCCCTTCAATTCCTGGTGAAGATGAATGAAAATTACAAAGAGGCATGGGAAGGCTACCTTACCCTTTGCAGCCGCGGTGGCACCCTGAAATTTACCCACCTAATAAGGGAAGCCGGACTCAAGTCGCCTTTTGAAGAGGGTTGTATCAAGGATATGGTCAAGGGCATGGAAACCCTCATTGAAAGTTATTCCTCAGAGATTAGATAAGGTAAGCTCACCTCTCGGCCCATGGCAGACTGACGCCATGGGCCTTTACTTATCCCCAAAAGCCTCTTCCCCCTTAAGGGATGAATTCGTGGTGCTAATTTATGCCCTGGGAGGATATGTTTAGTATAGGGCTTGATTGAGGAGAGGCTTCCATTGAAAAATAAAAAAATCACCATGCTTCAGGTGGCAGGCACATATATCGGCACCATCGTGGGTGCCGGCTTTGCCTCAGGCCAGGAAATGCTTCAGTTTTTTGTGAGCTTCGGCCCCATGGGCCTATGGGGTCTTTTAGTGGTCACCCTGCTTTTCATGTATTTTGGCTATATCATCATGGAACTGGGCTTAAAGCTTAAGGTGTCTTCCCACCTTCCCGTGGTAAAGGAAACGGGCGGTACTGTTTTGGGTACCTTCTCCGACGGGATTATTACCTTCTTCCTCTTTGGGGCCTTAACAGCCATGATGGCTGGGTCGGGTGCTCTTTTCACCCAGGAGTACAACATTCATCCCATTGTTGGGAGCCTCTTCATGGCCGTCATCACCCTGATTACCGTCTTGGGAGGCTTCCAGGAAATTATCAATTCCATCAGTATCGTGGTTCCCTTTTTAATCCTCAGTGCCATCGGGGTGAGTATCGCATCGCTTCTCATGGCCTCAAAGGTCAATCCTATGCCGGTATCCCTTCCCCAGCCCGGCTTTCTCCGGAATTGGCTTTGGTCTGCCATTATCTATACCTCCTATAATTCGGTAACAGCCATTGCCATATTGGGGCCTCTAGGGTATGAAGCGGGAAATAAAAGACTGATAAAAAACGGAGCCATACTGGGTGGCCTGGGTCTTGGCCTGGGTGCGGTGGCTATCTATCTCGCCCTCCGGGTGAATGGTGATATCATCAGGGATGTGGAGGTTCCCATGATCATCGTGGCAGGCCGCATTTCTCCTATCGTTCGTGGAATTTATGGGGTTGTGCTTCTTGCTGAAATCTATACCACTGCGGTTGGAAATCTCTATGGCTTTGCTGCTCGATTATGTGGAGATGCTATACAAAAGCTCCCCTCCGGCTCTCAAGGCAACCTAGCTAGAAATAAAAAACGTGCTTCCCTGATCATCACAGGAAGTACGTTCGCAGCTTTTTGTGCAAGTCTGGCAGGCTTCTCGAACCTTGTGAAATATCTCTACCCCGCCGTAGGCTATTGTGGGGTGATCACACTGATTTGTCTGGTTTATCACCGGTATAAAGCCTGAAAAGTGAAATTCTCATTATTTTCTGCTCAAAAGCCCTCCTGCAAAATCTCCAGGGCTACCGAGGACAGCTCCGGCATAAGCTGGGCCTTATGAATGCCATACCTCCGCAATTGTTCAGTCAAGGCCTCTCTGAAGTCCTTGGCAATAACAATCTTTTGAAGATACCGGTCACTGTCAGGCAAATCCTTAAGGTCTACCAATGGCGTCGTATAGGGAAATACGGTAAAGGTACCCCGCTGAACAATAATTTTTGAGCTGTTCAGGGGCCCATAAACAGCCGCCGGCTTTTTGTTTTGAAAAGGGTTGGCGATGGGACCGAACATCTCATAGACTCCCTTTTCCTGAACATTGGGGATATACCCCGGGGGATAAAAATCATGAAAGGTGAAGGCGGTATTCAGCATGACGGGATTGAGACACCACACCGCTGCATCCTTTTCTTTTTCCTCCTCGGAGGCCGAGGTATCAATAGCAAAAACAAGGGCTACCAAGGCATCCTCCGACCAATCCATTAATCGGGTAGGCGCGCCGTAGTGCTGCATAAGGAACAACCATTCCCAATAGGCACTGACGCCTTCTACCGCAGGTCTAATGGGAACCTGGTCAAGAAAGGGCACCGCCTTTGACTTAAATTTTGATAGAAAAATGGTTTCATATTCCACATTCAGCCCCCTTCGTCCGATAGAGGGAAGCAAGGGATAATCAAAGGCCCGTAAGCCTCTAAACCATAGCTTGGGACTGTATTTTATATCCGACTCCTCCTGGGCTGGACCCCACAGAACCCTGTAGGCGTCATCAATGGCCTTAATATACTGTTCTACCGATGTCACCTTGGACTCAGTATTACAAAGGGAAGGATAGAACTCTTTGAAACATGATCTCTCCTCAAACATAAAAGCCTTCCTCCAAGACTTCCCATACTATCCTATTATGTGATTTCCTTTTAGGTTACAATTTCAATGCTTTGACCTAACTTTTATTATGGTTCTTGACAAAGTAACCTCAACAGGCATATGATATAAAAAACATAGCAACATGCGGTGACGGGGAAAAGTAAGTAGCCATCGACTTACAGGGAGAAACCATCATAGACTGAGAGTGGTTTTAGGATTCAAGGGTTACCGAAGTTCTCCCCTGAGCACACGAGCTCAATGCCTTAAGGCTAGTAGGCAAGTGCGTAACGCCCAACGTTATCGGGGCAGGATATCGGAGCAATCCCGTATCTTAAGTAAGTGCATCAAGGAATTGATGAAATTGGGTGGTACCGCGAAGGATAGAGCCTTCGTCCCTTTTATAGGAGACGAAGGCTTTTTTGCTGTCATTTAATGAAAATTTGAGGAGGATGGAACATGATTATTGTCTTAAAGCAGGGTATGGACTCTGAAAAGGTAGAGGCCTTAAAAATATGGCTTCAAGAAAAAGGGTTATCAGTCAACCCCATCTATGGTACTGAGAAAACGGTATTCGGTCTTGTGGGAGATACCTCACACCTGTCCATTGATGAGGTGAGCATGCAAGAAGCCGTGGAAAAGGTTCTAAAGGTTCAGGAGCCCTTTAAAAAAGCCAACCGCAAGTTCCATCCCGAAAGCTCCATCGTCAGGGTGGGCCCTCTGGAAGTGGGTGGGAAGGAGCTTGTGGTGATAGCAGGCCCCTGCTCGGTAGAGTCCGAAGGACAGATTTTACAAATTGCACAACAGGTTAAGAACTCCGGCGCAAACATGCTTCGCGGTGGTGCCTTTAAGCCCCGTACCTCCCCTTACGCCTTTCAAGGCCTCAGAGCAGAGGGGTTGATGCTTTTGAAAAGAGCAGGTGAGGCTACCGGCCTGCCCATCGTATCTGAGATAACCAACCCTGTCTATCTGGAGATATTTGAGCAGTATGTGGATCTTATTCAGGTGGGCGCCCGCAATATGCAGAATTTTGAGCTTTTAAAGGAGCTGGGCCGCATCAATAAGCCCATCCTCCTGAAAAGAGGCTTCGCCAACACGCTGGAAGAACTTTTGATGGCCTGTGAGTATATCATGAGTGAGGGGAACCAAAATGTTATCCTTTGTGAGCGCGGTATTCGCACCCATGAAACCTATACACGCAACACACTGGATTTAAGCGCTGTCCCAGCATTAAAGCGTATTAGCCATCTTCCGGTTCTGGTTGATCCCAGCCATGGCACAGGGCTTTCCTGGATGGTTGAGCCCCTTTCCAAAGCAGCAGTGGCTGTAGGTGCCGACGGCCTGGTGATTGAAGTTCATAACAATCCTAGCAGAGCTTTGTCCGACGGACCTCAATCCATTACGCCCGCAGAATTTTCCTACATCATGCCCAAGCTCAAGGAATATGCCCGCTTGGAAGGAAAAAATCTCTCCATTCCCCATACCGTTGCCTATGCCGGCACACCCGGCTCCTTCGCAAACGAGGCTGCCGAAAAGGTGTATCCCTCCTCTGCCCTTACCGGCCTGGAACGCTTTGAGGATGTTTTTGAGGCCGTTACAAACGGGAAAATAGAGATTGGTGTGGTGCCCTATGAAAACACTTTGGTCGGAAAAGTCAAGGAAGTTGTTGAGCGATTGGAAGAAGACAGGTTTGAAATTATTGAACGGGTGAGGATACCTATCCATCAGATGCTTGTGGCCACTCCGGGAACCGAGCTTTCCAGTGTCCGCAAAATCTATTCCCACTACAAGGCTCTGGAGCAATGTAAAAAATTCCTTGAGTCCATGCCCGAGTGCCAGATCATTCCTTATTCCACCACCTCGGCCGCTGCGGCCGCCGTTGCCGCCCTTAATGACAAATGCTCGGCCGCCATTGCAAGCCGGACAGCTGCAAGCCTTAACCGCTTGACCATCATTAAGGAAAACATTCAGGATGAGGGGGATAACTTCACTGAATTTGTCGTATTCAGGGCGCGCAGGCCTTGATCAAAGGTTTTATTATTAAAATCCCTTAGGGCTGGTATAATCTTCTTTTATCCTGTCAACAATACCTCCAAACAGTAATGAAAGGAGTGATATTATGGCAGAAAAGAAAGGGCCCAACAGCTCGGCTTCATTTGGCAACCAAAAGCAATCTCAGAACCAGGAAAACGAAAAAAGAGCCAATCAGGTTCCAAACAGCAAGAACCCTAAGACCCCCGGCAACGAAGCTCCCTATCGTTAATCGACATTTTTACATGGCTATCTTTGCATGAATAAACGCATTAAAAACTGAAGATGATAATGTAGGTGATAGAATGGCAAAGAATAAAAGCAACGCGCCCAAAAAGCAAAATCCCAACGATAAGCAAAATGCATCGAGGGGCGCAAACGACTCACAAAACCAAAGTCCAAAATAAACTCTGGTTTTCACAAGGAGGCCGTCCACTTAAGGATGGCCTCTTTGCTTTATTCTCCTTCTCCTTTGCTCTGGTTGAAGATAAATTCCTCATTGGCCACCGTCAAATGGGCTCCGTGCTCCAGCCTGAAGTCTCTGCTGGGTTCAATCCGCTCTCCATTAACCCATGTTCCGTTCCGGGAATTCATGTCGGTAACAAAAATCCCTTCCTCGGTCTTTTTAAGCTCCACATGCATTTTTCCGATGGCTGGATTATTCAAGCAGTAATCCACCTGGCCGGATAACCTTCCTATCATAAAAGGAAAGTGTGTTATGGGGATCAATAAACCCTCACCGCCACGAACCCTTTGAAGGGTTGGATATTTCAAATGGTTTGCATCAAGAAGCATGGTGCGATCCTGTACCCTTTCCTCCCCTTTCACTGCTTCCTTTTTAGGCCCAATTCTAGTGGAAACATCTTCTGAAGTGATTGCTGCTTCCTGGCGAGCCTGTAGAGGCTGAGGACTACTGAAAGCCTTGTTGACATAGGCCGCCCTATCCCCTACTGGCTTGGACATGTCCACGGTATCCGGCACCATTCTCTGGCTAGGAAGATATAATGAGGTTCTCATGCCCGTCTGTTTTTTGGGTGTACTGGCTTGGCTTCCGGTTTCTGACACCGCCCTCTGAGCCCCAACGGGCTTATTTTCCACTTTAAGCTCAACTCGCTTATCCAGTGAAAAAAGCTTGGTATAAACAAGGTAGAGCAAGGCCCCTCCTATAAGGAGAAACCCAAAAAGAGAGAGGAAGAAATCCGGATTATCAGGGGACAAGGTTTTTGTCGTCACTAATAGGACCCCAAAGGCCAGAAAAGCAAGGATAATGCTCCCCATAACAAAATAGGACTTTGATGGAAAGCCCATCCTGGTTTCGGTAGCCTTTTGAGCTATCCCAGGCTGCACCATGGGCCTGGGAATTGAGGGAACAGCCTTGGCTTTTGTCTTTTCTTCCATGGAAGGATTATTTTCTCGTTTTACCTCAAGGGTCGGGGCTATGGACAAGGCCGATCCCACGGCCTCCATATCCTTAGCGTATTCCTGTAGTGTGGAAGCGGTAAGCTCCTTTTCCTTAAGCAATTCAATCAGCTTCTGAATAAAATTATCGGTTTTTTCATTGGCGAAACGCACCTGATGGATAATAGTTTCCAGCAGCATATTTTTCAAGGGCTCCAGATTGTCGGGTCCATCCCTTTGGGGAAGGTATGCCAGGGATAGCTTCAGACTTTGTGGGTCAATAAAGATATATTGATTGTCAAACACCAACCTACCGCTATCCAGTAAATAGTCATTCAAAACTCTGAGCAATTCCGTTATCTGTCCGATAAGGGCCAGGAACTCGCTCCGAACAAACACCTTGCGTTCAAATAGCTTTCCAAGGGGGATGAGGGAGGTTATATCGTAGGCTAAATGAACCCTTCCGTCGATACGGAGTATTTCACAGCCCAACAAGCCCTCTATAGAGTTATGGGCAATCATTTCAAGCTGATAGCCAATCAGTTCCGACGCGTTATTAAAGGTAAATTCCATGTAATTTTTCCCCGAAATTGTCTTGAAAACGGGGACTCGGCTTGATCCGAAAGAGTCCATCTAAAATCTCCTCCCATAGTATGGGTATGCCCTATTCCTCCAAATCCTTATGAGGCCAGGGGCAATTCCTCCTGACGATTGGTCTCCTGCTGCCCTTCTTCTGTATCCCCCTGCCCATCAGCTTCTACTGGGGGAGTATATTGGCCGTAGAGCTTTAGCAGCTCGAATTCAACACCATACTCAGCAAGGTCCGCCTTCACCTCATTGATCACTTTTTCATCAAGCTGTGCATTTTCAGGCACAATGATGATCACCTTGCGCTTTACTTCCTTGAAGCTCATCCCGGCCAGCTCATCGGGTGCCTCACAATCAAGGAGCCGTCTGGCGTGTTTCTTAATCTCATAGCCTATGGCCTTTGGGTTGCTTGTATAGGTCTTTAGAAAAGGGTTGAGGGTGAAGACATCATAATACTCCACCACGCCTGAGGTGGTGTTATAGGCATAGGCATCAATTACGGGATAGTTCTTTGAGGTGGCAACGGCTGTCATTTGATTCTCAGTTCTTTCCTTAACGATTTTATCAACGTGGATATCCTCAATCTCCAAGCCCCTGTCCCAATATCTCTGATCCTGATCCATATCCACCCAAATGCTAGAAGAGGAAGTTGTTTCTTTCGCCTTCCTCACCGATGAACCCCTTCCGCTTGTCCATGCTACAATTTTCACCTTATTGGAAAGCTGAATATCCGGAAGAAGGTCAAAGACCAAGGGGACATCCACACTGTAATGTACCACGAATTCCAAGGTCTCCCTGTCTCCGAATACGTTTGATTGAGTGAAATCCAATCCCTTCTTCCCCCCTTTTATCCCTAAAAGAGAGGCGCCATCTCCATCTCCCAGAACGCGCTTATCCAATTCCGCTCCGAGATCACCCTTGGCAATGAGGCAGACTAATCCCTTGGTGGCTTCATAGGATAACTTTTGGGCAAGAACCGTCATCAAAAGACGGAGCTCGGCTTTAGGATCGGCGATAATGGATTGAACCAATGCTTCCACTTCCTTGGTGTTTTCTCCCATTGAATCCATACCGTCAATCACCTGTTGAATACTATCCAGTTCGCCTGTGGAGAAGGCTTGGCCCATACCGGTGAAGGTATCGTTAAAGGAGCCTACGGCATCCAGCACAGTATTTTTTTGTTTTTCTAGTTCATTTCCAGCCTGCTCCGCTTGAAGGCTCAGTGCATCTGAATAATCCTTTAAGCCGGACACATAATAGAAATAACTGAAGTTTCCAATACGCCGGGCAACTTCCGAAAGGGAGGCCTGTACCATATTATAGGTATAAAAAATCTTAATAAAGTAGGCCAGCGATAAAATAACTATCAAAAAAACCGGAAGAACCAAACAGGCTTCAACGGTTACGCTACCCGCATCATTCTTAGGCTGTTTCTTAATAGCCCTGGCTCCATTGAACACTGATCATCGCCCCCCCATCTTTTTTAAATAACTCCTCGGGTAGGAACCATGGTTTAAAATCCACATCAGCCTTGATGTACAGGTATGTATTGTACTGATTCAGCAAGAGATCCTTGTTCCCTGAAACCTCCTGCATATTAAGCTGCATGAGATCCGCCAGCCTGCGGGCCTTTTTTTCCTGGGGCACAGCCAGAAGCATAAGTCGAAGGTAATCGGTGTAATCCATCATAATAAGCCTCCCTGTGATGTTATTGCTGTTACTCCCACCGGTTTTCCCAAGCACGCTATCCATTTTGTCTCCAGCAGCCTGTAACCCCTTGTTAATGAGGTTTTTTCCCGCTTCCTTCAGATTTTCGACCATGGCCTTATAACTCTCATTTCCAAAAATCAAATCCCTTAGCTTTTTCTTTAACTCTGCCTTAAAGGCGGCCAGCTTTTCGGGTACGAATCCCTTAATCTGGTCAAAGAGAGAGGTTATTTTGTTTTTTATCTCGGTTTCCAGACTCTCTGTGAAGGTATCGAGACTATCAAATTTGATGCCAGAAAGCCAGTCCTTCCCCACAAGCGCGTCCATTTGGCTTTCG
The DNA here is from genome assembly GCA_023415205.1 of Bacillota bacterium. Lineage (GTDB taxonomy): Bacteria > Bacillota > Clostridia > DSM-8532 > DSM-8532 > DTU059. The sequence continues at coordinate 21,648 of JAEZLR010000004.1, read as the reverse complement.
GTGAAGGTAAAGACCTCCTGTGTAAGCTGATTATAGCCCTGTTCAATTCCTCCGAAGACCTCATCAATAATACCGTCTATAATGCCTGTGACAGTCTCTTCAATTGCCTCAGACGCGTCATCTATAATAGTCTCTGTTTGCTCAATGGCAAAGTCGCTGATTTTTTTAAGTAGAATATTCTTAAACTCCAAAAGACTTTCTGCCTTCAGATACCATGAAGAGGATGTTTTAATAAGAGGAACACGCCCTCCTTTTTTCAGAATTTCAGAATCCACATAGGATTCCAGACCTGCCCAGACCACAAGAAGGAAATTTTGAACCACCGGAACACCGAAAATTGTCCAGCCGGCAATGGCGGTGGCCAATGAAAGAGCTGTCCCTATCTTCCCTGGGTCGGTATAGATGTGTAGAAGGTTAAAAACCAGTCGAATGGCAAAAATACTGCGCTGCGTGGCTCCGATATTTTCCTTTTCCGTACTATTTCCGAAAAGCACATATTCAACCTCTGCACGGTCAAAAAAGGCTTGATCAAGGGGTCTATCCCACCCAATGTCATACTCCAGCACCGAGCCTGTGGCGGTGTTTTTAAATGCCGAGACAATATACTCATTCATGTAGAGGCTTTCCATCATGCTTTCCATTCCGTTTGCCAGGGCATTCTTGATGAGATTCATTAATTCAGTGATTCTCTCAATCTCATAGCTGAAAAAGCCCTTCTCTTTTTCATTTACAGTATCCAATCCCTGAACCGGTGCATCAAACGGATTGGCCACAGCCTGATTCTGAGCTGCTTCTTCAATGGACTTTCCGATACGTTTCAACGCTTCGTCGGAGCTCTTCACTCCCCCTACGGAGGGAAGCAGCCTAATTCTTCTGATTATATCAGCAATGGGTGAATCCGAACCCTCAGAGTCTTCCTCGACGTCACTCTCCTCACTCCCTAAGGCGCCGACCACTTCTGCAAAGTCCCCCATGCTTCCTCTGACCTTCTCCATCTCGGTGTCATCACCTGTTTGTGCTTCCTCGGGCTTTGCCCCCTCATATTTCTGTTTAAACCATTTATTAAAGGCTTTTGCCTCCTCCGCATTGGGCGACGGCTCCAGGCTATACGGGGGAACATCATAAATCCCAACCATCTGATCCCGTGCTTTCAGATTGGAAAGGGAGGTCTCAATCGTCTTAAACCCTGATGTTATGTCATACTCTTTATACCCCTCATAGGTCTTTTGGGCATTGTGAAGGTCGTCCCGGAAAGCGGTCGTCTTTTCAAGAACCGTTCTTATTCTTCCACTTGCCTCGTTCACGGTGGTCAGATAACTGGTCAGAGCTCCCTTCCATGCTTCAAGCTGTTGAAGATTGGAGGATAGCTGACTCTTCATTTCTGCAAAAGTCTCTTTTTTGATGCATTTAAGCTGTTTGGCAAGGTCTCCCTGAATTTTATCCGATACTGAGCCGTCGGTTTTTTCCGTTTCAGCCTGAAGGCTTTGACTTTGCTTTTCAAGATCTTCCAGCTTGGGTTCCAGCTCTTTGATAATTGCCAGAAGGTCATTATGGTAGCGAATATACACCTCCATATGGCTCACTAATGAATTCAGGGAGGCAGAAAGGTTATCCTGGTGTTCCAGGGTTTTGGAAAGGCTTTGAATCACCTTGGGTAACCGGTTCTGGAGCTCGCTTCTACTGGGTGCTATCTCGGTATCCTTATCTAAATAGATCTGGTAGGCCGCCTTATAGGCCTCCTCCGCTCTTGTATAGGCCTCCTTTTTTACACTGAGCTCGCTTTCCAGTTGACTGATGGACTGATCAATAGCTGAAATGGCACTGCCTGTGGCATTGGCTTTTTGTGTCCTTAATTGAGCCAGCCTGCTCTCGATAGCGTCAATATCACGGCTGATAGCGTTTCTTGTAGCCTCGGCGGCATCAGAATCCCTTCTTGCCTGATCAAAGCCTGGATAGAGTTCAACATACCTCGCTTTGGCTTCGGCGATGGGTGCTATCTCACTATTGGCGCTGGTCATCTCTTGGGTGGCCTGCGGTACCAGGCTGCTCACATTGCTTAGGGCCGTTTCTTTAAGCGTGGAGGACCCAGAAGCTGGATTAAAGCCCCCCAGTTTTTCATTAATCATAAAATGCACATTAACCAGTGTGCTCCGTATATCATTCATGAGCCTGTCCAGACCCATCTTTTTCTCAATCATGTCGGATTCCTTCATCAGCCCTACCATTATCTTGATTTTCTCCACAAACTCCTGGACGACCTGCACGGGAGCCCGATATTTCATAAACTCAGCCACCTGCTGGTCCATGACAAAGGTTTCGGTATAGTTATAGAAGGGGATGGCCTCTACCTTTCTTACTTTGAAGCCGTATAAATCCGAGGTGCCTGTAAGGGAGGAACCTTCATTGAGATTCTGGGAAAGAAGCTCAAAGACTTCTTCGTTGATCGAAGCCTCATCCCTAGGATACAAAGCCATAAGACCAAACTGTTCCCTAAGGGGTCTGTCATAGGCTGCAAGCATGGACTCCCCACAGGTTTTAAGGGCTGTTTCCACCTGCTTGACAGCCAATCTGTATCGGCACAGATCAATGAACACCATTGAAAAGGGTATGATTACGGCAAGAATGATACAGACGAAAATGGTCACACTTCCCCTTGGCTTAAAATACATGGGTCATCCTCACTCTTTCTTAATAAACTTCTCAATATTTTGCTTCAGAGGGGCGATTTTTTCTATAAACTTCTGGTAGAAGGTGGTGCCCTTCAAAAGCTGAAGGACATAATCCGTGTTATTGATCATATCCTTGGGATCATAGACATGGGCTGTGGCATTCCCTTCTATTATCAGAAGCTCCCCCAAGCCTATAGCTCTCATCAGTCCGGCTCCCGGCAGATAGAAGGAGCTTTTAATGGAGACCTTGAGAGACGAGGGAAACCCCACTTTATAGGTCACATTCACCTCCGGCTCAAGGGCTTTTTTTCTGTTTCCGTTCTTACTGCCATCCGTCGGTTCATAGGCCTTGAGAAAATGACTCTTCATGGCTTCACTTCTAATATAGTTTTCAGCCGCAGTCTCCTTGCCATTGTTCTCCCATAGCTTAAGATGCCAGTATACCTCACGGGACTCATAGGCACTCTTTTTATAGACACCCGTTTTCGCCTCTTCAAGAGGCAGGGGCTTATATCCCCATTGCCGCGCAAGGCTCTGGGCCATATTTTCTGCAAACGTCTGAAGAATGGTTTTCTGATAGAAGATGAGAAAAACATCAATGGCCACAAAAATACAGGCCAGTATCAACGGAAGCAGCAGAGCATATTCCAGGGTGGCCATTCCCTTTTTACTACTTTTTCGTGACATTAGAATACACTCCTCAACTCCAGAATAACGGGAGCCACACAGATGAGAACCACGGCGAGAAACATGATTACCAAGGGGATCATCAGCTTGGAGGATGCTGTTTCCCCCAGTTGTCTGGCGGTATTCTTCCGCATCTCCCAGCATTCAGTCCCCATCCTTCTTAACTCAAAGAGCATCTGATTACCGCCTAATCGTATGTTTTGCTGAAGGATACTGACAAAATTAGTGATCTGCTTGAGCTTGCATCGCTCTGCAAAGTCTGAATAGGCTTCATTTTCCGACGATCCCGCCCGGATATCATTAATGACCTCATTCAACTCCTTATAGAGAGGCGCACTCATAGGGGCCTCAGCCACAATTCTCTCTATTGCCTGGCGCACAGTGAGTCCGGCATTGACCAGAAGAATCAGCTTGCTGATGAAATCTGGAAAATCCCTTTCCAGCTTAAGCTTACGGTTCTTATACTGATCATCCAGGTTTTTATCAGCCAGAAAAAAGAGGCCGAATCCCAGAGCAAATATAAAGACCAGACCGGTAATATCCGATTTGCCGGCCAAGCAGAAAAAACTACCCACCAGAAGGCCTAGAAACAGGTTGAATATCTTCACGGCCCAATGAACCTTGTTATAGTAAGCCGCATAACGGCTTCCATGGACCATAACAAGCTTCTGGCTGAGCCTTGCCTGATAACGACCGACCCCGTTAAGCTTCAGGAGCTCCACAAGGCCCAGACAGCCGGGAAGAAACGCTTTGTAGGAGTATTCCTTGGAATCCAGGGGTGCAAAGAACTCCTTGTACTTACTGGTATAGATCATTTTTAAGGCTACAAAGCAGATAAGTACCGTCAAAAACAACACCGCATAAACAGCTTCCATCGTTACACCTCAATACGCATGACTTTTTGTGAGATGATCTGACCTGCCAAAATCATGAGGAGCGCTAAGGTCATGACAATACGTCCGTAAAGAGTTGTCGTGAGGGGGGCCAAAAAGTCGGCGCTTGAGCTTTTCAGAAAAAGAATCATCACAAAGGGCATCACCGTCAGGATTTTTTGTTCCAGCTTTTTTCCTGCGATAAGCGTTTCGATTTCCTGCTTTATTTCAACCTTTTCCCTAATGGTGGCCGAGGTGTTCTTAATTACCTCTACCAAATTGGCTCCAGCCCTTTTGGAGATCATGATGACATCGGCGAAGCTTTTAATATCTTCAATCATGCTCCGTTGGGCAAGGTCGTAGAAGGCCTTCTCAACAGGCTCGTTCATCAAAATACGGGAGTTCATGATTTCCAGTTCCCTGAGCATATCGCATTCCTGGTCAGGATAAATTCCCGACAAGGACTTATGGGTCTCCATCAATGCGGTTTCCAAGGATTTCCCGGCTGAAAGAGAAACAGAAAGGAAATACAGGGCGTCCTTGAATTGTATATGAAGAAGCTCCTTGCGTTTTCTTAGCTGCTCCTTCTTTCTCACAGGAATATAGAGAATTCCGGCCAAGGAAAGGATCAGGGACAGAATCACATGATCATAGAAGATAAGTCCTATGCAAAAGCACACACCCATGGATAAAAGCAGGGTAAGAATATATTCCTCCGGCTTCATAGGGTATTCCTTGTACTGAGGTATCCTTTCTTTCTTTTGATTATTCAATCATAATCCCCCTTTGCCTGGCTTTGACTTTATTTTCAAGAGCATTGACACGCTTAAGGCTTCCCAAAACCCGCCCTGAGGCCTCCTCGCCCTCTTCTTCAAAAACATAGAGGGGATTTAAATGTATTTCTCCATTTTTATAGCCTAGAACCTCTGTGATTTCGAGCGTACGTCTGGAATAGTCACGAAGGCGGGAAAGGAAAATAATAATATCCAATGCGGAAGCAATTTGCTTTTTAATAGCATCCAACGGGAGGGGCGCCGCCATTAATACCATGGTTTCAAGGCGTGACAGCATATCGGCGGTTGAATTGGCATGGCCCGTAGACATGGAACCATCATGACCCGTATTCATGGCCTGGAGCATATCCAGGGCCTCTTCACCTCGGACCTCGCCCACAATAATACGCTCGGGCCGCATACGCAGGGAGGTTTTAATAAGTGTCTTCATCCGTATTTCTCCACGGCCCTCGGTATTGGCATTACGTGTTTCCAGCCTTGCAAGGTTTTCAATGGAGGAAAGCTGTAGCTCCGCAGAATCCTCAATAGTGATAATCCGTTCCTCCTTGGGAATCAAAGAGGAAAGAGCGTTTAAAAAGGATGTTTTACCGCTCCCTGTGCCACCGCAAATAAAGATATTATACTTTGCTACCACCAGCTTCTCAACAAACTGAGCTACTTCGGGCGTGATGGACTGGTAGGTAACCAGATCGGCAATGGTCATGGGTTTGTCGGGAAACTTCCGTATGGTCACCAAAGGTCCGTTAAGAGCAATGGGCGGTAACACAATGTTGACACGGGAACCATCTTCCAGGCGGGCATCTACAACGGGATCAGCCTCGTTGACACTGCGGTTGACACGGGCGACAATACTCTGAATCAGATCCTCCAGCCTCTCCCTGCTGTCAAAGGCAATGTCCGTCATCTCAACGGAGCCATGCCGTTCAATAAAAACCTTTCCCGGCCCATTGATCATGATTTCAGTTACCTCGGGATCATGAATTAACGGTTCTATAACATCATGTCGGCGCATTTGGTTGAAGACCGTCTCCACCACCATTTTGATCTCAGACACACTTAATCCCCGGATGGTCTCCTTAGTAAAACACAGTTGCTCAATTTGCTCTAAAAGCTCCTGATCCAACTGTTCCGCTTTACAATCCATGGCTGAGCCGCGGCTTAAGGTTACTTCTTTTCTTATTTCTCTCACAATTTTCCGGATATCGGTCATAAATACCCTCTCTCTTGTGAAGAAATGGCTTCCAGAGCCTGCTGATACTCCTTGGCTGGTGGGAAATAGGCATGGTTATTGTATGGATAAAAGGGCAGATAGGCCTTTTCAATAGGCAGCTCCAATTGGATGGGTTCATCCTCCGGTTGAATCAGCCCTATACAACAGAGCAACTTCCCTTTTACATGATTGAACCAAGGGCCTTCGGTATGGGTCAGATGACTTGCAATCATCTTCATACGATTGTGAGAAGAGGGATGATTAAGACAAGTAAGGTATACTCTTTGGGCTTCGTTCAAAAGCACGGTGAGAATTTCATCAAAAAGGAGAGCACGTGAGACAACAATTGAACCATAAACGGCCCTATCACGTAAAGCGTCAATCATGCTTTTGACCTCAGAAGGTATCAATCTACCCATATCCTGTGGATTCTGGTGGGCCTTCATAAAGTCCACCCCAAATTCCGTGCTCTGTGAAGCACAGGCTTCAGCCTTAAGCGAGAGGTTTTCTTTCCGGGCCTTGATATAGTAAAGAAACTCGCTTAGGCCCCGGCTATTGCTGCCATTAAAGTAGGTGTGGGTATCGGAGACCTGGTCAAGATTCAAATAGAAGGAGGGCTGACCCTGACGGCTTTTCACATAGGCCAAGGAGGGTGCCAAAGGATTCATAAGGTCGCTTCCATCCGCATAGAGCACCAGATGAACTTCCCCCGAGCTTCCTCTTTTACTGAAGCTTCCCGGTATACTTTCCGCACAAGCCGAAAGAATCTCCCCTACTAGGTTTTGGGCAGGCTGGTACTTATGTATGCTGGCATATCCTGCCGGGATCATGCTTTCAGCACTGTCACATAATACGATTATTGAGCGCCCCGGCGCTGGAGGCCTCTCCAGCTTGGCCAATAAGGTCGAGGAAATCACAATTAAATCTGTTTTCCCACCGTTTTCAAACCATTCGGTAAAGGTTACAGGGCTGGTAAAAAGCTCGAGGGCAAAGTGTGTTGTTTTGCAACTCTTTAGATAGGCACTGAATTTCTCAAGAAAGAGCTGATCTGTGTCAGCAAGAACCAACCTAATTTGTGGCATATACACCCACCTATTACCATGTTTTTTTGTTCAAACTATTACATATTTTACTATACTACTCACAATATGTCTACACTCTGATGGATTATTCTATTTTTCTACATTAAATGCTTGAGATCAGCGTTATTTCTCATGGAAATATTGTCAACTTCGTCGTTACACCGTCGACTTATTTTGTTGGCCAAGTCATCGTGATGTGTCGGATGCTTAACATGTTATAAGTACAAAGGATAAATTAATGCATGAATGTTATGATCACAGCAAACAAAAAGGGACACCTTAAATCAAGGTGACCCTTCGACTCATAAAATTAATCGATACGCAAGGTTATCGTTCCTCTCTGAAATAGGCCAAGCCCAGGCTTGCCGGTGGTTGATTATCACGCCTTTTGCGAAGGCTTACCGTAATAAGCACAATGACGGTAGCGAGGTATGGGAATATGGCGTAAATGGAAATGGGGATAAAGCTGATGGGAAAATAGTAGCGCATCACGGATAGGCCACCGAAGGCAAGGGCACAGAGCATAGCCCGTGAGGGATGCCAGGTGGCGAAAATGACCAGTGCCACTGAAAGCCAACCATAACCCCCGATACAGTCATGAACCCATACCCCACCAACACCGCTAGAGGAGTTCATCACGATATAAAGGCCCCCCAAGCCGGTTATTCCTCCACCGATACAGGTGGCTAAGTATTTATACAAGGTGACATTGATGCCAGCCGCATCGGCAGCCGCATGCCTCTCACCTACAGCACGAAGATTGAGTCCTTTTCTCGTATAGGCAAAGAAATACCAAAGAAAAAGAGCAAGAGCGATACTTAAATACACCATTAAGTTATAGGAAAACAGGAGCCGCCCCACCACAGGTATCGAAGCGAGGGTAGGGAACAAGGCGTTATTGAATGCGGCTTTGGTCACCTCGCTCACAGCCAGATATCCTCCGGTGGAGCTGGATATGAGCTCTCCAAAGAAATTTCCGAAGCCGGCACCAAATATGGTCAAGGCTAAGCCGGTAACATTCTGGTTGGCACGGAGGGTAATGGTAATCACACTATAGATGAAGGCTCCCAGCGCAGCACACAGGAAGGCACACACAATAGCAATAAGTACTGAAACCCATGCCACGGGATTGGCTACAGATTGCTCGTAGTAGAAAGAACCTGCGATGCCTGCGATACCTCCCATAAACATCATACCCTCAACACCAAGGTTCAGGTTACCTGATTTTTCTGTCAGGCTCTCGCCCAGTGTTCCAAATAGAAGCGGACAGGCGGCAAGAACAGCCGCAACCAGGAAATTCAATAGATCAGTCATGCGGCACCTCCCTATTTTTACTGCCCCGGAAGATCAAGCGGTAGTTGATAAAAAACTCACAGCCCAGCATAAAGAACAGGATCATCCCTGTTAGGACTTCAGAGGCGGAGGCAGGAATTTTGAAGTTAGTTTGGATGGTATTGGAACCTTTTTTTAGGATAGCCAGAAAGATGGTAATAATGATCATGGCAAAGGGGTTGAGTTTAGCCAGCCAGGCTACGGTGATGGCAGTAAAGCCATACCCCCCTGCCGTCGTATCGGTCAGGGTATAGCTGGATCCTGAGACAATGAGGAAGCCCACCAATCCAGCGATGGCACCCGACAAGAATACCGTTCTCATAATAACCTTGGGAACATTCATTCCCACATACCTTGCAGTGTGCTCACTCTCCCCTACCACTGCAATTTCATAGCCATGCTGGGTATGCTTCATGTAAATATACATGAGGACAGCAAGAACCAGCACAACGATCCAACCGATATTTACTCCGAATACATTGGGCAAACGGGCTGAGGCATCAAACATGGCAATCTTAGGAAAACCACTGCTGGATGGACTTTTCCATGGACCCGTACGCAGGAAGGTGACAATGTTCAGGATGATATAGTTGAGCATCAAGGTAAACAAGGTTTCATTGGTGCCCCATTTGGCTTTGAACAATCCAGGGATAAGGCCCCAAAGTCCGCCTCCGAGAACCGCTGCTACACACATAACCAGAAGGAGCACGGGGCGTGGCAGGTTTTGATAGTGGAACAAGGCAAAATAGGAGGCGGCAATGGCACCCGCAAGGATTTGACCTTCTGCCCCTATGTTCCAGAACTTCATCTTAAAGGCCGGTGCTATGGACAAGGCCGCTCCCAAAAGAGGGATGGCTATCTTTGTGGTGGCAATTAACGCTGTTTTCGTGGAAAGGGAGCCTGAGATCATATCCCGGTATACAGCCAGAGGGTTATGCCCCAGGATAAGAATGAGCAGTCCGCCCGAAGCCAGTGCCAGAAGGACGGCAAGTATACGGATAAGCCAGGCTTTCTTCTGGGATATCTCTCCACGCTTTGCGATACGCACAAAAGGGTCCTTTTTTTCGCGGCTTACAGAATGGCTCATTTCTTCCCCTCCTCTCTCAAACTCGTCATTAATAAACCAATCTCTTCCTTGGTGGTGGTGCGTCCGTCAACAATTCCGCTGACCTTTCCTCCACATAGGACAAGAATTCTGTCACATAGCTCCACGAGCACATCCAGATCCTCCCCTACATAGACAACAGCAACCCCCGCCTTCTTTTGCTCATTGAGCAACGAATAAATAGTATAGGAGGTGTTAATATCAAGACCGCGCACGGCATAAGCAGTCATGAGAACCTTAGGAGCCGCTGCAATTTCCCGGCCCACCAGAACCTTTTGGACATTGCCTCCTGAAAGACGGCTGATGGGTGTGCCGATGCCCGGGGTCACTACTTCCAGTTGCTCTATAACCTTCTCTGCCAGCCTTCTGGGGGGCTTGCGGTCGGTAAAGCCCATCTTCCCTTTAAGATAGCTTCTGAGCATCATATTATCGGCCATGTCCATACTGCCCACCAAGCCCATACCCAGACGATCTTCAGGAACAAAGGACAGTGCCACCCCCAGCTTTCTAATTTGCATAGGGCGCTTACCCACAAGCTCTGTTGCCCTTCCTGTGTCATCGGGATAATAGAGAACACTGCTGCCCGGAGTAAGGGGACAAAGGCCTGCAATGCCTTCCAAGAGCTCCTTCTGCCCGCAGCCTGAAATCCCTGCGATTCCAAGGATTTCACCGCTATAGGCATTGAAGCTGACATCGTCGAGAATCTTAATACCCTCTTCATTAATACAGCTAATCCCCTTAACGATCATCCTGGGCTGTGGATTGACAGGTTCGGGCCGCTCTATGTTCAGTTCCACCTTTCTGCCCACCATCATTTCAGTGATGGACTGGGCGGTGACTTGGCTGGTGTCTACGGTGCCCACATACTCCCCTTTTCTCAAGACAGCCACCCTATCGGAAACCGACAGAACTTCCTGTAGCTTGTGGGTAATGATGATAATGGACTTTCCGTCATCCCGCATATTCTTCAGAACACTGAACAGCCTTTCTGATTCCTGGGCGGTTAAAACCGCAGTGGGCTCATCAAGAATCAGTATGCTTGCTCCCCGGTAGAGAACCTTAATAATCTCCACCGTTTGCTTTTCTGAAACAGACATATCATAAATTTTGCGCTCCGGATTAATGGTGAATCCGTAGCGTTCACTAATTTCCAAAACCTTGGCGGCAATATTCTTCCTGTTCAGCCGCCCCTTGCCCTTCAGACCCAAAACGATGTTTTCGGCCGCAGTCATATTATCCACCAGTTTAAAATGCTGATGGATCATTCCAATCCCCAGTGCAAACGCATCCTTGGGTGACCGAATCGTTACCTCATTACCGTTTACCAGTACCTGTCCGCTGTCCGGATAATAGATACCGGATAGAATATTCATCAGCGTGGTCTTGCCACTACCGTTTTCCCCTAAAAGAGAGAGAATTTCCCCCCACCGAACATCCAGATTGACCCGGTTGTTGGCGGCCACCCCTCCAAAGGTTTTTGTGATATTTTTTAATTCAATAGCATGTACAGGGTTCACACAAAAGCCACCCTTTCCTGAAAATTAAAAGTCCCGGGACCATGAGCCCCTCTCTTACATGTTGCCTAAAGAATGGAAAGCCCGATGTATTGAACAAGAACAGGGATGGGCGAAAACCACACTGAACTTTTCTGTTTTCGCACATCCCCATCATTTTAACCGCTAATGTCTTATTTCCCTAAAACATTGACTCCGTCAATGATATAGTACCAGTAAGGAGCGGATTGCTTATCAGATTCCTTGAACCATTCGCCTTCCTTAACTTCAATAGTACCTTCGGATCCCCAGTTGTAGCCCTTACCGGAAAGGGGGCCAGCAAAGACATGAAGCTTGCCTGCTTTGATATCTTCGGCAGCCTTGTCAATAGCTTCCTGAGTGCCGGGAGCCGCAATCTTTGTATTCAAGGGGCTTAGGAAAACAGCACCTTCTGAAAGGCCCTGGCACCAGTCTGTAGAGATAGGTGTTCCGTCGATGATGCTCTTAACTGCATACTTAAGATAGATACTCCAGTCGCTACGTGCGGAAATCAAGGAGGCATTGGGAGCGGCAGAAATCATGTCCGCATTGTATCCTACCTGGAAAATACCCTTGGATTCAGCAGTGGTTGCCGGTGCGGTGGAGTCGGAATGCTGGCTGATAACCTTACATCCCCCATCAATAAGGGTCTGTGCCACCTGAGCTTCCTTAATGGGGTCATGCCAGGAGTTGGTGTAGATGACGTCCATGGTTACCTGTGGGCAAACAGATCTTGCACCTAAATAGAAAGCGGTTAAGCCTGAAACCACCTCTGCGCACTCAAAAGCAGCTACATAACCGAGTTTGTTTGCACTCAGCTCATTGAGCTTCATACCGGCTGCGATACCGGCAAGATAACGGGCTTCATAAATAGAGGTAAAATAGTTATGGAAATTGCTGAGTCCTGCATTTACGGCAGCATCACCGGTTGCATGGCAGAACTCGATTTCAGGGTGATTAGCTGCGGCTTCCTTCATGTAGTCGCCATGGCCGAAGCTTGTGGCAAAGATAATCTGGCAGCCAGCTTCGATAAGCTCGTCAATAGCTGTTGCACAGCTTTCATCCTCACCGATGTTGTACTTGTTGATGATTTGGTCCTTGTTAAGTCCCATGGCTTCAACCATTGCCCAGGTTCCCAGGTCATGATTGTAGGTATAGCCCTTGTCCGAAGGATCGGATATGTGGATGAAACCAATCTTCAGATTCTCTTTGGCTACACCATTGGCTCCTGCCGAGGGTGTTGAGGCAGCAGGTGTTCCCGTTCCGCAAGCTGCGAGGGTCAAGACCATAGCCACAACGATAAACAGTGAGAGTAGTTTTTTCATGATCAATCCTCCATATTATATAATAATAGAATTAATTAAAGGCTTATTAAACGCGCCCAATGAAAAACGGCGTTAGCAAAACTCGATGCCGCCGTCCTCACTCATTGATTTTATCCGTGCCAATGACTCTATACGTACGCCTTGAGCCCGAAGTAAATCTCCTCCGGGTTGAAAAGCTTTTTCTATGGCAATTCCCGCCCCAACAAGAAAAGCGCCAGCATCCTTGACCAGACTTACAAGACCGGTTAAGGCTGCCCCATTGGCTAGAAAATCATCTATTATTAAGACTCTGTCTGTGGATTTAAGGTACTCTTTAGACACAACGATGTCGTAGACCTGACCGTGTGTGAAGGATTCGACTTTTGAGGTATATAACTCATCGCTGATATTTTTCGATTTGTTTTTCTTTGCGAAAACCACCGGGCATTTAAACCTCTGGGCCACAATACAAGCGATTCCTATTCCGGACGCTTCGATGGTGAGGATTTTATTTACACCACAATCCCCAAACAGACTAAAAAACTCCTGGGCCATTTCCTCAAAAAGAGTAATGTCCATTTGCTGGTTCAGAAAGCCGTCTACCTTAAGAATTTGTCCGTTCTTGACCTTACCGTCTCTGCGGATACGTTCTTCCATCAACTGCATTGCCGAAGCCTTCCCTTTTCGCCAAGTTGTTAGGTGACTAGACTATTTTAAAATAAATTCGCCCTGAAAACAACAGCGAAAATGATCGAAATTCAGAGCATTTTATCGATAAGATTTTGGCATTTTAATCAGACGCGCATGATGGCAATCTATCCTACAGGCACCACAGGGTCCCCAATGACCTTCAGTCCCATACCGGCATATTAGAGATGTACTTCCCCTCGACGGCGGGCACATCATAAATTTGGTAGACTCTAAGACCGTTATCTCTCCTCTTATCGGATAACTCGACAAAGAAACGGTAGTAGGGCATGAAATATTTTTCTATGCTGCCCGTACGATAAATCAATTCGACCTTTGCCACAGATTGAAGGTCGGGGCCTTTTTCTCGTAAAGGTGAGACAAAGCCGCCATTTTTTAATTGCTCCTTTGCCTCGCTGACTGTGATAATGGGATAGTCGCCAACTTTTATGGATAAGTCAGGCTGGAACACCCTAGCCATATAGAGCTTTCCTTCATCATCGCAGTAAAAAGCCACCCTATTAAAATTATAGTTTACTATTTGGTCTGTAATATCGCCACTCCCCTCATAAAACTCAATAGAGTACGCTTGTTGGCTATAGAGATCATAAGCACCACCATAGACATTTATCTTTGGATTATCCATACCGATGAAATCCATGTACTCTTCTTTTAGATATTGGGCCACTGCAACAACCTCGTCATAAGCGGCATAATATGTAAAGTTATATCCCTCCGGAAGCGATAGAGCAGGCTTAAACCTCACTGTTGCTATCATCTGTTGATCTACTTCAACTCTTATGCCATTGTCTTCAACATTAACAGAGCTTGGGGCGAAATATTCCTCTGGAGCGCTATCACCTGTTTCATCGAATTTATTTATAATTGCCGCCTGTGTCTCTGCGTTGGGAGTATCGTCAGTAATCTTAATGGTATGAGCACTCATGCCCAAACGATTTGCAAGTTCGAGAAGAAGCCCTTTCATCTTGTCTAAATCGGCATTTATCGTCCCAATGCTTTCATAAGCCTGTATGTTTTGATAAACGGGTAGTGATGACACCTTAGTCCTCTCAGTCCAAGGATTAGCGTTGATAATTTCTGAAATGTCGTAGGCCCGAGCTCCTGGTAAGCCTGTAGTTTCGCCTGAATCCTCCGTGATAACGAGCATGGATAGCTTTTCGGTTTTTGCAAACCCAACGGTTACTGTAGAAATAATCTTAATAATTATTAATAGTGCTAGGGCAAAACAGGCCGCTAAAGCCCCCCATTTTACCCATGGGTACTTTCTTTTGGCTTTTTCAATTGGGGTGGGTTCCGCTCCATTTTCCTTTCGATTTTCCATAGACAATATCCTCACATACGAGCTATGCACTCGGTTTTTTCAAGCGGGATTATGAGTGACATACGATGGGTGCAACACAAATTTACGATGTGACAGTGATGATGGTACAATGACCTCAGAACTTCTAGAGGCTTGTTTATCTGTATTTAGACTAATAGTTAAAATTATACTTTAATACATGTTACGGGGCAAGCATGATTCCCAACCTTCTTTTACTCCATTCGTTAAGCGGGCAATCCTTAGTCAACCTTGTAACCGGGCGGCGTGTATAATATAATAGATGGAATAAAATTGTAACAACGTGAGGGGATTAATATGATTAAATTAAGAAAAACTTCCGTAATGATTGCAATGGTACTATTGGCATTGTCGTTGTTGGTGGGATGTACTCAGGCAGACCGGGTGAGTCACAATCTGTCTCAAGAGGCCGACAATTTTAACGTTTTAAGAAGACTAACCGTGATTAATCAAAGAACAGATACCATACTTTTCCAAATGACAGGTAACTTCTCAATTGAGAAGGAAGACGATGGAGATTTAGCAGTCATCGGCGAGAACGACGACGGTACTTACTATAAACACTTTGTATATTTGTCAAGTGAAGTGACTTACGTCGTCGAAGACTTAGGGAAAACTGAGGTGAGTAAACACCGCTATGAGATTAACTTCAATCCAAAAATGATTATACCTGCTGAACCCACGGTAGTTGATTGATTTATCGTAGCTTTTCTACCCTCCAGTAGTACACCACGCTTTGATTTCCTGCTATACTTATTTTCTAAAAGAAGCGGGAGGTTAATATTGTTATGAACAAATATAAAAAGAAAGCCGCGCTTTTCCTTGCATGTCAGGGTATAACACTGTTTGGCTCGTCACTGGTACAATTTGCGATTATCTGGTATGTAACACTTAAAACATCGTCCGGAGTATGGGTATCGGCCCTTACCGTCGCAGCGTATGTGCCGCAGTTCATTATTTCATTTTTCTCCGGTGTATGGGCGGATCGATATCCCCGCAAGCGGCTCATTATTTTTGCCGACGCTATGATTGCCTTGGCGACGCTGGCCCTGACATTACTCATGCCCTATATCGGTGAAGAAACGTCCCTGCTGCTGGCACTTGTCATTATCTCAATTATCCGTTCTTTCGGGACAGGTATACAAACACCCGCCGTCAATTCAGCAATTCCGCAGCTTGTGCCGGAGGATATACTGATGAAATTCAACGGTGTCAATTCTGCCCTTCAATCATTGGTTCAATTTGCGGCCCCGGCTGCGGCAGGAGCGGTGCTTTCCTTTGGAACACTTCGGGAAACACTCGTCATTGACATTGCAACCGCAATTGCAGGAATCGGCATACTGTCTGCCGTTTCCATCCCATTTACCAAATCGGAGGAAGCTCCATCCATGCTTTCAGAAATGAAAGCCGGTTTCAAATACGCCACAAAGGATAGCTTTGTGGGGCCTCTCTTGCTTTTATTTGGACTATTTATTTTCCTGTGCGTCCCTGCGGGTTTTCTCGCAACGCTGTTCGTCAGCCGTTACTACGGTGATACCTACTGGTATTTAACACTGGTTGAGGTCATCGGATTCATGGGCATGGCTGCGGGAGGTTTACTTATCGGAGCATGGGGTGGATTTAAAAACCGCGTCAAAACATTGGTGGTGGGAATGATTGCTTTCGGTGTACTGGCTATTGGTATGGGAGCGGTAGATCACTTCGTGGTTTATCTTGTGCTTATGGCGATATATGGCATAGCACTTACCATGGTACAGACCGCCTCTACAACCCTTTTACAGGAAAATACCCCACCGGCGATGCAGGGGCGGATGTTTGGTTTATTCGGTGCAATGTTTTCAGGCTTTCTGCCGCTGGGTATGGTGGTGTTCGGACCACTCGCCGATGCGATTTCCATGCGCCTGCTGATGATTGCTTCCGGTGTTCTGCTCATTATAATGGCAGTTGCCATTCTACTGAATAAAAGCTTTTATTTTCATGGTAAGGTCACTAAAGAGCAAAATTAATGGTCTGCTGCTGAAATAGCCTTTGCCAAGCAATAGAAATCGGATTGATTTGTCACGCGGATGCAGGTGTTGTCCGCGTGAAACTGCTGATTTAAATACATACAAGTTCACGTTTTAAGGCTCCGGAAGCCTTGTAAAATAAGGAAAGTTTGTCATAAAGATAGATGGCTTACAATTTATCTTTTCATCAGTTTTTTATTTAAAGTAACTTTGATTTCTGCAAAAGCATTTTTCTGTACATCTTTATTTTGGCACTTCCTAATATAGAAACGCCCATCCTTTAAAACAGAAAATTGGAAATACAAATCCTGAGAATACAAGCTTTCAAACAGACGATTTTCCTCGTATTTAGGAGAGTATATTTTATCTGCATATATCTCTAACAGATAAGGATATGTTGTGTACATACGCACTTCAACTCGGTCGTCTAAACTCTTAAGCAGCATTGGGAAAGTACCCGAACATCCCGACTCAACAATGATGATGCGCTTTTCATTGATTTCCTCAAACAATGCAGTCAGACAACTTTCTATTTCAGGATATTTCTTAAGAGTGGCTCGTATATCGGGCAAAACTACACCGCGAAAATCTTCGTAATTGTGACAATCCCCGAACTCCAATGCATTAATTTTGGGCAAAAAGAAAAAGCACGATAGTTTCAATACCAATGGTATCATAACTATCGTGCTTATTTGGTGCGGACAAAGGGACTTGAACCCCCACGGTCACCCGCTAGATCCTAAATCTAGTGCGTCTGCCAATTCCGCCATGTCCGCATGGATAGCAAAGCTTATTATAACAACGGTTTGGTAGAAAGTCAATGTCAGAAATTCCGTTTACACATGCTCAAGCTACACCTGAAATTGCCTCTCCCGGACAAGCATTCTTACATATACCGCATCCTTGAGGACATAGCGATTTTTTGATCGGCACCCCGTAATCTAATGGCATGTTTGTTAATATAGAAGACAAACGAATTGCAGAACCATATTTCTTTGTCACTAATAAGGCACTCTTTCCTATCCATCCCAAGCCAGCCAATGTTGCAATTGTTTTATGTGGTAATTGGGTTCTATAAATCCCAAATTCTTTAACAAAGGTGGTGGTTTGCGCAATGGCCTCATACCCCAGAGCTCTTATAAACTGAGCCCCTGATTCAGCGAGATGATTTAATTTACTATTGAGCTCATGATACCAATTATAATACTCAGTATTGGGACCATCAGAAATGGATCTAATAACATCCTCAGGGATGCGCAATACTATTGAGACCCCTGATTTCATATCATCAGTTGCTAATTCTGACAAATCGGCAAAACCAACTTGAGAAGCCCCTTTACTTATTAATAACTCCATCAGTTTATTGCTATTCATTTCAAATACCCAAATTGTTATACAACATTCCTGAAGCGGTTTTCAGGTGATATGATTTTATGTAAACTCCATGCTCTATATGTATCGGCTTTATTATGTTTTCCAAGGCCTGTTTTTGCCTAGCCAACCATTATTATACCAATGTAAATAATCACTTTTATAGGGTGATGATTGAATATCTATTTTTCTTATGTTTGATCGGAATAAGTTGAATACAATCTTAGTAATCAGCTTCACCCTCGGTTTTCCTGTTTTCTTTAGGGTATTTGCCAGCCGCAATATTGACCTTTCGATTTCCAGTCTTCTTTGATCCTTCACTTTCTGCCAGCTGATAGAGTCAACATTAAAGCCTCTAGATTTAATATAGGGAACACCCCAGTAAAACAGGGAAGTGGTGATATCCTTTATAGCTTTTTTTGTTCCCCCGCCCGCCGCAGCCGAGATGACCACCGCCTTCTTCTGGAACATAGAGGCCTTGGGGCGATGCGGCATCCAGTTGATAAAGGTTAAATCAATAAAAGACTTCATGGGGGCAGAAGCTCTCATGCAGTAGGTTGGTGTCGTAAATATCAGGATTTCAGCATCTTCAACTGCCGACTCAATAATGTGCTTTTCATTGTAAAATGGACATTTTGTCTCGGATTCAAGACATTGACAGCACCCTAAGCAAAAATGATTTAAATCCTTTGGCAGAAAGAACTCTGTAATCTCATTTTCGGATGCTATTTGGTTTGCCAGCATTCTTCCAATGTTATAGGAACTGCCTTTATGGCTCTGTCCGTGAATGATAACCGTCTTCATCCCGTTATACACCTACATTTCTACCATCACAAAACACAATGTGCTTTATGTATTAAGTTTTCTAATATATCAATACCTAAAAATGATGATTTTGTCTGTTGCAAGCCCTAATGGGCAGTGTCGCTAATTTGCAATAAGGGTTCAAACAACCAATATGTCCTTTCTCTATTCATCTAATTAATAAACTAAACCCTGCAAATTTTAGTATCTTGTCATATTCTCTTTTATGTAAGCTGATATCATCTATTAATTTCCTACTTAAATCCATCGTCTTGCCCTCAAATAATTCTCTTATCATTGCCCTTTTCAGCATATTTACCACCCGGCAGGAGAAATCTATCCTTCTAATTAGCCCACCCTGTTCTGAGCATTGATATCTCTAAATCAAAGAGTGAAGCTGCTGCTTTTTGTGTAGTTTCCTGCCCTCCATAACACTACAGTTATTGAGGATTTAGCCTTAATTAAGTCTTGAATAAATACACGATAAAGATTTATCAAATACCAGTTATTATAAAAATAGAGGAAACTCAGATGGCATTGTTTGAACCTCATGATGGAGAACAATCGGATCAGAAATAAGGCAATAAACATTATCCTCCGGATAGGTAACAGCTATATGGGGACACGAACCTGCAAAGCTGATAATTGATTCTATGCTTTCCCAATAAGATACCATAAAAAAATGTTCGAATTCTCCTTGTGATTGGCTATAGATGTATGCTCCCTTGTTCCCTGGTAAAGATGTAGCTTCTTTAATGCCTGTTTCGTTTAAATAACTCCGAAAACCTTCTGCTTTTTTGATCGGAACTATTCCATGCCAACTTCGAACAATCATTAATTAATCTCTCCTTAAATAAGTTTTACTCATATTAATAACTCTAATAATAATTAAGCAAAGCCCATTCCTCAATTCATAGATAAGGCGCTCAAAGCAGGAATTACACATACGTACCGGTTTTATTATGTGATGGACGATGACCTCAAAGCTCTTAGCTGGCATGGACGACAGCCCTTAAATCCTTTTCATAAAGATTTAAGATATCACCAAATAAACTTACGGTTCCCTTTCCTCTAAATCCATAATTTTCATAATATGTGCATAGACCATTAATTTTAGATGAACAATCAAGTCTTAGATAATCTATTCCGCTTTCTTTTAGGGTTGTTTCTATATGTTTTAATATCTCGTTACCAATACCCTTTCCTTTAAGATTTCTTTTGGTTGTAAAGGAATGTATATATCCGGATCTATCTTCCCGTATACCCCAAAACAATTCATCATTATATTGAAGCCTATACATTCCAACTATATCATTTTCATACTCAACAAAATAAAACTCATTATTATTGAAACCTGCTTTTACCCAATCTTTAAAATTTGATGGTGGGTTCAGCCAATCCTGCCAATAATCTATACCCTTCTCATTTAGCCATATTGCTGCATCCTTTAGTAATGAAAAAGCGATAGTAATTTCAAATGGTTCTGCTTTTCTAAAAGTTATGTCCATCTTTATTCTCCTTGAAGTTCTATAATTAGGTGTGGGCAGCAATGACATCGTGAACCTTCTTTTTATGCATTACTTCGTGCTGTGCCCTTTACGTAAATGCAATGTTATAGGATGCCGCACGTGCTACAAAGGATCTTTTAAAATTTACTTATTATGAATCATTATACCAAGTTTTTCTGAAAGATCGATAACATACTTTTTATGTGAGTGAACATCTGTTTCATTATAATGTCTGTTAAAATATTCCTCAGCTTGAGCCATGCTCCCTAATTTATAATGTATCAGACCAATATCAAGATAATTTCTACTCATAACATGGTATTTCTTAATATACAACGCTAAATTATTCATTATTTTCTCTCGGGAGGATAACTCATCAAAAAACACAAAAGCATGCTTTTGTAATTGTTCTATAATAATTGAACATAATCCCTTTGAGTCCTCTGATATTTGCCACCAGTAATCTTCGTTTGATATCAAATTGCTAAGTCTTGTTCTAATATGGCAATCATACTCCTGAATAACGTTCTTGCTAGGTTTCGATCTCTCTTCAAGTTCTACTATTTCAGGGATGTAAATGGCTAAGTTTACAGTAAAAAGTCCATAAAAACTTTCTCGAAATCCTGGGATAATATAATTACCAATTGGATACTGCCCAGATTGAAAATTAATAACTTGGACAAGCCCATCTTCAGCCTGTTTATTGAATGTACGGCCACTCTTCTTATACCCATTCAATTTTAGAAGTTCTCTATGGATACTATTCTGAATTTCATCAAGATACTTTTTATATTCTAGCTTATTTTCTTGCATAACTCTAACTCCTATAATCATCCGTTATTGACTTAAATGGGGCACTAATCGTGCGGTTTCATATAACGTTTCGTTTTCACGACACCATCGAAGAGCGCTTCCCTTTAGCGGCGCTTGCCGCCTAGGTTGCATAGGCGAGCAGTGCAGCGAAGCGAAACGACCAGCTAGGTTGCATAGGCGAGCAGTGCAGCGAAGCGGAACTACCAGCCCGGTGAGAAGGTGTGGCAGCAATGACCCTTGATCACGCCCGAAGCTGAGTGTGTAAAATGGTTTGTGCTATTGGCTAGAACATGTAAAATATAAGCATGGAGGAAAGCCAATGAGCAAATTATGGACTAAGGAACAACTTCGAGCATTTATCAAGGAAAACAATCTTGTCTCTGCGGATGATGCCCAGAAAGCCCTGAAGGAGCTATTCAAGGAAACTTTACAGGAGATGCTGGAAGCCGAGCTGGATACCGAACTAGGTTATGATAAGGGCGAGAAAGCCGGTAAATCAGCTGACAACAGAC
>JAEZLR010000043.1 GCA_023415205.1 Bacillota bacterium | reverse complement strand
TGTTGTAGTAATATCGGCTTCACAACTATATTCTACCGCATTTGACGAGTCTTTTGGACCCGTCTTTTGTGTTTTTAGGCATTAAAAAGAGGCTATCTCAAAGTTTTATTTTGAGACAGCCCCTTTTTTCTTTTGGTCTTACAGGATGGTATGAACTGTTTTAGGGCCTTGATACCTTCTTGTATCTGTGCATGGCTTAAATGCCCGTAACCCACAAGGAGCTTATCGTTATGACAGTCCTTCATAGGACTATATTGCGCTACGGTGGCGATTCGAATACCTGCTTCCCTGCACTCCTTTATGAACCTTTCCCCGAACTGCCTTCCTGGAAATTGAAGTGCCACATGCAATCCGGAGGCATCCCCCCACGGCTTTACGGAGTTACCGAAAGCATCCCCAATATGACGCAATAAAGTATTACGCTTTTCACCGTATACACGCTGCATGCGTTGTACATGCCTATCCATTTTCCGCTTATTAAGGAATTCCGTCAGGGCGGCTTGCTCCAGAACGGGATTTTGCACATCCATATAATTTCGGTAATGCCTCCACTTTGCCTTAAGAGGCTCGGGTAGAATAGCAAAACCCAGCCGAAGGGCCGGAAACAAGGTCTTACTGAAGGTTCCCACATAGATTACATGTGTGGAGTTCATTGAGTAAATCGGGCTGACCGGTGAACCGGAATAGCGAAACTCACTGTCGTAGTCATCCTCTATCACATAAAAATCCTTCTCAATAGCGAGCCGTATCAGAGCAGCACGGCGTCCGGCAGGAAGTATTCCACCCAACGGAAATTGGTGGGAGGGTGTGACATAAGCGGCTGAAAGTGCTTCATCTTTGAGTGATGAAAGGACCGCCCCCTGATTGTCCACCGGCATCCATTTAAGCGGGTAGCCTTTATCGTTAATGATCGTGCGGATTCCTGGATGAGAAGGGCTTTCCAAAGCAAACGCGCGCCCCTCTTTATGCAGGATATCTACTAGTAAATGTAGCGCCTGGGTGGCTCCTGAGGTGATGAATATGTCCTCCGGGCTTACTTTCATGCTCCTGCTGCGAAGTAACCAAAGGGCTATTTCCTCGCATAAAGGGGCATATCCTTTTGGTCCACTGTAGGTTAATTGTTGGACGGACAGACTGTTCGCCGCATTGTGAACCATTTGGCTCCATAGCTTCCATGGAAAAAGAGAGAGATCCGGTTGCCCCGTTTTAAAATCCCACAGGATGGGCGTCTGTTCTTTAATTATTTCCTGTGTCCCAGCCGTCTTATGCGGTAGGATATCTAGTCCTGTCACAACACGGGAGGGCGCACCCTGACGGCTGACAATAAAGCCTTCCGTCCAAAGCATATCATATGCTTCGCAAATGGTGTTTCGGGAAACGCCCAAACCCTTTGCCAACTCCCGTGTGGAGGGCAGGGCCTCTCCTTGGGGAATCTGGCCGGCCAATATGCGTTGCCTCAGCGACAAGAAGATCTGGCGGGACAGGCTGACTTCATCCCTATAGCGTAGTTCAATACCCCACATCCAAATTCCCCTTTCAACTGGCACTATAATAATATGGTTTAACTGGCACTTATTATAGTCCAGTTAACCTGATATAACTATATCAAAAAGCTACGGTATTGCAATACTATAGAAAAGGGTTGAGGATGAAAAGAATAACGGGAAAAATATACCTATTGCTGGCCTTTTCACTGGCCGGCACTTCAGTTATTACAGGCTATATTCTATCCGACAAGCTGGGCAGCTTCACTATTACCGCTTTAAGCTTAGGTATTATGCTTATCTGCCTATTGCCCTTTTATGGGGTGAAAACCGTTCAAACCATTCGCCAGTTCAAAAAGGGTGATTGGAAAATGATTGTGCTGCAAGCATTCTTCGGAATATTTTTATTCCGTATTTTTTTGTTGCTTGGGGTGGGCCTGACAAGCACCCTAGAGGCAGGAATTCTCACCGGAGCGACGCCTGCAATAACCTCCGTGTTGGCTTTCTTCATACTTAAGGAAAAGCTCTCAAGGTGGACGGCTCTTGGCATTGCTTGTACGGTTTCAGGCATTGTTTCATTACAGGGAGTCAATCTGTCCGCCGCTGCGTTTTCTATGGAGCATATTGGAGGAAATCTGCTCGTTCTTTGTGCCGCAGCAAGTGAATCAGCCTTTAATATCCTATCAAGAAAACACAGGGCAAAGCAGCAGAATAAACAGGAAGTTCAGATACCTCCCTTGGTGCTAACGCTGCTGGTATCCGCAATCGCTTTTGTTTTATCTGTGATTCCTGCTATGGCAGAACAACCCCTTAGTGCCTTACGGCTAATAGGAGTCAAGGAAGGGCTGGCCTTGCTATGGTACGGCCTGATTGTGACCGCTTTGGCCTTCGTGTTTTTCTATAAGGGCATAAAACTCTGCAATGCTTATACAGCCGCCGCTTTTTCCGGGATGATCCCTCTGACCTCCATGCTTTTGTCACTGTTCATTTTGCAAGAGCCCATAGGCACTGGACAATGGGTAGGAGGACTATTAATTATTACCAGTATGCTGTTGATTGGAAGAACAGACCAAACTTGATACCGCCCTCATGCGTATCGGAGGCGGGGTCAAGAACCGTTAGAAAAAGCCTGGTATTACAGGCTTTTTGCTTTTATGGCGTGCTTTATAAACTATTATAAAACCTTCTTAAATCTTCTTTGGTACTTTCGGAAAGATGGGTGTCTCTTATTCCCTCTATTGCTCCCTGTATGCCATAGAGCATATGCAGGCAAGCGCCGCTGTCAATGACCCTTATACGAAGGAAAGCTTCTTTACTTCCCATGGCCCTAAGCTCTTCTTGTGTATGCACACCAACAGCGTTGAGGTTCTTCTCCAAAACACTGCCCACATTGGGCAGATCCGATAATTTACCCATATAAATCCCCTATACAAAATACTCTGTCCACGCGGGAAGACGCTTCATATTGGCTTCAGCCATACGGATGGCGGCTTTTTCATCAAATCCCTGGGTCTTGACGATAAAGCTGACCATACTTGCTTTCTTTTCATCAAACGACTGCATTGATCCATCCGGGCGGGCACAATGGACACAATAGTCCTTACTTGTGTTTCCTCCTGCAAATTCATTAGCTTCTCTCATGGGCATACCGCAAGCAATACATGTTTTCATTTATAAGCCTCCTTTTCATTTTTTTATCAGCTCCATAAAGGTCTCTATAAGCTGTGGGCCGTACCGTTCCAAAAGCGGCCTATCCGGGGAAAACAAGTCCTTGTTCTCCAAATAGTAATGGATCAACCCTATCCAAGTGTTGAAGATGAAGTGCACTGGAAGAATCTTGATGGCCTGATTCTCATATTCCCGCTCCAACACCCTATTAAAATGGTAGGCGAGGATTGATTGAGTGTTTGCAAAGGATAGCATCGCATCTGCCGGTAATGCACTTCTTTCGGTGATAAGCCGAGTATAAAAGTCTTCATGTCCCGCCAAGGTATCCAGATGTGCCTTGAGTAACTCATGAAGGCTGTGGCTTTCTTTAGTGATGCGGTGCATTTCCGACCCTAAAGCATTGCCAAAATCCTCTATCAGGCAACACAACAATCCCTCCAGTGATGGGAAATGGGCGAATAGGGTGCCATGGGCGAGGGAGGCTTCCTTTGTAATGGCTGCTGTTGCCGCTGAGAACCCTTGCTTCGAATAAACCTGATAGGCTGCTTTTATTATCTTTTCTCTTGTATTTTCTTTTTGCATCTGTCGTTTTGACTGCATATTATTGACCACCTACTCATTGAGTATATACTCATTATATTTCAATTATGCGCCCTGTCAAGTAATATTTTCTTCCTTTTTTGAACCAAGCTTAGGATGGCTCGTCTATTTAAGTGTAGAGTCTTACAACAACATAAGTTTTACAAAGGAGAGAAGCGTTATGAAAAAAATTCAAAAAGTGATGACCGGTGTTTTATCAGCATTGGTGGTGTTATCTTCAACCACAGGCGCCATGGCCGCCACAAATCTGGATCAAGTGATCCCCCATGAGGCTGAACATATAACGGAGGCTGAAAAGGTAGTTTACTTTAATTCCTTCACCGGCATCGTCAAAGAAATAAATAGTTATGTCAACACCGATGGTACTATTTCCGATGAAAAAACCTTCGTTCTGACAGAGGATGGGGAGGGGCGTTTGACAAACTTCCTGGTAAACAAGGATACCTTTTGGGCTACCGACAAGACCCTGGACGTGGGCTCACAGGTTACAGGCTTTTATGATGCCACAAGACCCGTGATTATGATTTACCCTCCTCAGTATGTGGCCGAGGTGATGGTTGTGGATCTGCCCCAGGGCCAGAGCATTAAAACCGATCGGTTTGATGAGAATCTAGTCAGCAGTGACAATTGGCTGAAGCTCAATGTTTCCGATGAAACAAAAATCATTCTGGAAGACGGAAAGGCCTTTACCGGAGAGCTCAAAAACAGAAAGCTCGTGGTCTACTATGACGTAACCACCCGATCAATCCCCGCTCAGACCACCCCTTCAAAAATCGTGGTCTTGTTTGAAGAGGCCGTACCGCCTCTTCACCAGCTAACCGATGAAGAAAAGCAGGACTGGGCCGACACTGTCGCTTCCATGAGCCTTGTGGTGAACGGGAAGACCATCAAAGCACCCGCTCCCTATGCCAAGGAGGACGGAGCCGTCATGGTTCCTATCCGTGCCGTTGGCGAAGCCCTGGGCTTTCAGGTAACATGGGACAATGCTGAAAAGAGTGTCACCTTAAATAAGAGTATCTCCTTTACCCTCTTCAAGGATTACTATATCTACTTCAAAACTGCTCCCATCTTGCTGGGAACTGCTCCCGATACCCATGGCGGCAGCACCTACGTTCCTTTGACTTTCTTTACCCAGGTCGCGCGAATGGATGAAGCCTTTATCAAGGATGGGCAGATTATCGTCAATGGATCGGCTCAATAGTAAACCGACAATCAAGAGATTAGGAAACCAGTGGAAAGGCTACACCTTTCCACTGGTTTTTATATGCAAACTCCTTGCCCTATAATGATAATTGTTATGGTATACTTATTTTGTAAATTATTGCTCTGGGGGGTATGAAAAAATGAAATTACCTTTGTCAGGAAATATTGTATTAATTATTTTTATCCTGGTAGGTATTCTCCTTGTTTGTTTTGGCATTTACCTACAGACCTCTAATACCGCTTTTCTTAATGTTGCCCATGAGGCCACTGCCGTCATTACTGACATTGATACCTATAGGGATTCCGATGGCGACACCCGTCACTCTGTGGCTGTTGAGTTTAAGGTGGATGGCCAAACCTATCACGGAAAGCTTGGAGAATGGCATAGTGGTATGGCGATTGGAGGCAGGACCAAGGTCTACTTTAATCCTGATAATCCCTTTGATTTCCGTGGAGGTAGCGTGAACTTCATAGGTTACTTGGTTATAGGTTTTGGGTCGGTTTTTTTCATTGTTGGCGCCTCTCCCATCCTATCTGGTATCCTGAAGAAAAAGAAAAAACACCGACTGAAGGAGTCCGGGCAACGAGTTGAGGCTCGTATTGACTCGGTAGACATCAATAGAAGCTTCTCCATGAATGGTCGCCATCCCTTTGTGCTAAGGTGCAGCTATGTGGAGCCCGGCAGCCGGAAAGTTTTTTCGTTTAACAGTGAAAATATATGGTTCAACGTAAACGCCATTCTTCAAAATACCGGCATTAAAAGCCTCACCGTCTATTTGGACGAAAAAAACAGCTCTAAATATCATGTGGATATAGACCCCCTTAAGGAGTTTTTAGGCAACTGAACTCTCTACCCATCGCTTTAAATAAAAGTGTCTGTGAATATTTTTCCAGACACTTTTTTTATTGTTTTCTTCTCAATCTCTTTGGTTTTTTGGATAATTTACCCTATGAATACGCCTTATGGCCCTTGCCTTTTGTGCTTTAATATAATCTATATATGTTTTGTATGTTTTTGTTTGACAAGGACGCTTGTCCTGGATTATAATGATAATCACATAAACATAGTAATCATATATGTATTATATTTTGAATGGAGGCTTTACTGTGGCACGAATATCTTCAAAGTTGACCGAGTTGATTGGAAACACCCCGCTCCTGGAGCTCACCGATTACAACAAAAAGCAGTCCTTAAAGGGCCGGCTGGTTGCTAAGCTTGAGTACTTTAATCCCTTGGGGAGCGTCAAGGACAGAATTGCCCTTGCCATGATCGAAGAGGCGGAGAAACGCGGGGCCATCACCAAAGATACTGTCATTATTGAACCCACCAGTGGGAATACGGGTATTGGTCTTGCCTTTGTGGCTGCCTCCAAAGGGTACCGCCTGATTCTTACCATGCCCGAAACCATGAGCCAGGAGAGGAGAAGCCTCCTTAAGGCCCTTAATGCCGAGTTGGTTCTGACTCCTGGAAAGGATGGGATGAAAGGCGCCGTCAGAAAGGCGGAGGAGCTTGCCTCTCAAATATCCCATGCCTTTATCCCCCAGCAGTTCAATAATCCGGCCAATCCTAAGATTCACAGGGAAACCACCGCTGAGGAAATCTGGAGGGATACCCAGGGTGAGATTGCCGCCTTTATCGGCGGTGTCGGCACGGGAGGCACGATAACAGGCGTGGGTGAAGCCCTGAAAGCAAAAAACCCTGACATCCGCATCATTGCTGTTGAACCCTACGATTCGGCGGTTCTTTCAGGATCGGCGCCGGGCCCCCACAAAATTCAAGGCATTGGTGCAGGATTTATTCCGGCGGTTCTGAACAGGGATGTCATTGACGAGATCTATAAGGTCAGAACCGAGGAGGCCTATGACACGGCCCAGGCTCTGGCACGTCTTGAGGGTCTGTTGGTAGGCATTTCGTCAGGAGCTGCCGCCTTTGCAGCCACCCAAATTGCCAAACGCCCAGAGTTTGAAGGAAAAATAGTGGTGGTGCTCCTCCCCGACACCGGCGAGAGGTATCTTTCCACTCCGCTTTTTGACAGCCTGGAACGGTAGATTTACCAAAGGAGGGAAACTTCATGGCCTGCCTAGAAGCAAAGCTCGATACCCGATTTGAAAAGATATCCACACTCCATCCTTGTTTTAGCGGAAAGGCCAATATGACCAGGGGCCGGGTTCACCTTCCGGTGAGTCCTTCCTGCAATATTCAGTGCAGATTCTGCAAAAGAACCTATAACAAATCCGAACAGCGCCCGGGAGTAACTGGTGAGTTACTCTCGCCGGAAAATGCTGCTGTACTTGTAGACAAAGCCCTGGAACTCTGCCCCGAGATCACCGTGGCCGGGATTGCCGGGCCGGGAGATACACTGGCCACCCCCCATGCCCTTAAAACCTTTCAGCTCATTCATGAACGCCACCCTGAACTCATCTTATGCCTAAGCACCAATGGGCTTCTTCTGGAGCGCTATGCTCAGGACTTATATGATGCAGGGGTTCGGACCGTCACTGTCACCGTGAACGCCGTAGATGCTGATATTTTAAAGAATATCTGCGGCGGAATCGTTCTGGATGGGCAGAGGCTTAACGGGGAAGAGGCCGCCCAGATTCTCATTGATGCCCAAAAACGCGGTATAGAAAAAATGTCCCGGCTTGGGGCAGTCATTAAAATCAATATTGTTTTGATACCGGGCATCAACGACCAACATATTGGTGAGATAGCAGAAGCCGTGAAAGAGCAAGGAGCCTCTCTTATCAATATCATTCCCCTCATTCCACAGCATGAGCTTTCTCACTTGCCCGCCCCCGATTGTCATGAGCTTATGAAAGCCCGTTCGGCTGCGGAAGCTTACTTACCCGTCTTCAGGCATTGTCAGCATTGCCGGGCCGATGCCTGCGGTATTCCCGGCAAGCAGGACCTTGCCGATCTGTTATACCCCACCAGGAAGTTTCAGGAAACCTTTTCCCATGGATAGGGCCATGGAGGATTCTTTTAATCCTAAATTAAAATGGAGGAAGTCCAATGAGTAAATTTGTTGATCGCCCGCGCTATACCTGTGCTCTTGGCGGAGCGCTTGCCACACTCCGCGCCATTCCCCGGGCCATTCCCATCATTCATGCCTCAGCCGGCTGCGGGCATAATCTTCACAATGCCATCAATCCCGGTGCCGGATACTTAGGCGGGGGCTATTGCGGAGGCTTAAGCCTTCCTAGCAGCAATGTGGTGGAAAGGGATATCGTCTTTGGAGGCGAAGCTCGTTTACGGGAGCAGATCGCCTCCACCCTGGAAGTCATGGATGGAGATATCTATCTGGTGCTTACCGGTTGTATGGTAGAGATGATCGGGGATGATCTTGAGGCCATTACCTCGGAATTCATAGACCATGAAAAACCCGTCCTCCCCGTACATACCCCCAGCTTCAGGGGGAATTCCTTTACCGGCTATGAGCTGGTGCTAAGCGCACTGATCCATAAATATGTCAGTAAACAGAGGCAAAAGACTCCTCTGGCCGTCAATGTACTGGGAATCGTACCTGCCCAGGATGTTTTCTGGGAGGGTAATCTAAAGGAAATTAAACGCCTTCTTACGAAGCTGGGGCTTAAGGTCAATACCCTTTTTGGCGAAGGAGAGGGCCTGGAAAGCATTAAAAATGCAGGGGGTGCTTCTCTCAATATTGTGGTCTCCGACATCCACGGGGTACAGGCAGCCAGGAAATTTGAGGAGGTCCATGATATCCCCTACATTACTACGGGCCTTCCCATCGGGGCCGTTGCCACTGAGGCCTTCTTACGAAAAGTTGCCCAGACTTTGTCCATCGACCCTAATGTGACCGAATCGGTGATTGCCCAGGAGAAAGCCATCTATTACAGCTATCTGGAGCGATTGGCCGACCTCTATAACGATATAGACCTCCAAAGATACGCGGTGGTGGTAGGCGATGCCAATTATGCACCCGCCGTTACGCGATTCTTGTCCGATGAATTGGGCTGGGTTCCCGAGCTCACCGTCATCACCGATTTTGTTGAGGAGAATGAAAAATCGGTTCTGCTTGAGCGGTTTGAAAACCTTGAATCAGGTCTTACCCCTGTTGTCAGGTTTGATACCGATACCTCTTCGGTAAAAAAATATCTCACCGAAATCTGGCCTGCCAATCGGAACGAAAAATACTACGACGCTTTCGGACCCACAGTGCTCTTAGGCAGTGTTTTTGAGCGAGACCTTGCCCAACAGTTTGGGTTTGGGCTCCTTACAGTCTCTTTCCCCATCACCAACAGGATTGTTTTAAACCGCGCTTATGCTGGAATCAATGGCGCCTTAAGCTTGACCGAGGATCTTCTCGGCATCCTTGTGGCCGCACGATAGGAGGAGTGAGTCATGAATTATCTCGAAGCAAAATCAGCCCCGGCCAGAGAAGATCGCTTGAAAGCCAATATCGCCTTTGGCGGAACCCTACGGGAGATGAGGGGGTGTTTAAAAAAAGGCTGCTTTGGCAGCAAAGGCTGTCTGAATCTTGCCGGACGCCGGTTTTCCCAAACCCAGGGCTGCCAGTTCACCTTGAGTCTGGCCATATTGAACACGTTAAGAAATGCTGTCATCATCATGCATTCCCCTATTGGCTGCGGAACCTGCAGTATAGGTAATGTTGGCGTCAACAAAACCTTCAAGCAGCTTCGGGATCCCCAGGCCGAGGGTATCATTTGGCTGAGCACCAATTTAGACGAGGCCGATGTCATCTCAGGCGGAGAACGCAAGCTGCGTGAGGCCATCCTTTATGCGGATCACGAGTTCCGGCCCGTGACCATTATTGTAGCCAACGGCTGCGTGCCTTCTCTTATCGGGGATGATATTGACAGCATCCTTTCCGACCTTCAAACCCAGACAGCGGCCAGCCTTGTGCCCATCCATTGTGAGGGCTTCAAGACGAAGGTTATGGCCACAGCCTATGATGCGGTGTATCACGGAATACTTAAGAACTATGTAAGAAAGCCCGAAAGGCGGGAATACATTGCCGAGCCTGAGCTGGAAAGGATGAAAGAAAACTACCGCGTCAGCCGTCATGTCAATATCCTCAACGTGGGCTCCATGAGCCGTGCTGACGAGCTTGAGCTTCAAAGGATACTCGACGCCATTGGGCTGACCGTAACCTTTATTCCCTGCTACGCCGAGCCGGAGGATTTTCAATACTCCCTTGAAACCTCATTGAATGTGAGTATTTGCGGTACCCATGATGATTACTTTGTGGAGCATATCAAAGAAAAATATGCCATTCCTTTTTTGATTGACACCATCCCCATTGGCCGGAAGAATACCGATCGCTGGATTCTGAAGATTGCAGAGCATTTCGGCCTTGAGAAGGAGGCCCAGAAGATCATTCTGGAGGAGAATCGGGAGCTTGATAAGAGCCTTAATCCCTTCCGGGAGAAGCTTAACGGGAAAACCGCCTTTATCTCGGGCGGTGAGGTGAGAATCATTGCCACAGCAGAGATCTTGCAGGATTTGGGCATAAAGGTGCTGGGCTTTAAGGCCCACCATTTTGATCAATTCATCGAGCCCCTGTTTGATGCCCTTGATAACCTGGACGATGTCATCATTGACGTGGCCACCAATCAGCCCTTTGAGCAGGCCAATATTCTTAAGAGAATTAAGCCTGATATCTATATTACCCATACAGGCGGTAATAACATCTCAGCCAAGCAGGGCGTCCCCATTCTGCCCCTGTTCGGGCCGAGCTACAACTATCTGGGGTATTCAGGAGTCTTTGAAGTGGCCCGTCGCTTGAATCGCATTGTCCGCAACGGCCAATTCAACAAGAAGCTGTCTGAAAACGTACCTCTGCCCTATAAAAAGGAATGGTATGAAAAAGATCCTTTTACCTACATCAAACAACAGGATGCGGTATAAAGGGGATGGAGGAATCACTGTGCGAAAATCTTTCGATTACCGAACGCTCATTCCCACCCTTAGTGCACTGGTCGCTTTTTTGGTCCATGTGCTGGTGCCCAACAGCCCCAAGTATACCCAAAAGGCGGTGCCCTATTTTTCCATAGCCCTGCTTGTGGTCATCGCCATCACCCTTGGGCTGGCCCTGGCCTCACTATTCAATGAAAAGCTTCGCCAGAAGTATGCCTTTAAATCCTGGTTCATCGCTACTTTCATCCTTTTATTGAACCTCCTAAATCTGGCCACTCTGAAGTTCATGCTCCTTCAGACCATTTATTTTCCCTCCCCTGACAGGATCCTTAAGGTCTATGTGGAGGAGTGGCCGTTTATTTTAAAATGCCTGGGATATTCCTTAAGGCTCCTTGGAACGGGTTACCTCATCGGTGCCGTGACCGGTATTACTACCGGCATTCTGGTGGGCTGGAGCAAGCGATGGAGCTATTGGGTCAATCCTCTGATCAAGCTCATCGGCCCCATTCCCTCCACCGCCTGGGTGCCCATTGCCCTGGTAACCTTCCCCACCTCCTTTCAGGCCAGTGTCTTTTTAATTGCTCTGGCGGTGTGGTTTCCCACCACTGTACTCACAAGCTCGGGTATATCCAATGTTCAGAATGCCTTCTTTGAGGTATCCAGCACACTGGGAGCCCGTACCCTCCAAAAGATATTCAAGGTGGCGCTGCCGGCCGCCATGCCCAGTATTTTCATCGGTATTTTTAATGGAACCAGTGCTTCCTTTATCACCCTGATGACAGCAGAAATGCTGGGGGTCAAATTCGGAATAGGCTGGTATATCAACTGGCAGAGAGAGATGCTCTCCTATGCCAATGTCTATGCCGGACTCATCGTTATAGCCCTTACCTTTTCACTGATTATCACGCTGATGTTCAGAATACGTGACCGGGTATTGGGTTGGCAGAAGGGGGTTATCAAATGGTAGCGCAGAAAATCGGATGGATTCAGGCCCAGAACATAAAGAAATCCTTTGTTCAGCCCGATGGGCAGACGGTGGTCGCCCTACAGAATGTCCAAACAGAAATAAGGCCCGGGGAATTCATCACCCTCATCGGCCCCTCAGGCTGCGGAAAATCCACCTTTTTACGGCTTTTGGCCGGGCTGATCCAACCTGACGAAGGAGGCTTCACCCTGGATGGTGCGCCTATCTCGGGCGCCGGCTATGAGCGCGGCCTTGTCTTCCAGGATCCCACCCTTTTCCCCTGGCTGACCATTCATGATAATGTGGCCTTTGGCTTAAAGGTCAGAAAGCTTTATAAGGAGAAGAAGGGCGAGGTGGATGATTTCATCCGACTGGTAGGGCTTGGCGGCTTTGAAAGAGCCTATCCCCACCAGCTTTCGGGAGGCATGGCTCAAAGGGCCGCTCTTGCCCGGGCGCTGGTCAATCATCCCAAGGTCCTGCTTTTGGATGAGCCCTTTGGGGCCCTGGATGCCTTTACCCGCATGAACATGCAGGACGAACTCATTAAACTCTGGCAGGAAAGGGAGACCACCACCGTCATGGTCACCCATGACGTGGATGAGGCCATTTACTTAAGCGATCGGATCTTTGTCATGACTCCCCGTCCCGCCAAGATTGAAAGCATCATCAAGGTAGATATCGGACGACCCCGGGAAAGGGATCTCCCTGATTTTTTAAAGCTACGGGCCAAGATTCTTCAAATTCTCAATTTTGCAGGCAAGCGAGAGGATATCCAGTACTATCTGTAATCAAATTCGAATAAAGGAGAATGTTTATGTTGAATTTTAAGAAAAAAGGACGCCTTTTAGCCCTTCTTCTCACCTTCACCCTGGCGGTAGCGCTGCTGGCCGCATGCTCCTCATCTGCGCCCGCTTCTACGCCTTCATCCGACCCTTCAGGCACAGCAACGCCCTCATCCTCACCTTCCGAAAAGACTGAAGAGGAGATCACCCTCCGAATCGGCTATGGCGGAAGCCTCTGTGAAGCACCTTTACACATGGCCGTAGAAAAAGGCTTTTTCGATGAGGAGGGCTTGAAGGTTGAGCTTATCAAGCTGGCCCCGGGTACTATTTTTGACTCTATTACAGCTAATCAGATTGATGCGGGCTTTTCGTTACTGGCCAGCATGATTCAACCCCTTTCCAACGGGTTACCCGTCAAGATCACCACTGGCCTTCATACCGGGTGCGATAAGGTTCTTGTTAAGAGCGATTCAGGTATCAGTTCTCCAAAGGACTTCATAGGCAAAAAGGTAGGTGTCCCCAGCTTTACAAGCAGCCCCATCATTTTTGCCAAGCGCGTCCTGGCCGATAATAGTGTGAGTGTCAGCGTTCAAAACCCTCAGGTAGAGTTTATCGTCTATAGCACCACCGATCTTCCCCTGGCTCTTGAGAAAGGGGCCGTGGATGCCATAGCCATGAATGATCCCACCGCCACCATCGCTGCCAACGAGTATGGGTTTACGGTTCTATTCGACTCAGCTCTGGATGAGCCCTATAGCAAGCAATACTGCTGCTCAGCCTTTGTTCGCGACAACATTGCCGAGGAATATCCTTTAGCGGCGGCCAAGTATACCCGTGCCATGCAGAAGGCCAGCGCCTGGGTGCAGGGCAATCAGGACGAAGCAACCCGGATACAGGTAGAAAACAAATGGGTGGCCGGGGATGCCCAAACCAACGCCAAGGTGCTTAAAACCTTTAATTATATTCCATCGGTACAAGGGGCCTATGATATCTTCGGTATTGTCGCACCCCAGCTTCAAGCAGTGGGAATGCTGGATGCCGATGTGGATGTGATCGCTCTTCAGAAAAATAGCTTTGTATTCCTTGAAGGTCTTTCAGAGGAATTCAAATAACCCCCAAACTTTCTGTACCCTTAAAGCCCGATGCGCCGTGGTTAAGCATACCCGGCGCATCAGGTTTCCACTATAGATTATAAGGAGGTGGCATATCCATGGGTAAGGATTGGAGAGTGGCCGTGGCAAGCCTTGACGGAAAGGTCATCAATGAACATTTCGGCAGGGCCAAGGCATTCTATATCTTTGATATCACCCGGGACGGAACCCGGATTTTCCGTGGAGAACGTCAGGTAACACCCCTTTGTGCCGGCGGGGAGCACACCGAGCAAGGGATACTTGAAAGCATCAGTGCCTTAAAGGATTGTACGGCCGTGTTGGTGGCCCGCATTGGCACGGTGGCCAGACGGGCACTGGAAATCAACCATATCAGCGTCTTCGAGCAGCCCGATCTTATCGAGGAGGCACTTAACAAGCTGACCCATTACTTTATTCAATCAAACTATACTGTTCCGGAGGATAAATAATCATGGCAAAAAAAGCAACTCAGATCGCTATCTATGGCAAGGGTGGCATCGGAAAATCCACCACCACATCCAATCTCACCGCCGCACTCTCCAAACTGGGCTATAAGGTTATGCAGTTTGGATGCGATCCCAAAAGTGATTCAACAAATACGCTGAGGGACGGCACCTATATTCCCACGGTTTTAGACACCCTGCGGGAGAAAAGCACCGTAAACGCCCATGATGTGATATATTCAGGTTTTAACGGCATCTACTGCGTGGAGGCAGGAGGCCCCGCCCCGGGCGTGGGCTGTGCAGGACGCGGCATCATCACTGCCGTAGAGCTTTTCAAGCAGCAGCGCATATTCGAAGAGCTTGATCTGGACTTTGTTATTTATGACGTCCTGGGCGATGTGGTTTGCGGCGGATTCGCCGTACCCATTCGAGAAGGTATTGCAGAGCATGTCTTTACCGTTTCCTCGGCAGATTTCATGGCTGTTTATGCCGCCAATAATCTGTTCAAGGGCATCAAAAAGTATTCCAATGCGGGTGGGGCACTTTTAGGAGGGGTCATTGCCAACTCCATCAATGCGCCTTACTCAAGAGAAATTATCGATGATTTTGTCAGTCAAACCAAAACACAAGTGGTTGAATACATCCCACGCTCGGTTACGGTGACACAGTGTGAGCTTCAAGGTAAAACCACCATTGAAGCGGCTCCCCAATCAGCACAGGCAAAGGTGTATATGAGCCTTGCCGAGAAGGTTGCCAACCATACCGATTCCAAGACCCCGGCCCCCTTGGATATTCAGGAGCTCCGTGCCTGGGCCGCCAAATGGGGGGATTATCTTCTTTCCCTTGAAACGGGAACTATCCGTCCCGAGCTTTCGGGGAACCTGTAGAGCGGCTCAATTAAAGGGCTGCCACATAGTAGATAATACCAAGGAGTTCAGTCCTGGGAGGGACCTCCCCGTCCGACTAAGAGCGTGTCACACTTTGCCCCTTTAAGACGATGTGTGACAATTGCCTGATATTCCGGGGATTCATACCAGCGCCTGAACTCCTCTTCATTGGGAAACTCAATCATCACAACCCTGCTGTAGGCCCATTCCACCTTTCATAACTCTCTCTTTTTTCAGTTTTTAGTTGTATCAAATGGGTGATTAGGGAAATACTCTGAATCTAGCCGATTATGAAGCCATTGACATTGTGCGCATTTTTAAATATGATTTTAACACATATCAATAAACTATGAAATGAGGCTTTGGATATGAGGATTTCTGCAAAGGGACGCTATGGGCTTGCTGCTGTAATCAGTATGGCACAGCAGCACCCTATGGGAGAAACCATTACCGTCATCAGTATTTCAGAAAAGCTTGGTATCTCTAAAATTTATCTGGAACAGGTGTTTTCCCTCTTGAAGCGAGGGGATATTGTTACCTCCATCAAGGGCGCCCAGGGTGGATATATGCTCACACGTGCGCCGGAGCAGATTAGCGTGCTGGATGTACTGGCAGCCATCGAAACCTCCCTCTTTGAAAAGACGGAGGAAACCGTGACGGAAAAAGCGCCGGCCATTGAAGCTGCCATGCGCTTGGCTGCATTTGATGTATTGGATCTTGCCATAAAGGAGACTCTGGAGAAGATCACCATAAGCGACCTTATGAACGAGGCTGAAAAGCATAAGGGCGGACAGGCTTTAATGTTCTATATCTGATTTCTTTCCGGACAGTCGTATAATCGCCCCTTTTCAAGCGCAAGAAGCTTTGTCCCGTAATCAGCCATATCCTGTTGGTGGGTAGCCACAAGCACCGTGGTTCCCCCACGGGCAATATGTGAAAAAAGCAGCATCACTTCTTTTGATGTGTCCCTGTCCAAATCCCCCGTGGGCTCGTCGGCTATCACCAGCCGAGGGGACTTTACCAGTGCTCTGGCTATGGCCGCGCGCCTGAGCTCTCCTCCTGAAAGCTGTGAGGGGTACTGCCCCGCAAGCTCAAGAATCCCCATTCTTTCTAAGAGCCTGAACGCCTTTTCCTCAACCCCTTCTTGCTCCAAGGAGATATTTCTCGCCCGCCCTGTCACGCCCAAATAGGCCGGAAGACGAACATTATCAAAAACGGTGAGATTGGGCAGGAGGCTTTGTCCTTGTGGAATGAAGCCGATGCGGGTGTTTCTGAGCCAGGCTAACTCGGCCTCGGTAAGCCCGGTTATTTCCTGGTTGTCGAAAAGGATTTTTCCGGAGGTGGGAGCAAGAAGCCCCGCCACCATGTTGAGGAAGGTGCTTTTTCCGCTGCCCGACCGGCCGAACAGGCATACAAAGGCGCCCGCCTCAATGTCCAGACTGAGATTGTCAACAGCCAGTAAAGGTTTTTTACCCCGTAAATATTCTTTTTTCAGGTTTCTTATTTTAAGAATCATGCTACATTCTCCTTAAAGACATCATAGGGGGAGACCTTCCCCAGGCGACGCACCGTTAACAGGGCCGCCAAGGGGCCAACAAGGACGGCGCTTAGAAAGGAGCCACCGGCAAGAGCCAGGACGGTTCCGAAGGAGGGCTGTATATAGGGCATCTTAAAGGTAAGCCCCATGAGTGTGCTGAAGGGGAGGAGAGCAAGGCCCGCCAAAAGGATGCCCGCCACTGACCCTGCCAGACTGACCAG
The DNA here is from genome assembly GCA_023415205.1 of Bacillota bacterium. Taxonomy (GTDB): domain Bacteria; phylum Bacillota; class Clostridia; order DSM-8532; family DSM-8532; genus DTU059. The sequence continues at coordinate 33,625 of JAEZLR010000043.1, read as the reverse complement.
GGCCGCCTCCCAGACAAAGAGGGACTTTAATGTTGTTTTTGGCGCTCCCAAAGCGCTCAGCACCCCAAACTCCCGCATCCGTTCATTGAGGGTTACCGAAAAGACAAGGGCCAGCACGAAAATGGTGAGCACCCATAGAATGCCTGCCAAAGCCTTTATAAAGACCAGAAGCGTATGAAGGCCTCCCGACAGAGTGCTGATCATGCCCTGGGTGACGACAACCTCGATACCGCTTTTTCCATAGGTCTCTTGTAGTCGTTGGGCCACAGCCTGGGTATTATAATCACCCTTCACATCCACCATGATAGCCGAAACCCTGTTCTTTCCCTCAGGAGCGAACTGGCCTCCCTTGGCTTCGTAATCCACAAGTGCCTTTCTGGCGGTGGCCAAATCCATGAAGACAGAGGTATCAAAGCCCATTCCTGTCTTCTCAAGGCGCGCCGTCACTCTGTAGTCCGTGCCGAAGAACTCCAGAACCTCCCCTGAATCTGCATTAATGCTGCTCCCCACAATAATCTCCCCACTCTTTATTCCTTCCGGGAGGGCTTGCTCAACCCAGGGCTCTATGACAAAGTCTGTCCCCGGATCAAAGCCAATCACTTGGAGAGGAAGGGAGCAACATTCAGAGCTGAAGGAGGCGATGAACAACTGGGATGAAATCGAGGCAATACCCTGCTCTCCGGCTATTCTATCAATCCACTCCTCCGGGAGGGTAAGGGTCGTGGGCTCACCCCTTAAAAGGGCTCCCTGAACCTTCTGCTCATAGCCCTCGGCAACAATCAGAATATCGGCGCCCAACCGCCCTGTGAGGCTCCTGGCACCCTTTGTCAGGCTTGAAGATAGGATGGCGCCAGCAAAAAGCACAAACCCAAGCAGAAGAACAAGGAGTGTCAGGCAGGTCGATCGGAATCGTCTGCCCTTTAAATTTTCTACAGCCAGCGTAAAGGGGGTCAGTTTTTTGATCTTCATGACGCCTCTCCCGTCTTTTTTATGGCCCCTGCTAGAACAATACCATAGATTAGCGAAAGCAACGCGGACAAACTCCCCGTAACAATTAAAGATGGAAGCGTATGTACCCTGCACTGCATGGTTTCCATGCCGCAGACCCCGATGAGCACGGTTGGCACGAGGACGGAAAGAACGCTTACAAGAAATAGCCCTATCACCAGCCCTAAACGGATGGACTTGGAACGAATCACAAGAAGCAACAGCCCCAGGGCCGTAATCAGCCCTCCTATCCCCAATTCCACCCTTGCGGTCCAAAAGCACTTCATAACCTTCTCACCTTTTGCACACACCTGGAAAAGCAACTGGGGGCCAATAGCAATAACCAGTCCTAAAACAATAAAAGGAAGGGCACTAAAAATTCTACGCTTCATAGGTTTTACCTCACTATTTTACATATATTTAATATATGTTTTATATGTTATAAAGATACTAGCATAATCAGTAAATTTTGTCAAACACAATCTCTATAATAAGAAGAGCCTCACCCCAAAGACCACAGGTCCTTGGGATAAGGCTCCTCTATGTAACATGATAAGCTCACATCAAATCATTTTAGTCAGGGGATTTGAATCTCGTCAAATCCGTGATCGGCTTCAGGATTGATATCCTCTGAGATATCGATGTCCTCGATGATTTTAAACAATTCCTCAATCTCTTCGTCGGTTATGGAATTAAAGTATTCCTCCAGCTCTTCCTCCGTAGAGATCACCTGAATTTCTTCCTGAGGCTCCGGGGTCGTAGGGGAATCGCCTGTGGGAATACCTTCCTCGCTGGTTTGAGGGGGTGCAATAACAGAGGCCCCTGCCGGAGAGGGTGTGCCCGAAGAGACATTTGCCCCGGTATGAGCCTCGTCACTATTATGAGAACAGGCGGGTGTCAACAAGAGACCCGCCAGGAGTATCATCATTATTCCGACTCTGATGGTCTTGGACATATATTCCTCCGGCTTTAGGGTAGCAAAAGTCCTCGTTATCTTTTCTAAGATAACTATAGTGCATAATTATTTGTTGATACTGGTCCTGATCTTAACAAGAAGCTGCTTGGCTTCAACAAGAACATCATGAAGCCCCTTCTTAGCGTTGTCAAACTTCTTCTGGGCTTCCTTAAAGCTTTTGTCATCCTTGGAGGAATCAGAGATAGTGGAGAATAGGGCTACCGCATCAAGATAATCGTTGCGTGCCTTCTCCAGATCCTGGCTCATGGTTTCAACCCGTTTTTTAAGGGCTTTCACGTCCAGGGATATGCCTGAACCGGTGATCCCGTTAACCCCTGCACTGAGCTTGTCAACCAGGGCTTTGGTCTCATCATAGGCCGCCTTAAGGCGAGCCGCATTGGTCAGGCCCGTAATACGTTTGATAATATTCTGGTGCTTGGTAAGATTTTTCTGAAGCTCCTTGGATATCTCCTTAAGGGCATCGGAGGAGGAAGCCGCTTCTATCTGTTTTTTATAGGAATTAAGTATATTCAGGGCCTCATCGATGCTCTTTAAGGAGGCATCCCCGGTAGCCTGATCCTTAAACTCCACCAAGAACTTGCCTTCGGCTGAAACAATATATCCCTTGAGCTTGTTAATTTGCTCAATCATCTCATTGCACTTTTTAGTAAGGGTGGAACGGTTATTTTCCAGGGCGCTGTCTTTTTTGTTATCGGTCTTGTTTTCCGCGGCACCGTCTTTCTTGTTATCCGCCTTTTTTGCCGTGGTGCTGTTACCGTTATTGGCGGGCTTGTCTTCCTTCTTCTTGTCATCGGCTTTATTGGATGCCTCATTCGCCTTGTTGGTCACCTTTGGCTGATTACCCTTGGGGGCAGCATAAACAGCCGTTGAAGCACTCATCAACAGGGACACGGTAAGAATTGCAGCAATGATTTTTTTCATAGGATGTCACTCACCTTCCCTTTACATCTTCCTACAGTCATAGAATAACACCCGTTGATGAAAGTTTGTGGGCAAAAGTATGAAAAAACTATGAAAAATAGGTTACATTTCGTTTGCTGAGGCGGCCTCGTCCCTATCGGTATTTCTGTCGACCTCGCAATAGGTAGGCACTATTTTCTTAATAAAAGCCCGGACATCCATACCCGTGGGCTCGTAATACAGGGCTTTTTTAAGCTGATTGATTTGGTCCTCTATAAAGTGTATGTCCTCGTAAAGGGGCTTTGCCACATAAATTTTATCATTTTTTGTTTTCTCCATGCCTTCCTCGGACAATAGCAGCTCTTCAAAGAGCTTCTCTCCCGGGCGCGGGCCTACAAATTCTATGGCAATATCCTCATTGGGTTCAAATCCCGAGAGGCGTATCATGTTCTGAGCTAAGTCCAGAATCTTAATGGGCTGGCCCATATCCAGAATAAAGATTTCTCCCCCTCTGGCAAATGCCCCAGCTTGGATGACCAATTGGGCCGCCTCGGGTATGGCCATGAAGTAGCGTGTCATATCCGGATGAGTAACGGTTACCGGTCCACCGGCCTCAATCTGCCGCTTGAAAAGTGGGATAACACTTCCGTTACTCCCCAGTACATTTCCAAAGCGAACGGCCATATATTCTGTTTTGCTGACAGTATCCAAGGCCTGAACAATCATTTCGGCAACCCTCTTAGTGGCGCCCATGACATTGGTGGGATTAACGGCCTTGTCGCTGGAAATCAGGACAAATCGCTTTACTTCCGCCTTATCCGCAGCTTTGGCCACATTCCAGGTTCCTAAGATATTGTTCTTTAGAGCCTCCTCCGGGTGCCATTCCATCAAGGGAACATGTTTATGGGCAGCGGCATGGAAAACAATATGAGGCTTAACCTCGCTGAATATGGCCGAAATACGTTCTTCTTCCCTGATGTTGGCGATAAATGGCTCAAAGACTAGGGTCGGATAGAGGGCCTTAAGCTCCAAAACCACATCATGCAGATTATTCTCATAGTTATCCAGCATCACCAGCTTAGCGGGCTTAAAGACAGCGATTTGCCTACATAGCTCTGACCCGATAGACCCCCCTGCTCCTGTGACTAATACCACACGATCCTTGAGGAAGGATTCGATTTCATCCGTATCCAGCTTAACCATCTCTCGGCCTAGAAGGTCTTCAATATCTACATCCTTAACCTTCTGCATAACCACCGATTCATCAATGATCTGGGAGACCGATGGAAGGATTCTTATTCTACAGCCTGACTTGGCACATTCACCATAAATCCTGTTAAGCATGGAGGGCTTAGCCTTGGGTAGGGCGATGATGATCTCGTTGATTCTTTCCTTCTGGATGGTTCGGGTGATCTTAGTATCGTCACCTACAATGGGAATACCATTTATTTTATTGCCGATTTTCATGGTATCATTATCAATAAATGCAATCGGCTTCTGGTGAAGCTCCGGGTTGCGCTTCATCTCCCGGGCAATAATGATACCTGCATCGCCGGCACCAATAATGAGAACACGTTTGACCTTGTCATAATCTATATTGCTCCCCATAACATGTCTTCTATACATACGATAGAGCAGCCTCACACCACCCACCGCAAACACATCAATCATAAAGGTGAGTACAAAAAGACTTCTTGGAGCAAATAGCCAGCCCAAAAGTGAATACTGAAGGATGAGTACTAATGATAACGCACCGTTGGCTATGGCAGAGGCAATAACCACCTGAATAACCTCATACACGCCTGCATAGCGCCAAAGGCTGTGATACAACCTGAAAATAGAGAATATCACAACCTTAACCAGCGTAGAGACCAGGGCAATCCAACCTATATAGGGAAGGAAATCATGGGATATGGAGCCCAGGTTAAAATCAAATCGTATATAATAAGCCAAAAAAAGCCCTATGTTGAGAGATAGGATATCGGCACAGTAAAATACCATACTCCGGTAAAATCTTTTCACGCTTGTCCCCCATTACCTCTTTACAATGACCTTTTTTATTTTACCATATCCCCTGTTGAAATCAATTGTAAAGGCTTCCCAAAGCTGGTGACTAAAAAAGTTTTTTTATGGTATCCATCACCTTGTCCTGTTCTTCCATTGTTAAGCCGGTGCCCGATGGGAGACATACCCCCCACCTAAAAAGATGGTCTGACACACTTTTCCCATCCTCATAATGGGAGTAAAAGGGGCTACCCGTAAAGACGGGTTGAAGGTGCATGGGCTTCCATACAGGCCTGGACTCAATGTTTTTCTCGGCAAGAGCCTCAAATATTTGTTGGGGCGAAACCCTGGACTTTTCGTCTATTAGGAGAACTGTCAGCCAATAGTTGGGCTGGCTCCACAAAGGAATGGGAAACATGCCTATTTCATCGATCCCGTTAAAAGCCTCTTTATACTTTTGATAGATGACTTTTTTCTTCTCGATCTTTTGCTCTAGCTGCTCAAGCTGGCCCATACCCACACCGGCAAGGATATTGCTTAATCTATAGTTGTAGCCTATTTCAAGGTGTTCGTAATGCACGGCCTTCTCTCTTGCTTGGGTGGACCAGAAACGACACTTTTCAATAGCCTCTGCGTTATCCGATACCAGCATGCCCCCGCCGCTGGTGGTTACGATCTTGTTTCCGTTAAAGGAAAAAGTTCCGAAATAACCAAAGGTTCCGCTGCTCCTGCCTTTATAGTAAGCCCCCAGCGATTCGGCAGCATCCTCTATGACAGGTACCCCATAGGTCTCACACAGGGGGAGGATGGCGTCCATGTCTGCACTCTGGCCGTAGAGATTGACCACGATAACTGCCTTAGGAAGCTTATTCTTCTTTTTGGAATCCTCTAGCGCTCTTTCCAGGGCTAAGGGCGACATATTCCAGGATTCGGGTTCTGAATCAATAAAGACCAGCTTTCCCCCCTCATAGCACACAGGATTACAGCTCCCGGCAAAGGTGAGGGAGGAACAGAAAACCTCATCCCCCTGGTGAATATTAAGATACTTGATAGCCAGATGTATTGCCGCGGTTCCTGAAGAAAGGGCCAGCGCAGAGGTGACGCCAACTTTTTCTGAAAGCATCCTTTCAAAAGCGTCCACATTGGGCCCCAAGGGCGCTATCCAGTTAGATTCAAAGGCATTCATCACATATTTAACTTCATTTCCGGACAAATCCGGCGCCGAAAGATAAATTCTATTTTCCATATTCATCGTCCTTATTTCGCGGGTACGCCCATCACAGTTTTATGGTCACAGATGTTCTTAACCACGACGGCACCTGCACCAATGACCGAATACGCACCGATTTTAATATTTTGAATTACAGTGGCCCCTGCGCCAATATGTGTGCCTTCCCCCACGCTGACATTACCGCACAGAGTTGCGTTGGGTGAAACATGCACATAGTCAGCCAGGCTACAATCGTGCTCAACAATAGCCCCTGAATTAATAATCCCATGACGACCCACGGTGGCTCCCGCATTAATAACGCTGCCGGGCATAATCACCGTACCCTCACCGATACTTGCATGGGTGCTGACACTGCTCAAGGGATGGACAGCACTGAACCAACGTACCCTGTAGCTTTCATCCACCCTTTTCCTGATACCATTATCCCCTATTCCGATGACAAAGCTAACACCCGAGGCGGATAGCTCCTCTATCCGGCTCAAGTCTCCCAGGCGCGGGTAGTTAAGAAGCCGGGATTTTGCAGGATTATCGTCAAGGAAACCCATGATCTCCACATCACATCCACTTTGAATCATACATTCAATGCTATCGGCGACAACCTTGGCATGGCCGCTCCCACCGATAATGCAGACTTTTTCCATAATGATCAACCCCTTTTATCGGTTGTGCCCGTAAACTTTTCCATGGTGGCACTGCCCTCGGCCGATATGCCTTCCCGCACAAATACCTTTTTAATAGTAAGGAAAAGGATTTTAATGTCCAAGCCTATGCTCCAATTATCTATGTACCACACATCCAGCTTGAATTTTTCTTCCCAGGAGATGGCATTGCGCCCGTTCACCTGGGCCCAGCCTGTAATCCCCGGTCGCATTTCATGCCTTCGCATCTGCTCAGGGGTATAGTAGTCCAGATACTCCACCAGCAATGGACGGGGGCCTACCAGGCTCATATGACCCTTAAGTACATTGACAAGCTCAGGAAGCTCATCCAAACTGGTGCTTCTTAAGAACCTGCCATAACGCGTTAATCTTTCCTTATCAGAAAGAAGCTGACCTTTTTCATCTCTTGTATCCGTCATCGTCCTGAACTTATACATGTAGAAAACCTTCCCATGGAGTCCCGGACGGGCTTGCTTGAAAAACACCGGCTTACCCAGCTTCACAAAAGAAAGGATTATGAGCACGATGTACACAGGCAGCAGTACAATGATGGCCGAAAGGGAGATGATGATGTCCAAAGCTCTTTTAATTGCCAGCATAAAAATCCTTCCGCATCAGGTTAATAAGGGTATTCACAACATCCCTGCGATTGAATTGGCCTTCAATATGAATACGCGATTCCTTTCCCATCATAGCACGTTCCTCCTGGGATAGCTCCAAGTATTTAAGAACTTTCTGGTAGAGATCCTCGGCATCCCTGACTTTACATAAATAACCTGTTTTCCCATCGATGACGGCTTCCCTGCAGCCCGGAATATTCGATGTAATGAGAGGCCTTCCCATGGCTGCCGACTCAAGGAGGGTGTTAGACATTCCTTCGTGGTAGGATGGAAGAATCACACAATGGGCCTTCTGTATATAGCTTCTGACCTCATTCTGAAAGCCATGGTAACGGATAATCCCCGAACCTTCCAGATCTTTAACCCTCTTTTCATAATTATCCTCGAAAAATCCCAAAACATCAAATTCCACATTGTATTGTTGACTTTCCTTTATCAAGCGGGCCACTTCGAATAATTCGTTAACACCCTTCTCCTCCATGATCCTGCCAATAAACAAAAACCTTGTGGGTCCTGAAAAGTCCATAGGAACGTACCTATACTCATCCAGATTCACTCCTGCGCCTTTTACCGGGACGGCCTTATTTTCAGAAATAATCCTATGCTTAATAAAGATATTCTTATTCTCATCATTTTCAAAAATAACGTGTTGGGCTTTTTTCAGTCCTACACGATACATTTTCGTTATCAGTAAGCGAAGCAAACCGCTATTCTGAAAGGTGGTTCCCAAACCTGTAATGGTTGTGATATATCTAACACCGAATACTCTTGCCGCTATTCCCCCATAGATGTTAGGCTTAATGGTATAGGTCAAAATGAAGTCCGGTTTCTCTTTTCTGACCATTGAAATATAATACTTGATGAGTTTAAGATCCCTGAAAATATTCATAGAACGCCTCTCAAACTCAGTTCTGATATAACGACAGCCCATTTTTTCGAGTTCTTCTACACGAGAGCCATAAGGAAGTGAGAGAATAACATCATTCCCCTGTTTTAAAAACTCCTGAATGAGCTCCTTGCGGAAATTATATAAGCCCACATCATTATTGGCTAAAATGAGAATTCTCATGGCACCCTCTTCGTTAATTGCTTATATTCATTTAACACCTTTTGCGCATATTTCTCAATGGAATAACGCTCTTGTATCGTTTCAAAAGCTTGATGACCCAGTTTCTCACACAGTTCCGGAGAATCTAGCAGCAATCCTAGCTTTTCAGCCAGCTCTTCAGGGCTTTCGGGGCAAATTAAAAGGCCGTTTTCCATATCTCTGACCACTTCAGGAATGCCTCCCACCTTGGAAGCAATAATGGGCTTTTTCTTGGACATAGCCTCCAGAAGGGCAATGGGTAAGCCTTCAAATCGGGATGGCATAACGAATATTCTTGACCTTTCCAGAAGCTCTCCCACCTGATTTACATTTCCGAGGAATTCAACCTTTCCTTGGAGTCCTAGGCGGTCCCTCAATAAAATAAGCTCATTTTTGAGGATACCCTCCCCTGCAATAGCTACCCGGGAGATCTTTTCCCCTAAGATGGAAATGGCTTTGAGCAGAATATCCACACCCTTGACATTACTTCTAAGTGAACCTACTAATAGGGTGTCATAGTCATACGTCGGGTTTTTCTCTGTTGGAGGTATAACATTTATCCCGTTATAGATTACGGTGGCTTTTCTCTTTAGGTGTGGCAAGTATTGAAGCAATTGGTCTTCTACCAATTGGCCCACACAGATTATCTTACTATATGCTTTGTAGGTTACTTTATCAAAAACCCGGAAGATCTTTGATTCACGTCTTCGGTTATGCACATTATGCTCAGTAAAGATGAAATGACTATGAGTGGCAAATAGAGCGGCTATGGCCCCATAGTACTGGGCCGGAAAGAGATGGACATGGATGAGGTCGTAATGGTTATCACGAATGAGCCTGATAAGCCTAAAAAGGGTCTTTATGCTGTACTTTCTTTTTGAGTTTAGTTCAATTAAGGGAATCCCCGCACTCTTGATCCGTTCATTCAACACAGTATCCGAAGGGTATAAGGTACATACTTCATTGTCCACATCATTTTGGGTCGCAACGACAAAGGAGGCCAGAAGAACCTCAGCTCCCCCGAGCAATAGACTGTCTATGATATGTAGAACTTTCATATATCATCCCTCTAATATTAGTAAATACCCGTATATGCTAGTGGCTCATCCTAATCATTTTTTCAATCAACCAAAGAGGAAGAAAGGATATCATATACCAAAGCAGCTTTTTTTGAAGATAGTACTGACTTTTGATGCTTCTTAAGTATTTTCTTCCCTGAGAAGGATTACCCCCTAGAATATTAATGACAGCACACCCTATTTGACAAAGCTCGAAAAACCTCTCGGCATAGCTTACGTCTATTTCTCTTACTTTACCTGTTTGAAGTGCATTCTTCATAGTATTCACTACCTGAAGACCACCCTTATATTCTCTTTCCCTTGAGCATTTCCTTGAATTATTATCTGTATGTGTATGTATTATACTACAGACTTGGGGTGATAAAATCACATCATAGGCTAGGGAAATCCTCGTCCATAAGTCGACATCCTCTCTAATAGGCTCATTAAGGGGAAACTGACCAACCTTGTCTAGGGTAGATCTTGGGACCACCGTTGAAGAGGAGCTTTCTGGATAGTCATTATTTTCAATAGTAAATTTAAAAAATCTATCCACAACAAGCTCATCTCCAGGGATTGCAACATCCGGAAAAACTCCTCTATTGCCTAAAACAGTATCAATATGCTCTCTCCTACAGCAATAAGCCCCTGCCGATGGATACTTAAGTATCAACCTTTTCATCTCTATCAAAAAATTAGGCTTCCATTCATCATCTGCATCCAAGAAGGCAAGATAGTCATAACTTGCCGCTTTGATGCCTGCATTGCGTGCTGCTGAAACCCCCTTATTCCCCTGCTGTATTATTTTTATGTGTGGGAGAAATTTTTGGATTTCTGAGACACTATTATCAGAAGATCCATCATCGACAATAATCACCTCAAAGTTACTTATACTTTGATTTAGAACTGATTCAACCGCCCTTGCAATATATTTCTCTTTATTGAATAAGGGTATAATAACAGAAAAAAATATGTCAGAAGAATTCATAATTACCTCTTTGTTACCAAAGCTTTAATCCTTACTTTTAGTGAAACTTCGAAATATCGCCACCAGGCATAAAGAAAATTACAGCCGTATTTCACTTTAATCTTTGTACTTTGTTTAAATCCTTTGAGGGGATTTGAGCTGATTCCTCCGTCTCGAAAATTTGCGATAGGAGCATCAATATAATGAAATATACAATGTTGGTGTAAGCATCTCATGATAAATTCATAGTCGGAGGCTATGCTATAATTTAAGTCATATAAACCCATTCGTTCATAGGTTGACTTTTTTACAAACATGGTCGGGTGGGTAAACGGCATCCAATAATAGAAAGTGTATTGTTCAATATGTTTAAAGGGCTTCGATAGTGTTCGCTTTCCCTCGCCATCAACCCAATACAAATCCCCATAAAAGACATCAATACCGGAGTCATTTTGGTATTGTCTGACAATCTGCTCTACGGCATCCTCCTCATACCAATCATCGCTGTTTATCATGCCAACAATTTCACCTTGTGCCCTGCCTATACCTTTGTTCATGGCATCATACAGACCCTTGTCTTTTTCAGAGAGCCACTTCATTCTTCCTTTAAACCTATGCTGATAGTTTTTAACAATCTCTATCGTTCTATCCGTAGAACCCCCATCTATAATAATGTACTCAATATTATGATATGTTTGGTTCAATACGGACTCAATGGCCTGAGCAATATGCCTTTCGCTGTTTAAACACACAGTAATAATACTGACCAAAGGCCCTGAATTATTCATGGCTCAAAACTCCTTTTACTCATAGTCTTAAAGCCTTTAGAATAAGGTCAACTAGCTTAATAAATTTATTATAATAAGGCATTGTAACCCTGAGATATTGATACATAACCTTGTCCTTAAAGGTTCTTGGATCCTTCTCAAGGGAGAAGTCAAGTCCAAGCTGCTTTGCCTTCTGGTTCCAGTCAACCCGCCATATATCAATCTTTCTAAATACTTTTGGGGAATGTTGATAAAGAAACCCTATGACCGTTTTATCCCAGTAATAAAAGGCATCTACACTTACGCTGGTCATATCAATGCCCCTGCTTTGATAATAGGAAAACCAATTCACGTTAACATCAACCGTATCCCTATATTTTGCTTTATACATATGATGGTATTGACGGTAGATATCTATATAGTGCTTTTTGTTATTTTTCAAAACTTCCAAGCACTCATACCATCTATGCTTACTTTCCATCCTCTGCCAATCAGTATACTGGTAATGCAAAACCTTAATCTCATTTAATAATATCGTCGGATAAGCCTTTGGCAACGGAATTCTTGTGCTATGTATATATGTTCCCCTATGCTCCGCCACCCCGTCATCTATAATACCCCAAGGAAAATAAACATCGGGAATCCAAGCCTTTTCCATATTAGGCAAGAGATTAATTAACTTGAATTTTATAACTGTACCAGGTTTAGCTGCTTTGAGTGTTTCCCATTCAACACTGCAGGTAAAATTAGCAGTTAAGAATTCGTCTGCATCAAGACTTATGAGGAGTTTTTTACCATCAATTTTTCTAGATTCATCAATGAGAAGTTTCTGCCTTTCTTCCTCATTAAATTCCGGGTTGTTATTTTTAACTAAAATTACCTTTTCGTAAGATTTCGCAATTTCGACTGAACCGTCTGTCGAGCCTTGATCCGCAACTATAATATAATCAGCCCATAGACTTGCACACTCCAGAAATCTGCGCAGAATCCAGGCCTCATTTTTCACAGGTGTAAGGCATATGATCTTCAAATTTTCCTCCATACAAAGGCCCCTTTCAACTAAATAAGCTCTTAAATCTTCTTAAGTATCTCCCTAATGTCCTATTTCTCTTCCTATGGTGGTCCAGAAGGGTCGGGTACCTAGAATTTTCGCAAGGAATCTGGGAATATCCACCTTCTTCTATATGATCCCTTTTTGTTCTATACTCCGGAAGCTTAAGGTAATCTCCCCATTGTGACGGATCCCTATATATTTCGAGCCCATACTTAATAGCCATAATGGATAGAATGGACTGATCATGACGATGATCAACAAAATCTACGTCATTTGAAGTGGTATATCTATTGGGAATATCTGTGAGCACAAACTCATTCTTGCAATAATTTAGCCATTCCTCAATGAAATTGATAGTAAAAGTATTTTTCATATAGACTTGAACACCAGCATTTAGGCAATAGTTTTCCTTATACTTATCATCAAGGCAGTCCATCAAATAAAAGCAATCCATTTTGGTATATTTCTTAATTTTGTGTCTGAAGTCAGTAAACAACATCAGGCCGTGATGGTTCTGTTTACAGATATGCGTTAATTTCTGAAAATTATCAATAACCCTTATACCCGAATCTAAGTAAATAAGGTAATCTTCATCATTAAGCATCTTTAAGGTTTCGAGAATATAGTACGGTTTCCATAGCCAATAGCCTGCGCCCCTAGGTAAGGTAAGGATTTTTTTATTCTCGCGATAGAATTTTGTCTTCTTAAGCTGGGTGTCATTAAAAGAGACCACTCTATCAGCGCCATGTTTCAACGCTGAAGCTGCTAATTCCTTTTGGCTTTTTTTGAATTCAGAGGTCGCATAGCTCACTACGTATATCACCGCTACTTCTCCCCCTTCAGAGACCATGGAATAAAGGGAGCCAGAAGCGCATTTCTTTTACTAATCCAGTAAGGAGAATTTCCTCTGTTCCCAACTATCTCAAATTCCAAGGACACACTATTATGCATATCATGAAGCATTTTTTCACAATGAATCGTAGATATCAGCTCAATCCTGTACCTACCCTCACTTAACATGCTAATGTCTATGTCAGCCTTTAGGCAGAATGGGCCAGGCTCTAAGTGAGGCCACCTCTCTGGTGGCTGATCGGTGTGATAGGAAAACATTAATGGGGTATTCATAACATCATATAAGATAAATCCAATATTAAGTAGATTACTTGCTTTATCAATGGTTCCCTCAACAACAAAAAGGATATTATCTACCGAACTATCCATGACTTCCTGAATATTATTACCCTCTTTATCGGCTAGCCTGACCGATGTTAATCTGAAGTAAGGGCTTCCGGCGTTATAAGCAGGATCACTCTCAGAGATTATCTTAGCTACACCCTCTGCACCTTGACTGATATATTTACCTAGTACATTCTGCGTATGATCAAATAATTTGAGTTCTCCCTTTTCAAGCAAGATACTCTTATCGCATAACTGCTGAATAAGTGACATCTGATGGGATACTACAAGCAGGGTGCCACCCCTTTGACCCACCATTTGCATTTTTTCTAAGCACTTTTTTTGGAACTGTGCATCACCTACAGCTAGGACCTCATCAATAATTAAAACTTCCGGGTCCAAGTGAGCGGCTACCGAGAATGCCAGCCGTACATACATTCCGCTAGAATACCTTTTAACAGGGGTATCTAAAAATTTTTCTATTTCTGCAAATTCAACAATATCATCAAACTTTTTCCTTATTTCTGTTTTACTCATGCCAAGGATCGCACCGTTTAGGTAGATATTTTCTCGTCCGGTCAGCTCAGGATGGAAGCCTGTACCAACCTCTAAGAGGCTTGCTACTCGTCCTTTCAGTATCACATTCCCAGTTGTGGGTACTGTCACACGGCTTAGAACCTTTAATAAAGTCGATTTTCCAGCGCCATTCTTCCCGATAATGCCGATTCGATCACCATGCTTGATATCAAAAGAGACATTCTTAAGAGCCCAGAACTCCTCCTTACTCCCCATCGTGATGCTCTTCTTGCCAAAAGATTTTATTCTTTGGGTGATAACATCTCTAAATGTTGAATAACGCTCTTGCTGATGTCTGATTGTATATTTTTTCCCAAGGTTTTCTGCCTTAATAATAATATTTGACATGTCTATGCTCCCTAAATAATATCTGCAAATGACTTTTCCATTTGCCTAAAATATAAAAGACCAATGGTAAAAAAGATAACTGATACTATTATAGATAATATAATGCTGGGTAAATAGAGCTGGGTATTACCAATAATACACCACCTAAAACCTTCAATAACACCGACCATTGGATTAAGAGAAAAAAGAAGCCTCCATTGATCAGGAATAATGTTACTGGAAAACCCCACGGGTGAAATATAAAGTCCAAACTGTACAATAAAGGGCACAATGTATCTGAAATCTCTATACTTTACATTTAAAGCGGATAGCCACAACCCGCAACCCATAGCCGCTAAAAAGGCTATAAGAGTAAATAGCGGAAGCAGAAGAATATTGGCCGAGGGTGCAAATCCATAAAACACCATCAGTATAACAAGAATTGCAAAGGATATCAGAAAGTCAATAAAACTGACTATTACGGCACTTGTAGGAATAATCAGCCGAGGAAAATAGATTTTGGATATCATATTGGAGTTGGCAATTAAGCTATTACTGCTTTCAGATAAAGCACTGGAAAAAAATTGCCAGGGGAGCATGGCGGCATAGACCAATATAGGATAGGGTGCATTTCCATCAGAGGGTAGCTTTGCAATATTGCTAAAGACCACAGTAAAAACTACCATTGTGATAAATGGCCGCAAAATAGCCCACAAAACTCCTATGACCGTTTGCTTATAACGTACCAGGATATCTCTCCAGGATAGAAAATAGAATAGCTCTCTATACCTCCAAAGATCCTTAAAATACTGGCGGTCTGTCTTTCCGGCTTCTATGTGTAATGTAAATTCACTTGCCTTGTTCATCAGTTCATAAACCTTTCACTTGATTATCCAAAAACCATTCATAGGTTTGCTTAATGCCATCGCGTAAATCAATTTTAGCTTTCCAGCCAAGCTGCTCCAGCTTTGAAACATCTAGTAGTTTTTTAGGCGTGCCGTCCGGTTTTTCTGGGTTAAAAACAAGTTCTCCCTTATACCCAATAACATCCCTGAGCATTTCACTTAATTCCTTAATACTCAAGTCTTTCCCGGTGCCCACATTAAAAAACTCATTTCCATTATAGCTCTCCATGAGAAAAACACAGGCATCTGCCATGTCATCTACATGCAGGAACTCTCTCAAGGGCTTACCCGTTCCCCACAATTCCACACTCTTTTTACCGTTGATTTTTCCATCATAAATCTTTCTCATAAGAGCAGGTAAAACATGAGAGGTTTCTAAATCAAAATTATCATTAGGTCCGTAGAGATTTGTCGGCATAACACTGATAAAATTAGTTCCGTATTGCTGATTAAAATACTGGCACATTTTCAGACCTGATATTTTTGCCAGAGCATAGGCCTCATTCGTTGGCTCCAAGGGCCCGGTAAGTAAATACTCTTCCTTAATGGGCTGGGGACACATTTTAGGATAGATGCAGGAGCTCCCAAGGAACATGAGCTTCTTTACGTTATGCCTATAAGCACTTTTAATAATATTACATTCAATAAGTAGATTTTCAAGGATAAAATCCGCCGGATAGGTACTGTTAGCACTTATCCCACCCACCTTAGCAGCAGCTAGAAAGACATACTCAGGCTTATTTTCGTCAAAAAAGACCTCCACTTGTTGCTGATTTGTTAAATCCAGCTCTTGTCGTGTTCTTTCTATTATGTTCTCATAACCCTTGGCCTTTAGCTTCCTCACGATTGCTGAACCAACCATACCTTTGTGACCAGCAACATAAATTCTACTCTTTTTTTCCATCTTTTCTACCATTTCTGCCTTTAACGTTGTATGTTGGTTGTATTATTTCAAGTATACTTCCCTATCAGCTTTAACCATCATTGATACTAATTCATTAAAGCTGACTTTTCTTTTCCACCCTAATTGCACTTCAGCTTTCTTGGGATCTCCCAGAAGAACCTCCACCTCTGTAGGCCTAAAATAGCGAGGATTTATCTCAATTAACACTTTTCCATCTTTTTTACTGTATCCTTTTTCGCTGATGCCCTGCCCTTCCCATCCAATCTCTATTCCTACTTCTTTAAAGGCTAATTCTGCAAATTCTCTTACTGTATGGGTTTCTCCTGTAGCAAGTACATAGTCTCCGGGCTTCTCCTGTTGAAGCATAAGCCACATGCCCTCAACATAGTCACCAGCATAGCCCCAATCTCTTTTGGCATCTAAATTCCCCAAGTAGAGCTTCTCTTGCTTTCCCACGGAAATGGCCGCTGCAGCCCGTGTAATTTTCCTGGTAACAAAGGTTTCTCCTCTTCTCGGAGATTCATGGTTAAATAGAATACCGTTGCAGGTAAATAATCCGTAGGCTTCCCTATAATTAACCGTTACCCAATAGGCGTATAGCTTGGCTGCTGAATAGGGGCTTCGAGGATAGAAGGGGGTCTCTTCATTCTGGGGCTCCGTTCCCGGTAGCCCCCCGTAGAGTTCACTGGTCGAAGCCTGATAAAAACGCGTCTTAATTCCACTTTCCTTTATAGCATCTAAGAGGCGCAGTGTCCCTATTCCGTCAACTTCTGCCGTATATTCAGGAACCTCAAAGGATACCTGTACATGGCTTTGAGCGGCCAGATTATATATTTCATCAGGTTGAGTTTTTTCAATTAAACGATTCAGATTACTTGAATCGGTCATATCCCCATGATGTAAAAATAAAGATTTATTTCCTATATGGGGGTCTTCAAACAAATGATCGATTCTATCAGTATTAAAGCTGCTGGCCCGTCTGATAATGCCATGAACCTCATAGCCCTTATCAAGCAGCAGCTCTGTGAGATATGAACCATCCTGACCGGTTATACCTGTAATAAGTGCTCTTTTCATACTACTTCTCCACTACAATAAATCTACCCTATTGTTTTCTTTTAGCTTCTCTACAATTCTTTTGACTTCCTGTGCCCTATTCCGCGGACAGATGAGTATGGAATCTTCTGTTGCGACAACAATCATATCCTCAAGACCAACTGTAGCAATTAACTGTTCATTACCATAAATAATGCTGTTCTTTGTTCCTATACCGATATGATCAGCTTTTATAACATTACCCTCTTCATCAGGCTTGTAAATTGATCCTAGCGCATCCCAGCTCCCAACATCGTTCCACCCGAAATCCCCAGGTATGACATAAACATGATCCGCTCTTTCTAGTATGCCATAGTCAATGGAAATATTTTGTAATTGCTCATACTGCTCATTTAGCCTTTTATTAAATGCTTCTGGTTCATTTTCAATAAATACTGACCAGAGCTTCTCATGTATTCTTGGTAAAAAGCGCTTGAAGTCCTCTATGAGGCATGAAAGCTTGCCTACGAGTATCCCGCTATTCCAGAGAAAGTTCCCCCTTTGAATAAATTCCACTGCTTTATCATAGTGAGGTTTTTCAATAAACTCCTCCACCTTATAACCGGATTGCACCGTTGTTGTTTCGTTATATCTGATATAACCATAGCCCGTAGAAGGAAAAGTGGGCTTTATACCAAGAGTTACTAGACAATGCTCCTCTTCAGCTAAGTCTATTGCGCGCTTTAATGCCTGCTGAAAGGCACTAACAGACTGGATATGATGATCAGAGGGAAAGATGCATATTATACCATCGCCAAGGTTCCCATAAATACTTAATGCACTATATAAAATACAGGGCGCTGTATTCTTGCTCAAAGGCTCTATAATTATATTCTCTTTCTCAATATCGGTAGGCAGCACTGTTTTCAATAACTGAGCCTGGGATTGATTGGTCACGATAAAGGTATCCTTTGGCTGGACTAAACCGGTCAACCTCTTTAAGGTTTCGTTGATCAGGATATCCTCTCCACTCAGGTTAATAAGCTGTTTGGGTAGGTTATTCCTACTTATAGGCCAAAACCGAGTGCCTCCGCCTCCAGCTAGTACCAGCGCATAACAATTCATATGTCACCACTTTCGTATTTTTATAGTTCCTCAAGTAGGTTGATCAGTTCATACCCTTTTTGTGATAACTCCTTATATTCATTGCTGTTTGAAACAATGATCGGATACCTTATATTCATTTTTCTAATATCAGTAACTATGTTTTCCCTGTTCAATTCTGCTATGCTGGCAAGTATCAGTTGCCCCAGTTCATCATTGGGTAGGATAATCTGAACAATAGGATGGTGTTCAGATAGTTTCAATATATAACTTTTAATTCTACTTTTCATTTCATGGATATAATTATAATGATATTGAATATAATGATACGTCTTAGATATTTTTTCAGAAAGCCCTTTTGGTGTAAGCATATAAGCAATGCGGTTTGCGGGAATCTGTTTGATTTTAATAAGCCCTTCTCTAGCCATTTTCTTTAACAAAAGATTTATGCTCCCTAAAGAAAGGCCCGCTTTTTCTGATAATTCCCTCTGTGTAATATGCTCATCCTTATGTATCTCATTTAGAATGATATATTCCCTATCCATCTGCCACTCCGTTCATTTTTTGAACACAATAAAAGCATACCCCAAAATGTCAGATGTGTCAACATTCCGAGGTATGCCATTCAAAACGGGCGTTCATTTCTTCTTTTGGCTGGTCAATACTTCTTCAGATTTTACTTTGTATAAATAAGCTAAACCTATGCCCATGATCACCCAGAATACAGGGGCTACGGCGACATTGCTGTCATTAGCTATTGCGGTAATACAATAGCCTATTACCGCACATAAGGAAGCTGTACCGATATAATAATCGAATGTGTGCTCCACCCTTATCCATCTTTTAAGTGACTTTAAAACAAACCAAATCAAAAAGACAAGTATAGCAACCAATGATAGGACACCGGTGTTTATGCCTATATGTAAAAACCAATTGTGCGGTTTATCTACAATGAGTGTGGCATAACCTAACCCGTTAATTTTCCCGGCGATATCCTGCTGTGGGAAATAGATCGCGAAGGTGTCCGGACCATGACCTATGAATAGGGTATCCTTTAATAGGGGTAGACTTCTTGACCAAAGGTAGCCACGACCCGAACCAAAGCTTAAGTGATTTTCAAAGCCCAGGCTTTCTACAGGGCCGACTTCATCAAAATATAAATAGCTAGTAGGAGCATATAGCATCTTTCCTTCAGAAAAAACAAAGGGCATCACTGCTTTTTCATAGGATAGGTAAGCAACACTTTGATCCATTTCTACAGAATAAAGACTATATTTTGCATCTTCAAATTTTATGATGCTTTCCTCCTGAATAAGACCTAAGGAAGAACCTTGCTCATCGTAAAAACCGAGTTGATCTTCTTCCAATTTCATAATAAACGTTTCTTTTTCAGTTTCGAAGGTAAAGACATTATCCTTTAATGTGGCAGACTTAACAAACTGCTTTTCTCCTCCATTAGTTTCTGGTTTCACGTCGGAGCCAATAGTAGAGGGTACAGTATCAAGGAACTCTTTTGAAACTAATCCACCTGAATAAACATCCATTCCCACAAAAATCAAGGCAAAGCTTAGTAGTAATGCTATTGTGTATTTCCAATGAGTAATGATAGACTTTCTTGCAAAGATAATAAGGAAGATAAACAGGATAATCCCGCCAACAAGGCCTGCCTTTGACATACCTCCAAGCCATAAGACAAAGGCTAGCAGAGCTGAGATAAACAAGAAAATTGCCTTCTTCTTTGATTTATCCAAATAGTAATAGAACAAAGTAATGGCCAGAGGTAATACTAATACAGCATAAGATCCAATATAGTTTGGATTATATAAGGTCGTGTACATCACCTTCTGATCGGCAAAATTGAATCGTAAGGTATCTACCATATGCTTATATTCGTTTGGAACCATAAGATTCTTACCAATGGTAGTTTGCAGAAGGTCAAAACCGAAAAATTGGCTGATACCTATGATGCTGATAAGATTGGCGGATATGAGCAAAGCAAAAACTACAGTTACCACATTCTTTTCATTTTTAAGGACGGATAAAGCCGTAATCATTATTAATACATAAGCCAGGATAGCAAAAAAGCCCTCATACCTGTCTACAAACCCCATTAAGGAGATGTCTAAATCTTTTGAGGCAAATGTTGAAATTATGACCATTAAAACATAGATTCCCATGGGAATAAGTATCCTTTGGTTGGGCATAGACTGTTTTTGAGCTATTCGTAAAACCCAATACAACACCAAGACAACTAATACAATTATCAGTAATTGTGATTTCACATAGCTAAAAACATCATAGACTGATTCTTCGCCGGTCCAATACTTTTTTAAGGTGCCGGATAAATCAATCTTGTTTAATTGCAAATAGAGCGGAATAATAGCCGAAACAAACGCAAGAACATAGACGGCTAGCCTATCCCATAATGTTTCCTTCTCAAGACGGCCCATAGACCTTGAATGATTTTTTGACATGTCAAAATCCTCTTAGAACTCTTTTTTTGTATAATCATACCCTAAATAAGTTATTATAGCAAGAAAAGGAGTAACTTGCGTTACTCCTTTTCCTTATGTTAGTCGTTGATTAGCGGCAAGCCCATGATCCACCGGAAGTAAGGACATTTCCAGCAGCGTCAGTGATGTTGTATACCTGAGTCACTACAGGCTTGGAGATGGTGTTATCATCCTTTGCCTTAACGTGAATGGTTATTACACCATTTACTTCACCTATAGTCATAACATCATAACCACCAACGGTGAAGGTCAGCTTAGAAATAGTGGATCCATCGATATCTTCGTTGAACTTGATCACGATGTCACCTTCTACGTTCTTAGCTACTACTCCGTCTGCGGAAACAATAGTCATTTCTACGTCGCTTACGTCATTACCATCAACCTTAACGGTAGCAACAGAAGGAGCAACCTTGTCTGCCAATGTTGCAGAAGATACCTGCAGCTTGGTGCCATAAGGACTCTTTGTGTTGTTAGCGCCGCTGATAGCAGCAACAGTTACAGTTCTACCACTAATTTCTGCATCAGCATCAATATCGGAAGCAAGCTTAACAACAACTTCCTTACCGGATACAGATTCGACAGCAGAGATAGCGATGGTGGTTACGTTATTGTCTTTGATTGTTACTTCAGCAGAATCAAATACGTTAACGTCCTTGTTAAAGATAATCTTAACTTTATCCTTGGCAATCAGTTGAGCTTCCTTAATAAAGAAGGTCTCAGTTGTGATTGTAGGAGATACATAACTCAAGTCGTTAGAAGAAAGCTTCTTACCAGCAATGTCAGTAACAGTTACGCTTACCTTAACCTTAAGGTCAGTTGCACCGGTCAGATCTTTATCAAGATCAATGAGAACGGCTTTATCACTAACCTTGGAGATGGTATCCTTGTCACCGAGGCTGAAGAAGGTTGAACCATTGGTGGTTACCATGTAGTTACCCTTTGTCAGCATAGCGGACTCGTTCATTGCTTCGGAATAGTAGACATAAATCTTACCATCACCGAGAATAGCAAAGGAATCATCTGCACTGATACTAGGAGCAGTTTCGTCACCAACAGAGAAGGTGAGAACGATAGCGGAAGTATTCTTGTTACCTTCAAGATCTTCAACAGACTTGATGGTAAAGATGTAGGATGTGTTATCCTTAAATCCGCCAGTAGGTTTAACAACGAGCATCTTGTCAGCATCAATGTAATCAACAGTAAAGATTACTGCAGTTCCATCGGCCTTTGTGAGGCTATAGTTGGAAATCTTCTCAGCTTCGGTTTCGCTCTTCAGTTTTTCGTCAAACTTCACATTAAAGGATACATTGGTCTTCACTTCAGTAGAAGATACTGCAGGAGCCGCGGTATCAGCATTAACAGTTACAACGAAAGAAGTTGCTTCAAACTTGTTGCCGTAGAGATCCTTCACAGGATTGTTGTCATCAGTGTAGACAAACAGGGTTATGCTACCAGCAGGAAGCTTCTTGCCTGTAAAGTCAAGAGTTACAGTATCGGTAGCATTACTTTCAAGGATGAGGTTATTTACTGTATAGGCAGCAAAGTCCTTAACACCGAAGGAAACCTTTACGTTACCGTAAACAGGACGGTCGAACTTCAGCTTAACTTCATAAGACTTAGCAGTATCAACGGTAGCAAGAGGAGCAGAAGTTACTTTTGCATAAGCGAAGTTAATTGTCTTCTCAAATACCATTAAGCCAGCAAAGTCAAATACTTTAGCGGAGTTAACCTTAATATCAATATTGCCATCGATGAGGTTTGTTCCGAGGGTAAGTTCAGCATACTTGCCATCATAGTTATATTTCACATTAGAAACAAACCATGTATAGCTTCCTGATTTAACAGAATATGCATCTGAACCAACTGCAGAAGATGTAACAGGTTCGCTGAAGTACAGGCGAAGGGTCTTAGCACCAACAGCCTCTACTCTTTCAAGTACAGGGAAAGTGGTATCGCCAACAGCGATCTTGTCGTTGGAAATAGCGTCAGGAGTCTTTGTACCGTCAGCTTCACGGAAATCTTTTACAACAGT
Organism: Bacillota bacterium; assembly: GCA_023415205.1. GTDB lineage: Bacteria > Bacillota > Clostridia > DSM-8532 > DSM-8532 > DTU059. Next base: position 10,743 of record JAEZLR010000043.1, on the reverse strand, counting down.
AACCTTAGCGGTTGTGTTGTTGGTCAGTGCAGCACTAGGAGCAAGAGTAAGAGTAACAGTTTTACCATCAGCATCGATAGCTGCGGAGCTAATTGCCTTTACTGTATCTCCCTTATCCTTAACTTCATACTTGGCAGTATCCTTAGCGTCGTCAGTGTTAACGGGCTTATTGAATACTACTTTGATCTGAAGGAGGTTAAGAGCTGTTGCACTTTCAATAGCAAGAGCAGCGGGCTTAGGAGCTTCTGCAAAACCAGCAGCAGCAGCAGCAGCCTGATCAACTGCACCGTCAGCAATCAACTTGCCGATCAAAGTGGTTTTGCCATCAGCCAGAATACCGGACTTAACAGCTGAGAAGAGAACGCCAGCAGCGTCATCACGGATGATTCCGCCGTTGAACTTCAATGCTACAGCCTGGCCAGCGGTAAGTACCTTAGCGGCAACTGCGACATCCCAGCAATTGTCCTTGTCAACGGTGTAACCCATTGCACGAAGGAGAAGAATAACGAATTGATCGCCATAGATATCAAGCTGAGCGCCGTACTGAACCTTACCAGCAGCTACGCCACCGATACCATTAGTGATACCGTTAGCGAGGCAGTAAGCAGCGTAAGGCTTTGCCCAATCTGCAATCTTGTCAGCGTCAACAACGTTAGCCAACTGAGCGTCAATGTCTGCTTGGCTCATTGCAAGGGCAGCTTTTTCAGCGCCTAATGCACGTACGATAAGAGCCATACCTTGTTCTCTCGACAGTTTCAGGTCGAGATCGAAGGATGTGCCGTTACCCTTGAAGAGGCCGATGGTCTGAAGAGCCTTAGCCTTATCTTCATTAGCAACAGCAGCGAGTGCAGGAACCATCATCGATGCAAGAATTGCAACGGCCATGATCACTGCTACGATTTTCTTAAGGTTTCTCATGATGAAAATCCTCCCTTTTGTTTTTGGAAGCAGGTCACTTAAGTTTCAAAGTCGGATTACGCCTGCTCCCTTGATTGCAATCCGGCTTTGTTTGCTTTATTGATTCAGATGGATAGGGATGCCAATCCATCATGAATTCGTTTTTGATTATATCACCGCCAATTAAGGGGGTCAATAATACCAACATAGGTGTAAACAAAATGTAACTTATCCAGTAATAAAAGAGCTGATATTACAAATCTTTAATAATATCGGGCTTTTTACCGCTTAGCTTAAATAGTTTTTAAGGATTTTTATTACCTCATCCTTTTCTGTAATCCTGAATATCAGTGCCCTTATATGTGCGCTATCCGGCAGGCCGTGAAGGTACCAGCCGATATGCTTTCGCATTTCCAGCATAGCCGTGCGTTCTCCCTTATACTCCTCCATCAGGGTATAATGCCTTAAAATAGTGTCTAATAGCTCTTTCTTATCTGTTTTTTGATTGTAATAACCAAAACTATAATATTCATTGATCTTATTAAAAATCCATGGATTTCCCTGAGCACCCCTGCCCACCATTACCGCATCGCACCCGGTGAATTGAACCATATATCCCGCATCCTCAGGGCTCTTAATATCCCCGTTCCCTATGACCGGTATAGTCAAATTTTGCTTGACTTCCTTAATAATCTTCAGGTCAGTATTTCCCGAATAGAATTGATCCCGGGTACGGCCATGTACCGTAACAGCTTGCGCTCCCTCTTCTTCACATATTAAAGCTATCTTAACAGCATTAATCTCAGATTCATTCCATCCCTTCCGGATCTTAACCGTTACAGGTTTTACTGAAGCCTTGACAACTTCTCTGACGATCCTTCTTACTAGCTCTGGATTCCTCATGAGTGCTGACCCTTCAGAATTCTTAACGATCTTGGGGGCAGGACAACCCATATTGATATCTATTAGTGCAAGGTCTTCTCTATGGGATAATCTCTCTGCTGCCTCAGCCATAATTTCAGGCTCACTGCCGAAGATTTGTACGGCGACCGGTTTTTCCTGAGGATGTGTCTCAATCAGCTTCAGGGTTTCTCTGTCATTATAGTGCATGGCTTTTGCGCTGACCATCTCCGTATAGACCAGAGAGGCCCCTTGCTCACTGCAAAGAAGCCTGAAAGGAAGATCGGTTACACCGGCCATAGGAGCCAGAAAGACATTGCCTGTAAGCTCAAGACTACCAATAGTCAAATAATAACCCCCCTAACTTTTTTGGTTAACTTTTCCAACATTATAGGTAAAAAAGAAACCTTCTAACCAGTGAGGTAAGAAGGCTGTAAATTTGCGTGTAATTTTTGACGGATAATGAATCAGAATGGAAGGTCCTCGTCATCCTCATTGAGGGCGTAGAACCCATCTCCGTTCTCGGGCTTTTCAGCCGGGAACGCTGGCGCAGAAACCTGAGGCATATTGCCTCCATAGGTATTATTTGACCCATTATCCCGCTTGCTGTCTGCAAAATAAACCTGATCCGCATGGATTTCATCGCTATAGCGCTTATTCCCCTGCTGATCAGTCCAAGAATTATTGCGAAGATATCCTTCGACTAAAACCTGCTGCCCCTTCCTGAAGTATTTACCCACAAATTCTGCGGTTGACCTCCAGGCAGTAATATTTAAGAAGTCGGCATTGGGCTGGCCTTCTTGCGGCTTACCAGGGCGATTGACAGCTAGCTTAAAGCGAGTCATGGGGATGTTGTTTTGCGTGTAACGTGTTTCCGGGTCAGCAACAAGCCTTCCCAATAAAATGACCTTATTCATCAAAACACCACCTAATACTTATTTGGTTTCTTAAAGACCGGTTAGAAAGGCTTATGCATCCTTTCTGATAACCATGTACTTAAGGATACCCTCAGTGATCTTGAAGTTTCTTTCAAGCTCCGCAGGGAAATCCGAATTTGCCGAGAAGTTCAACAGTACGTAGTACCCTTCCTTCTGGTCTTGGACTTCGTAAGCAAGCTTCTTCCTGCCCCATTCCTCAACCTTTTCAAGTTCGCCATTTGCGGAAACCAAATTACTGAATTTCTCAATAAGGGCTTTAACCTGCTCTTCATCAAGAGTGGGAGAAATGATATAGACGGTTTCATACTTGTTCATGACCTAGTCACCTCCTTTTGGACTCATTCGGCCCTGCAGCATTGTGCAGAGCAAGGATGCGCCGTAATGTTTTACGGCATTAGTAATATTAACACAACCCTTTGACGATGTAAAGGAGATATCAATATTTGCTATTATAGTTCTAAATCACCTGATTCTTGGCGATTGGGTTATTAGCCTCTTCTTTTTTGATTTCCTCTGGGTCTTTTGTATAAGCGCTTCCCGGGGTAAATAACACACCAATTGTTCTGAAAATAAGCTTGATATCAAGAAGCAATGAATAGTTCCTGATATACATCAGATCATATCGCAGTTTGTCCTCAGGCGAAGTACCGTAATTACCAGAAATCTGGGCATATCCCGTAATACCAGCTTTAACCGCGAAGCGGTGTTCATATTCAGGCAGGTCATGTATAAACTGTTCTACAAAGAAAGGTCGTTCAGGCCTTGGTCCAACCAGGCTCATATCACCCTTCAAAACATTGATAAGCTGAGGAAGCTCATCTATTCGTGTTTTTCTCAATATCCGCCCCACACGAGTCACCCTGGGATCATTCATTTGAGACAGGACCGGTCCGGTAATATCCTCTGCATCCTGCTTCATGGTTCTGAATTTTATGACATAAAAGCGCCTATTCCCTTTTGTTATTCTTTCCTGTTTATAAAAAGCTGGCCCACTGGAAGTTATTTTAATCAATGCAGTGGTTATAAGCATCAAGGGAGTTAATAGCACCAGCCCGACAAATGACGCGATGATATCAAAGATACGTTTTACGAAGGATTGTTCTGATGTGAGTCCAAGGGTATCCACCATGAAAGCAGGCGTATCCTCCAGCTGCACAACCTTTGCATTGATAAGTGAAATCTCAAATAAATGCGGGACTACATAAATAACCTGTTTTCCACCCATACATTGCCTGATGATTTTTGCCTTGAATTCGGCCGGGATGTCAGCACTTAAATAAACTTCATCCATATCCTTCAGTCGCCGTAGAATTATTTTCTCTTGGGACATATCAAGCAATAGCTTTTTGCCAACTTTATCGCTTTTCATAAAGGTTTCTATTTTTTTATCAATATCATTGGTCTCACTTCGATTTGAACATAGTATCATTATTGTCTTTTCGCCGGAAAGTCGGTGCTTCAATAAAAGCAGGGTAACATGGAACGCTCCGAGAAAGACGAATTGAACCGCAGGGGCTAAAATCAATATAAGTCTTGGAAAGGAGAAGCCCTGCAGCATATATGTCACTGATATGGTGGTAATGCCCAACAACACCACCATAAATGCGATAGATTTTAATACATCGTAGATTGTCTTTCTGAAAAAAGATAATATCTTATATAGATCGATATAGATAACCGAGGCTATCAATATGTATGGAGTGGCATTCAGAAAAGGAGTAAAGTTAAAAGCTGGAAAACTCTTATATCGCGCATAGAATACTAAAACATAGGATGCGAATATAAGAACCAGATCTACTAGCAATATGTATATCTTATAGAACCGCTTAATCTTTTTGATAAGCTGTGACATTACAACACATCCTATATACGGATCTAGTTTGCTTAGATACTCTAATTGTAGGAGTTATGTACATTAAAGTCAACTTAACTCAATATTTGACACCTAAATCCTCTTAATATAGCTCAATAATTATGATACACTAATTAAAAAGCATTTTGAGGGATACGAGTGAAAAAAATTTCAATCTCAATAGTTACATACAACAACGAGAGTTTAATAGGGCGTACAATTGATAGCATAATAAACCATATCGATGGCAAGTTTGAGTATGTCCTTTTTGTTATTGATAATAATTCATCTGACAATACTGTTGCTGAAGTTCTACGCTGCAAAGGCAATGTAATTCTCATTAAGAACTCAAAAAACATTGGATTTGGGGCGGCACATAATACAGTTATAGAGAAGCTCGATTCTGAGTATCATCTGGTTGTAAATCCAGACATCACCATCGTTAATGATGCTATATTCGATATGTATACATATATGGAAGATCATAGAGATATTGGTCTTCTTACGCCTCTCATCAAGCACCCTGATGGAAGGATCCAGTACCTCTGTAAGCGTAACCCCACCATTACTGACCTGTTTATTCGGCTAGTATTTCCAAACAGCTTTAAAAAGAGACAGGACTATTTCACAATGAAAGAAACCGGTTACAATAAACCCTTTTTTGTGGAATATGCAACCGGCTGTTTTATGTTTTTCAAGACTGATATATTTAAGCAATTAAACGGATTCGATGAACACATCTTCCTATACCTGGAGGATGCTGATATTACCAGAAGAGTAAACCAAATATCTAAGACAATCTTTTATCCATACAGCTATGTAATCCATGATTGGCAGCGAGGAGCCCATAAAAGCCTTAAGCTTTTTTGGGTAAACATTAAATCAGCTATATGGTATTTTATTAAATGGGGCTTGGGTTAAGTGTCTTTTTTCTTCTCCATAAGGTACATTGTTCTTGCAGATTCTAAAACATTCTCTTTACCAATTATCGTATAGTATTTTGAAAACTCTTCTTCAAATGTCTCTTGTGTATATTTAGTAAATATATCTTTTCTATTAAGAAGAAGCTTTTGAACTTGACTATCTTCTTTGGGAACAAATTCAATGATTAAGTAGCGTGTCAAATCTGCAAAGTATGATGCAATATGAGCGAATGGCAAATTGTTAGAAATAGATAAATGATGAATTAAAGCCAAGGCCATAATACAATCCCAATTTGACCGTTCCTGAAGGGATAGTCTCTCTTTATTGGCCCACCCCAATGCTGGACTTGGATTTGTAAGGTCAAGAACTAATGGCAATATATTCGCGACATTATTTTCCTTCAATGTATAAAAGTGCTTTTCTACCGCTGTATGATCAATATCATAAGCCACAACATAGGTTCCTGATATGTTACCTGCTATTTTACTAAATTCCCCTTTGTTGGCACCTAAATCGCAAATCGTTTTTGCGCCAGTCTGTAGCAAATATTTTTCTACAATTTTATATTTAGATGAAAATGCCTTGTCGGAATAATTTAGCATTTTTTCATAGTAATCTCCCCACTCTGTCGCCTCATGTTTTTTTGCCTTGCGATTAACTAAAGACTTGAGACTCTCAACGATGGCAATAAGTGATGTCTTGGGAAGAATACTATTCTCATGCCTTTTTTCTGACACTTTGTGATCTTTCTGTTTTTTTCCATGCAGATGAAGATGAAGATATAATGGTAGATTAAGTTTTGTCTTTTTCGGTAATAGTTTGGAGGCCAAGTCAAGGGGAATACCATCAATATAGACTCTCATAAGTTGTGATAGTTCAACAGACTTCTCTGCCATTAAAACTATTGGTGCAAGAAAATGTCTGCAAAATTGTCCATATCCTTCCCAAATTTGGCCTTCCTCATACTTGGTAAAAGACAGCGTATCAATAAATATTGGGCGTCCACCGACAAATTGGATATTATAAGAAGATGCATCCTTGAGGATCATCCCATGCTTTATTGCCATCAAGCAAATATCAAGCGTAAGTGTAGCTGCGTCTCGATATTGTTGTAAAGTCCATTCATAGGGGTATGAAATATAAGGAATAATATCGGGTTTAATAATTTTATAGAGACTATTTGCATTTTTCTCCATTAAATCATCGCTTGACTCTTGATGTGCTACGAGCATTTTGTTTGAAACCAGTTCATCATACAACCCATTGGGTTCCATCAACTTATCATAGTCCATTTTATATTCAAGATTTATTTGCCGGTATATTATTCCTTTATCTTCAAATATAAATCCATTAGGATCACGGAAAGATGAATCTACCCTCTTCATTTGGTACTATTTCCTTTTTTGAATATTTTAGCTAGTGCTACCTTAATTTTGCTCCAGAATATAGCAAGTGCTGATCCAGCCGTAAGCAAGACACCTGCAATAATCTGAACAATATAGCTTGCACTACCTGGGTCTATATATGCCGCAGCATTAACAGAAAACAACAATATAATGCAGGAAGTAAAAAAAAGTATTTGAGACATTTTTTTCATTTATAGAACCCCCACTAGATACCTGTAAACAAGGTTATTAGTTTGAATATAACATAGTCATTTACATTATTCAATAAAATTCCGAGAGTGTTTTCTATTTGCTGGTATCTATGGACACCTAAAGGATACCTATGCTAGAATTACTAAGGATTAATTTGCAAGGGGCTTAGATATGAAAAAAACCTTATTATCAATTGATGCACTATATTCTGTTCTACTTTCTTTTCCTGTTGCTCTATTTACTATAATTTTTGTATATACTCTTAACATAAGTGAAGTATCATTTAATCAGTTAATTAAGCCGAGTTTGTTATTTATTGCAGTCTCTCTTATTTCCTGGCTTTTTTTCCTGATTGTAACTAGAAAACCCTACATATCTACGTTGTTAACAGACTTTACTTTAATCTTCCTTCTTAATTATTCAGTGATCGAAGAGCAAATAAGATCAATAACTTATTCAATAAGATATTGGCATATTATTATAGGATTTGCCGCTCTTCTAGTAACCATCAGCATACTATCCCGCCAAAAAAGTGACAGTTCACCATATGCACGGAAATTCGCGTTTGCTGTATTCTTTATTTTTACAGTTTTATCATTATATAATTTTATTATAGCTACACCGGTTTTAATTAATAAGATATCGGTTAATAAAGAAATCCAACATTCTAGCAGTACAAATAAACAAGCAGATAAACTGCCTAACGTTTATTTTATTATTTTGGATGAATACTCCTCATTTGAAGTTATTAATAAACATTATACTTATTCAAATAATATTTTACTAGATTTCTTTCATGATAATAAATTTAATGTTTCGTTAAGTAGTTATAATAACTCTTCTGCCACTAACATTGTAACTGGTAATCTTTTAGCTCTTGATAATGTATTGTATGATGGTCAACCCGCAGAGGAATGCTATGCTATCAGAAATAATTCCGAGTTATTTAATTATATGAAAAATTGTGGGTTTAATACTTATGCAATAGATAACGCCAACTTAATATGGCCAACTACTTGGAATAAGCTGAATGCTGATTTCTTTATGGAACAAGAATCAACTATGAGTATTGATAGTTTCACAGAAACCTTAATGAAAAAAACTTTTTTTGGTTTGTTTATTAATCCTGATACTAATTTTATGAGACGTCTCATAAAAGATTCATTCTCGTATATTTCAAATATTTCTGCTGAGCAAGAAAGCAACACATTTGTCTATGCTCATATTCTATCACCACACCAACCGTTTATTTTTGATAAATTAGGCCAAAATATACCTATTAATAAATCTGAGGACTGGAAAGATAAGTCTCTTTATTTAGGACAATATCAATATATAACAAAAATAGTCATGGATACCATTTCATTAATCCTTAAAAATGATGAAGATTGTATTATTATATTACAATCAGATCATAGCGCCAGGTATACTGAGAATATTTCAGAAGCAGAGAAGAACTCAATACTAAATGCAGTATATTATCAAGGGGATACTCTTGAAATAGAAGGTCTTTCGGGTCTTGATACTTTAAAGAAGGCAATTAATTTATTCAGTAATTAATTGATATGGGGATAGCTATGAAAAACAAAAAAAGTACCAAAGTAATAGTCCTATTAATAAGTATAATTATTATCGGCCTGCTTTCTTCTAATCATATAGCCGTCTATTTTTTTAAAGGAACCAGTGAAGTTATTCTTACAAAGGGTTTTACCCCTGATAGCACTGATAAACTCTATGCATTAAGCATTGATTCTATAAACATAGTAGATGATAGTGGTAAGAATATTACTACCATATCTGGCTGGGGATTGCTTAAAAATAATACCGGACACAATAGAATTACTAAACTGCTCTTTGCATCAAATCAAAATACTTATGCGGGTGAGTGCCTTAATGTTACAAGAAATGACTATAATATTATGCAAGAAAGTATGCAAGGGGTTGTGGCTATTTCTACAAAAGAAGTTGGATTTCAGATAGAATTTTCACCGATTCTTATGGAAGACGGGTTATACCATGTTGGCCTATATATTGAGGATGATGGTCATAAAGCGCTTTCATGGACCAATCGGTTTGTTTATAAACAAAAGGGACAATTATCGCTTATAGAGGACAAAGAGTTTCTTCTTGATTTGCAGTATCCAAAGGTAGAAAACTTTAAAAATGTTGAAAAAGATTCATCCATTATAGGGAACATCGAATATTATGACTATGCTGAAGATAATCCCCAAACGCTTCTGGTTAGTGGATGGCTTGCATACGAAAATATGGACTGTTCAAATCAAAAAGTGTATATCCAATGCGTAAATAATAACAACACTGTTACCTTTTCAGCAGATTCGATACTTCGGAGTGACGTAGCAACATTTTATAACAACGAAGCTTATTCATTCTCAGGATTTCAAGCCTATATCAACCCCAAGCATTTGACCCCAGGGAAAAATAAAATTAACGTTATCGTTGACAATAATACACTAGGAATGTTTGGTAATGACTATGAAATTGTAATTAACCCTTAACACATCTAAAATCCCTTTGCTTAATTGATTACTTTATTTTTATTGTACCTAATCATTTCATCGTAAATATGTTCAGACCATGTCGCACTGTCTCTGATGAGCCACTGCGACATGGTCTGAACTAATAGTTGGATACAGTTCTACTTTATACTTGTCCCCGGTGTTATTATGACGTTTCCCATATGAATTGAGTCATACAATATGAGCTCTTATTTGAGGTTAAGCAATCCTCCGAAGAGATATTTGCTCAACATTTTAGTTTGAGACGATTATACTCATCGCTGGTAGACTTTTCTGTTGACTATTAAACCCTGTTTCCCTAATTACTAAAGTATGTGACCCATTTGATAGGAGCTTGGTATCTAGCATGAAGTAATATCCTGGGTTATTATTACTATAACTAGGATAAGCGGCTCCAACATCTGGCCTAGCAGTTCCATATGTTGCAGTGCCAAAAACTTGCCCATCAATTAATACTTCAATCTTTGAAACTCCACTTCCATCAAGGAACCAGCCTCCTATAAACACATTGCCGCTTAAGGTCTGACCTTGCGAAGGTGTTTCAAGGCTCCCAATAGCAGGCAATGAGTTGCTGACAATAATGGTTCTCGCCGGTAAGCTTTTAACATTAGAATCTATTCCGGTTCCTCTGATAACTAAAGTATGTGAACCATTTGATAGATTAGTGGTATCTAAGCTGTACCAATATCCGCAATTCTGTTGGCCATAATTAGGATAAACTGCGGCAACATCAGAACGCAATGAACCATAGTTCGCCGTCCCAATAACTGTACCATCAACTAAAACCTCAATTTTTGAAACACCACTACCGTCAAGGAACCACCCTCCTACATTGATCTTTCCATTAACAGTCTGGCCCTGAGCCGGTGTTTCCAAGCTTCCTATTGCAGGGAGGGTGTTGGATACAATGATGGTCCTGGCTGGAAGGCTGGTTGTATTACCATTGACCCCGGTTTCACGTATCATCAGACTATGGCTCCCATTAGATAGCTTCGTAGTATCCAAGGCGTATTTATATCCGCAATTGCTATTTTTATATCCGGGATAGGCTGTACTTACGTCGGTTCTTGCGCTTCCATATGTGGCAGTTCCGT
>JAEZLR010000027.1 GCA_023415205.1 Bacillota bacterium | reverse complement strand
TGTTGTAGTAATATCGGCTTCACAACTATATTCTACCGCATTTGACGAGTCTTTTGGACCCGTCTTTTGTGTTTTTAGGCATTAAAAAGAGGCTATCTCAAAGTTTTATTTTGAGACAGCCCCTTTTGTATTATAACCTTATACTTTCACATTCTTACCCACTATCAGGGGCCACTCGGAATCCCCGTTCAAGGTCTTTCCTGCGGTGATGGTGACACCCTTGTCGAGGATGCAGTAGCTTAATACAGCGTCCTTTTCGATCACCGTGCCCTGCATGATAAGGCTGTTCTTGATAACTGCACCCTTCATGACCCGCACACCCCGGAAGAGAACGCAGTTCTCCACCTCGCCTTCAATAATACAGCCATCGGCTACAATGGAGTTTCGAACCTTGGCTTCCTCATTATACTTGGCGGGCGCTTCGTCCTTTACCTTGGTAAAAATTTTGCGGCGGCTCATAAAGAGCTCCAGCCTGACCTTGGGATTCAGAAGCTCCATATTGGTCCTGTAATAGAGCTGAATATTGCTTAAGGGACGCCAATAGCCAGAGAAGGTATAGGAATAAATCTTGAGGTTATCGGTGTTTCTGACGATAATATCCTGCACAAATTCAGTCTGGCCCTTGGCGGCGCTGTCCTGCAAAAGCTCGATGAGAAGCTGGCGCCTTATGATATAAACGCCCATAGAGCCCATGCTGTTTTTCGGATTTAAGGGTTTTTCCATGAAGTCGGTTATCCGGCCATCTTCGTTGATCTCCACCATCCCCATCAGCTTTTGATCGTTATAGGAGAAATCGCTCATATTCCTGCATGCAATGGTGATATCGGCATTTTTCTGGATATGCTGCTCCAGCATGGGATTAAAGTCCATATTATAAATGGCATAGCCTTGTCCGATGACCACAAACTCCTCGTCGCTTCTTAAGAGGAAGGTCAGGTTGTTATACATGGCGTCGGCAGTCCCTTTATACCACCCTGTTCCGAATTCGGAGAGATAGGGAGGGAAGATAAAAAGACCTTCATTCTTCCTGTCCAGATCCCATTCCTTTCCCGAGCCCAGATGATCCATCAGGGAGCGGATGTTGTATTGGGTCAGGACGCCCACATTGGTGATGCCAGAATTGACCATATTGGAGAGAGTAAAATCAATAACCCTGTATTTGCCTCCAAAGGGAACCGCAGCGATGGACCTTTCCAGTGAGAGCTCTTTAAGACGGCTGTTCTTGCCACCGGTCAGAATAATACCCATTGTTGATTTCATTCGTTGTCGCCTCCCTTGATAATTGATCCGCCCGATGGGATGAAATTACTTTCAAAATCATGGGGGGTGATATAGTTGTCGATGACCACATTCTTACCCAACACTGTATTATTGGGAATGACGGCATTGGAGCCGATAACGGTTATTTTGGAATCATAGACTTTGGAATTGTAGGTACTTTCTGCAAATTCTCCTACGCCACATTTTACGTTATTTCCTATAACGCTGGACTCTCCAATGATGGAGCAGTAAATTTCGGAATTGGCTCCGATGAGTGCATCGGACATAATGATGGAGTCCTCAATGACCGTTCCCTCATTAATGGTAACCCCGGGAAATATCACTGAGTTACGGACGGTGCCATAGACCATGCAGCCCTCTGCGATGACTGATTTTTCAACCCTTCCCGTATCCCCGATGAAATGGGCCGGATAAACGGGATTAGGAGTGAATATTTTCCAATAGGCGTCGTACATGTTGAAATCAGGAATACGCTCAGTTAGGTTTATGGTGGATTCCCAATAGGCCTGAAGGGTTCCCACATCCCGCCAATAGCCTACAAACCGATAAGCGCACATTTTCTTTCCGTCTGCCAGCATGTCCGGGATGATATTTTTTCCAAAATCATGGTCAGACATACTTTTCAGGTGATCATTCGTCAGATATTCCCGTAGGCAATCCCAGTTAAAAATATAGATACCCATGGACGCCAAAGTACTCTTGGGGTTTTTGGGCTTTTCTTCAAATTCATAGATGGTGCCGTCCTCATGAGTGTTCATAATGCCGTAGCGGCTGGCTTCCTCATAAGGTACGTCAATGACCGAAATGGTGGCATCGGCCTTGGTCTTTTTATGGTATTCCAGCATCTCAGAGTAGTTCATTTTATAGATATGATCACCGGAGAGGATGATCACATATTTCGGGGACATTTCATTGACATAATGAATATTTTGATAGACGGCATCTGCCGTTCCCGAATACCATTCCCCCTTCTCTGTCTTCATATAGGGTGCCAGAATAGTGATTCCGCCATTGACACGATCCAAGTCCCAAGGCTTACCGATTCCGATGTGAGAATTCAATTTCAGTGGTTGATATTGAGTCAAAACACCTACTGTATCTATACCGGAATTGATGCAGTTGCTTAAGGTAAAATCAATGATACGATACTTTCCGCCATAGAGAACCGCAGGCTTGGCGATATTTTTGGTGAGTACGCCAAGTCGGCTACCCTGCCCGCCAGCAAGCAGCAGGGCAACAATTTCTTTTCTTGTCATGTATTCCTTCCTCCCCAAAACAGCTTTGTTTATTATTTACCCTATATAACATAATAAAACAATTAATATGCAAAATAAAATATTGAATTTTATGGCGGAAATAGGTATAATAGACCCAAAGGTCAAAGAAAGTCAAAGTGAGTAGAGGAGGTAAGCCTATGAAATATAAAGATTATTATGAAGTGCTGGGAGTCAAGAAAGATGCTACTCAGGACCAAATCAAGAAAGCCTACCGTAAACTGGCCAAGGCCTACCACCCTGACGCCAACCCCGGCGATAAGAAGTCCGAAGAGAAATTTAAGGAAATTAATGAGGCCTATGAGGTGCTGGGCAATGATGATAAACGCAGGAAATACGACCAATTCGGGAGCGAATTCAATTTTGCAAACGGCTATGATTTTGATCCCTCCCAGTTTGGTTACAGGGGCGGTAATAATCGCTATGAATTCAGAGGCTCAGGGGCCAACGGCTTTAGCGATTTCTTTGATATGTTTTTCGGCGAGGGCGGTATCAATATGGAGGACCTTTTCTCCTCAAGGGGGGGTGGCTTTCGGTCAAGAGGTTCCACCCGGGGAGGCACAGGTTTTCAGCAAAGCCTAAAAGGCGAGGACAGGGAGGTTGAAATCCGGATCTCCGTCGCAGATGGCCTTACGGGTACCGAAAAGCAGATTGTCTTGGAGACCCCTAAGGGGAGGAAAACCCTCAAGGTAAAGATTCCTAAGGGAATCCTGCCTGGGGGAAAGATTCGCCTGGCGGGATTGGGTAGCCCAGGCCTCAACGGAGGCCCTGACGGGGATCTCTACTTGGTGGTTCAGTTCAAGGAAGAGGATTATACCCTCAAAGGTTATGATATTCTCCAGAAGATCGAGATCAAGCCCTGGACAGCAGCCCTGGGAGGGGAGGCCATGGTCAGGACCCCCGAGGGGAGGCTTTTTGTGAAAATTCCTGCGGGCATTCGTGGCGGCGGGAGCATCCGGGTTGCGGGCAAAGGCTATCCCAATGCCATCGGGGGCAGGGGAGATCTTTATCTTCAAGTTATGATCAATAACCCAGAGCATCTGTCAGAAAAACAGAAGGCTCTCTATCAGGAACTGAAGGAACTGGATCAGCATCAGGAAACCCTAGGTTAATGACAATGACGGTATTTCATGGAGGTGGAAGGGATGAATCTTGAAAAATATACTGAAAAAGCCCAGGAAGCGGTGGTTCTTGCCCAGCAATGGGGCCTGAGGCTGGATCATCAGCAGGTGGATGGAGAGCATTTGGCGCTGGCGCTGGCCGAGCAGGAGGAGGGGTTGATTCCCCGCCTTTTATGGGTGTTGGGCATCAATCCTGAGGATTTCTCCAAAGAGCTGAAAAGGGAACTGGATAAACAGCCCAAGGTCTATGGAAACGCAGCCAGCCAAGTCTATCCCACCCGAAGGCTTAACCAGCTGCTCCTGTCGGCAGAGGATAGGGCCAAGGAGCTCAAGGATGACTATGTGAGCGTGGAGCACTTATTCCTCGCTTTACTGATAGAACGGAATGGTTTTACTGCCGGACTTTTGAAACGATACGGCATCACCAAGGAGTCCTTTCTGGAGGCCGTCGCAAAGGTACGGGGCAACCAGAGGGTCACAAGCCAGAATCCGGAGGTCAACTATCAAGCCCTTGAAAAGTATGGGAGGGATTTGGTGGAGCTGGCCCGAAAGGGCAAGCTGGACCCTGTCATTGGCCGCGATGCAGAAATTCGTCGTGTGATCAGAATTTTGTCCCGAAGAACCAAGAACAATCCTGTTCTCATTGGTGAACCGGGGGTTGGTAAAACGGCTGTGGTGGAGGGCTTGGCCCAGCGTATCCTCAAAGGGGATGTGCCGGACGGTTTAAAAAACAAAACCCTGTTTGCCTTGGATATAGGGGCGCTCATTGCCGGTGCAAAGTTCAGAGGGGAATTTGAGGAGCGGCTTAAGGCTGTAATCAAAGAGGTGGAGGCTTCCGATGGGCAGATCCTTCTGTTTATTGACGAGCTTCATAATATTGTGGGCGCCGGCAAGGCCGAAGGGGCAATGGATGCCGGAAATATTCTCAAGCCCATGCTGGCCCGGGGAGAACTCCATTTAATAGGAGCCACCACCCTCGATGAGTATCGTCAGCATATTGAAAAGGACGCCGCTCTGGAAAGGCGTTTCCAGACAGTTATGGTGGACCAGCCTACCGTAGAGGATACCATCTCCATTTTGAGAGGTCTTAAGGAGCGCTTTGAAATCCACCACGGCGTCCGAATCACCGATGGAGCCATCATTGCCAGCGCTGTCTTGTCCAATCGCTATATTTCAGACCGCTTCCTTCCTGATAAGGCCATCGACTTGATGGATGAAGCCGCAGCCATGCTGAGGACTGAAATTGACAGCATGCCCTCTGAGCTTGATGAAATCATGAGAAGGATCATGCAGCTTGAGATAGAGCAGCAGGCCTTAAAAAAGGAGAGCGACAGAGCCTCCCTGGAACGTCTCCATGGGATTGAGGCCGATATTGCCGACCTCAAGGACAAAGCAAACAGTATGAAGGCCCAATGGGAGCTTGAAAAAGAGGTTATCCAGCGGGAGAAGGAATTAAAGGAGGAGATTGAGCGGGTCAAGCTTGAAATAGAACAGGCTGAACGACAATATGATCTTGAAAGCCTGGCCAAGCTTAAGCATGGCCGCCTGCCCGATTTGGAAGCCTCCCTCGTGGTTGAAAAACAAAGACAGGCTGATATATCCGGCCGTATGCTCAAAGAAGAGGTCACCGAGAATGAAATTACCGAAATCATCTCCAAATGGACCGGAATTCCTGTCACAAAGCTGCTGGAAGAAGAAAAGGAAAAGCTGCTGAATATGGAGGAGGTGCTCCATTTGCGGGTTGTGGGCCAGAATGAGGCCGTTTCAGCCGTCTCAGATGCTGTTTTGCGCGCCCGGGCGGGGCTTAAGGACATAAAACGTCCCATCGGCTCCTTTATCTTTTTGGGGCCCACGGGGGTGGGTAAGACCGAGCTGGCCAGAGCCTTGTCGGAAGCTCTTTTTGACACCGAAGATAATATGATCCGCATTGATATGAGTGAGTATATGGAGAAGCATGCCGTGGCTAGGCTTATCGGAGCGCCTCCTGGCTATGTGGGCTACGAAGAGGGGGGTCAGCTTACTGAAGCCGTCCGTAGAAAGCCCTATAGCGTGATTCTCTTTGACGAAATAGAAAAGGCCCACCCCGATGTTTTTAATATTCTTCTGCAAATTCTTGATGACGGTCGTCTCACCGACAGCCAGGGTCGGGTGGTTAACTTCAAAAATACGGTGATCATCATGACCTCCAACATAGGAAGCCGTATCCTTTTGGAGCGCATCGGCCAGGATGGCGTACTTAGCGAAGAGGCCGCACAAGCGGTTATGAACGAGCTCCGTCACGGATTCAAACCCGAATTCCTTAATCGTATCGACGATATTGTGCTTTTTAAGCCCTTAACAAGGGAAGAGGTCAAACAGATCATAAAGCTCGTGCTCAAAGGGTTGTCGGAAAGGCTTTCAGAGAGGGAGATAGGGCTATCGGTTACCGATGGGGCCCTGGAGACCATTGTGGATGAAGGCTGGAACCCGGAGTACGGTGCAAGGCCGGTGAAGCGGTATGTTCAAAAAGCGATAGAAACCGAATTGGGCCGGCTGTTAGTCAAGGGTGTTCTGGGTGAAGGGGATACTGCTCTGGTGGATGTCCGGGATGGAAAGCTTTCGGTTCTTCGTGGCTGAGAGCGATTTCATAACCCGGAAGGATATTGGAATCCTATAGCCGCTGTGGGCGCTACAGCAGGCTGCGAGCTTCATGGGGGATACTTATGCTGGATGTGTGCTTATTGGGTTCGGGAGGGATGATGCCCCTCCATCATCGGTGGCTGACCTCCTTATTGGTGAGGTTTAACGGGAAAATGCTGCTTATGGATTGCGGAGAGGGCACTCAGATCCCTTTGAGGCAAACCGGTTGGGGCTTTAAGGCCATCGATGTAATATGCTTTACCCATTATCATGCCGACCATGTGGCTGGTCTTCCGGGCGTGTTACTGAGTCTGGCCAATAGCCAGCGTGCTGAGGCTCTGACTTTAATTGGTCCTCCTGGGCTTGTGAGAGTCCTCACAGGATGTATGACCCTTATTCCTGGACTACCCTATGACCTTAAAATCATTGAGTGCCCAATTGACAGAGCGGCGTCCGTGACCATCAACCAGATGGTCGTCAGAAGCCAGCCTGCCCATCATTCGGTACCCTGTCTGTCCTATGCTCTGGAAGTGAAAAGGGCGGGTTTGTTTGATGTGGATAAAGCGATAAACAACAAGGTTCCCCAGAGGCTATGGAGGCTTCTTCAAAAAGGGGAGATAAAGGAGCATGAGGGAAGGGTCTATACCCCTGAGATGGTTCTGGGGTCACCCAGAAAAGGCCTAAAGGTCAGCTATGTGACCGATTCACGCCCAACCCCTGAGCTTTTGGAGCTCATCAGTCATTCAGACCTCTTTATCTGTGAAGGCATGTACGGGGATGAGGGGAGCAGGAAGAAAGCGGTGGAGAAGAAGCACATGCTGTTTTCAGAGGCAGCCTGCCTGGCCGGAGATGGACAGGTTAAGGAGCTCTGGCTCACCCATTTCAGTCCGGCGCTGGAACATCCCGAGGAATATCTTCCTTTTACCCGGGAGATCTTTGAGAACACTCATTTAGGCAGCTCACTGAAAACAAAAACCTTAAGCTTTGAAACTTCCGAGGGAAAATAAAAAAGGAGAGCTCACGCTCTCCTTGAAATTTCTTAGAATCTGGGGCCTCTGTTGCCACCGCTATTTCTCTGTTGTTTTCTTGCTCTTCTGCATTCGGGGCATCTTTGGGGTTCATTTTCGAATCCCTTTTCCTTGTAGAAAGCTTGTTCGCCTTCTGTGAAAATGAAATCTGCTCCGCAATCCTTACACTTTAATGTCTTGTCTTCCATAGTTAAGATCCTCCTTAAATTTTCTGGATTATACCCTTTCAGAACTTGACCCTTTATCCAAAAAACAAGGAGAGGGCAGTACACTCAACAAGTATGAATCCAACGGAAATAAAAAACTTCAACTGTAGTATAACATGTATTTCAAAAAAAACAAGTAGGTTAGGGAAATTTTCTCAGTGCGGTTTTCCCTCAATCGGTTCATAAGACGGTTTTATCTGTTTATGGTATATTATGGGTGTTTTTAAATCCTTTTTTACATTGATAGGGTTTCTTGATAGAATAAAAGGCAGGATAAAATGCTCATCATGAATTACCACCCCAGGGGCTGTTACTTTACACCCTATCCAACCTTGGGGGGGCTAGAGGAAAAATCTATGCAAAAGCTCATATATGTCTGCGACGACGAAGAAAATATACGGGAATTGATGCGTTCCTATCTTGTGAGAGAGGGCTACTCCGTTGAAACCTTCGAGGAAGGTGAAGCCCTTTTAGGGGCCTTCGCAAAGAAAGAACCCGATATGATCATTCTTGATATTATGATGCCGGGAATCAGCGGGCTGGATATTTGTCGGGAGCTGAGGAAGGTCAGTGAGGTGCCCATCATTCTTGTCTCTGCGCGGGATGATACCTTTGACAAGGTTCTGGGACTTGAATTGGGCAGCGATGATTATATCGCGAAGCCTTTCAGCCCAAGGGAGCTCTTGGCTAGAATTAAAACTATTTTCCGGAGGATAAAGGAGCCAGAGGCGAAAACGCCCGGGGAAGATAAGCTTAAGGACTTTCAAGTCCGGGATATCCTCATTAAGTCCTATGAGCGTGTTGTTTACAAGGAAAAGGATACGGTGGATTTCACCATCAAGGAGTATGATCTCTTCTTCTTTCTGGCCTCCAACAAAAATATGGTTTTTAACCGGGATCAACTGTTAAATGCCGTTTGGGGTGAGGATTTCTATGGTGACAGCCGTTCGGTGGATGACCTGATTAAGCGTATCAGAAAGAAGCTTGCGAGGGTGGGCTCGGAGCTTGAAATAACGACGGTTTGGGGTTATGGTTATAAAATCAGTACATAGAGGCGGGGAGCTTAAGTTGAAGAGAAGCATTACGAAAAAGCTTGTTATGACCTACTCAGCCGTATTGGGTGTCTTTTTGGTCATTACCCTGCTGTTTCTTTATATTACAGCGCGTAGATCCCTGGAGAAAACCCTGATCCATAATCTGAATACCGAATCGGCCATTATCGAGGAGCTTTATCGTGAGCGGATGGCGAAAATTACTGAAGGGCAGGATCAGGAGCAGTCGGTTGAGATGATGCGAGGGGCCATCCGATCCTGGTTTTCGGATATCAAAAAGCTTGCGGGTATTGGCTTTGCCTCCGATTTTGCCCTGGTTCTTCGGACCGACAATAATAAATTTGGAATCTTTACCCCCGGTGACTCTCCCAACGAGGTGGATTTTAAGTCCATCCAACCGGAGGACTTAAGCGAGAAGCTCCAGCCTCAGTCTTATTTTTTTACCATCTCAGGCCTCCATACCTCCTATTTCGCAGTGTCACGCCCTCTTTCGGACAGAGAGAACCTCTCCCTCAAAGCCTGGATTATTGCTTATTCGCCTGTACACGAGCTCAATAAACTGGTCAGGGACCTAAGCCTTCAGGGGGCTTTCGCACTGGGGGCGGGACTCCTTGTGGCGGCTTTCCTTTCCTATTATCTTTCGCTCAACATTTCAAAGCCTATTAAAGCCCTTAAGGGGCATGCTGAAAAAATAGCCTCCCGGGACTTTAGTTCCAGGGTGACTATTGGTACGGGTGATGAGATAGAAAGTCTTGCCCAGGCCATGAATAAGATTGCCGGCGATTTAAAAAGCTACGACCTGTCACAGAAGCGTTTTCTTCAGAATGTTTCCCATGAGCTTAAAACACCGGTCATGTCCATTATGGGCTATGCCGAGGGTTTAAGGGATGAGGTCATTGAAGACAGGGATAAGGCCCTTCATGTCATAATCAGTGAGTGTGAGCGCCTTCAGCGCCTCGTCAGTGAGGTTCTTTATCTTTCCAAGCTTGAGACGGTGGAGGAATTTTATTCATTCAAAAGAGAAAAGCTAAATGCGGTACTGGATGAGATCAGGGACAAAATACAGCCCCTGATGGATCAATGGGGCATACGCTTTGAGCTAAGGCTTGATAAGGACTGTATGCTTAATATGGATAGGGATAAGCTCATGCAAGCCATCCTCAATCTTCTTTCCAATGCCTTGCGCTACAGCAAGGGGCTGATCGTTCTTGAAACCCAAACTTCAGGGAAAACTCTGGTTTTACGGGTTTGGGACAATGGTGAGGGAATGAATGAAAAGGAGCTTCAACAGGTGTTTGAACGCTTTTACAAGGGCAGGAAAGGGAGCACGGGGTTGGGTATGACCATTACGAAGGCCATAATTGAAAAGCATAAGGGGAGCATTACCGCGGATAACCATCCTGAGGGCGGGGCAGTTTTCACCATACGGCTGCCCATAACCACAGCCTTTTCTTTGTAAGGCTATGCCAAAGGGCCAAGACATGGTAAAATGTTTACATATCCAAACAGTGCGGAGGGGATGACATGTCTCAAACAAGCGAGGAAAAGGTTCTACAAAGCGGGGTGAATGATCCTGCAGAGCTGGTCAAGCTAGCGCTTAAGGCCATGGAAAATGCCTATGTTCCTTATTCCGGCTTTCATGTGGGTGCCGCCTTATTTGCTGATAATGGAAGGGTTTATACCGGGTGTAATATAGAAAACGCCTCCTATGGAGCCACCATCTGTGCTGAGAGAACCGCTATTGTAAAAGCTATCTCAGATGGAGCCAGGAAAATACGGGCCATTGCTATAACCAGCGACAGCAAGGAGCCCACCATGCCCTGCGGCATTTGCAGGCAAACCCTGGGAGAATTCTGTGTGCCCGATATGCCTCTCTATTTGAGTGATCGAGAGGGTCGCTATTTAACCTACGTCTTTAATGAAATCCTTCCCCATGCCTTTACCCAAAATGATCTTGAAGCAGCCAAGGAGTGTTGAAAAAAATATGGCATTTAAATCAGGCTTTGTAACAATCATCGGTAGACCCAATGTAGGGAAATCAACCCTGTTGAACCTTTTGACAGGTGAAAAAATTGCGATTATGTCCAGTAAGCCCCAAACCACCCGGCACACCATCCGGACGGTGGTCACCACCGAAGACTATCAGATGGTCTTCGTGGATACTCCGGGGATACACAAGCCCAAAAACAAGCTGGGCGAGTTTATGATTAAGGAGGCCTTCAACACTTTGGAGGAAGTGGATGTCATCCTGTTTCTTGTGGATGCCAATGACAAGGCCATAGGGCCTGGGGATTCCATGATCATGGAGGAGCTTCAAAAAACCGGAGTACCCACCCTTCTGCTTATTAATAAGATCGACCTTGTTGATAAGCAACAGCTGCTTCCTCTTATGGCTCAATACAATGAATCCTATGATTTTGAAGAGATTATACCCATCAGCGCTGTAAAGGCTGAAACAGCTCCCCAGGTTTTGAAAGCCATTGAAAAGCTGCTGCCCGAGGGAGATAAGTATTACCCGGAAGACATGCTCACCGACCAGCAGGAAAGAGTTTTGGCCCAGGAATTAATCCGTGAGAAGCTATTAAACCTTTTAAGCGATGAGGTTCCCCACGGTATAGGCGTTGAGGTCATCCGTTTCAAGGAAGCTCCTCAAAAGAATATGATAGAGATTGATGCCAATATCTATTGTGAAAAGGAATCCCATAAGGGCATCATCATCGGCAAGAGCGGGACCGTGCTCAAAAAGGTGGGTACTTTCGCAAGGCAGGATATGGAGCGTCTTTTTGACTGCAAGGTATTTTTAAAGCTTTGGGTTAAGGTCAAGGATGATTGGCGCAACAGTGATTTTATGCTCAATGAGCTTGGCTATAAGAAGGGCAGCGAGTAGGGGAGCTATGGCATTATTAAAAACCAAAGGCCTTGTGGTCAAAGAATTTGCTTTGAATGATGCCGATAAAATGCTGACCCTCATTACAGCGGATTATGGAAAAATCTCTGTATCGGCCAGAAATGCCAGAAAGAGCGGCAGCCGTTCTTCCTATGGCACCCAGGTGCTCACCTATGGAGAATATATCCTGTTTAAGGGGAAAAGCGGGTTTTCGTTAAATAGCTGTGATATTCTTGCCCACTATTACGACCTGTCCTCGGATTTAGTGGGGTTTACCCATGCGGCCCATATGCTGGATATGGCAGGAGATGCCACCCATGATCCCCAGGCCTCTGCCCAGATTCTGAGGCTTCTGCTTTATGGACTGCAAGCTTTGAGAAAAGGCAGAAATCCGTTACTGGTTTCTGCCGCCTTTGCACTAAAGCTTATGCAGCTCACAGGTTACCCACCCCATATCACCAGTTGCGCCCGGTGCCACCTGACCGATATGGAAGAGATCCGCTTTAGCTTCAACCAGTGCGGTTTCGTTTGCGAAGCCTGTTCTAAGGGGGATACCACCGCACAGCTTATTGATATGGGGGCGGCAAAAGCTATATTATTTGTTTTATGTGCTGACGGGAGTGGAATATTTAATTTTGAACTGTCAGATAAGGTTTTAGAAAAGTTTTCAGCCATTGCCTTTCGTTATATCGGGGAGCGGCTGGATAAAAGATACAATAAGTTAGATTTTTTGAAGGAATTTAACGTTCAGTAAAGTGAAATGAGGTCATTGATATGAAGCATCTTTTTAGCTCCGGTGAAGTTATGTACAAACAGAACGAGAAAGAGCTCCCGGAAGGTCTGCTGGCCGGACAAAGCCTTGAGTATGATTCTGTTGAACCCGACACTTATTTTCTTTGCTTGGGCACCCTATCCAATCGCTCGGTCAAGGTTAGATTCAACCTTTCGGAGGACGATTTCGAGGGGGTAAAAAGCAGGCATGCTTTCAGAATTCTGATGCAATCGGATATTCTACTGGCTAAATGGAAGAGTTACGAAATAATGGACATAGAATAAAGTCAGAGCGTAAAAACAGGTAAAGGGGTCGTAGCGTGGACGTTCAAAAGCTAAAACAGCTACTTTTACGTGAAGAGGGTGAAAAGCTTGATTACAAGGCGGAGCTTCACCTCGTTACTGAAAGCGACAAAAAAGAGCTGGTCAAGGATGTAACCGCAATGGCCAACACCCGTGGGGGTCGTGGTCATATACTTTTTGGCATCGAGGACAAAACCAAACGCATCCTGGGCATCGACCCCGCAGTTTTTCAGGAAGAACAGATTCAACAGATCATTTATAACCGCACGGACCCTCCGGTGCCCGTCAGTATTGATCTGGTCCAGATTGAGGACAAGACGGTTGCGGTTCTTACCATCTACAGAAGCCCACATGCCCCCCATCAAATCCTCCAGACCGGAGCCTTCTATATACGCCGCGGTTCAACCACCGATTTTGCCCGGCGCTCCGAGCTTGCCTCCATGATGCAGGAAAATGGACTCATGACCTTTGAAACCGTTGCAGTAAAGAGTGCCACGCTGGAGGATCTGGATTTTGACCGTATCAAAAGCTTTTTCAGAAGCATGGATATCTCAATGGAGCAGCCACAGGCTCTCCTGCTAGAAGCCTTCGGCTTTATCAGCAACAAAGGGGGAGGGGATTTTTCTCCCACCATCGGCGGTCTTCTGCTCTTCGGTAAAAATCCGCAAATCTATCTTCCTCAGTGCTTTGTTTCCATCACTCATGGAGAGTGCACCGAGATCCTTTCAGGGAATATACTCTCTCTTTTGAGCCAGGCTTCCCAAAGGGTTGGGTCAGTCGTAGGGCTGAAGGATTACCCCATGGAAGCTTTTGAAGAGGCCCTGGCCAATGCCCTCATCCATCGGGATTATCTGGATTTATCCCGGGGGGTATCGATCAATATCAAGGATAGATCCATTGAAATCATCAATCCCGGTGCTGTTACCGAAGGCAGCAAGGTTTATCTTCACATGAAGGAATGCATGCCCGAACGCCGAAATGCGTGGCTTTACCAGCGTCTAATCTCCATGGATGAAAAGCGGCGCTTTATCAGGTCCGGCATTGGCATGAGCAGAATCAAAGAGGCCTTTAAAGACATTGGGCCAGTCAAATTTGTCAATCTTGGAAAGCAGAACAGCTTTAAAGTCGTTCTTCCGCGGTAATTATGTGAAAGAGCCAATGGCCTAGTATCAAGGAGGTATTGTTATGCTCTTGAAAAAACAGACCACCGACCGTATTGACGATGTTTTTGCCCAGGCAGTAAAAGACGGGCGAAGAAGCCTTTATGAATTCGAGGTTTATGCTATTCTTGAGGCCCTTTCCATCAATGTTCCCCAATACGCTTTTGTCAGGGATGTCAACGAAGTGACCCCCCAAATGATTAAAAAATTCCAAAACGGTGCTTTCATAAAGATTGTTTCAAGGGATATTGCCCATAAATCCAAAATCGGAGGTGTCCGGCGTGTAACCAACATGGACGCCCTTTTTATCCGTTTCGTTCTGTCCAATATGAAGGAGGAAGTGCTCTCCCATTTTAAAGCGCCCAATCTTCCCCACATTGAGGGCTTTCTCATGGCCGAGCTGGTGCCCTTTACCATGTCGCTGGGCAATGAAATTCTTATAGGTGTGTCGGAGGATCCGAGCTTCGGGCCTATTGTCACGCTTTCCAAGGGCGGGGATGATGCTGAATTCTTTGCCAAATTTTATGATCCGGCTAATTTATTTCTTGCGCCCTTGGAGTATGAAGAAGCCCTTGAAATAGTCTCTTCACTCAAGATCAGGCACAAGTATTTATCCCAAGGCCATGGGGATTACATGGAGCTTATGAGCGAAGCCCTGTTCCAGATCAGCAGATTGGCCTACCAGTATTCATTGATCGCCAAGCGACAACCCCGGTATATCCTCAAATCCATGGACATCAACCCATTGGTTTTTTCTGAAAGCGGAAGCTTTATCGCCGTGGACGGATTTGCTGAATTTTGCACCCTTGAGGAGAGGGATCAGAGCTTTGACAAGCCCCGTACAGAGGGCTTAAAGTCCTTTTTTGACCCCAAGGGTATTGTAGTTGCGGGAGTTTCCTCGGAAATACAAAAATACAGCCTGGCGCGAAATATTGTCCAGCTTCTGGCCGATTTGGGCCGGAAGGATATCTACTGTACCAATCCCAAGGGCGGTGAAGCCGTCATTAACGGCAGGACCTATCCCCTCTACAGAAATCTGGAGGAGATCCCCAAAGCCTATGACCTTGTGGTTTGGGCGGCCCCTGCTCAGTACACCCTTGACTTTCTCCAGACCGTTCCCCCTAACAAATCGGTTATATTGATTTCCGGCATTCCCGGCCATGTCAGATACAGTGAGTTCGTCACTGAGATCAAAAAGCACCGCCAACGGGGACTCAGGTTCGTAGGGCCTAATGGCATGGGAGTCTTTTTTGCTCCTGATGCCCGCCATGAGGGGGTGAACACCCTGTTTATCGGGGAGGAACGTCTCAAGCTTGGGTTTAATGAGCACAGCAACACCGCCCTATTCACCCAAAGCGGAGCCATGGCCATCACCAGTATTGAAAGAGCCCAGAATGCCCCCATCTATAAAGCCATTGTGAGCTTTGGGAATAAATCCGATGTAAATATACCCGACCTGATCCGCTATTTTGCTCATGAACCCTCTATCGAGGTTATGGCCATGTATATTGAAGGCCTGGGGGAGGGCGAGGGAAGAGGGCTCTTTGATATGGCCCGGTGTAGTGACAAACCCATTCTTGTTTACAAGGCCGGGCGTACCGAGGCAGGTGCCAAGGCGGCGGCCAGCCATACTGCAGCTATGTCGGGCAGCTATGACACCTTCAGTGCCGCCTGCCATCAGGCAGGTATAGTCTTGATAGAAGAGCTACAAGACTTTTATCACTCCATGAAGGCCTTCTCCATGCTTGCCTCCAAGCTCCCCAAAGGAAAGAGAGTGGCGGGTATTGTTAACGCAGGTCTGGATGCCACCATGGGCGCCGATACCTTGAAGTTCATCGAGCAGGCGGTTTTGTCACCTGAAACCCGGGAGAGGCTTAAGGCTATCAATACCCATGGTCTTGTGGACATCGAAATGTCTTTCCTGGATGTGACCCCCATGACCGATGATCGCATGTTTGCAGATTTTGTGGATACAGTCCTTGGGGATGAGGGGGTGGATTGTGTCTTTATCGCCGTTGTTCCCCATGTTGAGAACCTTATAACCACCGATGAAGAATGCAGAAGACCGGAGGCCATTGCTTCACGCCTTATAGAGGTTTCGAGGAAACATGGAAAACCCGTTGTCCTCTCGGTTAACTCGGGGAATCATTATCAGGGTCTGGTTTCCTATCTGGAACAGAACGGTCTGCCGGTCTTTCCTGATATCCGTTCGGCCATTAGGGCACTGGATACCTTTGTATCCTACCATGAAAGACGGAGGATATAGATTTAATATTTTTTTCGAAAATATGACAGAGAGGTGTCATGATTACTCTGCTATCATAAAGAAAAACGAATGGAGGACAGAGTATGAATTACACACCGCAATTGAAGGAGCAGGAGACCCGGCCTGCATTATCCATCCGAAACAGGGTCAAATACTCCGATATGGCCGCTTTTATCGGACAGAGCTTTGGTTTACTGATAGCCTACCTGGGAGAATTGGGGGAGGCTCCTGCAGGCCCGGGCTTTGCAGTTTACTACAACAACGACATGGACGACCTGGATATTGAAATCGGCTTTACGACAGCTTCTTCCCTTAAAGGAAGGGATAGCATCCAGTCCACCCGGATTCCAGGGGGAAAACAGGTGGAATGCTTCCATGTGGGGCCCTATGCCGATATCGAGCCCGCCTACAAGGCCAGTATGGCATTCATTGAAAAGGAGGGCCTGACGCTTCAAGGCCCCAGCTATGAGTTCTACCTCAATGATTCCCGTACCGTTCCCGAGGAAAAGCTTGAAACGCTGGTCATGTTTCCGGTGAGATAGAAAAGAATAATAAAAATAAAAAAGGGGAGAGCTCAGGCACTCTCTTTTTTTAGCTTATCAGTGTCACTAAAGAGATTCATTCGGGCCCTACTTTTCTGTTAACTGATAGGACCGCTCCTGTTGTCCTATTTATCCTTAATCCTGTCTTTTTCCTTGGACTTTTCCGCTTTTTCCTCCAACGCTTTGATCTTTCTGAGATTTATCTCATCCAATATTCTTTTCGAGACAATCCGGTTGGTATTGGCTTCCAGGGAGAGCTTTAAAGCGAGCTGTGCCAACTCTCTTTCCGATTCCTCCGGAGGGGGACAATCCCCTAGCTTGAGAAGGGACTCACGCACTTTTTCAGAAGCACTTTGAAAGGTCTCCTGCAAAATGGTGTTGAACTCCTGAAGAAATGCCTGTATGGGCTCGTCGGAGTTTTTATAGGCCATCAGCCTGGTAATATCCGAGAGAGAAAGCACTTGCTTTAAATGGAGAACCGCCATGAGATAAACCAGGTGTTCCCGTGCGTATTTCTTCTGCAGGGGACGGGGGATGACTTCACTTTTAACGTAATTATTAATCATTGCCGGAGTAATCGGCTTTTCTTCTGTGGACTGCATATAAACGGACATCTGTCGTTCAAGATAGGTAATAATCTGATCCATATAAAGGTCAATATCGGGGAGAGCCTCCCAACCGGGAAATTTATATTTTTCCAGTTCGTCAGCCCACTTCAACAGTGATTCATTAAGTGGAAGCATATCCTGTTCTCCTTTTTAAGATATTCAAGAAGGATGCGTTCATAAGGGGATTATAACGTAAAGGCAATAACTGTTCAACATAGTTATAAAAATTATTGACATAATAAACAACATAGATTAACATAGTATCGAAAACTAGATAAAACAATTTAGTGAATTATGGGATGTGATTGTGTGTTTAATATGAACAAGTGCATAGAGGTTTGGGGTGATTCGGTCCTCAAAGGGGTTATTTATGATGAAAACCGAAAGAAATATAAGCGCCTGGAGCAAAATACCGCATTAGACAAAATTGCCGAGTTAGGGCTGGATGTCAAAAATAACACCAAATTCGGATTAACTGCACCTAAAGCGCGCAACCTCATGATGAATGCCCTGGAAAAAGGTGTTCAAGCGGAGATGGCCATTATCGAGTTTGGAGGCAATGATTGCGACTTTGACTGGGCCCAGGTGTCCGAGCATCCTGAGCGTGAGCATCAGCCCCACACCACTCTTGAGGACTTTAGAAGATGTATCACAGATATGGTGCAATCCTTAAGAAGCCATGGGATTACTCCCGTGCTCATGAATCTACCGCCCATCCATTCTGAGAAGTATTTTGCCTGGATTTCACAAAAATTAAACCCCCAGGCCATTCTTCGTTGGTTGGGAGACAAGGAATTAATTTACCGTCACCATGAATGCTATAGCCTCACGGTCATGAATCTGGCCAAGAATCTGGGGTGTGATCTCATTGATGTCCGTCAGCCGTTCTTACTCAAACGTGATTATTACCACTACCTTTGCGAGGATGGTATCCATCCCAATGAAAAAGGGCATGAGCTGATGAACGGCGTTGTCGCCGAATATGTCCAAACCAGGCTTTTGGCAGGAGCCCATTAGCCTATGACCGGCATGCAATACTATGGGTCGGTAAGAATTGATGGGGGCTTTTTCTTAAATGTATTACAGGGAAGGCTTAACCCGCTTATTGATGATAAAATGGAGAGTATCCTGTATCAAATGATAATAGTCTGAAATATATTCATAGGGTGATTTTTTCATCCCTTCTTTTGCCCATTGGGACAGGTAACCAATCACTGCGTTGGTAAAGAAAAGAGCAATCATATCCATATCTTCGATAGCCATTTTCCGTGAGCCAAGGATGTCTTTGATCTGAAACAGGATGGCTTTGTAGCCCACATGGTAGAGGTGCTCTTGAAGGTTGTTCTGGGTATTGGAGGTTAAAGCCGCTATATAAAAGTCCTTGTTGATGTAAAGGTGCTCCACAAGCTCATCAATAATGCTGTTGTCATTATTGGTGTCATGAAGGGCGGCAAACTCCGTGTCAAAAATCCAGCAAATGAGCTCCTGCTTATCCTTAAAATGATAATAAAAGGTTTTTCTATTGAGCTCACAGGCGTCCACCAGATCTTGGACGCTTATTTTGTCCAGAGGAGTTTTTTTCATGAGCTTTTTTAAGGTTTGAGCAAGCAGAAGTTTGGTCTGCTCTGCTTTTGGCATTTTGTCACCCACTTCATACCGCCTGAAGGAACCCTTCTTTGATTCCTGGCCTTGATTTTTGGACAATTTAAATAATTTATTGGTTTTTATTCATTATACAACATGATAAAGTATAAGTGTTATAAGAAAAAGTGTTCAGTTAAAAGAAAGGAATTTCACGTTCTATGAAACACTATTTGGAAGAAGTTGAAGCGGTCTTACAATCGGAAAATACATCACGAAGCGGCCTTGACTCATCCCAAGCCTCTGAGCGAATTGGGAAGTATGGTCCCAATAAGCTCCAGCAGGGAGAGAAAAAATCTCTGCTTAGCCGTTTATTAGGGCAAATGACAGACCCCATGGTTATTGTCCTTATTGCGGCAGCGGCTCTTTCCGGTGCTGTTGGTGAGTTGGCGGATGCCCTCATCATCCTAGCGGTGGTAATCCTTAATGCGGTTCTTGGGGTCATTCAGGAAGGGAAGGCTGAAAAAGCCATTGAAGCGCTTCAACAGATGTCCTCACCCTTTTCCAAGGTTCGGAGGGACAACCGGGTGATGCAGATCAAATCCGAAGAGCTTGTTCCCGGCGATATCATTTTGCTGGAGGCCGGTGATGCCGTCCCTGCTGATATGCGCCTGATTGAAGCGTCCAGCCTCAAAATAGAAGAGGCCTCTCTTACGGGGGAGTCGGTTCCGGTTGAGAAATTCAGTCATATTCTTGTATCAGAGAAAGGGGAGGACGTTTCCCTGGGAGATCGGAAGAATATGGCCTATATGGGCACCAACGTGGTTTATGGGCGTGGGGAGGGTGTCCTGGTGGGCACGGGTATGTCCACGGAGATGGGAAAAATTGCAGGGATTATTTCCCGAACTGAGAATGAGAAAACCCCTCTCCAAAAAAAGCTTTCTTCTTTAAGTACTGTCTTAAGCATAGGTGTGCTTGGCATCAGTGTGTTTATCTTTATATTCAGCGTGCTTAGAAACGGCGGGTTTTCAGGAGGGCATGTCCTTGAAATGTTTATGACGGCAGTCAGTTTGGCTGTTGCCGCTATTCCCGAGGGCCTTGTGGCTGTGGTGACCGTGGTGCTTTCCATCGGTGTCACCAAAATGTCCAAGCGAAATGCCATCATCCGCAAGCTGACAGCCGTGGAAACCCTAGGTTGTACCCAGGTGATTTGCTCGGATAAGACCGGAACCTTGACACAGAACAAGATGACGGTTGTTGAAACCTTTGGCAGCAAGGAGCAATTGATTATCTCCATGGCCCTTTGCAACGATGCCAACCTTGCTGAGGATGGGAGCGTGGTGGGTGAGCCTACCGAAAGCGCCCTCGTCCGGTTTGCCCTGGAGGCGGGGAAAGGCAAGAATGAGCTTATGGGAAGCTTTCCCCGTGTAGGAGAAGCGCCCTTTGATTCCTTGCGCAAAATGATGTCCACCCTCCATCAGGCCGAAAATCAGATCATTCAGTATACCAAAGGGGCTCCCGACGAGGTACTGAATAAGAGCACCCATATACTCACTGAAGCGGGAATTGTTCCTTTGACGGATGACCATCGCCAGAAGGTGCTCAGCGAGAACAAGGGAATGGCCAGCAAGGCACTGCGTGTGCTGGGTTCGGCCTTAAGGTACTGGGATGCGCTCCCTGGGGACACCTCTCCTGAGAATTTGGAAAAAGAGCTCTGCTTTATAGGTCTGACCGGAATGATCGATCCCGTCCGCCCCGAGGCGAAGGCCGCCATAGAGGAATGCCGCCAGGCAGGTATCCGCCCTATTATGATTACCGGCGACCACCGGGATACCGCCATTGCCATCGCCAAAGAGCTGGGGATTATTACTGATGAAAGCCAGGCCATCACCGGCGCGGAAATTGCCAAAATGTCCGACCAGGAGTTTGATGCAAAGGTTGATCAGTACTCAGTCTATGCGAGGGTTCAGCCCGAGCATAAGGTACGTATTGTCAATGCCTGGAAGAAACGGGGAAAGATCACCGCAATGACCGGGGATGGCGTCAACGACGCTCCTGCACTAAAATCGGCCGATATTGGTGTGGGAATGGGAATAACCGGGACCGATGTGAGTAAAAGCGTTTCGGATATGGTGCTGGCCGATGATAATTTTGCATCCATTGTTTATGCCGTGGAGGAAGGACGCAGAATCTATGATAATATCCGAAAGGCCATTCAATTTCTGCTGTCCTCAAACCTCAGTGAGGTGGTGGCTCTCTTTGCAGCCACTGTCATGAATTTCGTCCTCTTTTCACCAATTCATATCCTTTGGATCAACCTGGTCACCGATACCTTCCCGGCCATTGCTTTGGGGATGGAAGAGGCGGAGAAGGATATTATGCAAAAGCCTCCACGGGATGCCAAGGAAGGTGTTTTTGCCAACCATCTGGGTGTAAAGATCATTTATCAGGGAACAATTATAGCTGTGCTGACTTTGATTTCCTTTCTCATCGGAAACGGGCAATCTCACATTGTAGGTATGACCATGGCCTTTTTAACTCTCTCCATGTGTGAGATCTTCCATTCCCTTAACTTAAGGTCCAGCACAAAGTCCATTTTTACTCTTAAAACCCACAACAAATACCTGTTTCTAGCGATGCTGGCATCCTTTGTTATGACCCTGGGAGTCATTTACCTGCCGGGTGTCAATACGGTATTTAAATTAACATCCCTATCAGCCGGAAATTTCTTTAGCGCCGTGGGAATCGCATTGTCCATTATTCCTATTGTTGAGTTAGAAAAGCTGATCACCCGCAGAATCGCTAAAAATAAAAGCCGTTAACGGTTAAGAATCCGGAACAGGAGAAACTATGAACAAATTACAGAAATTTATGATGGGACGGTATGGAGGGGACCAGCTTTCGCTGGCCCTCATCATCCTTTCGGTGGTATTGACCTTAACAGGAAATGTAACCGGAGTTATGCTATTAGGTTTTTTGGGCTATATTCCTTTAGGCTGGTGTCTTTTCAGAATGCTGTCAAAAAATACTCAGAAGAGGCAGATGGAGAACTACCGGTTTGCCATGCTGATAAGTCCTGCCTATGCTTTTTTTAAGAAGCTTATTTTTAGAATCAAGGACTCCCGGACCCATAAAATCTATCAGTGCCCTCAGTGCAAGGCAAAGCTAAGGCTTCCTAAAGGCAAGGGAAAGATATGCATCACCTGTAGCCGCTGTAAATCGGAATTCATCAAAAAAACCTGACACAAGGACATTATGTTGTCATAGAAAGCCTACGGGGCTATACTCATAATAATAATGTAAAAAGTGGAGATCATGTGATGAATGAATTGGGAACCAAGCTCAAAGGTTACTTGCTGCTTATCACCTATGGTATTTTACTCTATCTGGGAGTATCCCATATCCATGAGGTGCTCGCCTTTCTAGGGAGAATTCTTACGGTCCTGACCCCTTTTATCCTGGGGCTCTTGTTTGCTTTTATCCTGAATATCCCTATGAGTCTGCTGGAAAGAGAGTTATTCTACAGACTGGAGAAGTCCAAGCGGCCCTATATGAGAAAACTCAAAAGGCCCCTGTCACTCATTACTACCTTTATTCTGATGTTTTCCTTTATAACCATCATCATGCTGTTTTTAGGCCCCCAATTATCCCAGAGCATAGCGACCCTTACTGCCAACTCAAAAGGCTATTTAAGCACCCTGGAACGCTTTATTAATGATATCGCCCTGCGGTTTAATCTCACCGGGGAGCTGTGGAGTCAGTTCGCCATAAACTGGAATGAGATCATCACACGCTCCACCCAGTTTACTACGGCTGCCCTGCAAGGCCTATTCAATCTCACCATGAGCCTCACCAACGGTATCATTAATTTTATCATGGGGTTGATTGTCTCGGCCTATCTTTTGGCTCAGAAGGAAAAGCTGACCCGTATCGTTAAAAAGCTTGTGTATGGCTTTACCTCCCGATCCACCGCTGAAAGGCTCATAGATACTGGTGCTCAGGCAAACAAAACCTTTCAGAACTTTGTTTCAGGACAATTGACTGAAGCCCTTATACTGGGGATTCTCGTGTTTATCGGTATGCTGATTTTCGGGTTTCCCTATGCCGTGCTTTGCAGTGTGATTATTGCTGTTACAGCGGTCATTCCAATATTCGGTGCATGGATAGGCGCCATTCCCAGTGCCTTTATCATCCTTATGGTCGATCCACCCAAGGCCCTCTGGTTCATCGTTTTCATAGTCATCCTGCAGCAATTGGAGGGAAACCTAATTTACCCCAAGGTGGTAGGGAATTCTATCGGACTGGATGGTCTGTGGGTTCTTTTTGCCTTGATTGTGGGCGGAAGCCTTTTTGGATTGGCTGGAATGCTCCTGGGTATACCCACCTTTGCCGTTTTCTATGTCATCCTGAGGAGAGTTACCCATCGTAAGCTCCGTGAGAAAAATATTGTTGTAAAATAATAATCTTAGCCATACAAAAAGACGCCCGGCTTTTGTCTAACCTTTTGGGGTCAGTTCATAAACCGAGCGTCTTTTACGTTTAAAAATCAAGGAGATGATTTGATATAGCCCATTCCGGTAAAGGTTGCGATAAGCTCGCCCTCTTCATCGGTTACATCCACCTGATAGGTGCACAGCTTGTTGCCCGAAGAGACTTTATGAGCTTTTGCGTACAGAATTCTACCCTTGGGTGTCTTAAAATAACTGATGGAACAGTTTACGCCCAGAGTAAGGGAGCCACAGGCATTGGATGCGGCTGCAAACGCATAGTCGGCTAGGGTGAATATAGCGCCACCCTGCACTACATTAACCGCATTCATATGTCTGTCCTCAATAGCCATGACCGCTTCGGCCAATCCCGGTTCAATATGGGTAAGCCTCATACCATTTTGGTAGGCAAATCGGTCCTTTTTAAAAAGCTCATGCCAGTTTTTTTCCAAGTGCGTCGACCCTTTCTTCTCTCTTGCTTAAAGGGTGTGTCCTGCCTTTATCCTTTACAGGATTACCTTTATAATTTACCACGGTTTTCTATGGGTTTCAATGCATTCCGCTTTATTTTATTACCCTTCTGGCCCCTACATAATGGCTGGTGTAATAGGAGGATGATAGGTTTGAAATCATGACCTTGCCGCCTCCGGAGCTGGCGTGAATGAATTCATTGTTGCCCATGTAAATACCCACATGGGAAGCTCCCGGCTTGTAGGTTTCAAAGAACACCAGATCCCCGACCTTAAGGTTGCTCTTGGAAACAGCCGTTCCCGACTGGTATTGATCGGCGGTCACTCTCGGGAGAGTGATACCGTGCTTCCCGTATACATATTGTATGAAGCCTGAGCAGTCAAAGCCTGATGGCGAGGTGCCTCCCCAAACATACGGCACACCTAGATAACTCTTAGCCGTACTGATAATCTTGCCGGCAGTGCTTGCAGAAGCAGAGGTTACAGGTGCTGCTGTAGCCTTGGGGGTGGCCTTGGGGGTAGCTTTGGGGGTAGCCTTGGGCGTCGCCTTTGGAGTAGCCTTGGGGGTGGCTTTAGGCGTGGCTTTAGGCGTGGCTTCCGGAGTGGCTTCGGGGGATGCCGAAGCCTCGGCGGTGATGGAAGCCTGGGTTGTTGAAAGCGCATCAAAGCCTCTGAGGGCATCCGCGGACTCCAATGAGGGCCCCACACCCGTTGCCGCACTCTTTGACTGTGTTTCAGCTACCAGAGGCTTTTGGGTGAATAAAAGGATAATGACCAATAAAAACAAAATAAGAGCAGGCGCTCCTATCCAAACTATCTTTTTCATTTTACTTTCTCCTCTCTTGTTTTTCTGCCAGTTTGACCTTAAGGCTTCTGCAAGAGTGATCCGGCAACCTCATTGTAAAGGAGAAAGGTAGTTAATTTCAACCAGAAAATTATGTAAACCTATGTGGAGACCGTAAAAATAGGGGGCTCTAAGCCCCCTATTAAGAATCCTTGATTTTGCCTACTCGTCATACCCGTTGGGGTTGTTCTTCTGCCATCTCCAGGCGTCGGCGCACATGGCCTCTATACCCCTTTCGGCGCTCCAGCCCAGCTCTTGCTGCGCCTTTGTGGCGTCGGCATAGCAGATGGGAATGTCTCCGGGACGTCTGGGCTTTATCCTATAGGGAATGGGTTTGCCATATTCCTTTTCAAAGCTTTTCACCAAGTCCAGCACGCTGTAGCCCACACCCGTCCCCAGATTATAGGTGAGCACGCCCTTTCGCTCCTCAAGCTTTTCAATAGCCTTTACATGGCCGATGGCCAGATCTACCACATGGATATAATCACGCACACCGGTTCCGTCGGGGGTAGGATAATCATCGCCGAATACGCCTAGGTGCTGCAGCTTGCCTACCATCACCTGAGTAATATAGGGAACCAGATTGTTGGGAATATCCTTGGGATTTTCCCCAATTTTTCCGCTTTCATGGGCACCGATAGGATTAAAGTATCGAAGAAGGATAATATTCCACTCAGGGTCAGAGACATATAAATCCCTCAGGATATCCTCAAG
The DNA here is from genome assembly GCA_023415205.1 of Bacillota bacterium. Classification (GTDB taxonomy): domain Bacteria; phylum Bacillota; class Clostridia; order DSM-8532; family DSM-8532; genus DTU059. The sequence goes on along the minus strand of JAEZLR010000027.1, from coordinate 86,354 downwards.
CATAAGCTTGGTTCTGCCATAAGGATTGGTCACAGACAAGGGAAAGTCCTCCTTGATGGGTACGGTGGCGGGGTTGCCATAAACGGTTGCAGATGAACTGAATACAATACTCTTGACCGAATGATTTTTCATGACCTCCAAAAGATTAAGGGTCCCTGTAATATTGTTGATATAGTATGCCAAAGGCTTTAAAACCGATTCACCTACGGCCTTCAGTCCTGCAAAATGGATAACGTGCTCAATGCTTTCCTTGCTGAAAATATCCTGAAGGGCTGCTTTATCCAGTAAATCAGCCTTATAAAACTTAAGTGATTTACCGGTGATTTCTTTAACCCTGTCAAGGGATTTTTCGCTGGAATTGCTGAGGTTGTCTACTACCACAACTTCATAGCCTCTATTTAGAAGCTCAACACAGGTGTGGCTTCCAATGTATCCGGCACCGCCTGTGACTAAAATGGCCATTAATGTATCCTCCTTATCATAAACCGTATCTCTCATATTATCCCATTTCCCTAGGGGTTTAGCAATAAAATATAAGAGGGGGTGAAGTCTATTCTCCAAAAGGGAAGAAAAGGCGGAGAGGAGGAAGGCATGATGGAGGGTCAACCATCATACATATAAAATGGGCAATTTCTAGAAAGGGTGGGAGCCCCGGTGAAGGTTTTCGTGCTTAAGCATTCCAAGAATATCATAGGTCTTTGCCTGATCATGGTCCTCCTGTTTTTTGCATTTTTTAATCTCTTCGGGTATCTCTTTGAGTTTAAATACATCAGTGTGGTTCAGGCCATTTCTGAGGTCAATCGTTACCAGGTGCGCAGTGAGCTTTTGATGGATGCCATGAATAGCGTGGGGGTGAATAAACCGGAGGCTGCGGCTGAGGTATGGGCCAATGGATTGATGATGAGAAGCGCCGCCATGCAATATGCCGTTTTAAGCAGGGATCTTAAGAAGGAGTATGCCAGGCAGCTAGAAAAAACCTTCCCCAACTGGGTGACGGGGGTTTCCAGCCCATGGGTGGAAAGCTACAAGATTACCAAGGTGGAGACTCCCAACGAAAACAGGGCAGTGATTAACCTCCAGATTTCCACCATGACTTCAACGGGGCCTGCCGGTGATTACAAGGCGCAATTGACTCTTGATAAGGAGGATGGCTTTTGGCGGATTACTCTGCTGAAGGCCGATAAGGAGTTCAGGGTATATACGGGATTTCAATGAACTAGGGGAGCGGGAGCTCCCTTTCATTGTTTAAAGAGGGTGTTTAAATCCCTCAAAAAAGTTCAGAATTAAGGGAGGACAAAAAAATAGCAACCCGCTTAAAAAGAGGATGAAACTTCCACCAAATCTTCCCCCTTATGGTTATTGATAATACTATTTCCGATATGTTATGATTGGCTGTAAATAATTTTTAGTGCTTGGGTTTGAGTGGATGTGGAAGGAATGAAAGTACAATGAATAAAGCTGAACTTCTGGGAAGATGGACCAAGGAAAAGTCCGAAGAGCTCTATGGTATTAAGAACTGGGGTGCTGGATACTTTTCCATCTCCGAAAAGGGAGAGGTGTTGGTCAATCCACATAAAGATAACGAAAAAGCAGCCATCAGTCTCATGGATATTATTTCAGGTGTGAGAGCACGCGGTCTGGATATGCCTGTGCTGCTTCGCTTTGAAAACCTTTTGGACTCACAGATTTCCTTTTTGAATAATTCCTTTGGCGACGCCATGAAAAAGCTGAATTATAAAGGTGTTTACCGGGGAGTCTATCCTATCAAGGTCAATCAGCAGCAACAGGTTGTGGAAGAGGTCACCAAATTCGGCCAGCGGTATCACCATGGTCTGGAGGTGGGCAGCAAGGCCGAGCTTGTGGCGGCCCTCTCTCTGATGAAGGACAAGGAGGCCTGTATTATCTGTAATGGCTACAAGGATGAGGAGTTTATCGACCTTGGTCTTTACGCCGTTAAAATGGGCTTTAAGCTGTTCTTTGTCATGGAGGTTCCCGGAGAGCTGGACATTGTGCTGGAACGTGCTCAGGCCTTAGGAATTGAGCCCAATATCGGCATCCGCATCAAGCTATCGGCCAAAGCCGGAGGCCATTGGACCGAATCAGGAGGCGACCGGAGCATATTCGGTTTGAACATGTCCCAGGTCATTGCCATGGTGGATACACTCAAGGAACGCAATATGTTAGGCTCTGTCAGGCTCCTCCATTATCATCTGGGCTCCCAGATACCCAATATCCGGGATATCCGTTCAGCGGTGCTCGAGGCCACTCGTGTCTATGCCGAGCTGGTCAAGGAAGGCGCGCCCATGGGATATCTGGATCTGGGCGGTGGTCTTGCGGTGGATTATGACGGCTCCAACACCAATTACACCAACAGCCGTAATTACACTGTTGAGGAGTACTGCACCGATATTGTGGAGGCAGTCATGTCCATACTGGATCCCGGCAATATCCCTCATCCGGTGATTGTGACTGAATCGGGTCGTACCACGGTGGCCTATTACTCGGTTCTTTTATTTAATGTTTTGGATGTTGAAAAGTTTGAGGAGCACGAGCTGCCTGAAAAGCTGGAGGATGATGTTCCCGAGCAGATAAAGAATTTGTTTGACGTTTATAAGAACCTAAGTCACAAAAATATCCAGGAATGCTATAACGACGCCCTCTATTACAGGGACGAGATTCGTGATATGTTCAAGCATGGCCGACTGAGTCTGCGTGAAAGGGCCTTCTCTGAAAAGATCTTCTGGAATACCATCCATCAGATTGCCAAGGAGAAGCTGAAGCTCAAAAATCCGCCCCCCGACCTGGAGGATATTGAGAGTGCCATCGCCGATATCTATTACTGTAATTTCTCGGTTTTTCAATCCATTCCTGACAGTTGGGCCATTGACCAGCTCTTTCCCATTATGCCCCTTCACCGCCTGCAGGAATTCCCCAAACGCAATGCGGTTATTGCCGATATCACCTGTGACTGTGACGGAAAGATTGATCGGTTTATTGATCTACATGATGTACGTAATGTCCTGCCCCTTCATGAGCTTAGAAACGGTGATGATTATTATCTTGGCGTTTTTCTTGTGGGAGCCTATCAGGAAACCTTGGGGGATTTGCATAACCTGTTCGGGGACACCAATGTGGTAAGTGTCAGGATCAATCAGGACGGGCATTATGACCTGGTCAAGGAAATCCATGGGGACAGTGTTGCCGATGTGCTTTCCTATGTTGAATTTGATCCCAAGGACATGCTGGTTCGTTTCCGTGAAAAGGCTGAGGATGCTATTCGTGACGGGCTCATCACCGCCAGTGACCGACGTGAGATTATGCAGGCCTATGACAATGGTCTGAGAGGCTACACCTACTACGAGAGATAATTAACCCGTCTGCCCCCGAATTGTTTAAGGACAAGGAGGGGGTTTTTAGTCCCTCAAGAAAGAGGTGAATGATGAACATAAAACCCTTGAAAGATATGATTGCTTTATCCGACAATATCGTCTTTTTCGGAGGGGCCGGTGTTTCTACGGAAAGCCAGATTCCCGATTTCAGAAGCAGCCACGGGCTGTATCATGACAGGATTGAAAGTCCCTATTCGCCAGAAGAAATATTGTCCCATGATTTCTTCATGGAGCATACTCGGGAATTCTTCAGGTTTTACAGGAGCAAAATGGTCTACCGGGAGGCCATGCCTAACAAGGCTCACCAGGCTCTGGCCAGACTGGAGGAAATGGGAAAGCTCAGGACGGTCATCACCCAGAATATCGACGGTCTCCATCAAAAAGCGGGGAGTCAAGGGGTTCTGGAGCTCCATGGCTCCATTCACCGAAATTATTGCATCCAATGCGGCAGGTTCTTTGATCTGGATTATGTCATGCAGGACGAGGATATCCCCCGGTGCGACAGGTGTGAGGGCATCGTTAAACCCGATGTGGTCCTCTACGGGGAAAATCTTAATGAGACCACCCTTCACAAGGCCGTTGAGGCCATTTCTCACGCCGATGTTCTGATGGTGGGCGGCACCTCTTTGACTGTCTATCCGGCGGCGGGCCTCATCACCTATTATTCTGGAAACAAGCTTGTGCTCATCAATAAAACCACTACCCTCTATGATGGCAGGGCCGATCTGGTTTACTATGCAAAGATTGGCGAGCTGTTTGAGACCCTTCTATAGCTATAAGACAAAAATGGGCTGAATAGTAGATATACCATGATGTTTAAATCTGATATGCCTCCTTAAGAAGCAGTTGAATGTTGTCATGCGAGAGCGTAGGTCGAGTGAGGTAAATCGCGATCGTTTTACTTAGTAAAACGACGCGAGGATGTTGCTTTTAGCCGGCACGCGCCTGGCCTGGTCGTTCCGCTTCGCTTCGCTGCTCGGCCATGCAACCTGGCCTGGTCGTTCCGCTTCGCTTCACTGCTCGGCCATGCAACCTGGATGGCGCGATTGCCAGCGACCCAGGGGAACAAAATCGAGCATTAACAACTTCCTGCTTTCGAGGACAGCAAGAAGATTTGAACAACATGGTATATCATAAACCTTACTTTTTGGACAGCTTCCTATTGGAAGTCTTATCCGATATCCTTATGATAGGCTTGGAGGGATTTTACCTCGGCCTTGCTATCGCTCTCCTTGCGACAGGCGGCAATGCCCTTGGCGCTGGCCAAGGCCGCTGCCAGGGTGGTGATGTAGGCTACCTTGTGCTTGATGGCGGCCTTACGGATGTAGGAATCATCATTCTGGCCTTTTTTGCCCGAGGGAGTATTAATAACCAACTGGATTTCCTTGTTCATAATACCGTCTACAATATTGGGACGCCCCTCGTTGAGCTTGTTGATCACCTCGGAAGGGATTCCGTTTTCACCTAGGAATCGATGGGTTCCCACGGTGGCCTTGATACTGAAACCTAATTCTGCGAACTGTTTGGCCGATTCCAGAACTGCTGGACGATCCTTTTCGGCTACGCTGATCAAAACGGTACCCGAGGTGGGGAGAATCAGGGAGGTGGCCTCTTGGGATTTGTAGAAGGCCATGCCGAAGGAATCGGAGAGCCCTAAGACCTCTCCTGTCGACCGCATTTCAGGCCCTAACAAAGGATCGACCTCAGGGAACATATTGAAGGGGAAAACGGCCTCTTTAACGCCATAGTGGGGAATATTCCGGGTGGCCAGGGAGGGGAGCTCCACCTTATGTCCTGTTTCCCTGGCCATCATCAACTGGGTGGCGATTTTGGCCATGGCAGTATTACAGACCTTGGAGACCAAAGGTACGGTACGGGAGGCACGGGGATTGGCCTCAAGCACGTAAACCTTGTCATGGGCGATGGCATACTGCATATTCATCAGGCCCACCACACCCAGCTCACGGGCGATTTTCTCGGTGTATTCGGTAATAGTTTGAATGTGCTTCTCAGAGATGCTGATGGGAGGAATGACACAGGCTGAATCTCCGGAGTGAATGCCGGCCTGTTCAATATGCTCCATCACAGCGGGCACCACGCAAATATTACCGTCGCAAATGGCATCGGCCTCACATTCTGTGGCGTTATCCAGAAATTTGTCTATAAGGATGGGCCGCTCGGGAGTCACATCCACGGCTGCGGCAATATAGCTGCGAAGAGCCTCTTCGTCATACACCACTTCCATACCCCGGCCTCCTAAGACATAGGAAGGCCTGGCCATGAGAGGATAGCCAATCTCTTCGGCGGCCTTCAGGGCCTCTTCAAGATTACAGGCCATGCTGGATTGAGGCATGGGAATGTCGAGCTTTTCCATAATCTCTCGGAAACGGTCACGGTCTTCGGCCAGATCAATGGTCTCTGGAGAGGTTCCGAGAATTCTCACGCCGGCATTTTCCAACTCCCTGGCAATATTGAGAGGGGTCTGCCCGCCAAATTGAGCGATGACGCCTATGGGCTTTTCCTTTTCGTAGATGCTGAGCACATCCTCCACGGTCAGGGGCTCAAAATACAGCTTGTCGGAGGTATCATAGTCGGTGGAGACGGTCTCGGGATTACAGTTGACAATAATGGTCTCAAAGCCCATTTCCCTTAAGGCAAAGGCGGCATGAACGCAGCAATAGTCGAATTCAATGCCCTGCCCGATCCGGTTGGGGCCGCCGCCCAGAATCATCACCTTTTTCTTCTCGGTGGAGGGGCTGCTGTCGGGCGCATTATACGTTGAGTAGTAATAGGCGGCGTCATTCACACCGCTAACAGGCACGGCCTCCCAGCCCTCTGTCAGGCCCAGGGCCAATCTGTGGCTACGTATCTGGGCTTCCTGTATATCCAGAAGCTTGGCCAGGTAGCGGTCAGCAAAGCCGTCCTTCTTGGCCTTGACCAGGAGATCATCAGGAAGCTGTTGCCCTTTGTAGGTAAGAATTTCCTCTTCAAGAACCACCAGCTCCTTCATCTGGGACAGGAAGTACTCCTTAATATGGGTGATTCGATGGAGTTCGTCCAGGGAGGCTCCCTTTCTGAGTGCCTCGTAAAGAATAAAGTGACGTTCGCTGGAGGGCTCTACTAGCCTTGCCATAAGCTCGTCTAGGGGAAGCTGGTTGAAATCTTTGGCAAAGCCCAGGCCATAGCGGCCGATTTCCAATGAACGGATGGCCTTTTGAAAGGCCTCCTTATAATTTTTACCGATACTCATGACCTCGCCTACAGCGCGCATCTGAGTGCCCAGCTTGTCCTTGGCGTCCTTAAACTTTTCAAAGGCCCAGCGCGCAAACTTTACAACAACATAGTCCCCCCAGGGCGTATATTTTTCCAGGGTGCCTTCCCGCCAGTAGGGAATTTCGTCCAGGGTCAGCCCCGCCGCCAGCATGGCGGAAATAAGGGCGATGGGGAACCCGGTGGCCTTGGAGGCCAAAGCCGAGGAACGGGAGGTTCTGGGGTTGATCTCAATAATGACCACCCGGTCGGTTACGGGGTCATGGGCAAACTGGACATTGGTGCCACCAATGACCTCAATGGCTTCAACAATGGCATAGGCATACTTTTGAAGTCTGGACTGAAGCTCCTTGCTGATGGTCAGCATGGGAGCGGTGCAATAGGAGTCACCTGTATGTACCCCCATGGGATCAACATTTTCAATAAAGCACACGGTAATCATCTGGTTCTTGGCATCCCGGACAATCTCCAGCTCAAGCTCCTCCCAGCCTAAAACCGATTCCTCAATGAGAACCTGACCCACAAGGCTGGCTGCAATGCCGCGGTTAACAACCGTCCGAAGCTCTTCCACGTTATAGACCAACCCACCGCCGGTGCCGCCCATGGTATAGGCCGGACGGATCACCACCGGGAAGCCCAGATCAAGGGCGATGGCTTCGGCTTCATCCACACTGTAAGCGGGCTTGCTCCTGGGCATTTCAATTCCCAAGCGATTCATGGTCTCCTTAAAGGCGATACGATCCTCACCCCGTTCAATGGCATCCACCTTGATGCCGATCACCTCAACACCATATTTTTCAAGGATGCCAGCCTTGGAGAGCTCCAAGCACAGGTTCAATCCCGTCTGCCCCCCCAGGTTGGGGAGCAGGGCATCCGGTCTTTCCTTTGCAATAATCTGGGTGAGCCTTTTAATATTAAGGGGCTCAATATAGGTCACGTCGGCTGTACCCGGATCCGTCATAATGGTGGCAGGGTTTGAATTTACCAGAACAATTTCATAACCCAGTTTCTTTAAAGCCTTACAGGCCTGGGTTCCTGAATAGTCAAATTCACAGGCCTGGCCGATGATGATGGGGCCTGAGCCGATAATCATAATCTTGTGAATATCCGTACGTTTTGGCATGGTTTAACTCCTTTAATCTCCAAAGTAATAAAAATCAAATAAAATGAAAAAGAATACATGTTTTATGCATAATTATACATTATGTTTGCGTCTAGTCAAAGCTTCTTTTTAAGTTTTTAATATTTTCATGAAAAAGAAGCTTTTACTTTGAATGGAGTCATGATATCCAGTTGTTTCCATAATACTAAATATGATAAAATATACTGGATTATACAAAAGATATATTAAATGGAGGGAGTTTCGATGCCAGATAACCCGATGTTTCCCTTAACCTCGCCACAATTATCCATATGGTATACAGAAAAAACCTACCCCGGTACGAGTATATCCAATGTGGCTGGAACCCTTATGATAAAAGGGCCTGTGGACTTTGAACTTCTGAACCAGTCCATCAATCTATTCATAGAGAAAAATGAGGGAATCCGTCTGAGAATCCATAGAGATGGCTCGGGAGAACCCGTACAATACATTACTCCATTTCAATTTAAGGACATCGAATTGATAGATTTTTCCCAATGTGTCGACCCCATGAAAGCCCTGTATGAATGGGATAGCCGGGAAATACTTAAGCCCTTTGATCTGCTGGATCAGGATCTCTACAGGTTCTATAGGATTAAGCTCGGTGAGGCAGAGGGAGGGGTGTTGGGAAATATTCACCACATCATTTCTGACGCATGGTCCATGGGCTTGATGGGAAGCACTGTCATGGATTATTATAGCCGACTCATAAATGGCAGGAGCATTGAAGAGGTGAATGCGCCTTCATACCTTAACGCAGTTGAAAATGAAGGGGCCTATAAGAACTCAGACCGCTTTGAAAAGGATAGGATCTTCTGGGAACACCAATTCGATACCCCTCTCGAATTAACGGCTTTGAAGCCTAGAAAAACACAGATAACCTCCACCCAATCCAGCCGGAAAACCTTTATAGCCCCACGGAATTTTACCCAAAAGCTTCGGGAATACTGTGAAAAGAACAAGCTCTCCCCGTTCCCCTTATTCCTGGCAGCGCTGGCCATGTATTTGGGAAGAGTGACCGGGAAAGAGAGTGTTGTCATAGGAACCCCCATCCTTAACAGACTTAACAGTACGGATAAGAAAACCTTGGGTATGTTTATCAGCACCATTCCACTGAATATTCCATTGAATCAAGAGGGTTCCTTTGCCTCCTTTAGTCAGGATATTGTTAATTTGTTCTCATCGGCCTACAGACATCAGCGCTATCCCTATGAGAGGATTCTGAAGCACGCCAGGGAAAAACACGGCATAACCGAGAATTTATACGATATTGTGCTTTCGTATCAGAATACCAAACTATCGAAAAACGAAAGCCTGGATTATTCGACCCGTTGGCATTTCAATGGACATCAGGCCAACTCTTTAACCATACATATCAACGATAGGGACGATGAGGGCTTGCTCATTCTGGATTATGATTACCATATCGATAGGTATTACGGTAAAGAAATAGATTTCATCCACCGGCATGTTTTGAGTCTCCTCTGGCATGGGCTGGATAGCCCCCAGAAAAACCTAATGAACCTTGAAATGCTTTCTGAAAATGAAAAGAAAAAGATACTCCTTGATTTTAATCATACAGAAGAGGCAGTTCCCCAGGACAAGCCTATTCGCCAACTCTTTGAGGAGCAGGCCCAAAAGACGCCCAACCATATTGCCCTGATTTTTGAGGATCAGAAAATAACCTATCAGGAACTCAACGAACGGTCCAATTTTTTAGCAAGGATGCTCAGAGAAAAGGGGGTTACCCGTGAAAGCATTGTGGCCATTTGTGTCCACCGCTCCATAGAAATGATGGTGGGGATTTTGGCCATACTCAAGGCGGGAGGGGCCTACCTGCCTTTAGAACCCAATTATCCGGACAACCGTATTCAACAGATTTTGGAGAGCTCAAAGGCCTTAATGATCCTTTCAGATGACAGCACCCATTCCCGGGTTTGCCATGGAACAGCCATGAACATTCAATCTTTTAAAAATCAGCGAGGGACCAATCTTAATGGGGTTAATCAACCGGGAGACCTGGCCTATGTCATTTACACCTCGGGAACCACGGGGGAGCCTAAAGGCGTAATGATAGAGCACACCTCAGTGGTTAATTTTATTTATGCAGTCAGTAAGATCATGAACTTTTCAGAAGGAGTCCGTGTTTTATCCAGTACTACCCTATGCTTCGACATCTTTGTCTTTGAGGTTTTTACTTCCCTTCTCAAGGGTGCGACCCTTGTACTGGCCAATGAAGCAGAACAAAAGGTGCCACGCCTAACTTGTGAGCTTATTGAGAAGCAGGGTGTCAACATCATGCTCACCACTCCCAGTAAAATGAGATTGCTGCTTTCTGAAAAGGATCTGCTACATAAGCTCCATAGCCTTAGGGAGATTATGGTGGGAGGTGAAGCCTTCCCACCCGATCTCCTGAAGAAAATCAGAGCTTTCTTACCCTTAACCAAAGTCATCAATGGTTATGGCCCCACTGAAACCACCGTGGGCGTGGCCTTCAAGGAGCTTGGTGAGGATGGCCGAATAACGGTGGGGAAGCCCATTACCAATACTCAATTCTATATCCTTGATAAAAATCAGAATCCCGTGCCTATTGGCATTTCAGGCGAATTGTATATTGGCGGAGCTTGTTTGGCAAGGGGGTATCTCAACCGAAGGGACTTAACCAAGGAAAAGTTTATTGATAATCCCTTTGCTCAGGGAGAGCTTCTTTATCAAACTGGTGATATTGCCAGGTGGTATCCCGAAGGAGAAGTAGAAATCATCGGGAGAGTTGATCGGCAGGTCAAGATCAATGGCTATCGCATTGAGCTTGAAGAAATACAAAAACAGCTTTTAAATATTACCGGTATTAAGGATGCAACGGTTATTGACAGAATGATCGACAACCGCAGGGTCCTGTGCGCCTACCTTGCAAGCGATAAAAAAATGTCTGCCAAACATATACGAAGGGAATTGGCCAAGTATTTGCCCACCTATATGATACCCCTCTACTATATTCGGGTGGAGGGAATTCCTATGAATAACAATGGGAAGATCAATTACAGTCAATTGCCCGAGCCCCAAAGGGAGGTTCGCCCGGCAAGCTTAAAAAAGCCTGTTAACCAAATTGAGAAGGATCTTATCATCCTATGGCAGAGTGTCCTTAATAGAGAAATTCCGTCAATTAATGATTCGCTATATGAAATGGGAGGTGATTCCCTCAGCATTATTACGATTACCTCCCGGATTTATACCCAATACGGCATTGAAATTCCCATGAATGATTTCTATAAAGTGGATACCATAAGCAAAATGTCCAAATACATATTGAAACATCAGTCCGAGCAAAGGGGCACGATGAGGCGTGAGGAGTTAGTGCTCATTAAAAAGGCCCCATCACAGCAGCATCTGTTTTTGATACATGCAGGAAATGGTGAAATCGGTGCGTATCAGGAGCTCGGCAGTCAAATGGAGCTAAACTGCTGGGCCATAAGAGCAACTTGTATAGATCTTGCCCCCAAAAACTTAACCATCCGCCAACTGGCACTGCAATATCTTAGCGCTATTAAAGAGGTTCAGCCAAAAGGTCCTTATCATATTGGGGGATGGTGTATCGGAGGGACCATTGCTTATGAATTAGCGAAAGTTTTTGAGGACAATGGTGACAAGGTCAATTTCCTGGGTATGTTCAATACCATTGCTCCAAAGGATTGGGAGGATATTCATACGTTCTCTCTGGAAAACGAGCTCCGTTTTGTCACCGCCTCTTTAGGGAAGATCCTTGGTAACCCGGACGCCCTTTCAACCGTCAAGGAACTGTGGGAGCGTATTGGGAAAATGCCTCTGGACCTTGACGGTATCATCAGCACCTTACCTTTTGATATTCGGGTGATTTTGCCAAAAATAGAGAAGGTCTCGGATTTTATACACTACATCAATACCATTCGGTCGCTGCATTATGCCAGAGCAAACTTTAAGCCCAGTCATAGAATTGATGCACAGATTCACTTTTTTAGCGCTGTCAATGACAGAATAATATTCGATAAAGCTCTGAATTTGGAAACCTGGGCCGACCTTAGCAGAGGGGGAATAGTGACCTACCCCATAGAGGCAGATCACTATTCTATCATGAAGGCCCCTTCTGTGTACAAGTCGGCTGAGATTATTAACAGAATTCTATGTAAAGAGGCTATGGAGCACTATGGATGAGCTATTGCTTATATTCTTAAACCTCTCTTTTTTTACGGTGGCCTTATTATTGGCTTATCTCATCTCAATGAAGAATAAAAAGCAGATTCATAAAATATTCATTGTGACGATAATCCTCATGCTCATCTGGAATCTGGGCTATCTTCTGGAGATATACTGCCGCATTTATTTGAATCAAACGGTCATGCTCTTTGTTTATTTGTGGTATCTGGGGCTGTGCTTCACCCCGTTATTTTTGCTATTGACCAGCCTGGTATTTGCAAAAACAAGGATCAGGGTGATAAAATACTGGCCTTTATTTATCCCACCCATTCTGTCCTTCTTGCTCATCATCACCAACGATTTTCACCATCTTTTTTACATTCGATTCTCCTTATATAATTCCGAGGCGATCTTTGGCAGATACTTTGTCATCCATAGTCTCTTTTCATACGGCTATATGATCATCGGTATCTTTAATTTTGTCTTTTTCTCCATTAAGAATTCCGGATTTTTCTCAAAGCAATCTCAATTTATGGTGTTGGGTTCTCTCATTCCATTGGTGACCAATCTCCTGATCACGACCAAGATCATTAGTGTTCCCATCTATACCACGGCCATATCCTTTTCCGTCTCTTTACTGTTTGTGGCTGTGGCCATCTTTCGCTTCCAGTTTCTGAGTATCTCGCCCATCGCACTGCAGACCATTGTTGATAAAATCTCGGACAGCTTTGTGGTGGTCAACGAGGATAACCAGATCATCGACTTTAATAGGGGCATGGCAACCACTTTTGGCGGTATTGCCAATATCGCTAGAAAACGAGGACTTCAGGAGACTTTTCAAAAAACCTGTCTGATAACGGATGAAGAAAACCTGATAGGGCTTATTGAATTGGCCCGGAAGGGCGAGACCTCGGTAACCTATGAAAAGCATATTGAGGAGGAATCCTTTGACAGGTATTTTTCAATAGAAATCACACCCGTACTCGCTCAAGAAAATAATTTGGGAACGATCATTCTTTTTAAGGATATCACAGACAATATCAAATATATCGAGACCATTGAAGAAAAGCATGCAATCATGATGGAACAGGAAAGGCTGGCCTCCTTGGGACAGCTCATCGGGGGCATTGCCCACAACCTCAAGACGCCTATCATGTCTATTGCGGGGGCTACGGAAGCCCTCAGAGACCTTATTGAAGAGTACAATGCTTCTATTGGGGATGCCTGTGTGACGCTGGAGGATCATCAGGAAATTGCAGACGAAATGCATAGCTGGCTGGACAAGATCAGACCGTATTGCTCCTACATGTCCGACATCATTGATACCGTCAAAGGGCAGGCCACCCAGCTTAATGCCGCCGAAATGATGAGCTTTACCATCAACGAACTGATCAAGAGAATCGAGCTGCTTATGAAATATGAGCTGATCCGACATAACTGCAGCTTGAAAACCGTGATTGACATTGATGAGTATACCGAGCTTTACGGGGATATTAACAGTTTAATCCAAGTATTCGATAATATTATCATAAATGCGATACAAGCCTATGAGGGAAAAAATGGCCGGATAGATTTTAGTATTAGTCCCGCACCCGGGGGGATTCTTTTCCGCATCAAGGATTACGCCAGAGGCATTGCTGAGAATATCAAGGACAAGCTTTTGAAAGAAATGGTGACAACCAAGGGGAAGAATGGTACAGGTCTTGGCTTATATATGTCCTATGCGACAATCAAGGGACGTTTCGGCGGGAAGATGTGGTTTGAATCTGAAGAAGGCGAAGGGACAACTTTTTATATAAGGCTGCCTTATAAAAAGTGACCCGAACCCAGGTAGGAGAGCAACGTTTATGAGAAAAAAAGTTGCGGTTGCGCCAAGCAAAATGAAGATTCTCATCGTCGATGATGAAATAGGAATCATTGATTCGCTTTCCATTCTCTTAAGAAGAAGCGGCTATTACTATGAAGGAATCACACAGCCCCTTAAGGCTATTGAGAGGCTTAAGAACGAGCACTTCGACCTGATGATTCTGGACTATCTGATGGCACCCATTCATGGGGATGAAGTGGTCAGGCAGATCCGTCAGTTTAATTCTGAGCTGTACATTTTACTTTTAACCGGCCATAAAGACCTTGCCCCGCCCTTGGATACTATCAAGGCCTTGGATATTCAGGGATATTGCGAAAAAAGCGACCGCTTTGAGCAGCTTCAGCTTCTTGTGGAATCCGGGGTCAAATCCATCCATATGATGAATACCATTAAGCAATATCGGGACGGCCTTAATAAAATTCTTGAAGCGGTGCCCAAAATTTATCAGCTTCAGCCCCTGGGCAACATCCTTGAAGAGATACTTGCTGAGCTCCTTCCCTTCTTTGGCAGCGAGGATGCCTTTATTCTGGTGGACAGCATTCTGGATGGAGAGGACTCCAGGAAGAGTATTTTCAGAGGCATTGGAAGATATAAGACCGAGATTTCTGATTTTATGCCCATGCTGGACTCCAAGCTCCTTGAAAGCATTGGAAAATCTAAGCTGAGCAAAAAAGTGATTACCTTGCCCCGGGGGATCATCCTTCCGCTCATCAACGAGTTTTCCGAATGCATCGGTGTTATTTTTGTTGAAAGTCTGACCTTCCAGGAAGAGGACAAACCCGAGCGGTTCAGGCTTCTTGAGATCTATACGGCGCAGGCCGCCTCCTCTTTGAACAATGCCTTTCTCCACTCCCTGGTCAATATGAAGAATGAAGAGTTGAACCGAACCTATGACCAATTGAGAACACGTTATATGGATACGATAGAAGCCCTCCGGTTGGTAGTTGATGCCAAGGATGAATATACCCGAGGCCATTCGGACAGGGTCTCCTATTACTGTGTCAAGATTGGCGAAGCCTTGCACCTGAGCAAGGATATGCTTGAATTATTGCGCGTGGCCGGCCTGTTTCATGATGTGGGGAAGATGGGAATAACCGACGATATCCTCTTTAAAAGCGAGAAATTAAGCATTGAGGAATATGAGGAGATCAAAAAGCATCCCCTAAAAGGGGTTCGGATACTATCAGTCATCTCCATGTTCAAGGATGTGGTTCCCATTGTAAAATATCATCACGAGCGTATTGATGGCAAGGGATACCCTGAAGGGCTCAAAGATCAGGAAATTCCTCTTTTGGCTAGAATAGTTTCGGTGGCCGATGCCTTTGACGCCATGATGTCCGACCGAAGATACCGTTCAAAGCTACAACTAGATACTGCGATACATCAATTGCAGGAGGGGGCCGGGACGCAGTTTGACCAAAAGATTGTAAGCTGCTTTATTGAGATGCTGAAGACCTCCGTGGACATAAACTATATCAGGGTAGCCGAACCCCAGGAAACCTACATCATATGAATAAAATATCGCATACGAGTCCCGGTGAATAGAAAATTGTGGTAAAAGCGAGTTTGCATTGACGGAAATTCACCTATTATGTTATTGTGGGTAATGGAAAAAAGCATATTTAGACAAGGTTCATTTCTACATTACATAATATTATTGGAGCGTATCGATGAATAAAATAGGATTTGACAACGACAAGTATCTCCAAATGCAATCCCAGAAAATACTCGATCGCATTGCTTTATTTGGCGGCAAGCTTTATTTGGAATTCGGCGGCAAGCTATTTGATGACTACCATGCTTCCAGGGTTCTCCCGGGCTTTATGCCTGACAGCAAGGTCAGGATGCTTCTTGAACTGAAGGATCAGGCAGAGATCGTCATAACCATTAATGCTGACGATATAGAAAAGAACAAGCGTAGAGGTGACCTTGGCATCACCTATGACCTGGAGGTTCTCCGTTCCATTGATGCACTTCGGGATATCGGCCTTTATGTGGGAAGTGTGGTGATCACCCATTATCGCTCACAAATCACGGCTGATTTATTCCAAAAACGTTTAAACAACCTTGGGATAAAGGTTTTCAAGCATTATCCCATTCAGGACTATCCCAATAACATTCCATTAATCGTGAGTGATGAGGGGTATGGGAGAAATGATTATGTTGAAACCACCCGTTCCCTCATTGTTATCACGGCACCCGGGCCTGGAAGCGGGAAAATGGCCACCTGCCTCTCCCAGCTTTATCATGACCACAAGAGGGGAATTCAAGCGGGGTATGCCAAGTTTGAGACCTTCCCCATCTGGAATCTTCCTCTGAAGCATCCTGTCAACCTCGCCTATGAGTCGGCTACCACCGATCTCAATGACGTGAACATGATCGATCCCTTCCATCTGGAGGCCTATGGCACCTCCACGGTAAACTATAACCGGGATATAGAAGTTTTTCCCGTGCTCAATGCCATCTTTGAAAAGATTACCGGTAAATCCCCCTACCAAAGCCCCACTGATATGGGAGTCAATATGGCCGGATATTGCATCATAGATGATGAGGCCGTTTGTAAGGCATCCGCCCAAGAAGTCATTCGTAGATATTACAATACCTGCTGCTCTGTACGCCAAGGAATGTCAGAAAAAGCCGAGGTTTTCAGGCTGGAGCTATTAATGAACAAGCTGGGGGTTTCACCTAAGAACCGTCCTGTGGTGGAGGCTGCCTTAAAGCGCGCCGAGGTTACCGAGGAGCCCGCAGTAGCCCTTCAGTTGAATGACGGCCGTGTGGTAACCGGCAAGACAACCTCCTTACTGGGGGCATCCGCCGCTCTACTGCTCAATGCCTTAAAGGAATTGGGGGGGATACACCACGATATTCACCTGATTTCACCCATTGTTATTGAACCCATCCAGGTTCTCAAGGTGAAGCATATGGGCAACCGTAACCCACGCCTTCATACCGATGAAATACTGATTGCCCTTTCCATCTGTGCCGCCACCAATCCCACAGCGGCATTGGCGATGAAGCAGTTGCCCAAGCTGCGTGGCTGTGAAGCCCACTCAACGGTTATCCTGTCACGGGTGGATGAGAATGTCTTCCAAAAGCTAGGCATCAATATCACCTGTGAGCCCCAATACCAGTCCAATAAGCTTTACCATAATTGACCAATATTCAGCGATAAACTAACAAAAATGCCGCCATGAAATTCTGAGCTTAACAGGCCCAGAATTTCATGGCTTTTTACATGTTCAGCCTGGTTTAAGGAGCTTGGCTGATAGGCCTGTCAGAGAAGAAAAGGAGGGTGGCTATTTAAAATAGTGTTGCATTATGCCCTCAGAAATGCCATCCTATTAATGTGCATTAGGATTGGAGCAGCCTTTGTAATACGGATAAAAACAATAAACAGAGTTTGGAGAGTCATTGTAGATGGGTGGATTGTTTGGTGTTGTTTCAAAACAAGATTGTGTTATGGACGTGTATTTCGGGACGGATTACCATTCCCATTTGGGAACAAGCAGGGGTGGTATGGCCATATGGAGCGGCAAAGGTTTTGCACGATCCATTCACAATATAGAAAATGCTCAATTCAGAGCAAAGTTTGAGACTGATCTGGCTAAAATGAGTGGTAATATGGGCATTGGATGTATCAGTGATACCGACCCCCAGCCCCTGACTGTTCGTTCGCATCTTGGAGATTATGCCATCAGTACCTTAGGAAAAATAAATAATGTAGACGAATTGGTTGAAAAGGCCTTCAGCAACAAAAACATTCATTTTCTTGAGACAAATCATGGTACTATCAATCCTACTGAGTTGGTTTCAGTCATCATCGACCGGGAGGATTCCTTTAAAAATGGTCTGTTGAGAGCCCAGGAAATGATTAAGGGCTCTTGTTCAATACTTCTTTTAACGCCCCAGGGTATTTATGCTTCTAGAGACAGTCTGGGAAGAACTCCTTTAGTGATAGGGAAAAAGGAGGAGACTTACTGTGTTTCCTTTGAATCCTGCACCTTTACCAACCTGGGTTATCGCTATGAATATGAGCTGGGGCCCGGTGAAATTGTTTTACTTACCCCCGAAGGCATTCAACTTATTGCACCGGCAAGAAAGCCGATGAAAATGTGCTCCTTCTTATGGGTGTATTATGGCTATCCTTCCTCCACCTACGAGGGTGTGAACGTAGAGGTCATGCGCTATAGAAACGGGGCGTCAATGGCCAAAAATGACAATGTGGAAATTGATATGGTTGCCGGTGTTCCGGATTCAGGGGTAGGCCATGCCATTGGTTATTCCAATCAATCCAAGGTGCCTTTTGGCCGGCCCTTCATCAAATACACCCCCACATGGTCTCGGAGCTTCATGCCACAGGACCAACAAATCCGCAACCTTGTTGCCCGAATGAAGCTCATGCCCATTCCTGAGCTGGTGGCCAACAAACGTCTGCTCTTTTGTGACGACTCCATTGTAAGGGGAACACAGATGAGAGAAACAGTCGATATGCTCTATTCCAATAATGCCAAAGAGGTGCACATCCGGTCGGCCTGCCCGCCCATTGTTTATGGATGCAAATATTTAAACTTCTCCACCTCCCGTTCGGTGATCGACCTTGCCGCCAGGCAGGCTATCCTGGATTTAGAGGGGAAGGAGCCTGAAACCCTGGAGGCCTACTGTGATCCATCAACTGAACAGTACCATGGGATGGTGGATTGCATTTGTAAGCGCCTTAATTTTTCCTCTCTCAAATACCAGAATATCCATGATATGATCGAAGCCATCGGTATAGGTGAAGACAGGGTCTGCACCTATTGCTGGAACGGAAGAGAATAATAAGTCATTTAGCCACCTTAAAGGAGCTGCCTCAAAAGTTAAACTAAGGATATAACATGATCCTCAAATCTTTTTGCTGGTCGCAGGAAGTTGTTAATGCTTGATTTTCTTCTCCCATTACAGCCTTCAACTGCTTCGGATGGCCATCAGGTTTAAAGATCATGGCATATCTACGGTTTTGAGCTAGCCCCTTTATTTTTATTGACATTATTTTGATGATACACATATACTAATCATATCGATATTTTTAGATTTGAGGTACAGTTATGGAAAACTATCAGGAGCATACAAAAGTTTTCAAGGCGCTGGGTGACCCTAAGAGAGCAATGATCGTAGATATGCTCTCCTGCGGTGAGCTTTGTGCCTGTAGAATTCTGGAGAAATTCAACATGTCCCAATCCACCCTGTCCCACCATATGAAGCTCCTATGTGAAAGCGGGCTTGTTAAGGGCAGAAATGAAGGAAAATGGACTTACTACTCGCTGGATGCGGAGGGTATCAACAAAGCAAAGCTGTTTCTCTGTACCATCACCTCTAAAAAGGAAGATTGCATCTGCCACGGGAATATGGGCTGCTCGAAAGGATGTGATTAAGATGAATAAAGAGAAATCCTGCTGTTGTTCGGCTGGGGGGTGCTGTGGTGTGGAAGTGCTAGCCCCTGAGGAAAATAGTGAAAAATGGGTCACGGGAAAAATCAGGACACCACAAGGGAGCGTACCGGTGATTTCAACAGATATTCTCTTTAAAGACATACTGGGAGACTGGGGAGTACGATGGGGGATTGGCCGGATGAATTATAGGATCCAACCAGGGCTTTACGCCGTGGGTATGCCTGATTCGCTGTCCCCTGTGTTGGTCAGCGCCAACTATAAGCTGACCTTTGATACCCTGCGAAAAGAACTTTCAGGGGTGAATTGTTGGATTCTAATCCTTGATACGAAGGGCATCAATGTTTGGTGTGCTGCGGGAAAAGGGACCTTCGGAACTGATGAACTGGTAGAACGCCTATCAAAAACAGAACTGTCCCAGATTGTAAAGCACAGAACCTTGGTGCTGCCCCAGTTGGGCGCACCCGGTGTGAGCGCCCATGAAGTAAAAAAAAGAACTGGATTTCAAGTGGTTTACGGCCCTGTAAGAGCAGATGATATTAAGGGTTTCCTTAAATCGGGCTTCAAGGCTACCGAAGAAATGCGCACGGTAAAATTTACATTATGGGATAGACTGGTTCTCACACCTATGGAGCTGGTCCATGCCGGAAGAATGTCATTGATTGTTTTCGGAGTACTGTTCCTCATGAACCTCTTCGCAGCGCGACCCTTTGGGTTTGTAGATTTTATTGCCTATTTAGGCGCTGTAATATCGGGAGCATTTATTACACCCGTGCTCCTACCCTTTATCCCCGGGAGAGCCTTCGCGTGGAAGGGCTGGTTGGTTGGGCTCCTATGGACTTCAGGCTTTGCTTGGCTCAACGGTTGGTTTGCTCCGGAACCTCTGCTGCTTGCCCTGGGCTATTTACTGGTTCTACCGTCACTATCAGCGTTTCTGGCGATGAATTTCACAGGCTCGTCAACCTACACGTCCTTTTCGGGCGTGATTAAGGAAATGAAAACAGCAGTTCCCCTTATGGCTCTTTTATCTGTCGCAGGGATTATACTGGTGCTGATAAAGAGTCTGGTGGCTTAAGAAGGAGGACGTTATGAGACATAAGTACTTAAAGAATGTGGCAACCCTATGTCTATCTCATGAAAAGTGTATCGGCTGCGGAAAATGTACCGAGGTTTGTCCTCAGGGAGTCTTCAGTGTCACCCATGAAAAAGCACAAATCATCAACAAGGATGGGTGTATGGAGTGCGGGGCCTGTGCTATCAATTGCCCTGTAAGCGCCATCACCGTTGATGCCGGTGTGGGATGTGCCTCTGCTGTTATTATGGGCTGGCTTACCGGAAGCAAACCCAGTTGCGATTGTTCCGGCGGCGACTGCTGCTAAAACTTTGAGGAGGTGAGGGTCTATGAGTAAGGAGAAGAATAGGGGCATAGGTTTTTTTGAAAGATACCTGACCCTATGGGTTGCCCTTTGCATGGTCGTTGGTGTTCTTATTGGAAGATTCCTGCCCAAAATTCCTGATTTCTTAGGACAATTTGAATATGCTCAGGTTTCCATTCCCATTGCTGTTTTGATATGGTTGATGATCTACCCCATGATGATGAAGGTAGACTTCGCCAGCATAAAGAACGTGGGGAAGAACCCAAAGGGTCTCTATGTCACTTGGGTGACAAACTGGTTGATAAAGCCATTTACCATGTTTGGCCTAGCATGGTTTTTCTTTTATATCGTATTTAAGGCGTTTATTCCTGCCGAACTGGCAAAGGATTATTTGGCCGGAGCTATTTTGCTTGGCGCAGCGCCATGCACGGCAATGGTTTTTGTATGGAGTCACCTGACAAAGGGCAGACCTGCTTATACAGTGGTACAGGTGGCCACAAACGACCTTATTATTCTTGTTGCCTTTACTCCAATTGTGGCTTTTTTACTCGGTGTAGGCGGTGTATCCATTCCTTGGGATACGCTTATCCTTTCGGTTGTATTGTTCGTAGTCATACCCTTATCGGCAGGTATTGGAACGAGGCTTTTAGTGGTGAAGCGCAAGGGAGTGGAATACTTCGAAAAGCAATTTATTCCGAAGTTTAACAACATCACCATCATAGGCTTACTCCTAACGCTGATCATCATTTTCTCTTTCCAAGGGGAAATGATACTCAGTAATCCCACCCATATTGCTTTGATTGCCATACCCCTTATCCTGCAAACCTTCCTAATTTTCTTTATATCCTATATGGCCTGCAAGCTGCTTAAGCTACCCCATGACATAGCCGCTCCAGCCGGGATGATTGGTGCTTCCAACTTCTTTGAGCTGGCCGTGGCTGTTGCCCTTTCCTTGTTTGGCCCCACTTCGCCTGTGGTGCTGGCAACTATTGTAGGGGTGCTTGTTGAAGTGCCGGTAATGCTGATGCTGGTACGCATTGCCAATAAAACACGGCATTGGTTTACGTAAGGAGAAGCAACATAGAGAAACCTAAGGTTGCCTTCGTTGTGTTCATAACTCCTGCCGCTCATGGGAAACCTCACCTCACCAAAGGCATATCGCTTTCCATCGTCCATGGTGAAGGATGAGAAGGTTTTACAAGGAGCTTGACGTATGTAAAGGTAAGCAACAGGGCGAGGGTCACCAAAAGTCCGCCTTCAGGGCCGGCAGCTCCTCCCGTTAATAGCTCGGTGGGCCCCATGGTTGTAGAAAAAACTGACAATTGCTCCCTGCCGCTGACATTCATACCAAAGATATCACCCTGCAAAAAATTCCACCCTATGTGAAAGCCTGTAGGCAGCCATAGGGCTCCCGATTTCATAAACATGTATGCAAAGAGCAAGCTGGCAAGTAATGTGTTGGAAAGACTCAACAGGGTTACTCCAGGATTGAGAAGATGTATGAGAGCAACAATAAAAGCGGGAACACAGAGGATAGCCCATTTTACACGTGTTGTTTTTAAGGAAGTCATCATCAAGCCGCGAGCAAGCAATTCCTCGGAAAAGGCCGTGAACCCGACGCTAAAAAAATTGGCTAGAGTCACCATGCTGAAAAGTCTGGATAAATCAACCCATGTTTGAGCCTGACCAGTAAGAAGTAGTACAGCGAACACAAGGCTTATGGAAACGGTGCCTATTAAAAGCCCATGCAGCGATGCTTTAAGCCAACCTTTCTTTATCAGGCCGATTTGCCGTACGCTCCGTTTATAAAATAGCTTAAATAGAAGCAGTCCGCCTCCAATAGTGAGCAAACAATAAATGGAGGTTACTCCTATTATGACAGCAATACTCTCCTCTGACCCGTCATCAGGTACAAGAGAGGCACCCAAGAGCTGAGCGATTACAATAAGAATTAAAACTGCGGCAATTACCCAGCCAGAACGAATTTCGCCAAATTTTGTTTTGAATAGCTTCATAGTAGCTTCCTGCTTTCCTAAAAATAAATTATTATGCCGTTAAAATAAGGTAACTTTGTACACTAAGAAGCTATAACAAAGATGGAAGGGATACCTTGTAATGTAGGTCAATAAACCTCTGTAAGTGATTAAAGCAAGGAATAATAAAAGCCCATCTATATTCAGATGGGCTTTCATTTTGGTGCGGTCGACCGGACTTGAACCGGTATGCTCGCGCATACGCCCCTCAAACGTACGTGTCTGCCAGTTCCACCACGACCGCAAGCCATTTTTATAGGCATTTAGCCTTGAGGGTTTGTGCTGTCCGCAACAGCAAGATTTATTATACAGGCTGTTTGTGGCCGTGTCAATATATTATAGCGTTTTTTTTATGTGGACATTCTTTGGGAAAATAGCTTCCCCAAAGGGCTAAAAAACAGCATAG
The DNA here is from genome assembly GCA_023415205.1 of Bacillota bacterium. Taxonomy (GTDB): domain Bacteria; phylum Bacillota; class Clostridia; order DSM-8532; family DSM-8532; genus DTU059. The sequence goes on along the minus strand of JAEZLR010000027.1, from coordinate 63,276 downwards.
AATAAGCTCTACCGGTTATTCTCATTGTGCAGGCAGTGATCGATGGCAATGGCAATAGCACAGAAAAAGGCGGCCTGATTTTCGTCATAAATGGTCAATTCATAGCTGTCGCCAAAAGACAACCACTTTTTATGAAGCTCACCCACCATCTGACCCTCGCTGTAAATAGCAAAGTCCATGGCAAAGAGCTCACCCTCAAAGGTATAGTCTCCATATTGGCTGGTGATATTGAGCTTTGGTCTAAAAAAGGCGAATTCCTTTTTGATGATGGCGGCCAAGGTATCTGCGTTGTATATATGATACTCGGGTAGAAACTTAAACAGCTTTTGTTGAATAAAGAAGAGTTCTGTCCCGGTGACATCATAGAGATGGATCTTTGCTCCAAAGGTAAAAATCTCACTGCCAACAGAAAAAACAGGTTGCCCGGCTTCGTTCATAATACTGTATTTGTCTCCGATAGAAAAGACCTTCTGCTTGATATAGAGTCTGACCATAGTAACCTCGCTTTTTATGAATTTTGTTTACAAAAGATTTAAATATTTATGATCATTTCTATGTTATAATTATGTGTGTTCCTTATGATTATACAATAAATATTCCCTAAAATATAGATAAAGGTAAGGTATTTAAAATGGCTGACGAGAAAATTTTTGAAGTTGCACCAGGCGAAAATTATGAGGATGACAGAAGTAAAATTACAATTTTCTTCCAGGTGTTAGGACGAAAATTCTGGAAACTCATTACCATCAATTTAATGTTTATGCTGTTTAATCTTCCGGCAATGATTATATCCCTCGTATTTAGTACCTTCCTCATGAATGTGCTGATGCCGGCGGGCTTAGCCACAGAGAATGAGCTCCTGTCCAATCTTCTTGTTCTGGGCCTTCCCCTTACCCTGTGTCTCATGGTGGTACCCATGATAACCGTAGGGCCGGCGCAGGCAGGCATGACCTATCTTTTAAGATGTTTTGCCTATGAGATGCCAACCTTCACGTGGACAGACTTTAAAGACAAGATGAAAGAGAATTTTAAGCAGGGGCTTCTGGTCTCCGTCATCAATCTTTTTGCAATTGCCTTCCTGATTTATGATCTTTACCTATATACCCAACTGAACGCCCAATCCAGCGCTATTCTTTCCATAGCCAACGGCCTGCTGATTGTGGTCTTTGTCCTGTTTCTGATGATGAGCCTTTATATTTATCCCATGATGGTAAGCTATCAATTGAAAACCAAACATCTTTATAAGAATGCCATTTTGTTTGCCTTTGCCAAGTTTCTTCCCAATTTGGGAGTGCTGCTTTTATGTTTTATCATTATTCTTGCTCCCATGCTTATTGGAGTTCTTGTAGGCGCCCCCATTATCATTGGTATCGGATATGTGATTTACGTCATTCTGGGTTACTCGTTACCCGGATATATCATTAATTTTGTCATCAACCCCATCATTGATAAGTACCTTAAGCCTGTGGAAAAAGAGGGGAGCGACTCGGCGGTTGTTGAGCACACCGAGGATACCGAATCCCCGTGAGCCTCATTAAGCTAGCCCCATTTCCCTGTTGTGACATAAAAGGCCCGGTGCTGGTTTAAGGGTTAAGCACCGGGCCTTTTGGATTCTTAAAACAGATAAAAGTTAGGCTCAGGACTCAAAGATGTCCTGCATTTTGTAATAGCCGGGTGCTTTATCGGCAAGGAACGCGGCAGCTTTTAGAGCGCCTTCGGCCAAGAGATCCTTTGAGAAGGCGGTGTGTTTTATTTCTATCATTTCATCGTTACCGCAGAAAAGTATGGTATGCTCGCCGGTTATGGTGCCTCCGCGAACCGAGTGAATACCGATTTCATCCCGGGTTCGCTTTTGCATGGTTGAATGACGGTCATAAACATATTTCATCTGGTTGCCGGAAAGAGCGGAGTTTACAGCGTCGGCAATGGCCAGAGCAGTACCGCTAGGGGCGTCTATTTTCTGGTTATGATGCTTTTCTACAATTTCAATGTCAAAGGTGCCATGGAGCATCTTTGTAGCGCGTTTGACAAGATCCAAGAGCAAATTGATGCCCAGGGACATGTTGGCTGAAAGAAGGACGGGAATGGATTGTGAGGCCTTTTCCATAAGCTTTTTATGATCCTCGGTCAAGCCAGTTGTTGCAACAACAATGGGAAGGTTCTTGGCTACGGCATAGCTTAAAATCCCCTCCAAAGCGCTGGGGTGGGAAAAGTCAATAATGATGTCTACAGCTTCATTCACATCGTGAGCATTTTGATAGACAGGATAGGAAGTGCCTTCTTTCTTGACCTGATCCACACCGGCCACCACGAAGAGGTCATCCTTAAGTTCACAGGTTCTTGTAATAGCCTGACCCATTTTGCCATTACATCCATTTAAAAGTATCCGAATCATTTTTAAACCTCCAATTGAGTTAAGGTTTCCCTTGGTACTAAATAAGCCCGTATCCCTTCAGAGCTTTTTGAAGCTGAGCCATACCCGATTCTGAAATACCAACAAGGGGCATACGGCAAGGGCCCACGGCCATACCCATGAGATTCATGGCCGCCTTTATGGGTATAGGACTGGTTTCGCAAAACAGGGCCTTTTCCACAGGCACAGATTTTAATTGAATAGCCCGGCTGTCTTCGATATTCCCTTCCAGGAAGGAAGCCACCATATTGTGCATATCCTTGGGGATGATATTGGCCATGACGGAGATTACGCCTTTTCCACCAAGAGCAAGCAGGGGAACCACATTGCCGTCCTCACCGGAATATAGGGCCAGATTGTCACCGCACAGATGAAGGATTTCAGCGGCTTGAAGAAGGTTACACTCCTTAAGGGCCACGATATTTTCAATCTCCGATAAACGCTTAAGGGTTGAAGGGTTAATATTCAGGTTGGTGCGTGAGGGAACATTATACAGCACCACGGGGATATTGACGCTTTCGGCGATCATTTTAAAATGCTGGTAAAGCCCCTCCTGTGTAGTTTTATTGTAATAGGGGGTAACGGTTAAAATGGAATCAGCCCCAACGCTTTCACAGAATTGAGAGAGCTCTATGGCATGCCTGGTATCATTGCTCCCTGCCCCTGCCATAACATGTACGCGCTTATTGATTCTCCCTATAGCATGTCGGACGACTTCCTTATGCTCTTCATCGGGCATGGTTGAGGCTTCTCCGGTAGTTCCGCATATTAGAATCGCGTCCGTACCTTCCTTTATATGCCATTCAATAAGCTCATCGAGTTTTTTGTAATCAACTCCGGTGTCGGTAAATGGGGTGACAAGTGCCACGCAGGAACCAGTGAACGGGATTTTTTTCATAGTCAGCACTCCTTTCAAAATCTATGATGCCAAGTTCAAATGAATATGTAAACAATAAAAAAGCTGCCCTGTATTTCTACCGGCAGCCTATTATAACATATATAGGCTAAAGAGCTCAATTGAACTCTACCGATAGCTCTCCGCTCATTGCGACAGTCGACGGGTTATTAGCCAGCCAACCAGGCGGTGAATGTTACGGCACTCAGCCCCTTCGGCATCTTTCCCTTTAACTTAAGTGCATTGGGCCCGTAACCCTTCCTTAAGCGACTCATGAAAAATGCGCCTCTATCTATAGAAGATTATTCTGTTCATTCTATGCGTCACACCCTGGTGAGTGTGAAATTACGGTAAATGATATCATTTCTCGCTTTCGTTGTCAAAGGGTATTTTGTTATGATATAGTTAAACATGCATAAAGCATATTTTACGCGGCGTGGAGGAATGGTCTGTGGCTCCCAAAAAAGTACAAAAGAGGCCGGTTTCCGGCAAAAAAAAGTCTAAGAAAAGCAAGAAAGCAGCTCACTTGAGAGGAGAGGTCTCGGGGTTGATTTTGGTCACTCTGGGTATTCTTATGGGCCTGAGCGTATATTTTACCAATTCTGTCGGGCCTTTAGGTGAGCTTTTGGGAAGACATGTCGGCGGATTGTTTGGCCTTTCAGGCTTTGCAATTCCTCCTCTCATTCTATTTCACGGTTTGATAAAAATATTTAAGCCCCAGTATCTTTATGAAGATAAAAGGTTTACTTTGATTGTTCTCCTGTTGATTATGTTTTCGGCCATGCTTCAGGCCGGTCTTCACGATATTACTTATTATGAAAACCTGACCTTGCTGCGATATATCAATACCTTTTTCAAGGAGGGCATCGCAGCCATAGGTAAAAGTCCGGAATTCCTCTCAAGCGGGGGGGTAGTCGGTGGTGTGATAGGCGTTCCCCTTTTGTTTGTCTTTAAGAAATGGGGGGCCATGATTATTCTGACCACCCTATCCATCATCATAGCTATGCTGATTACAAAGCTTTCCCTTGCAGAAGCCGCCCGCAGTGTGGCCAAGGGAACAAGCGAGGCCTTTAATGGCATGGTGGATGCCGCTCGGAAAAAGAAGGAGGAGAGGGCTATCCGAAGGAGCCTTGAGGCGGTTGCTCTTGATGAGGTGGCCACATCCATGCCCTCGGGGGTAAGAAGCAGAAAGGGAAGAAATCTGGATTTTCACCTGGTTTCACCCCTTGAAAACAAGGAGTCCTCCAAGCAGGAGGTTCCTTATGAAGAACCTGCTAAGGTGAGCCCGGAGCCTGCAGTTGAGCAACATGGCTTCACCCTCACGACATTGGAACCCGCAAGGCCTGAGGCGGCACCCCTTACTGAAAAGACACAAAAAACAAGGACCAAGGCCAAGCCCGTGGAGGTCTCTGAACCACAATCACCCATTGTCCCGGAGACTGAAGACCTTGGATATTCGGTCTTAAAGAGCGAGTCCTATATTTACCCGCCTGTGGAGCTCCTCTCTAAATCCTCGGAAGGGGAGAGCAATATGAACAGGATAAAAGCCTCCGCCGTCGAGAATGCAAAAAAACTGGAGAGCACGCTGGAAAGCTTTGGGGTGGGAGCCAAGGTGCTTAATGTCTCTGTAGGCCCGGCCTTTACGCGCTATGAGCTGCAACCCGCTCCGGGAATCAAGGTCAGCCGCATTGTTAATCTTACCGATGACATCGCACTGAATCTGGCCTCCTCAGGGGTAAGAATTGAGGCGCCCATTCCCGGCAAGGCCGCCATCGGCGTGGAGGTTCCCAATAAGGAAGTGGCACCCATCAGCCTACGCAGCGTTTTGGAGTCGCCGGAATTCCAGAAGCATAGCTCCAAGCTTGCTGTAGCCCTTGGGAAGGATATATCGGGGGAAAACGTGGTCATTGACCTGGCCAAAATGCCCCATATTCTCATAGCCGGTGCCACGGGCTCAGGGAAGAGCGTATGCATCAACTCCATTGTGGTAAGCCTTCTTTACAAAGCCTCCCCTGAAGAGGTCAAGCTCCTGATGGTGGACCCCAAGGTGGTAGAGTTGGGTGTCTATAACGGTATTCCTCACCTCCTGATTCCTGTGGTCACCGACCCCAACAAGGCTGCCGGTGCCCTTCGATGGGCCGTATCGGAAATGACCACCCGTTACAAGCTTTTTGCCGACAGGGGGGTAAGAGACCTTCTGGGGTACAATGCCTCGGTGGACGAGGCTGGGGAAGGGACAAAGCTCCCTCAAATTGTCATTATCATTGACGAGTTGGCGGACCTGATGATGGTGGCGCCCCATGATGTGGAGGATTCCATCTGTCGTTTGGCTCAAATGGCCCGTGCTGCGGGTATGCATCTTGTGATTGCCACCCAGCGCCCCTCGGTTAATGTCATTACCGGGGTTATTAAGGCCAATATACCCTCCCGCGTTGCCTTTGCTGTCTCGTCCCAGGTTGACTCCCGAACCATACTGGATATGGCTGGAGCAGAAAAGCTTTTAGGTAAAGGGGATATGCTTTATTATCCCGTGGGCATCCCCAAGCCCATACGCGTCAAGGGAGCCTTTTTGGCAGATAAAGAGGTTGAATTGGCTGTAGACTTCGTTAAAAATCAGGTTCATGCGCATTACGATCAGGAAATAATTGAAAATATCAATACGAATGTCAAAAATGAAGAGGACGAAGCTTCTGAAGGTGGAAATGATGAGCTTTTGAATCAAGCCATTGAAGCGGTGATTGATTGTGGTCAGGCCTCCGTTTCCTTTATTCAAAGGAAGTTTAAGGTGGGCTATGCCCGAGCTGGCCGCATTATCGACCAAATGGCCGAACGCAATGTCATCAGCGGCTATGAAGGCAGCAAGCCCAGACGCGTCCTCCTCTCACGGGAACGTTGGGAGGAAATGAAACTATCCATGTCGGGGGATGATGTATGAGGTTAATCAATGCGATACCGATTAATTATGATGTTTCCCAGGCTTTCATCGTTGCAATGGTGGCGGTTCTCACTCTTTATATGGGGTTCCGTTTAATCCGGAGGATTAGCCTTATAACGGTGGGAGCTTTTGCTCTTCAGCTATGTATCCTCACTGTGGGTGTGCTGACGGTAATCAATAAGGTGCTTTCCGTACCCTTATTTGAGTTGGCCCTGATTCTCTTTGGCGTTCTGATCCCTTTGATTTTTCTTGTCTATGACTATGCCGACATGAAAAAGCGCATCAAGAAGGCCAATTCGGACGTACCCCTCATTGAAAAGCTTTCCAAGCAAAGCAATAAAAGCTGGCGGTATGAGGAGTATATTGAGAAGCCCGATGAATGGAAAAAAGAAATTCAGGCAGGGGCCATTGTGGCCACTCTCGAATTGTCGGACAAGCACCTTAAGACCAATGTTACACAACAGCTTGCAGCGGTTCACCAATTGATTGACCGGGAGGCCTATCCTCAGGCTATGGAGGTTTATGTGATCCTTGCAGGACTCTTGAGTGAGAATCCACTGATTAACTATAACACCGCATGGCTCTATCAGAAAAATGAGCGCTTTGAAGAAGCTATCAAGCACTATAAAAAGATCCTCTATCTCATAGGTGAGGAGCCGGGGGAAAAGGGTAAGAAGAAAAATAAGGCCACAGACGAGGTAGAGTCTTTACGGTCCATGGTCTATTATGGCTATGCTCTGTGTCTCTATGCCCTTAAAAAATACGAAATGGCCATCAACCAATTTACACGTGTCCTAAAGGAATACCCGGATCTTAAGGAGGCAGAGGTTAATATTGCACGGTGCTATATTGCCATCGGGGACCTCAATGAGGCTAAGAACCATATTAAGAACGCCCTTCAAACCAGGGAGGACAACCAGCTTCGTTATCTTCTGGCCAAGCTATGCTTTGAACAGAATGAGGAAATGGAGTGTAAGTATCAGTTGGAAACCCTTGTTGCTCAAGACAGTGAGTTCACAGAGGCCTGGATCCTCTTAGGAAAGCTCTACCGAAAGAGCGGGGATTGGAAGAACACTCAGAACGCTTATAAAAAGCTTACCCAGCTCATGCCCCAGGAAGCGGATTACTATTATCGTTTGGGTGTGGCACTGAGGGAAGAAGGGAAGACAGAGGAGGCCCTCTCCAACTTCCGGTTTGCAACAGAATTAATGCCCGAGCATAGCAGGGCCTTCTATAGCATGGCCTCTATCTATGATGCAGAGGGGAAAACTGAAAAGGCTATAGAAGCCCTGAATAAATCCCTGGCCGGAAATGAAAAGCTTGAAATGACCTATAATCTCCTTGCAGAAATCTATGTGTCCAATGACAGGATCAATGAGGCCATTAATGTGTATGAGAATTCCGTCCGGGAACACACCGAATCCTATCTGCTTCATTACAACCTGGGGATTTCCCTCATGATGATGAAGCGCTACGAAGAAGCTGTTCGCGTCTTTAAACGAGCCGGTAAGCTGACTCAGGATGATCCGTCCCTCTACTATAACTGGGCATCGGCCGTCATTGGCCTGAAGAATTATTCGGAGGCGGCAAGGCTCTACAAGGAAGGACTTAAATGGAAGTCAGACGATGATGAGATTTTATTCGGCTTGGCTAGGGTTTCGGCCCTCCAAGGTGATGTGGAGGCTACCTTGGGCTTTTTAACCCGGGCTTTTGAGATTAATCCCGATTTAAGGCTCAGGGCCAAGGCGTCCTATGATTTTTCAGCGTTTCGCACGCTTCCTGAGTTTATGGAACTCACCAAGCTCCCCTTAAGAGAGGAGAGAAAACATGCCTGATGGCTTTTTGCCTGTTAACCAAAAGGATTTAAAAGAGAGAGGTTGGGCTACACCCGACTTTCTTTTTGTCTGTGGGGATGCCTATGTGGATCATCCTTCTTTTGGACATGCTGTGATATCAAGGGTTTTAGAGGACGCCGGATACCGGGTGGGCATGATTTGCCAGCCCGACTGGCGCTCAACTGAGGATTTTATGAGACTGGGAAGGCCTAGGCTGGGAGTGATGGTTTCCTCCGGGGTTCTTGATTCCATGATCAACAACTATACGGCTGCCAAGCGAAAACGGCGGGAGGATGTGTATTCTCCAGGAGGAAAAAGAGGCAGAAGGCCGGACAGAGCCCTTATTGTGTATTGCAACCGCATCCGGGAGGCCTTCGGGGATATTCCCATCCTGATTGGCGGACTGGAGGCAAGCCTGAGAAGATTTGCCCATTATGACTACTGGCAGGATGGGGTGCGGTCATCCGTTTTGCTGGACACCCATGCGGATTTGCTTATTTATGGCAGTGGAGAAAAGGCTGTTTTGGAAATTGCAGCCCTCCTTGAAAGAGGAGTGCCCATAAAGAGCCTTAAAAGCATACGAGGAACGGCCTTTGCCTGCTCCTACGATGACCTCCCTCAAAAGCTTAAGGCTGAGATGGAGCAGCCGGGACAGAAACTACTCATTCTCCCTTCCAGGGAGCAGGTGACTAAGAACAAGCGAGATTATGCCAAGGCCTTTATGACCCAGTACAGAGAGCAGAATGCCTACTCTGGGCATACCCTCATTCAGGCCGATGGGAACCGATACATCGTTCAGAACCGTCCCATGGAGCCTGCCACCCAAAAGGAGCTGGACAGGGTGTACGCTTTGCCCTATCAACGCACTTGGCATCCCCAATATGCCAAAGAGGGCGGAGTACCGGCTCTTAACGAGGTACAGTTTTCTATCACCAGCCACCGAGGCTGTTTTGGAGGTTGCTCCTTTTGTGCCATCGGCTACCACCAGGGCCGGGTCATTCAACCCAGAAGCAAGCAATCCATTCTGGACGAGGCAAGGCTTCTGACTCAGCAAAAGGATTTCAAGGGATATATCCATGATGTGGGGGGGCCGACGGCTAACTTCCGCAGGGCGGCCTGCAAGAAACAAGGTAAGGAAGGGGCTTGCCAGGGGAGGGAGTGCCTTTTCCCCGAACCCTGTAAGAACCTGGAGGTCTCCCATGATGAGTATGTTGATCTACTTCGGGCGGTTTCCTCCCTTCCAGGGGTGAAGCGGGTGTTTGTAAGATCGGGGGTCCGTTTTGATTACGTCATGAAGGATAAAAAGGGTAAATTCCTGGAGGAGCTTTGCAAAAACCATATCAGCGGACAATTGAAGGTAGCCCCCGAGCATGTCTCCAATAAGGTGCTGCGCTATATGGGAAAGCCCTCAAATGGGGTTTATGAGTCCTTTGTCAATAAATATCGGGCCATTAACGAAAGGCTTGGAAGAAAGCAATTTCTTGTGCCTTATTTTATCTCCGGTCATCCGGGAAGCACCCTGGATGATGCTATTGAGCTGGCGCTATATATCAAGCGGCTGGGCTACACCCCCGAGCAGGTTCAGCAATTTATTCCTGTTCCCGGAACCCTTTCCACCTGCATGTATTATACGGGGTTGGATCCAAGAGATATGAAGCCCTTGTATGTAGCCCGAACAGAAAAGGAGCAGGAGCTTCAAAGGGCCTTGCTTCAGTTTGCCTTGCCTAAAAACAGGCCATTGGTAGAGGAGGCCTTAAGGAAGGCGGGCAGAAGCGATCTCATCGGTTATGAAAGGGATTGTCTGATTACTCCCTCCAGAAGCTCCTCCCAACCTATTCGTTCTCATGATGAAGTGAAGGAGTGCGCTTATGGGGGAGACCGCGAAAGGCAGAGCCGGAGGTCGGACAAAGGCGAGAACATAGGGAAAGGAATGGGCCGCCATAGCTTGAGTGGCAGGAAAAACAGCGGCAAAACCTCAGGCCGGAAACCTCAAAGGAGTATTTCTAAATAGGAATACTTAGAGGATATTATGAAATTATTGATTTTAATATATTGCATATTTTCATAAAGTTTTTGTAGCAATTGTTTAAAGCATTTGTGTATAAAAATTTGAAAACATTGTGTGGACAAGTAGAATTGTACTGTTGCCCATAAAATTAATAAGCCTTTTAAATGAAAGATACTTGAAAAAATCCTTCATTTATTGTACTCTCAAAAGAGAGCTGATTCACAGCAACTGAATTATTTTTGGAGGTATATCCATGTCAAAGGCGATAAGGATAGGTATACTCGGTTATGGAAACGTAGGAAGAGGTGTTGAGCTTTCCCTTCTACAAAACCCTGATATGAAGCTTGAGGTTGTCTTTACAAGAAGACCCCCCGAGAGCGTAGAGACTGTTACCAAGGACGTTAAAGTTGCGCATATTAAGGATGCGGAAGCCTATAAGGATGCTATTGATGTTCTCATCCTCTGCGGTGGTTCGGCCACCGATCTGCCCGAACAGGGCCCACAGTTTGCTCGGCTTTTCAATTGTGTTGATTCCTTCGACACCCACGCAAAAATCCCTCAGTATTTCAGTGCTGTTGATGAGGCGGCAAAAGCCGGCGGTAAGACAGCGGCCATTTCCATTGGGTGGGATCCCGGTCTTTTCTCCATGAACAGAATGCTGGCAGGAGCGATTCTCCCTGTGGGCAAGGACTACACCTTCTGGGGTAAGGGTGTCAGCCAGGGGCATTCCGATGCCATACGCCGTGTTAAAGGTGTAAAAAATGGCATTCAGTACACTATTCCTGTTGATGAGGTGGTTAACAAGGTAAGGAACGGAGAGGACCCCGAATTAATCACCCGTGACAAGCACCTGCGTGAATGCTTTGTAGTTGCAGAAGAAGGTGCTGATAAAGCCCTGATTGAAAAAACCATTAAGGAGATGCCTAATTATTTCTCCGATTATAACACCATCGTCCATTTTATTTCCGAAGAAGAGCTAAAAAAGGATCATGGTGAAATGCCCCATGGCGGCTTCGTCATAAGAAGCGGAAAAACCGGCATGAATAATGAGAAAAAGCATATTATTGAGTTTTCTCTGAAGCTGGACAGCAACCCCGAGTTTACAGCCAGTGCCTTAGTGGCCTATGCTCGTGCCGTGGCCAGGCTCAATGGAGAAGGGAAAACAGGAGCGGTGACAGTGTTCGATGTCCCCATTGGTTACCTCTCTCCGAAGTCCTCCGAGGAGTTAAGAAAAGAGCTGCTTTAATAGGGCAGTAATTAATATGTAAGAAAAAATGACTTGGGCAACAGCCAAATAAAAGGCCTAAAACAAGTGTACCTTTCTGGAAGGAGGATACGCTTGTTTTTTTGTCTCTCCCTCCGTAGACTCCATGATGGGAGGCAAGTAATACGCCAAAACCTGAGAGTATTTATTCGCTAAACTTGCCAAGGTTTTGTATAATAAAATATAATAAAGGCCTATGGAAGGGGGAGTGACCCATACGGAAAAGCAGGAGAAACTGTGCATAGCAAAGCTATTACACATGTTTTAAAGTTGTGGAGGACAAAATGAAAATAACTAAAATTGAAGATAATAGCAAGATAAATTTTATGGAGCTTCTCCTTCTTGCGGATGAAGACTCAAAAATGATAGAGAAATACTTATATCGCGGAGATTTGTTTGCATTATATGATGACGACTTAAAAAGTGTTTGCGTCGTTACTCAGGAAAGCGATGATGTTTGTGAGCTTAAAAATATAGCTACTTATGAAAAATGGCATGGCAAAGGGTATGGAAGTAAACTTTTAGACCACGTAACTTCGTATTACAAGGGAAAATATGCAACCATGCTTGTGGGAACAGGTGACGTCCCACGAGCATTACAGTTTTACCAGAAAAACGGTTTTAATATATCTCATAGGATTAAGGATTTTTTCACAGACAACTATGACCACCTAATGTTTGAAGACGGTATTCAATTGGTTGATATGGTTTATTTAAGTAAAAGCTTATAAACTAGCAGCGGCTTTGAGAAAATCAAAGCCGCTGTTCATTATTAAAGGGATGTGTTCCTTATGTCCTATTAATAAGAAAGGTCGTCTCGTTCCAACCCTCTCATTGACAGGGGATTGGTATTGTTTTACACTATCTATGGCAAAATTAAACTTAGGAACGCGAATGGAGAATAAGATATGGCCTATACACTTTTAAATGGTAAGGATTTGGCCGGAAGAATGAAACAAGCCATGAGGCAAGAGGTAAACGCGCTGGTAGCCAAAGGGGCAATCCCGGGTCTTGCAGTGGTTATTGTAGGAAATGATCCGGCTTCAAGAACCTATGTCAACAATAAGAGGAAGGACTGCGAGGAGGTGGGCATTCGATCCTTTGAATATGCCCTTCCGGAGGAAACAACCGAAAAACAGCTTTTGGAGCTCATCGATACTCTGAATGGGGACGACTCAGTAGATGGAATACTCGTTCAATTACCCATCCCCAAGCATTTGGATGAATTTAAGGTCATCCGCCGCATCAGCCCACAAAAGGATGTGGATGCCTTTCATCCTTTTAATGTGGGCGAGCTTATGATCGGTAACCCCCAATTTGCACCCTGCACTCCCGCCGGGGTAATGGAAATACTCAAGGATGCGGGAATCGAGGTTGCAGGCAAGCACTGCGTTGTGGTGGGCCGTAGCAATATCGTAGGGAAGCCTATGGCCATGCTGATGCTCCACGCCCATGCTACCGTAACGGTGTGTCATTCCAAAACCAAGGATTTGAAGGAGGTCTGCAATAAGGCCGATATCCTTGTTTCTGCTATGGGAAAGGCTGACTTTATCACAGCAGATTATGTCAAAGAGGGTGCAGTAGTGATTGACGTGGGCATCAACCGTAATGCGGAGGGAAAAATGACTGGCGATGTGGACTTTGATAGTGTCAGCAAGAAGGCTTCAGCCATCACGCCCGTACCTGGCGGTGTGGGGCCGATGACTCGGGCCATGCTCTTGAAGAATACCCTCCGGGCATGCACTATGCACAAAAACGACAGCCTTTCTTGACATGAAATTTAAAACTGTATACAATAGTTTCATAATGGCATTTCGTATGCATATTTTAGGATGCCATTTGAATGCTTTATTGATAATGAATTCGTATGGAAACAACAAAAGCCAAGGGAGGTGAGTAAGATTCCAGAATTTATATTTGTTATTATAGGACTGGTTATTGGACTTATCGTTGCATTCATTAGTTCACTTATATTCTTCCGAAAGGGAGTTGAACATAGAAAGCGTGTTGCAGAGGCAGAGTTTGAAAGTGCAGAAAAGGAAAGCGCGCGCATTGTAAGTGAAGCTGAGAAAGTTGCGGAAAGAAAAAAGCGGGATACCCTGATAGAAGCGCGCGAGGAAATTCACAAAAGCAGGGTTGAACTTGAAAGGGAAGTTCGTGAGCGAAGAACTGAGATTCAGCGTACTGAAAGACGTCTTCAGCAAAAGGATGAAACCCTTGAAAAGAAAATGGACACCCTTGAAAAGAAGGAAGAGTCACTGAACAAGCAGATTCATGAGATAGAAGCCAGACAGGCTGATGTTGAGGAAATCCACCGTAAACAGATTGAGAAGCTTGAGAGTCTTTCAGGCTTGTCTGTAGAGGAGGCCAAGCAGTATCTTCTGAGCAACATTGAGGGTGAGGTCAAGCATGAGGCCGCCATCATGGTGAAGGATATTTATGAGAGGGCCAAGGAAGAGGCCAATCGTAAATCCAAGGATGTCCTTGCGACAGCCATACAGAGATGTGCTGCAGATCATGCTTCTGAGATTACAGTTTCTGTTGTTGCTTTGCCCAATGATGAAATGAAGGGCAGAATTATCGGACGTGAAGGCCGTAATATCAGAACATTGGAAACACTGACTGGGATCGATCTGATTATTGATGATACGCCTGAGGCGGTCATCCTTTCAGGATTTGACCCCATCAGACGCGAGGTTGCTCGTATCACCCTAGAGAAGCTGATCATTGACGGAAGAATCCACCCTGCTCGTATTGAGGAAATGGTGGAAAAGGCCAAAAAAGAGGTTGACAACACCATCCGTGAGGAAGGTGACCGCGCAACCTTTGAGACTGGTGTTCATGGGCTTAATCCGGAGATCATCAAGCTTCTGGGTAAGCTCAAGTACAGAACCAGTTATGGACAGAATGTCCTGTCCCACTCTATCGAGGTTTCGCATCTTGCCGGGCTTATGGCAGCAGAACTGGGTGAAGACGTTACACTTGCTAAACGTGCCGGACTTCTTCATGATATTGGCAAGGCCATCGATCATGAGGTGGAAGGTACCCATGTTACCATAGGTGGGGAGATTTGTAGAAAATATAAGGAAAGCGAAGATGTAATTAATGCGGTCATGGCCCATCATGGTGATGTGGAAGCAAACACGATTGTCGCTGTTTTGGTGCAGGCTGCTGATGCTATTTCTGGCGCAAGACCAGGGGCAAGAAGAGAAACACTTGAAACCTACGTGAAGCGTCTGCAGAAGCTTGAAGAAATTGCAAATGCATTCCCAGAGGTTGATAAATCCTTCGCTATTCAAGCAGGACGTGAAGTGCGCATTATGGTCAAGCCGGAGATTGTTAATGATGACAGCATGATCATGGTCGCCCGAGATATCGTCAAGCGCATAGAAAATGAAATGGATTATCCCGGACAAATTAAGGTCCATATCATAAGAGAAACAAGAGCAGTTGAATTTGCGAAATAAACCATTGCTGCAGGAAGCGTGAAAACGCTTCCTGCAGTATTTGTGTCATTAGACAAAGGTAAGCTATCAGAACCGAAGGGAATCCCCTACTTTAGATAAGGGCGTGGCCCTTTGGGCATAGTATTTAAAGTGAGGCGCTTGTGGTGCGTTCCGGTGGGTACGCACTCTTGTTTTGAGAGGAAGAATTGTTGTTGAAGATCCTTTTTGTCGGTGATGTTTTTGGGGAATCGGGAAGAGAGACCTTAAAAGCCAGGATGAAAGAGCTAAAATCCATTCACAAGCCTGATTTTTGCATTGTAAATGGTGAAAATGCAGCAGGTGGGAAGGGCATCAGCTACAACACGGCTCAGGATATTTTTGAAAGCGGTATGGACGCCATAACCATGGGAAACCATACCTGGGCGCGTAAGGAAATACTGAACATTATTGATTCGGGAATTAAGATCGTCCGTCCGGCCAATTACCCCAAGGGGGTTCCGGGAAAAGGACGCCTAATTATAGAGAAAAACGGCGTGAGACTGGGAATCATTAATCTTCTGGGACGGGTTTATATGGATCAGCCCGTAGATTGCCCGTTTCAGACGGCCGACAGAGAACTGGCCTTTCTCAAGGGGCAGGTGGACGTCACGTTGGTGGATTTTCATGCAGAGGCCACCAGCGAGAAGATCGCCATGGGGTATTATCTGGATGGTCGAGCCACCTGTGTGGTGGGAACCCATACCCATGTTCAGACCGCTGATGAGAGAATACTGGACAAGGGGACGGCCTATATTTCAGATGTGGGTATGACGGGCCCTTCAGAGGGTATTATTGGTGTTAATAAGGATCTCATCATTAAGAAATTCACCTTGGGTCTGCCCATACAGCATGAGATTGCGGAAGGAAGAACTCAGCTTAATGCAGTAATCATTACAATAGACGAAGTAACTAAAAAAGCAGTGGAAATAAAAAGAATCATGGAAACTATTAAAGCTTAAGATTGATTTGTTTTCGGAGGTTTTCAAAATGGATGTATTGAAGGTTTCTTCCAAATCCAATCCCAATTCGGTGGCAGGTGCTATAGCAGGTGTGGTCCGTGAAAAAGGGATTGCCGAGGTGCAGTCCATTGGTGCAGGAGCCTTAAACCAGGCGGTTAAAGCCGTTGCCATTGCCAGAGGTTTTCTGGCACCCTTGGGAGTAGAGCTGGTATGTATACCGGCCTTTTCTGAAATCATGGTGGATGGGGAAGAAAGGACCGCTATTAAACTGATTGTAGAACCCAGAAGAGCAGTATGACTAAACAGACGCAGCAAGGATAAGCAGCAAGTAGGATGTTTTAATTGTAGAATGGAGAGGTACTATGAGTTACATGAAGGAATACCGCTATTGGCTGGAAAACACTTATTTTGACGAAAGCACGCGTCAAGAGCTTTTGGGCATTGGGGACAATGAAAAGGAGATAGAGGATCGTTTTTATCGTGATCTGGAATTTGGTACGGGTGGTATGCGCGGTGTCATTGGAGCCGGAACTAACCGTATGAACAAATATACCGTCAGAAAAGCGGCTCAGGGGCTTGCCCAGTTTATTATCAAACGGGGGGAAAAGGATAAAGGTGTGGCCATCGCCTATGACTCACGCCATTGCTCCGATGAATTTGCTCTAGAAACCGCACAGGTCATGGCGGGTAATGGGATAAAAGCCTTCCTGTTTGATGAACTCCGTCCCACCCCCGAACTGTCTTTTGCTGTCCGTCATTTGAATTGTTCTGGTGGCGTGGTCATTACCGCCAGCCACAACCCCAAGGAGTATAACGGTTTCAAGGCCTATGGAAACGATGGATGCCAGTTGCCTCCCGCCGAATCGGATCAGGTCATTGACGAGGTTAATGCTGTTTCGGACATCTCCTCCATCAAAAGCATGGGTAAGGCGGAGGCGATTGAAAAGGGACTTATTAAAATCATTGGAGAAGAAATCGACGATGCTTATATTGAAGCGCTTAAGAAGGTCTGCGTGAATCCAGAGCTATCCCGAAAATACGGCAAGGAAACCCCATTGATATACACCCCTTTACATGGCGCTGGCAACAAACCTGTACGACGCATTCTTAAGGAGATCGGCTTTGAAAATGTTAAGGTGGTCAAAGAACAGGAGCTTCCCGATGCCGATTTCTCAACAGTAAAGTATCCTAATCCTGAAGAGCGTGCTGCATTTGAAATAGCTATTGAGATGGCCACAAAGGACAATGTGGAGCTTATCATTGGTACCGATCCCGACGCGGATCGTGTGGGAGTGGTAGTTCGTAATGCTTCAGGCGACTATGTGACCTTAACCGGAAATCAAACGGGATGTCTGCTTTTGGAATATATTCTCTCGCAAAAGAAGGAGAGAGTCGAGCTTCCCAATAATGCCTTTGTTGTCAAGACGATTGTATCAAGTGACTTAGCCAGAAAAATAGCCGACCACTATGGGGTTGAAATCCTTGATGTGCTTACCGGCTTTAAGTTTATCGGTGAGCAAATTCGCCTTCTGGATGATACGGGAAAGAAAAAGTTCTTGTTTGGTTTTGAAGAAAGCTATGGCTATCTTGCCGGCACCCATGCCCGAGACAAGGATGCGGTAGTGGCGGCCATGCTGGTGGCGGAGGTTTTCGCCTGGTATAAATCCAAGGGAATGAATCTTTATGAAGGCCTTTTGGAGGTTTATAAGAAATATGGCTTTGTCAAGGAAGGCGTCGACTCCTTTACCTTGAAGGGCAAGGAGGGGCTGGAAAAGATCGCGGTTGCCATGGATACCTTAAGGAAGGATAGCCCCGTTTCCTTTGGAAGCTCCCAAGTAGCTTCTCTTGCCGATTATGAACGTCAATTCAGCCTGGATATTCTGTCAGGACAAAAGACCCCTTTGAATTTACCGCCATCCAATGTCCTTTACTACCGGATGACCTCAGGCTTCTGGTTCTGCATCCGACCTTCGGGTACTGAGCCGAAGATTAAGATCTATTATGGGGTGTTCTCCGATTCTATGGAAGGCGCCGAGAATGCGCTTGCCGGTTTCAGGGAGGATGTTCTCTCAGTCATCCGTCCATTATTGGCTTAAGAATAAATCATGATAAGAACTCCTCCAAAGGTGCATAACATGTGTTCTGCACCTTTTTTATGGGGGGGATTTTTTCAGAAGGAAAATCACTTGAAAGCGTGTGAATAAGCCTAATGCTATTTTTTTGCGATTCCGATAAACAATATAGAGACAATAAGGCAAAAAGTAATATTCTTGGATGATTTAATTGCTAAAACTGTTTGTTAACAAGAGTTTCGCTTTGACTTTAAAAACGCTCTATGGTACTATATTACCAATATGTCTCTGTGTGAGATTTTTTATTTGTTTTGATTTTTAGGAGGGCAACTCTCGGTGAGGAAAGTGAGTTTAGATAGAACTCGGGCAGGCGTTCGTTTAGCACGTACCATACTTTCATTGGATGGTATCGTTCTTTTGTCCGCTGGGACTATACTCACTGAGGAATTAATCACCACACTGGAAAGCTACAGTTTCACCGAGATTTACATAGAGGATGATCTTTCAAAAGGCATCACCACGCCTGAGGTGGTGAGGGATGAGATTGTCACTGAGGTTAAAGCAAAAATCAAGCAAATTATGACGACACCCTCCATTAGAATATCCTTGGATGGAAAGAAGATTCTTGAGATCGTTGACAAGCTATTGAACAATATTCTTCAAAATGATCACATCATCCTGAGTCTTTCTGATATTCGTTCTATTGACGACTACACCTTTTCACACAGCGTCAATGTCTGTATCCTCTCCCTGATTACAGGGGTCACCTTGGGAATCAAAGGGGATAATTTGAGGGATCTGGGCATCGGAGCCCTTCTTCATGACATTGGTAAAATTATGATCAGCGAGGATATTCTTCAAAAACCCTCATGTCTTTCCATCAACGAGTTTGATGAGGTGAAAAGGCATACGGTTTACGGATTCGAAATTCTAAAAAACTCTACCAACATAAACCCTACAGCCCATGCCATCGCCCTCTATCATCATGAGAGAGTTGACGGCAGCGGGTACCCATATAATCTGAAAAACGTTGACATTCCCATAGCCGCCAGAATTGTTGCGGTTGCCGATGTCTATGATGCCTTGACCACCGACAGGGTTTATAGAAAAAAGATGCTTCCTCATGAGGTAGTAGATTATATGTACTCCCTTTCCAATAAGCATTTTGAAAAAACCGTTCTCGACGCTTTCACCAGACATGTGGCCCATTTCCCCATAGGTACAGCCGTGTTGCTCAATTCAGGAGAAAAAGGGCTGGTATCGCGGTATAATCCTCATTTTCCCAACCGCCCTGTCATTCGCATTGTTATGGATGAAGCAGGAAAAATGCTTGTCAACCATAAGGAAGTGGATTTATCAAAAAAGCTCGAATACCGTATTATAGATATATGGGATATTTGAGAAGACCATGATGTCTGATCATGCAGAGCGGAACATTTACAAAAATAAGGGTGAGAGGGCAATCCTAGCACCAAGACTATGTCCTATGGGGGTTATTCAATGAAATTTGAGGGGATAAAGGTTTCTGACTTAAAGCCCGGAGAGACCATCAACGGGATTTATATTCTAAAGAGCGTTGATCTTAAGATATCATCCAATAAAAAAACATATCTGGATATCATTCTTTCCGATCAAACAGGAGAGGTTTCGGCCAAATGGTGGGATGCCGGTGAGTCCGAGTACTCCAGCCTGGCCACCAATAAGCTCTATTACATCAATGCCCGTGCTGACCTGTGGAAGGAAGCCCTTCAGCTTTCCCTTAACAAAATCAGGCTTGCCGATGAAGAGGATCAGAAATGTATTGGTGATTTTGTTCCGTCGGCTCCGTTCACTCCTGAGGAAATGCTTGAGGAAATCTACCTGTTTACCGCAAAAATTAAAAATACCGAGATTCGGTCACTGGTTATGAAGCTGTTGGATGAAAAGGAGGAAAGGCTTCTTTATTATCCTGCGGCCAAAAGCCTTCACCATGCCATTAGAAGTGGGCTTTTGTATCACATCCTGCGCATGCTAAAGACCGCTGAAGCGCTTTGCCAGGTGTATCAAGGCGTGAATACCGACCTGCTATACGCAGGGGTTCTCCTTCATGATTTAGCTAAAATAGGCGAGTTATCCAGCAATGAGTTGGGGATCGCCGAGTACTCCAAGACAGGCCAGCTCTTGGGACACATTATTATGGGTGTTGAAGAGCTTGATCGTGCCGGCAGGCAGATGGGGGTCTCTGAGGAAGTCCTCCTGCTTCTGAAGCATATGATTGTCAGCCATCATTACGAGGCTGAGTATGGTAGCCCTAAGAAGCCCATGTTCCTGGAGGCTGAGCTATTGCATCATATTGACCTCATCGATGCCCGTGTCTATGATTATCAGAATGCCACCCGAAATGTCGCACCTGGGCGCTTCTCGGACCCTGTATGGTCCTTGGACCGGAGAAGCATATACAAAACGGATTTATCCTGAAAGGCCCTGATTGATTGGAATAGGGAGGTCATTGGACCATGATAAAGAATTATATCCTGGATACCAACGTGATCATTCATGACCCGAACTGCTTTTACAACTTTGAGGATAACAACGTTATTTTACCCATTGTAGCCATCGAAGAACTGGATACCATCAAGAACCGGGAAGGTATGGTGGGATACCATGCCAGAATAGCGGCAAGAGAGCTTAACAGCCTGAGAAGCCTAGGAAACCTGGAACAGGGGATTCAAACCGAAAGCGGCGGCACCATACGCATTGAACTCAACCACATGGATATGTCCTGTATTCCTCAGGGAATTGATACCCATAAGAACGATACCCGAATTCTGGCTATGGCCAAGAATCTTCAAAAGGAAAACCCCGATATTCCTACCATATTGGTAACTAAAGATGTCTATATGGCCATAAAGGCGGATTCGTTTGGTATTCCCGCCCAGGATTACAACAATGACAAGATAAAATGCGACGAGCTTTATACAGGTTATCGGGACGTTTATGCCTCATCTGAGAAGATGAACCTCATCTATAAGGGCGGGCTTCCAGCCTGTGAGGTGGAAGTGGATGAGCCCCTTTTCCCTAACGAATTTCTCAATATTACAAGTACCAATGATGATAACCACAAGGTCCTGGCCCGTTATGACGGAAATCTCATCGTGCCTCTTAAGTATGCGAAGCAAACGGCTTGGGGCCTTTCACCCATCAATCGGGAACAGAAAATGGCCTATGAGCTTCTGATGGATAAGGATATTCCCTTTGTGACCATTACAGGAGGGGCCGGGTCGGGAAAAACCATTCTTGCCACCGCTGTGGCCCTTGAAAAGGTCATTGAGCAGGGGGAGTACAGCAAGATTGTCTTTGTCAGGCCAACAGTGGCTGCCGGTAATGATATCGGTTATCTTCCGGGAACCGAGGATGAAAAGCTTCGGCCTTGGATGGGCAGCTTTTATGACGCGATCAGTAACCTGATGACCGCCAGGAACAACACCAAGGAAGAGCATGCTAAACCCTCACGGTATACAGATAAACCCGACTTTTCAGTGGAGCATTTTATTGAGACCTTTAAATTAAAGGGTGTTATTGAGACCAAAACTTTTACCTATATGCGGGGCCGAACCCTGAGTAATGCCATGGTCATTGTGGATGAAGCTCAGGAGCTGACACCCCATCTTGCCAAACTCATGCTCACTCGCGCAGGATTCGGGTCTAAGTTTGTCTTTATCGGTGATCCCTCCGACAATCAGATCGACAATGTTCTTGTGGATGCCAAAAGCAATGGTCTGGTCTATACAGTGGATAGGATGAAGCAGTTTACCATTACCGGTCATGTTGCCTTAAGACAGGTGGAGCGAAGTCCCTTGGCAAGCGTTGCTGAGAAATATATGTAGGAGTCAGAAGTTGTAGGTGTCTACTTAAAATGGTATAATAGGGTTGGACAGCTTAAAGGAGAGTACATATGATTAGAATAATAAAAGTGGAAAACCAACGGCAGCTAAACACCTTCATTAAATTCCCCTTTACCTTATACCGTGATAATCCCTATTGGGTGCCGCCCTTGATTTCCGATGAAAAGTTCACCTTAAGTAAAGTAAAAAACCCCGCCTTTGAGTATTGTGAAGCAGAGATGTGGCTGGCCTACAAGGACGGTAAAGTCGTTGGGCGCATCATGGGCATCATCAATCACAGCTATATCAACAAATGGGGCAAGAGCTATGCGCGCTTTGGTTGGGTGGACTTTATTGACGACTATGATGTGTCCAAGGCCCTCTTCGACACAGTTGAGAATTGGGCAAAAGAAAAAGGCTTGGAGGGAATTCACGGACCTCTCGGTTTTTGTGATTTGGACAAGGAAGGGATGCTCATTGAAGGCTTTGATGAAATGGGCACCTTTATCACCATCTATAACCATCCCTATTATATGAAGCACGTGGAGGCCTATGGCTATACCAAGGATGCGGAATGGATTGAAATTGACATTACCCTCCCTGAGAGCGAAAAGGCTACCAAGCTTACAGTGTTGGCACAAAAAGCAAAAGAAAAGTATGGTCTGAGCGTGGTTCCTCTTAAAAAGAGCAAGGATGTGATTCCTTATGTTCCGGAGATTTTTGAGCTTCTGAATAGGGGCTATGAGCATCTTTACGGGGTGGTTCCCATTACCGATAAACAGGTTCAGGCCTATGTCAAGCAGTTCTTTTCCTTTTTGAACACGGACTATATCAGTATCGTGAAAAGCGCCGATGGTAAAATTGCTGGTTTCGGTATCATTCTGCCCTCCCTGTCCGAAGCGGTTAAAAAGAGCAAGGGCCGGCTTTTGCCCACTGGTTTTATCAGAATGCTGCGATCCATCCGTAAAAATGATACCCTGGATCTTTATTTGGTGGCTATTCGGCCTGAATTACGCGCAAAGGGTGTTCCCTACGTGATGCTGGACGAACTGACCCGAAACGCCATTAAGAATGGTGTCGTAAGAGCCATTGCATCCCCGGAGCTTGAAACCAATCATGCGGTACATTCCATGTGGAGGAACTACGAGACGCGTATTCACCGTCGCAGAAGATGCTATATCAAGCATTTTAACGGAATGCCGGCTTCTAATATGGAACAGAAAGCCGAATAAATGCTACTCATTGGGTGAATTTTAGAGGATTAAGCCCATAAAATAGAAATGACTTGAATCAATAAGGAGGTTAAACAGATGGATCATCTGTATGTTTACACCTGGCTGGGCCTGATGTTGGTCTTGATCATTGTTGAAGCCATGACGGTCAGCCTTACCACCATATGGTTCGCAACCGGCGCGCTGGTGGCCTTTTTTCTGGCCTTGCTCAATGTCCAATTATGGATTCAGATTTTAGTTTTCCTGGTAGTTTCAGTGGTGCTTTTGGTCTTCACGCGCCCTGTGGCAGTAAAATATCTCAAGGTTGGCAGTCACAAGAGCAACATTGATGCCATTATAGGAACAAAGGGTATTGTTCTTATGGACATAACCGAGTTTGCCACAGGTCAGGTTAAAATCAAGGGTCAGATCTGGACCGCTGTTAGCAAAAATGGGGAGACCCTATTAAAGGACACAGAAGTTGTCATTGAGGGTATTGAAGGCGTTAAGCTTATTGTGAGCCCGTCTTGAATATAAGCCAATAAATTAGTTTGGAGGTACAAGAATGCCATACTTAGTTCTCTTCCTGGTTGCTGTGGCTGTTATCATAGTGGCTGCCAATATCAAGGTAGTTCCTCAGGCACAGGCCTTTATTGTTGAAAGATTGGGTGCATACAAAGAAACCTGGTCTGTGGGTCTTCATGTGATGGTTCCTCTCATTGATAAAATAGCCAACCGCGTCTCCATCAAGGAGAAAGTTCTGGATTTTCCACCGCAGCCTGTTATCACTAAGGACAATGTAACCATGCAGATTGATACGGTTGTCTATTATCAGATAACCGATCCCAAGCTGTATACCTACGGAGTTGAGCGCCCCATGACAGCCATTGAAATACTGGCTGCAACCACCCTGCGTAATATCATCGGAGATTTGGAGTTGGATGAAACCCTGACCTCCAGAGACATTATCAATACTAAGATGCGCATTATTCTGGATGAAGCCACCGATCCATGGGGTATTAAGATCAACCGTGTTGAGGTGAAAAACATTATTCCTCCGGCAGATATCCAGAATGCCATGGAAAAGCAGATGCGTGCAGAGCGCGAAAGACGTGAGGCCATCCTCAGAGCTGAGGGTGAAAAGACCTCCAATATTCTTGTTGCCGAAGGTAAAAAGCAGTCGGTAATTCTTGAAGCCGAAGCTGAGAAAACTGCGGCCATCCTGCGTGCCGAAGCTAAGAAGGAAGCCATGGTTCGTGAGGCTGAGGGTCAGGCGGAGGCCATTCTCAAGGTTCAGCATGCAACCGCTCAGGGCTTGAAAATGATTAAGGATCAGGAGCTTAGCCCAGAGGTTATCTCCATCCGCAGCCTGGAGGCCTTTGAAAAAGTGGCTGACGGCAAGGCGACAAAGATTATTATTCCTTCTGAAATTCAAAATATTGCGGGACTGGTAACCTCCATCAAGGAATTAGCCTCCGATAAGTAAACAAAGTCTAGGAATGCACATAAAAACAGCAGTTCAAAGTGAACTGCTCTCAATAGCTCAACAAAGTTTATGGAAGAAATAAAAGGGCTTGCTGCCCATGAATAACAGGCGGCAGGCCCTTTTAAATTTGCTTATGCCCCTTTTGTTGAGGGATATTTCCTGTGAAGCTCAATGTAAGCATTGGCTCGAACCAGAGCGCTTTCAATACTCTCACAGAAATTGTCCTTGCCCGCCAACTCGATGAAGCCATTTTTGTTTAAAAGCCCATAGGCCTGATCCTGAACCTGTGTGAAGAGGAGCAGGATTCTATGCTTCCGACAATAGGAATAGGTCTTGAACAGGGCGTGGTAGGCGGTGGCATCCATGAAGGGAACATGTTTCATTCGGATAATCATTACCCGTGTAGGAATAGTGTTTTCATGGATAGTGTCGGTAAATTTGTCGACGGCACCAAAGAAGAAGGGGCCATAGATTTGGTAGATCTGAATGGCAGGATCAATACCGTCAGGGCTGCTGAGGGCAAGATCGGGGGTATCCGCCAGATCCTCCCGGATGGACTCAACCTTAGTTGTGTCGGCCATGCGCTTCATGAAAAGGAAGGCGGCCATGACCACTCCAAATTCAATGGCAATAACCAGATCAAAGACGACTGTGAGTACAAAGGTGACCAGAAGAATGGCTATATCTGTTTTGGGTGCATTGAACAGGCTTTTAAAGGATCGCCATTCGCTCATATTATAGGCGACGACCATCAGGATGGCTGCTAGGGTGGTCATGGGGATCAGCTTGGCTAAAGGCATCAGAATCATCATGATGGCCAGTACGGTTAAGGAGTGAACAATGCCGGCGATGGGCGTTCTTCCACCATTTCTGATATTAGCGGCAGTACGCGCAATAGCTCCGGTGGCGGGAATTCCTCCGAAGAGGGCCGAGAAAATATTGGCTGTACCTTGGGCCACCAGCTCCATGTTAGAACGATGCTTACCGCCGATCATACCGTCAGCCACCACCGCTGACAACAAGGATTCTATGCCGGCAAGAACCGCGATGGTTAGTGCGGTGGGTAAGAGGTCAGCAACCATGGACAAGCTGATTTCAGGCATCTGAAGGGTGGGCAAGGCGGCTTTTAGCTGACTGTAGCGATCACCGATGGTTTCCACCTTGATGTCCAGGAGTTGAACAGCCCCTGTGGTCACTAGAATCGCGATGAGCTGTCCCGGTATTTTTTTGTTGATATAGGGCCATCCGATGATAATAAGCAACGCAATGACGCCCACAATCAGACTGTTCACCGATAAGGTATCAATGGATTGTATGTACTCTCCCAGTCGGGGGATGAATTCCGAAGGAAACTTCTCCATTTTAAGGCCCAAAAAGTCTTTGATCTGCTGAGAGAAAATAACCACGGCGATACCGCTGGTAAAGCCTGTGGTTATGGGGTAGGGAATGTATTTAATAATGCTCCCCAGTTTCATTAACCCCATAAAGATGAGGATAACCCCAGCCAGGAGAGTAGCTACGACAAGGGCAGGATATCCCTTTTTCTCAATAATTTCGTAGATGATGACAACGAAGGCACCGGTGGGGCCACCAATCTGAACACGGCTTCCCCCGAGAAAGGATATGATAAACCCGGCAATAATGGCTGTAAACAAGCCTTTTTCAGGGGAAACCCCCGAAGCGATGGCCAGTGCAATGGAAAGTGGAATGGCGATAATACCGACAATAAAACCTGCTGTAATATCCTTAAATAGCTGTTCTTTTTTATAGCCTTCTTGGAGAACAGTAAACAATTTTGGCTTTAGCATAACAATAACCCCTTTGTGTTTTGTCCAACCTTAATTAAACTATCACTTAAGGGAGAAGGTGTAAACAACAAATATTCACAAAAACCAAGAAATTTAGGGTTTATGTGTTGGATCATTTTGTGCTGGCTTTAGGGGAGGGGCGATACTGCTTTACGGGTTCTGGCTTCTGCAAGCAGCAAGTCCACCATTCTCCCGTAGCTTTTGACTCCATCGGATTCTCCGTTCATTTTAAGATAGGTGTCGTTGACCTTGCTAGCCACCTTCTTGGTAATTCCCTGGAACTGCTTCCAATACTCCTGTTCGTTTCTGAGGTCTCTAAGGTAGCCCTCGCTATAGGTCTCAACTAATTTAAAATAACGGTCAGCATCAGCCGAGTAAAGGGCATTCATGGAGTATTGAAGGGCCAGAACACTCCCCGAATACTTGAAATCTGGGTCAGGGTGCGCCATGCAGGCTAGATAGGCCACATAGTTAGCCTCATCCTCTCTGGCAAAACCTCGTTGATGGGCCATTTCGTGCAAGGTGGTGGAGGGGATTTCCATAGGGGGAATATCGGTGTCAATATTGGCCTCACCTGTCAGGCAGGAATAAATACCGATAATATTGGTGTGGGACATGAGTCTGGACAGGAGCACAGGCTTGGGACGGCCGTAGTTTCCTTTTAAAAATTCATACTGTTTTTGCAGTTCCTCATAGGCAAGCTTGCTCCGCTTTGCAACCGAGCCAAAGCCTCCTTCCAGCATCATAACCCCCTGAGCATCCTCCTTCACCTGTTGACGGAGGGTGTTGGTGTCTGCTATAAGCTGCCGGCATAAATCATCCAGTTCATCAATAGAGGATTCCCGAATCTCTATTTGAGCATTCTCTGCAAAGGACAGGCGTTCGTAGTTGATATTCCAAACAAGGAATTGCACCAAAAACCATAGAGAGCCTATCATAGCGATATTGGCAATAAACCTGAAAAGAGGTGACCACTGGCGTCGTCTCACCGAATGATTAATACGGACTACAAGCATTATGGGAACAATGATCACCAGGAGTATGAGGGCTATTTCTGCAACCGAGAAGGGAAACAGCCCTGTAAATAGGCTTACAGGCTGCATAATGTATTTATATACTCCCTGGGTATAATACTTCTCCGTAAAATGGGGAGATAAGGACATGAGCCCTTTGATCAACAGTGCCAGGGGGATGAGCAAAAGAAAAAGAAATTTATAGCCATAACGTTTTTTTGAACGAGAGCGAAAGTCTTTCTGTCTGATCATAGTTAAAACCTCCATTTACTTATTATACATGATGAAAGCATTATTAGTCAGAATAGGTATAAAGTTTACCAGACTAACGGACCCCCTGATAGACCCTCGCCAATCCATAGTAAGAAGAGGAAACTTCTGGTATAATAAAATCCTGATTTGTTTTTTGGAGATTAATTGATTATGGATGATCAAAAGATTACTTTGGCGGGGATGCCCCTTACTAAAGCCCTCAATCAAAGTTTCATTGCTTTTTTCAAGGAGGCCTATAAAGTAGCCCGGAGTGTGAAGGGCTACACATACCCTTTTCTTCGGCATTTCCTTTGGCAAGGCCAGGCTGCACGAAAACGGGCTGTAGAAGAAAAGAAGGGTGTGCATGTACCTCCGTTCATGATTTACAGTGTTACCCGTAAATGCAATCTAATGTGTCAGGGGTGCTATTCTAGGCAGCTTCACAATCATGAACCGGAGGATGAACTTGATTTAGAAAAAAGCTCGTCCCTGATTAAAGAGGCTCAGGATCTTGGGGTGTCCACCATTTTGCTGGCAGGGGGAGAACCACTGACTAAAAAAGGTCTTATTGCGCTTACCTGCCGCTTCCCCAGAATTATTTTTCCTGTTTTCACCAATGGTCTTCTGATCAATGATTTCTTAGCCTTGGAATTCAAAAAAAGGCACAATGTATTCCCTATTATCAGCATTGAAGGGGAGAACAATAGAACCGATGCAAGACGTGGTGCAGGCGTTCATTCGCATATTATGAATGTTTTCAAGCGCCTAAAAGAGAAACATATTCTCTTTGGTGCTTCCATTACAGTGACTGGAGAAAATTTTGAGGATGTGACCAAGGAAGCCTTTGTGAGAGATCTTAAGGATAAGGGCGCCAGGATTATTTTTTATATTGAATATATTCCCTGTGCAGAAAACACGGGGCATCTGGTATTGACCGCTCAACAAAGAACCTTGCTCACCCAACGCCTGATGCTTTTGAGAAAAAACATGGGGATTCTTTTTATAGCCTTTCCCGGAGATGAGGATCGGTTTGGCGGATGCCTTGCGGCTGGACGGGGCTTTATCCATGTTACCAGTAACGGGAGAGTGGAGCCCTGCCCTTTCTCGCCATACTCAGATGTCACATGGTCAGAGAAGGTTTCGTTAAGAGAAACGTTAAAATCTCCTCTTCTCAAAGCCATACGGGAAAACCATGGCCGTTTATCGGAGCATCAGGGCGGATGTGCCCTATGGGAAAACAGGGAATGGGTGGAGGCTACAATGAAGGCCAATGAAGGTAAAGAAGTGTCTCAGCCAAAAGCTATGATAAACAGCACAAGCAAGTGAAAATATGTGATAATGGCCTTTAAATCTAGTGTAAAATGTGTAATAAAAACGGTTCTAGGGATTATAAAAATTCTCAAAAAGGGTATTGTGGTTTTTGGAGATATGCATTATAATATGTTTTGTCGCTGTCGGGGTGTAGCTCAGGTGGATTAGAGTGCTTGCTTGGGGTGCAAGAGGTCGCACGTTCAAGTCGTGTCACTCCGACCAAAGAATAGCGGGTTTCAATAAAATTGAAGCCCGCTATTCTTTCATAAAAATCTTAAGTCACAAATCAACCCTCCCAATATTCATGTTTAGCTTTCGCTGAAATTGTATAAATATCTGCTAGACCTACAAATAACCGAGTTCTGCTTCAAAGCGCATACTTTCACCAAGTGGCAAATACAAATGGACAAACCAAGGAAATGGAGTATAAACTGATCTTGGAGTAATCTAATAATAGAAACGGAGGTGCCCTAATGAAAAATAGTCGATTAACAAAAATAATTACTATCCTTTTGTGTGCTGTGATAATTACTGCGATTTTTCCGATAACTGCAAGTGCAGATATGGGTCCGAAGCCGTCCGTCAATATTAGTTTTGAAGGCCTTGGTGACGAACTCTGCTACGGCACACTGCTTTCCAAAGTTAAGAGCACCGGTCCAGCTTCCGCCTGGGATGGAACGGAAGCGGATGCCCATTACAAAGAAAATGAGTATGATGTATGGAAGGCCTTTGTGGAATACGAAGATACAGATGGGTTCTTTTTTCTGCAGGAAACATGGCAGATAAACGAAACAAAGAAATTAGCATGGACCTATTACCCACCGAACGAGTTTAAGATTCTTTTGTATTTTCCCGAAAGTGATACTTTTGCGGTGAGTGGTATCTACGAACGATATGCCTTTGACAGTTACTTCACTGTGAACATGGAAGGTGTCAATCTCTCGGTAGATTATAACGACGAAATGAGCAGCAACGAGCGCATAGATGCCCACAAGTCATACAACTACCGGCTGGAAGTAACATCTCTGATTGTCCGCATTATCATTACGATCATCATAGAAATGGTGATTGCCCTGCTGTTCGGTTATAGAGAAAAGAAGCAGCTCTTGCTCCTTGCAGGCGTAAATACTACAACGCAGATTATTCTTAATGTCCTTTTGAATGTCATAAACTACAATTCCGGCGAAATGGCGTTTGTGATAATGTATGGTTTATTTGAAGTGATAGTTTTCGCAATCGAAGCGGTTGTGTTCTACTACTTCTTGAACAGAGTCAGCATTAAGGCCAAACCGAAATGGCATGCCATTATCTATGCGTTGGTTGCTAATGTTGTATCGTTTCTTGCTGGGATGTATATTGCACAATGGCTACCCGGCATATTCTGATAGAAGGTGTTGTGCCTCTTGATAGGAGCAGTCTTATATCGATGCTGACTTGAGAAAATCAAACTAAAAGTCGTTAGAATTGTTTGAGTAAATGATTCTAACGACTTTTTTATATCGCTTCAGCCTGAAGGGAAAGGGGAATAATGACTATGGTTCGTCAAGAATCTTGACCGAATCTTGACCTCTCCCTTGATTGTACTCTGGATTTAGGTTTGATAAAATATCGATAATAAAGACCTGAAACATAGAGGAAGGCAGCAAATGGAACGGATACTAATCGTTGATGATGATCTACAGATTGGAAATATGCTGGAAGAGGTGTTGCTGCGGGAGGGTTATGCCACACTACGTGCCTACTCCGGTACGGAGGCGCTTCTCGTGCTTTCCTCTCAACGTCCTGATCTTGTGCTGTTGGATCTGATGCTGCCGGGACTGTCGGGTGAGGAGGTACTGCCGAAAATCAGTCAGGTACCTGTCATCGTTCTCAGTGCAAAGATGGATGTTAAGGACAAAGTCAACTTACTGCTAAGCGGTGCAGTGGACTATATGACCAAACCCTTTGATACAAGGGAACTCATCGCCCGTATCGCAGTTGCGCTTCGTAGAGCCAGTACGAAACACCTGGCCCCTGTGTACTCGTTTAGCGATCTCACCCTTAACGCCTCATCCCATGAAATAAGGGTGAAAGGGCTCCCGGTCACCCTGACAAAGACGGAATACGCCATTTTGAAGCTTTTGATGATGAATCCCGGATCGGTCATTGCAAAATCGGTGATCCTAGATCGTATCAGCGAGGACACACCGGACTGCACTGAGCGATCATTGAAGCAACATGTCAGTAATCTTCGGAAAAAGCTACACGAAGTGAGCGGAAGGGACTATATCGAAGCGGTCTGGGGCATCGGCTTCAAGCTAATTGGAAGCTGAAATATTGACCAAATCTTGACGTTCTTCTTGACCGCTACCTTGACCTTTGCCTGGTACTCTAGAGCTATCAAGCAAAAGGAGGCTGATAATAATGGAATATGTCCTTTCAACCGATGCCCTCGGGAAAAAATATAAAAACTTCAGGGCTCTCAACGGACTTTCCATGCATGTTCCGAAAGGAGCAATTTACGGCTTTGTCGGCAAAAATGGTGCTGGCAAGACCACGCTTATCCGACTGATCTGCGGACTGCAGGAGCCAACGGACGGGGCCTATACCTTATATGGGGTCAGAAATGATCATAAGAACATTAACAAAGCCCGCAGACGAATGGGCGCAGTTGTGGAAACACCATCCCTCTATCTGGATTTGACTGCACAGGAAAACCTCCGGCAACAGTACCGTGTTTTGGGTATGCCGTCGGAGGATGGGATATCGGAGCTTCTTCGCCTGGTGGGGCTTGGAGACACCCGTAAGAAAAAAGCAAAGGATTTTTCTCTCGGCATGCGGCAGCGTCTGGGTATTGCCGTCGCCCTTGCCGGTAACCCTGATTTTTTGGTGCTGGACGAGCCCATCAACGGTCTGGACCCCCAGGGCATTATTGAAATGCGGGAGCTGATTTTAAAGCTCAACCAGGAGGAAGGTATCACCGTGTTGATTTCCAGCCATATTCTTGATGAGCTTTCACGCCTTGCCACTTGGTATGGCTTCATTGATTCAGGTCGCATGATCAAGGAAGTGAGCGCAAAAGAGCTGGAGTCTGCTTGCAGTAAATGCGTTACCATGGAGGTAACGGATACCAAAGCGCTTTCAAGGGTACTGGATGATATGAGCATTGAGTATAAGATACTCTCTGACGTTAAGGCCAATGTGTTTGGCAAAGTCAATGTGTCAAAGATCACCATGGCTTTGTCAAAGGATAACTGCGAGGTCATTTCCATAAAGGAGCATGATGAAAGCCTGGAGAGCTATTTTATCGGTCTTGTGGGAGGTGGCACGAAATGAATAAGCTGTTGGCCGCCAACTTTACGCGGTTGAAAAAAGATAAGGCATTTTTACTCTTTATAGCGATTATGCTGCTGGCCGGCATTCTATTGCCCATCATTCACTATATGGACAAGGTTAATAGCGAATATGAAGTTACCCTTGAAAGGGGATTTTTCGCGTATGCGATTTTTATCATAATACTGACCTCTGTCTTTACAGCACTTTTTGTAGGTACAGAATACAGTGACGGGACAATACGCAACAAAGTCATTGTTGGTCATAATCGCGTCGCGGTCTATCTTTCCAATCTGATAGTCTGCCTGGTAGCCGGGATACTGATGTGTACGGCATACCTTATTCCCTACCTGTGTATTGGCATACCCCTGCTGGGTTTTTTTAAAGTGGGAGCAATACCCATCCTTCTGTTGGGGATGTGCGTATTCGCTATGATGGCGGCGTTTGTGGCTCTGTTCACACTGATAGCAATGCTGAGCCAAAATAAAGCTGTTACTGCGGTCTTTTGCATTTTACTCGCATTTTTTCTTCTATTTATAGGTGCGTCCATTAAAAATCGTCTAGAGGCACCGGAATATTATAGCGGGTATGCTATTACCGGAGACGGCGTTACTGTAGCTGAAAAAAAGACAAACCCCCAATATCTGACTGGATCAAAACGGGCTGCTTATGAGTTCCTATATGATTTCTTACCCGGTGGTCAAGCGGTGCAGCTCTCCGGGATGTCCGCTGTGCGCCTGTGGTTAATGCCGCTGTACTCTGTTTTTATTCTATTTGTGGCAACGGGGGCTGGCATCATAATTTTCAAAAAGAAAGATTTGAAGTAAGGAGAAGCTATGACATTAGGGTTGTTGGTCATTATCGGTGTCTTGGTCCTAATCATTATACAATTGCTCTGCCGCCTGTATCTCATGCGTCAGTCCATGGCAGAGATCGAAGAAGAGCTTAATGAAAAGTTGAGCACCGATACCAACACTCTGATCTCTGTCTCCTCCTCAGACCCTTATATCCGCAAACTGGCGGCTAGACTCAATGAACAGCTACGTGCCTTGCGCAAAGAGCGCCGGAGGCTGCAATACGGCGACAAGGAACTGAAGGAGGCTGTCACAAATATTTCTCACGATCTAAGGACGCCTCTGACAGCAATCTGCGGCTATCTGGATCTGATAGATCGGGAAGAAAAATCCGACCGGGTGAGCAGGTATCTCTGTGTCATCAAGGAGCGCACAGAAGCCATGAAAGCTTTGACGGATGAGTTGTTCAACTATTCTGTCATCACTTCTGCGTCCAAGGAGTTACAGTTTGAAAAAGTTAGCCTAAACGGTGCGTTGGAGGAGAGCCTCGCTGCCTTTTATGGAGTGCTGACGGAGCGGGGTATTGTACCTGAAATTAATATGCCGGAAACGCAGATTATTCGCAGCCTTGACCGTACCGCTCTAATGCGTATTTTCAGTAATATTCTGAATAATTCATTGAAATACTCCGACGGTGATCTTACTGTTATTTTGTCAGGAGAAGGAAAAGTATCCTTCTCGAACACAACAAGTAAGCTTGATGGTATTCAGGTGGATAAGCTCTTTGACCGCTTTTATACGGTGGAAACCGCAAGGAACTCCACCGGGCTGGGATTATCAATTTCTAAATTGCTCACTGAACAGCTCGGGGGAGAGATTTATGCTGAGTATGCTGAAAAAGTCTTCCGTATTGCCGTTAGCTTTAATCAGCGCTAATCCAACATGTTTAGTAATAAAGCCTTAGGAAATTGTTGAACTTTCCTAAGGCTAGAACATTTGTAGCTGTGATTTGCCATCATCACCCAAAAGAGATAGAATAAAGAATGAAGGTATTATATGGAAGGTGATGATATGTCTATAATATGCCCAAAGTGTGGGGATACCAACGAAGAACTCAGTGTATTTTGTAAAAGCTGTAGCTTTGCCCTGTCAAAAACACGTCGGGATTTTAAGGCCACCGTTAGGGCACCTATTAATAAATCCCTGAGAAGATTATCCACTAAGCCGCAAAAACTTAAGATCTGCCCTCAATGCCATGGGGCCAATGACCTAAACCAGCGCTATTGTTCAGAATGCTCCAGCCCCCTTCCTGAGAGCTGCATCCAGGAGCTTGTGGTTGACATTGAAGCCGAATGCCGGAAGGAAAGTGAGAAAGAAAACAAAAAGCGCGTCATCATAGGCTTGGTCGGAACGATCTGGCTGTTGGGGGTGACCATAACCGCCATGATTTTTGGAGGCAGCCTAGATATTATCTTGTTAGGCGATTTTGTGATCATCTTGAGTGTGCTCAACCTGCTCTTTCCTGAGGAGTTATTCAGGCTCAGCCATCTCTTTAGTATTAAAGAGGTTGAGCTTACTGATATCTATTACGTGCTCAACACCATTGGATCTGTTCTGACCATTGTCATCATGAGTGTTTTAATGCTGATTGGCCTTTTTATGTAATAGGAATTTGAGGTGATCCGAATAAATAGTTACTCATTCCTCCTGTGAAAGCAAAAAGTGCTAAAGATGGCTTAAAATACAGGGATAAACGCCTATTTTTTTTAACTTTTTGCTTCACATTATGACAATTTATGATATAATTCTTTATATACAGAGAGTTTTACTGTCTATTTTAAGGAGGATATTTCATGAGGGCTACTGGATACGTGAGAAAACTTGATTCCTTGGGAAGAATAGTACTTCCGAAGTCATTACGAAAAGAGCTGAATATCAACGAGGGCGATGACATTGAAATGTATGTGGATGATGATGGAAATGTAGTCCTTGATAAATATATCCCCAGATGTGTATTTTGTGATGTAGCCAAGCCTGAAGTACTAAACTTTAAAGGTAAGGTCATCTGTGACGATTGTCTTAAGGACATGTAATCTTTTTAAAAGGATTCCGATGAAAATGTCCTTGCGGTTAATAGAATCTATTACGGCGGTATTTCCCGCCGTATTTTTTTGGGTATAAATATAAAATAGATTCTTTTCGCGGAGGTGTCCATGAGTATCCGTAAATATCTTGAAGAAATGGAAGAAAAAAATCTCTCCGAGTTTGCCTGCCTATGCCGCTATAGTAAGGGGCGGGCACGGAGAGAGACGCCGTGCGATGTAAGAACCGATTTTCAGAGGGACAGAGACAGGATTATTTATTCTAAAGCCTTTAGGCGGCTGAAGCATAAGACTCAGGTTTTCATCTCCCCTGAAGGAGATCATTATAGAACACGCCTGACCCATACCCTAGAGGTCTCCCAGATCGCCAGAACCTTGGCAAGGAGCTTAAGGCTCAATGAAGACCTTACCGAAGCCATAGCCCTGGGCCATGATCTGGGCCATACACCTTTCGGACACGCAGGGGAAAGGGTTTTGGATGAGGTATGCTCCTTTGGCTTTAAGCATAATGAACAGAGCTGCAGGGTGGTGGAGGTTCTGGAAAAAGACCGTCAGGGACTTAACCTGACTTGGGAGGTTCGGGAGGGCATACGTTGCCATACGGGGAATCTCATGCCCAATACTTTGGAGGGGCAGATTGTCCGTTATGCCGATAAGATTGCCTATATCAATCATGATATTGAAGATGCCCTGAGAGGTGGAGTTATTTCGGAAAAGGATATCCCCAAAGAATGCTCTGATATTTTAGGAAATACGCCATCACAACGCATTAATCATATGATCTTAAATATTATTAAAAATAGTCAGGATGGCAAGGGCATTCGGATGAGCAGAGATTTTCAGGAGGCTACCAACTACTTAAGAAATTTCATGTTTGAAAATGTCTATGTAGGCTCCATTGCAAAAAAAGAGGAAGCGAAGGCCGAGCGAATGATCCGGGAGTTGTTTCTTTATCTGATGGATAAGCCTGAATTTCTCCCCCGGGATTTTCAACAGGTCATGGAGAGCGATGGGGTGGAGCAGGTGGTTTTGGATTATGTGGCTGGGATGACTGACCGCTATGCGGTCAAGAAATTCCAAGAGGTGTTTGTTCCTGTTTCGTGGCTAAGCTGAAGTGCGCTTGTAATCTATGTTTTAAAAACTGTGCCTTCTATGTTAAAATATTTACCACATGAGAAGGAAAACGGGGCAATCTGTCGAATAATAAAATTTATGAGGTTACTATATGTTTTATCCTGAAGAGCTCATAGAGGAAGTGAGACTGCGTAATGACATTAACGACGTAGTCTCTCAGTATGTAAAGCTTGAGCGAAAAGGCAGAAGATATTTTGGCCTTTGCCCCTTTCATAATGAAAAATCACCCTCCTTCACTGTCGAACCCGCCAAGCAGTTTTTTTATTGTTTTGGCTGCAACAAGGGTGGAAGTGTGATTCAGTTCATTATGAATATTGAACATCTGGACTTTTTGGAAGCCTTGAAGTATCTTGCGGAAAGGGCGGGGATTACTCTGCCGGAGCCGGAAGATGCAGGTGAGAGGGAGAAAGCCAAAAAGCGTAAAGAGATACTGGAACTCAACAAGGATGCAGCACGATTCTTTTACTCATTCCTTGCTGGTAAGGACGGAAATGAAGCACAAGGCTATTTGAAGCGGCGTGGGTTGACTGAGAAAACCATCCGCCAGTTCGGTTTGGGTTTATCCCCCTCCGGCTGGAGTGAGCTATCCAATCATTTTCTGTCCAAGGGGGTTTCAAGAGAGCTTCTATTAACGTCAGGGCTTTCCGTTAAGTCAAAAAGCGGTGATCTAATTGACAGATTTCATGGTCGCGTCATGTTCCCCATTTTTGATATTCGCGGGAATATCATTGGCTTCGGCGGACGCATTATGGATCAATCCCAGCCCAAATACATGAACTCACCGGACTCGCCAGTCTATAACAAAAGCCGGGAGCTTTACGGTCTTAACTATGCCCGGCAGAGCTCAAGTAAAAAGCTCCTTATTGTTGAAGGCTATATGGATGTTATATCCCTTCATCAAGCGGGAATTGATTATGCAGTGGCTTCTTTGGGAACAGCCCTGACACAGATGCAGGCCTGGATCCTTAAAAAGTATGCCGACGAGGTGATTATTTCTTATGATGCCGACTCTGCCGGACAGGCGGCCACTCTTCGGGGCCTGGAAATCTTGGAGGAAGCCGGCTGCCAGGTCAAGGTGCTGGTGATGCCAGAGGGGAAGGACCCCGACGAGTATGTAAGAAATAATGGCCCAGAAAAGTTTAAAAGTCTTGTGGATCGGGCAATATCCCTGCTAGATTACAAAATCAGAGCCCAGAAGGGCATGAATAATCTGGATACTGTAGAAGATAAACTAAAATTACTCAATAGTGTGGCTGATATTTTAGCCGCCCATGAGAACAGCATTGAACGTGAATTGTACGCTAAAAGCTATGCCGAGCAATATGGAATTTCTTTGGACTCGCTTCAGAGCGAAGTCACAAAGCGTATGAAGAAGAGACATGCGCCTCAAAAAAAAGCTTTTATTGCCCCTGAGAGAAGAGGGGAGCCGGGTTCCAACAGTTTACCGCGAATCGATCAGCGCTACGGTGAACTAGAGTATATGCTTTTAGTTATGCTTTGTCTTGAGAACCGCTTGTTTGGCAAGGTTTTGGAAGCCTATGGCCTTGATGAGTATGCGGACCCCGGAGCCCGGAAGGTGGCCGAGAAGCTTTATGGGAAGCTGGAGCAAAACAAAAGCTGTATGCTAGCCGAACTGCTCCATGAGATGGAACCTGGTGTGGCCTCTTACCTTGTGCATATTTCGGAGACCAAGTGCGAGCTTGAGGATGTTGAAAAAGCTATGGCTCAGCTTCTGAATAAATTGGAGCTGCTAAAGCTGGAAGAAATACAGAAACAAACCATTGAAAGAATTAAGAATGAACAAGACGGAATCAGAAGGCAGGAACTAGGGTTAGAATTCAGTAGAAGAGCTGAGCGTATTGCAGAGCTAAGAAAAATGGCCTGAGACCGTCAAAAAAACCGAGGGGTGGAGTACAGGAATGGCAGAAATGAAAAAGAAGAATGCCGGTACAGCAAAGGGTAAAAAAACTGAAAAAAAGCTGCAGCCTGAGGATCATGAGATGATCTTTGAAAAAAAGGCTGAGGATGTGGCTGAGGTCGGCGAAAACGGGAATGAGGAAAGAAAGAACGAAGAGGACAAGCCGACTTCCAAGGATGGTAAGGATCCTAAGAATATTTTAAGAGAGCTTGCCGAAGAAGGCAGGGAAAAGGGTATGCTCACCTACCGTGAGATTGAAGATGCCTTTGAACGTGTGGATATTACTCCCGACCAGATCGAAAAGGTTTATGAGGCCCTTGAAAAAATGGGGGTCGAAATTGTTGCTGAGAATATTGAAGAAGAATTCGAAGACCTTCAGTTCATTGATGATATTGAGGAAGAGGATATTGATATCACCATTCCTGAGGGCATCAGCATAGATGATCCTGTCAGAATGTATTTAAAGGAAATCGGCAAGGTTCCCTTGCTCTCGTCCGATGATGAAATAGAGCTGGCTAAAAAAATGGAGGTTGGGGATGAGGAGGCCAAAAAGCGTTTGGCCGAAGCCAACCTGCGCCTGGTGGTCAGTATTGCCAAACGTTATGTGGGTAGAGGCATGCTTTTCCTGGATCTTATCCAGGAAGGGAATCTTGGTCTCATTAAGGCCGTCGAGAAATTTGATTTTCGTAAGGGCTTCAAGTTCAGCACCTATGCAACTTGGTGGATCAGGCAGGCCATTACAAGAGCCATTGCCGATCAGGCCAGAACCATACGTATCCCCGTTCACATGGTGGAAACCATCAACAAATTGATACGAGTTTCAAGGCAGCTTCTGCAGGAGCTGGGAAGGGACCCCACCCCCGAGGAGATTGCCAAGGAGATGGGGATGAGCGAGGACAAGGTCAGGGACATCATGAAGATCTCCCAGGAGCCTGTGTCTTTGGAAACGCCAATTGGTGAAGAAGAAGATAGCCATTTAGGGGACTTTATTCCCGATGACGATGCCCCCGCGCCTGCTGAATCCGCAGCCTTTACCCTGCTTAAGGAACAGCTCATTGATGTGCTGGATACCTTGACACCTAGGGAAGAAAAGGTATTGCGTCTGCGCTTTGGCTTGGACGACGGCCGTGCCCGCACCCTCGAAGAAGTGGGTCGGGAGTTCAATGTCACCCGTGAAAGAATCCGCCAGATTGAGGCCAAGGCGCTTCGTAAGCTTCGGCACCCCAGCCGCAGCAAGAAGCTGAAGGATTTCCTGGATTAATCTTTGTCACTCATTAAGGGAAGAATTGGAATTGAAGAAGCACACATACCGGGTGTTGTAAATCCGATATGTGTGCTTTATATTAGTTTTTAACATAAGCCATTATTAAATGGGTTAGATATGTCCTATTCTATTTCTCCAATACCCCTTCATGCAAGCTAATAATCGTATTGGATAAACCGGATCCTTTGATAAGAAGGGCTGGTGTTTTTGTTGACAAAAATAAATATAGGTAATATATTACTTTATAGAGTAATATATTACCTAACGGTGAGTCATAATAAAAGGAGAACGATACATGCAGGAAATCCCTGATGGCTTTAACAACAAACAGATGGTATTCGGTTTGCTTTTTAATCTGTCAAACAAAATGGAAAGGCTGATGGATCGGGAGCTATCTTTATATGATATTACCTCCAGACAATGGTATTTGACTGTTATTCTGGGTTTCTTTTTTAAAAATCCACCCACCCTTAACGAATTAGCCGATACCATGGAGTATTCACACCAGAATGTCAGGCAGATTGCTGGCAAGCTTGAACAGAAGGGGTTTATACGGTTTGAGAGGGACAAGAAGGATAAGCGGGCCTTAAGACTTAGTCTTACCGAAAAGAGCCATGCCTTTTGGCAGGAGAGGGATGATCAGGCCGATCAATTTATGAATGCCATCTTCAGCGGCTTAAATGATGATGAGCTCTTACTTATGAGCAAAGCGCTTAAAAAGATAGCCGAGAATTTGAGTCAAATGGAAAACCAAAAGAATGAGGAGGATGAATGATGAAAAATCTTATACTTTATGGAACAACCTATGGATGTACCGAGTCCTGTGCAAAAACATTAGCGGAAAAACTCAAGGAGCCCACCGACTGTAAAAATGTCAAAGAAGCTGCCGGTATTGATCTGAATCTCTATGATACACTGATACTGGGAAGTCCGGTGTATATGGGACAGATGAACAAGGAACTTAAAGCATGGGTGACAGAGCATACACAGACCCTTCAACAGAAGCGGTTGGCCTTTTTTATCTGTTGTGGTTTTCCGGAGATGGCTCAGCAACATTTGGAAATGAATATGCCAAAGCCCCTTGTGGACAGGGTTATTGCTAAGGAATGCTTCGGAGGGGAAATGGACATAAGCAAGATGAGCTTTCTCCACAGATTCATTACTAAAATGGTGACCAAGGATGCCGAAAAAAAGGGCAAGCAGGCACCCCGTATTATTCCTGAAAATATTGACAGGTTTGCCCAGGCCATCAATCACTAGAAATAAGGTGAAGGGTTTCTATTATTTTAGCGCTTGCGGACTTTATGAAGCCATTATATTTTGTTAACAAGACAGGTGGTTAACAAAACACAAAAGCGTGATATAATACATAGAAAAAACCTGGAGGCCAATGTGGAAGAAACCAATACTAAAAATACCATCTACACTATCGGTGAGGAAATAGCCAATGCAACCACTCACGGCCCTATGGCGGCACTGGCTTTATTTGCCCTGCCCTATGCGGCCATCCGTGCTTATATCAAAGGTGGTGTGCTGGATGCCGTAGGCGTCAGTATTTTTGTCATATCCGTCTTTCTGATGCTCCTGGCATCGACCCTTTACCATGTCATGGCAGCTGGAACGCGCCACAAGAAAATATTTAAAATACTGGACCATATTTTTATCTATGTGGCTATTGCCGGAACCTATACCCCCATTGCTCTTTCTATTATTGGGGGCTGGCAGGGAATTGTTATCACGGTGATTCAGTGGGGTATGGTTATTTTCGGAATACTCTACAAATCTATCTCAAGGCATTCCATCCCCAAGATCAGCGTGACGATCTATCTGGTCATGGGCTGGACCATTATCTTTTTTATGCCCCTCTTCCTGGCCAAGGCACCGACGCCTTTACTGGTATTAATCACTCTGGGGGGTGTCCTTTACTCGGCGGGAGTTTACTTCTATGCGAAAAAAGGGGTTCGGTTCTATCATATGGTCTGGCATTTCTTTGTAGGTTTGGGGGCCTTAAGCCATTTTATCGGCATTGTATTTTTTCTGAGAAGATGAAACCCGAAAACAGAAACAGAAACGTCTTGACAACCCGGTGAACCTATTGTATAGTAAATGAGGTAATCAAGCAGAAGCAATGCTTCTCACCTTGTTCAGCAGAGGCTGGCGGGTCAATAGCGATCTAAAAGGATTCGTTTTTGGCATATAAAACAGGTGGAGTACAAGCTTCTCCTGTTTATTTAATTTCGGAGGTGTTTTTTATTAGTAAGGACCAGACACAGATCAATTCATTAATTCGTGACAAAGAAGTGCGTTTGATTGACTCAGACGGTACCATGATCGGCGTCGTCTCGGCCAGAGAGGCTCAACTTAAAGCAAATGAGAGGGAATTGGATCTGGTTAAGATATCTCCTAATGCTAACCCGCCTGTTTGCAAGATTATGGACTACGGAAAGTTCTTGTACGAGCAGAACAAGAGGGATAAGGAAGCAAAGAAAAAGCAGACAACCATTGAGATTAAAGAGCTGCGGCTCTCTGCTAAAATTGAGGAGCACGACTTTAGTTTCAAAGCCAAGAACGCTATAAAGTTTCTTGAAGAAGGCGATAAGGTAAAGATATCTATTCGCTTCAGGGGCCGTGAAATTACGTATTCACCCATGGGCCGAGAGGTGATGCAAAAGTTTGCGGAGACCGTCAAGGAATTTGGAAAGATGGAAAAACCGCCAGTCATGGAAGGTAGGACCATGTCCATGATACTGGTGCCCCATAAAAAATAAAATCTTAAAGGGAGGTTGGCCATATGTCAAAGCTAAAGAGCCACAGCGGTTCCAAAAAGAGATTTAAGCTTACTGCTACAGGTAAAGTCAAAAGAACCCAGGGATATAAAAATCATATCCTTACAAAGAAATCCACCAAGAGAAAAAGAAACCTTCGCAAAGGCACAATAGCAGCCGATGCCAATGCAGCTACTATTAAACAGATGCTGCCCTACGCGTAAGAAAGAAAAGAGAGGTGTTAAATCATGTCCCGAGTTAAAGGTGCAATGCGCACACGCGCAAGACATAAGAAAATCCTCAAGCTTGCGAAGGGCTATTTTGGTGCTAAGAGCAAGCTTTATAGAGTAGCCAATCAAGCGGTAATGAAATCCCTCAACTACGCTTTCAGAGATAGAAAGCAAAAGAAACGTGAATTCAGAAAGCTCTGGATTGCCCGTATCAACGCTGCCGCTCGTATGAATGGTTTATCCTACAGCAGATTCATGAATGCTTTGAAGAAGGCGGGAATTACCTTGAACAGAAAGGTTCTTGCCGACATGGCCGTCAATGATGCTGCAGGCTTTAAAATGCTTGTTGAAAAGGTAAAATGATTAAGGTCAAATCATAGAAAAGTCCCATGCTTTTAAGGTGTGGGACTTTATTGCATCCAATACCTTTAATATTAAACTAAGAAATAATGAAGAAGGTGTTTTATTGGCAGAGTCCATGAGAATAACTTCCGTTTCCAATCCCGTGATCAAGGAGCTGAAAAGCCTCCATGAAAAAAAGGGTAGAAGAAACCTTGGAGCCTTTCTGCTTGAGGGCCTCAGGCTGGTTGACGATGCCGTAAGTTCCGGTGCCGCCATACGCTACTTTGTCGTCTCGGATAGCTTTGTTGAAAAATCACTGGAGGTTGTGAACGGAAAGCCCGGTATCAGGGTAATCACCCTGCCCGATGATTTATTTTCCCGCGTCAGTGAAACCCAGTCTCCCCAAGGCATCATGGCGGTTGTAGATATTCCGGACTATGATGTTGAGACTATCCTGGCAGGACTCAATCGCATCATGGTTCTTGAGAACCTTCAAGACCCCGGCAATCTGGGAACCATCATTCGTTCTGCCGACGCCTGCGGCTTTGACGGCGTGCTCCTGTCGAAGGACAGCGTAGACCCTCATAATCCTAAGGTGGTCCGTTCAACCATGGGCTCCCTTTTCCGAATTCCAATTCTTATACCCGAGGATCTCTATGCTTCCCTTAAAAGGCTTCAGGAGAGAGGAATAAGGGTTAAGGCTGCCCACCCCCGTGAGGCCTTACCTTGCTGGGAAGCGGATTTGACCGGCAATCTTGCGTTGGTCATTGGCAATGAAGGCAATGGACTGTCAGAAGAGCTCCTTAAGATAGCTGACGACAGGATTATGATCCCCATGGAGGGAGGGGCGGAATCCCTCAATGCCTCGTCTGCGGCATCCATCCTTCTTTATGAAAGTATGCGACAGAAATCAAGAAAATAGAGTAATTCAAACTTATAGAACAAAATGCCAAATAAAAGTGCCTAAATCCTTCCCTAAAAACATAACGTTTTCCGTATAATGGACAAAAATTTTTAAAGTCCCTTGAAAAGAGGCTATAAATAAGTTAAAATACTCTGTGAATTTTGTGATTTTGTTAACAAATTTCAAATATTATTTCCAGGAGGTTTAACCATGGCAGTAAAAATTGGTATTAACGGGTTTGGTAGAATTGGCCGTCTTGCTTTTAGGGCTGCTGTCAACAACCCCAATGTTCAAGTAGTAGGAATCAATGATCCTTTCATCGACCTCGAATACATGAAGTACATGCTTCAGTATGATTCCGTTCATGGTAAGTTTGATGGTTCCATCGAAATCAAGGATGACAAGTTTGTTGTCAATGGAAATGCTATCAATGTTTACGCTTGCATGAAGCCTGAAGAAATTCCATGGAAGGACTGCGGCGCTGAATATGTTATCGAATCCACCGGACTCTTTACCGATGCTGAAAAGGCTAAGGTTCATCTCCAGGCTGGTGCCAAGAAGGTAGTTATCTCTGCTCCATCAAGCAACGCTCCTATGTTCGTAATGGGCGTTAACCACACCACCTACTCTAAGGACATGGATATCGTTTCCAATGCTTCTTGTACCACCAACTGTCTTGCTCCTTTGGCCAAGGTTATCAATGATAACTTCGGTATCGTTGAAGGACTTATGACCACCGTGCATGCTACCACCGCTACCCAGAAGACCGTTGATGGTCCTTCCAAGAAGGACTGGAGAGGTGGCCGTGCTGCTGGCGGAAACATCATTCCTTCCTCCACCGGTGCTGCTAAGGCTGTTGGTAAGGTTATTCCTGCACTGAACGGCAAGCTCACAGGTATGGCATTCAGAGTTCCTACCCTGGATGTATCCGTTGTTGACTTAACCTGCCGTTTGGAGAAGCCCGCTTCCTACGAAGATATCTGCAAGGTGCTTAAGGCTGCTTCTGAAAACGAGCTTCAGGGTATCCTGGGCTACACCGAGGATGATGTGGTTTCTTCCGATTTCATCCACGATGCACGTACTTCTATCTTCGATGCCAAGGCCGGTATCTCTCTTAACA
The DNA here is from genome assembly GCA_023415205.1 of Bacillota bacterium. Taxonomy (GTDB): domain Bacteria; phylum Bacillota; class Clostridia; order DSM-8532; family DSM-8532; genus DTU059. Next base: position 18,581 of record JAEZLR010000027.1, on the reverse strand, counting down.
ATAACTTTGTTAAGCTGGTTTCCTGGTACGATAACGAATGGGGTTATTCCAACAAGCTCATCGACCTCATCTCCTATATGGCAACCGTTGATCACAAGTAATTCTATTTGAATAACCTTTTATCAAAAGGAGCGGTTTCACAAGAAGCTGCTCCTTTTAGTTGATGACTGCCTGCTGAAGGGCCCTTTACGACAGAATGAAGCTCATCAAGAGAATAAAATTTCTGTAACAGGGTGCTATAGGTTGAAAGTTATTCAAGAAATAAGGTAAAATATATAAGTCAATAGAAAGTTTTGTATACAGTATATTTAAAATCACTCAAAAAGGAGTTGTGTATTCCATGAGCATGAAGAACAAAATGACAGTTTCCGACCTGGACCTAAAGGGCAAGCGTGTTATTGCGCGTGTTGACTTTAACGTGCCGCTGGATGCAGAAGGCAACATAACAGATGACAACAGAATTCAAGGAGCTCTTCCCACCATCCGTCATATCATCGACAATGGGGGTAAGCTGATTCTTGTTTCTCACTTAGGAAGACCGAAGAACGGACCTGAAGCAAAATTCAGCATGAAGCCCGCAGCAAAGCGCTTAGGTGAGCTGTTAGGAAAGGATGTCATTTTAGCTTCTGATGTCATTGGTGAGGATGCCAAGGCTAAGGCTGCCAGCCTTAAGGAAGGCGAAGTCCTGATGCTCGAAAATGTCCGTTTCCATAAGGAAGAGGAAAAGAATGATCCGGCCTTTGCAAAAGAGCTATCAAGCCTTGCAGATATCTATGTCAATGATGCTTTCGGAACTGCACACAGAGCCCACGCTTCCACCGCGGGCCTGGCTGATTACCTTCCCTCCGCATGCGGATTTTTAATCAAGAAGGAACTTGATTTTATGGGCAAGGCTCTTGATAACCCCGAGAGACCCTTCGTGGCCATTCTTGGTGGCGCAAAGGTCTCCGACAAGATCAGTGTTATCGAGAACCTCATTGATAAAGTGGATACCCTCATTATAGGCGGTGGTATGGCTTATACCTTCATTAAGGCCCAGGGCCACAATATTGGTACATCCATCTGCGAAATGGACAAACTTGAGCTGGCTACCAGTCTCTTAGCCAAGGCTGAAGCCAAGGGCGTTAAACTGCTCTTGCCTGTTGACAATGTTGTGGGTAAGGAATTCAAGGCCGATACCGAATCCCAGGTTGTGAATTCTGATGCCATTCCCGATGGTTGGATGGGTCTTGATATCGGACCTGAGACTATCAAACAATTCTCCGATGTTGTTGCAGGGGCCAAGACAGTTGTTTGGAATGGGCCTATGGGCGTTTTTGAAATGGAAAAGTTTGCAGTAGGCACCAAAAAGGTTGCGGAGGCGTTGGCCAATTCTGGAGCTATCTCCATCGTTGGCGGCGGCGACTCTGCTGCGGCCGTTGAGCAGCTTGGGTTTGCCGACAGGATTACCCATATCTCAACCGGCGGCGGCGCATCCTTGGAATTCCTTGAAGGCAAGGAGCTTCCCGGTATCGCTGTACTCAATGAGAAGAAATAATAGGTTACAGGTCTTTAGAATAGAGAGTTGAAAGGACGGAAAAAAGGATGTCAAAACAACGTGTGATTATGGCGGCAGGAAACTGGAAAATGAATAAAACTCCAAAGGAAGCCGTTGAATTTATCAATGGTTTGAAGGGTCTTGTTGCCGGCTCTACTGCAGAAGTAGTTGTTGGGGTTCCTTCGGTGTGCATTCCCGGTGTTGTTGAGGCCGCAAAGGGCTCCAATATCAAGACTGCCGCACAGAACGTGCATTGGGAAGCCAATGGTGCTTTCACAGGAGAGGTATCCTGCGGAATGCTCAAGGAACTGGGCGTAGACTATGTGATTATCGGACACTCCGAAAGACGTGAATATTTTGGAGAGACCAATGAAATGATCAATAAGAAGACCAGAGCCATCCTGGATGCAGGGATGCTGCCCATCGTCTGCTGTGGTGAATCTCTGACCCAAAGGGAACAGGGCGTTACCGCTGAGCATGTGCGCTACCAGATCAAGGTTGCCCTTCTCGGAATCAGCGCCGATGAGGTTTCTAAGCTTGTTATCGCCTATGAGCCCATCTGGGCAATCGGCACGGGCAGAACCGCAACCGATGAACAGGCTGAGGAAGTCTGCGCCATTATCCGCCAGCTTCTTGTGGAGCTCTATGGCAATGATGTGGCTGAAAAAACCAGAATACTCTATGGTGGAAGCGTAAATGCCGGAAATGCCAAAGCCCTCTTCGGCATGCCCAATATCGACGGTGGTCTGGTTGGCGGCGCAAGCCTCAAGCTGGATGCCTTCGAGAAAATTGTCAAGCATGATGCCTAGAACGAGGATATAAGCACTGCCCTCCGGTACAGATTCTATCGGAGGGCTTTACGCTATTTGAAAGGGTCATAAAATGTTTTTAATGAACAGACGAGTTATATAGATAAAGAAAGGTTTGGATGAACTATGCTCAAAAAAAATGGTTTTAAACCTTGCCAGGGCCCCGTTCTTCTTGTTGTCATGGACGGGATAGGCATCACTGAGGTTACTGAAGGCAATGCCGTTCTGGATGCCTTTAAACCTAATCTTGACAAGCTTATGAGAGAATGCCCCAATACATTGTTGAAGGCCCACGGAACTGCTGTGGGATTACCCAGCGACGAGGACATGGGGAATTCTGAGGTGGGCCATAATGCTATCGGTGCCGGACAGGTTTTTGCCCAAGGCGCAAAGCTGGTGACTGAGGCCATTGAGTCGGGTGCCATGTTCCAATCCAAGGGATGGGGAGATATCCGTCAGAATTGTCTTTCCAAGGGATCTACCCTCCATTTTATCGGTCTTTTCAGCGACGGAAACGTCCATTCCCATATCGATCACTTAAAGGCCATGATCCGACAGGCGAAGAATGAGGGCGTCCAAAAGGTTCGTGTTCACATTCTTCTGGACGGACGCGATGTTGGTGAGACCTCCGCCCTTGATTATGTGCTACCCTTTGAGGCTTTCCTGAACGAATTGAACGATTCGGCCTTTGATGCAAGGATAGCCAGCGGTGGCGGCCGCATGTTTATCACCATGGACCGCTATGAAGCCAACTGGAGCATGGTTGAACGCGGCTGGTACACTCATGTGCTAGGTGAGGGCCGTCTGTTTGATTCAGCCCAGCAGGCTATTGAGACCCTGAGAAATGAAACCCAGGCCATTGACCAGGATCTACCTTCCTTTGTCATTGGTGAGGGCGGTAAGCCTGTGGGGACCATTGAAGATGGGGATAGTGTTATTTTCTTTAATTTCCGTGGTGACCGTGCCATTGAAATATCCAAGGCTTTTGAAGACTCCGGCTTCAACTACTTTGAGCGTAAAAGGTGGCCCCAGGTGACCTTTGCGGGCATGCTGGAATATGATGGAGACCTTCATATCCCTTCTAGGTATCTTGTCAATCCTCCTTCCATCAAGAACACGATGGGAGAGTATCTGGCCAAGTCGGGTGTAAGTCAATTGGCCATTTCCGAGACACAGAAATTCGGCCATGTCACCTATTTTTGGAACGGGAACAACTCCGGAAAATTTGATGAAATCCTCGAGACCTATGTGGAGGTCCCTTCCGACATCATTCCCTTTGAACAGAGACCCTGGATGAAAGCGGCGGAAATTACCGACAAGATGATCGAGCTGCTAAAAACCGGTAACTATAGGTTCGCCCGTATGAACCTTGCCAACGGGGATATGGTGGGCCATACAGGAAACTATCAGGCGGCAAAAATCGCAGTGGAGACTGTTGATCTGTGTCTGGGAAGAATCCTGCCAGTTATTAAAAAGCTGGGTGGGATGATGATTATTACCGCAGACCATGGCAATGCCGACGAAATGTATGAGGTTGACAAGAAAACAGGTAAGGCCAAGAAGGATGAAACCGGTAAGCCAAAGGCTAAGACCAGCCATACCCTCAACAAGGTTCCCTTTATTATTTATGATCCGGTTAATGCGGGGAAATATTCTCTCAAACAGGGGGATTTCGGTCTTGCCAATATCGCTTCAACAGTGGTCAACCTGTTAGGCTATGAGGCTCCTGAGATTTGGGAAAAATCAATGATCGACATTCTCTAGCCTTGCATTTTGCTAACAATTGGGTTATTATAAGGGCAGGGATGGACAATCCCTGCTTTTTTACATCCTCGAAAGGAATAAAGCTTCGGAGAAACTGGGGTTTTACGGTGGAAAAGCTATAAACGGAGCATTTTATGCGCATATTATGTATCGACTATGGTGATGTCAGAATAGGTGTTGCAGTTTCAGATCCGTTGGGTTTGACAGCGCAGATGTTGGAAACAATAAAATGGAGAAACGACATCTCAAAGCCAATTCAAAGGATTAAAGAGCTTGTGGATACCTTGGGATGTAAAGCCATTGTGGTCGGAATTCCTCGGAATATGGACGGTTCGGTTGGAGAACGGGAACTGAAAACAAGAGATTTTATGAAGCTTTTGGAAAACGAGTTGCCTCAAACCGATATCAAATCCTGGGATGAGCGCCTGACCACTGTAATGGCACAAAGAACCATGCATGATATGGGTATTTGTGCAAAAAATCAAAAGGGCAGAATTGACCAAATGGCGGCTGCCTTTATTCTTCAAGGATATCTGGATTCAAAACACTAGACCCTTGAAGTATTTGAAAGGAGTAAAAACGATGGATTACGAAAATGAAATCATCGAATTAACCGGGGAAGATGGGGATTCCATCAAATGTGAGTATCTTGATACCGTATTAGTGGATGACAGCGAATATGTAGTGCTGCTGCCCGTTGACGATGAAGGCCATAGCTGTGACTCTTGCGATTGTGGTGATGATGAGTGCGGTTCCGAGGTCATCATCATGAAGATCGAGAAGAACGGCGAGGAAGAATATCTGGTTCCTGTAGAGGACGAAGCCGAGCTTGAAAAAGCTTTCGAAGCCTTCCAAGAGCAAATTGATGAAGAATATGATGAAGACGATGAGGATGAACTGGAATAATCCTCCGTTGAAATGAAGCACAGGGGAGCAAGGCTCCCCTTGTTTGATTTACCACCTTCACCAGGGCTTTTAAAGCCCTATTTACAAATGAAAATGAGGTGAGCATCGGGTTATGCTTAAGAAAGCCATTCTTACACTTCTGTTATTATCGATGCTTGTTTTTATTCCCGGCTGCGGCAATTCGGGAGAGCAAGCCTCCACTGCAACCGAAACACCTGTAACTACCCCTGAGATAACTGTTACGCCTGAACCGACGCCAACGGAGCCCGTTCTTTTTAATCCCGATTTTATTGTTCCCGATTCTAAAACCAGACCTGTATCCGTGATGATTGATAACCAGGGTGACAAGGTACTGCCCCAAGGGGGAATCAGCCAGGCACAGATTATCTATGAGATTCCGGTGGAATATAATATCACCCGTTTTTTGGCCTTCTTCTGGGACACCATGCCTGAAATGATCGGGCCGGTTAGAAGCTCTAGGCATTATTTTCTGGACTATGCCATGGAGTATGACGCGGTATATACCCATTTTGGCTGGAGTGAATATGCCCGAAAGGATATCTCCAAGCTCAAAATCCAGAATATCAATGGTCTGGTTAATGGCAATGCCTTTTGGGATATCACCGATGTTCCCGGTAACTGGCAGGATTCCTACACTTCCGGAGAACGCATTAATAAACATATTGAGACTCTCAAATATCGCACCGAGCCTCAAAAGTCTTTCCCTTTTACCTATGAGGACCAAAGGGTGACTCCTCAAAACGGAACCACGGCCGAGGATGTATTTATCAAGTTTTCTTCAAATGGGGGAAGTACCTGCGGTTTCTACTATGATGCCGACCTTGGCCTATATGAAAGGCTGAGAATGGGAAAGGCACATATGGAACGAAACACAGGAAAGCAGGTATTGGCTGCAAATATTATCGTCCAAGTGGTTGCCTCTCCCCAGATTAAGGATGATCCCGAAGGGCGCAGAAACTTGGAGAATATTGGTTCTGGAGAGGGTTGGTTTATTACCTCAGGCAAAGCGATTCCCATTAAATGGTCCAAAACAGCCAGAGATGAACAAACAACCTTTACCACCGAGGAAGGAAAGCCTATCACCCTCAATCGGGGCCAAACCTGGATAGAGCTTATTCCCGGTAAGGACTTTATAGAAATTAAATAACTAAAATGAGCGACATATAAAGCTTCATTTCTTCCACAAAAAAAGGTTATTGGATAAAAATCCGATAACCTTTTTACAATCCATCATTCCTTTAAACTAAGAATCATCGATTAATTAAAATATCAAGGATGATTGCACCTGAAACCAGCACCACCCAGAACCTGAAGGAATAAAGAACCATCCAGCTCACCATCTGAAGCTGATTGTCAAACCTTATCGTTCCGGCGTTGAATAAAACCAAAAGCGCGAGAGCAGCAATAAGAACTGCGAAGAAAACGATGGTTGCGATCTTCAACAACAGCTTGCTGCCTTTGTTCATCCCGATAAATTTTTTCTGAGCACTATTCATTATGGCGCGGAGACGCCTCGAGCTATTCCTCTCATTCATCTATATACCCCCAAAAATGTAATATCACTCTATTAAGGTAACATAATTCTGTCTCTAGGGGCAATCGATAAATATTGGTATATCCATAAACTTATCTTAAGAAATCAAAAGGGAGAGGCCTTCCCGGTATTGTGAAACAGAAGGATTTGGTTTAAGCTTTTCATAAGACGAAGTTATAGAGAGAAAAGGTGGAGACGTTATGTCATTTAAGTGGATATGGGGCTATATTCGCCCCTATGGCCTAAAAATGCTGCTAGGCCTTTTTTTAGTGCTCATTACCGCGGCATTGGCCATGGTGAATCCCTTCATGTCCGGGTTGATAGTGGACCGGGTTATAGAGAAGTCTCAAACAGGGCTGATGTGGCCCATTATTCTGACCATGGCGGTTACAACCCTTATAAAATCGGTGGGAAAGTACACCTATCAAAACGTCTTTGAAATTGTTTCCCAGGGGATTTTCAAGAAGATTCGTGAGGATATCTATATTAAAATACAGAGCCTTGATTTTGAATTTTTCAACAGGAACAGAACAGGGGATATCATGGCTAAAATGACCGGAGATATGGAGGCCATACGCCACTTTATTGCGTGGGTCATTTATATGGTTTTTGAAAATGCCGCCGTCTTTCTGTTTGCAGTGATCATGCTTTTTATCACCAATGTGCCCCTGGCACTTTTCATGCTCGCCATCACCCCTGTGACGGGATTTTTTGCTGTACGTCTTGCCAGGGATGTGAAGCCCACCTTCTTTGCCATTCGTGAACAGTTTTCCAGACTGAACACTGTGGTTCAGGAGAACATCAGCGGAAACCGCGTTGTTAAGGCCTTTGCCAAGGAATCCTATGAGATTGAGAAATTCGAGCGTGAAAATGAGGATTATCGGAAGAAAAGCATGGAATCTACCCAGGTATGGAGCAAGTACCTGCCGGTGATAGACTCACTGGCCAGCTCTCTGATGGTGGCTCTGATCCTGGTTGGCGGCATTCTGGTGATAAATGATAGCATGTCTTTGGGAGAGCTGGTTACCTTCAATGGCTTTCTGTGGGCGCTCAATAACCCCATGCGCATGGTAGGATGGCTCATTAATGACACCCAGAGATTTACCGCATCGGCTGAAAAGGTTATGAACCTTCTTGAGAATGAGGCCGGGATTACCAATGAGGATGCTGTGACACCCCAGGAAAGCATTCGGGGCAGGGTGGAGTTTCGTCATGTGAGCTTCAGTTACGGGGATGAAAAGGTTCTTGAGGACATCAGCTTCACCGCCCGGCCCGGACAGACCATTGCCATTATCGGGCCTACAGGAGCCGGAAAATCAACCCTGCTTAACCTAATCTGCCGTTTCTACGACTGTACCGAAGGAGCCATTCTCATAGACGGTACCGACGTCCGTCAGATGGATCTGAAGCTTTTGAGAGAAAATATCGCCTCGGCCATGCAGGATATTTTTCTGTTCTCGGATACCATTGAAGGGAATATCGCCTATGGGGTGCCGGGAGCCACTGAGGAGCAGGTCCAGTGGGCGGCGCGGCTGGCGGGGGCCCACGAGTTCATTAGTCACTTCCAAGAGGGTTATGATACCATTATCGGTGAGCGGGGGGTGGGCCTCTCGGGAGGGCAAAAGCAGCGTATCGCCCTGGCCAGAGCCATTCTTAAGAACCCTTCCATTCTGATACTAGACGATACCACCTCCAGTGTGGATACCGAAACCGAACATAAGATACATAGTACCCTCAAAAGCTACTACAGGGAAAAAACCACCTTTGTCATCGCCCACCGAATTTCATCTGTAAAGAATGCCGACCTCATCCTTGTGCTTGACGAGGGCCGGATTATTGAGGAAGGCACTCACGATGAGCTTTTGGCGCTGAAGGGCTATTATTATAGCGTGTTCCAAAGCCAGTATGGTGATTTCGATCGATGGCTTTCCAAGGAGGTGGGTTAATATGGCCAGAAATAAATATGATGTGGATGAGGAATTGGATGCACCCTTTAACAGGCAGCATGTGAAAAGGCTCATGGGCTATATCCAGCCCTACAGAAAGAAAATGCTTCTCACCGTCGTAATTATGCTCATATCCAGCGTAGTGGGTATGTCGGTACCCTATCTGTTAAGCGTAGGCATTGATGTGTTCATTCCAGAAAAGAATGTGGGGGGCTTGGTGCTTTTATCGGCCTTGATACTTCTGACCCTTATCGTAACGGGTGTGTGCTTGAAATACCGTCTGGTTCTCATGTCCGATGTGGGCCAGAGCATTATACGAGATATTCGCTCCGATGTATTCAGAAAGCTTCAGAAGCTTCCTTTTGAATACTATGACTCACGGCCCCATGGGAAAATACTGGTCAGGGTGGTCAACTATGTGAACTCTCTGAGCGATCTTCTTTCAAACGGTCTCATTAATATGATCACGGACCTGTTTACCTTGTTTGTTATTATAGGCTATATGCTCTTTCTAGATCCCACCCTGACACTGGTGAGCCTGGCTGGCCTGCCGCCTTTAATTCTGGCCATCTTTATGGTCAAGGGCATACAGCGGAGAAGAACTCAGGCGGTCTCCAGAAAGCAATCCAATCTCAACGCCTATATCCATGAGAGCATATGCGGTATCAAGGTGACACAGTCCTTCGCCCGCGAAGAGGAGAATTTCAAAGTCTTCAAGGCTTTGGGCACCGAATACCGGAAGACCTGGATGGCTTATGTCCGATCCATTTTTATCATGTGGCCCATCATTGATAATATTTCAGTATGGGCTGTGTCTTTGGTCTATGTAGCCGGCATCTCCCTCATGGGAACGGGGGCTTCGGTAGGGGTACTCATAGCCTTTGTAGGCTATATCTGGAGATTCTGGACCCCCATAATGAACTTAGGGAACTTCTATAACGCCCTTATAAACTCCATGGCCTATCTGGAGCGGATTTTCGAGACCATTGATGAGGTGCCCAAGGTGGACAATCTACCCGAGGCCACTGCCATGCCCCCCATTCAGGGGAAGGTTCAATTCTCTGACGTCACCTTCTCCTATGATGATGGACACCCCATCCTGAAAAAGGTGAATTTCACAGTTGACAAGGGGCAGACCGTGGCTCTGGTAGGCCCTACCGGCGCTGGAAAAACCACGGTGGTTAACCTCCTGTCCCGCTTCTATAATGTTGAAACAGGCCAGGTGCTCATTGATGACACCGATATTAGCCAGGTCACCCTGGAATCCTTGAGAAAGCAAATGGGAATCATGCTTCAGGACACCTTTATTTTCTCTGGAAGCATTATGGACAATATCCGGTACAGCCGTCTGGATGCCACCGATGAAGAGGTCATTGCCGCAGCCAAGGCCGTTTGTGCCCATGAATTTATAAGCTCCCTCAAGGAGGGCTATCACACAGAGGTCAACGAAAGAGGAACCCGGCTGTCGGTGGGGCAGAGACAATTGATCTCTTTTGCCCGTTCCCTGCTGGCCGACCCTCGGATTCTGATTCTGGATGAGGCGACCTCCAGCATTGACACCAAGACTGAGCTGGCGCTGCAGCAAGGCTTGGAAACACTCCTAAAAGGCCGTACCTCCTTTGTGATTGCTCACAGGCTGTCCACCATAAAGAATGCCTCTGTGATCTTCTATATTGACAGAGGTAGAATTATCGAATCTGGAACCCATGAGGAACTCATGGAAAAAAGAGGGGCGTATTTTAACCTTTATACGGCCCAGTATAGCTTTTTGGAGGCTGTTTGAAAATGAAAATCAACCGTCTGGTGGGAATCCTCACCCTGCTTTTGCAAAAGGGAAAGACGACGGCTCCCCTATTGGCCGAGCGGTTTGAAGTGTCCAGAAGGACGATTCAGAGGGATATTGAAGACCTCTGTATGGCCGGGATACCCGTTGTCACTACCCAGGGTGGTGACGGAGGTATCAGCCTTGTTGAAGGGTTTCAACTGGATTCAAGGCTTCTTGAACCAGAGGAGCTTCAAAGCGTTCTGACAGGGCTTAAGGGCCTAGGAAGCGTCTCTGATTCTCATAAAATGAACCGCCTGATACAAAAGCTCTCTCCCGGTGAGGAGAACCTTTCCCGTAGGGAGGAGCTGATTATTGATTTAGCTTCCCATTACAAATCCAGCCTTTCAGAAAAAATAGACTTGTTGCGAAAGGCCATTACCCATAAGCACCTGATTGCCTTCGAGTATTATTCCCCCAGCGGAAAATCAACCCGGAAGGTTGAACCCTATGTGATTACCTATAAATGGGCCGGCTGGTATACCCTCTGCTACTGCCTAGATTCTCAGGATTTCAGGCTTTTCAAGCTGAACAGGCTGTGGGATTTAAAGGTATCGGAGGAGCACTTTACCCCGAGAACCCTACCTGATGAAAAGGTGTATTTAGACCAGGCCTTCAAGGATGAATTCCAGGTCACCCTTCTGATTGCCCCCTCCGCCGAATACCTTCTCATTGAAACCTATGGCCCCGGCTCCTACCAGGTTCAGGAGGATGGTTGGCTAAAGGCTACCATCAGCTATACCACTCCTGAGTATATACTCTCTTGGATACTGGGCTTTGGGGATAGGGTAAAGGTGCTATCCCCCCAGGAAATGGTTGAAAAGCATAAAGACGCTGCCCTGAAAATTCTCATGGCCTATGAACATGACAGTCAGTTGTCCGGTTCGTTTTGATACCATAAAATAAAAACATGAAGGCGGGCAAATCATGATTGAATCAAGATGCGGATTAAAATGTAGTGAATGCACCTATCGTGAGCCTTTCGGCTGCGGCGGTTGTATTGAAACCAATGGACATCCCTTTCATGGGGAGTGTAAGGTGGCTACCTGCTGCCAGACCAAGGGACACCATCATTGTGGCCAATGCGCAAGTCTACCCTGTGAGACGCTTTATCATTATTCCTATCTCGACAAGGAGCATGGGGACAACCCACCCGGACTTAGGGTAGAGCAGGTTAAGGCCTGGGCCAAGGAAGAGGAGCGGTGTGATGGAGATAATCAGAAATTATGAGGATTTTGTAAGCTGCGTTGAAGACATGGGGTTCATGGCCTTTTCGGATATTCTGCCCGGATGGACAAGCTTGAACCAACGCACTTTAAGCGATCAATGGCATACCGGAGAACCTGAAACCGATCCGTGGCAATGGAAGGATCGGGCGGCTTTAGAGAAACGGCTGGCTTTCGGATGTCTTTTAAACGGTCATAAGGGATTTGTTTCAAAAAAATGGTATCCTGTGTTTTATCGGGCCTATCACCCTTCGGATTCCTTTGAGGAACGCTGGGAAAACGGTCAGATAAAGCAGACGGTTTTTAAGGTATGGCAGCTTTTTTATGAGGGTTCATCCCTCAGCACCGACGATATCCGCAAGGCCGTGGGGGTCACGAAAAAGCAGGGGGCTGGGGCCGTTGACACAGCCCTAAAGATTCTCCAGCAAGAATACCAGATTACTGTCTCAGGAAACCGGAGAAAAATCAATGCCAAGGGTGAGCCCTATGGCTGGCCGTCCAATACCTATGACCGGGTAAAGGACTGGGCAACGGAGGAATGGCTTGGAGCGGCAGACTTAACCCGGAGGTCTGCGCAGCTTAAAATTCTGGAGGCTGTGTTGAGCCAATGCCAGAACCCTGATGAACGCAAGGTGGCCAAGACTCTGGGGTTGTTATCCTAAACCAAAAAGTACTTGACAAAAAGGTGGCAGGCCCCTATAATAGGTTGTAAATAATGTCAAAACGCATTGAAGGAGAATAGTAGCAGGCCTTTCCACGATGAAGAGAGCTGCCGTATGGTGAAAGTGCAGACGTGAATGAATGTGAACTCGCTCCGGAGCGGATCGCTGAAGTAGGCGAAAGCTTATTGTAGGTTGATACGGTTACAGCCGTTATTCTGTTAGGCATTTAAACGATGCTGAAAAAGCGGACACTTCACGGTGTCAAAAAGAGTGGTACCACGGAGTATAACCTTCGTCTCTATTAGAGGAGATGAAGGTTTTTTTGTTGGTTTTTTTAGTTAAAAACCGACAAAGAAGGCAAGGGGCATGTTGCCCTAAGAGAAGATGGGTAGTAAGGGAGGATAAACCATGAGCGAACTCATGAATATCACAGTAGGCGGGTTGCTTGAAGAAGTTGCAGCAAAATACCCGGAGAGGATGGCGGTCAAATATACCGACAGACCCTTTGAACGAACCTGGAAGGAATTTAACGAAGAAACGACACTGGTGGCTAAGGGCCTTTTGAAAATGGGCATCCAAAAGGGTGACCATGTGGCGATTTGGGCGACCAATGTTCCCGAATGGATTCTCTTGCTTTTTGCCACAGCAAAAATCGGCGCGGTTCTGGTAACTGTTAATACCAACTACAAAATATTCGAGTTGGAATACCTCTTGCGCCAATCCGATTCAAAGTGCCTCGTTATGACCGGGGGCTTCAAGGACGCCAATTATGTGGAAATCATCAATGAGCTTTGTCCCATGTTGAAGACCAGTCAGCCAGGGCAATTGGATAATCCCATGCTGCCTTTCCTAAAGCATGTGGTTTTTGCCGGTGAGAGCAACCAGCCTGGCATGTATCACTGGAAGGAGCTCTATGCCATGGGAGCCCAGGTATCCGATGAGGAATACCGGAAGGTGAACGAGTCCCTTACCCCTGACGAAATTATCAATATGCAGTATACCTCAGGAACCACAGGGTTCCCCAAGGGGGTTATGCTGACCCATTTCAATATTGTCAATAATGGCAAATGCATTGGGGATTGCATGAAGTTCACCGAAAATGACAAGCTTTGTATTCCGGTGCCGTTTTTTCATTGCTTCGGCCTTGTATTGGCCATTATGGCAAGCCTGACCCATGCCACCTCCATGGTGCCTATTGAATACTATCAGCCCCTTAAGGTCATGGAAGCCCTTCAGAGCGAGGAATGTACTGCAGTACACGGTGTTCCCACCATGTTTATTGCCATGCTGGAGCACCCCGAATTCAAAAAATTCAAGTTCCCCAAGCTCAGAACGGGAATTATGGCTGGGTCACCCTGCCCCATAAAGGTCATGCAGCAGGTGGTGGATGATATGGGAATGACCGAGATCACCATTGCTTATGGTCAAACGGAGTCTTCCCCCGTATGTACCCAGACCACCACCGATGACAGCATCGAGGTGCGGGTTTCCACCGTTGGACGGGTGCTGCCCCATGTCCAAGCCAAGATTGTTGATCCTGAAACCGGCAAGGAATGCCCACCCCATGTTCCAGGAGAATTCTGCACCAAGGGCTATCATGTTATGAAAGGGTATTATAAGATGGCTGAGGCAACAGCCCAGGCCATTGACAGTGAGGGCTGGCTCCATACCGGCGATTTAGCTACTGTGGACGAACACGGCTATTACAAGATCACTGGCCGTATCAAGGATATGATTATCCGTGGCGGCGAGAATATCTATCCCAAGGAAATAGAAGAATTCCTCTATACATATCATAAGGTTAAGGATGTACAGGTGATTGGCGTACCCAGCAAGGAATACGGTGAGGAGGTCATGGCCTGGATTATTCTGAGGGAGGGCGAAACAGCCACCGAACAGGAAATCAAGGATGTGGTCCGAGCACATATGGCCAGGCATAAAACGCCTAAATATGTCAAGTTCACCGACAGCTTCCCCATGACAGCCAGCGGAAAAATTCAGAAATTTAAGATGCGGGAGGCCGCCATTGATGAACTGAATCTCAAGGATGCCGCATCCATTGAAACGGCGTGAGTTCATTGAGTATGATAATGATAGGGGTATCCCTTTAAGAAAGGACGATGAATGATGAAACTAGCGTTTTCAACCCTGGGCTGCCCGGGATGGTCATGGGAAGAGATATATGCCACAGCAAAGGATTTAGGTCTTGATGGAATTGAGATTCGGGGTATAGAATCAGAAATATTTGCGCCCCAGGCAAAGCCCTTTAGGCCGGAAAACATAGAAAAGACCTTGGCGACGCTGAAAAAGCTCGATCTTAAAATTCCGATGTTGACTTCCGCAGCCTATCTCTTTGATAGTGAACACCCTGAGGAGGCCCTTCAGGAGGCTAAGGCCTATGTGGATCTGGCTCAAAAGCTGGGTGCACCCTATGTCCGTGTCCTGGGGGATAAGGACGGAGCTCCCGGCCCCCAGCGCAACCTGGAACTGGTGAGAGAACAGTATACCAAAATCTGCGATTATGCCCTGGATAAGAACGTGACGCCGTTGATTGAGACCAATGGCGTTCTGGCTGACTCTAAGGTGATGGCTGACTTTATCAAGTCTGTTGACCGCCCCAATACCGGTATCCTGTGGGATATCCATCACCCCTTCCGCTATTTTGGCGAGACCCCTGAAACCACCCTCCAGTATCTGGATGGACATATTAAATATCTCCATATCAAGGACTCGGTCATGAAGGACGGCCAGGTTGCCTATCGCATGCTGGGCTATGGCGATATTCCTGTATTGGACTGCTTGAAGCAGCTAAAGAAAAATGGCTACGAGGGTTATGTCTCCCTTGAATGGCTTAAGAGATGGTGTCCGGATCTTCAAGAGCCCGGAGTGGTTTTCTCCCACTATACCAGCTATATGGGCTATCTCCTGAGACAAATTTAAGGACGGTACTATGTCAAAAATTATTGATTTCCATACCCATGTTTTTCCCGAGGCCATAGCCGAAAAGGCTGTGGCCCATGTGGGTAACCACTATCATCTTCAGATGTGCGGGAAAGGGATTGTTGAGGACCTTTTGGACAGTGCCGAAAGGTCGGGCATAGATTATCTGGTAATTCACTCCACGGCCACAAAAGCTTCCCAGGTGCGCAATATTAATGACTGGGTTGCTTCAAAGGCAGGGGGGAGGCTCATTGGCTTTGGCACCCTTCACCCCGATATGGACAATGTGGAAGAGGAATTTGAGCACATCCTTTCTCTGGGACTTAAGGGCATCAAGCTCCATCCCGATTTTCAGGGCTTTGATGCCGATTCGCCCAAGATGGACAGGGTTTACAGGGCTATTGGCAACAGGCTCCCTGTTCTCTTCCATGCAGGAGACAAGAAATTAGACAGCTCCTCTCCTCAAAGACTGGCCAATGTCCTGGAGAAGTTCCCCCAACTGATTATGATTGCTGCCCATCTAGGCGGCCATAGCCAGTGGAGGGAGGCCCTCAATTGTTTAATCGGGAAGAACCTCTATCTGGATACCTCCAGTGCCATTCGGTATATGGAAAAGGACTTTGCCCTGAAACTCATCAGACAGCACGGAACCCATAAGGTGGTTTTTGGGACGGATTACCCCATCACCTATCACGATGAGGAATTAGAGGCTTTTTACCAACTGGAGCTCTCCCAGGAGGAGCGGGAGGATATCCTCTATAACAATGCGGTAAGGCTATTAGGGCTGTAACCGCCAGTTATACAAGCAGTTTGATAAGCATCCCATGAGGGCATGAGTAGAGTTCTACTCATGTCTTTTTTAACGAAGAATAATAGTGCTATGTCAGTTGGACCAGTAAGAATGGATACTAAAGACCATTATTAAACAAAGAGTTGGGGAAGCTCAAAAGAAGCTAAGGCTTATAGAGACAAACAAAAAGAACTAATTGAACAGGGCAAATTTGAAAAAGCTATGCAAATGGATATTGACGATATTTGAGAACAGTTTGGCAACAAGTATGATAAGGCAATAGAACAAATGTTTAAATACTACAATGAATTAAAGTTGAAAAAATGAGGATTTAAAGCCCAGGTGTCATTAATGACCACCTTGCAACCCCTTTCCAAATTCGGTAATTCTCATATTCCGACCACATTTAAGACTCAATCGCATCAAATTCGACCACTATGCCAACTGCCTGTCAGCCCGCATTGCGGGCTGATGTAATCTGAGAGGAGGTCGCTTGCGACCACCTCTCTTTATCATGCACCAAAATCATAGGTGGGTTCAGCACGATTTGTTCGGAAGAGTGCTAAAGGAAAAAGTTGCCTAATTGCTGTCAAATCCACTGATAGGTACACTTATCCCAGCCTATGTAACAAAATCGGAAACAGGGGTAAGGATTTTGCAGTCGAATAAGGGTGCAATCAAATTGGTACAGGTAAATTCAAACGGTAAAGCAAGGCATCCCGTATTCAGAGAGTATTTTGAAAGCAGAGGGTAAGAGTAAGCCACAAGCTCTTGTTTGTGTGTCAAGAAGAGCTGTAAGGATTTTTTACGGCATGATGCGGACAAAGAACGAATACAAGCCGTTTGAAAAAATAGAAGATTGATGTTGTTTGGAACTATCATTATGGTAAAATAGAGTTGTAAAAATTGTAAAGAATTCCTGAAAAAGAGGCTTCATATAGATGAAAGACAAAAAGTTGGAGGTTAAATAATGGATAATTTTTTTGATTCATTTAGTAATTTTTTTAAGTACTTAAAAAGTTCAAAAGTAAAGATTAAGGAAAGTTGGACTAATACTAATTTTTTAACATTATCACAAAGGCTACTTAGAAGAAATATACCTTTATTATACGATGTTTGGAATATTACTATAGAGGAAGAAGAATTAGAGTATTTTAATTTATCTGGAGCGTCGATTTGCTGGTCGAATACACATGATGAAGATGAATTTATTTATGGTGGATTTCAATTTAATGGCTTTAGTGAAGCTTTAATCCAAGATTCAGATTTTTGGGATACATTTAATTCAATAAATAAACATCAACCAGACGACAAAGAGTTAGAATTTTTGAAAAAATTGAATTGGTTTGAAAAACAGCCATGGGGAGATGATGGAAGATTTGGGTGTTTTTTAAGAGAAGCAGGAAATTTTCCACCGAAGATTTATTTTTATGATAATTGTGCATATTATCCTATGAAACTTACACTTGAAGAATATTTTGATGCAATGATTGCAAGCTGTGCTGTTAAAGGATGGCAATATTTTTATATTGATATACCAGATAATTTCCCGGATTTAGTTATGAATAATAAAAGTATTGTATTAAAGGACCTAGAACTTGCTGTAGAACTTTTACCTAAACTATTTCCTGATAGAGATTTTTCTTACCATACTGGAAGAATGGATTATATAAGGGAAAAATTGCGATAATGAAAATGTAATTCGTTATATAGATAAATGCAATATTTAAGGTTATAAATTACAAAGTGCTAAAAATGTTAAAACAATAAACCCATAGATGATATCAACCAAATTTATATTGAAGAAGTTTTACAGCCTGGTTTAGTTAATAAAGAACAATGTATAAACTTTTAACATCAAATTCTACAGATAAAGAATTTACTATTTGAGCCTATTAATATCGTATAGTAAAAACTCATAAAGGGGCCCGCAAGTCAGAGCCAAAGCTATTTCTCCAACAGATATTTAAATTTTTACCCCATAAAAATTATGTAAGGAAATAAGAAAATGAATAGACTTGAATCAATTTCAGAAGAATTATCAAAAAGAATATTAGCAACTACAAGTGACAAGCAAAAAGAAATCACTCTTAAATCCTGTGAATATGCTATTAGTAAATCAAAAATAAGTATCCATTTTTAGTTGATGTGCTGAACGAGTTTAATAGCGGTAAGCTACAACTAATTTATAAAAATAATGTCGAAAAGCTGTTAGATGAATTTGAAAATGAGTATTTTGAATTACAAGAATCTGAAGAAAGCGATGAATACATAGAAGGAGAATATCTTATACCTTTTAGAAAAGCAAGGGCTTTATCAGCAATCTTATATTACTTTGAAAGTGATGTGGCATTATCTTCTATTGAGGCTGTATATGAGGCATCTATGGTAACTGAGGATAGTTCACAGTTATTTAAGATAATAGAAGATATATTACATTCTTAAAAATAGCGTATAAGTTACTATAAGCGTTGTAGGGAATTACTCATACGGGAGGAGGTGCCGTCAAGAGTTTTGCGCAAATTGGTTTGCAACCTTGGCATAAAGGAAGTCAACCAACCATAAAATCCGATTCGAGGTCGGTATTTTCTAAGTGTTTCATGTTTAAATACTTTTTGTTTCCC
>JAEZLR010000022.1 GCA_023415205.1 Bacillota bacterium | reverse complement strand
GGGAAACAAAAAGTATTTAAACATGAAACACTTAGAAAATACCGACCTCGAATCGGATTTTATGGTTGGTTGACTTCCTTTATGCCAAGGTTGCAAACCAATTTGCGCAAAACTCTTGACGGCACCTTTATGTCGGATACAGTGTTTAAAATAATACCTGAAAGACCTGAGTACATACCTTCTCAAGAGGAACAAAATATTATAATAGCATTCTTAGATAATATTTTTGATCCTGGATTTTACTATAGAATCGAAATTACTGATGATGTTAATTTTATCGATCAAGGTTCTAATTTTGATAGTTTAAATTGCCCAAAATGTAGTCAATCACTCGATATGGGATGGTGGAGTGACCAAGTAGAGTTATCTGCTCAATCAAATTTTACAAATCTTAATATTCTTTTGCCCTGTTGTGGAAACGAGTGCTCACTGAATGATCTTGATTACGATATGCCAGCAGGGTTTTCAAAATATTCGATTATAATTAACGATTTGGACTCAAGCCTTTTTCCGGATATTATAACAGGAATAGAAAAGATAGTTAGTTTCAGAATAAGAACCGTGATAGCTCGATATTAAAATGGCCTTAATTCCTAGCCCATCGTATAACAAAATTTCCACGATTTGGGCGTGCTCAAGGGTCATTTCTGCCACACCGCCTCACCTGGCTGGTCGTTCCGCTTCGCTGCACTGCTCGCCTATGCTTCCTAGGCAGCAAGCGCCGCTAAAGTGAAAGGCTCCGCTGGTCCGGTTCGTCGGCGTCGTAAAACCGGAACGTTATGTGAAATTACATGCTTTGTTTGGGTCGGAATATATACATGAGGTGTATTATGAAGAGAATAATTATCATTTCAGTTGTCTTGTTCTTAATAGTAGTTTTTGTGGGGTGCGGACGTTTTAATAGTGCCCACAATACTAGGGATGATACTAGCCCTAATGTGAACGCATTTATTAATTTTCTCAGTACTCTAGATAAAACAGACTTAAATTCAGTTAATCAAGCTGTAACAAAATTCGAAGATTTAAAATCAAAAAACAAAAGTACCAACGATGAGCTATATAGATTGTTTTATGATTTTTATTATAAGGTTATAGATTACTATAATAGTTCTTACTACCAGGGGGACTTGGTAAAAATAAAAGAAAGTGATTTAAAAAGAAATGGGTTAGTTGTAATTGAGGGAGAAGCTGGCCCATACATATTTGAAAAGTTATCATTTATAAAATCTATATTCTCTGAGGTTGTATCTGAAGGGGTACAGAAATATATCGAATTGGATAATGAAGCTCGAACTTTAAGGGGTGGAGGATTCATTTTTGAAGATGCACTTCTTACAATGAACTGGGATGAACTAAGTGACTTAATTGTTAAGTATGAAGATTACATTAATAATAATCTATCTTATAAGATTGAGGTTGAAAAGATTCAGGAAGATCTTAATTTCTGCCTTTATATCTACACCCAATGTTTAGATACGGTAACTTTTGCTTATATGAGTGATGAAACGGATAATGAATTTGAGCTACGTGATAGTTACGCGCGTTTTATTAAAGAGTATCCTAAATCTAAGTACCAACCCATAATAGAAGGTTATCTTGATATACTTAAAGAAAATGGATTTATCCTTGATGATACTGCAAAAGAATACCTCATAAAGAATGGCATTGAGGTAAGGGAGTAAGTGGTGCATGTCTGCCAAACCGTCTCACCGGGCTTACGCCGCTAAACGGAAAGGCTCCGCTGGTCCGGTTCGTCGGCGTCATAAAACCGGAACGTTATGTGCAATTTCCATTTGGGTTACCAATACAAGCTTTAATAGGGGGTTAAGTCATGAAAAAAGCGAGAATAGGGATTATTGGAGAGTATAGCCCAGTTAAGAAAACCCATTCTACATTGAATCAGTCTCTGGATTGGCTAAAAGATGACTATGATTTCGAATTTGAATGGATTGATACGAATGATGTTGAAATAAATTGTAATAATGCATTGAAAGACCTAACGGGTATATGGAGTGCCTCGGGAACCCCTTTTAATAGTTTAAAAACCGGGACGTTATACGTAATAGTGAATAGGTTACGCCACCTCCTGTGGCGGAGGATTGCTTAATGAATTTGCTTTGAAGTTTGAGTAATTTTTTGGTAAAGTAAATGTTAATACAGCTAAATCTTTATCAGCTAAGGGTATATATGGAGAAATTCTTGTCTTGGGATTTTGCAATTTTATTATTATTGATGGCCATTTTACTCATAGTTCATGAATATGGCCACTATATAGCATACCGTGTTTTAGGTTATAAAGCTGTTGTAAGAAGATCATTATTGGTACCAGGTATTGACCCGCTTAACACTATAGAAGTTAACAGGGCTGAGGGTTTATTAATTGCTCTTGGTGGATTTTATTTTTTCAACAACAACTGTTGTTATTCCTTCACTCTTATTCCATTATCGTTTGTGGGTTGTATTAATGATCGGAAGTGTAGCTGGGTCAATTTTTGATTTTATTTGGGCATTTGGTATGCTTTTTCAAAGGACAATTACTATTTCAGCAAAGTGACAAAGTGTTCTTCTTAATGAATACGAAAAGATGTAAGACCGCTACGTCCTGTGGCTCTAACTACAAGGGTTTACTACTACGTATAACGGGCGTGCTCACGGGTCATTGCTGCCACACCGTATCACTGGACTGGTCATTCCGCTTCGCTGCATTGCTCGCCTATGCAACCTAGGCTGGTCGTTCCGCTTTGCTACACTGCTCGCCTATGCAACCTAGGCTGGTCATTCCGCTTTGCTGCATTGCTCGCCTATGCATCCTAGGCGGCAAGCGTGATAAAGGGAATGGCTCTGGTGGTCCGGTTCGTCGGCATCGTGAAAACGAAACGTTATACGAAATTTTACTTTGGGAGGTCCAATCCGTGATTCGAAGAGCATTACCAGATGATGCAAACCGTATAGCCGAAATTCATGTTAATGGTTGGCGTTATGCTTATAGAGGTTTAATCTCTGATGAGCACTTATTTAAGAATATGAACATTGTCAAAGGTGCTGCTAGGTTTCGAGAAGCTATAGAAGAACATAGTGAGGAGACTTATGTTTACGAAGAAAATGGAATTCTTAAAGCATTTATGACAATTGGTAATAGTAGAGATAAGGATAAAGAATCAGCTTATGAATTATGGGGTCTTTATGTTGATCCGCTCATGTGTAGAAAAGGGATAGGTAATTCCCTTATTCATTATTTTGAAGATAAAGCAAAAGAGCTTGGTTATAAAAATGTTGTTCTCTGGGTTCTTGAGGAAAATAATATTGGGATTAACTTCTATAGGAAAATGGGTTATCTTCCTGAAGGAACTAAAAAATTTTTAGAGAAGTTTAATACTAATGAGGTTAGATATTATAAGGATATATGAAGGCAAGAAAAACTTCGTACAACACAGTTTTCAAGTTTTAGGCGTGCTCACGGGTCATTGCTGCCACACCGTCTCACCTAGGCTGGTCGTTCCGCTTCGCTGCACTGCTCGCCTATGCAACCTAGGCTGGTCGTTCCGCTCCGCTTCACTGCTCGCCTATGCAACCTAGGCCTCAAGGGCCGCTAAAGAGCTCTGGTGGTCCGGTTCGTCGGCATCGTAATACTGAGACGTTATACAAAATTGACATAATCATTTCAGAGTGTGTGTCTAGGGTATTAAATCGTATATTTAACTGAATTTGAAAGGAGTACGTTAAATGGATTTAAATAAACAATTTGTTAATGAATGAGCTAAAAAATTCGGAATTATATATATAATCACAACTACTATTATTTTTGCAGTTATAAATTTCTATGTTTGGGCTCCTAACACAAGTCATATTGAACCAATATTTGTTATTATGGTATTGGGACTATGGTTGATTATAATACTAGTTTTATTCTATCCAGCATTATTATTTATAAAACATGAAAGCTGGGAAATTAAAGACTTTGGGATAGTTTCTAATAGGAAGGCTATTATAGTAACGTTACTTTATAAGAATGATGAGAGGGTTGCAATTTAGTTTTGATGTTGGCATTAACGGTATAATCAAAATAAAGTTAACTAATCAATGTGTACTTAATGATTTATGATAATATGAGTAATATCAGTTTATGGTATCGAAGTAGAATTAATTATGCCAACTTCGTATAACAACATGTTCACGCTTCGTGTCTTAGTGGGAACGATGCAAGTCAGACCACATCACTTCACCGGGTGTGAC
Source organism: Bacillota bacterium (assembly GCA_023415205.1). Classification (GTDB taxonomy): domain Bacteria; phylum Bacillota; class Clostridia; order DSM-8532; family DSM-8532; genus DTU059. The sequence goes on along the minus strand of JAEZLR010000022.1, from coordinate 168,091 downwards.
CACCGCCAAGACGGAAAGTCAAGGATGTCCGGTTCAGCGACACACAGATACGTTAAGTGAAATTGGTCAATTGTGGCACGTTATATTTAAAACAATTATTTTGGGAGGTAAATTATGAAGAGGACGAAAATAAGATGGTTAGGTTTTTCTTTGGCAATATTATTACTCGTGCTTGCTATAGGCGCAATCAAAGTTTATAACGATATTTTTCCAATGGCTAAAGCTATACAGTTACCTGATATTGAAAAGATATCCTCAATAGAAATTTCAAACGGCAATACATTTATAGAATATACTGATAATAGAACAATCAAGACAATTATGGAATGTTTTTTAGATGCAAAGGCAACAAGAAATCTATCAGTAAACGACGCTCCTTCCGTAAAGGAATATTATATTGTAGATATAATTACTGAAGATGGTAATAGAGGCTACAACTCATTTATATATCTGGAAAACTTAAAATGGTGTATAGAACAACCCTATTGGGGTGTATATGAAATGGGAAAGGATATGCCTTTATTTTTGAAGGAAGGTCATGGAGATGTTGGTCTACATATTGATAATGGGGAAGTAATTCATGCTTGGGATTAAAACAAGGGTTGACTAAAATATCTTTTAATAATGATTTGAGGAGATTTGCTATGGATATCAAGAATAAGATCAAGTATTTCTATGAATATGTATCTTCAAATAATTTAGTAGATGAGTTCCATGAATACATTTCTGATGATTGCACTGTAAGGATTGGGAATAAGGTTATCCCTGTAGGAATAGAAGGAATGAAGCAACATCAGATAGATGTTAGAAAAACTTACCCGGAAATGAAGATCACGGTTATCCGTCAGTATTGTGATGGCGATTACATTATTTCTGAATTTATTGCTGAAGCTATACATAAAGGGGAGTGGTTGGGCATGAAACCCACTGGAAAAAAATTATTATTCACAGGAGTAGATATCGACAAAATAGCAGAGGGGAAAATCATAGAACACGGAGGAGCTGTGAATACATTCGAGACATTGTTTGAAGCAAAAATCATTCAGCCTTCCCCATAAACCTCCTAGAAACGTATGCATAATTCATCTCATCCTTGGGGCTCAGGCTTCGGGGGCTGGCCTCATAGCCGAGAGCATATTCGGGTATACTGAATGATAATCTCATCAGGGTATAATAACATAGGGCATTGGCAATGAGCTTGATTTTTTATGGTTCAGTCATCCGTGATAAATCAGACATGAATGAGCATGAAGCATCTTCTTAATGGCTAATGACTTATAAGGTGGTATGAAATGAAGAAATTATATCTAAGAGAGCGCTCTAAAGAAATTAAAAAGAGTTCTGAATTTATTAATTCGGAGGTATATCAAGAGAGCGATATTGCTTCTCTACCAGAACCAGTTAAACGCTTTTTTAGACTTTGTGGTTATATTAATAAGCCTAAGGTCGTTAATGCTGATGTAATCTGGAAAGAAAGTTACATAAAATTATCTCCAGATAAAGATTGGACAGAGTTAAAAACAATTCAGTTTAATTCTGTTATTAATCCCGTTAGGATAGCCTATATGAAGGCCTTATCTATGCCACTTGAAGTTAGAGATATCTATAAAGATGGCCAAGGTCATATGTATGGTAAACTATTTAATCTAGTACCTGTTTTAAATGCCAAAGGTAAGGAAATTAGCCAATCATCTTTAATTACTTTATTTACGGAGATATTATTTATTCCTGGGTATAGTCTTCAAGACTATATTGTTTGGGAAGAAGTAGATTCATTTAAAGCGAAAGCTCGTTTTATCCATAGGGGTATAGATGTTACAGGAGATTTCTATTTTGATGAATCAGGTAAATTTATACGTTTTCAAACGGATGACCGCTATTATAAAGAAAAAGATGGCAAATTTGTGAAGCGAAAATTTTCAGCAGTTGTTAGCAGCTATTCATCTAAAAATGGTTTACTGATTCCAAAGAATGTCAAAATTATTTGGCATTTTGATGAGGGAGATTATGAGTATTTTAAGGGTGAAATTCAAGAGGTTGTATATAACATTAAAGTATGATGACCGTGGTATCATTTATGGAAATTGAAATCTTACTAATCTCATTGAGCATGATCCCTACAGTAGGCTCTCCTTTGCATCGAATTAATACACAGAAGAGAACTCAAATGACCACATCATAGTTCGCATCAAGCTCGTTAAAGTTGTAAATATCAGTAATTAAACTAGCAACAGGGTCAGTTTTAATCTTCCTCACGGACTTCGCATAAGGAAACTGCATGGGTAATTTCTCCCAACTAATGGAGTAATGGACACGATAAATATTTTTAAACTAAAGACCTGCGAAAATAGGTAATTTATGTACTGTGAGGATTAAAAGTAATGAAGAAATTGATCAGCTTAGCTTTATTTATCGTAGTTTCGTTGACGTTTACTACATGCAAAAATGCCGGGAATCACGCTCCATCAGCTAAGATTTATTACGATTACCTAGTCTCTTTAGGAGAGATTGAAACGGAAAGTTCTTCAACTACTGGGGGTGATTTTGAGCGTTGGGATGTTTATAAACTATACTATTTTTTAGATGATTTTAACCTGGATGGAATTCTTGATTTAGCTATTTCAAACGAAAAAGTTGACAGTAACGGTATCGTAATTTACTCATATGAGAACGGACAGGTTAAAAAGCTTTTTTCAAAGGGCATGCCCTATAGCGCCGGCACTGAAATATTTACCCTTGCAAAATATAACAATGCCTATGGAATAAAATACCATAGGTCTAATTCAGTAGGGGATTTTACCTTTTTTTCTATTAATAAAGATGCAACTATTGAAGAGGTTTTTAGTGGCCGCCTTTACGATATTGACGGCAATGCACTGGATACATCTACTTCGTATGACAAAATGGATACGGTGACTTTTTACAGCATTGAAGAATTAAAGAAAATGTTTTAGATGGTTATAATCACGAATAGCATAAACCATGTGTAAGTGAATTTTTAATTATAAATATATTCATTAAGGTTTATGGGAACGGAGATATTATGGGATTAACAACTTTTAATACTCTCAATAAGTTTTATAACAATAGGAAGCATGTCACTAGGAAAAATATATGAGACTGGCTAATAGTATTTTTCTATTTTTGCTATTTTCGTTTTCTATAACTTCTTGTAAACAAATGCCTCCAAGGAATCCTGAGACCCCTATGATTACGCATGAGGATTTTTATCTGTATTATGGCCAAACTGAGGTAATAAATGTTAATGGCCAAGTAAACGAAGATTTACTTAAAAATGTAATAGATGATATTGTCATAAAGGAAGCTAAAATTAGTACTTCCCCTTATGTAGAGGGATACCGTAAAGATATTGTGAGTAGTACCTTAACTGCAGTGGTTGTTGGGGATGAAAAGCAAAACTATTATAGACTATTAGGATATAGTACTAAATGTAAAGAGTTTAAGACAATCAGAGATGTTTCAGTTGGCGATCCTATAGAATTAATAATAAAAGAATATCCCGGCACTGAAAGCTATAATGTTGAAAGTGAAAACGGCATAACAAATTGTTATAAATTTAATGATGGAAATGAATTTGGATATTCCATAGTGTTCCTTCTTCAAGATGACATAATACAAGAGATCGTAGTTCAAAAGAGTGACCCATAGATTTTATGGTAGATTAGATTCTCGGTGGACAAGAAACATCCTAGCACAATAGATATTGATAAGTTAAAATATAAAACATATGAGAAGTTAGCACTGGGGCAACATTGGAATATGTGGGAAAAAGCAAAAGAAGACAACACGGAAATTATTACAAACTGAGAGATTAAGATTGGAGAACCCAACAGTATAGAAGTAGTTGAAGTTACTTTAGTTGAGGACGGGCTATGATGGATCAATTAGGTCATGGAGGAAACACGATGGAATACACAAGCAATAGGCTTTTGTTGAGAGAATTCACAATTGAGGATTTTAACTTGTTTTACTCGGTTTTCTCTAATGAACAAGTTATGAAATATGCATTAATGGACAATTACCAAAATGCTGAGCAAGCGCTCCCTTTTTGGGATAAAATACTAAATCGAAAACAAGAGATTCATCGTACTGCATACGAGTTTGCTGTTTTCCTACTCTCAGATAATCGTTTTATTGGTTTTTCTGATATCGAAGTTCATTGGAAAAATGAGTTCGGGGGTTGTGGAGAAATAGGATATTTCTTATTACCCCATGCTTGGTCTCAAGGTTATGCGACAGAAATTTCTAAAACCTTACTTGATATAGGCTTTAGAGATTTAGGCCTACATAGAATTAGCGCTCGGTGCAATGCAAATAATTCTCGTTCAGAAAGCGTCATGAAAAAGATCGGGATGGTAAAAGAGGGGGAAATACGGAAGGATAGATTTAAGGATGGCCACTGGGATAATGAATTACTCTATGGGATTCTCAAACCTGAGTGGGAGCTTTTCAATACTTGATAGTATTCTGTTCATTATAGGAAGGCCTTGTATACTATGTCCCATCCCCATCTTTACTAGCGGCTTACATTGCATAGGCAAGTTTTTTATAAAATGTTTAAAGGGTTTTTATGAGTGCATTTTGGATAGCAATCCCAATTTTCTTAATACGATATGGTTTATTAGGAGTTTTGAGCAAGGAATCACTGAGACGTGCAAGTTATTTTGCCCCCTTAGTAGGAATAGAAAAAGTAGCGTATGGGGTGTATCAGATTACAACAATTCTTACCCTAATCTGCTTGTTTTTACTCAAGGTCGAGACTCAAACTGAGTGGTTTTTTATTGGCTTGGTTATACTGGTAGTAGGAATCATAATTTACACTATATCTATAGTTAATTTTGCTGAGCCTGAAGAAAGCGGAGTTAATGTAAAAGGGCTCTACCAAGTGTCTCGCAACCCAATGTATATTGGGTACTTCATTTATTTTTTAGGTAGCTCAATCATTACATGTTCGTGGATATTATTTAGTATATTATTGATTTTTCAAATATCCGCACATTGGATAATACTTTCAGAAGAGAGATGGTGTTTAGAGCATTTTGGATGCGAATACAGACAGTTAATGAATAATGTGCGACGATATATTTAAATATAATGGTTTAGCTTCAATTTTTGAAATTTTTAGAGTAAGTGGCTTATAAAAAGTGTCTAATTGAGTATTATCTGTGTTCACATATGGTATAATTTTACACAGCTTTTACGTTATTTATATTATTGGGGGTTATGAAAATGAATGTTAGGATGGCCAATCACAACGATATTGATAAGCTAATAAAAGTTAGGTTTGATTATTTTGCTTCTGAAAATTGGGAATTAACCAATGCTAAGAAAGATATGATATATAATCAATTACAGCAATATTACCCAAAGCACATAAACCTCGACTTTTTTGCTGTATTTGTAGAAGATGATAATGGAGATGTTGTTGCTACAGCATTCTTGGTGACTTCTGAGAAGCCGGCAAATCTATCATGGCCTACAGGCAAAACAGGCATGATACTCAATGTTCTTACATATCCTGAGTATCGCAAAATGGGTTATGCCACAAATGCAATGAGTATGCTAATTGAGGAAGCCAAAAAGCAAAATGTATCCTATCTTGAACTGTCAGCGTCAGAATTAGGAAAACCCTTATATAAAAGGCTTGGCTTTAAAGAAAATCAGCCTTCTCACTTTACAGAGATGAAAATGTCGTTACTTTAGATTTATCCTGGTTCCCAATTTCTTAGAGGTTCACCTTCCATGGATAAATCTGGCTACGTGGTATAGAAACCTTTACAAACCGATTGAGCAATACTAGTAGTCATGTTTTTTTAACTTATTGGCTCAAGATAATAGATATTTATAGGAAAATACGGTAATATATCGGGTATAATTACAGAGTAAGTTTTTAATCTTGTACGAGGTGTCTATGAGAATAATACGTGTATTGGCGCCAATTATAAATATACTCCCGGAAAGTATTATTCGATATATTGGCAGTAAGGCAACATCCTTTGTTCTTAATAAATATGCAAAGCTTGAGGTAACTGGAGATGAACTCCTCTCTGAACGGATAGGCAAGCCCACAATATTTATTGCGAATCATTTAAGCAATGTTGATGGCCTTGTACTCAATAAAGTTCTTGAGAAGAACAATGTCACATTCATGGCAGGTAGAAAGCTGAAAGCAAATCCCTTTACCTCATTATTCCTAAAAATAATTAAACACATCCCTATAAGTCCAAATTCAGCCGATAGAAATGCAATCAAAAAAGCTCTGGAGGTATTGGCTTTAGGGGAGTCCATCTTAATCTTCCCCGAGGGTACCAGGAGTAGATCTGGTTCCCTGATGAAGGGTAAAAAGGGCTTTTTACTATTAGCAAGACTTTCAAAGGCTGACATTGTCCCAATAGCGCTTGAGGGAACAGAAATCATGCTGCCCGTCAACCAGAATGATATGGGAATGGAAACTCCAAAGCATGCAACAGTGAGAGTACGCATAGGACAGCCTTTTCATCTGGAATCAAAAAATCATGGCTGTGATAATTGGGATGAAGAATGTGTAGATATTGCAATGCGGAAAATAGCACAAATGCTTTCACCGAAGTATCAAGGTGTCTATAAAATTGAGTGTTAAATAATATTAATTAAGGTCAAGTAACCAAAGGGGGCATATTCAGATGATATTCAGAGAACTTGGAAAAACAGGCCTAAAGACTAGTGCCATCGGCCTTGGATGTGAGCATCTTGACGGCAAGCCATACTCACAGATTGAAGCAACAATCAACACTGCTCTTGAGCACGGCGTAAACATTTTTGATGTATTTATGCCGGGAAAAGAAATTAGGGAGAATATTGCCAAAGTTATAGGCGATAGACGTAACCAAGTCATCATACAGGGGCATATTGGCTCTACAGACGTTAGGCAGCAGTATGATATCAGCCGTGATCTACCGACAGTGCAACGATACTTTGAGGATATGCTGCGGATTTTTGGTGGCTACATCGATTTAGGAATGTTGTTTTTCATTGACTCGGAAGATGATTATAATAATGTTTTCGAAACAGACTTTATTAAATATGTGGAACACCTAAAAAAAGAGGGCTATATAGGTCATATCGGCTTTAGTTCGCATAACCCAATGACGGCAGTCAAAGCGATTAATACAGGCATTCCAGAAATGCTAATGTTTAGTATCAATCCCGCGTTTGATATGCTTCCATCCGAGGAATATGTTTTTGATCATTTTGAAAAGGGCTTTGACCCGGAACTCTTTCGGGGAATTGATCCCAAGCGGGCGGAGCTATATAAACTTTGTACGCAAAAACAGATTGGCATTACGGTGATGAAAACCTTTGGCGGCGGCAAATTGCTATTGCCTGAACACACTCCGTTTGCCAAGCCGCTTACCGGGGCTCAGTGCATTCATTATGCGCTGTCAAGGCCGGCTGTGTCCAGTGTACTGCTGGGCTGCCAGACATCCGAGGAGATGCTCAATGCCCTGGGGTATTTTGAGCTTGAAGATTCAGAGAAGGATTATGCTGAAATTCTTGGAACCATGCGCAATGATTTTAAGGGAAATTGCGTTTATTGCAGCCACTGCCAGCCCTGTCCGGCTGAGATTGATATCGCAACGGTCAACAAGTATCTGGACATTGCTCGGCTGGACCTTAATAATGTCCCCCCCTCCATTCGCTCCCATTATTTGAGTTTAGCCCATAGCGGAAAGGATTGTATCCAATGTGGCAGCTGTGAGAATCGCTGCCCCTTTGGCGTTCCCATTATAACAAACATGGAGGAAGCCAACAGGCTGTTTACGGTCGCGCCCTAGCTCCGGCACCAGTTTTCATAGCTTTAGTGCAGGTTAAAAAGGTAAAGGGATAGTTTACCCTAAGAGTTTTACCTGGTGAGGCGCTTTGGGGAACGAGTATGTTTACAATAGGTACTTATTGGCTTATAATAACCATAACAAGGACACTTGAGAAAATATGTATGTACACAAAATTCAATTAAGTACAGCAAAAAGGTGTGTAAGCGAATGGAAGAAATGGAAATCCGTCAGAAAAATTTCATAGAAGAAATCATTGAATCCGACCTTGAAAGTGGTCGGGTTAAGGAAGTTCATACCCGTTTTCCCCCCGAACCCAACGGCTACCTGCATATTGGCCATACCAAGGCCATGGTCATTGATTTCGGAACAGCCCTCAAATACGGTGGCAAGTGTAATCTCCGCTTTGATGATACCAATCCCACCAAGGAAGATGTGGAGTATGTGGATGCCATCATCGAAGATATCCGTTGGATGGGCTTCGATTTTGAGGATCGCCTTTTTTATGGCTCGGATTACAGCGAGCAGATTTTTGAGTATGCCATTAAGCTCATCAAGAAAGGTCTGGCCTATGTTGACGAGCTTGATGTGGATCAAATCCGTGAATATCGGGGCACATTGACAGAGCCCGGTAAGGAAAGCCCATGGAGAGACCGCAGCATTGAAGAAAACCTGGATTTGTTCCTAAGAATGCGGGCCGGCGAATTTGAAAGTGGTGCACGTGTACTTAGGGCAAAGATAGACATGGCCTCCCCCAACATTAATATGCGGGATCCTGTTATTTACCGCATTAAAAAGGAACATCACCATCGCACCGGAGACGAGTGGTGCATCTACCCCATGTATGACTTTGCCCATCCGCTCCAAGACGCCATTGAGGGTATCACCCACTCCCTGTGCTCAATTGAGTATACCGACCACCGCCCTCTGTATGATTGGGTCCTGGAGAAGTTGGATATCAAAAATCCCCCCCGCCAGTATGAATTTGCACGACTGAATATCAATTACACCGTCATGAGCAAACGCAAGCTCCGTGAGCTGGTAGAAAAAAACTATGTGTCAGGATGGGATGATCCCCGTATGCCCACCCTTTGTGGATTGAGGCGCCGAGGCTTTACCCCTGAGTCCATCCGCAACTTTATTGAACTTATTGGTGTGTCCAAAACCAACAGCATTGCTGATTGGGGTCTTTTGGAGCATTGTGTGCGTGAAAACCTTAATCAAACAGCCGATCGTGTTATGGGCGTCCTCAATCCCCTCAAGGTTGTCATTGAAAACTATCCAGAGGACATGACCGAAGAATTTGACGTGGAGAACAATCCTGAACAGCCTGATCGTGGTACACGAAAGGTGCCCTTCTGCAGGGAGATTTATATTGAACAGGACGACTTTATGATCAACCCCCCGCCCAAATACTTCCGCCTAAAGCCCGAGGGTGAGGTTCGCTTAAAAAATGCTTACTTTATTAAATGTACGGGCTATGAGACTGATGAGAACGGAAGAGTGACCCTGGTTAAAGCCACCTATGACCCCGCTTCCCGTGGCGGAGAATCCCCCGATGGCCGCAAGGTTAAAGGGACCATCCACTGGGTATCGGCCCGGCATGCCATTGATGCGGAGGTACGGCTTTACGACATGCTTTTCAAGGCTGAAAACCCTGATGACTACCCCGAGGACGGAGATTACAAAGACAACCTCAATCCTGCTTCCCTCACCGTTCTGACCCATTGCAAGCTTGAGCCGGCTCTGGCCGGGGCCAAACCCGGAGACCGGTTCCAGTTCTTACGGATGGGTTACTTCTGTGTAGACAATAAGGATTCACAGCCCCAGGCTCCAGTTTTTAATAAGACCGTAGGTTTGAAGGACAGTTGGGCAAAGATCGCCACCAAGAGCTAGTCAAAAGTAGTTTATAATTATTTAGGCAATGTTTGTGTTATATCTTTTGTGGTAATTTCTAATAATAAACCATAAGAAATGAAAGGTACCCAAAAGGTGTAAATAGTATGAACAAAAAGGATATTCATAAAGTAACGGTCATCGGCGCTGGATTTGTGGGCTCCACCACAGCCTATACCCTCATGCTGAGCGGCCTGTTTTCGGAGCTGGTGCTCATTGATATTAATGAGACCAAGGCAAAAGGGGAGGCCATGGATTTAAATCATGGTTTGCCCTTTGCCAAGCCTGTTAGAATCTATCAGGGCAGCTACAAGGACAGCAAGGATTCGGATTTGATCATCATTACGGCAGGAGCCAATCAAAAAGAAGGCGAAACCCGCATTGACCTGGTTCACAAAAATACAGAGGTCTTTAAGTCCATTATTTCAGAGGTTATCAAGTACAATAGGCCTGACGATTCCCTATTATTGGTGGTTACCAATCCCGTGGATATTTTAACCTATGTCACCTGGAAGCTGTCGGGCTTTCCTGCCTCCCGTGTCTTAGGCTCCGGAACAGTTCTGGATACCGCACGATTCCGTTACCTTATCGGTGAGCATGTGGGCGTGGACACCCGAAATGTCCATGGCTATATTCTGGGCGAGCATGGGGATTCCGAGCTCCCAGCCTGGAGTCTCACCTCCATTGCAGGGATGCCCATGGATGCCTATTGCAGGAGTTGTCATAAATGCTCGGACAACGCCGAGATGAATCAGATCTTCTCCCAGGTTAAAAATTCAGCCTACGAGATTATTAAATCCAAGGGAGCCACCTATTTTGCTGTAGCCCTGGCAGTTCAAAGGATCAGTGAAGCCATCATGCGCGATGAACACTCTATTTTGACCGTCTCAAGCATTATGCAGGGCGCCTATGGGCTTGATGATGTTGCCTTGAGTGTCCCTACCCTTGTAGACAGAAATGGCATTAACAAAATCATTGAGGTTCCCATTACCCCTAAGGAACAGAGCCTTCTCCAAAGATCAGCCGATACCTTGAAGGAAATTATACGAGAACTGAGGCTCTAGAGGCCCTTGGTAAGAAGCTTTGCAAAGATGCAAAAGAACCTGCCCTTAATGGACAGGTTCTCATTATTTATCCTACGCTATTTGTTAGTATCCACAAAAACTCTCTCGCCATCCTTGACCATCCCCAGCTTCTCACGGGCAATTTTTTCTATGCTCTCATCACTGGTGATCTCGTCCTTTTGCTCAAGAAGATCATTCTTTGTGGCCTCTTCCTTCTGGATTTTCTGCTCAAGCTGCTTTAATTCCATATTAATAAGATACAGCTCATCAGATTGAGATGTAAAAGTAAAGGCTGCATAAATCAGCATAACGATCACAAGTGGTCCTACCCACCAGCCTTGCTTCGTCTTTTGTACCGACATTCCATTCACCCTTTTTTCTTGTGTAAAAGATTATGGTGGATTCTATTATAGCATATTGCCATTTCATGTAAAAGGGTCTTTTGTCCTATTTAGAATATTTGCTGGTTGGTAATTTGTCCCACCAGCCGGACAGACAGCATCACTTCTTGGTAAAGGCGTTTCTAATCCGATAGAACCCCACCCTTGCCCTGTAACCCTCTAAGGCTGCACGATTCCGCGCCTTTCCTAGTACTCTTCTGATAAACAGTGCAAGAATATGAAAAATGGGCCTTAGGAATTTAAATATCTCCTGAAAGGGCCAAACGATCATTTGAATCAGGGTGGATAAGAACCATAAAACGGGTTTGCTCAAGACCCCTAAATAAAGGAGCCCTCCAGTGGCAGAACCCATATAAAAATAGAAGCGTGTCTCTCCGCTACTTAATATATAGGAGGATAGAAACAAGATAATGGCCGCACAGATCCAGTACAGGATGTCTTCAAGGTGTGTCACCAAGGGTCTCGTTCTCATCATCCTGCGTTTGAGCCGAAACAAATCATACAGAAAGGCGATCAGCACACCCGCCGCTCCTGCCCCGCCGAAAACCGTCAATTCATACATCACACTGTCATGCATCGTCTATAGCCGCCTCTCTATCTAAAAAGGCCCGAGAAGAAGCCTCCTTTTCGTTGGGGTGTACCGTTATCCAGGTATTCACACGAACCGATATCCCCTTCCACATCCAGCTCAGAGGTTTCGACATTCAGCTTGTTGATATGCATGCCCGTCCCTCTGACAACCAAAATGCCCAGTTCGGTATCCAGAACGATACAATCCTCATTAAAGCTCTCAACATGTCTTACACCCGATATCATCAGGCGTCTTCTGTCCTTCAAAATAATATTCTGCGCGCGCTGTTCAAAAGCCTTTCGTTCTTCAGGCATAACAGCACCTCCTTATGGCTGGCTTTTCTATGTGGCTGAAAGTTCCGCCGATGCATTTTATGCAAAAAAAAAGCTCCTTATTACAGGAGCTCGTACATATCCACACTTTCTTCTTTTCTCACATGCTCGGTAACCTTGAGAACCTTGAACCGGGTGGTGTTTTCTCCAAAACGTATTTCCACCAGATCTCCCACGTTAACCTCACTTCCCGGCTTGGCCGTTCTTCCGTTGATCGTGACCTTTTCCTTGGAGCAGGCTTCGTTGGCCAGGGTTCTCCTTTTAATAATACGGCTCACCTTAAGAAACTTATCTATTCTCATGATTGTTTTTCTCCTCCATTTTCCTTTTCCTTAACCTTGGCTTCATCCCACAGCGCGTCCATGTCCTTAAGGGACATCTCCGAAAGCTGCCTGCCTTGCCGCGTTGCCTCGGTTTCCACATATTCGAAGCGGCGTATGAATTTATTGACGGTAGCTGTCAGCGCCAATTCAGGTTGTACCTTCATAAACCGGGAGACATTGACCACGGCAAAAAGCAGGTCACCTAGCTCCTCCTCCGCATGGGCCGCCTCACCTTTAGCATATGCGTCTTCCAGTTCGCCTATCTCTTCTTTTACCTTCAGGATGGCGTCCTTTATATCATCCCAGTCAAAGCCTACCTGGGCCGCCTTTTGCTGAACCTTAAAGCTCCGCATGAGGGCCGGCAGGTTACCGGGAACATCCTTTAAAACCTGGGTCTGCGTCTGATGGCCTTTCTCGCCCTTTTTCACCTTTTCCCATATGACCATGACATCATCGGCAGTCTGAGCCTCTTCTTCACCAAAAACATGGCGATGCCGATTAATCATCTTGGCGCTGACACCATGGATAACGTCTTCCATAGTAAACTGACCGTTTTCCTTGGCTATCTGGGCATGGAAGACCACCTGTAGAAGCAAATCTCCCAGCTCATCGCAGAGCTTATCGGGCCTTTCCTCATCAATGGCCTCCAGCACCTCATAGGCTTCCTCAATGAGGTAGCGCTTCAGGCTCTTGTGATCCTGTTCCCTGTCCCAGGGACAGCCGTCAGGAGCGCGAAGCTTGGTCATGATATCCAATAAATCCTGAAGGGTATATTTCTCTTTCTTCATAGGTTCTTCCTTCTTTCAGTTACCTTTTAAGATCGCAGGGACCACTAAGCTTCTCAATGCTTCGGGGCACCGCGTCCTTTGAATTTTTCCAATCGCTTCCCTGGCTTCGGTAATCAAACATTTTGGTAAAATGGTTCACATCCCCCTGAACCCTTTTAAGGGCATCTAATTCCAAGGGCAAAAGTCCTTTGAGGAACTCTGCGAGCATTCCCTGGGAAAGCTCCTTCCGTGACTTTTCAAGAAGCTGCCTGACATGCTTGAGGCAAAAGCCCTTTCCTGCGTGGAATTTGGTTCTGAACTCCTGCTCCTTGCTGTATAAATAAAGGGTGTTTTCCATCAGCTTATCCATATTGCCGTTCATCCTGTCACATACCGCACAGGTACCTTCCAGGCGGTTGAGCTTCTCAAGAAGTTCATCAAGGAGCTTTCCGGCGACACTTTTCTTGCCCTTCATGGCATCCAGGGCTGAACTTAGCACCCCTTTGTCACTCTCCTTGGCCAAAGCGCTCTCATGCTTTTGATAGATCTCCTCCAGGTGTTTAATCTGCTCCACCATATGGGTATCAATGACCAGGGCCAATGGCAGGCGGTTTTGTTGCATATTGTAAAGCTTTGTAAAATGGAGGCTGCAAAAACCCGTCCGATTGGTTTCAATACGGCTGTCAGGCTCCATCATGGCGGGGCCCAGGGTGTACTCCAGTGCATCGTTCTCCAGCTTCCGCTCACAGATACACAGAGGGCATTCGGTATCCTGATCGAAGGCCTCATTGATGGGTATGGTATAAATTCTCTCTTTCATTTCGCATGCTCTCCAAATCTTCCAATCCTGCTTATTACCAATGTTTATAGGATAACACAACTGGAAAAAATTAATCAAGGAAGTTGTCACTGTTTGTCGTTCTTTTTTTAGAAAAACTCTTGACGAGCACATTCCGTGTCTGCTATTATGTAATAGCGTCACGCGGAAACGCTGACGAAATGATGTGGCGGCGTAGCTCAGTTGGCTAGAGCATGCGGTTCATACCCGCAGTGTCGTTGGTTCGATTCCGACCGCCGCTACCACTTTTTTGGCCCCATGGTCAAGCGGTCAAGACACGGCCCTTTCAAGGCTGTAACAGGGGTTCGATTCCCCTTGGGGTCACCACAAAAAACCATCTCAATGTATATTGGGATGGTTTTTTTATGGCTAAAACACAATAAGCTTTTGATGATCAATCTCGTTGAGGTAAGAAATCGGGGGATTACTGGGGAGCATAATTAACCTGCAATCTGAAAACTATTGTTTCCCTTAGTAATAACGAATATATTGGATACTTTCTGGGCATCTGTCTGTTCCATCCCTGGGCCCCCACCCATTTTACCTGGCTGCTGGCCGGGATTTCCTTCCGGTCTTTCTCCCTGCGCTGGGAACATTCCATCCGGTTTTCCCATGCCTTCCGGAGGTTTCGGTCTATTACCTTCAGGTGGCTCCATGCCTTCCGGCATTTCCGGGAAACCACCCTCAGGCATCTCCATGCCTTCGGGGAGTTCGGGTCGTTCTCCACCTTGCATACCACCACCCATTTGCATCTCCATCTTGCTGCCGGAAAGCTGATTCTCCCCTTGCCATAGGGTATAGTTACCCGGTGTTAGGTTAGGTGCAGAAACGACCAGATACTGAAAATCATTGGCAGGGGTATACGAAACGACAGGACTATTGGCTTCGGTTTTCAGAGTAATTATTTCCCCGCCAGTCTGCCTCTGGGCAAAGGTAAAGACAGCACAGGTCTGTTCCGTCTCCACGCGGTCAAACATATTACCGGATGCTGCTACCTGGCCTCCACGGATATAGACACCCTTGTCTGCATCCACACCGGCATCCGCACTAAAGCCGCAGGCAGAAGCGGTAACCTTTCCGCCATCGATGACAAGCCAGCCGTTAGAATCGATGCCATCTCCCTCACCAGTGGAGCCTGTGATAACAACATTCAATGTACCGCCGAGAATATGGGTGACTGAAACATTATCAGCGTTGGTGTTGATACCATCATTGCCAGATTCAATGTAGATATTGCCGCTGAACTGGGTCAGGTGCAACTCAGAATCCAGACCTTCGTTCTCAGCATAAATATTCAGGACACCATCGCCGCTTTTCTCACCATAAATGTTCAAGGACATTTTGGAATAAAACGCGCCATCGTATTTGTGGAGTTTCTCGCTATCCACAATTTCTGTGCCCGCTTCATTCAGTTCCACAGACTTATAGATTCGTGCCACATAGGAGCCCTTGATGTTGTTCTCGCTACCATCGGCAAGAATGACATTGGCGCCGGCAGTCGTAGTATCCACCTCCATAGTAGCGCCTTCTTCATCGGCAACGCCGCATTCATACACGTTGTAGAAAATCACAGCGGGAGCCACTGTGCAGGTCACATCTGCGCCGTCCAACAACAGTGTTACTACGGCATTGGGATCTTCCTTGGCCTCCTCGCCCAAGTCCACCGCTATCTGACCGGCGGACAGCGTACCTGAGAGAATATATTCGCCAGGCTGGGTGATATGAACTACCGTGTGGGCATTGGCCTCTGCCTGGGAATGCGCATCCTCTTTCTCACCTTCACCATAGGTAAAATCCTGACCTTCCAAGTAGAAAACAATGTCATTGGCCGCATAGACTGCTGCCGTATCGTCTGTAGAAATCGCTTCGCCGTTAACGGTGATACCATCATCGGAAAGGGAAATACTTGTGGCATCAGCACTGGTTTCTTTGGTGATGAGTTCATCCTGGGTGATAACCGGAACTGTGGGCTTGGATTCTTGTACAGATGTTGTCCCGCACCCTGTCAGCAGTAGACAGGCAACCAAGAATATGGATATCTTTTTTGATACATTCATTAGTTATGCCTCCTTTGCAAATCTTATTTTACATCACAAGTCTGAAGGGAGCCTGAATATAGTGTGAATTTTAAATGAAGAATGACATATTGCAACATATTTTACTTATCTTTTCCATAAGTCATTACCGCTTTTGTGCCATCCTTGTAACAGGCAGGAACACGGATGCGAATGACAATAAAAAGAAATAAACCGAGAAAAACCTTACGATTCATCTCGGCCTATTTCGGTTGCCGTTGCCATACAAGGTAATTAAGTTTCTTTGGTTCGTTTCCAAATTACTTTATCTGGTATAGCAAAGGGCTTCAGGATTTTCTTTGGCGCGCCCAGCAGAGATCGAATCCACAACCTTCTGGTCCGTAGCCAGACGCTCTATCCAGTTGAGCTATGGGCGCATATACTGCGCCTTATTGAAAAGGCGCATAAGTTATAATAATACAAACTCAAGAAAAAATCAACACCTAATTTAAGCAAAAATAGTACACAAGGCTTTTTCAACCATCCTATAGTCCTACAACCTCAATGTGCAATGACTTAAAACATATCCCGCTTATAAAGAAAGAATGCCACAATCAAGGACAGGGCTATGGAGCCAATGAGCACATACAACCACATGAAGGGATTGTCATTAAAGGGTATGGGGAAGTTCTGTCCAAAATAGCTGTAAACGATGTTGGGGAGCGAAATCACAATGGTAATGGTCGCCAGAAATTTCATGACACTGTTCTGGTTGTTGGAGATTACCGAAGCAAAGGCATCCATGGTTCCACTTAAAATCGTGCTATAGATATTGGACATCTCAATGGCCTGCTTGTTCTCTATGATGGTGTCCTCCAAAAGCTCCTGATCCTCTTCATACATCTTGATGAATTTGCCCCTTAGAAGCCGTTCAAGAACAATCTCGTTGGATCTTAAGGAGGTGGTAAAGTAAACAAGGCTCTTGCTCAGCTCCAAAAGCTTATAGAGCTCCTTATTCCTCAGGGATTTATGCAAAGCCTTTTCCAGGAACTCACTTTTCTTGTCAATGTGCTTCAAGTACTTCAAATAGTCCTTGGCCACATGGTACAGAATCTGAAGAATAAACCGGGTCTTCTTGTGAGTGTAGAAATCCTTGATATGGCCATTTCTGAAGCGCTCAAAAACCGAGGTCTGCTTGCTGCTGATCGTAATAATATAGTCATCACGAACCAGCAAAAGGCCCAGAGGCACAGTTTCAAACTTAATGGACTGCTCATCCTCAAAGACATAGGGAACGTCAACAATGATCAGTGTTTGATCGCCATCAATATCAACACGCGGCTTTTCCTCATCATCCAGAGGATCAATCAGCATATTTTGTTCAAGACCTATATTTTTAATAACCAAATTCAGCTCCTCCTCGGTGGGAGCAACTAAATTAATCCAACTGCCCTTCTCAATGAAATCAAGCGAAACCAACTCAGTCCCGCCCTCATGAGACTTAAAGATTTCCATCACGGAAATCACCTTCCTTCTATAAAATCACCTCTTTGAAAAATGCCCTAAAGGGGCTCTTGCAGGTTTGTTCCCCGAATTTGGGCCTGGAGATTTGATTCTCTCAGCCTGCATGAAATGAAGCTATAAAAAAATCCGCCGGAGCGGATACCCATCACTACTATCCATAATGATCACACTCCCGTCATTGAGCTTTGACACTATACAGCTTAGGTATCAACCAGCTACATTAGACAAAACCTTAATTCGGCAGAGTCTGTTAACCCATTGGCGTCTCTCGACGTTTCCGGGCAGCAGCATTTATCTGTATAGGAGCCTCACCTAATAGAGATTATAAAAGACTTTAAGTCAACTCAATTATAGTCATTTTTACATGTTCCGTCAACGGAAAAAATCCCTTCTAAAAAGGTCCTACTTTTGTATAAAATAACCCAAATATTATCAAAAGTCTATAAGCTTTATATGTTATTTTATGGCTAAAGGTGGTAATATGTTCTCAGATAGAAATTATCCAAAGAGGGTAAAGGCTGCAGGTGTTATATGAGAATTGGTCTAATCATAGGTGTTTTTGACAGCAGCTATTGCTTAAGCATCTATAAATGGATCTCGCAGGAGGTCAAAGCACGTAAGGCGAGCCTTATTGTCCTGGAAGGACATAGCTTTGACAATAATTCCCCTGATAATGTGACAAGCAATACACTCTTCAGAATCGTTCACAGGGAGCGCTTGGATGGGTTGATCATTCTCTCGAGCTCCATTAATTTTAGCTGCGGTAATGAGCTAGTGGAAAAGTTCGCCCATACAGTGGATCTCCCCGTGGTCTCCATAGGTGTGGATTATGCGGGTGTTCCTTCCATTGCGCTCAATAATGCTGAAGGCTTCAAAAAAATAGTTTCGCATCTTATTGATGTCCATAACTATTCTAAATTTGCTCATATCGGTGGACCCTTGTCCCATCCAGAATCCCTTGATCGCCAGAATGCCTTTTTAGAAATAATTCAACAAAAAGGCCTCTCTTTACGCCAGGAGTTTACTCTGGAGGGCAGCTTTGGCTATATGTCCGGATATAATCACGCCAAGAATCTGCTAGAGCCTATTAAACGCCGAGAGATTGATGCCGTGGTTTGTGCTAATGATGAAATGGCGCTGGCAGCAATTCGTTGCTTTAACGATAATGGAATTCGTGTGCCTGAGGATGTCGCTGTATCGGGGTTTGACGGGACAGGCCTTCTGGATTATTGCTCCCCCTTAATCACCACCGTTAATCAGCGCTTTGACCTGATTGCAAAGAAGGCGGTTGCAGCCCTGTTTGAGCTTATCTTCAGCCACCAGAACAACAAGACATATCTGGTTGATCCTGAGCTTCTTGTCCGGGAATCCTGCGGCTGTAAGCTAGAAGATGCACTCAAAAAAGAAGCCCCCTTTCCCTATATCAGCTCCTATCGACTAAACGGCCGGCTTCAGTTGCTTAGCGCCGAAGAGCTTAACAGAGAGCTTACCAGCTATCTTAAGGAAAACAATATTTCCCATTGCTTTATTGTATGCTACCCTGAGGCCCTTCCCTTTGACGATACTCAATCCCATTCCCACATCAAAGGCACTATATTCTACGGATATTCCCGTGGAAAGCTCATTTCATATCCCAAGCCCTTTTTATTCTCTGATATCCTGCCTGATCAGTTTTTGGAAGACATGCAGGAGCCGGTGCTCATAAAACCTCTTTTCTTTAGTAAGCACCAGTTTGGTTTTCTGCTTATATCGGCCTATGAAGCCATGGCGCCTTTCATTGACGACCTGGGGCTGGAACTCTGCCACTATATGGGAAGCCAATACCAGGCGAGGGAGCAGAAGGAGATTGAAAAAAGGCTTCTGGATGCCCATGAAAGCCTTAAAATATCCAATAAGCGACTGAACGAGCTGACGGTAAAAGAAAACCTGGATAAGCTCACCCATCTTCGCTTTCTTGCCGCCAATATGCTTCAGCACCGCAGAAGCAGCACGGGGGATTATGTGCTCATCCTGGTGGAGATAGACAACTTTTATGATATTAATTCCAAATACGGTTTTGATGAAGGTGAATTCACCCTTTCAAAGGTTTCTCAGATATTGTCCAACTCCATCCGGGATGATGACTTCCTTTCACATCAAAGCTGTGAACGCTACGTGATTATGGTAAAAAACATTCAGAATGACCCCATCAAAACCATTGGCAACCGCTTTATCAAGGGCCTTAACGAGCTTAACACGACCATTGATAAGCCCTATGCCATTAGCTTTAGCTGGGGGTCCGCCCTGGGCAATGTGGATAATGATTTTGATGCCATCTACCATAAGGCCGAACAGAACCTGCTGGAATATAAACAGAAGAAATACAAAGTGATTTAAGCTGATTTGTTCATAGACAAAGGGGCTGTCTCAAAACAGTAGACCGCCCCTTTGTTTTATACCGATTATTGTGCGAAGGCCGTTTTTTCCTGCTCTTCGATCAATTGATTGGTATATAGGTGATAATAATGACCCTTTTTACGTATAAGCTGCTTGTGCGTTCCTTCTTCAATAATCCGCCCCTTGTCGATAACCAGAATGCGGTCAGCCGAGCGTATGGTGGAAAGCCTGTGGGCGATGATAAAGCTGGTTCTCCCCTCCAGGGCCTTGTTGAGGGCATCCTGTATCAGGTGCTCCGTCTCAGTATCCACAGAAGAAGTGGCCTCATCCAGAACAAACATGCCAGGGTCGGACAGAATGGCACGGGCAAAGGATACAAGCTGCTTCTGTCCAGTGGACAAACGGCTTCCCCGCTCCCCTACCTCCGATTCATAGCCATGCTCCAGATTGGCAATAAAATCATGGGCATTGACAATCTTGGCCGCTGCTTCTATATCTGCGGGGGTTGCCCCCTGACGTCCGTAGGCAATATTCTCCCTTACCGTACCGCTAAAGAGATGGGGCTCCTGTAGGACATAACCGATATTGGAATACATCCAAAGAAGCGGCCGCTCACGATAGTCCACACCGTCGATGAGAATTTCACCTTCGGTGGGCTCGTAGAAGCGGCAGGCCAGGTTGACCAGGGTGGTTTTCCCCGAGCCGGTCTCTCCCACCAGAGCTATTTTTTCACCCGCCTTAATGGTGAGATTGAAGTTTTCCAGGATGTTTCCCCCTTCCCTATAGCGGAAGGTGACATTCTTAAATTCAATGTCTCCCTTGAACTCCGGCCATTCCTCACGGTTGGAGTCAAACATGGTCCCAAAGCGCTGTGCTACAGCCTCATTATCCTTGATATCATTCTCAGTTTCCAATAATGTAACAACACGTTCTGCGGAGGCCTGAGTATACTGAAGCTCTGTAAACACTCTCGCAAACTGTTTTATAGGCTCGAAGAACTGCACCGCATAGGAGCTGAACAGCACCAGCGTTCCATAGCTGGTGATATGGTTCCGCACATCAAAGCCGCCCTTCCAGAGCACCAGCCCCGTTGCTATACTACCCAGGAATATAATGATGGGAGTATAGATGGAGGAAATGGTTGCCGCTCTGATGGAGAAGTTCTTCATTTGGGTGGTAACCTTCTGGAACTCTTCAAGCATATGCTCCTCTGCACTTAAGGACTTTATGGTTTTTGCCCCCGTAATTCCTTCATTGAACCCGGCTGTTATCTGCGAGTTATACTTCCGAGTTTTTCGGAAATTATGGAGGATTTTCTTCTGAAAAATCATGCTGATGATGACCAAAAAAGGGACTACTGAGAGCACCAGCAACGCATAGCCCACATTGGTGGCCAGCATGAAGATGGTCATCAGGATCACCAGGAAGATGGCCCAGAAGAAATCCACCACGTGCCAGGAAAGGGTGGTCCCCAGCCTTCTGACATCGGAGGTCAGTCGGGCCATGAGCCATCCTACCGGGGTTCTGTCATAATAGGAGATCGGAAGCTCCTGGAGCTTCTTGAAGGCCGCTTTACGAATATCATAGGGAATACTGTTTTCTATGGTTCCCGCATTGTGAATCATAAAACGAACATTCAGGGCTTGGAAAACCACCAGACCCAAGGCAGCCAGACAATATAACCAGAAGCCATCCAGGGTCTTGTTTACGGCAAAATGATCTATGGCATACTGGCTGAGCTTGGGGAAATAGGCATCCACCAAGGCCAGCAGAACCATCTGAATAATCAGGGTGATGATTCCTTTTTTGTAGGGTTTAGCGAATACAGCAAGCTTTTTTACGGTATTGAAATCAATTCGCTTACTGTATTCCTGTTCCTCATAATGCATTAAAATTCATCCTTTCTAAGTAAGGAATAGGCTCACAGATAGATTCCATTACACAGCCTCCGTCAAATCCTCCCCAAGCGAGCTCTGTATTTCCCAAATCTTTTTATACAGGCCATTTCCGGCAATGAGCTCCTCATGAGTACCCGATTCTGCTATGCGGCCCTTATCCAAAACAAGGATTTTATCGGCCTCGGCCAGCGTGGTAATGCGGTGTGAGATAATAATGGTGGTGGTATCCTTTCGTCTCTCCCTCAGGGCCTGCCGGATTTGAGCGTCTGTCTCCGTATCCACAGCACTTAAGGAATCGTCAAAAATCAAAAGGGGGACATCCCTGGCAACGGTTCTGGCAATGGCAATACGCTGACGCTGCCCGCCTGAAAGGGTGACGCCTCTTTCCCCTACAATGGTTTCGTAGCCCTTTTCAAACTCCAGAATGGCCTCATGGACCGATGCCGTTCTGGCGGCATTGTGGATGTCATGATCCTGTACGGAAGCATCCCCTATCCGGATATTCTCAAGAATGGTTCTGGAGAAAAGGAAGGGCTCCTGAAGCACAATGCCTACATTCTTACGAATCCATTCCCTGCTGATTTGGGAAAGCTCTACTCCGTCTATGGTTATATGGCCTTCCTGGTAATCATAAAGCCTCAACAGTAAATGGACCAGGGAGCTTTTTCCTGAGCCGGTGGCCCCCAGTATGGCCACCGTCGTCCCTTTTTCTATCTTGAAGCTGGCTCCATCCAAAATCGGCTTACCTGCCTCGTACTCAAAGTGTACCTTGTCAAAAACAATATCACCGCTGATGGGAAAATCTTTGAGACCTTCCGTGTAGTTTTCCGGCTTGGTATCCAAAACCTCGTTGATGCGTCCCAGGGCTACAAAGGACTGGCCCATGAAGCCCATCATCTGGCCCAGACTCCTTAAGGGCCAGACGAGCATCCCCGCATAAGAGGAGAAAGCGATGAGGGTTCCTATGGTGATATCTCCCTTAACAACCCAGAAGGTGCCTATGGTCAACACCAGAGCGTGCTGGAGCATACACAGAAGATCCGTTCCGCTCCAGAAATTAGCCATCAGCTTAACAATTTTCAGATTGAGCATCTTGTAATTCTTATTTTTCTCATCAAACTTATCCATTTCAAAATTCTGCGCACCAAAGGCCTTGACCACTCTAACACCGGTGAGATTTTCCTGTAGCGCAGAGGACATAATGCCTTCGGCTTCATCAGTTTTGAGAAATATCTTCATCATATTGATAAAGAACCGAACGGTGATTATCAATACAATCGGGATCAGCAAAATGGAGATGAGGGTGTACTTAAAGCTCATGGAAACCATAATGGCTATGACCACAATCACCTGCATGATAATCTGCAGGGCATCAATCAACTGTCCTGATATAAAGTTCTGAACAGTTTCAATGTCCGAGGTGCAGCGCTGCACAATATCACCGGTCTGGGCTTTGACGTGATAGTCAAAGGGAAGGTGCATCAAGTGATCATAAAGCTTCTCTCTTGCCTTTTTTGAGGAATTCTGGGCGGCTACCGCCGACAGCTTTCCCTTCAAATACATAAATATTCCCTGTAGTACCGTAATGGTCACCAGGATGACCAGTAGTACCCAAAGATGACTTCGCACATACTCCAGTCCGCCAAGTGAATCCATCAGGCCATTAATCCAGAATGGCAGATTCAGGGGTTCATCCCCGATCACCGAGTCCACAGTAATCTTGATGACAAGGGGTGTTATTGCCCCGAACACCGTCATAAAAAGGACTGCGGCGATACTGATAATATAAGTTCTACCGCTTCCTTGCAGGAACTGCATTAAGAGTTTTAATTTTTTAAGCATTCTATATCCTCCTTTATAAGCCATGGAAAAGCAAGGGTTCTTAATTGACCAACCCCCTAAGGACATAGAAAAATTACCTCAGGAGATGCCAAAAACAAGTCAGGCCTTTATCCAGCATGACTCAGATAAAAAATATGGGTTTTAAATAAGCGAAACTAAGAATTCATGACGCCGGGATTACTGGCAATAATGAAAGTGCCGGTGGCCGCGACCATGTCAAACCCATTTTCAAATCTGAATCCATGCAGGTTAAGTAATAATGTTTTGATCATTTCGCGACCTCCTTCCGATTAAATAAATGATAGGCATATAGAATAATATACCATACGCCCAAAAAAAGCAAATGTTTTTTTGCTTTTCACGGGGGCAGCGGAATTTCAATCCTCGCTGCCCCCGGATAGCACTATAGGGAGATTTTTCAACAGGATGAGCACTTTTATGGAGCATTCATCCCATATGAGCAATTTTAATCAGTCTCGCCCTCAGCTTTTAGTCCTGACGCAAAGCACGCATGACACTGAGCTTCATGGCCCTTCTGGAAGGAAGAAGCCCTGCGACAAGGCTTGCCACGGGAGAGAAGGCAAAGGCGGCAAAGGCCAAATAAAAGGGAATATAGGAGGAAGGCAGCTTTTTTTCGCCCTCCGGTGTCCATATCACTGAGCTTCCTAACCCGATGTTGAACTTATTAAGAAGGAAGGACAAAAGGAGGGATAGCCCAACCCCCATGATGCCTCCAAATACACCAATCCACCAGGCCTCAAGCATGAAAAGATGCTTGATGTCCTTGAGCCTGGCACCGATAACCTTGAAAATACCAATTTCACGGGTCCGCTCATAAATGGACATGTACATGGTATTGGCAATACCAATGGCCGCAATAACAAAGGACATGATACCGATGCCCAGAAGGATCTGCCGAAGCCCGGCAGACTGCTTTTTCATATCCTCCAGCATCTGGATAGGACTATAGCATTCATAGCCGTATTCCTTGATCTTATCCATGATGGGTACCACATCGTCAATGGTCTTTGCTTTTACGATGACCCGCTGATAGCCGCCATCGGATCCACTCGATGAAATGCCATCCCTGTAGATCTTTACTGCCCCGGAGCTACCGTTGTTTTGCTTGTTGTATTTCTCAATCTCCTTTTGATACTGCTTGACAGTTTCAAAAGGCATCAGAACAGACCAGTCATATTCAGATCCGCTTTGGCCTACCATGCCCACAACCTCAACCGTAACTGGCTTGACCCTGTTCTTTGATTTGGTCGAACTAGAATTTTTTTCTCCATAGTTCATATCCCAGCTTATGGTAGTATCTTCCTCCATCAGGTTAAAGTCGGGAGGGGCAGGCTCCCAACGAAAGGCTTTAGGATTGTAAAAATTCTGAGGCACATAGCTTCCCACCACCATCTGATTGGTGTCTCCTTCCTCTAATCCGCGTCCGGCGGCTAAAGGTATGTCCAGAATCTCATACATATTGGCTTTGATACCTATAATCTGAAGCCAACCAACGTATTTCCCAGCAAGCATTTTAACATCGATGTTTATTACAGGGGTGGCCCCATGAACGCCCTTGATCTTCTCAAATTCAGCCACCATTTTATCATCCAGCTTGGGAATATCATTGCCATCCTGGGTCTTCCCCCCTTGGTTATAGTTATAGACCTGCACCTGCATGATATTGCCCATCTGGTTAACCTGGGTCATGAAATTACGGTTCATGGCAATACCCAGTGAGAGCATGATCACAATAGCACAGGTACCAATCATAACCCCTAAAATAGTCAGAAAGGAACGAAGCTTATGGCGCCACAGATTTTTAATGCTAAGGAAAAGTAGATCGACAAGCTTCATTAAAAATCAAACTCCTTGTCTTTTTTGCGCTTGCGTTTAACCAGCACAATGATCAATACTACAACGCCAACAACCACAACACCCAGAATGATATAGAACCAGATACTCTGGAAGAAACCCTTGGGTGACTCTTCCATACCGGGCTCTATAGGTTTTCCATCCACCGGCATGTCACCGCCATCCATAATAGGCATTTCCATTACATTCATGGAGATTTCTTTGACAATCTCCTCCTGCTCGCCACTTGCAGTTTCATACTGGAA
Organism: Bacillota bacterium; assembly: GCA_023415205.1. Lineage (GTDB taxonomy): Bacteria > Bacillota > Clostridia > DSM-8532 > DSM-8532 > DTU059. The sequence goes on along the minus strand of JAEZLR010000022.1, from coordinate 142,292 downwards.
GATGATGCGGCCTTTGGCCTGGCCGGGCATCATAGGAGTGAGCATTAATTCAAAGTACTCTCTATAGCCTGATTCAAAGTTACCAAAGTAATTACTCTTGGGCTGGGCATCAAAGTCTCCCTCTACGGACAGCTTGATATTGTAGATGGCGGTTTTTCCCATATTATACATCTCGAAACTTATATATGTAGGCTGGCCTACCATGCTCTCGGAAGGGACGTAAATCTCAGAGGTCTCAAACCGTGAGGGCTGGTATACGGGAATTCCGATAATTTCATCGGTTTTGTACGGATTCCCTTCTACGTCCTCGTATTCAAAGGAAATGGTCACTGTATAGGTTTTGGACTTGGCATCAGGAATGGTAAACAGGGTTAAGTTCCAATCATAGGTTCCCTTGGGAGCGATTTCATCTATATAGAAGGTATTGCTGCAATCCACAGGAGAGAAAACATTTCCGGTTTCATTGGAGCTCTCGGTGACGACAAAATTACCCTTGATATTACGAATGGTCTTGGATGCATGGGTGTTAAGGAATTCAAGATCCAAGGTGAACTTTTCACCGGCCTTTACCAGCGTAGGAGTCGAAGAATAGCTCTTGACAATGATCTTCGGAACATTTTTTCCCGCTTCAGGCTTGCCGTCACTTGTAGAGTCAACAAACACCGAAATGGCCTGGGCAATGGTGGTCGTATTTCCCCCTTCAACGGAATCCACCTTGATGGTAATAGGAACACTTCCTCTGGCTGCATCGGGCTGGGGTTGGAATCTGAAAACAATGGTCTTGGTTTCATCCTTCTTGAGGCTTGAGAGGATATATAGGTTTTGAGAAACGGGCATCAGCGCCGTGGTTCCGTCGGCGGAAACCTTGATCTGGCGTGCCTCAAAATCGCCGCTGTTTTTAACCTTGACGGTGACATCAAAGCTTTCACCCGGCTTGACATTGGTCAGCGACGGGGTGATACCCACAAGCTCAAGCTGGGACACTTTGTCCTCATTGCCCGCTACAGGAACCCAAACCTGCTGTTCATCTGTGATTTTGTTGCCTTTTTCATCGGAATACTCTATCTTGAAGGTCAGAGGATAGCTGCCGCTTTTTAAGGATGCAGAAGCCTTTATGGCATAGGTCATATCATAGGCTTCATTGCCGTATATCCTTGCAAAATCATAGCGTCCTGTTCCAGAGGAAAGCATGAAGCTATCCTGGGAAAGGCCCGTTAGAGTAACCTTAACATTTCTGGCAGAGAAGGAGCCGTTATTCCCGATGGAAAGAGGCAGTGTAAAAGTACCCCCCGCTGCAGCGGTAACACCCTTACCATCCTTAAAATCAATTTCAAGGCTGGCATTGGACTGGGAGTTGACCACCTTCAGATAAACTGTATAGGTCTCGGCGGGGAACTCGTTATTCCATGGGTTGGTATAGGAGAGCTTGAAGGTAAAGGGATAGGTTCCCTCGGTTGCAAACTTGTCAATATCCACCGAGATACTGGCACTGGTGGAGGTACCTTTATCAATTTTACTAATAGGCATAGTCGAAGTGGCCTTACTGGAAACAAATGGAGAGTCCTTATCGTAGATAGGTACAAAGACTACATTTCTGGCTTCATAGAGCATGCTGGTGTTTTTTATGTCGATATGTATCGTATTGGCTTTTCCCGCCTCAACTACGTTATAACCCGTAAGGCTAACCTGTAGGGTGGGCTTATACTTGGAGGTGTCAGGCTTCTCGGGGTCAGGATCCACTTTAGGCTGCTCAACCGGGATATTAACCGTATTATCATACGTGGCAGCACCACCTGAAGCCGTATAATTTACAGTAAAGTTAAGGCTAAGCATCGAACTGGTGCCCACATATTTCATCGATAATTCAACTGTTTTTTCCTCATTATTAGCAAAAGACAGATTATTTGTTGAGTAGACTAAGCCTCCATTGATGACAATAGAATTGCCATTGAAATCAATGTTTTGCATGGTAAGGGCAGCACCCGAATTATTTTTAAATTTTAATTTCAGTACAAAATCACTCCCGGGGGAGATGGTACCTGTGTTAGTCGATGAATCAACCAGCACCAGATCCCCTGGAGCTGCATTCGCAGTTAAAGTCATTCCCGTCATGGCCACGACGGTGGTGAATAGAAAGATCACCAATACAATCCAACTTTCAGTTCTCTTAAGCATCCATTTTTTCATCATGCAAATCCCTTCCATTCTCAATCTTTTCTATCTTTCCGTCGCGAATCCTTATAATGCGTGAAGCATATGAGGATATCTCCGTATCATGGGTGACAATCACAAGTGTCTGATTTCTTTCTTTTGCCATGGCTGTCATAAGGTTCATCATTTCGTAGGTGGTGGCTGTGTCCAAGTTCCCGGTGGGCTCATCGGCAAATACCACCCTGGGATCGTTGGAAAAAGCTCTGGCTATGCTAACACGCTGTTGCTGGCCGCCGCTCATTTGTGCGGGCTTATGCTTCATACGGTCCTTCAGGCCCACGGCTTCCAGCAATTCTTTGGCCTTTTTGATACGCTTGGATTTGGGAATGCCGCAGAAGGTGAGGGGCATGGATACATTTTCAAGGGCTGTCAGCGTAGGTATAAGGTAATAGCTCTGAAAGATGAATCCAATATGGCGCTGCCGGAAAAGGGCCAGTTGATTTTCATTCAGGGTCTCTATTCTGGTCTTGCCTATGAGGATGGAGCCCTTGGAGGGCTTATCCAGGCCGGCCATCATATGAAGAAGCGTTGACTTCCCCGAACCCGAGGGCCCCTGAAGGCAGCATATTTCTCCTTCCTCTATGCCAAGGTCGACGCCATTTACGGCCATTATCCGTTCCTGGCCCATCCGATAAGCCCTGTAAACACTTTCCAGTGTGATGATTGCGGACATAGGAACCTCCTTTACTTTAACTACATAAGGAACCTCTATTTATCAATACAATTCTATCAATGTATATGAGAACCCTCTATACTGTATTAGACCCTATCCAGGAACCAGGAGGACAGGTCATCCAGCACAAGATCCTTACTATCACCATCTTTGGCCAGATCGTTAAGGGTCATTTTACAATTATTAAGTTTCTGTGACAAATTGCTACCTAAAAGTCTTTCTTCAACAAAAATCTCGGGGAGTCTTCCGATCAGCTCTTCACAAAGGGCATCAGAAAACACCTCGACTTTTTTAATCCGGCCTTCATCCAATTTAAAGTAAAACTCGATGCCTCCCCATGAGAATCTGTTTTTCAGGGTCAGATCAAAATCCGGGGTTTCCCCGTAGCACCATTCCCATGAACCATTCCGAGCTACGATACTTCTAAAAGCAGCTTCCTTTGGCCACATGCTCCTGGCTCCCTCGCTGAAGTGAATGCGTTCGGTACAGGGGCCATATTCATCCACAAAAGCCGCTACCACTGCTTCCTTAACCCTTTCAACGGTAAGCTCAGGGTTGAGCTCACTCAGATTAATCACTCGGCTTTTTACGGAGGTTATCCCCTTAGCTTTAATCTTATCGGTTGAAACCGTCAGATAACGGGACATCTTCTCCGTATCGGCATGAATCAGCAGGGTTCCGTGATGTAGGGCATTCATCCCTCTGAAGCCAAAGGCATTTCCAGAAAACTTTCGCCCATCCACCGTCATGTCATTTCGCCCGCTCATGACAGCCTCAATTCCCAAGCTCTTTACCGCGCTGAGGATAACATGGCACTGCCTTTTTACATCGTAAAGGTCCCGGCTGAGAACAAAGGAGAAATTCAGATTTCCCTTGTCATGAAAAACCGCTCCCCCACCCGTTATTCTTCTGGCCAAACGGATGTTGTCTTCTTCCATAAGATTTAAGTTGCATTCGGTCCACGGATTCTGATTTCTGCCTATGACCACTGTGTCCCTGTTTTGCCAAAGGAACAAGCAAACAGTATGGGCTGGCTGTGATAAAAAATGTTCTTCAAGCGCTAGATTAATCCAAGGGTTCTTGATGTCCGTCGTGATGATCTTAATATTACGAACCATTTTTTTCTCCTGTATAGTCAAGGGATAACCCCATTCATTCTATTTCACTTTATATCACAACATTTTTTTCCATACAATGGATATTTCAAATCTTGCCATGGAAAAAGCTGCCTCTTTTTATTAGACGCAGCTTATTTCAATAGGTTCAATAAAGTTGAAAAAATTCTTAAATTTTTTTTAATAATTAGAGTCGGTACGTCGGCATCTATTTTGCTTTTCTCCATCGAAGCACAGGATTTCTTGCCGCTTTCACCTCATCAAGCCTTGTAACATAAGTATCTACAGGCGCAGCTTTAAGGCTCTGAGGGTCCTCCTCGGCATGCGCTGCTAGCTTAAGCATCACCTGGATAAAGTCCTCAAGGGTCTCGAGGCTCTCCGTTTCGGTGGGTTCAATCATCATGGCTTCTTTGATGATCAAAGGGAAATAGATGGTAGGCGGATGGTATCCCTTATCTAGAAGGTTCTTGGCCAAATCCAGGGCACTCACCCCTTGACGGGCCTGCTTTACGGCAGACAAAACGAACTCATGCATACAGGTTCTGTTATAGGGGATTTCATAAGCATCCTCCAGCTTTTTACGAAGATAATTGGCATTCAGAACCGCTGAAACCGAGGCCTCCTTAAGGCCTCTTGCGCCCATGGACAAAATATAGCTGTATGCGCGTAATACAACGGAAAAATGGCCATAAAAGGATTTGACCTTGCCGATGGAGAGAGGACGGTCATTGTCCAATACATAATAGTCCTCTTCTTTTTCTATCACAGGGACAGGAAGGAAGGGCACCAGCCTTTCAACCACACCGATGGGGCCTGACCCCGGGCCACCGCCGCCATGAGGTGTGGAAAAGGTTTTATGCAGGTTAACATGGGCAATATCGAAGCCCATGTCCCCGGGCCGCGCCACACCCATAATGGCGTTCATATTGGCTCCATCATAGTATAGGAGCCCACCGCATGCATGGACAAGGTCCGATATCTCCAGAATGTTTTCTTCAAATAAACCCAGGGTATTGGGATTGGTCAGCATAAGCCCCGCAACCGTATCATCCAGCACCGCCTTAAGGGCTTCCCTATCCACACACCCCTTGGCATCGGAGGGGATTTGAACCACCTCAAAGCCCGTCAGCGCCGCAGAAGCTGGATTAGTGCCGTGGGAGGAATCAGGAACAATAATTTTTACTCGCTTGTCATCCTTCCGGGACATATGGTAGGCCTTGATAATCATGAGGCCGGTTATCTCGCCCTGGGCTCCGGCAGCCGGCTGCAGGGTCACCCGTTTCATACCGAGAATCTCAGAAAGATACTGGTCCATTCGATAAAGGACCTCCAGACAGCCCTGACTGCTCATGGTGCTTTGAAGGGGATGAACCTGGGAAAATCCGTCCAGTGAGGCAATGTCCTCGTTGATTTTAGGATTATATTTCATGGTGCAGGAGCCCAGAGGATAAAACCCTGAATCCAAGCCGTAATTTCTCCTGGACAGCTCGGTATAGTGGCGAACCACATCCACCTCGGAAACCTCCGGAAGAGCAGGCTCTTCCTCTCTTAAGAGGCCTCCGAAGGCTTTGTCCAGACTCACCACGGGTACATCGTTCATTGGAAGGGAATAGCCGGTGCGGCCTTCCACCGATTTTTCAAAGATCAGCTTTTCATTCCTCGTCATCCAAAATCCCTCCCTGGCAAATCTTATTGACCTTATGAACTAGGAAGTCAATCTCGTCCCTGGTGCGTTTCTCAGTGACGGCTACCAGCCAACAGCCTTCCAGCTCGGGATAGTCTACGGAAAGGTCAAACCCACCGATAATGCTGTCTGCCAGAAGCTCGTCATTAAGCCTCTCAGGAGAAACCCCGGGCCTGACCACAAACTCCCTGAAAAAGGGCGCTTGAAAGACTTCTGAAACGTGTCCGGTGGCTAAAAGAGCTTGGTAGGCATAGGTGGATTTATTAATGCACTGGGTTGCAACCTCTTTAAGCCCTTGTCTACCCATCAAAGACAGATAGATAGAAGCGGCAAGCGCACATAGGGCCTGGTTGGTGCAGATGCTGGAGGTGGCCTTCTCTCTTCTGATATGCTGCTCCCTGGCTTGAAGGGTCAATACAAAGCCCCTTCTTCCCTCTGAATCGGTGGTTTCACCCACAATACGGCCCGGCATGCGGCGAATATAGGGCTGTTTTACGGCAAAATAACCTAATAACGGCCCACCGAAATTCATAGGATTGCCCAGGGGCTGGGCCTCACCCACGGCAATATCCGCACCCATTTTACCCGGAGCCTCCAAAACCCCTAGGGATATGGGGTCACAGACTGCAATCATGAGTGCTCCAGCCTTTTGGGCCTCCTGGGACAAAGCCCGGATATCCTCTGCTATACCAAAGAAGTTGGGGGATTGAACCACCACCGCGGCGGTATGGTCATTTAGAGCCTCCTTCAGGGCTGTCAGATCAAGGGTGCCACTCATTTGGGGCGCGCCCTGTTGGTGAAAGCCCACCTCCTTGAGTGTTATCCCGGAGTATCTTAGCATGGAAAGAACCGTCTTGCGATATTCAGGGTTGATGCTCCGGGCAAGAAGAATTTCGTTCCTACCAGTATGCCGAGCCGCCAGAACAACCGCTTCATATAGCGCCGTTGCCCCATCATAAAGAGAGGCGTTGGCGGCATCCATGCCAGTGAGCTCCGCTATCATGGTCTGAAATTCAAAGATGGACTGAAGTACTCCCTGGCTGATCTCAGGCTGATAGGGAGTATAGGCGGTATAGAATTCCTGACGGGAAAGAAGGTGCTTCACCGCCGAAGGAATGATATGGTCGTAGAGGCCCGCACCTAGAAAGCACAGGTTCCAGCTTGCATCAAAATTCTGCTGAGCCAGGGTTTGCATCTGTTTTTTCAACTCATATTCGGAAAGAGGAGCAGGCAAATCCAAGGCCTCTTTGAGTTTCAAGCTTTCAGGAATGGCTTCAAAAAGCTCCTCCTGAGAATTCATGCCCAGAGTCTTGAGCATGGACTTCTTTTGCTCCTCGGTCATGGGAATATACGGCGACCTCAAATACACTCACTCTCCCTTGGTATAGGCTTCATACTCCTCGGCACTGAGAAGCTCCTTGAGCTCCTCAGGATGGCTGAGGGCGATAACAGCAATAAAGGTGTCGTAGGGGCTTTCATTAAGAAGCTCAGGCCGGTTGACCAGCTCCTCGTTGGCCTCGGTCACGGTTCCCGACAGGGGAGAAAAAACATCTGAAGCCGCCTTGACGGATTCAACAACCCCTAGAATCTCGCCCTTGCTTAAGGTTTTCCCTTTGTTGGGGGTCTCGACGAACACAATACTCCCCAGAGTATGCTGGGCATAGTCGGTAATACCGATGGTGGCTGAACTCCCCTCAACCCGCACCCACTCATGCTCCTTTGAGTAATAAAGTCCTGATCTGATCTCCATAAAATCCTCCTCTAATATCTTGGATATTTTTTTTCATAGAATGGAACTCTGACTATTTCAGCCCTTGCAGCCCGGTCACGGACAATGATTTCCACCCTGTCTCCAGGGCTTAAATCTGGCACATGAGATAAAAAGAGGCCACCATTCTGGTTGAGGCTGGGAAGAGGGCCTCCGCTGGTCACATAGCCAACCTTCTCCCCCCTATGAAGAACCTGGTAGCCGTTTCTGGGGATAGCCCTATCCTCCATCAAAAAACCAAAAAGCATTTTATCAACACCTTTTCGGTTCTGCTCCTCTAGGGCCTCCTTCCCTATAAATTCCCCTTTTTGCAGCTTTATAAACCTTGCTAGGCCAGCTTCCAGAGGCGTAATGGCTTCGGACAGCTCATGGCCGTATAGCGGAAGGGCAGCTTCTAGACGAAGGGTATCGCGGGCTCCCAGACCGACAGGAACCAGCCCCTCCTCTTCTCCCGAGGCCAGTAGACCCTCCCAGAGCTTCTCAGGGTCGGCACCTGGCTGGGAAAGGTCAAGGTAGATTTCAAAGCCGTCCTCACCGGTATATCCGGAGCGTGACAGCAGCACCTTCATGCCCAGTAGCTCCAGCCATGTATAGCAGAAGAATCTGGGGAAAACCGCATCCTGAGGAAGAAGCCTCTTAAGGATATGATAGGCTCTGGGGCCCTGAAGGGCCAGTTGGACAAAGCCATGGGACACATTCTCAAGGCTTACCTTTCCCTTAAGCCGGGACCTTATCCAAGCCTCATCCTTTTCGGTATTACCTGCGTTGACCACCAGAAGGATTTTATCAGGGCGCAGTTTATACAAAATGATATCATCAACCACCGTGCCGTTATCATAGCACATGGGCGAGTAGAGGGCTTTATTGTCGGGAACAGGGTTAAGATCATTGGTAATCAGCCCATTGACAAAGGAAAGGGCCTCCTCTCCCGTCACCATAAGCTCTCCCATATGGGAGACATCAAAAAGCCCTGCTCCGTTGCGCACCGCCTGATGCTCCTTAAGAATATCCCCGTAGGAAACCGGTAGCTCCCAGCCGCCAAAGGCAATAAACCTGGCCCCCAGTCTTTTTTGTGCCCCGTATAGCGGTGTCTGTCTGTTCATGGGTCATTCCTCCTTAATTAACGGAACATGTACATAATCAATAATAAGACGCAAAAAAAGGTCATCAACCACAAGCGGCTGATCACCCTGTCATGAACCTGAGAGATTCTTCCCGTAGGGAATTGCTCCTTCGGTGCCTGATGGCTCTTCAGAGTCGTGTCCGGTCACGGTCTTTTTGCCTGAAAGTTTCATTCAAGCTCATTCCACCGCTTGAATTTGCTTCGTCGGCGTCCAAATCCTTTGGATCTCTTCCGTAACCCTCATCCACAAAAGATATGTTCACTCTACCATTATATGCCCGCTGAGGATACTTTTCAACTTTATATCCAGCCGTAAGCCCTTACTAAAATATTTACCCTACCGCGAGTAGGTTTTATAAAAGGGTGGTATATATCCACTGTATTTTTTGTTAGGGAGACCGGGCGTGAAAAAGAAACGAGGAAAAACGCTGAATCAGCGCATTAGATATACCATCCGGCTATGTATTATATTAGCCATTGCTTTCCTTGCCTCTACCCTTTCCTTTGTCTCAGCCTATGTTACCAAGGAAAACACCTCTTTCTTTGCGGGAGTCTTCGCCCACTTTATCGCAGATCGGTTAACCTCCCAAGAGGGCCTAAATGCCATGGAAGTGAGCTCCTTGAGCGAGATTAAGGCAGACACTCCACAATCTGAGAAACTTAAGCAGTTGATGAAGGAGTACGAAGGAAGAACCTTTCAGTTTTTTCTTGAAGAGGACTCTGCCGGGCATGTTATAGCCCTTCCCGATGCCAAGAATCTGGCCCTGCTCCATGGTTCCATACAGCAGCTTTCGGTAGTAGGCCAGCCCAAGGAAACCCGCCTTGGAGATGTTCTTCAGAGTACCCTCTTTATTAACCAGGAAGTGGTCTATCGCAGTGAGGGTAATGGTGCGGCTCGCCTGGAGGAGCTATCTTCCTTTGGCTCGAAGCTTCTTAACCTTTTCTCAACCTATTCGGTCTACTATATCCCCACACCCTCGGGGGAACCCCTGGCCGAAATCTCCATCCGGCTTGATCCTCAGCTCTCCTTGGTGTTTTACGGGTATCTATTGGCGGGTATTATCTTCGCATCGCTGGCAAGCTATCTGGTTTCCTGGATTTTCACCTCCTTCCTCACTAAAACTGTATCCAAACCCTTTGAGGTACTGGATAAAAACCTGGGCTACCTGGCTGAGGGTAATTTTGAGGAGCTCCTTAACTCGCACCTTATGGTAAAGAAGCCCCTGGCTGAAATTAAGTCCATTGCAGAATCCACCAATATTCTTCTGGATAAGATGCATGAGTTTAACCTGATTCTATCTAAGCAGAACGAACTTCTTGAAAATCAGAATATTGAGCTGGAGTCCCAGAATGAAGAGCTTATGGAGAGCCGCAAGCAGATAAGGGAGGCTCAAACCAAGCTGGTTCAGCACCAAAACCTTGCATCGGTGGGCCAGTTAACAGCCGCCATTTCCCATGAAATCAACACACCTCTTGGCACCATCAATAGCAATGTTCAACTGCAGAACATGATTCTGGATATGATTCTGTCAATTCCCGAGGTTATCAATGACCCTGAGCTGTCAAAGGCAGTAACGGCCATGAGGGAGGCTGGCTCCTTAAGTATGGCCTCCTGTGATCAGGTCACCTTGATTATTAAAAGCCTTAAAAACTTCTCCAGACTGGATCAGGCGGATTTTCAGGAATGTGACATCAACGACAGCGCTCGAAGCGTGGTGCTGCTCACCCGATACTTATGGAAAAACCGCATCCGGATGAATGAGGACTATGGAAGACTCCCTTATGTGAAATGCTATCCGGGTCTCCTCAACCAGGTCTTCATGAACCTTCTGGTCAACGCTATACACTCCATTCCCCAAGAAGGGGAGATCACAATAAAAACATGGCATGATGACTCTGATGTCTACACCTCCATTAAGGATACCGGTGTGGGCATCAAGCCTGAAAAGATGGTTAACCTCTTTGAGTCCGCAATGATTCCCAATGAAACAGAAAAAGGCATTAGCCTAAGCCTGCCTATCTGCAAAAACATTATAGATAAACATGGTGGTTCTATCGAGGTAAAGAGCCGGTATCAGGAGGGCAGTGAATTCATCTTCCGTCTGCCCATTGATAATGCAGGTTAAGCTACACTTGCTGGGTAGGCTGGGCATAAAGCAGTTCCAAGCTTCCTTCTTTGATCAAATCCAGAAGCACATTAATCACATGGCGGTCCAATTGTCCTTTCTCAGCTTCCTCCAGTAGAATGGCCTGAGCCTTCTCGATGGGAAGCTTATCTCTATAGGGGCGCTTGGAATAAAGGGCGTCAAAGATATCCGCCACAGCAAGAATACGTGCAAAAACAGAAATTTCCTCATCCTTCAGTCCGTCTGGGTAGCCGCTGCCATCCAGCTTTTCATGATGGTGACGCACCGGGTCCAGGCATTCCCTCAGGGAACCCAGAGGCTTTAAAATGGTTTCACCGATGATGGTATGGCTCTTCATCGTATCAAATTCATCAAGGGTGAGCTTCCCAGGCTTATTAATAATGGTTTCCGAGACACCCACCTTGCCGATATCATGGATGACTCCGGCTATTTCCAGAATGTTGAGCTGCTCTTTTGACATGCCCATTCTTTCGCCAATGGTTCTACTGAGGCTCCCCACCCGTCGGGTATGGCCTTCGGTGTAGGCGTCCTTGGCTTCAATGACATTGGCCAAACTGACAATCAGACTTCTTGCGCTCTCCTGCTCCGCATGGAAATCCTTTTGGAGAAGCTCATAAAGCCTTTGTATTTCATAGTGTGATTTCTTGATTTCATCATAGTTTTTTTGAAGGGTCTCCTTCATTTCCTTTTTTTCAAGACCGTTTTGTACAATTTTTATCAGGGCGTTGTTGTCCCAGGGTTTTTCTATATAGTAGTAAAGCCCTACCTCATTAATGCTGCGGATGGCATTCTCCTTGTCGGCATAGCCTGTCAGCATCACCGTTATCAGGTTGGGGGACTTTTCCTTGGCCCTCTTGAGAAACTCAAGGCCATTCATGCCAGGCATCATGAAGTCCGATATGACCAGATCCACCTCACCGTTATGGAGCTGAGCTGAATCCAGCGCCTCAACGGGGTTGTTATAAGCTATCACTTGATGCTTTAAAAACAATTTAACCAGGTTGGAAAGGGTATTGGTTATCATCATTTCATCATCTACAATCATAATGGTGCGGCTCATAAAATCCTCCCAAAAAACAAATGCCAAAAAGCTATTTATCTGTTACCACTGAGGACTCACATTAAAACAGAAGGAAAGCGCCCCTCTGCCGCTTTAATTTTTTATTCTACGTTACGGACTCCCTTTTTTGGGTTAAATATAGCATGAGATTCTTTGATTATTGAGGTGAGCTCTTGGCTAGGCAAAAAAACCTGAAAACGCGTATGCGTAAAGTGATTTATACCTGCATAGCAATGACCATATTGCTCTTTTTCGTCGTGCTTTCCTTTGCCTCTCTTGAGGCCGAACGCCAGAAGGGCGCTCTCCTCACCTCCATGATCAGTCATTTAGTTTCCGTTAATGTTTTTAGTGAAGAGACCCTGACAGACGGGAAGAATCCAGATCTCAATCAGATAGCAGAAAAAGTCCATCAGCTGGAGAGCGAAACCCTCCGTACCTTTGTTCTTTCTAGCGATCGGGGCTATTCTGTAAGCGTTCCAGAGAATTACGACATAAAGAATGTCCCTCAGCTCAAGACACTTGTGGCCCACCCCCTTACCAAGGAGTATTACAGGCTGGGTGAGGTCACCCAGATAAAAATTGAGGTCAGGGGACAGGAGGTCTACATAAGCCAGGAGTTTGGCAGGACAAAGCTTCTTGAAAGACATAAGGGCAAGATTATTTATCCCATTGTAAGCCTTCTCTCTGGCCAGTTGGATTGTGAATCACGCTATATCATCGGCCTAGCAGGCACCAAGGGCCAGCAGACTAATACCCCCTCCGAGACAGCCGTTGTGACCGTTCGCCTTGACCCCACCTTTTTAGTCTCCTATTTTCTGTTTTTAAGGGCAGGATCCTTGCTGGTCATAGCCATCGGCTTCCTCCTGATCAGCCTTATAGGAAGATTCCTTTCCGTCCGTATTTCCAAGCCTTTTTCCCTTCTGGAAGCCCGGGTAAAAGCCTTGGCTATGGAGGATTACGAGACAACCTTGCGTTCCCAGATCATTGTCAAAAAACACCCCCTGGCTGAGATTTCCTCTATAGCCGAATCCACCAATACCCTCCTTAAAAAAATGCAAGCCTTCGATGAGATGATGATGGAACAAAATAACCAGCTTGAAGCACAAAATACCGACCTTGAAAACCAGCGGGAGGAGCTTTTGGAATCCCGTCAAATCATCCAGGAAGCCCAGTCCCAATTGGTACAAAGTCAGAACCTGGCGGCAGTGGGGCAATTAACCGCAGCCATCTCCCATGAGATAGACGAGCCCCTTGACCACATCCATAAGAGTATAAACAAGCAGACCTCCCTCCTCCAGGGGATAGAAAATAGCCCATTAATCCTGGAAAACCAAGAGCTTAAAGACCTCGTGACCCAGCTTAAGGATGCCTCCGCACTCAACAATACTGCTCTTGAACGCATCTCTTCCATTATCAAGGGGCTTCGGAGCTTTTCCCGCCAGGATTTGGATGAGGTTGAGGAAACGCTTATTAATGAAAGTATTCAGAGCGTGGTGTTATTGACCTCCAACCTATGGAAGCGCCGCATAAAAATCATTGAGGATTACGGAGAGCTTCCGGCAATCCCGTGTAACCCGGGCCTGATTAACCAGGTTTTTATGAATATGATTGTCAATGGGATCCATGCCATTCCCGATAAAGGGGAAATCACCATAAAAACACGCGCCGACAGCTCCTTTGTCCTGGTATCCATTGCTGACAACGGCACAGGCATTCCTGAGGAGATTATCCCCCATATCTTTGACACAGGCTTTACCACAAAGAAAAGCGGTAGCGGCAGCGGCCTGGGCTTATCCATCTGCAAAAGCATTATTGAAAAGCATAATGGAAAGATTGAGGTCAACAGCAAGGTGGGCGTAGGAACCGTCTTTACCGTCATTTTACCCATCAACCGACTCTAGAAAATATGGAAAAGAAAAACCCGGGTCATCCCGGGTTTTATTTGCTTATTGTTTTGGTTGTTTGGATTTATCACTTAATAACACGCCTGGCTCCCAAATAGGTTCCCCTGTATGCGTTGAGGTTCTGGACAACCACTTTTCCTTTTGTGGTTGAGGCATGAATAAAGGATCCGTCGCCAATATAAATACCCACATGGTTCAGGGTTTTGTTTCCCCAGCCGTCAAACAAGAGAATATCACCGGCCATTAAATCCGAACGGGCCACTTTGGTCCCTATTCCAGAATAGGCGGAAGAAGAGCGGGGTAAGGTGATGCCGTATTTTGCAAAAACGTATTTTGTCAAGCCCGAACAGTCAAGACCGCTGGTAGAATAGCCGCCGTGAACATATTTCACTCCTTGTAGGGTCTTGGCGTAGGCAACGACTTTATCCGCTAAGGAAAGCGCTTCAGCACTTGCGGGCTCTGAAGATGCGGTGGATTCTGAAGAACGGGATACGTTGGAGGTTTTCTTGGATGTTGATGTGGATGCAACAATCTTCTGAACATCCTTTTCTGTATCTACAAGATACTTGGCCAGGATATAGCCTTTTTTATCAGTCCAGGTAATGATTCTGGCCCACTCGCCCTCAGTCTCATAATAAGTGACCTTGTCGCCTCTTTCAATTTCTGTAATCAGCTTACTTTCACTATTGGGTGATTCCCTGACATTAAGGGAGTTGGCATTGACATAGCGAACAACGGGTTTGGTTTCTTGTTGAGCGACAGAAGCAGTCTGAGGTGCTGTTGAGGGTTTAGGAACCGAAGCGAGAGCTGAAAGAGAAAGGATTTGTTTTGCCGGAGCGGCCGCCAGAGCCATAAGCTCCTGTGTGTCAACGACCTCTTCCACATCATTCGTAGCTTCTAATACACCATTATCGGATGCTGCAAAATTATCAGCATTTTCATCTTGAGTAAGCCTTGTAGGCAGAATATTCGTTAGTGCAAAAGTCATTTGTGTTAGTATAAAAAGCGCAATTAAAATGATAAATGAAGCATTGGGCTTCTGTTTTTTCATGGTCTCCTCCTATTTAAGGCTTCCGGAGTTAGCTGACGGGTGCGGGTAATAGGAACCCCTACCATTATCCAATGGATTAACCCCAATGATTGGGTCCTCCGTTCTCTTACACAAGAAACTAAGCCTTTTTTTGTAGCATATATTACAATTATATGACGTTTTATTCCATTTGCTTCGTACATTATATCAACAATACTCACGGAATGCAACATTAGGCACAATTTACCAATCTTTATTTGATGGCTTGAATTATTACATTCCTATTAAATAAGCTATTGAGACATCCCTTCAGATATTCGAAAATTTTTTAAACCGGCCCCCAAAGAACCCATTTTTTAGTATTTTACTTCCTCCCTTTATACGCTTTTGACCTTTTGGGTCAAGCCGTCATATATTAAAGTAGCTCATTTTATCTGTTGAGGTGACACACATGTTTATTGCCCAAAATATGATGCCTTATAATGCCTACATGCCCCAGCACAACTCCGCCTATGTCAGGCTTCTGCATGCTGTTCCCAACGCTCCTGCCGTGGATGTCTATGCCAACGGGATGCTTATTGCCAGGAACCTTAATTACAGGGAATTTACTGAATATCAGGCCTTTAGGGCCGGGACCTATCAAATCGAGGTATTTCCCACCGGAAGAAGGGATAATCCTGTTTTAAGAACCACCGTCACCCTTCCCGATCTATCCATCTTTACCGTGGCCGTGGTGGGGGAACTCCCAAACATCAGTCTCCTTCCCATTGCCGAGCCCAAGCTCCCCATCCCTCAGGGCATGGTGATGCTTCGTTTCAGCCATCTTGCACCTACTGCGCCCAATGTGGATGTCATCCTCTCCAATGGTACGGTGCTATTCAGCGATGTCCGCTTCAAGGAAACCACCCCTTACATCATTGTTCCGCCCCAGACCTATCACATTCGAGTAAGGGTATCCGGAACGGATCACGTGGTATTGGATGTGCCCAACATCCATCTTCTGCCCGACCGCTTCTATACCATTTACGCCATAGGCCTGGTAAATGGTCAGCCGGGGCTCCAGGTGCTTATTCCACTAGATGGCAATACTTATATTAACCCTTAAAATGAGTTCGACTGGTTTAAAGAAATCCCCGAAGCTCTCGGGGAGTTTTTTTAAGCTTTTATCATGGTGCAGGATTTTTGTATTCCTTGCCCCTATCCGCTAGACATGTTAAAATAAGCGTATCGTATGTCCTAATGCCACATTAAGGAGAGTAAATCCGATGGGTAATGCCATCATGATCGCAAAGCTTTTTACCTTGGGCTATTGTCTTTTCATAAATTGGAGCGCCTCAAGCGCATCTCTGGCGTTTTTACTGATCTTCTCTTTGATTTTTACGGCATTTGGGGTATTGATTCCCGTTATCCCACAAAAAACAGCAAAGCTTGTGCTCATTCTTCTTTCATTGGGAGGGTGTGCTGTTATCCAATGGTTCTTTCCGATCCTACTTATTCTTGTCCCCCTTCTGATTCTGGAATTGATTCATCTGTTTCAACTGGATCTCCGGTGGGGAATCCTCCTCCTTGTTATTCAATTCCCCTTGTCTATTTTCCACGATCTCCTCGTTATTCACGGCCTTGTCTCAGGGTTCTGTATGTCGCTGCTTCTCCTGATGGTCAGGGAGTATAAATTGGAGACTTTGCAAAAGGAAAATGACGCTTTAAGCCTTGATAACGACAGGCTCCATATAAAAATCAGGAGGGGTGAGGCCCTCAAGCAGCAGTGGACCTACACGGCCCAGTTGGAGGAGCGAAATAAAATTGCGCAGGAAATCCATGATAAAGTGGGACATTCTATATCGGGAAGCTTGATGCAATTGGAAGCCGCCAAGCTTTTATCAGCATCCGACCCAGATAAGGCCTCCTCCATGCTGGATAGGGTCATTCAAACCCTGCGCGAGGGCTTGGAAAGTATCCGAGTCACCCTGCGAAATATCAAGCCGCCATCAGAGCAAATGGGTATAAATAGGCTGCAGCTTATTTTAGATGATTTCAAGACGCAACACGGGCTTTTGACCTCACTCACCTATGAAGGTGATATATCCCGCATATCCCCTGTTCTATGGAAGATTTATCTGGAGAACATCACCGAAGGGCTAACCAATATACTTCGCCATTCCAATGCCACCCAAGTCTCGGTATCCCTCCATATTATGAACCGGATGGTGCGGCTTCATATGTGGGATAACGGCTCTGTCTATAACGATCTAAAGAAAGGGCTCGGGCTCTCCGGTATGGAGGAGAGACTTTGCTCGGTAGATGGGAAGCTGATTATTGATACCAGCAGAGGATTTTCCCTCTCTATGCTGATACCCTTAAAGGAGGAATAAAAAATATGGCCATCCGACTTCTTCTGGCTGATGATGATGCCCTTATCCGTGAGGGACTCAATATTATCCTAGGTATGGACCCGGATTTTTCTATTGCAGCCTGTGCATCCAATGGCAAAGAAGCCTATGAGGCCTGTCTTGCCCACCCTGATATTGATGTGGCACTGGTGGATATCCGAATGCCTGTGATGGATGGTGTGGCCGCGACCCGGGAGATCTGTAAAAAAACATCGGTCAAGGTTTTAATTCTTACAACCTTTGATGATGATTCCCATATCAAGAACGCTATCCTTTCAGGAGCAAAAGGGTATCTGCTCAAAAACAACACTCCGGAGAAAATCAAGGCGGCTATAAAAATGGTACACCAGGGCGGATCGGTCATGGAGCATGTGGTGTTGGAAAAGCTCAAGGATAATCTTACTCCTGCCCCATCCGCACAAAATGGCGGTACTCTTGACACCACATTGTTCTCGGATAGGGAGCTTGAGATCATGAGGCTCATTGCCGAAGGCTTATCCAACAGAGAGATAGCCGGTTCCCTATTTATATCCGAAGGGACCGTGAAAAATTACATAACCTCCATCCTTGACAAAACAGGGCTGGAGCACCGCACTCAAGTGGCCATTTATTACCTCAACGGCGGAAAGCTCAAGACCTGAAACACCGCGCTTTTGGGTTGAATCTTTTTTACAACATGACTTTCGTCATACCAAAAGTCATGACCTTTTATACTTTAATCACCCCTCAAAACCTCTCTATAATAATCTTAAGGCAAGAGCAAGCCATGATTTAGAACCTATGGCCCAATCATTGATTGCCTTTGATAATGAAAAGAGGTTTTTAAGATGAAAGCACTAGAACTTAATGGATTAGTCAAAAGATTCGGACAAATCGTCGCAGTAGATAATGTGGATCTTTCTGTCCGTGAAGGAGAAATTTTCGGACTTCTTGGTCCCAACGGGGCCGGTAAGAGTACGACCATCAATGTCATCTGTGGGCTTTTGAGCCCAGACTCAGGCTCTCTTACACTCTTTGGAAAAGACACCCTCAAGAATGAGCACTTTGCCAAAACACAAATAGGCATTGTTCCTCAGGATATCGCCGTCTACAACGACCTAACAGCCTATGAAAATATCAGCTTTTTCGCAGGTCTTTACGGAATCAAGGGAAAGGCCCTTCATGAAAGCACCTTGGAGGCCTTGGAATTTGTCGGCCTGACGGATTATCAGAAGCGATTTCCCAAAAGCTTCTCCGGTGGTATGAAAAGAAGACTGAACATCGCCTGTGCTATTGCCCACAAGCCCAAGCTGATTATTATGGATGAGCCTACAGTGGGTATTGACCCCCAGTCCCGCAATCATATCCTCCAATCAGTAAAGGAGCTTAATCGCCGTGGGAGCACCATTATCTACACCAGCCATTACATGGAGGAAATTGAGGAGGTCTGCTCTCGGATTGCCATCATGGACCACGGCAAGGTGATTGCCGAAGGCACTGAAAAGGAACTCAAAACCATGGTCAGCGATACTGACACCTTATATATCACCGTGGAAAATGGGCTCAAGGTCAACGAAAAAGCACTTCTTGAGATTCCCGGGGTTAAAAGCGTCAGTATCAATGAAAATGAACTGCGCATCAGCTCCTCCAGAGATGTGATTAATTTCCCCAGAATTATTACGTCCCTTATGGCCTCGGACAATTCCATACGCAATATTGAAAATAGC
This sequence comes from Bacillota bacterium, assembly GCA_023415205.1. GTDB lineage: Bacteria > Bacillota > Clostridia > DSM-8532 > DSM-8532 > DTU059. The sequence continues at coordinate 123,481 of JAEZLR010000022.1, read as the reverse complement.
TCCCCCGACCTTGAAACGGTCTTTCTAAGCCTCACCGGACGAAAACTCAGAGATCAGGAGGCATAAGAAAATGAAAATGCTCCGATTAATGATTAAGGAAATCAAACAACAATTTCGAGACGCGCAGGGTCTCATCCTCATGATGGTCTTTCCTCTGGTTCTCACCCTTGTTCTTGGCTTCGCCCTCTCAGGAATGTTCTCCGAGGATTCAAACCCTGAAACCCTCTCCTGCTTATATGCCAAGGAGAGCGAATCCCTCCTGGCTCAGGCTTTTGAGCAGGATTTCCTGCCCATGAGCGAAGAAGCCCATCTGCTCCTTACAGAGGAAGCGGATGTAGACAAAGCGAAGACCATCGTTGAAAATGGTGACGCCGATGGATTTATCCTCCTTGGCGAAGACAAGATCACTGTTTTCACCCGTGATGGCATGGGGTTCAATGCCTCCCTCATCCAAACCATTATGAAAGGCTTCACCCAACGTTTTGATGTGATTATGACAGTGGCTCGGACCCGTCCTGAAGCCCTTGAGACCATGAGTACTCTAGATGTGTCCCAAGGCTTTACCCATCAGGTGTCCCTGAACAGAACCCAGAGCCCGCGTGCCCTGGATTATTATGCCATTACCATGCTCACCCTCATTATCATGTATTCAAGCTCGTCCGCTATCTCCACGGTAGTGGAAGAAAAAAGGAATCGAACCTTATATAGAATCTTTGCTGCCCCTGTAAAAAACTATGAGATTCTTGTGTCCAAGGTCGGGGGTGTTATCATAGCCACCCTCTTGCAAGCAATCGTTGTCTTCTTATTTGGTAAGCTGTTTCTCGGAGCCAATTGGGGAAATAACCTGTTTCCTGTGTTCCTTGTGATTCTGGCAGAGATTATCATGATGGTTTCAGTGGGCATTGGCTGTGGCTACCTCTTTAAATCACATGAGACCGCCTTTGCCTTGATGCAAACCCTGATACCCATCATGGTGTTTTTAGGCGGGGGATATGTGAACCTTGACCTTGTGGGGGTCGGAGGAGTATTGAGTACCCTGTCCTACATCTCCCCCATTAAATGGGTTAATCAAACAATCCTGAACATAATTTATGCCAACGATTATTCCACGCTTTCCACCACCCTTGTCATCTGCCTCTCCATAGCCGTTATCTTTATCAGCCTATCGGCCATTTTCTCAAAAAAGGAGCTAAGGGTATGAACAATCTTTTATTGATAGCACGAAATATTCTTCGCCAGCTTTTCCGCCAGAAGGGCGGTGTGATAATCTTCATTGTTCTTCCTATCATCGGTATCATCGTTCCCTTAATGATGTTCGGAAACGTGAAAGAAACGTATATCCGTGTGGGTATACTTGATCTGGACCAAGGAACAGTCTCGCGAAAGCTCATGGAAGACATTAAAACCCAAGACCGCTTTACAATCTCCTTCGTCGAGGATAGTCAGATTAACAGCGCCATCGCCGGTGGCAGACTAGACTGCGCCCTTGTTATTCCTGAAGGCTTCACTGATAGCTTTTTTAAGGATGGGACGAAGCAGCTTGAAGTCATCTCCGTCCAGGGCGTTGCGGTAACCGGATGGCTGGATAGCTACCTGAACACCTTCCTTCAAAATCAAAAGCTGCTCACTCTGGGATCTGGAAACGATGTTCAGGCCTATAATACCCTATATAATCAATTCTACGAGTCAACAACAAAGGTTGAGCTTGTGGGTGTTAAGAACATGGTTAACAACTACAGCATTACCTATCTGGGGCTGGGCTTCCTCATCCAGTTTCTCCTTGTAGGTGCCGGAAGAACGGCCTCCCTCATTATCCGTGAGCAAAAGGAAAGGACTCTGTCCCGAATCCGCTGTGCACCGGTTAAGGGCTATGAATTTATCTCGGGTAACGTGGTGGTTAATGTGGGCATGGTCACCCTGCAAACCCTCCTTACCCTGGTTCTTCTTCGCTATGTATTCCACATAAATATAGGGGTGTCGGTTCTAGCGATGATGGCGGTCATGTTTCCGCTGGTTATGGCCGGTGTCGGTGTTAATTTGATGCTGGTCTCCTTTTCAAAGAATGAAAACCACTTCGGTACATTGTCAACCCTCTTTGTTTATCCCACCTGCTTGCTTTCAGGCTGCTTCTGGAGTATCGATATGATGCCGGACTACATGCAGAAGCTGGCCCTGTTCTTTCCTCAACGATGGGCTCTTGATGGGATAGAAGCATTAATGATGGGACAGAAGCTTTCCGACGTGCTGCTCAATATAGGTGTCATCAGTGCCTTTGCCCTTGCTTTCTTTGCCTTGGCCATCTTTGGCTTTAGCCGGAAGCAGACCCGCCTCGCCTCCTGACAAAGCTTAGGCCAGCCCCACACTCTTAAAGGGAAGGGGGCTGGCCGAAAACAGACAAATGAAGGTCTGCTGCGTAATAATACTTAAAGTCAGAAGGAGAAAAAGTATGAAACGTATTTATCTACTAATTTTGGTATGTGTTCTATTCTTAGCGGGCTGCTCTGGTAACAATTCAAAACGCACCAGTTCTGTTGACTTATCAAAACCCTATCTGGAAGTAGAACTGAGCTTTAACACCAGTTCTTATGCAGGGACTATCTTTGGCAAGTATTTCCCTTCATTTTCTATCTGGATTGAGGACGAAGACGGGAATTCTGTAAAGACACTCTATGCCACGAAAAAAGTAGCGGCGAATAAATGGAGCGGCAGCAGCGATAGACCCTCTGCTCTTCCCATATGGTATGGTGTTTTGAGTAAGGAATTTGTTGGCAGAGAGAACGAGAAAGTAACGGAACTTGACGCGATCAGTGGTGCAACTTCCTCTAAAGAGACAGCCCAAATCAAGTGCCAAATACCTGAGGAATTCGTTGGAAAGAAAGTAAACGTTTATTTAGAAGCGAATCTCTCTTTTGACTATAACGATCACTATAAGAAGGACCTCAAAGAGGGTGACGAAGGGTTCAGTGATGTGAATGGGCAGCCCTCTATTCTATGGAAAGCACAGATCGATACCGACAAAGCCTCCGATGCCATTATAGTCCCTGAAATCGTAGGTAGCGGTGAAGTGCTAGGCAAGGATCATGAGATCTATACAGATACGTCAAACGTAACCACTGCAAAGCAAATATTCACAAAGATTGAGTATGGGCTAAAGGGCTTGAGCAATTAGCTTCTATGAGCTGAGAGGTACCCCCTAGACACCATAAATTTTTGAAGAACTAACTCCCACCATTGAATTTAAAAAAGTAATTCCCACATCCCCGTCCTGAGGGGTGGAAGTTACTTTTTCAAATGACTGGGTGAAATAAATTTTTGGTAAATGTCAAATAGGGCTTGTAAAAAATGAGCACCGGTGCTATACTAAATAAGCACTAAAAATGACGTCGCGGAGTGGAGCAGCCTGGTAGCTCGTCGGGCTCATAACCCGAAGGTCGTGTGGTTCAAATCCCGCCTCCGCAACCAAATAATAAAAAAGATCAACCGAACAGGTTGGTCTTTTTTATTATGTCCGGTCATGCGAAAGCGCTTGAAAAGCGCGAAAGCATGAAGGAGGACACCTTTGTTATCCTGTTCATTTCTTCCTCCTGTAACTCTGGTGAAACATGGCTGTAGGCGTCCAATGTTAACTGAATTCCGGAGTGGCCAAGTAATTCACTAACGACTGTAACAGGTATCCCCGCCTCAAGCATATGGTAAGAATCACCCCATTTTTCTTTTTCTTTCTATCCGTTTAACCAGAGAATGATTGTGATATAATTGATTCCATGGGATGCACGGAGTCTAACTATATTTTCACAGGCATCTATGGAAGGGAACTTATGCGTAAATTCACATTAAAAAAAGATTATGACAAGGATGAACTGCCCGAGGGTATTGATGAGACATTGGCGAAACTGAAAATCCGTATCTGGAGTGGCGAGGGAGAATCGATGAGGGTCTATTACAAAGGCTCCCTTGGGAAATTCGTCATAGAGAGGAACCCAAACCCAACCCTTCTGGACCTATTACCCCGGTTGCATCAGGAAAGCAGCATGACCTACCGGTTACACACGGAGGAAATCACACTCGAAAGGATAGACAGAGCTTCATCAAATCAGGACTAGTTGTTAAGGATGGATCAAGTCGTCCCGCTCATGATAAGAGTAAATTGGAATAGATCCGTTAATAAATAAATTCTGTTCTAGTCATAAAAGTTCAGCCCCATATGTCTGCCCATTAACGTGCTGGAAATCAAGGCTTTTTTCTGATACTCAGTGAAACTCCACAATCTCTCAAATGATTTTTAATGCGGCTTTTGAGACTCAGTGCAACTGGCTGAACCAACCGGAGTGAGACTCATAACCCGAAGGTCGTGTGGTTCAAATCCCGCCTCCGCAACCAGATAATAAAAAAGGATCAACCGAACAGGTTGGTCTTTTTTATTATGTCCGGTCATGGGAAAGTGCTTGAAAAGCGCGAAAGCATGAAGGAAGATTAGATGGAAAAACAGTAGCTTCGACCCCATGTCACATTGGCCCAGAATTTGATTCTGTGCTATAATTATACCAATATTTATGAAGGAGAAGCGTAATGAGTTTTAAACAGCCTGATGTAAAATACAGTAAATATGAAGTAGTTTCACCAGACCCCGAAAAACGCTGTATTAACTGTGAATTTTATAAAGCCCAGGATGATAAAAAGGGTATCTGCTATGAATACGAAGTGCTTCCCCAAGCAACCTGTAAATTTTTCAAACAAAAAAAATCCAAATCTCAAACATAGTTGCCATATAGCTGGCAACTATTGTTTTATATAATTAAAGTGTGGTGATTGAAGTGAAACTCCAAAGACTACTATTAATCCTATTTTATATAATGAAGAATAGGAAAGCCTCGACAAAAGAATTGTGTGAGTTCCTTGAAATATCAAGGCGTACAGTATACAGGGATATTGATGCATTGAGAACAGCCGGCGTTGAAATCATCAGTACTTCCGGGGCAGGTGGCGGTCACAGACTCGCAGACAATTTTAGTCTTGACAGACTGCTTTTTAATAATAGTGAACTTGAGTCCATTCTTATGGGAAGTAACTATCTATCCCAATTTAATCAAACAGAATTTGCTGATGTCGCAAGCGAACTTGTAAAGAAGCTCAAAGGGCTCTTATCAACTAAAGAAAAAGCTGATATTGATCAAAGATGTCAAAGGGTATTGATTGATAGTAAGTATTCTTTTCATGAAGAAGTTTACTTCAACAAACTGAAAATCGTTGAGTCAGCGGTAAACGAAAATACTCTTATACACATAAAATACAAGAGCCCTTTGTGTGAAAGAATGTCTTTATCCGGTTATGTAGCTCCTTATGGAATCATAAACTGGGTAGGTTACTGGTATCTGGCAGGCTATTGTTATGAATCGGAATGCTACAGAGTATTTAACATAGCTTTCATAGAAAATGTCTTGCTTACCAGAGAAAAATTTATAAGAGATGAAGAATTCAAACTTCAGGAATTTTGGGATCAGCAAATCACCAAGAGGTAACTAAATGATAGCCGGAGGATAAATATGCGAAAAATCAACATCCTGAAAATTGTTCCACTCATATCTATATTTAGTCTTATTCTAGTTTTTGTTGGTTGTTCTGAAAACGTAACCGATAAGGCTGCTGATAAGTCTACTGAAAAAAATATTCAAAACGTTACCGAAAGCGCTCCCCCACCTACTACGCCATCAGAGTCTCCCACGGCGCAGGAATATTTTATTAAAGTAGAAGGCAACAGACCTTTTGCTGTCGCATTCGATAATCTTGGAGCTATGTACATGGTCACAGCCCCCACAAGTGGTGACGGAACACTCTCGAAAGTATCTGCCGATGGAACCGTTACGGAACTGGCTACGCTTGAGGGAAGCTTTATCGGGCCTGGAATTGATGTGGATAATGACGGTAATGCCTACATAACAGTGGGAAACAAGCTTCTGAAGGTATCTCCTGAAGGTAACATTTCTGTAATCGCTGAAGGCTTTTCACGCTGTTTTGATGTAAAAATAGGCAGTGATGACAATCTATTTGTTGCAGATGATGTTGAGGCTACTATTTATTCAGTATCGCCTTCCGGGGAGAAAAGCGTATTTTATAAAGGTGAAAAGAAAGGAAACTACATCATAACAAGTCTTATTTTTGATAAAGACAACAACCGCCTTTATGCAAAAGAAAATAATAGAATACTCTCATTCGATATAAGCGGGAATACCGAAAACGCAAACCCTGTATTGGTAGCAGACAACCTCGACATGTTTTATCTTTGTATGGACAGCCAAAATAACATCTGTCTAAGTTCGCCCAATACTGGTAATATCCAAAGATTGGATGCAAATGGTAATGCCACAAAGGTCAACACCTCACCATTGCCTACACCCATTGGATTGGCCTCCGGGGGGAAGGGTTTTGATAAGGATTACCTCTATGTTTGCGTTAGAGATGGTATAGTAAAAATACCTATATTAAACTAATCCGTATATTGCTATAGCTTTTTACCGGGATCAACTGCCTCTTCTCCATCAATAATCTCTGGCTCAGGGGTTGGCGATGGGGAAGCGATCCCTATCCCGCCTTTTTAATCAGATAATAAAAAGGATCAACCGAACAGGTTGGCCCTTTTTATTATGTCCGGTCTGCAAAGGCTCTTAAAAAGCGCAAAAGCATGAAGGAGGACACCTTTACATTTATTTTTGCATCAGTGCATTTTCAACCGCATGTAAAAAAGCCTTGCTGTCTGCCGTCGCGCCGGATACGGCGTCAACTTCCGTTGTCTGCTCAGCTATAACACGGCTGGTAAGCTCCTGTATGGTTTCTGATTTGGCGAATAGCTGAGGTTTCTTAACAGTGATACCAGTGATTTGATGGTTCCGCACAGTAACCTCGACGGTGTTGCTCCAGCGATAACCGCTGTAATCACCGACATAACTGCCGTCTTCAACAGACTGCAAAGCAACGCCTTTGAGTTCAATATTCAAGGCCTTTCCTTTTCCGATCAAGATAAATGTGGAAAAACTCCCGATCAGTAGTGCCAGAATCAGCAGCGTTAAGAACAATACCTTAATAGCTTTACTGGGACGAGTGTTTGATTTTTTCATATCAGCCCCTTACCGCTCCAGAATTTCCTTGATCATGAGACACATCTCATCAATCAGCTTTCGGTCCAATTCCGGAACAACCCCTTTCTTTTTAACATAATCACGCATTATTAAATGGGAGAGTAAGCCCATCCGGTTTTTACGAATTTCTCCGCCTATATGGAAGTATTGGAGCGTTTTTTGTGTAATTGCTGGAGGGAGATTCTGCCACAAATATTTCTTGTCCTCTTCCAGAGTTTCAATGCCGCAGGTAAAGAGCATCAGGCTCTTTTTCAACAGCTCGTCCCCATGAGACTGACAAAAATCACAGAGCTCCTTCATGGGCTTTCTCATATACATGGCAGTTCCGAGCACGATAACTTCGTAATCGACCAAGCGTAAAGCACCCCTTTGTCTGCAATCATAGGTATCGCAGAAAGGGGCAAGGCATTCCGACAAAAGATTTGCTGCATCCCGTGTCGTTCCTGTTTTTGAGGCGTATACAACCAATGCTTTTTTCATATGCTTCTCCAAACTAACATCGTTAGTTTTATTATATGCTAACAGTGTTAGTTTCGTCAAGAGAATATATTGTAACACGGATGGCTTGACAAACTAACTGTGTTAGTTTACTTTGTATACAGAGCATGTGGAGGATACTTAAAATGTTGAAATCGGAACAGAGGGACAATATGTCTAATAAAGAGAAGATACTGCGTGTTTCTGTGGAGCTTTTTGCTCAGAAGGGTTATCGCAATGTATCCCTGCGTGAAATAGCGAGACATGTTGGTATTAAAGCCGCATCGATCTATAATCACTATAACAGTAAAGAAGCCATTCTGGAGGAAATTGTCGGCTTCCTTAGGACACAGCTTCGGCAACAGGTTTCCCCTTCCTTTGAGATGGTTGAACAACTGGATATGCGGACGTTTATCCAAGTAACAACAAAAGCGAACAACGATTTTTTCGCAGACCCGCTATATGCTCAGATCGGTCAGATTGTGATGCGTGAGCAATTTCAAAACGAAAAAATCCGAAGTATGCTTCTGGAAGAACTCCTGATTCGTCCCAGAATGCTCATTGCTGCATACTTTAAACGGCTCATGGATGCGGGAAAAATGCGCATTGCCGACCCTGTCATAGCGGCGAAAGAATATCACGCATTTTTTATATACGAGTTTTACGAAAGTGCTCTTGCTCAAAATTTTGAGGATCAGGATGAAGAACTACAGCATGAACGCAGCCAACATGTGAGTTTGTTTCTGGAAACATGGTCTATTGATACAGAGAGCTAGAAGCCCTCTGAAATACCCTATAATCAACAAGACTCGCCAGCTTGGCGAGCCTTGTTTAACTTAATTGTAATAGATTTCCACCTGGCTCCCCAGGGTGATTTTAACTGGGATAGGCGAACCAAAGACAGTACTGTAGCCCAAGCTACCCTTCTCTGAGCTTCCCCAAGACCAAAGCGTACCGTCCGTCTTTTGTGCAAGGGCGAGATTATTACCGGTTGAAACCAATAATAGGTCGTCCATGATTTTAACCGGGGTTAGCTGAAACTTTGCGGTACATTTTTCGCTCAATTGGTACAAGTCATTCCGTCCCCATGCCCAAAGTGTGCCATCGGTCTTTATGGCCATTGTGTGCTGATTGCCGGCCGAAACCGATACAACACCATCCATGATTTTAACAGGTGTCTTTTTATCCTCTATTGTACCGTCACCCAGCTCACCGCATCCATTAGCTCCCCATGCCCATAGGCTTCCGTCTGACTTTATGGCCAAGGAGTGGCGGGCACCTACTGAAGCAGACACGACATTATCCATTATCTTGACAGGAGTGCTTTGAGATAGTGTGATTTTGCCATCGCCTAGCTGACCATAGGCATTTCCACCCCAACCCCAGAGACTACCATCGGCTCTGATGGCCATGGTGTATTCATTGCTTGCCACAACTGAGACCACATCGTCCATGATTTTCACAGGGGAGAGTTTATCCTCAGTGGTGCCGTCACCTAGGGCACCGTAAGCATTTAATCCCCACGCCCAAAGGCTGCCGTCGGTCTTAATCGCCATAGTAAACCAGCCGCCGGCAAAAGCTGACGCAACATCTTCCATTATTTTAACAGGGGTATGTTTGTCCTCAGTTGTGCCATCACCCAATTGACCATCGCTGTTTCGGCCCCAGGCCCACAGGCTGCTATCGGCCTTTACGGCCAAGGTATGCCAACCCCCGGATGAAACTGATTCAACCCCATCCATAATTTTAACAGGAGTGATGCATGTCTTGGTTGAGCCGTCCCCTACCTCACCATAGCTATTACTTCCCCATCCCCATAGGTTGCCGGCAGCGTCTATCACCATGGAATGGTCGCCCGCTGAAACCGTCTCACCTGCTGCAATCTTTAAAATAGCCGGTCCCAGAGGCGTTTCAGGGCTTGTTTCATCAGTCGAAGCCACTGGAGACTCCGTAGCCTCCGGTGCTTTCACTAAGCCTGATGAAGATGAAGATACCGTAGGCTGTGAGGATACTGCCCCATTATCCGCTTGTTTTTCCCTTGAAGAACAGCCTCCCAGCACAAGTGTCGCCAACAGTGTCATTGTCAGCGTGAGACTCAAAACCTTTTTCACCACTATGTAGCCCTCCTGTTGTTTGCCTTTGTTGTTCCTTAATGTCCTTATAACGTTTACCCAAAAACATGCCATCGAATCAAGATATCGACTCGTGAGCGTAGCTCACAACATGAAACCTTTACCAAGGCTTCACGCTACCTCTCTATGAATGGGATTCACTTTGAGTCGCAGCAATAAAGCACAAGTGAATCATGACCTGATTAACCCCAGCAACTCCCCATACCCCTCTTCTTCCATCTTCTCCTTTGGGATGAATTTTAAAGATGCGCTGTTAATGCAATATCTTAAGCCACCCAACTCCTTGGGGCCGTCGTTGAATACATGGCCTAAATGTGCATCCCCAAGCTTACTGCGCACCTCTGTCCTTTTCATTCCATAACTTGTATCGGTTAGTTCATTAATCAATGCCGGATTTATGGGTTTAGAAAAGCTTGGCCATCCACAGCCTGATTCAAACTTATCGGTTGAAACGAAAAGCGGTTCCCCTGTGGTTATATCCACATATATACCTTCTTTAAAATTATCATAATACTCATTTCTGAAAGGCGGTTCCGTGCTACTGTTCTGGGTTACATCATACTGCATTTTGTTCAGAGAATTTTTGAGCTCTTCCTTTGTCTTTACTTTATATTTCATGAGTCCTCCCTAGCTTGCCTAGCTTTCTCAAACTTATCTCTTCCAATATGACAATACCCATGGGGGTTTTTGTCCAGATATTTCTGATGGTATTCCTCCGCTGGAAAGTAGTTCGCAAGCGGCATTACTTCGATGGCTATGGGCCTAGTATAGTTTCTCTGCAGCTCTTTTATCGAAGTAAGAATGATTTCTTCATCCTGTGCATCCACATAATAAATTCCTGTGCGGTACTGGGTACCCACATCATTTCCCTGACGGTTTACTGCTATAGGATCGATAACGTCATAAAACAGCTTTAATATAAACTCCAGCCTTATTTTACCCGGATGATACAGCACTTTTACAGCTTCGGCATGGCCTGTGTTTCTATGGCAAACGTCCTCATAGGTTGGGTTTTCGGTATTGCCGTTAGCATAACCGACCTCGGTTTCAACAATACCCTGTACTTGGGAAAGATACATTTCCGTGCCCCAAAAGCAACCGCCGGCCAGGTATATTTCTTTTAGGTCTTCATTCAAATTATGAGCATTCATCATACCCACCCTTTCACATGAATTGTCCACTGCTTATATCATACCCAAATAAACTAAGGCGCAACAAATTTGCCAAACCCTTATTATCAAAGAATTCGACCTTGCAGTTAAAGCTTCAAAACAATGTCGGGAGGTTTGCTGTACTTTGAGACATCTCAGACATACTTCTGGGATTCTCTAGATCAGGGCAAGATTGTACGAGGAAATGAAGATACTCTATTGAACCCTATCACTCAAAAATGGCTTTCCGCTATTATTTCAAATCCAGCCCTACCTTGTTATTGCTCTTAAGCCTCATCCATTCCGGAAGCGCTAACTTAAATCCACCAATGCCGGCGCTGGCAAACACGCTTTGAAGAACAATAAAAGCAAACAGAAAGGCCGAGGTGATAATTCTTGGCCAGGACGCATCGACAATACCAAGCAGCGGCACTACGCGCTCGATAAGGGCATTGATTAACACACCGAAAAGAGTGCCTATGGGAAGCCCTATCCCACCGGTCAGCATAGCGCCGCCTATGACACTGGATGAGATGGCATCAATTTCATAGCCATATCCGTTCCCGGGATTGCCCGAGGGGGCAAATAGGGTATAGAGAAAGCCTCCGATACCGGCTAAGAGACCGCAAAGCACGTGGGCCAGAAACCTTGTTTTTTTGACGTTGATGCCCATTAACAGGGCGCTCTGGGTATTGCCTCCGATAGCATAAAGAGAGCGTCCGAATTTTGTTTTTTTAAGGGCAATAATCATGATGATTAAAACAATGATGGCCACAATAGCTGCCGGGGTGAGATAGGCCACGTCATGGGTGCCGTTCTTGCGCTCATTGTACAAAAAAGGAATATATACCTTGGCGCTGGACCAGCTCATAAACAATGGGTCTGATATGGGCACGGAATTGGTATTGATCACACTGATCATACCTCGTGCAAAGAACATGCCCGACAGGGTTACAATAAAGGGTTGGATTTCTAGGTAAGAGACCAGAAAGCCCTGGACAATGCCAAACGCAAGTCCTATACCCAGGGACACCGGTATTGTCCATAGGGGGTTTACCTCCTGATTCAACAGCATCGCGGCAATGACCATGCTGACCAATCCCGTCACACCGCCTACAGAGATATCTATGCTGCCGGTGATCATAACGACAGTGAGCCCCAAGGCAAGCATCAACAGATAGGCTTTATTATTAAACAGGTTGAAAAATACAGAGTATTTTGCAAAGTTACTTTCTGCGAACAGGGCTAAGGAGATAATATAAAGAAGGACAAAAAGGGATATGGTAATCAGCAACAATATCCCTGTGTTGCTTAGGCCTTTACGCTTTATCAGAGGATTTGAATCGGGCATCCTGCTTTTCTTATTGTCTTTCATTGCGTTAACCTCCAACAGACACATTTTTGCTGAATACTTTTCCGGTGAGTTTTTTGATTCGCTCCTTGAACACATCACTGTTGGCAACAATAATAACAATAATAATAAGCGCCTTAAAGACGTTCAGCTGATCCGCCCGCACGTTCATGGCATACAGGGTTGTGGTAATCGCCTGAATGGTGTATGCCCCAATAACGGAGCCGGCAATGCTGAATTTCCCTCCGCTTAACAGGTTACCGCCTAAAGCCACTGCCAATATGGCATCCATCTCAAGACCCAGGCCCAATTCTCCCGAATTCACGCTTCCTAAGCTACTGGAACCCACAAGCCCCGCCACTCCCGCTAAAACACCACAGATGACAAATACCATAAATTTAATGGCACGGGAGTTAAGGCCTACAAGCCGGGATGACGAGCCATTTATCCCCACGCTCTGGACATAAAGTCCCAAGCTTGTTAGCTTCGTGAACAACACCACCAAAATAACGATGACAAGGGATACAATAATGGTTGTTCTGATGGGTACGCCGGGTATTTGAACCCCCAGCCATTTAAACGACGGATTCATAATATAAATGGTTTGTCCATGGGTGATTTGCTTAGCGATGGAACGCCCCGCTGTAAACAGGATAAGCGTGGCAATCATGGGCTGGATTTTCAAACCTGACACCAACAAACCATTGAAAGCGCCACACAGTGCTCCACCAAGCAACCCGACCAACAGCGCCAAGAGGTATGGGTTATGGAAGACTTCCGTTCTATATTCGTTCCCATTGAGCATTAAACCGCAGAAGCTGGCTGCGATGGCCATAATGGGACCGACACTGATATCCACGCCGCCGGTTGCCGCTATAACCAAAGTCATTCCCATTGTTACAATGACAAGCAGGCTGGCCTCATCCAGAATATCGGGGATATAACCTGTAATCAAACCATTGGTGATGGAAATATTAAAGAATGTCGGTGTTGTAATAATATTCTGAACCACAACGATGAGCAGGATCACCAATGAGAAGGTTAGCCTGCTGCTCAGAAGACTCTTTAAAAAGGGCTTTGTAACAGGCCTGATAGAGTTGCTTTCTTTAGTCAAATGACTCATTGTCACTCCCTCCCCGCTATCGTCCGCATGATGGTGCTTTGATTCAGCTCGGTTTGGGTCAGTTCTCCCACCTTGCACCTGTCTCGCATAACCACCATTCTAGAGCAGGTTCTGAGCATCTCATCCATTTCTGAGGAAATGAAGGCTACGCTCTTTCCTTCCCCCGCGAGCTTTAATATAAGCTTTTGAATTTCTGTTTTGGTTCCCACATCAATGCCTCGGGTAGGTTCGTCCAATATCATGAACTCGGGATTGGTGAGCAGCCAACGCGCCAAAATGACCTTTTGCTGATTGCCCCCGGAAAGACTTTTGATGGGGGTCTCACTGCTTGCGGTTTTGATATTAAGCAGCTTGATATACTCGTCGGCGTATTTCTCCATTTCCTTTCGGGTTAACCGATTCATCATTCCGCGTTTTGCCTGAAGCGCAATAATAATATTTTCTCTCACTGAAAGATCTGCAAAAATGCCCTCGGCCTTTCTGTCTTCCGGTAAGTAGGCCATTCCTTGCTTTATTGCATCCAATGGCTTCTTTATTCTAATACATTTACCTTTTATGAAGAGCTGCCCATGGACAGCCTTGTCAGCACCATATATTGCCCGCACCAATTCGCTTCGGCCGGAGCCCAGCAGGCCGCCAAAGCCAATGACCTCGCCCTTGTACATTTTCAGGCCGAAGGGGGCTACTCTGGAAGTACCGCTTGACAAATCCCGGGCTTCAATAATCGGTACCTCCTCTTTAAATCGGGACTCGTCTTTATCTATCGTGATCTCCGAAAGATTTTCAATCTCCTTGCCCATCATCTTTGTCACAAGCTCCAGGCGCGGCAGATTCTCCACCTCGTACTCCCCAACCAGCTCTCCGTTTCTGAGCACTGTTATACGGTCACAAATCTCATAAACCTGATCGAGAAAGTGGGTGATAAAAATAATGCCCACTCCGTTATCCTTGAGCTGTCTCATGAGTGTAAATAGTTTTTTTACCTCATCGGCATCAAGGGAGGAGGTAGGCTCATCAAGAATCAAAAACTTGCATTTGGTATTCACGGCGCGTGCAATGGCAATCATCTGTTGGACGGCTATGGAGTAGCTATCCAGCTGCGCTGCAGGATCCGCCGCGATATTGAGCTCCTGCAAAAGCTTTGCAGCTTGACGGTTCATCTTCCTCCAGTCAATTAAGCCCAGAGTCCGTGGCTCGCGCCCTAAGAAGAGGTTTTCCGCAACCGTGAGATTCCAGCATAGATTCACCTCTTGGTAAACAGTGCTGATTCCATATTTCTGCGCATCCTGGGTTGAACGTATGGTCACAGGATTTCCATCCAGTCTGATGCTTCCCTCATCCATTGAATATACTCCGGTGAGCACCTTGACAAGGGTCGACTTTCCGGCGCCGTTCTCCCCCATCAGTGCATGAATCTCACCACGGCGCAGCTTGAAATCAACATTATTGAGCGCGCGAACTCCGGGAAAGGATATTCCGATCCCGGTCATTGTGAGGGAGGAGCTGGTTTGTTCATGCTTTACTATTTCCATAAAGTAACGCCCACCTTAATGAAGCTGCTATTTGACTATTATGCTGGGATGATCGTTTTTTAAGTTCGGGGAGATCTTAGAAACCTCCCCGAACCAAATATCAAACTGCTCTAAATTGCTGTTTACATGACTACATGCCCATTAATACGGACGAGCGTCAATGATTTCCTGGGTAATGGTGTCATAATAGAATGCGGTCTCTTCAACGGACTCTTTCTTGTTAGGAGTTCCGCCGCCCTCGATCTTTTTGATAATCGCGGCAACACCCGGTCCAAGCAGAGGATTACATTCAACGTTACAGTTGATTTTGCCTTCCAATGTCATTTGGAGATAGGCTCTGTTGGCATCGAAGGAAATGATGGCTATGCCGTCTTTCCCGCCGACCTTTTTACCAGCCTCTGTGAGGGCCTGAATTGCGCCGTCAGCCATATTGTCGTTTTCGGCATAAACACAATGGATATCGTCGCCGTACTGCTTAATCCAGGAAGCCATAATTTCCTTTGCCTTGTCGGTGCTCCATTCACCTGTCTGCTGCGCAAGCAGCTTCCAGTTACTGTTTTTGGCAATAGCATCTTCAAGAGCCTTGCTACGGCCTACCTGGGCAGAAGCGCCCAACTGTCCCTGAAGATTGACGATATTGACCGTCTGATCACCGGTAAACCTCTTGGCAATCCAGTCAGTAGCCTTGACGCCTTCATCGTAGAAGCCGCCGCCGAGCCAGCAGGTGTAAAGATCTTCACTGGCATTGATGGTACGGTCCATCAGAATAACATTTATTCCGGCTTTCTTGGCATTAGCAAGAACGGTGTCCCAACCATCAGCATTAACTGCGGCGATAATTATGTAATCAACTTCCTGATCGATAAAACCCTGAACGTCAGCGACCTGCTTTGCAGCGTCGTTGTTGGAGTCAGCCAGAATAAGCTTGAAGCCGTTTGCCTCACTGAGAGCTTCCTGCACGGACTTGGTGTTTGCCTTACGCCAGTCAGATTCGTCTGCTTTGCACTGTGCAAAGCCAACAGTAATCAGCTTGGAAGATTTGTCTGTCCCAGTTTGCGATGAGCCGCATGCCACCATTCCTAATGCCAGTGCGACAACCAAGAGAACCGCTAAGATTTTTTTCATTTTCCTTATTCCCCTTTCTTAATTTGAGTGCAAAAGGTACGTACATTTTTATTATGCATGGGGAATATTTTAATACAACATCTGCGGAAGAACCCCGTAAGAATTCCAACCATCTCGATTAAATAGTGAACCCTCTACAATTTTTATTCTGAATTGCAGATTAATAAACCGTAATATTTCGGACATTTACAGTAAAAAAACAACCGTCCATGAAAAGAAAAAGCATCAATAGCCCCTGTCATCAATCATTTGCTGGGTGATGGTAAAGCAATCGAACTGGGCCTCTTCGATATATTTTTCGCGCTCAATAGGTTCCCCACGTTCAAGCTTTTGGATGATATCGTCAACATAGGGGCCTTGCAAGGGGTTACATTCTACATCCAGCGCAATTTTCCCCGCCAGGCAATATTCGAGTCCAAGCCTTGTGGCGTCGAAGGAAATGACAATGACACCCTCGTCGGCATTACACACAAGTCCTGCCTCTTCCATGGCGTCGATGGCGCCAAGCGCCTCGCCGTCGTTCTCACAATAAACCACGTCGATATCGGTGGTCTTTTCCAATATGGAGCCCATAACCTCATAGGTCTTGGCCCTGGTGAAATCACCGCACTCCTGAGCCACCAGCTCCCAGTTGGAATGCTTTTTGATGGCCTGCTCCAGCGCATGGGTACGGCCCATCTGTGCAGAGGAGCCCATCGTTCCCTGGATATGTACAATCCGGAGAGGTTTCTCCATTCTCCCCTGCTTTTCCATCAAATCCTCCAGCCATTTGACGGCTTTTTCACCCTCCTGATAAAAGTCAGAGCCGATATAGGCCGTATATAGGCCCTCGACCCCCGGTTCAATGTAGCGGTCAGTGACGATCACCGGTATACTGGCTTCCTTCGCCTCCTGAAGAATGGAATTCCAGCCCGTTTCCACCTTTGGAGAGAACACGATATAATCCACCCCCCGCTGAATAAAGGTGCGGATCGCCCTAATCTGGTTTTCCTGCTCCTGCCGGGCATCTTCATAGATCAGCACGTACCCGTTCTCTTCGGTGAGGGTAGCCTTCATGCTCTCGGTGTTGGCCACCCGCCACTCCGATTCGGCACCCACCTGGGAGAAACCCACCACTATAAGCTTGTCCTCAGAGGTCCCCGCCACCGGCTGTACTTCTTTTACGCAGCCACATAGCAGAACGGTCAGACATAGGGCAATCACAAGCCTTTTTTTCATATCGCTATCTCCTTATCGCTGGTCTTCATGGGAATCGTCACTATGATCCTTGTGCCTATATCCGGCAGGCTTTCCACCTCTAAACCGTATTCCCCTCCAAACAGTATCTGAATTCTCTGGTGCACCGTCCTTAGCCCAAACCCTTCCCGCTTACCCTCTCTCAAAGAGGCCCGTACCTCGTTGAGTCGTTCCTCAGTCATTCCTGGCCCGTCGTCCACCACCTCTAAAATCAGGGCCTCATTCTGGGCTCTGCCGGTCAAATGGATAAAGCCTTTACGTCGCCTGTTCTTTAAGCCGTGATACAGCGCATTCTCCACCAGGGGCTGTAGGGTGAGCTTCGGCAGAATGAAGCTTTTTAGATGATCCGGAATGGCGATATCATAGTCCATCAGATCCCGGTAACGCATCTGTTGGATTTCCAGATAGCTTCGAATGTGCTGCTCCTCCTCTGCCAAGGTGATGACATTTTTCCCGCGGCTTAAGGAAAAGCGGAAATAATTTGAGAGGCTTCCGACCATCTTGACGGCTTCCATGATTTCCCCCGATTCAATCAACCATATGATGGTGTCCAGGGTGTTATACAGAAAGTGTGGATTGACCTGGGCCTGAAGTAACGCCAACTCGGTGCGTCGACGCTGCTTTTCCTGTTCGGCGTTCTTGTCAATCTGCCGTTTCAGATGCCCAACCATCTTCTCAATACCATCGGAGAGAAGCTGCACTTCCTCCACATCGGCCTGTATCGGTTCACACACCATCAGGCTTCCCTTGCCAATCGACTCCAGGCGTTCACATATTCTGTCGATGGGGTCCACAATCCTATGGCTGAGTTTTCTCGATTTCGTCAAAAGGAAATAGAGCAGCACCAGCGACGAAACCACGATAGCACCCATCAAAACAAGCATGTTACCGATCATGGTCGACTGCAGGGCCTTAAGATGCGCGGCTTCATAATAAAGATAGGTGTTCATGTATCTTTGAATCAGATCCGTCAGGATGTAGATATTTTTCTCCAGTTGATCCACACGAGCGTCGTATTCCTTGGTTTTCGCAATCTGCTGCATCTTTTCCTCAAGATCGTTACACAGGTTCATCACACTGCTTATGGCTCGGAGGCTATCCTTTTTCGTCGTCGTATCCATCAGTATTTGTGCAATGGTCTTAGCGAACTTTACCTCTTTTGTGGGAAGGCCTTCTGAATACTGGCTGTCTATGACGTAATAATACATTTTAAGATCAACATCGTCCTTAAAATTCTGGTTAAAATCCGAGGCCGTGGTAACATTGTTCAGGATCGCATTATATCGCAGGGCATACCCTGTGCCGATGAATGCAATCGCGATGATAACGATCATCAGCGGTAGTGCAACGATCAGGATGATCTTCCAGAGCTTGCTCCACATGGTCATTTTTTTGTCCGCCCGCCGGATACTTGCGCTCACTGTTTGATACCCCTTCGATAGTCGCTAGGTGTTAAACCTACAACTTTTTTAAAGACAAAGCTGAAATAATGAGGGTCCTTATACCCGACGGCGAAGGCAATTTCGTTGGAACGCCTATCCGTTTGGCGAAGCATGCGTTTCGCCTCTTCAATCCGCTTACTGGTAAGATAATCGATGAAGGTTTGTCCTGCCTCCTGGCTGAATATGGCAGAAAGGTAATTAGGGCTGATGTTGACCTTTTTGGCCACCCTATCCAGGGAAATGGACTCCTCCTTATAGTGTTCATCGATAAACCCCATGGCTTTTTTAAGCAGGTCCCGCTGTTGCTTTGCGCTTTCCCTGTCGCGAAGCTCGATGGCCTGCCCCATAACTCGGCGGGCGTACTGGCGCACTTCCTCCGGGGAGGTTGTGTCGTCATTGGGCCGAAGCTCTAGGGACCAAAAGCTATCCGCATGGCAGCCAATGGAGTCCAGGTACTTTACCGCCGCAAAATAAATCGTCATGGTCAGATACCTGCAGAACAAGGGCAGAGAAACAGCTTCATCTCCGGCACTTTGCATAAGTTGATCGATAAAGCGGTCAATTTCTTCTTCCGCTCCGCTGCTTAAAAAGTTACGGACACACTCTTGATTGATTTCCTTTTTTCCTTTTTCCGTTCCCGAGCCATTCATTTTTCGGAAATCCCCAATACTCGCTTCAGACAGGATATGCTCCTCCGGGCATAAATACCGATAGGATAAAATGCGGCTTGCCTCAGCAAAGCAGATGGGAATGGCATTGAGCCGCGATATGGGCGTGCCGCATGCGATATGCCAGCCCACGTCGCCTCCGGCTAAGGTACAGTGGTTTCGGATGTTCTCGATGCATTCGGAGGTTCGCGCTATAATATCTTCATGCATCCCCTTTACCAGAATGGCGTAGGTGGTGATGTTCCACCGGAACAAGATCAGTTGGGGTTGGCCAAGGATAAATTGTGTGACCTTTTCCTGTACCACAGCAAGAGCATCCGTATAGCTTTCCGGTGCACTTCCGTCATATTCGGCACCGCTCAGAGAAAAAAGAACAATATTGTAGAAGGGGGCATTTACATTGATGCCCATGGCCTTGGCGGTTTCAGAAATCTCCGATACGCTTAAGCCCCCGGTGACAATTTGCTCAAAAAATCTTCTACGAGAGAAATTCTCGTATTCCTGGGCCTCCCGACGAAAGCTCTCTATGTATTCCTGTTGCCGTTGATCGGCTTCCATTTTATTCTTTAAATCAACTAGGACTTCCACCATTTTTTCCTTGATGATGGGCTTAAGCAAATATTGCTCCACCCCTATTCGGATGGCTTGCTGTGCATAGGAAAAATCGTCATATCCGCTGATGATGACGATTTTCGTCCTTGGTAGCTCCTTTCGGACCAGTTCAATCAACGCAAGTCCGTCCATGAAGGGCATTTTAATATCCGTGATAAGAAGATCCGGCTGTATCTGGCGAATCAGGGGCAACGCCAGCTCTCCGTCAGGAGCATCGCCAGCATAAAAAAAGCCATACTGCTCCCAAAGGATGTTTTTGCGTATGCCTTCGCGTACCACAATTTCATCCTCGACAAGAAAGACCTTAAACATCTGTGTCTTCCCTTCTAATGAATATTTGGGTGTCAATCTATTTCCGGACAAAAAATCATCTGTTCGCATCAAGCTGTCGATCAACTAGCGGCTATGATATGCGTGGGAATCCAGTAGCTAGAAATGCTTTTAAATTTCATGGGGTACATTATTAAACTCATTCAAAGGTAGCTTATTATGAGTTGCATTAATGAGTGATTTTATTATACCAAAGGATACTTCCACAGGGAAGAAGGATTGCGGGAAATAATGGAAAGCATGTTATGTGAGCGTAAAGAAACAGGTCATGACCTGATCCTCAGCTAAAGGCGGGATGATTTATTTTTACTGACCATAATAGGCCTTGGGGCCATGTTTACGCATGAAATGCTTATCCTGGATATGCTTGGGGGCCGAGGATACTTCAACATTAATGCTCCGCGTAATCGCGGACATTTTTGAAATCTCCTCCAGCACAACGGCGTGGTAAACGGACTGATTCGGATCCTTCCCCCAGGTAAAGGGGCCGTGATTCTGGCAAATTACACCCGGAACAAATAAAGGATTGATACCTCTTGATATAAAGGTTTCTACAATTGCCTTACCTGTATTTTTTTCATAGCTTTCTTCTGTTTCCTGTTGTGTCAGGGCTCGGGTGCAGGGCACGGGCCCATAGAAATAATCAGCATGCGTCGTTCCGTAACAGGGTATATCCTGACCCGCTTGAGCCCACGCCACGGCATAGGTACTGTGGGTATGTACGATACCCCCTATCTCCGGGAAAGCTTTGTAGAGCTCGATATGGGTGTCGGTATCCGAAGAGGGGTTCAAATCCCCCTCTACACGCTTTCCGTTCAAGTCCACGACCACCATCTTATCCGGTGTTAAGGCCTCATACTCAACACCGGAGGGCTTAATCACCATAAGCCCCTTCTCACGGTCTATACCGGAAACATTGCCCCAGGTAAAAGTGACCAGCTTGTGACGTACTAATTCCATATTGGCTTCATAAACTGTTGTTTTTAGTTTTTCTAGCACTGTCCTTACCTCATTTCAGCTTCCAGGCAAGATCAGAGAGGAATAAATCATGCTCCAGATGATCCACCTTCGTATCCTTGTTGATATGTACAAACTCTATATCCATTAAACGCGCCCAATCCTTCATTTGTTCCGCGGTTACATCGTAGCTCAATACGGTGTGATGAGCGCCGCCTGCGGTGATCCATGCCTCCACGCCTGTTGAAAGGTCGGGCATGGGTTTCCACATAACACGGGCAACCGGTAGATGGGGCATCTCCATAATAGGCTTTACGCATAGTACATCATTACAGATGAGTCTCAGGCGGCCGCCCATATCCACCAGGCTAACCACAATGGCAGGCCCCTCGCGACCCTCAAACACCAACCGCGCCGGCGGCTCACGGTCGCCGATACCCAGAGGATGAACCTCAATACGCGGCTTTTCGGCTGCTAGGGAAGGGCACACCTCCAGCATGTGAGCACCCAGACTATACTCATTCCCCTTGGCCAGATGATAGGTATAATCCTCCATGAATGAGGTTCCTCCGGACTGGCCCTCGCTCATGGCCTTAAGGATTGCGGTCATGGCGGCTACCTTCCAGTCGCCCTCGCCACCGTAGCCGTAGCCCTCTGCCATCATATGTTGAGTGGCAAGGCCGGGGAGCTGCTTCATACCGTACAAATCCTGAAAGGTGTTGGTAAAGGCATGACAGCCTTCAGCATCCAACAGCTTGCCCATTGCAATTTCAGCCCGGGCCTGATACCGTATGGTTTCTATATCGTCAGTGGCAAATGTATATTGGGACTCGTATATATCCATCAGCGCATCAATTTCAGAAGGAGTAACCGCCTCCATAACGCTCACCAGCTCACCCACAGGCCAGGTATTCACCTGCCATCCCAGCTTGGCCTGAACCTCCACCTTATCGCCCTCGGTAACGGCAACTTCCCGCATGTTATCCCCAAAACGCATCACCTTAAGCTGCCTGCTAAAGGCCACCCCAATGGCGGCACGCATCCAGCTCCCCACCTTCTTTTGGATGTCCTCATCCTGCCAGTAGCCCGCGATGATCTTTCTCGGCAGTCTCATCCGGGCAGCGATAAAACCATGCTCCCTATCTCCGTGGGCGGCCTGATTCAAGTTCATAAAATTCATATCTATCTCTTGATTGGGAATCTCCCTATTGTATTGGGTGGCCAGATGACAGTAGGGTTTATTGAGTAACGCGAAACCATTTATCCACATTTTAGAGGGGCTGAAGGTATGGCACCAGGCCACAACACCCGCGCAATGGTCCGCATAGTTGGCTTCCTTCACAATTCTCGTTATTTCCTCGTTGGTCTTGACCGTTGCCTTATATACAAGCTTACAAGGAAGATTACCCGAGGCATTCATTTTCTCCGCCATCTCATAAGCTCGCTGGGCCACTGTATCCAGAACCTCCGGGCCATATAGGAATTGGCTTCCCACGACAAACCAGAACTCATAATTTTTAATTTTCATACCCATCCATCTCCTTGTCTCAACTCAAAATAATGTTGAAAAGAGCCTCTGCTCTATTAAAAAGTATTGTTTACTTAACAGCTTTGATGGCAGCCTTCTCTACTTCAAGCCCTTTTACATATCTGTCCATATAAAGCTGAAAACCTTTTATGTCTGCCTCTTGGGGTTCTAGCCGTTCACAGTCGGCACCTGTAAACACTCTGTTTTCCAAATAGGCCTCCAATGATTCATCCTGGGCTTTACTCTTCATATACCTAGCTAATACGGCCATTCCCCAAGGGCCGCCCTCCCCTGCGGTTTCCATTACTGATACCGGTACATTTAAAGCGCCGGCCATCAGTTTTTGAGCGACACCCTTAGTCTTAAAAAGACCGCCATGGCCCATGAGCTGTTCTAGCCGAAGATGCTCATTGTTAAATAAAATATCCATACCCAGCTTAAGGGTAGCCATACAGGAAAAGAGCTGTGCACGCATGAAGTTGGCTAACGTGAAGGTTGCCTCGGGCAATCGCAAAAATAGGGGGCGTCCTTCTTCCATTAAAGTCACAGGCTCACCCGAGTAATAGTTGTAATTCAAAAGACCTCCACAGTCCTTATCCCCTTCAAGGGCCTTATAATAGAGCATGTCATATAGGGCCGGTTTTGGAATATCTAGTCCGGCTGAATTTATGGCCTCCCGGAAGACTTTCACCCACGCGTCCAAGTCCGACGTGCAATTGTTGCAGTGTACCATTGCCACAGGGTTGCCATGGGGTGTTGTCACCCTATCAATCTCCGGGTAGACCTGGGATAATTCCTTTTCAAGAACCAGCATCGCGAATATTGAAGTGCCCGCCGACACATTTCCCGTGCGAACACGAATGCTGTTGGTAGCGATCATCCCTGTGCCGGCGTCACCTTCAGGTGGACATAAGGGAATACCGGGCTGCAAGGTGCCGCTGGGGTCCAATAAAAGAGCACCTTCCAAGGTTAACGTACCCGCCATGTCTCCGGCGTTTAAAACCTTGGGTAGGATATTGGGTAAGCGCCAGGGAAGATTCTGTGCTTTAATCAGCGCATCAAATTTATCCATCATCGGAGCACTGTAATCGCCTGTGCTGTTGTCTATTGGGAACATACCCGAAGCTTCGCCCACACACAATACTCTTTGCTGAGTCAGCTTCCAATGTACATAGCCCGATAAGGTGGTAAGAAATGCAATGTCTTTCACATGCTCCTCACCCTTCAGCATAGCTTGGTAGAGATGGGCGATACTCCAGCGTTGCGGCACATTGAACCCAAAGAGGTCCGTTAGCTTAGCCGCAGCCTGCTCCGTCATTGTATTGCGCCATGTCCGAAACGGAACTAATTGTTGGCCATTTCTATCGAAAGGTAAATATCCGTGCATCATCCCGGAAAAACCTATCGAGCCGATGGTCTTAAGGGTAACACCATATTTTTCTTTTACCTGTGCGGCAAGATGCCCATAAGCAGACTGTAATCCTGTCCATACATCGGACAGACAGTAGGTCCATATTCCGTTCTCCAGGCTGTTTTCCCAGTCATAGCTGCCGGAGGCAATTGTTTTATGATCGCGTCCAATCAGTACTGCTTTAATACGGGTGGAGCCCAGTTCAATGCCAAGGGAAGTCCATCCGTTTAGAAGCTGTTCTTTCACGAAATAATCCTGACTATCCATTAAAAGACCTCCCTTAGTATGGGTTTTGATAAATGATCGCTTATTCATACTTGTTTGGGCCAACCTTTTACAGTGATGTAACTAAAAACTGTAGGATAACAGTTCCAGAAATTATTTGTATGTACAAATTTAATACTATCATGGATAGTAGGTGGATTCAATACTATTTTAATCCACCTGTTCAGACCATATATATGGCTGTCCCTATGAAATAATGAGCATAATTTTAAATAGATTTATAATTGTACGTACATTGTATAGGCTTCACTCAGAATTTGTGCTTTTCATAAGAAAGGATTCATTCTTGTCAAAAAGAATCATGTGCTGTCTTTTTCGATTAATTCCCATGGAGAAACCACAGAGGTTTCCTTGGCCCCGGACAAAAGGGACATGAGTTTTTCTGCGGCTAACTGGCCCAACAAGAATTCATTATTGGCAAAAGAAGTGATTTTAATGGGTGAAAGCTCACTATAACTACTATTGTCAAAACTAATTACAGCCAGCCTCTTGGGTACTTGTATATTCGCCTTGCCCAGCAATTCAATTACCTGCAAGGCCACTTCATCATTATAGCAAACCAAAGCGTCACAGCCCTCTATAATACGAAGCAAACCGGCTGCGATGGTCTGCTCTCTGGATTCGGTGGAATACCACAATATCCGGTCATCATTAATAAGGAGCTTTGATTTTTGCAGTTGCTCTATAAATCCTGAATAGCGGTGAAGCCCCTGCATATCATCACTCTTAAATATACCACAGATATTTTTTCTTCCTTTTGCGTGTAAATATTTGACGGCCTGCATGCCTCCGGCATGATCATCGGCAACCACATGAACATACTCTCTGAACTCAGGATAAAACCCATGTACAAAAACGATGGGTAACCCTGCGTTATAGAGCTGACGATACAGGTGTACATTGGGATTGGGAAGAGCTGTTTTTGTACCCTCTACAATTAACCCATCCACATCCTTCCGAACAATATCCCTTAGGATACGTTGCTCATTATCCAACCGGTTATAGGTGGCATAGAGCAACGGAGATGCACTGTTTTTACTAAGCACAGAATCAATTCCTCGGAGCATCTCAGGAAAAATATACTCACCAATGTAAGTGGTTATCACAGCAATTGTTCCTGTGCGGGTGCGGGGAATACGGGAAGTTCTCACGGTGGTACCGCTGCCCTGACGCCTTTCAATCAAACCTTTTCTCTCGAGTACAGAAAGGGCTTGGCGAACCGTTTGACGGCTCATATTCATTGTTCTGGCCAGCTCATTTTCGGTGGGAAGCTTTTCTCCAACCGCATATACGCCATTGTCAATGGCCCCACGTAATTGTTCCGCTAAAATGAGATATTTAGCCTTCAAATCTTCTCACCTTCCCATTGCTTGACTGCCTATAAAAAACAGACTTATTTTAAAACCAGAAAAGCGTTACCTTTTGCTATTTTATAATAAAAAAAGAGAAAAACAAAGTCTGCATTATCAAGCTCAGCCTTGAATCACATGGTCTTTCGCTTATTTTTCCGATGTCAGCAGAAGGGTGAGCATTTGGGTGACTTCGTCTCGTAATTTTTCAAGATTTACACTTTTGTGATAACTAAAAGCGTATTCTTGACCCAATACATCCGCAAGGGTATAGAGAAGATAGATTTTTTCATCCATGTTTTGCTTACTGATACTCGAGCTTTCAAACACTTTCACAATAGATGACAAAAGCATATCCTCATAAACAGCGAAATGCTGCATAATTTCAGGATCGATTTCTTGCATCTTTCCCAATTCACTGACGGCTTCTTTTGAGCTACCATAGAGATTGATATACAAGTCAATACACTTGTCAATAAGTGCTTTAACGTCTATTGGCTGCGGCGTATCCGCCAATTCCTTTACTAATGGCTGGTAATGTGTATTCAAAAAGTCCTCAAATGAGGCCAAAAAAATATCTTTCTTGTCCTTAAAATAGCTGTATACTGTTCCGGTAGAAACTCCGGCCTCCTTGGCTATTTCAATAGTATTTGTATTAAAGTAGCCTTTTTCACAGAACAGCCTGAATCCAGCCTGTATAAGTCTTTTTTTCTTCTCTATAGAGCGCTTTTGTTGGGGCCTGCGGATAGGATTATCGCTCAAATTAATCATCCTTTCACTATAGCCTATAGTATACCGCGATGATTTATATTCAGTCAATGAATATGAATCATAATTCATATTGACAAGGAATATTTTGTTATCCTATAATATAAATATGAAATATTATTCATGTTACAGGTGAAACGATTTAGATCAGCAAGGATGAAGAAGGAGTATGGCGATGAGTGATAAGGATTTACATTTACGACCCATTGAAGAGGCTGACATTAGATTAATGGATACATGGCTTCAGAAACCCTATATTTTACATTGGTATGAAGATCCGGAGGCATGGATTGACGAGATCAAACAAAGACACGGCAGTTTTTCATTCATTCACCACTTTATTGTAATGGATGATCATCAGCCCATCGGCTTCTGCCAGTATTATGACTGCTATGACGCGGGTGAAGACTGGTACTCTGTTGAGGGTCCCGGTAAAACCTATAGTGTGGATTATTTAATCGGTGAAGAATCGTATCTCGGTAAAGGGAACGGTAAAAAAATCATACAACTGCTTATCCAGGCTATCCAAGCAAAAACACAGGCAGAGGAGATTATCGTCCAGCCGGAAGAAGAAAACCTGCCCTCCTGTAAGACTCTTCTTGCCTGCGGCTTTAAATTTGACCAAGCCAAAGGCTATTATCGACGAGATCTTACCATGAAGTCTAACCCCTAGAAAGGTTAAGTCTCCATCCTTTGGTGAGGTTTGCTTCTCTTTAGGGTCTTAATCCCGTTCCACACCAGATAACACGCGACAATAATGGAACCTATGATATCTATGGCGCGTGATATGGGATGGGCGGGCGCGATGGCCACGGCCGATAAGGCCGCTACCACACAAAAATCCACACTTGCCTTGGCACGGTATAAGCTCTGCTGAGCGGCAAGGATGGTGTCAAATCCTTCCCGAGTCAGTCCACGGTAACGGAACCAAAACCAGGTATTGGTGATTAGCCCTAGAATGGCAATAATCAAGCCCATGGTCACGTTTCCCGTGTTTCTGCTTGAGGAAAATTGAAATAGCGCGATGATGAGAAGCATCACACCGGAGCACCCCATGGCGCCCCCCACATAAAGATTAGCCAGGCGCTCCAGCCGGGTTTGCTCGGCACCGTCGATGGCCTTATTCTTCTTAAGCTTACGGTAAATCCACCACGAAGCAAATAGAGCGACTAATTCGGTACTGCGCCGAAGAAAATCGGCAATTTGCGTTGTGGAAGAGCTCAAAAGGACGGATATCCCGGTGACCAAAGGGCCGGGAGCACTGAGAAGAAGCGCTGTTAGTAAGGTTTTTTGACCCTTGGACGTATGATCCTTGCTGTGATTCGTCATGCGATACCCCCCAAGTGCGTAAACAAAGAGACCAGACCATAGACCGAAGCAGCGGCAGACAGGGGTACGGTAATAGTGTCCGTGCCTCCTTTAGAAAACAGCTCTACGATGGCACAAACCGGCGAAACCAGCAAGGCAAGCGATAAACACAGATACCAGGGTAAAACAGCATAAAGGGTCGTCACAATGCCTATGACAAAACAGGATACAACAAGCATGGCCAGCGTACCCTCGACAGTTTTTTTACCCTCTATCAGGGGATGCTCCAAATAATGTCGCCCAAATGCCTTTCCAACAATGGCCGCAGCGGCATCGCCCAAACCCCATGCCAAAACGGCAACGACAATGTTATATTTCCATTCTGTTCCCAGCCATCCCCAGAAGACGGTTATTAAGAGGAGAATCATCAGCGATACAAGGAGGAAGCTTGTCTTCACTTCCCCGTTCTTTCTTTCGGAAAAAAAACTCCCATATTGGGGATGTCGTTCAGCATGGCAAAGGAGCGGATAGACAATGATTATGCAGACCAGCACTGACAAAACAGCATGGTACCATATATTGAACAGATAAACAGGTAAAAGCACCAATATGACACAAATGATATGTAGCATCTTGCGAACCAGTTCGGATTTCATTTCATCCCTATGCCTTTCATATAGGTCATTCCTTGGTCTTGTTTTTTGTGCATAAACCTATTATATTGACACTGTGTCTATTTCGCAAGATTCAAACGCTTTTAAGGGGTAAGGTAACCCATTAAATCCGCTCACCGCAATACTTTGTAAGGGTCCTGCGGACAGCACCGGGATCTGTGAGCATTTCATTAAACATGGCCTTTACCTTCTCGGCCAAGCCACAAGAGAATAAATCAACGACAAAAATATCACTCATATGTAGCAGGGTATCGACACCTTTTTCATCAATGGGTTTCCGGCCGGGTTGAATCCCCTGAAGCAGGGCGGTCAGCTCCTCCAGTCTGGGATCGGGGCTTAACGTAAAGGGCTCTCCCCGGTCATTGAAACCCGTCAAATATCTCAGCCAGCCCGCCAGCACAAGGGGGATATAAACCAGTTGGCGAATGTCCAGGGTAGGACTTTCCATATAGGCCTTAAGGGTTTGCCCGAAACGGACGGGGATTTTTTGTGAGGTGTCGGTGGCAATTCTTTGAGGTGAATCAGGCATAAAGGGATTGGGTAGACGCTTGGTCAGAACATCCTTCAAAAAGGCTTCGGGCGCCATAATACCAGGATGGGTAGCTACCGGAAGCCCCTCCTCATAGCCCAGCCCCCAAACCAGCCTTCTTAATTCCGGGTCCTGCATCTCTTCATGAATGATGGAATAGCCCAACAGGCATCCAAAGACGGCTAGCGCCGTATGCAGCGGATTTAAACAGGTGCCGACCTTCATTTTCTCAAATCGGTCCACTGTTTCCCTTGGGGCAAACAGGATACCGGCTTGTTCAAGGGGCGGCCTACCATTGGGGAAGGCCTCTTCAATCACTAGATATTCGGTTTCCTCCGCATTGACAAAGGGTGCGGTATAGGTATGACGCGCCGTGATAATCTGCTCGGTATCCTCAAAGCCGTCCTTCTTAAGAAGCTCTTTGACAAGGGCATCGGGGCGAGGCGTAATCTTGTCGATAGCAGTCCATGGAAAAGTCACCCTACTCCTATCGCAAAGATAATAAATAAAGCCTTTTTCCGCCCTACCTTCCTCGACCAGGGCTAGGGCCTCCTTCATGATCCCCTCATACAAAACCTCTCCATTGCGGGCGCAGTTATCCATACTCACCAGAGCCAGAGGGTGGGCCCCCTGCTCATAACGCTTAAGGCAGAACTCCGCGATTTTACGCATCAATGGGCCTGCATATCCCTTTTCTGTAATAGTGAAGCTGACCATTTGGACGGAGGGTTCACAAAACAAGGTCTGCATCCTGTCGGTTTCGGTGACAGCCTCCACCACACTACCGATAACCCTCTTGTCAACGGTTCCGTCTGCCTTTAAGGTAACTAGCAGGCTTAAGGAATCATAGGGTTCATAGGCCCGATGAACCAGCTCCTTATCAAAATCCTCACAGACAATAATACCCCTGTCGCTGAGCCCCTTTTCAAGCAGCGTATCCATAGCCGCTGCCATGAACGCCCTAAAGATATTCCCCGCTCCAAAATGTAGCCATTGAGGTGCTTTTAACGTTTCTGCCTTTATGGCCCCTCTGTCATAATGGGGAATGGCATAGTCCTTCCCCCACTGATCCCTTTTATCCCAAGCCTCTATTAATTTCATAATCTCACCCTTTTTAAATATCCGTCTTGCTTTGACGGCTTTTATCAACAGCCTCCCATAACCCCATAAGGTAAACCGCACCCAGCGCCCTGTCGTAAAGACCATACCCCGGTCTGGCTTTCTCACCCCAGATCATGCGGCCATGATCGGGTCGGATGTAGCCGTCAAAACCGCTATCATAAAAGGCCTTGATCACCTCATACATGTCCAGATCTCCACAGGCGCTTAAATGGGCGCTCTCAGTAAAGACCCTTTCTGCAGAATGCTTGATATTGCGGACATGGGCAAAATGCACCCGTCCTTGGGAGGCAAATTCCCGGATGATGGCAGGCAGATCATTCTTCTGATCTCCACCCAGGGAGCCGGTACATAGGGTCAAGCCATTATAGGGGCTGGGATTGAGGCTTAAAAATCTGCGTATATTCTCCGCGCTATTGATCACCTTGGGCAGGCCATAGATGGAAAAGGGCGGATCATCAGGATGAATGGCCATTTTGATATCCAACTCTTCGGCAAAGGGAATGACCGCATCCAAGAAATATTTCATGTTTTCCCAGTACTTTTCACCCACCTCCTGATAAAAAGCAATATCGGCCGACATGGCCTTCAATCTTTCGGGCTCCCAACCCGGAAGTGTGTATCCCTTGGCGTTTCCGAGCATTTCCTGGGCAATACTGGCGGGATTCAAACGAAGAACGGCCTCATGGTCATAGTGCATGGCGGTGCTGCCATCCTCCAGAGGATACTCAAGATCACTTCTTACCCAATCCATGACGGGCATGAAATTATAGCAAAGGCATTTAATTCCGATATGGGACAGGTGTTTCAGGGTTTTGATATAGTTCTCGATATAGCGATCCCTGGTGGGCAAGCCCTTCTTAATATCCTCATGAATATTGACGCTCTCTATCACTTCCAGCTCAAGGCCGGCTGCCTTGACTTCCCGGCTCAAGGCCTCCAGGCGTGCCAGGGGCCAGATCTCGCCAACCGGTATGTCGGACAGCATGGCCGCCACTCCCGAAACACCGGGAATCTGTCGGATTTGTTCCAGGGTCACACTGTCATCCCCGCCAGGAAACCATCGAATAATCATTTTCATAGCCATCATCTCCTAAAAAATTAATCGTCCCTTTTCGTCCGGTATTCCGGTCTTTCGCAAGAAGTAGGTGTTCACTACATCCCGCCATTCCTCAGCGCTTTTTAGCTGCTCCTCCAACCTTTGGGACACTCTCTCGAAGATCTTTTTGTCCACAAAAGCCTGGAGCTCCTTCCAAAGGCACTTCATTTTAATGACATCCTCCACTCCCTCAAAATGGGTATCATAGATATGCTGAATCACCGTTTTACCGGTTTTCAGCCTATGGGTATAGGGCACATGATGGAAGAAAAGCAGAAGCTCCTCAGGACAGGTCTCCACCCTGTCATAGACCGATTTGTGGGGCTCATGGTAAAGGGAGGCATAGCCGGTCCCTTGACTACTCCTATCCACGCCTATACCCCTATGATCAGCCCGGTGGTAAGTTCCCCAACGGTCATATTCATAGCCGTCCACACTGGGGCCGTAATGGTTATGGGGGTTCACCATCCAGCCTATGCCCAGGGGTGAGGAATACTTTTCATAGGCCGGCCAGGACATCATGAAGATTTGCGTCACCCTGGGGGCTATTTCCTCCTGATTGCCAAAGGTCTGGCGTGCCCATTCCATGGCTATAGCCTCGGAAGACAGGGAAGGATCAAAGCTCAGCCTTCCAAAACCGTAGAGATTAGCCGCGGCCAGGTCGTGCCCCGTCCAGTTGGTATCATCACCCGTGTTGCTTACAGCCGCCATACCGCAACGGGTGTTTCCATAGGTTTTTCCGCTGATGATATGGGCAACGCTGTCCTTCTCCTTCCCGCAGAACGTCCTGAACCTAAGAACCTCTTTAAATAAAGGGATCAGGTAGCATACATGACGCTGCTGCCCCGTATATTCTTGGGCTATTTGAACCTCCATCATCTGATGAGTTTCCTTCATGGCACCCAATAGCGGGGACACAGGCTCTCTAACCTGAAAGTCCATCGGTCCGTTTTTAATCTGGAGAATGACATTATCATCAAACTGCCCGTCCAGGGGCTTGAAGTGGTCATAGGCCGCACGGGCTCTGTCGGTTTTCCTGTCTCGCCAATCCTGCTGACAGTTATACACAAAACATCGCCAAATAATAATTCCTTGGTAGGGCTTTACCGCCCTGGCAAGCATATTGGCACCCTCTGCCTGGGTCCTTCCGTAGGTGAACGGCCCGGGCCGTCCCTCAGAATCGGCCTTGACAAGAAAGCCCCCCAAGTTGGGCACCTGGGTGAACAATGCCTTGGCCTGCTCCTGCCACCACAAGCCCACCCTTTCATCACAGGGGTCGGCTGTGGGCAACCCCCCCAGCTCCATGGGCGCTGCATAATTAATACTCAGAAATAATCGGATATGATAGGCGGCAAGGATTTCAGCCAGCCTCTTTATAGGTTCACGATATCTTTCAGTGATTAGGAAGGTTGCAGCCTCCTTGACATTGACATTATTGATCACCGTGGCGTTGATTCCAACCGAAGAGAGCAATCTGGCGTAAAACAGGGTTCGCTCATTAATGACCAGCTCATTGTTTTCAAAAAAGAAGGAGCGGCCCGAATAGCCTCTTTCAATAGTTCCATCCATATTATCCCAGTGATTGAGCATTCTCAAGGGCATTTCGGGAAGCTGACGCTCATCAAGAGCTTCCAGACCCTCCCCAGCCCTGAGCTTCCGGATCAGATGAAAGACACCATAAAGGATACCGGCAGGGGCACCGGCCTCGATGGCCAATACCTGCTTGTTTCTGTAGAGATGAAAGCCCTCTTCCCCTAGGTCTCCATCCTTAACAAGGGTCAGGAGGATGCCTTCGGTAAGGGAATCTGCATCTTCATACGCTATTTGCAAAGCGGGTATGTGGGCTTCATACAAGCTTTGTACCGCCAGCTTCAGCTCATCAACAGCGCTTAAAACCACAGGACTGTCCTGGGTATAATAAAGCCCTCGCGCATAGGGTGGAAGGTCCCCCGGTAGCTTTCTATAATTCAACCAGGCCTTCTCAAAATTCATATCACTCACCTGCTTCACCCGTTGTCCCTTTCACCTTTGTCAGTTGTTTATCGCAGTCCGACATAAGCTTGATGGCATGAGGCTTCTTACCGGTAAGTGCAATACTTCTGCTGTCGGGCTGGGACATGCCAGCATAAACCGTATACTCCCCCTTGTGCACCCATTGACTGCCTTGAGTGTCATAGAGACCAAAAGCCTCCAAGGGAAGGTGGAGGGTGATTCTCCGTTTTTCACCCTTTTCCAGATAGACTTTTTTAAAGGCCTTAAGCTGGGGGTTGGGGGTATCGGGACTCTCTGCCTTGACATAGAGCTGTACGACCTCACTGGCAGCCCTGTCCCCTCTATTTTCCAACGTGAGCCGAACGTAAACCCCG
Source organism: Bacillota bacterium (assembly GCA_023415205.1). Classification (GTDB taxonomy): domain Bacteria; phylum Bacillota; class Clostridia; order DSM-8532; family DSM-8532; genus DTU059. Next base: position 89,776 of record JAEZLR010000022.1, on the reverse strand, counting down.
TCCTCGGTGATATCGGTTCTGCTCACTTCCACATCATCAAGATGGAAATCACTGTAGGATAGCCCGTAGCCAAAAGGATAGAGCGCTTCCTGCTTCATATAGCGATAGGTTCTGTTCTGCATGGAGTAGTCGGTAAAATCCGGCAACTCTTCACAACTCCTATAGAAGGTGACGGGAAGCTTCCCTGATGGTGAGAAATCACCGAACAGGGCCTCGGCAATGGCCCGACCTCCCAGGGCTCCGGGATACCAGCCTTGAAGAATAGCCGGAATATGCTCATGGGCCCAATTAACCGACAGAGCACTTCCCGAGAGCAGCACCAGGACGACGGGCTTACCGCTTTCATAGATCACCTTGAGCACTTCCTCCTGAATTCCCGGGAGGTTCAGATGGGGTTTGTCTCCGCTGGCAAATTGATTGCCCTCGTCCCCTTCTTCTCCTTCCAAACCAGGGTCCAAGCCGAAGCAGGCAATAATGACATCACTTTCCTTGCAAACGGCCCGTACCTCGGAAATCCGATCATTCTGCCATCCCATGGAGCTGATACTGCTATTGTAGAGATGACAGCCCTCCGAATAAAAGACTCTGACAGCATCACCGAGATAATCCTGTATGCCCTCGACCACGGTGACATACCTAGAGGCCACACCCTCATAGTTGCCCACCAAAGCACGACGGTTATTGGCATTGGGTCCTATGACCCCCAGGGTCCTGATTTTGTTTTTGTCCAATGGCAGCAGATGATTTTCATTCTTTAGAAGAACTAGGCATTCTCTTGCCACCTTCAGGTTCAATGCCCGCATGGGCAAGGAATCCACCTGATTATAACCGATGGTATCAAAGGGAACCTTCTGGCCATCCTCCAAGAGGCCCAGCTTGAGACGTGTAGTGAACAGCCTGGTCACCGCTTGATTGATCTGATCCTCTGTTACAGTACCCTGCTCCACAGCCTGCAACAGGTAGAGGAACATCTTCCCGCAATTGAGGTCACAGCCGTTTTCAATAGCCAGAGCTACCGATTCGACCGGGCCGTCGGTCACCCGATGATGTTCGTGGAAATCCTTAATGGCAAAGCAATCTGAAACCACATGCCCATCAAAGCCCCACTCTTTGCGCAGGATATCCTTAAGCAGGAGCTTGCTGCCACAGGCAGGCTCTCCGTTAACCCGGTTGTAGGCGCCCATGACCGCCTCCACCTTTGCTTCTGTAACACAGGCCTTAAACGCTGGTAGATAGGTCTCATATAAATCCTTCAGGGAAACCTCTGCGTCGAAGCTGTGACGAAGGTTCTCCGGCCCTGAGTGAACCGCAAAGTGCTTTGCGCAGGCCGCCGTTTTCAGGTAATTTTCATCATGGCCTTGAAGGCCCATAATAAATCTTACCCCCAGCCTTGAGGTGAGATAGGGGTCTTCCCCATAGGTTTCGTGGCCCCGACCCCACCTGGGGTCTCGGAAAATATTCACATTGGGGGCCCAGAAGGTCAGGCCCTTGTAGATGTCAAAATCGTCAAACTCCTGCTGCATGTTGAATTTGGCTCTGCCCTCGGTGGCGATGGCATCGGCGACCTCTTCCAGCAAGTCCTCATTGAAGCTTGCTGCCATGGAGATAGCCTGTGGAAACACCGTGGCCACACCGGCCCTGGCCACCCCATGGAGGCTTTCATTCCACCAGTTATAGGCTTTGATATGTAATCGGTCTATTGCCGCTGCCGAATGAACCATCTGAAAAACCTTCTCTTCCAGCGTCATTTGGCTCACAAGCTCTCGAGCTCTTTTCTTAAAAGCCTCTATTTTAAGGTCATTCCTTACTAATTCAGACATACTATCCATCCTTCTTTATCGCTTAATATTATTTAGACTCTGAATACCCTAATAGCATTTTTTAGCCGTTGCGCTTCCTGTTCCAGCTGATCAGCCCTTAGGCGGAAGGCTGACATTTCTCCTCTTTGCTGTTCTGTAGCGGCGGTCACCTCCTGTGTTGCAGCAGCCGTTTCTTCTGAAACTGCCGAAATATTCTGTATGGAATTAAGCACCTGGTCTTTGTGTTGATTCATGTCATCGGTGCTATTTTTGATGGCTTGTACCGATTCAACCAGCTTCTCCATGGAATGGGATATCTCATTAAAAGATTGTATGGCTTTTTCAAGGGCATTGTTTTGCTCAGTGACAATATCCTGGGTGGAATCAGCCTTCCTAACGGTTTCCTCCATTTTCTGCTCGTTCTCTTTCACAATCCGGGTGATGTCTCGGACGAGAACCGCCGTCTGTTCAGCCAAATGATGCACTTCCTCGGCTACAACCGCAAAGCCTCGCCCCAGTGCTCCTGCCCTGGCGGCTTCTATGGATGCATTAAGAGACAGGAGCCTCGTCTGCTCGGCAACATTGGAAATCCCCTTAACAATGCCCGCAATTTTCTGGCTTCTTTTGCTCAACTCACCAATATCATCCCGTACCTCTTGGACAATCCGATTGGTTTGCCCCGCTTTTTCATCAAGCTCCCGGATAGAGGAAAGGGCATTTTTTGTTAGGCTGAAGGTCATATGGGATTCCTGTTGGATTTGCTCCGTATTCATGGCCACTGCCTTGATGCTTAACGCCAATAAATTGGACTTCATAACACCTGATTCTGCATCCTGGGCCTGTGCATTAGCACCTAAAGATATCTCCGAGACGGCGGTTGCAATATCATCGGTCACCCTGACAACTTGCTCGGAAGTGGTATTAACCCCCGCCGCTGACTCAAATACACTCTCTGCTATTTCGGAGGCTGTGAGAATAAGCTGCCGCATGCTTTTCATCATGGCCCCCATACTGTTGATGAGCACACCGATTTCGTCAGAACCCTCACTTGAAAGCTCCTGGTTTAGATTACCCGAAGCCGCTTCCTTGGCTGCTGTCACTACCCTCTTTATGCTGGAGCTCAGCCTGGCAGACAGATTAAAGGCAATAAATAAGGAGAGTATTACCGCGATGGCTACAACCATCAAGGATATCACTAGGATACGGTTTACAGCGGCATACAGAGTCGTCCGGGGTATTTCAATACCAAAAACAACGGCTTTGTTGCCCGACTTCTCTATGATAAGGATATTCTCTTTACCCTCTTTGATCCGGAAGGCTTCACTGCCACTTATAAATTCTTGGTAGTCTGTTGTTTTTGAAAAAGCATAGGCCGTTTCTAGGTCAGTCAACCCTTGCTTTGCCGAAACCACATTGTCAAAGCCGTCCTGGCTGATGATATGGCTAACGCCCTCAACAGCATTCATTCGGTCGCTCATGGTTTCCACTATCTTAGGGTCAATCTCAATAATCATAAGGCCCAGCAATTTTCCTGTATGAATGTCATTGTATTGCATGACATAGGCTAGGGAGGCCCCTTGGGAGGGGGTGCTTCCATAAAGGGAGGAGAGGGCAGCTTTGTCCCCTATCCAGGCACTTTTCACTTTTCCTGATATAAATGGGTCAAAGGAAGGTATGGTCTTCAATTCATCAAGGGTTCTTATGGATAATTTTGAGTCGGTATAAATGCAATTATTAGAACCAATAACGGAATAGCTCTTAACATATTGATTTGAGGCGGTCAATGATGATAGCAGGGATTCAATCCTTTTTTTGTTCTCTATTTGCTCAGTTATGTCCGTATCCTTCAACCCCGGCTTAAACGCCTTTTGCATATCGCTGTGGGTCAGAAGCTGCATGGACTGGGATTCTATAATATTCACAAGCAGATTGAAGTAGGCTACTTCACCACTGACACCCTTTTGAGAGGACTCGATGACCACCCTTTTAATCTCGTTTTTTGATAAAAAATACGAGAAAACGCCTATGAACACAATAGCCAATATGGGTACCAGAAAAGAAAGAATAAGCCTGGTTCTGAGTCGAAATTGAGGAAGCCTGATTTTAAATAGCTTGTTTCTTGCCATTTTTCACTCCTCCATATCGTTTTTATTAATAACAAGGGCTGGTCGTGAACTAAAGTTCACTGCTCGCCTATGCAACCTAGTTCCCGGGCACCCGCCAGCAATCTGTGATTGCGTGGCGGGTAGGGTTCTTATTTGAATCCAATGATTTCAAAAGGCGAATGGGGCAATTTATCGCCATAGGCCACCCGCATAGCACAGCGTGCTAATCGGTCTCCCACAGGTTGCTTGCCCTGAGGATGCAGGTCATTGTGCTCACCCAGATCATAGGCTGCCGCCATGGCTGTGTTGGGAATCTGCAATACCAGCCATTGCTGCTGACGCAACAAGCTCCAATGTTCTTCTCCCCCCCAATGGGGCAGCTCTACAAATATAAACGGAAGCTCATAGCCCCAATCCTTTCTCCACTGTCTTACAAGGGCTTCAAATTTATGGGCATACTCCAGGGGCTGGAGATCATCCGATTCGCCCTGGTACCAGAGTATCCCCTTGAGCGTAATACGTTTCAGGGGGGCAATCATCCCATGATAAAGCCCAGTAGGTTTGCTATGAAGAAAAACTTCTGGAGTGAGGGACGGGCCCGCCACACCTGGACAGAAGCGCCACTGGCTGTTGAGGTTAAATGAACCGGCCTCCGTGGTGAGTAGGTACTGCTTTCCTGGAGTGAAGGCGCCGCCATTTTTGCTGATGACACGTAAAGTAATAACGCAACGGCCTTTGGGCAAAGCAGGTATCCTGTATTCTCTGGGCGGGTAGCGATAGGGGGTGCTTCCTACAATTTGACCGTTTACATAGGCCGTGTCCCAGTCCACCACTGTTCCAAGGAACAGTGTGGCAGGTTTTCCCTCCAGCTCCGGCGGAATAATCAGGGTTTTTCTGAGCCACACCGAACCGTTCTCCGGCCAAGGCTCAAGAAGAGGGCGCTCCTGCCAGCCGCTGTCATCATAATCGACGGCATACCATTTTTCTGAAAGACCCGGGTCTTTATCATCGACTTCACCATAAAAACTCTCGGCGTTTCGAGCATCCGCCTCCTGTATACGGGAAATATAGGCGTCGTCACACCAGCGGTCAGCCTCTTCCAATAGCTCGGGGTAGCTCTCCAGGGCATCCCGACCTATCCATGCATGGATGGGAGTTCCCCCCATGGCTGAGACCACAAGCCCGATAGGAACCTGATAGCGCTCATAGAGCCTTTTGGCAAAGAAGTAGCCAATAGCTGAAAAGCTTTCAATCGTCTCAGGGGCTGCCCCAGACCAGCTTCCTCCCTCGACGGTATCCAAAGGCGACTTGAAGCTATATTGAAGCGGGACAACAAATTGTCTGACATGGGGGTTGACCGCGTTCATCTCCTCCGGATAACAGTGCCTGACACGCTGCATGGAAATTTGCATATTGGATTGTCCGGCACATAGCCAGACATCTCCCACATAGACATTCTGGAGGGCTATCTCATTGATAGTCATGGTGAAGGGCCCGCCGGGCTCCAAATCTGATAGGATAATCTCCCAGCATTGCTCCTCATCCGGAAGAGCATGGTATTGATTGCCCATAAAGGTAACCCTCACAGGCTCGTCGGCCTTCCCCCACAGTTTAACTGAAGCGTTCCGCTGAAGCACCATGCCGTCCGATATTAAAGAGGAAAGTTGAACACTCATAGAATCGTCCTTTCTATCTAATGAAACTGAAGCCAGTAAAGATCTAGGCTGCTCCCCGGTAGAAAAATCAATGAAACCGTTTTCGGTCCGAAAACCCTCTCATTGAGCTCAAAAATCCCTCGGGTGTAGCTGTCTGCCCGGCAAATCTCAATTAATTGCACCCTTTTCTCTCCTCCCTCGGAGAAAACCAGTTGAATGGTATTCAGGGGAAGATGGGAACGCCAGCAAAGCTCAAGGCTTCTGGTACCCTCGTTTCCAAAATCCATATTTTCAAAGATGAGGGAGACATTGTTACCGATTTGCTCAATGGCAGCCTCCCCCAATAGGTATGTATCGCCGTAAAGACTATCGCATTCAGCCGCATAGAGCCGTTGGAAGGCCTTTTGAAGCTTAGTGAAACAAAATCCCTTGATATGAACCTTTTGCTTGAAGACCAGGCAAAGGGAGGTCACCCCCCGTAGCCTGCGTGGCAGCTTGTAGGTTACCTTAAGGTAGGTGTTCCAAACAGAGCCCTTGTCATAGGGCAATGAACACAGCTTTTTCCCGCCCTTTAAGGGCATCCCTTCCCATAGTTCAAAGCTGAAAGATTCCTGGTTTAAAGGGAAAAGCCAAAAGGACACTTCATCGGAGCCATAATCTCCGAAATCCAGGGCTTCAAAGCCCACATGACTCTCCCCCTCTCTCAGTGTTGCAACCCCCCGTTCGTTACCATTGGTCAACTCCACATTGCTGTAGTTATAGAGACCTCCCGACACAAAGTCATAGGGGTTGACAAAGGGCTTTCCCAAGCCGGTGAGGGTTAAGGCCAGTTGGGAGATCAGAGAAAGGTGTTCCCGCCCGTTTTTTGCTCCACAACGAACGTAGACCTCACCATCTCCTCTGGGGGTAAGGGTAGCGCTTTTGCCATTCTCAGCCACCTTCAGACTGCCCAGGGGGCTGTCGATTCCACCTACATCGGTCAACCGCCAATGGAGATCCTCATAGGAGGTGTTGGGTGGGAAAACCTGAGCAAAAATCTCATGGCCCCTTGACGTCAGCTCTATTTTGCGTATGGGGACATCCTTCTCATCCCGGATGGCGGTGATTTCGGGAGGCTTTGCCCCTTCCTTTTTTATAATAGCCAGGAGTTTTCCTGCAAAGAGCCGCTTGCTGTCTGTTTGGTAGGGGTCACCGTCGGTTGCGTCGCCGTTATCAAGTGCCAGCAAACGTCCTTCCTCCACCGTTACACTGACCCGGCAGTTGGCATTCTCAACATAGTTCCCCTTTTTGTCCACGGCAGCTATGGTTGCAAAAACCAATGGACCATAAGCTTCGCAAGTAATGCTTAGGGATTCAACATCGCCGAAGGAAGGCTTTATATCCTCGGCCATGAGATTTCCTTCCTCATCGTAGGCCACAGCTTTGAGAGTTCCCGGCCGGTAAACCACCTGCCAATCGGCAATAAAACGGTCTACAAGTGCCATTTTACCTAAACTTTCTTCATCTAAAAACAGCTCTACCACAGGGGCGTTGGAGCAAACCCTCACGTCAATTCTCTGACCCGGTGAAAAATCCCAATAAGGAAAAAGATGCACCATGGGAGCTGTTCTGTAATCGGTCCAGGCAGCCTGGAAAATATAATAGGAGTCCTTTGGAAACCCCGCTGTATCCATGTGCCCCAGATAGGAATTCCGGGTATGGTAGGGTGTGGGCTCCCCAAGGTAATCCTGGCCGGCCCATATAAACTGTCCCAGAGACCAGGGCGTATTGAGGTCAGCCAGGAGGCAGGCCTCCACACTCTTCGCACCCCAACTGGTGGCACTGTTTCCCAGGGCGGAGCACTGAAGATCATCCTCTGCCAGAATGGATTTTTTTAACGGAAAATGATATATCCCGCGGCTTTGAACGGTAGAGCAGGTCTCGCTTCCGTAGATGATCCAATCAGGATGAGCGGCATGATGGGAGGCATATAATGATTCACCGTAGTTATAACCGATGATTCTTATCGTATCCGCGCACTTCTGGGTGTTTTCCCAGGGCATGTAATTGGAGCAGAGGGTGACCTGCGCGTGCTGCTTAGGATCATGCCTTTCCACAAGCTCCAGGAGCCTTTGTAGGGTACGGGTACCCTCTTTAGCATCCAAATGTGTATCGTGTATCTCATTACCAACGCTCCAGAGTATGACTGACGGATGATTTCTGTCCCGACGAATCCAGGAGGCTACATCTTTCTCAATCCATGTGTCAAAAAACCGTGCATAATCAAAAGGATTCTTAGGTCGCTTCCATACGTCCAGCAACTCCGATAGCACCAGAAAGCCCATTTCATCAGCCAAATCCATGAACACTTGGGCAGGGGGGTTATGGGCGGTTCTCACCGCATTGGCCCCCATTTTTCTAAGCAGGGTCAACTGGCGCCGGATGGCCTCGGGATGAACAACTGCCCCCAGACCACCCAGGTCATGATGCAGGCAAACACCCTTAATCTTAAGGTGCCGTCCATTGAGGAAAAACCCTTTATCGGGTGAGAAGTCAAGGGTTCTAAAGCCAAACCGGGTATACTCGGTATCCGTCACTTTTCCCTCCACAAGGAGTTCTGAGCATAACTGATAAAGATGGGGATGGTCCACATCCCAGGGAAGAATGTCTTCATCGTCGCTAAGCAGCGTATGCCTGAGCGTATAGGGTCTTCCCCCTGTTTCCACCTCGGCATCGACTTCATAATACCAACGCTCATCCCGCTTAAAGGTAGTTATGTAAATACCGTCCGAAACAAAATGACAGGCATTTTTGATCTTTAGATGCACATCCCTGTATATGCCAGCGCCGGTATACCACCGATCACTGGGCGCCCTGTAATCCACCTTGAGCATCAGGGTATTGAGCCCTCCACGGCGTATTAGGCCCGTAATATTGTGTTCAAAGGCTGTATAGCCGTATTTCCATTCCCCGGCTGCTTGACCGTTAACATACAAGGTGCTGTCCATATATACGCCGTCGAAACGCAGTATTATCTGCTGGCCTTCCTTAAGAAAGCTTGCGTCAAGGTCCCGCTTGTACCAGCCAATCCCGCTTTCATACAGGTTTTGGGTATCAGAAATCAACCAATCATGCGGTAGTTCTACCGGCATAAAGTTGACCGGTTCTCCTTTAGCAAACTGCCACCCGTCATTGAACAACCTCATATAAACCCCCATGCTAAACCCATGAATGAAGCAGAAGATAAACCGCTGCATTTTATGCAGCCCTTAATGAAATGCAGGATTATTCTAACCTTCCATTTGTCTTACCGAATCCCGCAAGATTAATTGTGGAGGAAACAGAATATTTTTGCCCTCAGAGCCATCAATCATGGAGAGTAAAAGCTTGGCTGCAGCTTCTCCCAGTTGTTCGGCCGGATGGGCTATGCTCGTCAGATTGCTTATTCTGGCCAGTTCAGAATTATCGATGCCAATCAAAGAGAGGTCTTTAGGTACGCTTTTGCCATTTTGCTTAAGGAAATCTATAATCATCAAGGCCACCCAATCATTATAGCAAAGGGCCGCCGTTGATCTTGATAACTGCTCCAAGAATTGCTGGCTTTGGAATATCTGCTTCATATTCTCTCGGGAATACCAGCAGACCAGGTCATCCTGAAGGGGAATCCCTTGCTCGGCATGGGCCTTGACATAGCCCAGATATCGCAAATGTCCCTGGCGATGGCTATGTGGAAAAATCCCTGAAATATTCCTATGCCCCATGTTGATTAAATGACGTGTTCCTTCATATCCTGCTTTCTCGTCATCCAAAGCCACATAGGGACTGGTTAGTTCAGGATAAAAGGAGTCTATAAATACAAGAGGAACTCCTCTCTCGGTAATGGTACGGTACAAATCTAAATTAATGCAGGGGAAGGCACTTCTGGTAGGCTCGACAATCAGCCCGTCCAACTGCCTTTCCAGCATCATTTGCAGTGCTCTGGTTTCTCCTGCCACTAAATTGTTGGTGGATACAAGTTGGACGGCAAAGTTACTGGCCGAGAACACACCTTCAATGCCCCGTATAATACTTGGGAAAATATAGTTGTCTATATAAGTAGATACAAGTCCGACGGTCTTGAACAGTTCCCCTTTTCCGAGAGGGCGACTGACTTGTGGTTTAATGGGAGAAATATAGGTGCCACTGCCCTGATAACGGGTAATATGGCCTTGCTGCTCTAGAACTTCCAATGCGCGACGGACAGTTTGACGGGAACAGGCAAACCTTTCACCCAGCGCGGCCTCTGAAAGAAACTTGTCCTTGGGCTTGAAGGCCCCGGCAGAAATTTGCTCCATGGTCCATTCAACGATATCCATATACTTAAGCGCATTAGCCATGTTAAATCTCCCTCTCCTCCTCAGGATGTCATTCCACTGGAATTAATTATAATACAACCTCAACAGTAAATACAAGTGATTTTTAATTGTAATGACAACTTATTTACGAGTTGCATTAAAAAAAGTCGTTATTTTGTGCAAATTATATAATGTTGCTATGATACTTGAAATTTTATATGGCAATTTTGTGAATTTGCATTGACATGTTTTGGAAGCCGTGATATTCTGTATTCAAGACAACTCCAAAAACATGTATCTCTTCTACAATACAAGTAAGTAAAATTACAATACAAGTTAAGCCTAAATAATTTCAACAACCTATTTAAAATAATAGAGTAAAGGGGTTTCGGCAGTGAAAACTATAGCCTTGAGTCGATCATCCATCAAGTCCCGTAAGGGTAGTGCCTATTTTAAGCGCTACTGGACACTTTATCTTCTATTAGCTCTCCCCATCATCTACTTCATTGTTTTTAAGTACATACCCATGACCTATATTCAGATTGCATTCAAGAAATACAGTATTGTCCAAAACGTCTGGGAGATGCCCTGGGCAAACAATGGGGGTTGGGAGTATTTTATCAGGGCCTTCGCTAACCGTGATTTCCTTTATGCTCTTAAAAACACCCTTACCCTCAATCTTCTGGATCTTGTGGTTGGTTTTCCTGCCCCTGTTATTTTTGCACTGCTCCTTAACGAGCTTGCCTTTAAGAAGTTTAAGCGCCTCACCCAAACCATTGCCTACATGCCCCACTTTCTTTCGTGGGTTATTATATCCGGTATTGCCAAACAGCTTTTAGCCCCCACCACCGGGCTTGTCAATAATGTATTAACAGGCATGGGCCTTGAAGCCATTCCTTTTCTCAATGATCCAACCCATTGGGTGTGGACTTACGTTTTTTTAGGTATCTGGCAGAGCGTAGGATGGAACACTATTATCTATCTGGCCGCCATCACCAGTATCAATCCTGAGCTTTATGAAGCGGCCTCCATGGACGGCGCGGGGCGGTTAAAAAAAATATGGCATATCACCTTACCGGGCTTGCGCCCCACCATTATCGTTCTCCTTATCCTAAGCCTCGGGCGCATTTTAGGCAGCGAATTTGACCGGCCCTACGCCCTGTCAAACTACCTGGTTAACAATGTATCCAATGTTATTTCTACTTTTGTTTTCACAAACGGAATACGGGGACTGCAATTCTCCCTGACCACCGCGGTTGGCCTATTTCAGTCTGTTATTGGCGTGATCTTTGTATTTACGGCAAATGGTCTGGCTAAAAAATTCGGCGATCGCGGAATTATGTAAAGGAGGACTTGCGGCATGATTAAATCGAATCGTACGAAAATCGGTGATTGGTTTGTTGCAATTTTATGTTTCCTGCTGATATTGATCTTTGTCTTGCCCGTGCTCAATATTCTGGCTCGCTCCCTGAGTTCGTCGGATGCCATTATCAAAAACGAGGTCACCCTCTGGCCCAAGGGCTTTAATCTCGAAGCCTACCGCATGGTACTCAGTGACAGCAAATATACTTGGTCCCTTGCCTGGACTGCTATCCTGACGGTAATTTGCACCGTTGTCTCCCTGTTTATGACCACGATCTGTGCCTATCCTCTCACCTATGACAAGCTCAAGGGACGTAAGCTTATTAGTACCCTCATTATTTTCACCATGTATTTCAACGCAGGGACCATCCCCACCTATCTCCTGCTGGGTGATCTGGATTGGATCAGTAAACCGGTGGTGTTGATCGTCCCCTACTGCCTAAATGTGTTCTATATGATCATCATGCGCAGCTTCTTCTTTAACATCCCTGAAAGCCTTAAGGAGTCTGCTGAAATTGACGGGGCAGGCCCCATCAGAATACTTGTGAGCATCTATCTGCCCATGTCCACCCCGGTCATTGCCACACTCTCACTCTTCTATGCCGTTGGTCGTTGGAACGGTTTTTCAGATGCCCTTATGTTTATGAACGACAGAACCTTCTACCCTATACAGCTTCTGCTTTATAACATTATCAACAGCCTTCAAAATATTGAAGTCTCCACCCAGGAGGGCTTTGCCCGACCCGGACTCTCCGAATCCCTCAAGGCGGCGACTGTCATGTTCGCCACCACCCCCATTCTGATGGTTTATCCAAGGCTGCAGAGATACTTTTTGACGGGAGCCACTTTAGGAGCAGTTAAGGAATAAATTAAACCCCAAGACACGCTGTGTCTAGTAAAATATAAGGAGGATTAATATGAAAAGATTTCTTTCCATCCTGCTTTGCATAATGATGATCGCAACCTTGGCTGCTTGTTCCAATTCTCAGAATACTTCCACAACTCCTACACCAACGGCGAGCGGTTCTACTCCTTCCGGGAGCACACCGGCTGAAAACAATAGTGAAATTGTTGACGGCAAATTCGTTAAAACAAGATCTATAACCGTTGAGGTCTATGACCGAGGAAATGATGGCGGATCCAAGCCCGAAGACAACTTCTACACCAATTACATTAAAGAAGGAATGCTTCGTGACCATAATGTTGAAGTCTCCTTTGTTCCTGTAGGCCGTTGGACTGAGGTAGATGAGATCAACAATTTGCTTGCTTCCGGCACGGCTCCCGATATTTGCGTGACCTACAATTATCCCACGGTTCAGACCTACGCCAACATGGGCGGTATCGTGGATCTGGCTCCTTATGTACACGATAACAAAGATCTGCTGCCCGACTTATGGAGTCTTTTAAAGGAAGAGAACATCAATTACAATAAGGATCCCGATAAAGGAACTATCTGGGCCATTGAAGCAAGATTGATACATAACATGCGTATCAACACCTTTGTGCGTGAGGATTGGCTTAAAAAGCTCAATCTGTCAGAGCCCACCAACATTGATGAATTCGAGAACATGCTCAAGGCCTTCAGAGATAACGCACAAACGTTACTGGGCAAGGATGCTGACAAGATGATCCCCTTCTCCATCAGCTATGATGTGGGCTGGCGTTCAGACAATTTGAATGTTGCCTTCATGCCCGATAGTATGTCTGAAAAGGAAATGTATATCAACGGCTTTGATGATAGACATCTGCTGTTCCCAGGCTACAAGAACGGTATCAAGGTTCTCAATAAATGGTATGACGACGGACTCATCTGGAAAGACTTCCCTCTTTACGGCAAGGGTGATACCACTGAGGATAACCTTTTAAAAGCCGGCTATGTGGGCGCTTTTATCCATAACTGGGATTATCCCTACCGCAATGGCGACGAAGGTATCCATGCCAACCTTAAGAAGCTTATCGGTCCCGATGCCGCGTTCATAGCTGTAGATACTTTTAAGAATGAAGCCGGAAAATACTCTAAGTTCGTGGGCAATACCATAGACCGTAAGGTCTTCTTCCCCGCAACCAACGACGAGCCCCTTGCCTCCATGCTGTATCTTAATTGGATCAGTAAGCTTGAAAACCGCATGTTCCTCCAGCTTGGCGAAGAGGGCGCGACCCATCAGAAGCAGGCCGATGGCTCTGTTAAGCTGATTGCAGCTCCCAGTGGAGACCCCAAAATTATGAATTCTCCCAACAACATTGACTACACCATTACCGCCAATGGTTTGGATATTGGTAATGCTGATTTGACCATCAAATCCATCGCTCTAGGTTATGGCGGTGTTGATCCTAGATTTATTGAGAAGGCCTATCAAGCCGCTAAAAAAGATAGTAGAACCACCCCGGCCGTCCATGTGGGCGAAATCAAATCAGAAGAAGGCATGGGGCCTGTTCTCAGTGATAAGCGTGATGCTCTCCTTATCCAATCCATAGTAGCCGAGCCCGATCAGTTTGATACTGTTTTTGATGCCGGTCTGAAGGATTACCTCAATTCCGGTGGTCAGGCCATCATCGAAGAACGCAAGGCAGCCTACGAAAAATACTTCAAATAGGCCCTAATACTCATATTGTGCTAAAAAGAGGGGAGTCTGCCGCTTAAGCAGATTCCCCTCCCTTATTCTCTGAAAATTTTTACACCATTAGCGAGCCACGGAACCCCCTAGCTCCAAAGCTACCCTCATTGGAGAGGGACTCTCCTGGTATATTATTAATGACGCTTTTGAAACTTATACAATTCCTCAGTAGCCAGAGCAATTTTGGTTACGGAAAAATGCTCACACTGCGGATATATATAGTAGGTGTCCGTTAGAGTATTAAGATCCACACAGTCACCACGTTTCCCACGGTAGTTGTATTCAATATGACAGGAATACAGAGATTTGGCACTAATCGCTATGGAATAGGGGCTTCCTTCGTATTCGCCCTTAAGGAGAAAACCGTCCCTATCATGGATGAGCCTTCCCCTTCCCAAAGGCACAAAACCTTTAGAATTCGGCAGAGAATCCACCATGACCTCGGATTCAAATCTATAAGTGCCGCTCTCAACCTCTTTACGGACCTGCTCTCTCTCCCATTCATACCAGTCAGGAATATGGCTAAACTCGGTTTTCCCATTCACAGCGTTTAGTTCGCCATACTCGGACATTTCCCATTCCTTTTTACAGCTATCACACCAAAGCTTTACTCCCTCGGACTTCATATAATACTCTGTATTGCAGCTGGGGCATTGATAAAGCACCTTATGTAGTCCCTTTGCTCGGTTGGGATAGCTTATACGGATACTCCTATCTTTTTGCCAGGCAAAATCGTTGTATTTAAACGAGGTGCTGATTCTTTCATTGATTTCTTTATAATCAAGTGTATCGATTTCATCCTTTGTGACTAATTGCGTCAGTACTGCCTCCAAGTTCTTAACCTTTCTATTCTTCAAATTCCAAAAAGGCGCATTGATATGATGCCCATGCATCATTAATGTTACTACCGGAACCTTGAGTAGCTTGGCTAATTTCCCCAGAGAATCGGGAAGGATTGCATTTGTGCCGCAAAGCGAATACCTGGCTTCAGGATAAAGCACAACGACATCCCCATTTGCGACAACCTTTTTCATATGTCGGATGATTACCGTATCATTTGTAAACTTACGCTTACAGATGCAGCCCACTTTACGCATAAGCCATTCCCGCCCAATAAAGCCGTCTATGGCCACCAAATAGTTTGCACGATGGGGGAATATCGCCGCAGTTGTTACTTTAAAATCAATAAAGGAATTATGATTGCACAATAGTAAATAGGGTGGTTTAATCCCTTGCATCCCGACTTTGGTTATTTTAATGCGGTGGGCCCAAACCGCAGGATAGCTCATTATCCATGTGACCGGCCTCAAAAATTGCCATTGCCTTATAGGCTTTTTTTGCATGTCGAATCTCTTGAATTCTGATAGATCCATATTCAGACTCCCTTAAGCATTTATATATCCCATTATAATGTTGATTTCGACATAAATCATCACCATTTTTAACAGCGAAGGCTCCCCATAATACGGAACCTTGTTGTTAATGTTAACTAATACATGGTAATATTAACATGGCCTTTAATTTTACTTTACTCGGGGTGTGAACTGTGGATAAGCTCTTCTTTATTGATAAAGATACCATTGGGATTCTAAACGGACAAAGCACGGATACTCTGGAAAGCCAATATCTTGTGAAGTACCGGAAAAACGCCATGGACATCATGAAAAAGCATGAGTGGAAAACCCAAGGGATCAATGCAGCCTTCCGTCAAGAGACAAGTCATGGCACCAATCTAGAGGATATCCGTGGCAGGATTAATGGAATCACATTGGTACAGGGTGGAACTAGCCTACTTTATTCTGCATCTGTAGAGAATTTCTCCGGTCTTTTTATCAAACATTTGGACTATGTCAAAGATCCCGAAGTTCATGTTATGCATGGTAGCAAGGTGGCTTTTTATGGTATGGACTCTCATGAGGAAACAGGAGAGATCATTCTATCAGTTAGTGAGACGCCCTTTGAAAAGAATCTGGCCTTGCTGGATATGGACAACTCCCGGTATAGACTGGTAACGGAAGGGGAAACCCAGGACGACAATCCAACCTGGAGCAAAACCCAAAAAAGAACGGTATTCTATGATTCAGCAGGAGTCGGGCGTGATTATCAGGGGAATTTTGCTGGAATCGGGCCTAAATCTATTAATAAGCTCGACCTGGATCGCTATATAGTGGATGAAGTAATAGCCCTTCCGGGGCATGACTGCTTTAAACCACAGACAGACAAAAACAATAATCTTTACTTCATTAAGAAACCCTATCAGACCGGTAAGCAGAAGCAAATATCCTTTGGAGAGTTCATGGCTATTCCGTTTAAGATACTAAAAGCCATCGCCAGAGCTATTGAGTTTTTTACCGTGCGTCATACCGGTGAATCGTTTACCTCAAAGGGATTTAATCCAGCAAAAACAAAGCCTCTTGATCCTAAGGAAATCATCATCAATGGAAATATCATTAATGCCGAAAAAACTTACCAGGAAAATAAAATGAGTGGCCAGCCCTATCCGGGCATTGCCCCCAAAAGCTGGGAGCTCATGTGCCTGGATAGTTCGGGAAATATGCGTACCATCAAACAGGGCGTCATAGGGTATGCTCTCAATAGAAAAGGTCAGGTGGTCTATTCCAATGGCAACTACATCCTTCTAATCAATGATGATGGAAAAGAAGAGGTTCTTCAGAAGATCGACTTCATCGACGGGCTCATTACAGCCTGAAAAAGCTGTTTATTTTTTGCGATTTTTACTTTGCAAATATCCTGAACTCCCAGGGTTCTAGTTTGATTGTATTATCTCCTTCTGATAAAGCGATGTCTTCCTTTGTCAATACATTTGTACCGCTAAAGCCCTGGTTAAGAGTAATGGTTGCATCAATGGCCTTTGAAGAGAGATTCAAAACCACAAAGACCCTATCCTCATCCTTCACACGTTCATACGATAAAACCTTTTTGTCCGAAGTTTGCATGAATTCCACACTACCACCCCTATCTCCGTTCCAAAGCGCCGGATGGTCAAGCTTCAGCTTCACAAGTGTACTTATTAACTCCTCATTGGAAAGTGAGGTCCAATCAATTTCATCCTTTTGGAAGAACAGAAGTCTCCTGTTGAGATTAGCTTCCTGCCCGGAATAAATCAAGGGCATGCCCGGAGCTGTAAAAATCAATGCAAGCATGGGGTACTGAGCTTGTCCCAGGCGTTCTTCAACCGTTCCATTCCATGAATTTTCATCATGATTATCTATAAAATGAAGAGGATAGGTATCACCAGGATATCTACTCTGAATGCTTTCAAAATAACTGATTAATCCATTGGGGCTATAAAGACCTTTAGCAATCTTGTTCATATTGTGGTAAAGACCCCAGCCATAGTTGGTATTGAATGCGTATTTCATAAAGGCCATGCTTCTATCATCTTCTGCCAGCATGAAGACGGGCTTGATTTTCTCTAAAGCTTCCCTGGCAGTTTCCCAGAAATCAAGGGGTACTCCTGTTGCATAATCACAACGGAAGCCGTCCACATCGTATTCCCTTACCCAGAAGGACATGGCCTCTATCATTTCTGCTCTCATATCTTGGTTGTCATAATTTAGGTCCGCTACATCCGACCAGCTTGTAGTGGGTGGAATGATAATATTTCCGTTGGCATCCTTAGTATACCAATCCTCATGTTCATCAATCCAGGCATTATCCCAACCCGTATGGTTAGCCACCCAGTCTAGCATAACCTTGAAGCCCATTTCATGGCATTTGTCCACTAGAGCTTTAAAATCATCGAGGGTACCAAATTCAGGATTCACATCCTTATAATCAGCTACTGAATAATATGAGCCCAGAGTTTCCAGTCTTTTTTCCTCAGAAATGGGGTGAATGGGCATAAACCAAAGAATCCTGATCCCCATCTTCTTAAGGCGAGGCAAATGCTCTTCAAATGCTTTAAACGTGCCTTCCTTAGTATATTGCCTGATATTGACCTCATACATGGTGGCATTGTAAGCCCATTCGGGAACTGGGGTAGTTTTTTCATTGGAAGCAGGTGTCGCCGTAGGGGAGCTATCCGGAGCATTGCTTGTTTGCTCCGGTTGAGCACTTTGCGATGGTTGACCCTGGTTAGGCTGATTCTGAGAACAGCCTGAAACTATCATTGAAATCAAAAGAGAACAGATAAGTAGACTGTTGATAAACCGATAATTCTTTTTCATTACCATTGCTCCTTTACGAACTAAATCTTCTATTTAAATCATGAGGAAAGCATTCTAACGGTTTATTGACTTTTAATTTCAATGAAATCAGAATAAATAAATGCATTTTTAATTGCTCTATCAATATTTTTTATTGGCTTTTTATAACATAGTTAACCGGTTAACTCTTATTATAGCTTTATCTCCAAACCACTTCAATATTTATTTATAGATTAGGGCTAGTGTGACCAACGTTATGGTGCCGCCCAAACGCATAAAAAAACGGGGCTCAGCTTCCTGAAACCCGCGTTCTTATTATATTTTATCATATCTTTCTAAATTTTTATTTACTTTACTGTTCAATCCGTTTAAAGCTGTCCATGTCCATCCTGGGAACCATGACCTCTGGTCAGTTCTCAATTTCTAGGGTTCTTAATATATGTATTATCCCATCCCCACTTACTCTCTCAATGACAGCATCATCGTTTTTCCAGGTGATGTATAACTCATTATTTTGATCATCCTTGAAGTAGGTTTTCCCCTCTTTTCCTATAAGATAGAAGCATAGGTTCTGATACGCCCCTACGCCATTACCTACCGGAGAGCCAAGTTTCATGGAATCCCCCAAATTCAGCGCCAACCCGCTGCCCTCTTTAATATAAACAGGAATGCGGTTTTCATGGAATTCACTCGTTACCCATTGGCGGCCCTCATAGAACTCTTGACTCCATAAGCTCATCCATCGACCTTCGGGGAGATAAATTTTTCGTTGTGTCTGACCCTCCATGATGATTGGCGCTACCAGCAAGTCTCCCAACATAAAAGCATCTTCGATATTCAGGGTATTGATGTCGTCGGGATACTCCAGAAACAGGTGGCGCATCATGGGAAGGCCGGTCTCCTGTGATCTTAACGCCTCATGATAAAGGGTTGGAATAAGATTACTCCTTAAGTGATAGTGGAAACGGAGCCTATCCAATAAGCCCCAGTCCCCAAAGACCTCCGCCATATTCCATGGACTTCTGTCATTGATGCCTTTTGCAGAGGGCATGATCTCTGCAAACTGTCCACCCACCGGTTCCGTATGCCATTGCATGACAGGGGCAAAAACAGCCAGTTGGGTAGAGCGCTCATAAAGTTCAGGACTGGGAAGTGCTCCCGCAAAGCCCCCAATATCAAAGCTCCAGTAGGGAACGCCCGATAAACCGATGGAAAGCCCAGCTTTCAGGATGGCACGAAGCTCATCCCATGTGGATTCTTGATCCCCTGCCCAATGGATGGGGCAGCGCTGTTGGCCTGTGTATCCGGCTCGGGAGAAAAGCACCCCATCCTCCCCGACAAAATCAGTGTAGGTTTCCATATAGCGTTTTGCGAAGCCATTGCGCATTTCTTTTCCTGTGAAACCGTCAAAGAAGGTAATATCATCCTTATATATAAATTCTCCTCCATCGGTCTTAAAGCCGTCAACGCCCATTTCCAAAAGATATTTGCGTTTTTCAAACCACCATTGAACTGCTTTAGGATTTGTAAAATCCGGAACCATGGAGCCTGCAAACCAATGTCCCTCCGGAATGGTATAAGGACTGCCATCAGGGTTTAGGGCGACCAGACCGTTGTCAACGGCATAATTCCAGTCCGCATCATGTTGTGCACAGGAAAGGCCTTCTTCACATTTCTTTATGACTGGAACCTGCCAGAGAATAAGGTGGATACCCTCCTCATGAAGCTTATCTGTCATGGCCCTGGGGTTAGGCCAGAAGGCGGTTCCCTGAAAATTCAAGGCATCATAGGCCAATCCCCCTGAACCGTCATTTGCCTGATAGGTTGCGCCGTTCCACAAATAAAAGGTGGATTCATCGCTCCAGGCTTCTATGACAAGGGCTGTAGCAGGAAATTGATAGCTTTTAAGAAGGGCTACCTGCTTTTCAACCTCAGCCTGGGTGTTCCAGCGATTGGCTGAAATCCAAGGCCCAAAGGACCATTTTGCCGGGAGCTTAACCTTTCCCGTCAGATGTGAAAAGTCCTGCAACATCTCGGCAGGTCTTCCAAAGAAAAGAACGAGCTCCGGGAGCTCATCAGGGGTGCCTTTCAGGGCAATGGTAATTGTCTCTTTAAAGCTGATCTCACTGACCCTCAAGGTGTCAATGTACACGCCAAAGCCTGCGTCGGTAGTGAAAAAAGGAATGGGACAATAGGTGACAGGGCCTTGATGACAGAATTTCTCTATGACCTCAAGGCTCCTCTCCATCCCCTTTTGGTTGACCACATCAAAGCGTTCACCCAAACCATAAGCCGCCCGATATGACGATTCTATGGTAATGACTGCACCATCTGAATTAAGATGTGCTTCTATGGTACAAAAGGGCTTTTGCTCACAGGATGAAAGACAAGCCTTAAGGGAGTCGCCTGATTTTTCGAGCTTTATATTTCCAAGCTGGATCAGGGCTTGCCCTGAATCCTTTAACCCTGGATTTAATACTAAGCGGTTATCCTTGACATAAACCTTCATAGATACCTCCAAATTAAGGTAAATTAAGACAATAGGGCTCTACAAGGCATAAGGTTCACACCCCATAGGCCCGTAAATGAGTAGTTGAATGTTTTCAGCCTTTGATTCCTCCAACTTGAAGACCAGATCGGAAGTACTTTTGCGCGAGGATGTAAACAATGAGTATAGGAAGGATGGAGATTAAGCTTCCGGCCATGAGCAGGTTGTAATCACTACTGTATTGCCCCTGCAAGGCGCTTAAGATGAGCGGCAGGGTAAACTTCTTTTTATCCGAAATCATGACCAGGGGAAACAGATAATCGTTCCAAGAGCCCATAAAGGCCATAACACCCAAAGTGGCCAAGATCCCCGAAGTCAGGGGTAGAACAATCCTTCTAAATATCTGAAGCTGATTGGCCCCATCAATGATGGCTGCTTCAATAAAGCTGTCGCTGATGGTCATCATTTTTTGCCTGAGCATGAAAATGGCGAAGGGGTTAAAAAGCTGCAAGAGTAAAAAGGCATTAAGATTGTTGGTCAGCTTCAAGCTGGACATCACAATAAACAAGGGAATAAAAACGACCTGGAAAGGAATCATCATGGTCGCAAGGTAGACCTTAAACAAAGGCTCCCTTCCCTTAAACCGTATCTTTGAGAAAGCGTACGCTGCCATGGAGGCCGACAAAATTTGAACCAGCGAGGTGGTAATCGCAAGATAAAAACTATTAAAAATGGAACCGCTGAAATCCTGCAAGCTTAAAATCTTTTTATAGGCGTCTAATGAGGGTTCCTTGGGAATCCATTCTATGGGAATGCTTAATAAGGCCCCTTTAGACTTTAGGGACGTTATGATCATCCACAAAAAAGGAATAAGGATGATGATGGCTACCAGAGAGCCCAAGACA
Source organism: Bacillota bacterium (assembly GCA_023415205.1). Classification (GTDB taxonomy): domain Bacteria; phylum Bacillota; class Clostridia; order DSM-8532; family DSM-8532; genus DTU059. The sequence goes on along the minus strand of JAEZLR010000022.1, from coordinate 68,365 downwards.
TAGAAGAGCATAGCTCCCCAGAGCTTTTGATGCTTCCTGTCAATCATCATAGTACACCCACCTTTTCTGCAGTTTTAGTTGTATTGTCGTGAAAATAAAGATAATTGCGAACAATACCCATGACATCGCGGCGGCATAGCCCATTTTATGATACTTGAAGGCGTATTTATAGATGCGCTCGACCAATACCTGGGTAGCTCCATTGGGACCTGCATCCTTGGCCATGACCATGATCTGAGGGAAGAGCTGGAATGAGTTGATAATGCAGATAATAACCACAAAAAAGGTCACTGGAGACAAAAGCGGCAGGGTGATACGCCTGAATTTTTGCCAACTGCTGGCACCATCAATCTCAGCGGCTTCATAGTAAGAGGGATTAATCCCTTGAAGACCCCCAAGAAAAATCAACCCGAAATAGCCGACATCCTTCCAGATGGAGGCCAGCACAATGGAGGGCATAGCCCAAACCTCACTTTGAAGCCATTTTGGCCCTTCAATGCCCACGAGTGCCAATATTTCATTAACAATACCATATTGGGGACTTAAGGCCCACTTCCAAATAAGGGCTCCGGCAACCCAGGAGGTTAATACCGGTATGTAGTAGAGTACACGGAAAAATTGTATGCCCCGATACTTCTTATTGAGGATATTCCCCACCAAAACAGAGGATATCACAATAAGGGGAAGGTATAACAAAATAAAGTACAGGGTATTTTTTAACACTTTCCAGAATTCATCACTTACTAAAATATCCTTAAAATTATCCAGTCCAACAAAGAAGGTAGAAAAAAAGGCTCGCATGTCTGTAAACAAGGTCAGCTTGGTAAGACCGTCCCAACCGGACATGCTGATAGCTAAGGAAGCTAGAATAGGCACCAGGCTAAAGCATACGATACCCATAAAGCTTGGTAGTATAAAGGGTACGGCCTGTAAAAAACCTGCTGACTTATACTTTTTAGGCATAGGCAGCATCCTTTCTGCGGATACGGGGCAGGCTTATGCCTGCCCCGCTTAATATAAGGGTTAAGGCTTATGATACGCTACGTTTATTTCAGCTTAATTTTCGCTTCAAGCTCCTTTTGACAAGCCGCAAGTGCCTCTTCTACCGTGGCGTTCTTGGTGACAACGCTATTTAAATGGCTTCCAACGATATCTTGGAACTCCTGGAATTGTTCAATAACAGGTGGAGTCACCAAATAGTCCAGAGAATCAAACACAGCCTGACGATTGGAGGGTGGTGTAATTGCCTTATATTTGCTTAGCACCTCAGGATCGGTAACGGGCGGAAGCTCCCAGCCTGCATCAAGACGAATCTGAACCGCTTCCTTGGAGCTTGTGATAAAAGCAGCAAACTCAAACGCCGTGTCGGCAACCTTTGTGTTTTCTCCAATCACATAACCGTTTGAGAAGAAGTGGGTGGCCTTGGCTTTATTTCCGGGCTCGATGGCTATATCCCAATTAAAGGTACAATTCTTGGTCATATCCGGAATAGCCCATACACCGGTCACCATCATGCCCAGACGCCCTGCCTTAAAGAGGTCCCAGTCGCCCATTCCGGCCAGTTGCTCTTCGGAAGGCATAACATTATACTTGTTAATCATATCCACCATGTACTGTACGGCCTCACGGTTTTCAGGCGTATTCACAGTAAACTGGGTCATATCGTCATTAAAGAGACGGCCGCCATTTTGCTTGATAACCTTAAAGAACTCAAAGAACTGCACGGGACGGTAGTAACCAAAGGTATTTTCATCCAAGGCCCTAATCTTTTTTGCGGCTTCCAGAGCATCGTTCCAGGTCCATTTATCTGTAGGATAAGCCACCTTGGCCTGATCAAAGAGATCCTTATTATAGAACAAAAGAACATTGGAGAAGCTGTTGGGTAATCCAAATTGTTTATTGTCCGTCTTGAAAGCATTTAATGCCATGGCGTTATATTTGCTAACATCATAGCCGCTGCTCTTAATAATATCATCCAAGGGTAGTAACACACCCTTTTTCGCATAGCTGACGAAATTTTCATAGTTAAGCTCATATACATCGGGGGATTGGTCAGCGGCCACCTTGGCCATCAGTTGATTAAAATAGTCACCATATCCAAAGGTTTGAAGTTCTACCGTGACATGGGGATTATTCTTGGTATACTCATCAATCATTTGTTTCAAAAACGCTTCGGTGTCCCCGGAGCCCGAGAACTGCTCAAACTTGAGTGTGACCTTCTCTGCACTAGGATTGGGTGTAGCCGAGTCCCCAGGTTGTGATGCAGAGGGCGATGCACTGTTGGTTGCAGCAGGAGCCCCAGTTCCACAGGCCGTTGCCGTCATAAGTAAACATAGAACAAGCGCTAAAATGGACAGAAATCTTGACTTTTTCATCATAATCCTCCTCCTGATATAGGGTTGATTTTTCTGTCCCAAAGCATTACACTTAAGCTATGCTTTGGGAAATCGAGTAGCAAAGCTCGACCTACACTAATGACTGCCAGGTTACGGTGTAGGTTGTTTTATTTGGTTTTCTCACGCCATTAAATCCCTCCCTTATGAAACCTGTCTATTGTCGTACATCGTCGTGCCTCTTAACATTTCCATTTAAAATTCATTTGTTCTGTAGCTGTTTGACCGAGTCTCTTTCAGCAAGAGATATGGGTAAAATGCTCTCTTGCTTTCCCGAGTTAGTGCCATTAATTGAATTAAAGAGAATCCGTACTGCTTCTTCTCCCTTTTCCGCAATATTCTGATGGACAGTTGATAGGCTTGGTGAGACATATTGGGAGATGACAAGGTCATCAAAGCCTATAATCGAAATATCATCGGGGATAACAACACCTCTGTTATGTAAGCCCTTCATGGCTCCAATGGCAAGAATGTCTGCTATGCAAAAGATTGCGGTGATATCTGTCTTTTTACTAACCAACCTGTCGGCCAGCTTTAGACCTGAATCAAAATCCACAGTTCCCTCGAAAATATCCTCATCATTTACAGGCAAGCCGTATTCTTTAAGAGCGTCTGTATAGCCTTCAAAACGTTTCTTGACGACGCCGCCTTCCTTGAGACGCCCCGTAAAAATCCCTATTCTCCGGTGGCCCTTCTCTAAAAGATGCTTGGTGGCTATATAACCACCATAACGATCATTTATTTGGATATTATGAAAATAATGATCATCAAAATAACTATCAATCAACACAATAGGAATTTGAGTCTTCTTCACATCACTAAAAAATTGGTCGGGGTATGCTCCGATGATAATGATTCCGTCTAGATTTCTTTGTTTGGCAAGCTTGAAATAGCTTTCATTGGCGTCAGTTGCAGAAATGAGCACATGGTAGCCCTGAATTCGGGCATGGTACTCAATGGCGCTCATGATTTCACTATAGAAATTATTATTAAAAAGAAGTGAACTTCCCGGTTCAGTTTGAGGTATCACGACCCCAATAAGCTTTGACGTATTGTTGGCTAAACCCCTGGCTGAGAGATTGGGGATATAATTCAGCTTTTCCATGGCCTCATAGACTCTAGCCTTAGTTTCTTCGCTGATATTCTCTTTACCATTGAGGACATAGGAAATGGTCGCCGGTGATACATGAGCTTCCTTGGCAACATCCTTGATGGTAGCGCGACGTTTCATAGTTATGCCCCCTTGTATTTAACCGTTTAAGTGTTTCACCTTCATTATAAACTTGCTTTCAAAAGTGTGTCAAGATAATTTCACCAAATAACTAGAATTATTTTCCTTGATCATCGGTTATTTTTGCTATCTTTTCGTTGACTCCCTGTTGTCTTTGTGTTAAATTTGATGTGTAAACTACTTAAACGTTTAAATAGGCTATTGCTTTGGAGGTCGTATGGAAGAGGCTAAAATTCCAACAGGCAACGAAAGATTATCTATACCCAGCATTAGGGAAGCAGATGGCAGCATTCAGGACATCACCTTTTTACATATGGGCGCCAAAGGCCTTATCGATATCCGTGGTGCTTTAACACAACCTCTTATGAAGCCGCTCCTTATAATGGGGGGAAAGGCGTGTCCTTTAAGAAACCTCACCTGGCAAAGGTTAAATCACTGGATACCACAGTTTAAAACCGACTCCGATGACCTTAAAATTATCGGAACAATTCTGGCACCTATCGAGGAACGAGGCTTTATCTACCGTTTGGAATTCGTTAATAATAGTACAAACACTGTGTCATTTAAAGCCGGTTTGGAAGGCTTATGGAGCTCTTCCTGGCATTGCATAAACGAGGATAAGATACTAGATGGAAAGGCTCATGCTTATCAAAGCGGATGGAATGAAGGCATCGTCTTTGATTTCAGGTTTGGTGTTTCACTTTTCTCCTTTGCGCCCATGCTCAATATAAAGGGTTCTATGGATTACCAGCAAACTGAGGAGGGTATCTGTTACTCCATCACAGCCCCTATTGATCTTGGGCCCGGGGAATCAAAAGCTCTTGAAATCTTCTGGGGAATAGGCTTTGAAGAGGTGGCTTCCACAACCTCTGCCAAGGAAATGCTGCGGCAGGGCTACGACTTTGAGCTTAAAAACACCTTAAAATGGTTGCGCCAGAGAAGCTTTCCTTTCGATGATCCTTTAGTGGATCAGCTATTCCATATCAATCTGTTTTTCAATTTCTTCTACGCCTCAGGCATGACCCTGGATACCGAGGAGATGGTTCTGGTCACCTCCCGAAGCCCACGGTACTATGTCAGTGCCGCTTATTGGGATAGGGACAGCCTCCTTTGGAGCTTCCCATCCATCTTGCTTGCAGATCATACCCATGCTCGGCAGATGCTGGACTACGTTTTTACTCGGCAGATTAAAAATGTTGGGGTTCATTCTCGATATATCGACGGTACTGTTTTAGAGCCAGGTTTTGAACTGGATGAGCTCTGCGCCCCCATACTGGCGCTATATGCCTATTGGAAAGCCACGGGTGATGTGGATTTCCTGAAGGAAGCCTCTGTTCAAAAGGGTGTGCGCTCTATTCTTTCAAGGCTCATGACAAAAAAGCATCCACAGATTGACCTCTTTGAGACCTTTCTCCAGCCCACTGACGATATGCATGTTTATCGCTATATCACCTATGACAATGTTTTGGTCTGGCGGTCTCTACTCTACATATCAAAGCTTTATGACGGGATATGGGCCCCCTCTGAGTTAAATGGACATGTTCAGTTGGCCTATTCAGTAAAATCCGCCATTTATGAGCATTGTGTAAAGGAAGTGAAGGTCGATTCCAAGGCCGCACCCGGTATCGAGGCCAATGTGGGAGCCACAAGTAAAAGGATGTTTGCCTGGTCGGTGGACCTGGAAGGCCGCTTTGATATCTATGACGAGCCGCCAGGAAGCCTTCAGCTTCTTCCCTTTTACGGATTCTTAGATAAAGAGGATGAAATCTTTAGAAATACCGTGGAGGTTATCCGAAGCGCAGATTACCCCTATTCCTTTGCCAACTCTCCCATACCGGAAATAGGATGTCCCCATGCCCCTCACCCCTGGATCTTAAGTCTCGCCAACAGCCTTCTTCTGGGCCGGGTTTCTCAAGGCCTGGATATTCTCCGAAGGCTTAAAATGGATAATCTTGTTGCCTGTGAAAGCGTGGACGAGAATACAGGAGAATGTACGACAGGGGCTGCTTTTGCCACATGTGCGGGTTTTTTGGCCTTTGCACTTTATAAGGCTTTCTTCAAGGAACCCCCTAAAAGTTTCGTTTAGGGCCATGCTTCCCCTTCCCTATTTTTACGTGGGAGAAACGTTCAATGCATAAGCTATAATTTGATGACAGGTGGTTTTGTATGCAGATTCAATATCAAACTGACGGTATCTCAACACACAGCCCTGAAACCAGTGATTTTTCCGAAAGCATTTTCTTCCAAGGCAACGGTTACATGGGGGCCCGGGGCTTTTCTTGTGAAGATCAGAGTCACCGTCCCCATCAGAAGGGCCTCTATATGGCCGGGGTCTTTGACCAATTAAAGCCGGGTATCACCGATATGGTCAACACACCCAACTTTCTTGGCCTTACTGTTAAAGTGGGCGATCAATTCTTGCACACAGCTTCCATAAGCACCTTCTGTCAAAGGCTAAGCTTCCGCGATGGCGTATTGACGCGGGAATATGTAGCCGCTTTTGGAGATAAGCATCTTCAGGTTAGGTTCTCCCGCTTCTTAAGCCTTTCCGACGTTCATACCTCCGCTATTTGCCTGGAACTCATCCCATTGGATTTTGAAGGAGAGCTTACAGTCATATCCTCGCTGGATGCTACAAGCTGCAATCTTCCCATCCAGGATGACCAGGTTAAAAAGAATATTGAGACCATTCAGTATCTGGAGCTTCTTTCTTCATTCCTTCTCGAGGATGGGGGCCTAATGGCTCTAAAAACCAAGACAACGAATATCAGTCTCCTTCAGGCTTTCAGAATGAAGCTTTCAAGCAATATACAGGTTCTTGACCAACAAAGGAACGCAAATGATAACATACTGGAACATCATGTGACCTTCCAGGGGAAACCGGGAAAAGCCTATGTGCTGGAAAAGCTCATCACCGTTTTTACAAGCCGCGATGTACCCGACAATCAGCTTCAAGCAGAAGCATTGAATCGTTTAAGCCTCAATTGGAAAAAGGGCTATGAAGGCCTGTTGCTGGAAAATCAAAAGGAATGGGCCAGGCGCTGGGAAACCTCTGATATTATCATCACCGGAGATGACAAGGCCCAGTGCGCCATACGCTATACCCTCTTCCAGTTGATAGGAAACAATGCCAGTCAGGATAGTGGTGCGAGTATTGGCGCAAGAGGCCTCACCCACGCCCGGTATAAAGGCTGTTATTTTTGGGACACTGAAATTTTCATGCTTCCTTTCTATATCTATACCCATCCCGAAGCAGCCAAAAATCTCCTGCTTTATCGTTATCATACCCTGAATGCTGCCAGAGAGCATGCAAAAAAAATGTCATCAAGGGGAGCACGCTACCCTTGGATGACCTCCTTTGACGGCAGCGAGCAGTGTGAGAGCTGGGATATCGGGGCCTGTGAGGTTCATGTAACAGCCGACATCGTCTATGGAATGGACCACTATATTAGGATAACTGGTGATACACAATTTTTGCTGGACTACGCCGCAGAGGTTTACCTGGAAACGGCTCGATTCTGGGAGAGCCGATTTACCTATGATGAAAGATCCGATCAATACAACATGCTCTTTGTGAAAGGTCCGGACGAATATTGCGGTGCTACTCAAAACAACACCTATACCAATATACTCGCTGTCTATAATTTGAACCTGGCCCTGGACACCTTAAGATTTTTGGAGGAGCACCATACCGATGTCTACCAGAGGCTGATGAACCAGCTTGACCTGGCAAAGGATGAGCTGATAACATGGGAAAACATCGTAGAAAAGGCTGTGATCCCCTATGATAAGGATAAAGACCTGTATCTTCAGGATGAAACCTTCATGTTATTAGAGCCCCTGGATGTTTCTCGCATTAAATCGGGTAGTATCCCCCTGTACCATAAGATAAGCTTTGACAGGCTACAGCGGTATCGGGTGCTTAAGCAGGCCGATTTGGTTCTTCTCATGACGCTCTTTCCTCAGGATTTTACAAATGGGCAAAAAAAATCCATCTGGGGCTTTTATGAACCCATTACCCTTCACGATTCCACACTAAGCTATGGCATTCATGCTTGGCTTGCCGCACAGCTTGGTGAAAAGGAGAAGGCTTATGATTATCTTTACCAAAGTCTGTACCTAGATTTGGAGAATATCATGGACAATACCGGCGCCGAGGGCCTCCATTTGGCCGCTTTCGGCGCGACCTGGCAGGCTGTGATTTTCGGTTTTATTGGGCTGAGCTTTGAAGGCGGGGCTCCTAAAGCAGCGCCCGCCCTGCCGGAAGGATGGGAAGCATTAAGCTTTGCGTTCTACTATAAGGGAAAGACGTGGCGTGTGGCCGCAAAAAAAGGTGAGAGTGGTGCGTGCATCACAAGCCTGGAGCCAATGTGAGACACTCTGATTAAATCAAATAAAAGAAGGAGCGGCATAGTTATTACGCCGCTCCTTCTTTTAAGCGTTGTTATTTCAACGCCTACGTAATTCCATTGAATTCATACTGATGATCAGGCCTAATCAGACTTTTGCCCTTTTAGCAAACCCAATTTTTATGGGATATTTGATTCACAAGGCACGCCTGTCTGGCACAGACCACAGGTCGAGTATCCATCGTAGCCGTAACGATCGTGGCAAATTTTTGCGATGACCTCCTTATGGTACTGGATGCATGCTGCTTTGTCGTGTCCCTTAGCCGTAATGGCACCGGCAGGACAGCGGCTTATACAAGCTGTGCAGCCATCCTTTGCCATACAGTATTCGTTGTATTCCCGGTAGCTGCGTGGTGTTTTATTAAGACGGCAGTTGACAATGACCGAGCCGTAACGGACAGCCTTGCCCTTGATAGAAATCAGTCCGTCACAAAGGCCGAAGGTACCAAGACCGGAAATCATTGCTGTATGGCGCTCTGACCAATTGGATATCTTATAAAACCGATCTGAATCCCCCCAGGAAAACTTTTCGCTGCACATAGGGGCCGCAGCCTCATAGCCGAGCTCGTTAAGATATTCTTCCAATGCCTTTGCAAGGCCACGGTTGCATTCCTCGCCGTAGACCCGAGCCATCTGCCATTCCATCGGAGTACAGTCCATCTGCTCACGGCTCAGGCGCTTTGTATCCTCCGTTTGAGGTAGAACCCAACTGATGACACTTACATTTCTATCATCAAACGAATGACCATAAATTTCCTCCAGCCACTCTATTGGCAGCTTGTAGAATTGAGGGTCAATGTGCTGCTTGTAGAAGCTGTACAACTCGTCATCACCGTGGCTGATGCCTATAGCGGGCTCTCCGAAGGCAGGCTTATTAATCAGATTCATGGTATTCTTATCCGACTTCATATAGCCCTTGATAAATTCTTCAATTTTTCGTTCCATATACCCATCCCCGCTATGCATATTTTAAAGATATTGAACACCTTCCGTAAAGATAGGCTTAAAGCTATTATACTATGTTTCTTTCTCGCTCGAAATGATGGGGGCTTAACCTCTTAGAATTGGACAAGACATCTTAATAAATAACTCAGTGGGTAACGTTCAATAAGCGCCAAATATAAACGACAGGATCCCCTCAATATTTTGTCTCTTCCACACAGCATTACTGTTCATACTGTGACTCATAGGACAGAAAGGTAGTCTCGGAAATATACATTCGGGATTTTTGTCGACATTCATTGATATATTTCCGATATCGGAATACAATATTCCATGAGGTGATTCACCATGGACTTTATTACCGCAAAACAAGCTGCAGAAAAATGGGGTGTGACTGATAGGCAGGTGCGCATTCTATGTGCTGCTGGAAAAATAAAGGACGCAAAGCAGGTAGGACGCTCCTGGTTGATTCCTGCAGATGCAGCAAAACCAGAAGATGGTCGGGTAAGCCGCTTCAGAGATAGCAAACTTAAAGAACTGCTATCACGTGTTGATGAGAAGAAAGCTGTTCTTGATAGCCTGCGCCCCCTGACAGCTGGAGAGGTAGCAAGACTCAAAGATGAATTTTTAGTTGAATTTACTTACAACTCAAATGCCATAGAAGGGAACACGCTTACCCTGCAGGAAACCGCCATGGTACTCGAAGGAATGACAATAGACCGCAAGCCCCTTAAAGACCACCTTGAGGTCATCGGACACCGAGATGCCTTCGAATATATGCTGAAATTGATACAGGAAAAGGTTACTCTCAGCGAGAGAATCATTAAAGAAATTCACAGCCTCGTCTTGATTGATAAACCGGAGGACAGAGGCGTCTACCGTCGCATTCCGGTCAGAATCATGGGTTCCAAGCATGAGCCTCCTCAGCCCTATTTTGTTCCGGTTAAGATGGAGCAACTTATAGCGAGGCATGAGGAGATGGTAAACACCATGCATACCGTGGAAAGGGTGGCTTTGTTCCATCTTCTGTTCGAGGGTATTCATCCGTTCATTGATGGAAACGGCAGAACAGGCAGATTAGTTCTCAATTTTGAATTGAGTTCGGCAGGGTTTCCAGCAATCAATGTTCAATTTACCGACCGTAAGAAGTACTATGACTGCTTTTCCTCTTACTATGAAACCGGCAGCCATAAACAAATGGCAATGCTTGTGGGAGGGTATGTTGAGGAAATGCTGGACAGGTATTTGAAGATATTGAGGGGATAACAGTACAAAACGGATTGAAAAGCAAATTATACTATGGTTAAATCTCAATTGTACTGATGTCAGCTTAACCTCTTAGAATTGGACAAGATCTCTTAATAATTAGCTTTGAGACGTTTCTCTATTAATGTAGTATTTGAGCCCTTTTAACTCATCTGTTCCAAGGCCTTTTCAGATTTTCTAATTGCTGATTGTAAGGATTTTATTGATTCCGTATTAATTGTCTGTTCCTCCTTGCACATTAATCATAAACTTATTGTACATCATTTCTGCTCTAACAGTTCTTAGAGAGCTTCTGTGTTGACCACACCAAGGGGTACAAGGCAGTTAAGGGGGAGAAATAATCTAAGAAACCCCAGATATTCCTGTGGGTTCTGGCTTGACCATCAACATTTAATATGATACCGTAATTTCAAAGTTAATATGATAAGTCTTTGGGACAGGGTGAAAATCCTGACCGATGGTATAGTCCATGAACCCATATTAGACTATAATATGGGCCGATTCGGTGAAATTCCGAAACCGACGGTATAGTCCGGATGAGAAAAGACTCGTTGAATTACGAAATACTTCCATATGTGTTCGTAAATTCTTTTTCTACGTTTAAAGTCCTAAGGCCATGTTACATTAGCTTTGGGATTTTTTTATGGAGGTATTTAAGGTGAAAAACACAAAAAACGCAACACGACGACTTGTACTTGCGGCAATGATGGGGGCATTATCCTTTGTGTTAATGTATTTTAGTATTTCTATTCCCATTCTATCCCCATTTGCTGAAATTGATCTTTCTGCTTTGCCTGAATTGATCGGAGGATTTCTTCTCGGTCCGTTAGGGGCAATAGAAATCATCAGTCTAAAAATTCTGTTAAAACTCGCTTTCAAAGGAACAGAATCTATGTTCACGGGAGAGTTGCAAGCCTTATTGCTTAGTCTGGCATATGTCCTTCCTGCCGTTTTCTATTATCGAAAGCACCGAACAAAAAAAGGTGCCGCCATCGGGCTTGTAATGGGCGTTACGGTCGCAGTTGTCATTTCGGTATTTACAAATATGTTTATCATCTTCCCGTTTTACATGTACCTTTATGGCATGGATTGGAATTCCATTATAAAAATTTTCTCCGCTATTAATCCTTGGATAAACAATGTTCCGACAATGATTATTTTATCAATCATTCCCTTTAATATTCTCACTCGTTCTATTACAGCAGTACTAGCGATGCTGCTATATAAGCGCATCAGCAATCCCATAAAAAACTTAGTGCAATAGACTTATAGGAGGATATATTTATGCATTTTACTATTGATAAAAAGCTCAGTTTTGAAGAAGCAGTATCCATCATGTTTGAAAAACTTGGCGAGTGGAAAATCATGGCACTTGCCAGTTCCGTGAATGACCATGTTACGGTCAGAAATGTTAGTTGCCTTTTTTATGATGAAAAGGTTTGGTTTAAGACAGACAAAGATTTCAGAAAGACAAAGCAACTTCTTCAGAATCCTAATGTTGCACTATGTTGGAGCGGTGTGCAAATTGAGGGTATAGCAAAAAGCAAGGGGCTTGTGGTTGAAGAACCAAACCGTACATTTGAAAAGCTTTATGAACGATATCTTTGGGGGAGCTATAACAAGTATTCCCACGAAGACACCGAAATTATTGTAGAAGTGTGTCCCAAGTTTATTGAAATCTGGGATACAAGTGAAGACAACTATGCTTATCAGATTTTTATAGATTTCGATAAAAAATCAGTTGAAACCAAGCTATATGATAGCAAATAAGTTAGCCGACATTACGGCCGCATCTCCAATCATGCCTATCGCTTTTCCGCCGCTGACCTGATCGCCATTGTATATCGTGTTTTAATGACCTATGATAAAGGAGTGAGCTAAGCTCACTCCGACTCGTTTTACTCAATATTTACCGAAATTCTTGTCGCTTATCGCCGTTTTCAATAGTTGCTATGGAATACAAATATTTATTAAGAGTCCGATAAAAAGTGAAAAAACTATAACGTATAATAGATACAGCACAAAGCGCCGAGTACCCAATACAATTTTCACAGCACCCAGGTTTGTTATTTTCGTTCCAGGCCCAGTAATCATAAAAGAGGCTGCCGATCCCATGCTCATACCATCAGAAAGCCACTGCTGCAAAAGCGGTATTGTTCCTCCTCCGCACATGTAAAGCGGAACGCCGATGGTTGCTGCCATCAGTACGCCAAATCCCTTGTTGCTGCCGAATAGATTAGCAAATACATCTGCCGGTACATATCTCTGAAACAGTGCGGACAATAAAATTCCAAGAAGAAAGTAGAGACCGGTTGCTTTTACGTTTCTTCCGAAATTTTTGAGGAAACGTAGTAGAATGTTGGGATCTGTATCATGGCTTCTCGTTTCGGAAAAACCGTTGAAATTAAAAAATGATTTTTTACTGTAGAATATTTTTACCAGCAGCCCTGCTATAAATCCACATAGGAAACAGGAGACAATTCGTATAATCAATGCCTTAGTTCCCAGTGCTAAGCTGTAAATAATCAGCTGAGGGTTTAATAAAATTGATGACATCATAAAAGCTGCCAACCAATCGTCTCTCATACCTTTCTGCGAAAAGGATGCGGCTATTGGAATCGTTCCATACATGCAAAGAGGTGAGGCTATTCCCAGACAACAGGCCAGGAAAATGCCTAATACACCAAGCCTCTTATTTTGCAATCCGCTAAACAGGCGATGTATCCTCTCCTTGCCAAACACCGATACCGCAGACCCTATGATCATACCTAACAGCCAATATGTAAAAATCTGTTCCAGTTGAACACTAAAGTAGTAAGCTATATATACATACTCACGATGCAGTACCTCAATCATCAATATTCACCAGTTCATATGTACGACTTCCAAGACCATTTTCCTCAGCGCGCTCCAAAGTATGTAATCCATTCTTTTGTTTAATTCTCTTTTGGAGAGACTCGCTACCTTCTGCATCATATGCTAGATCAATACATGCCTGGTCCAGTGCTACCGGATCAGTGGATGCAAGTATTCCGATATCATGAATTTCCGGTTCTGCCGGTCTGCCGTTACAGTCACAATCTATACTGATATTATTCATCACATTGATGTAGATAATATTCTTTCCGTTATTCAGGCTGTCTGAAACTGCCTTACCTGCATCAGCCATGGACTCCAAAAAGAAATTCTGATTAGCGGTCCACATGCTTACACTTTTATTTCCGGATGTATGGATCAGTCTTTTTCCCTCTTTCGAAGCAAGACCTATGGAGATATTTTTAATAGCTCCACCATAGCCTGCCATTTCATGCCCCTTAAAATGAGATAATATAATATAAGAATTATAGTTGGTAAAGTGTGACCCTACACGATCTTCTGTCAGATGGGCTCCCCCTACTATAGGCAGACTAATCGAACCTTCGGCATCTAAAATATCCACATTTGCAATCGCAGTAAAACCATGATCCTTGGCAATCTGCATATGCATGTCCGTATCCATGCGGCTTCCACCATACGCTGTATTACATTCAACAATTGTACCATCGACTGATTGCACCAGTTCTTTAATTAATTCCGGGTCCAGATAATAACTCGCTGGTGGCTCACCTGTGCTGAGCTTTACCGCAACATTACCTTCCGGTGTCCAGGCCAGTGCATTATAAACTGTCATCAAACCCTCGGAACTGATATCAGAGGTCATATACACGATTGAAGGTTCTCCCGATGAATTGCTTACTGACGGAGTCTCTGACGGAGTTGTTGACGGGGAGGGGGTTTCTGTTGAGGTTGCTGATGGAGTTGCTGACGGGGAGGGGGTTTCTGTTGAGGCTTCTAATGGAGTCGTTGACGGAGTTGCTAACGGAGTTTTATTAACACTGTTTGTGGCATTACCGCATGCTACTAGCGAGCATATAAGCATAATGCTCATAATAACTACTATAAATCTTTTTATTTTCATACTTTTTATCCTCCCCTATATTCAATTCTCACTACATTCCTTGCCAAAACAATTATAAAATTAACAATTTTTACCCAATATTCACGCTATCATATAAGCCATATTTAAGTCAATCAATGTTATAAAACGGGCAAAAAAATACACCTTGATTTAATAAATATTACAATCAAGGTGTTCATTTTTGCTCTGCTTTATTATGTCATCTTCCACAGTCGCAAGATATAATACAGGATTTTTCGTTATTGCTTTACATATTTCATTTTTAGTCATTAATATTTCCTCGCTCATTTAAGTCCCGAAGTATTCATTCAAGCCTCACGACCGCATGAATCGGTGAGCATCAGCATATTGTCGCTTCTTATATCATACAAGCCTTTCTCCTTCAGACAAGTCAGGAGTATAGGTATTTTACGATTTCTCTGCTTAATGGTCAGAATTTCGAGAAAGGGTATCTGTCGTCTTTATAGATATCCCTTGATATAACGATAGAGCAAATTAGGAGAGCGACAATTTATTCGCATACGAATAAGAAATTATCGCACCGATGGGAAGGAAATCTGGAACTTCGCAAACAGGTCCACCAGAACGGTAGCGATATCAGCGGCGCTGCTCATGGGGATGATGATACGCTTGGCACCGGCGTCAAAGGCTACCTGCAGCGTGGAGGCAAGTCCGTCTCAGTCGGTTCGCTCCTTCTGACGGCTAAAAACACTCCACCGGACTGTTTTTTCCTAAAGAGTATAAGATTAATACAATTTAACAATTATCCTTTGCCACAGTCAAGGAGGTGCAAAATACAGTATCATTCAGTAGATTGAGTAAACCTGGCCGCAAGAACCCGCTTATTATGCAGGTTATCAGTGTAATTCTGGTCAGAGTCGGGAACGTGCTTTTAAATATAAGTTATTGATAAATAATGAGCCCCGGTTTTGGATCGAGGTTCAAAACCTGCTCAGGAGTCATAAGCGGATTGTCAAAGTGGACTTCCGGTTTATAGAAATACCATAGTTTAAAGCCTTTATAGGGTATATTTGTTGCCTTGGCATTTCTGGTATGGGTTGCTATCTTCGAATCGGGAGAGCCCCACCCGGATGTATTATGCACAAGCAATACCGGGTCATATTGAGCGGATACTGCTTCAATATCACGTATCATTATATCCCTGAACTGATGAAAAACAAACTGCCGTTTACCTTGTATTTCGTTGGAAATGATATAGTCCCGCATGGTTTCTTGGATTTCATTAATTTCAGTTCCAGTTAAATGGCCCAACTCTTTCATCGGCTTATCAGTCCGCCATTCCGGGTCAAGAGCCAGATGGACATTTGGGTATTCCAGAAAGGGCAAGAGCTCATTAAGTGCATCAATAGGAGAGTTTTTTCCTATTTGATGATCAAGATAGATTAATACACCATTCTGATAGGCTGACTCGATATAGGACATGACAAGGTCAGACTTCATTTTAAAGATTTTGCCCCCAGGCTGGACTGTCCCATAAACAAGATATATCGCTGGGATAACACCTTTATTTCCGTTAACAGAATCATATTCTTCGGAAGTTTTTTGTAACAGGGCTATAAGCTCCTCCTTGGAATGGCGACCGACAATCCCCATGGTTTCTGAACTGGGGTGACCGTAATAAGCAACAATGGTATTGTCATCAAAAAGGGTCGGTGATGTGAAATAATCATTCATACCCTTATCATCAAATGGCGTCGATGTTGTTATAAGTTCATTCATATCCTTAACGGTGTATTGGGATAGAATCCAACCTTCATTATTATTCTCTGCATTCTCAAAGTGAATCTTATACCAGGTCGCTTCTTCATTAGTAAACTCCTCGATGACTTTGACGGTTTCTCCCTTAGCTAAGCTTCCAAGCAAATTACTTTGTAATTTGCTTTCCTCTCGGACGCTCAACTTGTAAGCACTAATATAAACCATTTTTTCTTCGGTAATTGCTTGATCGGTATTATCTTGTGATGGGTCTAACTCCGATGTTGGCTCCTTTGCTTTATTTTCATTCATATCGTTGTTTATGACTGTTGTGGGTTCAGGGATCATAGAGTTGCTTGCTTCTGATGAACGCGCCGAATGAGTGCATCCTGACAAATTAGCTACTATAAGCAAGGCAAGAATTAAAGTATATATTTTCTTTGGCATTTCCATATCCCCTTCCTTTGTGCTGTCAGTATAAAAAAATTAAGCCCCATCCGCCTACAGGGAAAATCCTTCCACTCTTCGCAAAGCAGCCGTTCAAGGTACTCTGGACGAACTTATCATATAACAGATAAAAAATCAAGGTTTGTGCGGTCCGATGCATAAAGGACCTGAATAATCAAGCCCTTTGTAAAAGATGGTCAGACTGTCAGAAAAGGCTAGAGCAAAGCGTTCAAGCGGTTGGCAGCCTGTTCCGTCTCAGTCGCTTCGCTCCTTCGGACGGCTAAAAACAGTCCGCAGACTATTTCTTCGCGCTCATCTCTCGCTTTCGCTCGGTCTCGCGCTACGCCTGGTTCAAGTCCTCTTTTTTACATAACAAAAGGCACCCTGTTGGGTGCCCTTTGTTATGGTCGGGGTGGTGTTATAGGATTTATTGCGAAACCCTTATAAAATCAACGGTTTAAGGTAGTCCATAAGTAGTATTTACTAAAAATTAGTTGCATAATATTAGCTGTCTTCATTGGTACTGTTAGTTGTCACTACCCCAAGGTAATAAAATTTTAAAGGCCTTCTGCTCCCTATGCATATGAGAATTCGCCCGTACTCGTATAGTTATAAATTATACTTTCTTTTCCCGCGTCCCATACCTCCTCCATAGGTGGATTTCCAGCAATAGAATATCAGCTCTGTTTTCTGAGATACAATAGAAACTCCTTAATGTTTTTTGTTCATATCATTATTGACTTTACCTACTCATAATTCTATAATGTGAGTAGTTTCTGTATTTTACGTACGTAGGAGGTATGTAGTGAGTAATTTAAATAGCAACTATTGTTATACATTCCCTGCAATTCGGGGTGTACAAGCTAAAAAAGAGTACTATGTAACAATGTTTCCTCTTAAACTTGTGACTAAACTGTTTTTTAATGACTTACAGGAGTTACCTCCTGAATACAGGGCTCAAAGAGTTATAAATAAAACACGGGTTCCAGAAATAACTAAATACATAATTGATAATCCTAGTGATTATGTGTTTTCCTCATTAACTGCATCAATAGATGGACCATATGAATTTCACCCTTTTAACGATGACATTCAGTTTAACGATTTGGGGAAACTTGTAATATCTATGGATTGTAAATTCTTAATAAATGATGGTCAGCATAGGAGATCTGCTATTGAAGAGGCAATTCAACAACGACCCGAATTAGGAAGCGAAACAATTTCTATTGTCTTTTTTAGGGATGAAGGTTTAAAAAGAAGCCAGCAAATGTTTTCAGATCTAAATAAGCATGCAGTTAATACAACGAAATCTATTGGCATCTTATTTGATCATAGAGACCCAATTAGAAACTTAACATTGGGGCTAATCGACAAGATTGAGCTATTAAGGGACTTTACAGATAAGGAGAGTAATTCAATATCAAAATTTTCCCCAAAAATCTTTTTACTAAGTAATATTTATGAGGCGAATAAACTTATTTTATCCGACTTCAATAAAAGTGAAATAGAAAAGGATGACCAGGAATTTATAATAAAGTATTGGGCTCTTTTATGCAGCAATATCAAAGAATGGCAATATGTAAAAAACAAACAATTAAGCGCTTATGAACTTAGAAATAATTATATACACTCCCACGGGATAGTTTTAGAAGCTTTTGGGGCCATAGGTAATCTTCTGATTAATCAAAAGCAGCTATTAACTCAAAACTTAATCAATAGACTAAACGAAATAAACTGGAGCAGACAAAATCTTAATGACTGGAAGGATAGAGCAATTGGTCCGAATGGTAGAATTACAAAAAATCGGTATTGTGTAATTTTAACTGCAAACATTATTAAGAAGCAGTTAGGTCTAGAACTAACTGCAGAAGAGCTAGGTATTGAGGCAAAGTTTGAACAGAATAAGAGGAGAAAATAGGCATGTTATTACAAGAGTTAAAAAACTTAGTTACGGAAGCTACAGAGCAAATAAAATATGTTTATCAATATGACAACAGACCTTGGGTGATCGGTTACAGTGGTGGAAAAGATTCTACAACTGTAATACAGCTAATCTTTAATGCACTATGCGAAATTCCACCTGAGAAACTATATAAACCTGTGTATATAATATCATCAGATACAATGGTAGAAACACCGCTAATTATCTCCTACATAGATAGTACTCTAAATTCTATTCAAAAAAGGGCTTCCGAGTTAAAGCTTCCCATCTCCTGCCATAAGGTAGCACCAGAACTCGAAAAAACTTTCTGGGTTAGCTTAATTGGTAAAGGATATCCACCACCAAGGCAAAAATTCAGATGGTGTACTGATAAGCTAAAGATTGCCCCGGCAAATAAGTTTATTTTGGATAAAGTATCAAAATTCGGTGAAGTAATAATGGTTCTTGGAGTAAGAAAAGGTGAAAGCCAAGCTAGAGATCAAGTGTTAAGATCCCATGAGGTAGAGGGAAAAATTTTGAAAAGACATACTACATTATCAAATGCATATGTCTATGCTCCTATTCAATGCTTTAGTACTGAAGACGTATGGGATTATTTACTATCTACACCTTCTCCATGGGGTAGAAACAATAATGAGTTGTTAGAACTATATCAAAACTCTTCCGGGGAGTGCCCTTTAGTTACAGACCAACTTGATAAATCAGTTAATACACAGTCGTGCGGAAATAGTAGATTTGGCTGTTGGATCTGCACAGTTGTCAAAGAGGATAAAGCATTAATTGGTTTTATCGATAATGGAGAAGATTGGCTAGAGTATTTACTGAAGTTTAGGAACTGGCTTATTGACATTAGAGAAAATGAGCACTACCGTGATAATAAAAGAAAAGATGGTAGCGTTTATTATTTAGGTGAAGGAGAAGAAAAGCGCAAGGGATTAGGCCCTTTTAACCTATATGGAAGAAAGGCCATACTCAAAGAGCTATTACAAACTCAAAAGGATATTAATGAAGATAAAAGAACACCTTATAAGCTTTCATTGATTACTACTGAAGAGCTTAAGGAAATAAGAAAAATATGGCTACAAGAAGGTGATTGGGAAGATTCCTTGCCTGAACTTTATAAAGAAGTGTACGGAACTGAATTGGATTGGGAAGTTAATGAAAGGCCATTGTTCAGCGAAAAAGAATTGACTATTTTAGAAGCAATTTGTAAAGATGAAAACATTCCTGCAGAATTAATAAAGAAACTTATAGCCGTAGAATCTGAGTACTATGGCTACAAATACAGAAATGGTATTTTAAAAAACATTAATTCCATCCTTAATCAAGGGTGGATACACTCTGATAAAATTGAGGTGTTATAATTTGATTGTCAACAGTATTAAGTTGAAAAACTTTGGAATATTTTATGGAGAGTATTCAATCGATCTATTTGATCCCAATAGTGATAAAAACATTATTTTACTTGGTGGCGAAAATGGGTCTGGGAAAACTACTCTTCTCGATGCTATAAGAATTGCACTTTATGGTCCTTTATCACTAGGATACAAAACTGCAAACGAGAGCTATACAAGTAAAATAAGAGATCGATATTTTAATATATATGCAGCTAAAGATTCAAATCCATCTGCATATGTAAATATTGATATCGGCCTAACCGAAGAAAGCTATGTTAATAATTATAAGATTATTAGAAGTTGGACTCTAAACGACCATAGTATAAGAGAAGAATTTATTGTTTATAAGAATGGTGATGAGCTAGACAAAAAAGATATTTTTGATTTTGAAAACTATATTAGGAAATTTCTCCCCCCAGCGCTTTTCAATTTCTTCTTTTTTGATGGTGAAAAAATCGCTGAGCTTTTTAATTCAGATGAGTTTGATTGCAGTTTAAAAAACTCTGCTATGACTATGTTTAATCTAGACCTGTTTGATGTCCTAAAAAATGATCTAACAAACTATATTAAACAAGATAACATATTCTCATCCCTTACAGATGAAGAAAAAAAATATACAGACTTGTCACAGGAATATAGTAGGCTTGAAGATGCATTAAAGACTAAAAAAGAAACGCTTGCTATTTTAGAAAATACACTTACTAACAATAAACAATTAGTAGAAAAACTTGAGAAAGAATTTAAAATTCATGGTGGACTAATGTCTCAAGAGCATGAAAAAATATCTAGTAAAATTCTTTCACTAGAGGAAGAAAGAAGAAAGTTAAATGACAGCCAAAAGGAGTATAACGCCGATATACTTCCTTTTATTATTGTCACTGACTTACTGAAAAGAGTATCAGCACAATTAGATAACGAAAAGGACTACAATGATTATATATCTCTAAAAAGTAAATTGAATCGTGATTTAATTGAGAACATACTAAAAGAATATGCGGCGAAGGAATTATATGAAAAAAAGAGTATTAGTGATTTTCCGCTAAATAACTTAATTGAGTACTTAGATACATCAATTGATATAAAGCTAAGGCCTACATCTGAAGGTGTAAACATAATTCATAGTGTGTCCACCAGCGAGGCAATGGATCTAAAGAAGTATATTCATACTATTGATTTGTATGAACAGGACTTTCCGGAAAAATTATTTACTAAGATACTTAAGATTACATCAGAAATTAACAAATTAAGAAAAAAGCAAGATTTAAATTTAAGCGACAATGAGTTTGAAAGAATACTTATTCAAATTAGAGTGATAAACGAGGAAATTACAAAAGGAGAAAGCCAAAAACAATTCTTAATATCAGAAGTAGCTACATTAGAGAGTCAGATAGAACAGACACAAAATCAAAAAGATAAGGTATACGCTGTTATTGTTAAAGCAAAAAAAGATGAAAACATATTTGCTATAACTCAAAAAATAAATAGAGTAGTAGAAAAATTTGTGAATGCTGTATCACAAGAAAAGTACCAGCAAATAGAAAGGCACTTTTTAGAGATGTTTTCACAACTTATTCGTAAAGATCAATTTATATCTGGTGTCCGAATTAATAAAGATAGTTTTCACCTAGATATTATTGATAATGCAAATAATGTTATACCAAAAGAGAATTTATCAGCTGGAGAAAAACAAATATATATACTATCCATGTTATGGGCTATACTTAGTACATCAAAAAGAGAAGCACCTCTTGTTTTTGACACTTTATTAGGAAGACTGGATCATTGCCATAAGGAAAACATAATAATGAAGTTATTACCTCAAGCAGGTAAACAAGTTATGATATTATCCACAAATACTGAAATTGATAAAAATTATTATGAAAAATTGAAACCCTTTATCAACAAAGAATATGTTATGGCTTTTGATAGCAGTGTCAAAAAAGTTATTATAAACGAAGGATATTTTTATTAAGAAGGTGAAAACAATGTATTTTAGAATGCGTACATCAAAGGAAACTATGGATATCTTAAAAGAATTACAGGATATCACACATATTACTCCAAATATTCTTGCTCGTTTTGCAATTTCTTTATCATTAAGAGATAGTACACCTGTAGAGGAACGGGACAGAAATACCCATGGTTTAGAATTTCATCGTCATATATTAACAGGCAATCACGACCTGCTTTATAAATGTCTTATTTCACAGCACTGTGGCCGTTATCTTAGTGATGAAGAGTATTTCCCTACCTATATTAAAAGACATCTTGATCGCGGCGCACCTGAACTTAAAAATATATATGAGTACTCGAGAAATAGCGAAAAATTCATAGTAAATCTTTCAAAAATTAATTCAGGAGTAATGTTATGATATATTTAGATAATAGTGCAACAACTAAAATAGATCCCGAAGTCGTTAATGCTATGCTACCATATTTAAATGAAGAATATGGTAATCCATCAAGTAAGTACTATAATCTAGCCATTACAGCAAAAAAATCAGTTGATGAGAGCAGAGGTAAAATAGCTCAGTTGATTCATTCAAATGATGATGAAATTATATTTACAAGTGGAGCATCCGAGAGTAATAACTTTATTATCAAAGGAATTGCAGACTACCTCCATATAGAGAAAAGTCTTGGGAATCACATAGTTGTCTCAAAAGTTGAGCATAAATCTATATTAGAACCATGTAAATGGTTGGAGAAACGCGGCTATAAAATTACATATTTAGAAGTAAACAAATATGGGCAGATAGAACCAGAAATATTAGCAAATGCAATTACCCAAGATACTATTTTAGCTTCTATTGTTTGGGGAAATAATGAAATTGGCACTTTAAACAATATTAAAACTCTTTCATCTATTTGTAAAGAGAAGAATATATTTTTTCACTCTGATGCAACACAAGTGCTCGGGAAGGTAGATATTAATACTCGAGATATTGCAGCTGACTTTTTATCTTTTTCTGCCCATAAGTTGTATGGACCAAAAGGAATAGGTGCATGTTTCATAAGAAAAACTAAACTTGGCTTAAAGCAGAAAATTACACCTCTTATTCATGGAGGCACACAAGAGGGCGGATATCGTGCTGGTACACATGCAGTCCATAATATTGTTGGCTTCGGTAAGGCTTGTGAGATTGCGACTAGGGATATGAAGGAGTATATTCCTCGGATTTTAGAGAATGAGACTGTTTTTAAAAAAATCTTTACAGATCATTTTGAAAAAATTGCCTTTAATGGTCACCCTGATGAAAAAATACCTGGCATTATAAGTATGACAATACCTAGTATCAGTAATGAGTTATTAATAAGAAAACTAAAAGATTCTATTGCAATTTCTACTGGTTCAGCTTGTTCTATTAGTGAGCCTAGCCATGTTCTGTCTGCAATTGGACTAGCACCTAGTTTAATTTCTTCTACCTTAAGAGTTTCACTTAGTAAATATACAGATTATTTAGTTGACTCTAATAAAATCATAGAGAGCTTATCAACAGTTTGAGCTCTCTATGATTTTGAGTTAAGAATAATCTGAACTTATTGAATGTTTATTGGTACTTTAAAATTCAAATTGTCTAGCATTTGAGCATCTTTCGCCTTATTTTATTTCATATAGAAGTTCAGTTTCTTCATTTTTTATATGCTGTGCAATTTTTTCAAAACCCGCTCTTGAGTTAAATGCAGAGAATTTGCCGCCTATTAACCATTCATTGGAATATACCCTACTCTCATTAACAATATTTTTAAATCTATTTAAAGCGTGTTCTATATCTCCTACAGATGTCTTTACTAGCTCATTAAGAATTTTGTGAAGAGAAAATACTCCAATGCCCTTTTGAATATTATAGCGTATTGAATAATTATAAGTATCGATATTATCTCTAAAACATTCTTTCCATCTCTTCTCCACTATTTCCCAAGCCCTTATTAATAAGGTTGTAGTCTCTTCTGTAATATCTTCAATATCAGATGAGTTTTTAATAGGTTTCCTATATAGTATAACACTTTGAATTATATCTCGTATTGATTGAGTAAATGCATTAATGCTAATAGGTCTTTCTTTACGTAGGTCATCGCCTAGTCTTATTGCTTGATACCATACTGACTCTTTACGATTATTAATTCTATATGTAACATTAGTTACTATTGAAGCTAGTAGTTCACCCTCGTTTTCAAACATGAGTTGAGGTATCTCTCTTCTAATTCGCTCTTTAAGCTGAATAGCTAGATCTGTACTAACCTTCTTCCCCTTGCTGTTAATATTGATAAATGTGTTTACCTCGTGAATTTTGTCTATATTTGATATTACCATTACTACTACAGGAAATTCATAATTCTCAATTGATTTGAATGCATGTATGTCAATATCCCTGAGATACTTAATCCCTTGAATTCGATGCTGCCCGTCTACAACTCTCAGTTCACCTTTTATTGCTAGCTGGGCACCTTCATTTACTTGTTCCGGATTCACAGCTGTTAAAATCGCAGGGGGTAATATAGGTTTCTCTTCAGTCTGTAAGTACTTAGAAATCTTTCGATAATGACTAGGAATTAGAGGACGTTGGTAGCCATCATCTTTCGCAGATTCATAATATTCTACTTTTGTAGAATTTATTAAATCTGAAACAGACAAAGATACTAGATACATAGTAAAGTTTCCTTGCTTTAGTTTAACATAATCTTTAAGCATTATTTCTCACCTACCTTTAATTTTGAAATAATCTAATAAAATCTTTTTCTGTTATAAATACGTTTTCCCTAATAAAGTCTTCCAAAATATGACTATTTATTTCGGGCTTCCATAAAAGCATATCATCATTCAAATATTCCTTTATTCTTACCAGATCATTAATTGAAACTTTTTCACCGATTTTAATTAAAATATGTAATGAAACCAGGAAACCAACAAAATTTATTGTCCTTTCCTTTTTATCGTGTTTTAACTCCTCTTCTCCAAAATCAAAATCTTCTTGATTTGTATTAACAAAAACTTTCAGCATTTCTAAAATGTTGTTGCCATGGCTCTCTGGCAAGAAAAAGTCAATCTTTCTATAATTATTGAAAGCATTAGTTATTCCTAAATATATTCCTTTGCGAAGTATTTCATTACCTTCATCATGAATGATCTCTATATAATCATTAAACGCGATAAAAAAGTCCATTAACTTAACACTTATATCTCCGATAACTCTTGTATATGAACCGGGATTAAAGTTAACTCTGTAAAGGCCTATTAACGCTTTCCAGTATAAATCTTTTGAATGTGCTAAGTTATCAATAGTCACGGCAAGGGGTTTAAAGTGATCAGCAATAGCAGCAGAATGCTCATTAAAGCTACTATAGTTAAATGTACTGACTGATAGTTGACACGATTGTGAGTTCATGTTACTCATGATACTTGTCGCCTTGTTAATAGCTTCTTCTATAGAAGCTACTCCCTTTAAGTTCATTTCTACAATAAGATCATATATTTCTTTTAAATCAATTTCACAACTAATAAGCTCATTAAACTTTGGACCATAATTATTGTACATAAGCTTAGCTAACATTTGTTTTATTTCATCAATCTGTTCTTTAATATTTTTTGCCCGCATTTGGTTCTTCATAATTGCAAGTTGGGAGTCAACGGTACATAAAGTTTCATAAATAGAGTGCATTATCAGTTTATAAAAGTTAGCTCCTACAGTATAAGAATAATTCTTATAAAAAAGCATATGTTCTATCTCTCCCCAGAACATATGAATTAAAGATTTGATTTGCAATTCCACATTAATAAACTTGCCTTCATTACTAACCCATTGACAACTAATCCTGTAAATATTCATATCATTTTTTTGTTTTTGAGGCTGTTCCTCTATTAAATTAATTGCAAAATATTTAGAATCTTCATCAGTTCCAGGAATTACAAAGAATTCATTATACACTATTTTTGAAAAAGCCCTTTTTATAATACTGAATACTTGCTGTTCTTCCTTTTTTAGTAAGCACACAAGCCTAATACCAATAATATCAGGTAATTCGCTAATGAATTGATCTTCACCCTGATACTTATCAGCATATCTTTTTCGAATTATCTTCTCTTTGAGACTACCTGGATTTTTAACTCTTCCACTAATCAAGACATTTTTTAGTCCAAATGCATCAAGAAGTTTTTCCTGTAAAAAAAGCATTAATTGATTTTTTTCATTCTCTAATGATGGCTGCATCTCAGTAAGTTTGATTACGCTATTATCAATAAACTCTGTTAATTGTGTATCTATCACGATTTCTTCCTCCTTGCTTCTTAGTAATATCCTTTTCATACGTATTTAGGTGGCTATTTAAATACTGTTCAAACACTTGTCTCTTTACTTTGGACGATCTCCCAAAACGCCTTATCTCTCATATGTATAGGGTTTATTTTTCCACCAAGTTTTACAATACTATAATGTTTTTCTAGCTTTTTAATTTTATTAAGGATATTATCTTCCTCAGTTTTAGACTGAGTATTAAAAATATATTTAACATCTTTGTTATTGATATCAGTTACATTATGAACAACCCATGTAAGGATATAGTTAGCATATTCATTATCCGAAGTTGAAAAATGGCTCAGAAGCTGAGTAGATAAGATCGTTCCAACACCAAACTCCCTTCCCTCTTTTAATATCTTCTTGAGAGATTGAAAATCCTCACTCAAGAAATTATCTGCTTCGTCAACCAAGATCATCTTTGAAATTTCTCTGTAATTACCTTGGATACTACTGTGCCCACCCATTTGCATTTGAGAGTAGAAAACATCTAAGGTTATTGCTACTACTAGGTTCTGAATACTTTTATCATATCCAGACAGGTTTATTACTGTTACTCCATCTATAATATCAAAGAGTGTTTTGGTTTTACTAGGATCCGGCTCAAATATTTCAAATTCGTACAAAGCGCTAAGTGCAGAATATAAGCTATCCGTTTTTACATTTTCCTTTTCAGAAAATATTCTATACACATCATTAATAGTAGGAGCTAGACATCCCCATGTATTTGGGTCTGCCTTTCTAATACCCCTTACTTCATATGCTTCCATTATTACATCCTTCAACGTAGCCTGCTGAATAGGGCCTAAATGAAAGGCTGTCGAAATTGTATCCTTTATACTATTAGCAGTATGCAAAGGTAACAATGGCTTAAAATGGCTACTTTTATATAGTGCTAGAGGGTTATACGGAAGATGATAAAGATCATATACCTTAGCATTAGTGACCTGCTTAAAATCATCTTTAATATAGTCTCCCTTATAGTCAAATATTAGAATTCCAATCTTTGTTTCGTTAACATTATGCAGATAATTCAAGTGTAACTGAGTAATTAAAGATTTTGTAAACTGGGTTTTACCAGTCCCCATTGTACCTATAATACCAGTATTTGTGTGCATAGTTTTATCAGTTGATGTTGGAAACCATAAAACAGGTTGCTTATTTTCCGTATCACTTCCAAATATTATTTGCATTGGTGTAATTTCATCTTTAATTACCCTATCCTCAGAAGAATCTTTTGAAGTATCTTTATGGTCTACATCTCGTAACTCATCTGAATTTTCTGCAACAAGCGAATGAGTGTCTCCTGAAATTAAGTTATACTTTTGATCATTATAAGTAAAATGTAGTAAGCTGTCCCTAGCAAGATCAGAGCTACCGCTAATGAAGCTTTCTTTTAACTCTTCGGTATCTTTTATAGTGTACTGATATCCATCATCTTCAGTAAATTCAAAATACAAAATATTATCCTGTTTATAAGCACTCTTAAAAAATATATCTTTTTTAAATGATATAATAGCACCTTGACCAATTATTTTTTCTAATTCAAAACTTACTTTATAATCATCACTTAATAACTTTGATCTCACATCTGAATTAATAATTTTATCCCAGTCTTGCTCAGGCCATATTTCATATAACTTCATTTTTTCAGCACTAATAATTGCGAGCTGAATTAGGAAATTTCTATACATCCAATTAACAAACCTTCTGTTACATTCATCTTCAGAAAAATCTTTTTTCAGATTATTTATTAATAAAGTGCGGGTATTTATTATTTGTTCTTTAGCCTTATTAATAACTGTAGAATCATTTTTACCTATTTTCACTTCTATTGGATAAAAATAAATTTTTACTTTACTATTAATTACCTCCAGCCCAATAAATAAGAGATCATCACAATAAGAACCTTGTACACCAAGATTCTTTGCCGAAAAAAGGCCATCACTGCTTTTTAAACCTGTTCCACCAGATACCCTAAGTATCTCCTCCAAAGATATAGGAATCCAAACTATGCTCTTATGATATAGATAAGAGAGCCCAACTTTTATCGCTGATAAAACACTAAGTTTTTCACGCGGAAACTGTCGATTATTAGAAATTAACCTTAATAGCCAATCTCCATTAATAGCATTAAAAAAGTTAATGAGCTTTGGAGAATACTGTTCAACCTCTGAAATCTTCTTGTCTTTTAGGAATTCTTCAATTATTACCTGGTACTGCTTTGATTTTCTTGTGACAGTAATTGCATCATAACCACTCGATGAACTATACTGATCACTATAATGAATAATCAAGATGTCTTTTGTCATGGGATCATTCTTAAAGAAATTAAGATCAACCTTTGGATCTATAAAGGTAACCCAATTAGCAGAATCATAAATTTTATCTAGTGTTTTTCTACTATCATCTGAGATTGCCGTATTTATACTTTCAATACTATTATATGGATATAATCCCCCTGCGGTCCTTGCAATAGCGTTAATCCTCTTTGCGACAGTTATTAACAGATTATCTTCATCAATAAACTTTGAGCCAAAACCGGTTCTATAAAAATTATTAGTGTACACAGAAGGAATACCGGATACTAGACCACGCATTGATATTCCTGTGTTTAGTTCATACATGTTACTATACGTGGCATTTTGGAACTGTTCCAGCTGATAAAAAGCTATATGACAATATTCATATTTTGGAGATTTTAAATCTCTCATGTAAAAATGAACTTTATTTCTAAAAACACTCAGAACTTCCTCTTCAGAGAAGTCCTCTGAACGTAGATTAACTCCAAACTCATCCTTAATGAGTTGTGGGTCTTGATAGAAGGATATTTCTTCAAAGGCATTCTGTGTCCTACAATCTCCGTAAATATAAAAGTTAACTCCTATTAAGTTCTCTACATTGGAATTATTTTTTAACGCTCTAATATAGAATTCAAATACACCTTGGAGTACTTCCTTACAATCACCAAGGTTAATCAGGTTTATTTTAATAGTACTATTTTTTGATATTGTAAATAAATATGAAAAGTGATCGACAAACTCCTCAAGTTTTTCTCTAACTAGTTTAGAAACAAAGTCACGCGATCCCTTATACCTTAACATTCTATCACTAATAAAATAGTTCCATTCCGGAGAATGAGACTGTTCTATAGATTTATACAAACTATCTTTCTCTCTGTATACATACGGTAACAAATTAATAGGGTTGAGTTTCTTTAGTAATTCTTCAGATACTTCTTCAGTTTCTACCTCCTGATTAAATATAACTTGGTAAGCAACATTTAGAGGATGAAGCGGAGTTAATAAGATTTCTTTCTCCTCCACAATCCTAAATATAGTTCCAATCTTCATTAGATTAATCTGTTCTGAGGTTAACGTTTGCCCATCCTTAATTTCCTCAATTAGTTTTAGGTATATCTTCACATATGTTAATGAAAGATCCATTAAGACATTGTCCATAAAAGCAAGACTTGGGAGACAACTCTTATTTTTGTAATAACTCACCAGATTCTTGTAGGCATCTTCTAGCTGATTGTCAATATTAATATTTTCAGCAACCAACCCTTCATAGGCTTCGTAGTAAAATATGCCTCCTTCCCCTATAATAAACTTCTCTTTTTCGATGTTCTTTCTAAATTCCTCTTTTGCAAAATATTCTCTAGTCCCTTGGACTAATTTATTTTCACCCCTATACTGGAAACTTTCCTGCAATTCTCTTTTCAGCTTCCATACTGTTAAGCCTGTTATAAGAACTGGTTTTATACTTTCCTCCTCAATAGCTATAGGGATGAAAGTATCTACATATCTTATATTTACATTTATATACTCTGTTTCATCACTTATCTGTCCCATACTTTTAATAAGTTTTATAGTATGGTTATAGTCAGTTACTTCTACATTATTATCTATCTTTACCAAGGCCTCTTCTACCTCAATGGCTTCACCAGGGTTAATGATAAGCTCGTTATCACTTAGTCTCGTAATTATTAATTTTTCTTTGAAATTTATACTATAGTTAGTCTTAATATCTGCTAAAACCTTTTCCTCACACTCTACAGTAACTATCCTAAATTCGTATTTAATATTATCATCTTTATAATTAATCTTACTAAACCCTGTAGACCCTTTTTGATGACAAACATGTACTCGTATCTTTTTACCTGTGGCGATAGCGGAGGCTTCAGATTTACTTTCAATCTTTAGATTGGAATTAGTTACAAACCTATCAAATGTAAGCTCTAATACAATTTCCTGTAAACAATCCTTATTAAATACGATTATGTTTCTTACTCTAGATCTAGCTTTAGATTCCCCCTCAGGCCTTTCCCAATAAAGAACTCCTTCTGTTGATACCTTTTTGGTATTCTCAACGTATTTTATAGGTTGGGTATTCTTTTTGTTATTAGCTGATATCCTTACATCTTTATATTCAACAAGATCCTGCCATTCCTTATGGCACAGTTTCTCAAGGCCCTTTTGATCAAAGTCCTTCTCAAGGTCAACTTCAGGATTTCCATACTTATGCGAAGTATCTACGCTAACAAATAACTGATAATTATCTCTCAGGCGCTCTCTTGCTTCCTTTTCCCCGTAATTATTCAATTCTGAATCATAAAACAGTCCAAATTTCTTATACTGTTCTTTATTTATTTCTGGGGATACTAATACTTCTAAAATTTCTTCATATTCAAATATAGATGTATGGTCTTGTAAGGTTTCTCCTGACTTTCTGTCAAGGACAAATCTAATTATACTCTTATCAACTTTAGACAAATTAGAACTTATAATTTTTTGCTTTATATCATCAATAATTGATATAGAATGAAATGGCATTCCTTCCTTATGGAAACTTTCAGCTCCTTTTAAAAGACTATCTAAATCAGTATTATGCACAAATAGTATCGCTGTGTTAACAAACTCTTCATCATCTACTGTACCAACCTTATTTCTTAATCGTGTCAAAAAATCAGGTTTTACCCCATTTATTGTTGCAGCTACAATGATCCTTATTCCATTTACTGATAGGCAAAAAGCATTATAAATAGCATTTGAGCGCGGGTAAGAGAAGTTTTCCGCCTTATCAGATAAAGCTAACTCATCATAGAGATCTTTTACTTGTTCGTCCTTTTCAAACCTTATACCAAATTTATCTCCATTTCTTATTTCCGTTGATATAAAATACTCAATAATCCTTTTTGATAAATAACTATAAAATAGCTTTGACATATTGCGCATCCCCACTATCACTTTTTTTCTCTAATAGATTTAATTTATCAAACAACTGTATTACTGCCTCTTTTGAATCACTATCAAAAAATAATCCTCTACGCTCATATTCATAGAACAAATTTTTCAGGCCTATCCTTTCTCTATTATTCATGCATAAACGCGTTATTAGTATTAAATAATCTTGATTAATTGTTAATGTAAAGCCTAATGAGCCGTGGCTTTTTAAAAAGTGCTTCCTGCAGAAATACTCAAACCAATTGCAATACTTTTGGTTAGCACTTTTCCTATCCCCAACTGAGTTTGCAAACTGATATTCTATCGTACGTAGAAGTTCATAAACTTTGTTAAGAACACTGTCATCATTATACGGTCTATTTACTATATTGAAATTATTCCAATCAATATTAGGTATATGATCTTTATATAAACTTAGTAATTTATCAAGATCGGAAATAAAATATTCTTTTTGCTCTTCGCTTAACAAATCTACTGTATTCTTAATATCTACATACGACAATTTGCTTTTATCATCTTTATCTATATGATTTAATAGCTCAAGACAACTTGCGTGCGAAAATAAATTATTAATGTTTCCTGATAACAACTTCCATCCGTTTGTATAGCATGTTCTTGATTTTGATATTTTTTCACTCTCTAAAATGAATAAAAGTGGTTCCGGTCTGTCTAAGTCTGCATTAAACATTTGGTTCAATTTAATAGATAATTGAGATACATAATAAAAATAATAATACTTTAAAAATCCCTCAAAGTTTTCTACAAATAGCATGTGATTCGTCAATAAACACTTAAAATCTTCAGCAAATACACTCTGCACAAATGGCAAATAGTTAATATAGTTCTCATCATCAATCTTTTCACTAGAATGCATTCCCGGTAAATTCTCAATTATTAACTTAAGCATAATATTTCTAGGTTTATAATCATACATTTTGAATGCAGAATGCTTTATACCATCATTCACTAATACGTTGTATAGAAAGCTAGCTATTTTTTTATGCTCTGGATGTTGCAATGGAGTATAGTTGAAGATAATAGGATGAAAAGATTGTAATTCATTGTCTCTATTAAAAAATAGTTCTCTTACTAAATCTTTAAAAACATCACGGTCTTTAAGATTAATTTCGACCTTCTCAACAACTTGGTCACATAGTGAATCTAGACAAAAATCAGTGTTTACTTTTTTATTAGATAATAAACGCGAAAATTCTCCTGTTATGCTTTTAAAGTTGGAAATATATATATCTTTAAAATTAGCCCTATATGGTAAAATTCTAATTTTATTTCCAGTATTATGACTTAACTTTATTTTTGAATCTTTATTAAAATTAAAATTTTTGCAGATTTCCTCAATATTTAATCTATAAGACATGATCACAACCTCACAAAACTATATTGTTCAAACTGCTTGTTAAATACCATCTTATATTTATTGCTTAGCTCCCCTATCCTATGTTCGAAGATTAATTCTCTATCCTGTAGCCCTAATAATAGTATCTTATCCATAAAAGAAACAAAATTAATAAAAGTGGCTTTATCTTTCTTGTTTGGCCTATATCCATTATTTATATCCATTAATAAGCAAAACAAGGAATAATCAACATCAATATCATGTAACACATCACTGTCCTGCTTACTAAAGTGCAGTTTTAAATATGGAATAAACTTATCAATTAATCTATTGTCTAGTTTCTCCAACCCGCCAATAGAAGGTTCCAAGCTTAACTTCTGACTTATTCTATACTTTATTTGATTTTTCCCAATAAAAATATTGATACTATCCTCAGTACTTTTGCCATTCCATTTATATATAGCTTCCTTAACGCTGTAATACAAATCTTTTATTTTAGTTTTATCACCAACATTGCAGTAATATAGATTATTAACATAAGATACATAGAGCTCATCAGTGTACTCTAAGTCACCTGACTTCGGACTAAAAAGATATAATCTAAAGAAGAGCTTGATTAGATCCTGTCTTAATTCCTCAGATTCTAAAAGGACTCCTTCGATAGCAAGTTCTGTGTTAAAGTGTGGATAATCAGACATTTCAATATATTCATTGTATATATATACTATATTTTTAATTGTATTAAATTTTGTTACTATCTGATCCCTTTTCTCAGTTCTATAATTTACTGGATCCAATAAGGATATCGTTCCAAAAATTGATGATAAATCTTCATGTTCAAATATCAAATTAGGGATTAAATATCTAATGTGATCGATAAATGTAAGCTTGCTTATTTCTTTTTGTAAGCTTTGAGACGGTACTGTATCTAAGTAACTACTAACAACTATATCATAAATAAAATTTAATAAAGCACGAGTCGATATTATCAATTTATACTTAACCATTGCCTCTATTAATATATTTATCAGTCGTTTTTGCGCAAATTCCTTACCAAGAAGCTCAAAGTTAAACTTAACAGGGCAGTTATTAGCACATGCACATTGCTTTACACATGACTGACTATACGCTAAATAAAAAGGGTTATTTACATCACTTTTCGTAACTTTATTAAACAGTTCCTGGATATACTCTGATTTAGGTCCATCGGCTCCAAGACTATACATGTGAAAATCACTGAAGTTTATAAATTGAAAGGGACTATTATCATCAAATGAATTATCTGTTATTCTTGCTTCCAGTATTCCTTTCTGGGTTACATACTCCTTCAATCTGTGATAACGCATCCCATAATGGGAGTCAATAAAATTATTTAACGCACCAAGGTTTATAGCAAGTATGAGTTTTTTAGGCGCCCCCTGATTTAGCTTTTGATCTGTAAAATCATCTAATAACAAGTTCAAAGTATCTATAGAGGTCTGCTGTGGCAAAAAGCTTTCTGTAGCATCATTGTGTAGCACAAAGTTCTCTCTTATATGAGGAAACTTCTGTAAAACGTACGAAATCAAGTGAGATTTCCCATCCCCAACTCCTCCACATACAAGTATTAACTGAGACTTATTAACAGAATTCGCTTGCAAAATCAAACTAATTAGCTCATCTTCCACTTTTCTTTTGACATGCATATATTTTTTGAAATCACTTAAGCTGTCTAAATTTTCTACCGCTTCTTTGGATGATTCTTTAAGTCTTTTTAAAACACTAAATAGACAATTACTACGAGTTTCCAAACACTAACATCCCCCAATAAGTAGGCCTGATATCGAAATAATCTTTAAAGCAAGTATACCATTTTACCTATAACTTGTATACTTTCTAATAGTTAGTTATTATCAAATGATTCAAGGATACTATTTTTTAGCTAACTAGGAAAAATTGATAATTAATTTTTTAGTTTTTAGCAGAGAAATTGCATAACGTGAATACCCTGATGTTCGTGCAGTGTATACCTTCGAAGCTAATAATCTCAACTTAAGCCATACATTCTTTCATTTATCGAACAAATCCCGATGTAGCTATGATATAAAATTTAGGGTTTTACTTAACAACCGGCAAAATTCTTATATAATATAATCGTTCTACTTATCCATTGTCTATTTTTTAAGTAACCACATGGCTGGAGTCATGCGGGTTTCTGTTATTCCAGAAGAAATGTGAATGCATCCTGCAATACTTAGAATTCACATGTACAAATTAATCACATGAGTTTATTTACTAAATCCATGCCAGAACGGTCTCTGTTCATCGGTATGCGACGATGAAAAAGTCCAGAAACCCCATAGGCACGCTTATATTTTCCTGCCTTGCCTGCGGAGGTTTGCTTTTAACTATCGTTTCAGCAGAGTGATCTATCGCACTCTGGTGAAAACGATAGTATGCTCATGGCGGGTCGGTATGTGTAATATAACATAGAAGTATCGGAAATTATCATCGAAAAGTCCCGGTTTTATCACGGTAATCTACCTGAAAAAATCGGGACAGTTGAGATACTGTCCTACCAAATGTATCCTTCGTTGTAGAACCACCAACAGCAAAGGAGGAATAGGAGAGATGCTCAATATGTCCCAAATCAATGATATCAGAGAATTAGCGAAAAAGGGATATAAAGTGGCTCAAATCGCCAGAAATCAGAATGTTTCGGAAAAGACGGTAAGGAAATATCTTCAGAAGGAGGATTTCTCGCCGAAACCGCCCCAGGCCATGGAACTTCCATCAAAACTTGATCGTTACAAGGAAACAATTGATGCATGGATTCTTTCAGATAAGGAAGTCTGGTACAAGCAAAGGCACACAGGGAAGAAAATCCACTCAAGGCTCGTTAAAGAATTCAAGGACTTTAATTTTTCCTATGTGACTGTTCAGAGATACATAAGGAAGGCAAGGAGTCTTGCTCAGGAGCAACAGGGCTTCCAGGAACTCGTCTGGCATCCGGGCGAAGCACAAGTGGATTTTGGCGTTGCCGATTTCATTGAACAGGATGAACAGGTTCGTAAGAAATTTCTGACGGTTTCCTTCCCATACAGCAACGACAGCTATACTCAGGTGTTTGGTGGCGAAACTTCGGAATGCGTTTGCCAAGGCCTCAAGGATATATTTGAGTATATTGGCGGTGTGCCGTCCCTTCTGATCTTTGACAATGCAACAGGTGTAGGACGACGCATGGGACAGGTAATCCACGAGGTTGAACTGTTCCAGCGGATGCGTGCCCATTATCGTTTCTCTGTTAGGTTCTGCAATCCTAATGCCGGTCATGAAAAAGGCAATGTGGAAAACAAGATAGGATACACACGACACAACCTCTTTGTCCCTGTTCCAGTCATTGATGAAATCGAGCCCTTTAACCGGAAACTACTGGATGAGCATAAAGCCAAGGCGAAGAAAACCATTACAAAAAGGTGGTTCCAATCCATTCTCTTTTTGAGGAAGACCGGAAGGCTCTCATGAAGCTTCCGACAGTCCCCTTTGATGTTTGCCGGTACAGCTATGTGAAAGCTGACGGCTACGGCAAGGTTCGTGTGGATGATCGCCACTACTATTCAACAAGCCCAGAAAACGGGAATCGTGAAGTTCTTGTGGGAGTCAGGGCGCATACCATCGATATCCTTGTTGATGGAACTCTTCAAGTCCGCCACACCAGGCAGTTTGGGGAGAAGCGCAGCGATACTGTTGATTACTGTACCTCCATTGCCATGTTAATGAAAAACGCCGGAGCCTGGCCTAACAGCGGTGTCCGGGAACTTGTTCCTAATGCACTGCGTGGTGTCATGGATGAGCAACCACGTGATGAACTGCAATCCACGCTTCGAACACTGCAGTTGTTAACCCGTACATATAGCTTTGAAACTGCTGTGGCAGCCTTTGAGGAGGGGTTGAGGATTAACCGCATCAACTTTTGCGATGCCGCAATCCTAGCAGCCAGAATTGCCAGTTATGGGCTGGATCGCCCGCCGGAATCCGGCCCTGATCTTCGGGTATATGACGATTTTTTGAATGGAGGTGAGGTTCTGTGTTAAAGCCATTCAAGGAGCGTGAAGAAACACGGCAGGAGATTGCAGGTTATTGTCGCCAGCTTATGCTATCTCGGCAGGTTATAGAGCTTTGTGAACAGGAAGCCACACCTAAGCAGGAGGAATTTCTGTGTCGGGTCTTGGCTGAGGAAATCGCCTCCAGGGAGCGTAGTCGGAAAAGTCGGCTTCTTGGCAGAGCTAGCTTTCCTGTTCTTAAGGGTTTTGACACATATGATTTCGGCAGTGTACGCTTTCCCCCAGCTTTCAACCGCGAGGAACTGCTCAGCTGCCGCTTCATTGAGGAAAGGAAGAACCTTGTTCTTTATGGGCCTGTCGGAATCGGCAAAACCCATATGGCAATAGCATTGGGCATGAAGGCCTGTGAAATGGGTCTACGGGTAAAATTCTTCACCGTCACGGAATTGGTGCTGAAACTTGCCGAGGCACGGAAATCCGGAACTCTGGAGCGCCTAGTCCGTGAACTCCAACAACTCAACCTTCTAATTCTGGATGAGTGGGGATATGTCCCCGTTGCCGTTGGGCAGGGCTTGTGGGCTTCGACGCACAGCCTCCGGAATTGTTACTATTTAAGCAATGACATGAAAAGGGTTTTGCGTTTTTCTATAAAATCGCCATCTCCTTAATCTTGCTAAGGCAATCCAGTACATCTCTGCGATCAATCTCGTGTAAGCAATGCCCATCGTCTTCAGGGACGTTCACGACCCGATTATTGACCGAGCCGACTTTGAAAGGATTCAGCAAAAGCGCGGGACAGAAAATGTTGGCGGGGTACATATCCAGAGGCTTAATATTCATTACAGATGTGTAGGTTTGCTTGAGATACCAGACATATTACCTAGTCCCGAAGTCACCATGAAAACAAGAAAAGGAGTAGCCGTGAGCTATTCTAGCACCAAAAAACAAATAAAGAGTGGCCATACGAATTTAAGATTTTTATTCTTAAATCCTATACGACCACTCCAACTGGTCGAGGTGAGAGGACTTGAACCCCCGGCATCTTGGTCCCAAACCAAGCGCGCTACCAACTGCGCTACACCTCGATGAGTAACGTACTATAGTATACATTTTTTAGAGTGGCTTTTCAAGCCCCAATTTTTACTTGCTACATCGGAAAACCTGCACAAAAGGCTTGCCTCCAGAGTCTTCAACCCCCCACTCATTCACCACGGAACTCCCACCCGTAAGGCGCTAGCGGCAAGACCCACTTTATACTCCTTGCATGGCCCTTTTGATTTACCTTATAATAATAGCTGCCGTATTTACACTGAAAGGCAGGACAAGCATGCTTCAAAAGATTCTTTCAAGGGTACGCAAGGCCGTTACTGACTATGAGATGATTAAGGATGGAGATAAAATAGCCGTCGGCGTTTCAGGGGGCAAGGACAGCCAACTCCTCCTTCTTGCGCTCAGGGAGCTACAGCGGTTTTTGCCTGCTCAGTTTGAACTGATGGCAATTTCAGTGGCCCTAGGGTTTGACTCCTTTGATGAACAAAGCCTTCTGGACTTTTACACCAATGCGGGAGTAGATTATCATATAGAAAGAACCCAGATCGGTCAAATTGTCTTTGATGCCCGAAAGGAAAAGAACCCCTGCTCCCTTTGTGCCAATATGAAGCGGGGGGCTATTTATAACACGGCTAAAAGGTTTAACTGTAACAAGGTGGCCTTTGCCCACCATATGGATGATGCCATTGAAACCCTTCTGATGTCCCAGATTTATGAGGGCCGCATCCATACCTTCTCCCCTGTGACCTATCTGGATAAAAAGGAAATCACCTTGATCCGCCCCCTTATTTATACTGAGGAAAAGCTTGTCCGAGCCACTGTGAGGGATTTAGGCTTAAAGCCTGTGGGAAGCGGTTGCCCGGCAGACGGAGTCACCAAAAGACAGACGGTTAAGCACCTTATCACCGATCTGACTAAGGAAAATAGGCATATCAAGGCCAATCTGTTCGGTGCCATTCAAAGAGCAGAGCTCTGTGGTTGGAAAGAGCCCTCGGATAGAGGAAGCAAGGGGTAGACCTTAAGAAAGAGCAAACTTCTCTGATCTCTTGAAAAACAAACGATAATAAGTTATTATACATAAAGACTAGGTATATCACGAAGATATGCACGGATTGAAGTTCAAAATAATCATGCCACGAAGGCATTGTGCGGCATTGAAACGCCGGCTGTGTTTTTGTGGTATTCTTTATTTTAGGAGGACAAATTCTATGCATATGGCAGATGCCTTGCTATCCCCAACGGTTGGTTTATCTATAAGCGCAGTTAGCGCAGGTGCTATTGCTTACTCGGTAGCTAAAATTAAAAAGGATGACTTAAGCGATAAAAAAGTTCCCATCATGGCGGTTGCAGGAGCCTTTGTTTTTGCTGCCCAAATGATTAACTTCACTATTCCCGCCACGGGCTCAAGTGGTCACATAGGGGGAGGCCTGCTGCTGGCCGCCCTTCTGGGAGGCTACCCCTCACTTCTCACCCTCTCGGCGGTACTGATTATCCAGGCGCTTTTCTTTGCAGACGGAGGGCTTCTCGCTCTGGGCTGCAATATCCTCAATATGGGAGTCATCCCCTGCCTACTGGTTTACCCCCTGATCTTTAAGCCGATTATTAGGCGGGGCATGAGCTACAGGAACATCACCCTGGCCTCTGTTTTATCGGTGGTTGTGGGCCTTCAACTGGGTTCGTTGGGCGTGGTTCTGGAAACCTATGCCTCAGGTGTGACAGAGCTTCCCTTTGGCACCTTTCTTCTGATGATGCAGCCTATTCATCTTGCTATCGGCCTCGTGGAGGGTATGATTACAGCAGCGGTAATAAGCTTTGTGTACAGTATGCGGCCTGATCTGATTGAAAGCGCCCAACAAGCCTCATTAACTCCTCGGGTGACCCTTAAAAGGGTTTTAGCCCTAATGGCCATTCTGACGGTTCTTACAGGGGGCTTGCTCTCCCTTTATGCCTCAGAGAACCCGGACGGCCTTGAATGGTCCATCGAGAAGGTAGCGGGTACCGCTGAGCTTTCGTCTGACGGAGAGCTTCATGACAACATGGCCTCCCTTCAGGACAAGACAGCCTTTATGCCTGATTATGACTATACCTCCGAAAGCGACAGTATCGTACCGGGCACGAGCCTTGCCGGCCTCATCGGAGGGGGGTTGACCTTCCTTTTAGCTGGAGTTACTGGCGTTATTCTGTCATGGTTTAAAAAGAGAAAAACGAGCCCCACAATCCCTTAATGAAAACTGATGTGAGTCGCAAGTGAGGTATTTATTACGGCAGATATGAAAAGCAAAATTCAGGAGATTTACTCGCTGGAGCAATTGTCGGGTAGAAATACCCCCATACACCGCCTCAATCCTCTGATAAAGCTGTTAGCAAATCTAGGCTTTATTGTTATTGTGGTCTCCTTTGGAAGGTATGACCTTTTACCCATGATCCCTCTGGTTTTTTATCCCACTGTGGTTATGGCCCTTTCAGAAACCCCCTATGTTCTACTTCTGAAGCGCAGCGCCCTGGCTCTTCCCTTCTGTCTTTTTGCGGGAATCTCCAATCTGTTCCTGGATACGGGTACGGCCTTTACTATAGGGACCCTGTCGGTGAGCCTGGGGGCTTTATCCTTTTTTACCCTCCTTTATAAAACCTATCTTTGTGTTATAACGGTTCTTCTTCTGGTTTCCACCACTCCCATCCGAGATATTTCCAGTTCCCTGAAGATGCTCAGGGTGCCTTCCCTCTTTATTACCCTGTTTGAAATGACCTATCGGTATATTGGTATACTCCTTGAGGAAGCCTCTTCCATGGTTATGGCCTATCAGCTCAGAAGCAATCAGCAGAAGGGCATCGTTCTCCGGCATATGGGAAGCTTTATCGGCCAAATCCTCATAAGAAGCTTTGACCGCTCCGAGCGGATATATGATGCCATGAAGCTACGGGGTTACCCCACAGCTAAGATAAGTTCATCAGGGAAAAACGTCGGACCTAGGGATATTCTCTTCCTTCTGTTTGTTTTAGGCACTGGCCTTATTTTAAGAGTTTTTGATATCACCGGATACTTGAATGACTTCATAGAAAGGTTTATTCCATGATCACAGTAGATAAGCTCACAGTTTCATATCCTGACAAAACCAAGGCCTTAAGCCGTGTCAGCTTTCGTGTTAAAGCGGGGCAGAGCGTTGCCATTGTGGGCCCTAACGGCGCCGGAAAGTCTACGCTGCTTCTTTCCCTGGTGGGGGTGCTTCTACCCCAGGAGGGAGTCATCACCATTGATGGAGTGGAGGTCACCAAAAAGAATCTTCCAGAAATTCGACGCAAGGTGGGCATGGTCTTTCAAAACCCTGATGATCAGCTCTTTATGCCCATGATTTATGACGATTTAGCTTTCGGCCCTAGGAGCATGGGCCTTGATGAGGATAGGGTCAGAGAGCTTGTTGAACTCACCCTGGAAAAGCTTCACATACCCTATCTAAAGAATCGTTCTTCCCTCAAGCTTTCAGGAGGAGAGAAAAGGATGGCGGCTATAGGAACGGTACTGACCATGAATCCATCGGTGATGGTCCTTGATGAGCCCTCCTCCTTTCTTGATCCCAAGTCCCGCAGGAATCTTATTCGCTTATTGGGGGAAGTTAAGCAGACTAAAATCATTGCCACCCATGATCTTGAGTTGGCTTTGGAGGCCTGTGACCAGGTCATTATCTTGGACAACGGCGCTGTGTTTGCCTCGGGAAACCCTTACGAGCTCTTATTTGACGAAGGGCTCATGGAGGAATGCCACCTTGAAGCAATAAAAAGACGCTAAAGATCTCATACCCTACTAGGAATGAAGAAGGAGAGATAGAATGATATCACTTTATCTGGAATGTCGGATGGGCGCGGCAGGGGACATGCTCTGCGCAGCTTTATATGAGCTTTTAGAACAAGAGGCCAAATTAGTCTTTTTAGAAAAAATGAATGGGCTGGGACTGCCCCAGGTGAAGGTCAGAGCACAGGCAGAGCAAAAATGCGGGATACAGGGAACGCGAATGATAGTAACCATCGGGAACCAGGGAGAAATGTCTCTCGATGAGACTATGGGTTCACAAAAGCATGGGCACCATCACCATGATAATTCCCAGCATCCTTCCCTTGAGCATTGCCGTCACGAGCACTCCCATTCCTCCCTGACCGATATCAAGGCAATGATACAGTGCCTGGAACTACCGCAAAGGGTAAAGGATAACGCCTTGGAAGTTTACGGTCTTCTGGCCCAAGGGGAATCTGAGGCACACGGCAGGCCTGTTGATCAGGTACATTTCCATGAGGTTGGGGCACTAGATGCCGTTGCCGATATCGTTGGCTTCTGCCTTCTTGTGGAGACGCTTAAGGTGGATAATATTATGGCCTCACCCCTTCATGTGGGCTCGGGTCATGTCCGAACCTCCCATGGCGTACTCCCCGTTCCTGCGCCAGCCACAGCCCATATCCTAAAAGGAGTCCCCACCTATTCCGACGGGACAGCGGGCGAGCTTCTTACCCCTACCGGTGCGGCGCTTATCAAGCACTTTGCTACGGGCTTCGGAGCCATGCCCCTTATGGCTTATGACAAAATCGGTTATGGCATGGGCACGAAAAGCTTTGGCGCCGCCAATTGCGTAAGGGCTTTCCTGGGCCAGTCAGCCAGGCAGCAAGGCGACACCATCACCGAGCTTCGCTGCACCGTAGACGATATGACGCCGGAGGCCGTAGGCTTTGCCACCGAAGCCCTTTTGACAGGAGGGGCAAAGGATGTCTATGTTCAGCCGGTTTACATGAAGAAGAACCGTCCTGGGCTCATGATTGTCTGCCTGTGCGAAGACAGGGATGGCGAGAGGATGGCCAGGTTGATGCTCAAGCACACCACCACCCTAGGTGTGAGGAAATACGCCTGTGAAAGATACATTCTGGAGAGAACCATTGAAGAAGTGGATACAACGCTGGGTAGAATGAGGGTCAAGCGCGCCCATGGCTACGGAATCTCAAGAGTAAAGCCTGAGTATGACGATGTGGCCAAGGCCGCAAAGAACCACGGCATTTCCTTTGAAGAGGCTTATAAAATCATTCTGAGCACCACCTGAATATAACCTTGGGGTACAAAAAATGCGTTTCACCTAGCTGTGGGACGCATTTTATGCTTTTCTATTTAATTTCATGTTGTTATCCTTCCCGTACTTCAGGGGATTATTTGTTAACCTCATTGGCCACTCTTAATTCATAATTCCAGACTGCCCTCAAGAATAAGTATGCACCTGTCACTACGGCTCCGAGTAATACTACGTCCATCATTAAAAGCACCTCCCTCATTGTTCCTTAGATTGTTTATTATTTATCACTCTATGTTAATAGTTTAACATATAGTGTTAATTATTTAACATACGCATATTGCACAAAAGTGCATGTTCTGTTTAGGTCATTTTCACTAATCTTTACTAAAAAGCGAGGGGTTGACTTTTGAATGAGCATAGGCGTGTTATTTACTTATTCTTATTTTTCATTTTATGTTCGTAACTCGCTGTCCCCTCATGATATATTTTCCCACGGTGGAGGCTGGATCTAATGGCATTGGGCGGGGATCAAACGTGGCATAATTAGGAGCAGAATGGATAGCAATATCTGAAAATTCAATGGGTAATCCCGCCGATGTATAAAAGCTTTTTCCATCCTGTAGATGGAAGTGTAAATGCGGTTCAGAGGTATTCCCCGAGTTTCCGCACTGAGCAAGTCGCTGCCCGCGCTGAACTATTTGACCCTCCCTCACGCATATGCTTCCGGGCTTCAAATGTGCATATAGACCATATTCATTGTCGGCGTGTTGAATGAGGATGTAATTACCCCGGATATCCCGCGCGGAGCAATCTACCTGACCGTTACCTGAAAGGACACTATCCGGGGAGCCGAGCAACACTTCGATGACTTCTCCGTCCGCAGAGGCGAGAATGCTTTTACCGTAGCAATAATAATCCTCCGTCTTTGTAGGATCGCCGGAAAAGCTGCGTCCCTCTTGATCCAGTATTACAAAATCATAGGCATACCGCTGTGTTGGGATAGTCCAAGAATGAGAGTATTCTTTATCTGTACCACCGTTTACGACTGTCCATTCACCCTCAAATGGCAGGGAATATTTCACTTCGCATTGGTAATTATCCACGCTTGGGATATGGGAGCCGTAACGGAAAGGAATGAACAGCATGCCCCAGAGCTGCTTGAGTGATTGCAGGAATACGGGAAGGTTGTAAAAAATATCGACAAATCCAAGCAACCAGAACAGCCACAATAAATTCAAAAACCTACTCTCGACAATCAGGCCTAATAAGCCCAACAGCCCAAGATATTGCATTTTTCTACAAAGCTTTGCAAAGCGCTTCAATCTTTTCCCTCCTCACTAAAGAAAAACAGGTCTTCCACCGTGCAGGAGAACACCTTGGCAATATCCATAGCCAGTTTCAGCGACGGGTTATAGCGCCCCTTTTCCAGATTGATGATTGTTTCCCGGCGCACACCAACAAGCACGGCCAATTCGTCCTGGGTAAGATTCTTCCGTGCCCTATATTCACGCATTCTAGTCGTCAATGTCATCGTCAGCACCCCCGTAGCTCCCTAAACTCAAGAACAGCAAGCACAATGGTAAAACAGAACACGGATACAATATAGCAGGATGCAAGAGCCATTTTGGCTGACAATAATTCGGGAAGCAAAAGATGAATAGGGATGGCAAGCCCTGTAGCCGCAACGCCTGAAAAAAATCCGA
Source organism: Bacillota bacterium (assembly GCA_023415205.1). Lineage (GTDB taxonomy): Bacteria > Bacillota > Clostridia > DSM-8532 > DSM-8532 > DTU059. The sequence goes on along the minus strand of JAEZLR010000022.1, from coordinate 23,930 downwards.
TACTCGCCGCTCTTCGAACATTGTGCTGGAACATTTCATCCGGCGTAACAAAAAAGTAGCGAATGTAATAAGCAAAACCGAAGAATCCAAGGAAAGACCTGTTAATTGTGAATCCTAAAATGCCTAAAATGGCGAGGAGAGATAAAAACCCCAATTTGTTTAGTCTCATAAAGATCCTCCGTATAGTGGTAGATTTTTAACTTTATGTTAGAAATATACCACATCTAAAAAGAACCGTCAATCTGTCGGAGAAGCTTTCACGATTTCAAACCATCTTGGCTAGAAGTGAGGCTGCGAAGCGCGAAAACACCTTATTCCCTAAAGACGAATTTCGAGCAAGTAAAAGCGCGTCTCACGAAACTGTGAAACGCGCTCTATTGGCGGAGAAGGCGAGATTCGAACTCGCGCTAGAGTTACCCCTACTAACGGTTTAGCAAACCGTCCCCTTCGACCTGCTTGGGTACTTCTCCAGGTAAAGATAAAATGTGGCGGAGAGAGTGAGATTCGAACTCACGGTAGGCTCGCACCTACGCCGGTTTTCAAGACCGGTGCCTTAAACCAACTCGACCATCTCTCCATTATGAAATTTAGGGACGGATTCTATTCTACAATAGCCCAGATGCTTTGTCAACCCAATTTTACAAGGGCAAAGGGCATGGAATTTCTTCCATGCCCCCTATTTCAATACGCTTTTGGTTCATCCTGTACCGGACAACTGTACCCCGCAACAGCTATTCCGGTTGTCCTGCGGAGTTCCTGTTTGCCATTTCGATTGCCTTTTTCACCATATTACCGCAATCTCGGGATGATACTGATCCCCATCCATCTCTGCTTACCGTGTCATATACACCCAGCTCTCGGGCAATCTCATACTTCAGACCTTCTGACATGATGCCTCTTCGTCTGCTCATGATTTCAATCCCTCCTTGTTGGTGAACCAAAATCGTACAGACTTATGTTTTCCCCAAGCTTTCTTTTTATTCTATCCTCTCTCAACCAATCTTATCCACAGATATCCACAAGCCTGTGGATATTGTTGAAAACTCTGAAATCGGCTTATCATGCGGGTTGCGTATTCTATCTCCCCATTTTAGGGCCCTTCAAGCGTTTTTTCTGTGGATAGTTTTACGTTTTGTCCACAAGTCGTCATTACAACCTAACTTCTTATCCGTTATTGACATTTTACAGTACTTATTCGTCAAAGTTCTTATCTATTCTACACAAAAAATGGCTACTATTTTCGTGATTTCATAAAAATTTTTGTCGAATAAGCTAATTACCTTAGATTTTAGGCTATTCAAATCGGAGGCTAATATCCATAGCCTTAACAGAATGTGTCAGGCTTCCGGATGAAATCAGGTCAACTCCGGTTTTTGCTATCATTTCTGCTCTGTCTACTGTTATGTTTCCTGAGGCTTCGGTAAGGGCGCGGCCATTTATATAGTCCACAGCCTCTTTCATGGCATCGTTGCTCATATTGTCCAGCATAATAATATCGGCACCGGCCTCCAAAGCCTCTTTGACCATCTCCATGGATTCAGCTTCAATCTCAATCCTTATGGTATGGGGAGCCAGGACCCTGGCCCTTTTAATGGCCTCGGTGATCCCCCCAGCCGCCTTGATATGATTATCCTTTATAAGAATTCCATCGGACAGACAGAACCTATGGTTGGTGCCTCCACCCGCCCGCACAGCATACTTATCCAGATAACGTATGCCTGGTGCTGTCTTGCGTGTATCTACAATCTTTGCTGAGGTCCCTTCTAGGATATCTGCAAATTTTCTGGTGGCCGAGGCTATACCGCTCATTCGCTGCAGAAGATTCAAGGAGGTTCTCTCAGCCTTGAGCATGGCTCTGGCATTACCGGAAATATGCATGATTCGGGTGCCAGCCTCAACCCGGTCACCCTCGTTAATGTATCGCTCGGTATAGATTCTGGGATCCAGAAGCCTAAAGACCCTTTCAAAAACATCCAGACCGGCAATAACGCCTGCTTCTTTGGCTATAAGGTTTGCAGCGCATACCTCATCGGCAGAGACGGTGCTGTCGGTGGTCAGGTCTCCCATGGGCATATCCTCTTTAAGCGCCCGCCAGATAATTTCATCAACAATATTCAGGTCAAGCATGTTTAGGTCCTCCTTGAAAGACAATGTTATTTTGCCAATGCTGGTTATCGGTCTCGGGGTAATCGGATCTGAAATGAGCTCCCCGGCTCTCTTTCCTCAAAAGCGCAGCCTTCACCAGAAGTTTTGAGAGAAAGAGCATGTTCTTAAGCTCCATGGTGGTGGTATCCTTCATTTGGACATCAGATAGTTCCTTTTGCATGAGAAGTATCCGCTCCATGGCGGTTTCCAGGCTTTCTTTGTTCCTCACAATACCTACATTGTGGATCATCAGCTCCTGAAGAACTCGGATCATTTCGGGGGCATCCACAGTCTTATCCATTCTGGATTTGGTGGCACAGATAGCGGGTCTAATGCCTGTAGCATTTTTGAGCTCGTCCAAACTCTCCCCTATCTGACGGCCTATTCTTTTACCAAAGACAAGCCCCTCCAAAAGGGAGTTAGAAGCCAGACGGTTAGCACCATGAATACCGTTACAGGCGGCCTCGCCTACGGCATAAAAGCCCTGAACCCTGGTCTTCCCCCATTCGTCGGTTTTGATCCCGCCCATGCTGTAGTGCTGGGATGGGGCCACCGGGATATAGTCCTTGGATATATCAATGCCATAGGACAAACAGGTTCTGAAGATCGTCGGAAAGCGCTGTTCCAGGTGCGCTCTGTCCTTATGGGTAATATCCAGATAAACATGCTGGGCGCCCGTTTTCTTCATCTCCTGGAAAATTGCCCTGGAAACAACGTCACGGGGTGCAAGCTCCTTCATGGGATGATACTTCTCCATAAACAGCTCGCCCTTGTGATTGCGCAGAAGCGCACCCTCTCCACGAACGGCCTCTGATATCAGAAAGCTTTGATTTTCAGGGTGGAATAATACCGTGGGATGGAACTGCACAAATTCAAGGTCCATTAACTCCGCTCCGGCCCGGTAGGCAAAAGCGGCACCATCGCCGGTAGCTACCTCGGGGTTAGTGGTGGTGGCATAAAGCCGGCCGTATCCTCCGGAAGCACAAACCACAACGGGGGCATAATAGGCCTTAAGCTCAGTACCGTGTTCATTGGACGTAAGTATGCCCTTGCAGACATTGTCCTGGGTTAAAAGGTCTATGGCGAAGGTACGTTCCTTAATGGTCACGTTATCAAGATCCGACACGGCCCGGACAAGGGTGTCGCATACCTCTTTGCCCGTGGCATCTCCGGTATGTATAATGCGGTTCATGCTGTGAGCGCCTTCCCGGGTTAAGGAAAGACGTCTTTCCGCATCCCGGTCAAAGTTCACCCCATAGAGGCAGAGGGTGGCAATGTTCTCGGCCGCTTCATTGACGAGGACCTTCACCGTCTCCTCATCACACAGGCCGGCCCCCGCATAAAGGGTATCCTTGAAATGGAGATTGGGAGAATCATTCTGATCCAGTGAAACGGCGATACCGCCCTGGGCCAGTACCGAGTTGTTGATATCAATGGTATCCTTGGTAATAATAAGAATTCGGGCTTGTCTGGGCATGGACAGGGCCGTGTATACACCAGCAATGCCGCTGCCTACAATGACCACATCATAGTACTCGTAGGGCAGGGTTTCAGTATCAAAATCGACCAGATACCTTTCCTGTTCACCGGTATCGGTCTCTCTCATTTCAGTCATACTTTTTCACCTTCGCGGTTCAATTCAGTCATTTTACTAAGAGCATCTTTTCAAGACTGTGTGAGGCTTTTTTGATGGTTTCCTTATCCAGTGTGATTTCATGCTTCATATCCCTCAAGGACTCATAGAGGACTTCCAGGGAGGTCTTCTTCATATTAGGACAGATGAAGCGATATTTCAACATATGGAAGCTTTTTTCTGGATTTAATTTGTGGAGCTGATGCAGCACGCCTTCCTCGGTACCGATGATGAACTCCTGGGCCTGGGAGGCCGTGCAGAAATCAATGATCTGCTTAGTGCTTCCAACAAAGTCGGCCAGCTCCACCACCTCGGGGGGAGCCTCGGGATGAACAACCAGAACAGCCTCGGGGTGCGCTTCTCTGGCCTCCTTAACGTGCATGATGGTCAGTGCGTTATGGGTGGGGCAAAAGCCTGGCCACAGAATGAATTCTTTCTCGGGAACCTGTTTGGCCACGTACTGGGCCAGATTCCTATCGGGCAGGAACAGCACTTGCTTCTGGGGGAGCGATCTTACGACCTTTTCAGCAATGGACGAGGTACAGCAGATATCACACTCTGCCTTGATAGCCGCAGTGGTGTTGACATAGCAGACCACTGCCGCTTCGGGATACTTCTCCTTCAACCTTTTTAGATCTTCCACCTTGGCCATGTCGGCCATGGGACAGCCTGCATCGATGGCCGGAAGCAGCACGGTCTTTTCAGGAGATAGAATCTTAGCGCTCTCAGCCATAAAATGAACGCCGCAGAAGACGATGACATTTTTATCTGTGGTTGCGCAATAACGACTCAGCTCAAAGGAATCCCCCACTTTGTCGGCAATATCCTGTATCTCTCCGTCCTGATAGAAATGCGCAACAATAACAGCCTGACGCTCTTCCTTAAGCCTTAATATTTCACTTTTGTAATCCATTGATACACCACTTTTCTGTCTTAATAACGTCTGTCTCGGTTATAGGGACGAACTTGATCAAAAAACCGGCGACGATTTTTAGCCACCTGGCGCTTGAGCTTAATCCATTTAATAAAGTCCTCACCGAAAAAGAGGAAGTAGTTGATAAGCATGACAATAATGGCCGCAACCATATGCCATTGCCTCATTTGAATGTAGATATACATCTGATAAAGGATATAGGCTGCGTTCAATAAACCCAGGTATTTCACCTTTACAGGGAGTATAAAAAACAGCGTGAATTCCTGCTCGGGAAATAATGTGGCATAGGCCAGGAACAAAGAGAGGTTGAGATAATATCCGGTGGTTCCGGCGCCTGTGATAAAGGCGGCAAGGATCGATCCTAGCATGCCTGTGAAAAAGTAGATATTCAATTTGAACCGTCCCCAATAATTCTCCAGGGAAGCACCTATCATATAGGTGAGATAAACGGTAAACAATATCCACAAAAGGCTGTAGGTATCGGGTAGGAATACGAAGGTAAGAAGCCGCCAGACCTGGCCTTTTAAAACCATTTCAGGGATTAAAGCCAGAGCTTGGATGGTTGAATAGGGATTTCCTCCAAAAAGGACATAGGTCAGAAGAAAAACCGCCAAATTCAAGGCGGCAATATATAGCGTTAGGTTTCTGATGGCATAACGACCATAGCGGAGCTCGAGCCGTGCTAAGCCTTTCATTCTCATCACTCCTGAATCGATTTTTCAATAATGCACATAGGGGTATGGGCATTTACACTATTATACGGCAAAACAATTTCAAGTACAATGTACATTTGCCTTAAAATCAGTAGGCCGTAACATAGGAAGATATCCATATTCTACACACTTTATCGCCATCAAATTCAAGATTCAGCGTATTAAAGAAAAGGGTGGGATCCTCCATACCGCTACTGTCAATAACGTAATAGGTCCACACCTCGTCGTCCAAAAAGCCCTGGTCGGGAAGACCATAAAGAGAAAGGGCTGTCTCCCGTGAGTCAGATAGCTTGAGGCCCTTATAGGTGGCCTCCCTGGCGCCCTCCTCCAAAGAGAGATAGGAAATAAAGTTTTGAGAGATCCCTACCCGAAGTCCCTCTTTCTGGATAAGGATTCCTGCATAAAGCTCCTCGGGGGTATATAAAGAAATATCCACAAGCGAACCTAAAGTTTCGTAACTATCGTAAAGCTTCAGCCCTGCGATGGATAAGTCTTCAAACACCGGAGCCGTCTGGATGCCATCTTGATACTTAGACCCTCCCTGGGTGGCCGATTTCTGCCATTTACCCTGCCCCAGATAGTCATAGGTTTCAACAACCTGGGCCACGTCACAATAAAGACCATCGCTGCTTTCCATAAAGTTATAATTGTCCGAAAGCTTTACCGCCAGGTTGGTTTTAATCTTGAGTGTCAAATGATCCCCAGATGCTTGGGGTTTTACGGAAACCCTATAACGATAGGCTTCCGAGGATGGCCACTGGGTTACGCTATGGATGATGCGGTCGGGCAGCGGACAAAGATAAAGGATGTTAGCCTTGTTGTTTACCCACACAGCGGTTTTGCCCTCTATGGTCACCAGAGACTCTTGGGCCAAGGTATCCAGGGTCTGGGGAAGAATACTGGTAAGAACCCCGTTCTGGTAGGAGAAAACATCTGCCTCTTTACCGCCACGGGTATTTATGAGAATCAGATTCTCCTTCTCGCTTCCAAAGCCTGGGAGAATCTTAAGTTCGCAATAGTTGCCGAAATAATCCAAGGATGCGGTGCTGGCCTTCCCGGTGGCACCATCAATGACTAGAAGGGTGCCCTCAAAATTCTGATCCTCGTAGGCCACAATCTTCTCAGCCTGCCCGTCCCCATTGATATCCGCAAGCTGGTTAGCCCCTGAATACACATAGTAGGGAATCCCCTCAAGAGATATACTTGAGAGCTTTTCGCTGATTTTGTCAAAACTAAAGCTGAGCTGATATTGGGGAAAATGATAGGTATCGTAACCCTCCGCCTTGTTTTCATCAAGCTCAAACTGGGTGCCCAGAACAGTGACGATCTCTTCAAGAGTCATTGAGAGGCTTTCCAGGAAACCGGGAAAGGAAGCCATGGTATGGGCGTCAGGTAAGGGCTCGGTTTGTTGTACGTACTCGATAATCCCCGAAGGGCTTTGGGCGGGTTGTGGGTCAAGGCTTGCGGATGTCCCAGGAGAAGCAGGGTTTTCCCCACCGATGGGTGAGGGAGAGTGAGCCTGCATGGAGCATGCAGACATCATAAAACAAATAAGGAGAAGGGCTACAGGTAGGATGCGCTTTCCTGACATATAATCATCCTTCAAAATTTCGTCTTTTGTAAACATTATAACTTATATTTCGACAAACGGAAACCCTTCCAATAGAGGAGATATATGTTTTGTATAATGTATATCCATTACATGCATGGCACGGGTCATGGCTACATAAAGAAGCTTGGCATCCATGTCTGAAAGGCTGTATACCCCTTGGGACACATCGGTAAGAATGACAGCATCAAATTCAAGCCCCTTAGCCAGATGGGCCGGCACCACCATAACACCGCCATTGTACTCCCCCTCAGCTCCCGTAATCAGAGTAATATCCTTGATCTTCCTCCGAAGCTGGTGGTGGATAAGCTCACAGGCCTCAGCCGTCTTGGCAATGACGGCAATCAGTCTGAAGTCCTTTTCAAGCAGCTCCTGAATCCGGTATGAGATAGCTTCATCCCGCTCCCGATCCGAGGCATCATGAATGAGCCGCACCGGCTCGCCATGCCGGAAAACCGGCTTAGCCAGAGGCACTCCGGGGATGGCCATTTTTCTGGCCACATTGTTGGCGGCCTCCATAATCTCTATGGTGGTTCGATAGCTTTGCTCCAAAGTGAGCATCTCGCTTCGCCGGTCAAAAAAGACCTCCTCCATTAGCTCCTCCCAGCTTTTCAGGCTGCGATAGGAGTGAATACCCTGACAGAGGTCTCCCAAGATAGTAAAGGAGCTATCCTTGATGATCTGCCTGATGACATAGAGCTGAAATGCAGAAAAATCCTGGGCCTCGTCAATGACAATATGCCTGACGGGTATTTTTTCATCAATGCCATGGATTCGGTATTTTATGTGTATCATCGGGGCCAGGTCCTCAACCTCAATTTTTGAGGACTTTAAAACATCCTGACTCCATTGGGCGGCGTAGGCCTCAATCTCATTGGAGGCTGCATCCCTGAGGTAAAGTATAAAATCCTTATAATGCTCAAAGGGCTGTTTCTTTAAAATACCGGCCAGATAATCATTGATGGCCTTTTTCCCTTCCCTGTCCAGGGCCTTGAGCTTGAAGTCCCGGCGGTTGAAGACATCGGCAATACACCTCTGCCTTTCACTGGAATCCTCCATACTCTCCTTCAGGCTCAACACCTCGTCGGCACAATCCTTTTCAAACTTGGCCGCAAAAGCCCCCTTCTTTTTTGAGATTCTATAGGCCATATGCTTTTTTAGCTCTTCGAGCCTATTTCTGACGGGCAGGCGCTTATACTCCCGGATAAATAAGTCCTGAAGCTCCTTATAGCTCATAACCATCTCGTTGAAAAGGGTGAAATCCTTTTTAGGGAGCATGGAGGCCTCAACGGCATCCAAGAACCCATCCAGAAGCCTCTTGAAAGCCATGGAGCATTTGAGGCTGGAGGCGGCCTTCAGCTTTTCAGCCATATCCCTGTCCTTGCCCGACGCCAAAAGCATCAGCTTCTCATGGGGATTGCGGAATTTGAGGCGCTTTCCGATGAGGTCCAGGCCGAAATCCTCAAAGGTGGTCTGGCGTACCCTATCCACCCCCAACTCGGGAAGAATCTCGGAGATATAGTCCAGAAAAAGAGTATTGGGGGCTATGATCATAAAGCTTTCGGGGTTGAAGGTTTTTTCATGGGTGTAAACCAGATAAGCAATGCGATGGAGGGCAATGGTGGTTTTTCCGCTTCCGGCCGCCCCCTGCACAATAAGGGGTGTCCACATGTCGGCCCGGATGATATGGTTCTGTTCGGCCTGAATGGTCGAAACAATATCCTTCAGGCGATTGTCGGCACTGGCCCCCAAATAGCCCTGAAGAAATTCATCGTTGGTGGTGATATCGATATCGAAAATATTTCTAAGCTGGCCCTCTTCAATGGAGAACTGACGCTTAAGCTTAAGCTCCCCTGTCACATCGCCCTTAGGACACAGATAGTGCGCCCGCCCGAGGCGCTCCTCATAATACAGGCTGGCCACGGGTGCGCGCCAGTCAATGATAACAGGCTTCATATCCTCGTCCCTGATAAGGCACATTTTCCCGATATAAAGTAGTTCCTGATCCCTGGTGCCGTCCTCAGCAAAATCGATGCGAGCAAAATAGGGCTTTTTCTGAGCTTCCACAAGATTTCTAAGCTTCAGGGCAAAGGCGCTCTGTAATTGATAGTTTATGGACAAATCCACATAATCCAGAGAGCTGTCGGAGGTGCCGGTTTTTTTCAAGCGATCAATTTCGGTGTCCACCTTGTTTTTGTTCAGCCGGGATTCGGAGAGTGTTTGGTTCACCAGCTTCAGGGTGTAGGTCAAGCGTTGTTCCTCTTCATGATAGGAAGGGTGCTCTTGGCAGGACATTGGATAATCCTCCTTGTAAAGCTTTCATTGGGCCAACTCACATCAGTGATTCTGACCAAAACCAAGGGAAGCGACTCCCTAAGGCCTTTTCTTAAGAAATGTGACAGTGATATTAAGTCTCAATTCTCATTCGCTTTTAAAGGAAAAGCTTATATAGCTTATAACAACGCGTCCGTGAGTGTCAAGGCTCAATCTCTCCCATTTGATAATTTTTTTAAAGGACTCCCAAACTCCTATGCGGCAGGTCTTCATTTGATGCATAATGCACCACGCTCCAACTCACACTATGGAGCAAGGACATTTGAGAAAAGCGACTAAAAATACGCAGGGATAACCCATCATCACCCTGCCCGATTGGAGGAGCACCATGCATACCATGTGGAAGGGGTCCATCAGCTTCGGCCTTGTCAATATTCCCGTTAAGATGTTTGCGGCTACTGAGGACAGGGATATCCGATTCAAATATTTACACAAAAAATGCAAAACCCCCATTAAAACCGAAAGGGTCTGTCCCGGCTGTAATGAAAAAATAGCTCCTGAGGACATTGTCCGGGGCTATGAGTACGAACCCGGTCATTATGTCATTATCGAAGATAAGGATATTGACGCCATCCGTCCCAAATCAGCCAAGACCGTAGAAATTCTGGACTTTGTCCACTTAAAGGAGATCGACCCCCTTTACTTTGACAAGTCCTATTACCTAGCCCCTCAGGAAAATGGCGGTTCTAAGGCCTACAGCCTACTAAGAAAGGCCATGGACGACACGGGCCGGATTGCCGTTGCCCGCATTACCATCCGGGATAAGCAATCCCTTGCGGTTTTGAGGGTGCTTAACAATGTACTGGTTCTGGAAACCATCTATTTTCCGGATGAAGTTCGGGATATCAAGCAAATTCCGGGAGTACCGGAGAACGTTACTGTTGACGAAAGAGAGCTTCAAATGGCTGAGCAGCTTATCGACAACCTGACAGCCGAATTCAAGCCCGAAAAATATAAGGACGATTATCGTGAGGCACTTCTTGCCATGATCCATAAGAAGATTGAGGGAGAGGAGATTGTTTCCGCCCCCGAAGCGCCGCAGCGTAATGTCATTGATCTTATGGCCGCGTTGCAGGCCAGTCTTAAAAAGACTGAGGAGTTTCGTCGGGAAACCCAGGGCAGGGCTGAGTCCGGCAAGCCCCGAAAGACCGCCAAAAAAGCCCAAAAGGAGAAGCTCGGTGTGGGGTGATGAGGTAATGAAATGGACTGGATTGTGCCTATGTCCCCCATACTGATCCCCTCGGTGGCGGAGGGAGAGGATTTTCTCCATCAGGTCAAGTGGGATGGTATCCGGGGCCTATGCTATATTGAAAACGGAGCGCTAAGCATTTATACCAAAAAGGGCCGTGAGCGTACGGCATTCTATCCCGAGCTCTCTGTGCTTCCCGGGCTCTTAAAGGGGCATCAGGCGGTGCTGGACGGTGAAATCATCCTTCTAAACGAGGAGCAAAAGCCTTCCTTTCAATTAAGCCTGATAAGGGAACGGGTGCGTGATCCACAAAGGATTGGCTACTACCAAAAAAAATACCCCGCTCAATACATTGTCTTTGACCTTTTAGCCCTTAACGGTAAGCTACTGACAGAAAGGCCGCTTTGTGAAAGGCTGGCCCTTTTGCGTGAAAGCCTTGAAACCAGCCCGGCCATAGCCATTACCGACGATTTTGACAACGGTTTGGAGCTTTTCGATCTCATGCGAGAAAAGGGATGGGAAGGGATCGTCTCCAAGAGGAGAAACAGTCCCTATCGTCCCTACAAGGAGCACAAGGATTGGTTTAAAACAAAATTAATCCGGAGGATGCTGGCCATTGTTGCCGGGGTAACCTTAAAAAACGGATTCCCCAATTCACTGATTTTGGCTGTTTGGCGGGAGGGGGAATTGGCTTATGTGGGAAGAGCCTCCATTGGCCTTACTCAGGAGCATTTTAAGCTTCTCAAGGAATCCTTATCCCTGTTGAGGTCACAGTCCTCCGGTTTTAAGATTTCCGACATGTCCCGGGCGGAGCAGCAGCAAATCGTGTGGTTCAGTCCCCGTCTCACAGTGTGGGTGAGCTTTCTGGAATGGACTTTTGACGGCGGCCTGCGCCACCCCAGAATTTTGGGTTTTTCACCCTCGGACCCGATGGAGGCTGACGGTACAGAATTTATTGAATAAGGAGGGGCTTTATATGACCAAAGCCTATGAAACCCTTACCATAGAGGGAAAAAAGCTCAGGCTTTCTAATCCTGAAAAGCCTCTCTGGCCTGAAGTCGGTATCCGGAAAATAGATTACCTTACCCGTATGATCGAGCTTTCCCCCTATCTTCTGCCCCATGCCAGGGATCGCCTGCTGACCACCATTCGTTATCCCCACGGGGTTCATGGTAAATCCTTTTTTGCAAAAAACCTGCCCGATTATGCTCCCCCATGGATTTCCCGCCATACCTGGAACGCTATCAAATATGCTCTTTTAGATTCTATTCCCACCCTGTGTTGGTTGATTAACCTGGCCTCCCTGGAGTTCCATACCTCCTTTAACACCTATAGGAAAGAGGATCATCCCACCTCCATCGTCTTCGATCTGGACCCCTCCGAGGGCCAAACCTTCGAGGATGTAACGGAGGTGGCCCTTCTGGTGAAGGAAACACTGGACTCACTTTCTATCAAAAGCTTTATCAAGACCTCGGGAGCCTCCGGCATGCAGCTTTATATTCCTGTGGGCGGAAAATATTCATACGATACGGCCCGGAGAATCAATGAATTCTTCGGCCAGTACTTTGCTCAGAAATATCCTCGTAAAATTACTATTGAGCGGTTGGTGGACAAGCGGGGCACCAAGCTATATTTTGACTACCTTCAAATGTGGCAGGGAAAAACCATAACCCTGGTCTATTCCCCCCGGGCCACAAAAAGCGCCACACTTTCCATGCCCGTCACCTGGGAAGAAGTGCGTAAAGGCATCAAGCCCGAAAATTTCACCTTAAACAACGCTGTTGAGCGACTGAAAAAAACGGGGGATCTTTTTGCCCCGCTTTTATCAGCCAAAGGCCCCGAGAAAAGCTTGGAGGAAGTGGTCAAAAAAATTATATCCCAGGGTGATAACTCCTAAATGTTTCTCACCTTTTGACCCTTTATTTCTAAGACATTGGAGCTTTCATGAACCTTCGCCTTGTTTGAGTATTCCAGATAAGCCACGCGGCAATTAGGGCCAATAACCACATTCTGTCCACGTACCGTGCCAGCCTGAACATTTTCAAGATAGATGTCATTTCCCTCAATGACCTCTGCTTTAAATACCCCGTTGGGAATAAGGCCCATGAACTGCTTCCCTGGCTTTCCTAAACGCTCTTTGTGAAAGAAGTCTCCGGGTCGGATGCTGATTCTCTCTCCCCCAACTTCCCGGGCTTTACTCAAGCGCTCAAATTGTATATCAATTTCTCCGCCATTTAAAAGCGATTGAGAAACAACTGAACCCATAACGACAAACCGCTCAGCGCTCAATTCGGAGGCGCATTTAAGAACACCCTTAACATCAACACTTTGCGCATAAACCCTTTTAGTGGTTGAGAAAACCCCTTTCACCATCATTTGCCGGCATTTGACAGTTCCTAAAGTCTTCCCGACGCCAAAGCATTTGACGATGTCCGCATCAATATCCCCCTGGAAAATTCCCACTCCAGCAATATTGACCTCATTATGATTCATAGCTGCCACCCATCCCTTCCTAATCCTTTACGATTTGACCGACATTGGCTTCATTAGATACCTTAAGGCTTTCCTTGTATTCCACACGACCAATCCGACATCCCTTACCGATTTGAACGACAGAACCGCTGACCACATCCGCCTCGGTATGCTCCAGAAAAATTTCATCGGCTTCTATCAATTGCGCATTCAGTACCGAAGGCTTCACCTGCACATTAAAAAGAGTAAAACTGGGCTCCTTCACCCTGACACTGATCCGGGATCCCACCAGCTCTTTTACATTAATATGGCCTTTCAACTTGATCTCTACACTATCAGCATTGATGGACCTACATTTGATGCTGCCATTGAGCTCGAACTGCTCGCTTTCAAGATTTCCTGATAAATCTGCCAGACCTCTGATAATCACTTTGCTTGCCCTAAGTTCAGAGCCGTTATAGACACCGTTTACCTCCACCTTTTGGGCTTTCACAACCCCTGTTGACTTACCCATCCCGTTGATATTGATGGATTCAGCAATAATTTCCCCGGAAAGCGTGCTGGTTCCGTTTATGGAAATCTTGTCGTACTGCCCAGCGGACACAAAGCCCGCTCCTATGATGGTTACATTATTATCGCTCATAGCGATAACCTCCCTATCTCATCCCTTAAAGGACATTAATTTTTAGTTTTAGGTCGGCTCCCTGTTGATCCAAATCATACCCGGCTACAATCTTAAAAGCAGGATCTATTAAAATGGAAGGCTCCTTACCCCCCAGAATAACGGTATTGGACTGTCCGAACTTAATGATATAGAGCATATAGGAACCATTGCCATAGCCCTTGGTCCATTGGCTAAAGCTGTCAGCAAGGCGTTTAATGTCTGTATCAGTCAGAAATCCCCTAGACCGGGCGATTCCAAGAGAATAAATAACACAGAGCTCCCAAAAGGAACAAAATTCGTTCTTCAGCCTTTCCTGGAAGATCTTTGCCGTGGGCCCATCGACCACCCTTTCATTGATAACCTTTGATACCCTGTAGGTGATGCCTGTTAGCTCAGGCGATAGCATACGGGCCAGATCCTCCAAGGGATAACGGTCCTTCAGGGACTGTATTTTTTCAATACGCTCCAGGATTTTTTCTCGAGGAAAATAAGTCTCCTGGCCCGTATAGGAGGACTTTTTAATAAACCAATCTTCTGGAATAAGGCTTTCCCTTTTCCAACGATATAATTGGCCGTAGGATATTCCGGTTGTTGCCAGAAGGTCCTTCTTGGATATAAACTCTTCCATCTCTTCACCTCTGTAGTTACTCATGCTGGACGAATAGAATTAATTTATTCTTAGATATTCTATGCTGTTTCATCAATAATATAACATTGTTTTGTTTTATTAACAAGGAACTTAACCAAACTCTAATGAAACATTGTTTTATCTCTAATATTCTAAAAATTTAATAGGTAATTTTGATAGAAGATGTATAATTAGGATAAAGATTCTTTACAGGAGGGAATGCCATGCTCTATAAAAACCCTATCATTCCAGGATTTCATCCTGATCCTAGCATCTTAAGAGTAGGTGAGGATTATTATCTGGTCACCAGTTCCTTTGAGTATTTCCCCGGGATTCCCTTGTTTCACAGCAGGGATTTAATTCATTGGGAGCAGATCGGCCACTGCATTACAAGGAACAGTCAAATAACCTTGTCCAGGGCTGCGCCCAACTGCATGGGTATCTTTGCCCCCACCCTCCGCTACCATCAGGGACGGTTCTATGTGATCACGACCAATATTACCAATCAAGAGAAAGGTGGGAATTTTCTCATCTGGACCGATAACCCCTATGGTGAGTGGTCGGACCCTCTATGGATTGATTTACCGGGAATAGACCCATCCCTTTATTTCGATGAGGATGGGAGGGTTTATTATACAGGGACAAACGATAATATTTTCCTTTGCGAGATTGATATACATACCGGAAAACTTTTGGGACAGCGGAAGGATATCTGGAGCGGAACCGGCGGGTGCAACCCGGAAGGCCCTCACATTTATAAAATCCATGACTATTACTATTTATTCATTTCAGAGGGGGGCACCGCTCAGTGCCACATGCTTACGGTAGCCAGAAGCAAATCCATAGAGGGCCCCTACATCCCCTGTCCACGTAATCCCGTATTGACGAATCGCAGCCTACCTCTACCCATAAAAGCCGTGGGACATGCGGATTTAGTTGAGGCCCATGACGGTAGCTGGTGGGCTGTCTGCCTAGGAATACGGCCCGTTTCCTTTCCCGATAGGCACCACCTGGGAAGAGAAACTTTTTTGGCCCCCGTCATGTGGGATCAAGATAAATGGCCCATTTTTGGAAACAACGGTTCCATAGACCTGGTCATGGAAGCAGACTGCCTGCCCCAACATCCTTACCCACAGAAAAATACGAGGGATGATTTCCTGGGTGATACCCTCGACCTGTGCTGGAACTTTATCTATAGCCGGGATGACACCTTGTGGTCTCTGACTGAAAGAAGAGGATTCCTCACCTTAAAGGGGAATGAGGCAGGCCTTAATGACAAGGAGATCTCGGCATGGGTAGGGAGAAGGCAGGAGCATATGGAATGTACCGCAGCCACCCATCTCTCCTTCAGTCCGATTTGGAACGGCGAGGAAGCGGGATTATGCATCTTCCTCAATTGTGATCATCACTATGAAATAGCTTTGACGCGGGCCGACCATCAAAACAAAATTCTGTTCCGAAGAAAAATTGGTTCCTTATGGAAGGTGGAAAACTGTATCGACTATCACGGGGATTCAGTGATCTTTGAAATGTCAGCCACACCTAACCTCTACCGTTTTGGTTTCAGGGATGAAGGTGGCCGCTTGGTGTCTCTGGGACAGGGTGAGGTTCAATATTTGTCTACCGAGGTTGGCGGAAGGTTTACCGGAAACTATATTGCGCTTTATTCCACTGGAAACGGAAAAAAGTGTTCCGCTCCCGCCTATTTTGACTGGTTTGATTACCAGTTCAAGGAGTGAGGCTTTGCTTAATTACGGCATTCTAGCACAAAGAATAAAATAGGGAAGCAGCATATCATTAAATATGCTGCCCCCAACAAAAACAAAAGGAATTAAGTAGTAAACTTTTTTATTATTAGCCTTTTCGCTCGTAGCGTTCTTTATTATTTATTCGTAAGCGCTATAATACTCAAACAATTAATATCATGAAATCTTTAACCGCACTTTGAATAGCCGCAATTTCTGCAAACCATGCATCCGCCTTCATGTTCCACATTGCTTCCGCATTCGGGACATAGACCGTTCTTATCATCCGCTACAGCTTTTTTGGCCTCAGCATCATAGGTCTTGGCAGTTGGCTTTGGGACAGCCGGAGAGGCTACCGCAGGTGCAGCTTTAAAGGCCTCACCATTTCCATTCCTATGGTTCATGACCTTCTCGATGAGACGGCCAATGGCATCGGGACATGACAGTACCTTCAGGCCCTTCTGGCGTATGGTAGAGGGACAACGGATTCCCTTGAGCTGCTCTACGATGGACTTCTCATCAATACCAGAGCGTAGGGCTATGGAAACCAACCGGCTGGTGGCCTCTGACTGGGAGGGGCATCCTCCTGCCCGGCCTGTGTTGGTAAACACCTCGCAGATACCATTTTCATCATAATTTACCGTCACATAGAGGTTACCACAGCCAATCTTCACCTTTTCAGTAAAGCCGGTGGTAATTTCAGGACGAGGTCTTGGAGTAATATTGGTTCTAAACTCGCAGGCATCGGCGCAGTCCGCACAGCCCTGGGTGCTTGGAGATACATTATTCTGTACCGCCTCTTCCTTACCCTTAACGCTTCCGATATTCAGAACCTGCATATCGCGGCTGCCATCACGGTAGATGGTCACCCCTTTGCAACCAGTACGGTAAGCCAATTGGAAGGCTTCAGCCACATCCTCAAGGGTAGCTTCATTTCTTAGGTTAACAGTCTTGGATACAGCATTGTCAGTATGATGCTGGAAGGCCGCCTGCATCTTTACATGCCACTCGGGAGAAATGTCGTGGGAGGTCACAAAGACCTCACGGATTTCCTCGGGCACCTGAGTGATATTGTGAAGGGACCCATTCTGAGCGATGGTTCTCATAAGCTCCTCGGAATAGAAGTCTCCCTCCATAGCGGCCTTTTTAAAGTGAGGATTCACCTCCACCAGTTCGGTTCCATCCATGACATACTTAATGTAGGATATGGCGAACAGTGGCTCAATACCACTGGATACGCCTGCGAGAATACTTAATGTTCCCGTGGGGGCTATGGTGGTGGTGGTGGCATTTCTTATTCTTCTCCCCGCCTGAGCATAAATGCTCTTCTCATATAGGGGGAAAACACCTTTGATTTTGGCGATTTCCTCACTCTTTTGCTTGGACTCAAAATCAATAAAGCCCATGACCTCTTCAGCAAGTCTTTCAGCCTCACCTGAATGGTAGGGAATGCCCAGCATCAGAAGAAGGTCAGCCCAGCCCATAACTCCGAGACCTATTTTTCGGGTTCCGCGCGTCATTTCATCGATTTCCGGGAGGGGATAGTTGTTCACATCTATCACATTGTCCAGGAAGTGGACGGCCTTGTAAACCACCTCACGAAGCTTGTCGTAATCGACCTCAAGGCCATTTTCACCCTCTTTAACCATGACGCTCAGGTTAATTGAGCCCAAGTTACAGGCCTCATAGGGTAAAAGGGGTTGCTCCCCACAGGGATTGGTGCTTTCTATCTCACCCAACAACGGTGTGACATTGTCCCGGTTAATTCTATCAATAAAGACAATACCAGGTTCACCATTCTTCCAGGCCATTTGCACCATCTTGTTAAAGACGTCACGGGCATTAAGGCTTCCGCGCTTCTCTCCGCTCTTCGGATCTATCAGATCATAATCCAGCCCCTGCTCCACAGCTTCCATAAAGCTCTCGGTGAGGGCCACGCTGATGTTGAAGTTAGTAATATCCGCATTATCCTGCTTACAGGAGATAAATTCCAAAATGTCAGGATGATCCACCCTGAGGATTCCCATGTTGGCTCCTCGGCGGGTTCCGCCCTGCTTTACCGCCTCGGTTGCGGCATTGAACACCTTCATAAAGCTGACAGGGCCGCTGGCCACACCCCCTGTGGAGTTAACCGATGATCCCTTGGCACGGAGTCTGTTAAAGGAAAAGCCAGTTCCACCACCGCTTTTATGAATAAGGGCAGCATTTTTCACGCTATCAAAGATACCTTCCATGCTGTCCTCCACAGGGAGGACAAAGCAGGCTGAAAGCTGGCCCAAGGGCCTGCCTGCATTCATAAGAGTAGGTGAATTCGGTAAGAATTCCAGATTTGTCATCATGTCATAGAAGCTCTGCTCAATAGACTTAAGCTCATCTTCCGAAACAAAGTCCCTGTCGGCGGCGGCTACTGTTTTTGCAACCCTTCTGAACATCTCCTCGGGGCTCTCCAGAACATTCCCTTCCTTATCTCGGATCAAGTATCTCTTCTCAAGGACTTTGGTGGCATTCTCGCTTAACAGCATGGTTTATCCTCCGTTATGTAAATCTTTTATCTTGGGCGTTTACTAAAATAATATATATTGTATGTCCAAATTAATCTAACAACAATATGTAGCGTATTCTATTATATATACCCTTAACATGTATTTCAATACTCTACCTTTGACATTACTTCAATTTATCATAAGGGATGGATAAAAACTGTAAATTCGAAGATAAAATAAAAACCCTGAAAGCTTTGAAATAATCCCAAGAAGTTAGACTAATATTTTAAGTTAAGCAATCATAAGGGCTTGCTTTCTGTAAAGAACGGGTGGCAGGCCCTTCAGTTTTTACCTTTACTAGACGAATGTTTGGTACTCTGCTCGGCATAGAAACACCCCTTTAGTTTTTTCAGTACATCATACTGTCCATCTAAAGGGGCGCAATTCAACAGAAAGGGGATTTATTATTGCTTAATTAGCAAATGTCGTATTTTTTACTTTCCATTTTTCTAAAGCAATGCCCACCCAGAAAGAATAAATACCAAAGGTAATAATACTCAATAAAAGCCATTTTATCCAATTCCCAAAGAGACTAACCGCAGAACCGGTAAATTTTAATCTGCGACCTTCAATAACAGTGTGATTAATTTTCCAACCATAAATCATGCAAAGGGCCCAAGGATAGCAAATGCCAAAAGTGAACATTGTAACGAGTGCTCCAAGGATGCCCCATCCTATTAACTGAAATAACCCTCCATCGAAATAAGATTGACCTGAAGATCCTTGATTAACATTCACATTGAAAGTAACATTTTCCATGGCGTATACCTCCACTTAGTAATTTGCCCCTATTATATTACAAATTGTTGCTATTTTCTACATTTTTTATTTATTGCTATAACTTAATAATTTGCATAAATTGAGGGTACCATCAAGAGTATTACTGTATTTTTATTCCGGACTCAATTGTTGTTACCAAACCATGAGTCATTAACACTCCACATCGGAAATTCAAATATACCATTTATTTTATGCTCAATAGCCTTTTCCCCTGGAGATAGACCAGATATTATGAATTCAATATCTATGGACGAATTGCAAGCCTCAGATATTTTACCGCTCATGTTATATTTCATAGTTTCTAGCATAAAGTTATTCTTATAGTTTTCAATTGTTTTCTTTGCTAGGGCAACGTAATTTTTATTATGATTTGGATCAGTATAGGAGCTTGACTCGCCATCTTCATAGGCCATTTTGATGTAATCATATAAATACTGAATATCTTCTTCCTGAATCGCATTAAGGTATGCTTCAGCACGATTAACTGTTTCAGCCCCATAAAAAAGCAATGGATCATTGTACTTATAAATAATATTTCCATTCTCATAACATTTGATGATAATATCTCTTGTTATGCCAGTTTCGCTTGTAAAAACATACTGCTTACCCGTGGTATTCGGAGTATCATATGATACTCCAACTATTTTTTGAAACTCATACTTAACAAGCTTTTCACCTTTTAAATATTTATGATATAAATCCAATCCTCCTGGTAATGCATCTATCTGATCTTGAGTAACTTCTCCGTAGATACTATCATAATTATCAATGAGAATAGATGCTTGGTTTTGATTAATTGCTTGCATGATTGAACTAACAAAATCTTCTTCTTGCATTTGTTTATTCTGATCTGGCTCAGGGACTATACTTGTAAGTTCTATCTTTTCGGGGGAACTGTCAAGATTAGGTTGAGTCGCTGGCGAAACTGTCTTCTTGGCACAACCGACCAATAAAAAACTTATTAAAGCTACTATAATAACAGCATTAAGTAGGTTCTTCATAACACATTATCCTTTCTGCTTGCAGCTAATTTGTTCTATATAAAAGTACCTGGAAATCAATAATTTGCAGTAGTGAATCTGCCTGCTTAATCGTTGTTAACTGCCAATCAGCTGGTAAAGTTATATCAGGCCAGCCTCGGTTGCATAGGCGAGCAGATAAAGTAAAATATATTGTGCACAATTGCAAAAGGACATCCACAGGTGTAAATTAGAATTGCTGAAAAACCAAATACACCAAGGAGGATGTCCAAATGTCTGAGAACATTATACCACCTTATGAGGAAGCCATAAAGGGGCAACTCAGCCAATTAGTACGCGGAACAGTAGAAGAAACACTAAATAAGTTACTAGACGAAGAAGCCGAGCCAAAAAATCAAAAAACCCCGAAAGCTCATTGCTATCGGGGTTTTTTTGGTGCTCGAGACCGGAGTCGAACCGGTACGGAGGGTTAGTCCGACGGATTTTAAGTTTAAATTTTATCTGATCAAACAAAGTATATGAATAACGCGAAATATCTATTAATGCTGTTCACAAGGTTTTTGGTTTTATACTGAAAATCATGAATTTGCTTAATTATAGATGAAATAGTAGACAAATAGTAGACAACGATAATACCAAGATTTTACTCAAGGACATATTTGCCTATTAGCTTACTTAACCCTATAATATCAAACCCACTTACAAACTCAAACCGAACTTTACCTATACCGCTAAAAAATATATCTAACTCACAGTCAAGATCAAGTGTGCCTGCGGTTTCTATAGAAAATGCCTGAATTTTTGAGTACGGCAATGATGTAAAGTCCTTTTTCTTGCCAGTTAAGCCCTGTACATTTACAGAAATTACTCTTTTTGTGGTAAAAATAACTCGATCGCGTATCCCGATAAATGCTGCGAATATCTCTTCACCATCTATCAACATTGCTTCTTTAATTTTTTGTACATTATTAATATCATCTGGTCTTAGCTTAACAAATGATCCGTTTGTAAAATCAATCATATCAGCACCTCATGTTTTTCCCATAATTATACATCATGGGTTATATTATCACAACTTGCCATGATGTATAATAAATGCCCGGTGTTTTCCGATGCGATCTGATAAACATCATTCAAAGACTTATAAATGAAAAGAACCCCCGGCGTTAACCGGGGGTTTTGCTTACTTAATCCACTTTACGGCGGCGCCATTGATAATGCGCATATCGTTCTTCAACTGATCGTTTTCAGTTTTTAACTTTACCGCATCGGGTATTTGTAAAATGGTCTGGATTAAAGGGTAAACCTCTACCGCCTTTGCCTTGGTCTTGGGCCCCGCTATGCCATCAGCAACAAGCCCGAAAGCTTTCTGAAACGCCTTAACATCCATGGTATCATCCTTTCCGTATACTTCGTCATCGGGATCTAAAAAGGAAGCCCTCAAGCTTCCCGATACCCCATTAGTTTCTATTGGCTGTATGTGCCACCATTCCACCACGCTAGGGCTGTCAACCTTATTGAGTGGTAACATTAACCCGTAGGTATTTAAATTTTGCTTTAGGCGGCTTTTGGGAACCCACATGGTATTGGAGAGACTTTCCCAAAATGCACCACTTAAATCGACAGCTAGACCGTGTTCATGCCAGCTATGCCCAGGGAGGGCAACTTTCCCGGAGGGTTTGCCGTACTTCATGACGTCTGCGGCATAAAGCCGTTGAGTTTCCTCTATAGGCCTGTAGCCATAGGTGTATTCCATGGCTTTACCCATGTCACGGGCCAAGGCCGCCAGCCTGCGGAGGAAAACAACGCTCAATTGGCTACCATGGGCATAGCGGAATTTAATCCACTTCTGCCAGTTTGGTTCCTCTTTGTATTTGCCTGGGATGATCTTCATTTCCCCTCACCCTTCTTTTGGAGCATGTCTATCGCCTTTTGAATGACTGCTGGTATCGGCACGCCCATAAGCCCTAAATTCTCAGTAATGCTTATAGCCTCGTTGACCGTATATGCTATCACCACGCCGTCCCGTATAATGGTTGTACCCATGGCCATATCAAGCCTGACGGCTATCAGGACGACGGCCAGAGTAGCACCCTTACGGCACAGCCCTATCCATCCGGCACGGGATTGTAGGCCTCCTGTCTCGGTCTTTTTGCTCTTTTTAAAGACACCAGCTACGATAAGCCCGGATAAGTAATCAATGGCCATAAAGATTACCAATGTGACCAATGCGGCATCCCACCCTCCGAAAAGTGATGATATGATGCCCCCAATGGCACCGAGCACGGTTAAAATTGTGGGTTTAAATGCAGGTATACTATTTCCCATTTCCCTCAGTCCTTTCTTTTAAAATAAAAGAGGGCGGTTTAATCCGTCCTCTAAACAACATGTTTAATGTGGCTCTGTTTGATAGCGTCTGTGCTCACTTGTGTATAAACCTGAGTTGTGGCCGGGCTGTCATGACCTAGATAGTTTTGAACTTCTGATAATGTTGCTCCACCCTGTAGCATATTGGTTGCGGTGGTGTGCCTTAGTAGGTGGGGATATACACGCTTCGCTATCCCTGCCCTCAACCCGAGTTCAGAAAAAGCCTTTTCAATTGCTCTTCTTCCTAGCCGTCCGTGCGGAAATCTCTCGCCAACAAATAGAGCTTCACAATAATCTTTACGCGATTGTAAATATTTTTTTATATGTAATTGGCATCTTGCGTTTAAAAATACCGGCCGCTCTTTGTTACCTTTACCGATAACCATGGTCTTTCCATTAATCCAATCAATATCAGTGATGTTTAACTTATAGGCTTCATCAAGGCGGCAACCGGCAGAATAGAAAAACTCAACTAAAGCTTTTTCTCTCAATGTTTTAGTAGCATCTCTGAGCATTTCTAACTCTTCGCGTGTCAAAGCCTTCCTGAGTCGCTTTTCAACCTTGATATTCTTGATCTTTCGCATGGGTGATTTGACTATGTATTCTTCATTTTCAAGCCACGAGAAAAATGATTTAAGAGCCGCAATAGTTGCTGCCATAGAACTGTTTTTAAGTCCGTCCTTGCTCCTGGATGCCAAGAACATCCTGATGTCCATAGAATTGATTTGCTCAATGTCCTTATGCACCCTATTGCAAAATCGCCTTAAAATGATGGAGTAATTCTTAATGGTATTGATGCTCATACCATCAAGCTTTTTGGCTGCCAGAAATAGCATTACCTTGCTTGGCATGTTTTCTGTTACTACTAAAGCCGTACATTCTGATGTGACCGTGATGTGGTAAAGTTCTTCATCAAGAATTAGCCTAAGCTGCTTCACTAACTCGGGGGATAGGAAAGATGATGCTCTATCAAGCACCTTGATAATAAGTTCCTCTTTCATTGGAAATGCCTCCTATTGATGCACAGGAGGCAGAATGATATAATGAAGATGCAAAAACACAGCATTCCCCTCCTGTGTAGGGGTCTGTGTGAGGGAGTTCTCTGGTTGCAGCCGGAGGCTCCCTTTGCTATATGCAAATATTTATAGCAAAGACCTTGCCTAAATTATACCAAACATTTGTTCTTTTAACAAG
>JAEZLR010000002.1 GCA_023415205.1 Bacillota bacterium | reverse complement strand
GCTGGCAATCGCGCCATCCAGGTTGCATGGCCGAGCAGTGAAGCGAAGCGGAACGACCAGGCCAGGCGCGTGCCGGCTAAAAGCAACATCCTGTTGCTTTTACCTCACTCGATCTACACTCTCGCATTACAACATTCAACTGCTCCTGCGGATGCATATCAGATTTAAACATCATGGCCTATCTACTGTTTTGAGACAGCGCCTTCAGCTTATATATTTCCTGAAACTTTACTTGCTATAGATATACTTTGCGAAATCCGAATCAGGACTGATCATAATGGTGGTGTCTTCGTCAATGACCTGCTGATAGGTTTGCAGAGTCTTCCAAAAGGCATAGAATTCCGGATCAACATTATAGGCCTCGGCATAGATTTTGAGAGCCTGGGCATCCCCCTCACCCATAAGCTTTTGAGCCTGCTCATAGGCCTGAGCTTCTATTACGGTTGCATTCTTTTCTGCTTCTGCCCGGAGTGTCCTTGCAGACTTTTGACCATCGGCCCGGTACTTGGTGGCCACGGCCTGTCTTTCGGAGCGCATTTGTTCGTAAATGCTGGGCTTGGTTTCATCCGGGAATTCCGTTCTCTTTATACGTATATCACGAACGGTTATTCCATTGGGCTCAAGCTGACTATTAACATAATCCTCAACCTTTTCCAGCATATCTATCATAAAATCCTTGTCGGCAATGAGCACATGGGCATCAATCTTGCCTATTTCCTCACGCATCTTTGAGTAGATGAACTCATCAATTCTCTGGTGCGCCCCTTCCCTGCTCCCAATATTGAGCATAAAGGTAGCGGGATTTGAAATAGTCCATTGGGCAAAATTATCAAGAAGTATAGTTTTCTTGTCCTTGGTAAAGACCTCCTCGGCAGAGGTGTCAAAGGTCAGTAGCTGATTGGAAAAACGCTCCACCTTTTGAACAAAAGGCACTTTGAAAAACAGGCCCTTGCCCTGCTCAATGGAGATGTCCGCAAAGCGTGAGCTCTCTTTGAGGGCTTTAATGGATGGATCGTTCACATCATCGACGATGATACGTACGATTTTATCAAATTGCGTAATCACCACCTGCTCCTTTTCTCCCACCGTGAACATAAAGGAACCTGTAAAAACCAGCAAAACGATCATTATTCCTATAAATAAACCCAGGCTTAATAGTAGCCCTTTGGCTTTGTCATTAATATTACCGTTCTTTTTAGATTGAGCCTTATATTGCTGTTGAAAATTCTCATTTTCCATGTTTAGCCTCTCCTATTCTAAAGCTTTTTTTCTCGAAAGATTTCCATTCTCAGGGAGATTGCGAGCCTTCCCCGCTGCCGGTATTGGAAGTCTTTTCATTGCCGTCCAGGGGAAGAAACCGGAGTGTTTCTCCTTGATCGTTCATAATAAAGATTTTAGCCTTTGGAAGAACTTGCTGCATGGTTTCCAGATACATTCTGGTACGGGTGACCTGAGGACCGAGGACATAATTGGCCAACACCTGCTTGAAGTTTTCAACATCACCCTTGGCCTCGGCGATACGCTTTTCACGGTATGCGTTGGCCTCATTGAGAATCTCCTGGGCTTTGGCTTCTGCCGCAGGAACAATTTCGTTAGCTTCCTTCTGCGCCTCATTAATATAGCGGTTCATATCCTCACGGGCCTTAATGACATCATTAAAGGCCTCTTCTACCTCGGCCGGTGCATAAACCGCCTGAAGGGCAAATTTGGTAATGTCAATGCCAAGCTGATACTCGTTGCAGATATTTTGAAGATCCTCCCGTATTTCGCTTTGAATGATTTCCTTCTGATCGGTCAGAACATCGTTGAGCTTATGATTTGCCACCACGCGCCTGATAGAGGATTCCATGGCCATCTTTAAGGTATTCAGGGCATTGTCCACATTAAAAACATAGTCCTTGGCATTGCTGATTCTGAATTGAATAACCGATTCTGTATGTACAAGGTTTTCATCTCCTGTAATCATCAACGATTCCTCCGGAACCGATAAATAGGTGGAATTGTGACTTCCATCCCCAATAGACTGGGTTCTGTAGCCCAATTCCAGAGTTCTGATCACCTCGCATTTTACAATCTCAACATTCTGTATGGGATAGGGCAGGTGCCATTTCAGCCCTGCTTCATCCACTGTTTTGACATAAGCTCCAAACTGGGTAAGTACTGCCCGTTCACCGCCATCAGTTTTAAGGGTGTAAAACCCCGTGAGCAGCCATAGGCCTACAACAACGATAGCAACAGGAATAAGGTATTTAAATCCTAGCTTCTTCATTCTGTCTCCTTCTTTCCAATAATTATTGCTGTTTCAAACATAAAGCTTGTTATGAATAATACCCTCAAAAACAGCCTTTGTCTGTTATGATGATTAACCTCTAAAGGCCGAATATTGACGGCAGGGTATCCTCAATGGCCTTAAGAGCTATATCTGACAGCCGTTTGTTCTTATCCTTTTTGTGACGGACTTTCTCCTTGAGAGAATCAATGATTCCAAAGTTTATGTTCATGGGTTGAAACCTTCCTGTGGTAGGACTGGAAATGTAACGTGCCAGAGCACCAATGGCCGTTTGACCCGGAAAAACAATATCATGAAGGCCGTTGAGCTGCCTGGCTGCATTAATTCCGGCCACATAACCCGAGCTTACAGACTCCACATAGCCCTCCACCCCTGTCATTTGTCCTGCGAAAAAAAGATGGGGATGGCTCTTCATACGATAAGCGACATCAAGCAGCTCCGGAGAGTTCAGGAAGGTGTTGCGGTGCATAACACCAAATCGCTCAAATTCAGCCTTTTCAAGGCCGGGTATCATGGAAAAGACGCGTTTTTGCTCGCCCCATTTGAGGTGTGTCTGGAACCCCACCATGTTATAGAGTGAAGCTGCTGTGTTATCCTGCCGTAGCTGTACCACGGCATAGAATTCACGGCCTGTACGTGGGTCTGCCAGCCCTACGGGCTTGAGCGGGCCAAAACGCAGGGTATCCTTGCCCCTTTTAGCCATGGTTTCAACAGGCATGCAGCCTTCAAAGACTCTATTATCTTCAAACTCTTTGAGTTCAGCGGTCTCAGCATTGATAAGAGCCTCGTAAAAAGCCTCATACTCCTCCTTTTCCATGGGGCAGTTGAAGTAATCAGCCTCCCCTTTTCCATAGCGGGATGCCTTAAAGGCTATCTCCTGATTGATACTCTCCAACCGGATGATGGGTGCAGCCGCATCGAAGAAGTAAAGGCTGTTGCCCCCCACTAGCTTACCTATAAACTGGGCCAGGCTATCCGAGGTCAAAGGGCCCGAAGCCACAACTGTAATAACGTCATTACTTAATGTCGTTACTTCTTCATGGATCACCTCAATTAATGGATGTTGTCGAATCCTTTGTGTAACCATCCTTGAAAAAGCTTCCCGATCAACGGCCAAAGCTCCCCCTGCGGGAACCCTTGTAGCATCAGCACACGACATTATCAATGAGCCTAATTGACGTAGCTCCTGTTTTAAAAGCCCCACAGCATTTTCAAGCAGATCGGATCGCAATGAGTTACTACAAACCAATTCTGCAAAGCTATCGCTGTGATGAGCCGGGGTTCTTTTTACGGGTTTCATTTCATGGAGCCTAACCTTGATGCCCAGGCGTGCAATCTGCCATGCAGCCTCACATCCGGCCAATCCTGCCCCAATAACATGAATGATTTGATTTTCCATGGTTTACTCCTTAAAAGGTCCCTGAAGGGATGTTCCTATCTTGAATCAGTTTTTATTGAGTGAAAATATCCTCATTATTATAAGGCTATTTCACAGATTATCACAAGGGTTGATACCGCAGCCTTGTGCTTCGAGGCTACTGATATAAGAAAGATCCTTTGTTAAGGGTTCCCTACAACTAAGCTCGATAAGCCACATTGGCAATACAAATAAAAAATTTAGTACAACCCTAAGGAGATCTTTTGCAGGTTCTGTTAAAATGGTACAATAAACAAAACAGCTATTGAATAGGTTAAGGTGATGATTTGAGAAAGTATTGGAAAAGACGGGTTCTCCTTCTTTTGGGGTTATTGGTTCTAATCGTTTGCATCGCATCCGTTATTGGGCTTATAGGGAAGCCTTCTGAAGGGCTTAAGGGAGCCGTGCCCACCCAAGGTGCCGATCCTTTGCCTACCCCTTCCGTTGACCCGATCCCAAGCGAAACGCCTGTCCCTTCATCCACGCCGGAGCCCGTGGTTCCCCTCCGTGCAACGCTTATATCAGCAGGGGATTGTGTGCTTCATACAGCCTTTCAGCAGTCGGGTTATCATAAAGAGGAGGATACGTATGATTATTCTTATGTTTTCGAAGCTTTGAGGCCTTATACGGAACCGGCTCATTATAGCCTGATCAGTTTTGAAAGTGCTGCCACCAGTAACAGAAAGGACTATACGGGATATCCTCTGTTCAATTGTCCTCCCGAAATCTTTGATGCCTTTAAAAGTGTGGGCTTTGATCTGGTGAACAATTCCAACAATCATCAATTGGATCGAAAACTCAAGGGCATGCTTGAAACACGGGATAACATCACCAAGGCAGGAATGGAGGTTCTTGGCGTCTATGAGGGCGAAGAGCCCCGTTATCTGGTTAAGAACCTCAATGGCATAAACGTGGCCATGATGGCCTATACCTATAGCTGTAACATGAATGAGATGGCGCTTACCGAAGACCAACGTTACCGTCATCTTGCGCTGATTGACGAGGAACGAATTGAGAAGGAAATCAAGGAGATGGAATCGGTCGCTGATATCACCGTTGTGGCCATGCACTGGGGAACCGAGTATACGCAAAAACCCACCGATGCCCAAAAGAAATTAGCCCATGCCATGATTGGCTGGGGCGCAGATGTCATACTGGGCTCCCACCCCCATGTGGTTCAGCCCAGTGAGATGGTGGAATATGAAGGTGAATCAAAATATATCATCTACTCCATGGGGAATTTCGTCAGTAACCAGCGCCGGGGTGCCTCGGGTTATCCTAAGACCCATAAGGAACTGTGCGAGGACAGTATGCTCGTAAGTCTCGATTTTGTTAAGGACCCTGAAAGCCAGAAAACTGTCATAGAAAAGGTTGATCATATCCCTACCTGGCTCTGGCGTTATCCAGAGGATGGTGGGTACCAGTTCAAGGTTATTCCCGTCCCTTCCCCTGATTATTATAAAGAAGGCGAATACCCTCCTGAGGTACTCGCCGAGGCTTATGATTCCTATGATCGGACCATGGGTCTGGTAACCGATTATATAAGGGATTAGGCGTAAGGCCTAAAGGGACAACTCATAAAACCCTTACTCCGATGCTTCTTTAACAGAGGCTTTTGAGGCTCCCCTCTTTCCTCGGGTCTTGACGGGCATATTTTCCTTCTGCTGTTCCTCCGTATGCTCACACTCAGTGTTTGCGCACTTATACAGGATAAGATCGCCCTTGGATTTCTGAGTCAAAAAACTGGAGCATTTTGGACAAACCTTGTCTGAAGGCATATCCCAGGTCATAAAATCACATTTGGGGTAGTTCTCGCACCCCAGATACTTTCTTCCGCGTTTCGTTTTCCTGATAATGACTTTGCCCGTACATTTTGGGCATTTCACACCGGCTTCTTCAACAAGGGGCTTTGTGTTCTTACATGCAGGAAATCCTGGGCAGGCCAGGAACTTTCCAAAACGACCGCTCTTAATAACCATGGTTTTTCCACATTTATCGCAAACCACATCCGATAATTCAACAGGAATCTCAACCTTGCTGATGCTTTCGGCTTTTTTAACCGTTTCCTTAAAGGGACTGTAAAACTGTCTGAGTAGCTCCTTCCATGGGATTTGCCCTTCTTCTACTTTATCGAGCTTACCTTCCATTTCAGCCGTAAAATTAACATTCACTATATCGGCAAAGTTGGCCATCATTAACTGGTTGACGATCTTACCCAATTCGGTGGGAAGCAACTGCTTCTTATTACGCTCAACATAGCCTCTGTTTATAATGGTGCTGATGGTGGGAGCGTAGGTACTCGGACGGCCAATCCCCTTCTCTTCCAGTGCTTTGACCAAAGTCGCCTCGGTATAACGTGGTGGGGGTTCTGTAAAATGCTGTGCAGGCACGGTTTTAACAAGCTTTAAGGACTCGCCCTTTAAGATGGAGGGTAAAAGCTGCATCGCTTCCTCTTCCTCATCATCCCTGCCTTCCACATATAAGGCCATAAAGCCTTTAAACATCAGCTTTGAACCACTGGCTCGCAGATTGACCACTAATTTTTCTGAGAGTGTCTTTGGCTTACCTTCAATCTCTACCGATAAGGTATCAAATACCGCAGCCTCCATCTGGCTGGCCAGGAAACGATCCCATATGAGCTTGTATAGCTTATACTGATCCGGCGACATCATATCTTTGAGGCTCTCCGGGTCACGTTCTACATAGGATGGCCGGATAGCCTCATGGGCATCCTGCGCTGCGGATTTCGTTTTAAAATGCCTGGGTTTATCGGGTAGATAATCCTTTCCGAACCTCTCTTTGATATAGCTTCTCGCATCAGCGATTGCGCTATCAGAGATACGAACCGAGTCGGTTCTCATGTATGTAATTAAACCAACAGACCCTTCATTGCCCAGATCTATACCCTCATAAAGCTGTTGTGCAATCATCATGGTTTTTTGCGCTGTATAACCAAGCTTTCTTGAAGCCTCCTGCTGAAGGGTACTGGTAATAAAGGGTGGCGCAGGCATCCTCTTTTTTTCGCTTTTTTTGACATTACTCACAATAAAGTCTGAATCGGAAAGGTAGGATAAGATGGTATCGGCTTCTGCTTGATTTTTAATCTCCGATTTCTTACCATTCTTTCCATGATAGCGTGCAGAAAAAACCAGCCCATCCTCTTTACGGAACTGTGTTTCAATGGACCAGTATTCCTCTGGAATAAAATCCTCAATTTCTCTTTCACGATCACATATGATTCTTGTAGCTACCGACTGCACCCTTCCGGCGCTTAAGCCCTTTCTCACCTTTTTCCAGAGCACTGGGCTTATTTCATAGCCCACAATGCGATCCAGAACGCGACGGGCTTGCTGGGCGTCAACCAGATGCATATTGATGGGTCTGGGTTGCTGAACGGCATTTACAACGGCACTCTTGGTAATCTCATTGAAGGTGATACGGCAATCTGTGTCTGGATCAATCTTGAGAATATGCGAAAGATGCCAGGATATGGCCTCTCCCTCACGATCAGGGTCAGTTGCCAGATATATTTTTTCAGTATTGGCTGCATCTTCTTTCAAGCTTTTAATAAGCTCACCCTTGCCGGTGATGATAATATACATAGGTGTGAAATCCTTATTAATATCAACACCGAGATGGCTCTGTGGCAAATCCCGGATGTGACCCATGGATGCTGCAATTTTATAGTCGTTCCCCAGGTATTTTCTAATTGTCTTCGCCTTTGCCGGCGATTCGACGATTACGAGATACTTAGACATTCTCGTCCTCCATAGTATAAAAGGTAATCAAAAGAAGTTGTCCCACAACTCTTCGATATCGTATCACTGTTATTTTATTTTGTAAACTGGCTTTTTATTCGGCTTCGATATTTTAACTATAATTTGGGCTTTAGGCTCAGCATATTTTTGACAAAAATCATATTTATTTTTGGTTAATAGTTGTATTTTCCTGTAGGATTTTATATAATGAGATTGTGCAAGCGTTTCCACATTCATCAAGTGACTGATTCAATACAGGAGGAATTTCAATGGCTAAAAAATCTGATATGGGCTTTCTTCAACGTTTAGCCAAAACTGTAGGATTGAAAAAAAACAGCTTAATGAAAGGATTTAACCCCATCAACCTTTTAAAGGAACGTATGGCCGTTCGTATGATTGCCTTTATCGGCTCGGTTGTATTGGTGGGAAATGTCATTTTGCTTTCCTATGTCATCAGCAATCTACGTTCCCAGAAGATCAATGAAAGCATTGGAATTACTGAGAGCATGGCTGCTGAATCAGCCCTTGAAATTGAAAGCTTTGTCAATAATATCTTCAGCAATACTGAATTCCTACAGCAATTGGGAGTTCAGCAAAGAATTGCAACCATTGTTACTCGTGACAACATACGCACCCTTCTCGAACGCTTCTTGAAAAACTGCCCGGATACCTATGCCGGCATGTATATGCTAGGCGAAAGCAATGTTCTGGACAGGCTGGATTTATCCTATGCCAACAGTGCTACCGGTGACAGTAAGGGCCGTGCCCGCATCCATACCGGGAGAGGCCTGGATACCCTCGGCAACCCTTCCATAGTTCTTCTCCAGCCTGAACATCCCTCTAATCTTGATACAACAGATTCCTATATTTATATGAAAGAAAATATAAAACCAACTGTTTCAGCACCCTATGAATTGGATGTGAGGGGCCATATTAATATGGTTGTTTCTTTCAGTATGCCCATCACGGTACATGGAACAGATTTTTACGGAGTCACTGGAACGGAAGTTTATGTTAGTGCCTTCCAGCCATATATCTCCCAGGCCACGGAAAGAATCGGCAAAAGCGGTTTGGCTATGGCTGATGGGACAGTCCTATCCTATGGTAAGGATTATACCTACGAAGGAAAGAACATTACGGATTATCTTGATAGTAAGTATGAGGCGGAATATAAAAAAGCTATAGATACCGGAAAAACAGTCAGCTACTCTGACGCCAAAAATGGAGTGCTTATGTGTTTCGCCCCCTTTACCATACCCAATACTGATATTAAATGGGTCTTATGGTCGGAGGTTCCCCTTTCCTCTGTTCTGAATGATGTTAATTCAACAATGACCGTCATGATTATTCTTTGTCTATTAAGCATGCTTGCGGTTATTATAGCCGTCTCCTTCCTTATTTCCAAACAGATAAAGCCCATTCAGGTACTCACGCAGCATATGAAGAATTATGCCAATGCTGATTTTACATCAAAAATTCCTGCCTCCGTACTAAAAAGGAAGGATGAAATTGGCTTGCTGGGTAACTCTACCGATCTCATGCGTCAATCTGTGTCCGAAATAGTTATGAGCGTTAGAACTCAGGCCAAGGAAGTTGCCGATGCCGTAACAACGGTCAAAGAGTACATAGACAATCTTCATAATAGTATTGAAACCATCTCGGCCAACACCCAGGAGCTGTCGGCCACTCTGATAGAAACTAGCAGCTCGGTGAATGATATGAACCGTTCAGTCAATGAATTCTCCCAAGCCGTAAACACGGTCAGTTCACAGGCTGTTGTGGGCAATAGCTCTTCCCATGAAATTAAGGCCAGGGCCCAGAATGTCTTTGAAAAGGTTCAGCGAATCGGTGAAGAGAATCAAATCATCCATGAACAGGCACAGAAAAAGCTCGAATCTGCCATCAATGAGTCCAAATCCATTAAGAAAATTAATGCTCTTCTGGATACTATTTTAAATATATCGGCCCAAACCAACCTTCTCTCCCTCAATGCCGCCATAGAAGCCGCTAGAGCAGGAGAAGCAGGTGCCGGCTTCAGTGTGGTTGCCGATGAGATTCGCAAGCTGGCCGATCAATCCAAAGACCATGCCACACAGATTCAAAACATTTCCGATATTGTGGTTAAGTCGGTTAAGCATTTGTCTGAAAGCGCCAATGATCTTCTGAACTATGTGGACACCAATGTTAAGGACAGCTTTGAGCTTTTGGATAAGACAGGTGAGCAGTATAATCAGGATGCCGTCTTCTACCAGGAAATGTCCCTGAAGCTGGCAGCTACCGCAGAACAACTCTCCCATGCCATAGGTGCTCTGGATACCACCATCGGCAAGGTTGTCTCAGCCACCGAGGATGGGGCAAGAGGCGCCTCCATTATCGCCGATGAAGCCACTCGAATTCTATCGGGTTCAGAGAATGTGCTCCACAAGGCC
The DNA here is from genome assembly GCA_023415205.1 of Bacillota bacterium. Lineage (GTDB taxonomy): Bacteria > Bacillota > Clostridia > DSM-8532 > DSM-8532 > DTU059. The sequence goes on along the minus strand of JAEZLR010000002.1, from coordinate 68,175 downwards.
ATCTCTGCCGACATGAATGCGGAGCAGTTAATGCAAGCGGTTTCCAAGTTCAGGTTGAGTGAGTAAGATCTACCTTTATAAATGAAACAATATCAGTATCCCACATACTAGAGTGCTTAACTCGACATGTGGGATATTTTTATTTGCTTTTATGCCCTTCGCACTTCATTGCTATTCATTTTAAAGCGTAGAATTTTCACATAGTTAATAAAAACACCAAACCATATACTAAATATATAGTTTGGTGTTTTCGATGATTAATTCAATTACTTTTATGTATTATTAGTGCGTGTGCGCCGTGACGATGGCAGAACCAGATGCGTTTTTAGTGATTACATAATAACTCGAATCAAAAGGACATTTCGGAACTTCTTCAAAATATCCCTCAAGACCTGTAGTAGTGCCTGATAAGTCTCCAGCTTTTATATCTTTACTATCAATATTTGCTTGCGTAATAGCTGATTTAATTAATTTGATATTATAATTACAAGCATTCTCTTTTGCCGTATTTTGTGTATTATTATACACAGGAACAGCAATAGCAGTTAGAATACCGATGATAACCACTACCGTCATCAGCTCCACAAGTGTAAAACCTTTTTTGTTCTTCATAAACATTTTCAACATTATTTTGTCCTCCCCATAATCATTTGGTATTTATTTACCTATTAATGTTATACCACCTATTTCTATAATTAGACACACTTTTGATTTAAATTTTTACTATGTGTAATTTTATTGTATATCAGGTCCTTTCAGTTTGATATAATATTACAATATGAACCTAAGAATTTGAGGGATTTATCCATGAACGTTATATCAAATCAGGAAGTCAAGCCTTTAGAGCTATTCAGTTTAATTGAAGAAACAGCGAACCGACAAGCCTCTGATCTACACATTTCTGTAGGTATTCCGCCGACCTGCCGGGTGAATGGACGCCTCATCCCCATAAGTAGCCATCTGATGACTTCTTTTGATACTGAGTACTATGTGGACTTGCTTTTAAACAATCAGCAAAAGGATTACTTAAACACTCAGGGTGAAATTGATGTCTCCTTTACATCCTTTGGAGATTATCGATGCCGCTTAAATATTTTCAGGCAAAAAGGCTGTTACAGTATGGCCTTTCGTATGCTGAGTCCCGATATTAAGGGATTTGAAGCGCTGAACCTTCCCCCGATATTAGAAGAGCTATGCTTGCTTAATCGGGGGCTCATACTCATTACAGGACCGACGGGCACAGGTAAAACGACTACATTAGCAGCCATGGTTGATTACATTAATGAACATCGTGATTGTCATATTGTCACCCTTGAGGATCCCATAGAATATGTTCACAAGCATAAAAGAAGTATTGTTAATCAACGTGAAATAGGACATGACTCCAAAAGCTATGCCAATGCATTAAGGGCTGTTTTAAGACAGGATCCCGATGTCATTCTCATTGGAGAAATGAGAGATCTTGAGAGTATCTCTATTGCATTGACTGCTGCTGAAACAGGCCATTTAGTCCTCTCAACCCTTCATACCATTGGTGCATCAAAAACGATTGATCGTATTATTGATGTGTTCCCACCTTTTCAGCAAAATCAAATCCGTACACAGCTCTCAATGGTATTACAAGGTGTAGTATCTCAACAGCTTATCCCCAGATCCTCAGGGACAGGCCGCATTGTCGCCACAGAAATTATGATGACGTCCCCGGCAATAAAGAATCTCATCAGGGAGAATAAAATCCACCAGATTACCAATGTAATACAAACAAGTGGTAAAGAAAATATGAAGTCAATGGATGCAAGCCTTTTAGAATTACTCAGGCAAGACTTGATATCTTTTGAGGATTCTGTGGGTTATGCCACAGATCCACAATTCATTAAAAACCTTTTCAAAAATAGCTCATCTTTTTAGGGTTTTTTATACTTAATAGCTTTACCTTCAGCCTCGGACTGATTGATAATATTGTTTAGTAAAATTTCTGTATTGAGCTCGTATACTTCTCCTTTAAGGCTACCCTTTAGTATGACAGAAAGAAAATTACGTCCATTGGAATCCTTTTTAATCTTAAATATATTCTGGTCAACCATGATGGCTTCTGTTTTATCCGATGCTTCACCACTAAAATAGTAGCTGATTTTGTTGTCTTTGAGATAAACATAATGAAAACCCGCTTCTGGAGTGATGGGAACATTGACAATAGCTATTTCGGTTACATTACGAACCTCTGTTGAAACAAAGGTCTCGGTTAAGCGTATGGGTGATTGTAGCTGATAGACAGTGCTACTTGAAGAAAATACTTTTTCACCGAGAAAATATAGATTAAACCCCAGAACGAGGACTAAGCCTATCAAGGAAAGCGTAATGGCTAGTTCAACTAATGTAACCCCATGGTTCTTTTTTTTCACGGCAATTCCCCCATCACCTACCGGGTATAAAAACTTTAACCTTGGCTTTTTGTCCTCGTGCTCCATAACCCTCTTCTTTTACAATGATCGAACCTTTAACACTGATTGTTTGGCTGCCAAACTGAATGGTTATTGCATTGGGTGTGGGTATGGTCGCTTTTGCAAGCTCTTCTTCCACATCGGTTTTAACATTTCCATAAGCCTTGGTTTGTTTACCGGCTTCAAAGAGTTGCATATAACCAAAAGTGAGTGATGGTAATAAAAACATTGCCACCATACTTAAGAGGGTTATAGAAACCAATATTTCAACTAATGAAAACCCTTTCTGGGTTGTTAACAGTTTTTTCATTTTTACCATTCCCTATTTCCAAACGCCATATTTATAGCTTAATTTATTAACTACGTTACCAAAAAAATCCAAATCATCAGGACTCAGGGATCGATGATTTAAAATAGATCCTCCATCCAATCTAAATCTATTTGATATTACAACTCCATTGATTTTGGCACCCCCTGATACCTCAACAAAGGCCATTGGAGCGTAAATTGTTTTGACATCAGCATAGGATCCACCATCTATTTTTATCGCATTTCCACCAGAAATGATATTTCCGATGATAGCGCTTCCACCGGTGATGTGCATTCTTGCCTGCTTAAAGTGTATCGTTGCAGAGATTTTAGAGTCACCGGGAATCTTAAGATAGTTACTGTTTACAACATCATTCCCATTAATATCCTTACTTCCAGCAAAATAGAGGTTTGCACATTTGGGATCATTTCCATGATTAATAGAGCTACCCCCATCTATTCCAAATGCATCACTAATATAAATATTGAGCTTACCGTTACCATTTTTTTTAACTTCTATTTGCCCACTGATCATAATCTTCTTTGCTACAATATCAACATCCCCATCACCCAAGTCTATAATGAGCTTTGTATTACCACTAATATTGAGTTCATCCACAAAAAGAGATAACTTACCCGTACCGGTTCGATTATCCAGTACTTTACCCTCTCCGGATATACTAAGCTTTGTAGTACGAATTGTAAGGGGAGCATTTCCTCTCTGAATTTGTATGGTACCGGTACTACTTACACTCATACCCCCAGTATAATAAGTATCCTTGTTAATGATTGTTATCTTCTCAGTGACATTCATTGGAGTAGTTACAGTGGGTAGATTGGGGAATGTGGGAAAATCCGGAAAAGGAAACTCCGGAATATCAACAACCTCAGTTAATTGGATAGGAACAGGTTTAGTTTCATATGAAGGAACTGTTAATACTTCGGCAGAGGCTCCAGGTCTGATATAAATTCGTCCATTAATTTTCCCATAGTCCTTATAGATATAACCTAAGCCAGCTATGTCACCATTAACTTCATTTCCGATAATCTCAAGGTTTCCTGTTGTGTAGACCACTTTATCAAATAAATTTGTAGATACACTATTCTTATCAACTCTCAGAATAGCTTTTTCAACCGTTCCATCTAAAGAGGCAGTAGACGTTATCAGTAAGTTGTCTCCTTCTCGTTCAACCTTAACCTTAATTGTTCCTTTATCAGATGAGGATATCTTAAATTCTGAGCTTTCACCGCTTGCCACAATAGCATCGATTTTAGCCTTTAATGCTGAATTATTTAAATTTTCAGGATTGTTTACTAAATAGGCTGCTACAGCATCAGCACCTGAGCGCGCCAGATAATAGGCCTCAAGCTTTTGACTCTGCTTTGAGGCATGCAAGGTATCTGTTGTTCCCAAGCTGATAATAACCGTACTAAACAGGGCCAATATGACAAGTACCATTAATACCATGGGTAAGGATAAGCCACTCTGGCTTTTCAGTAACTTTTTCATAGATATCCTCCAACAAAGTTACTTCACGCTCGGATTACATAACCACTCTAAGAAGCTCTTCAATAGATGTTATTCCTTGTTTAACCTTCAAAAGTCCATCCTGCTTGAGGGTATTCATGCCCTCACCCATCGCTGCTGTTTTAATTTCGCTTGATGATGCATGCCCAAGAATTAACCTTTGAATGTTCTCTGTAATGCTCAGGAATTCATAGATCCCTTTTCTGCCTTTATACCCAGTATTATTACAGGTCAAGCACCCCACTGGCTTAAACAGAGTAATAGAATGCTCCTGCGTATCTACTGGGAATTCAGGGACATTATCCAATATCTCTTCACGTGATATTTGATAAGCCTGCTTACATTGTGGGCATAGTACCCTTACAAGTCTTTGAGCGATAACACCAACAAGGGAGTACGCTGTCAAAAAAGGTTCCACGCCCATTTCGCTTAGGCGCGTAACAGCGCCGGCTGCATCATTGGTGTGAAGGGTTGAAAGAACCAAATGTCCTGTTAATGCTGACTCAACAGCAATCTTTGCCGTTTCTTTATCTCGAATTTCTCCAACCATGATTATATCCGGATCGCTTCTTAATATAGACCGTAAACCTGATGCAAAGGTTAAACCGGCCTTTATATTCATTTGAATCTGATTTAGCCCAGCCATCCTACGCTCAATCGGATCCTCTAGCGTAATAATATTTTTATCCGATGAATTAATCTCTGCCAAGGTTGCATACAAGGTAGTACTTTTACCACTTCCTGTTGGCCCGGTGATTAAAATAAAACCGTAAGGTAAATGTATGGCTTTATGAAAACGCTTCAAATGAAGGTCAGGAAAGCCTAGCTGCTCCAATGTAATCATCTGACTATTTCGGTTAAGCAATCGTAAAGTTAACTTTTCACCATAAGCGGAGGGTAAAGAGGCTACACGAATATCTATGGTTTTTTCCTCTAATTTTATGGTGATTCGTCCATCCTGCGGTACACGCCTTTCAGCAATATCCATGCCTCCTAATACTTTAATCCGTGAAACAAGCATTGGATGTATTTTTGAAGGCTGTTGCATTATCTCATGGAGTACGCCATCTATTCGAAATCTTACCCTTGTGAATTTTTCCTGGGGTTCAATATGAATATCACTGGCTCCGGCTCTTACCGCCTGATTGATGATTTGATTGACTAAAAGTACTACCGGCTTCTCATTAACTTCATCATCATTTATAGTTCCAAACTCAGTCTCTTCTTCGTCCTCCGTTTGTTTTTCAACGTTTTTGCTCATATTAGAGAACTGTTCCAGTAGTACAGCAAGTTCTCTATCGGGTACAACGACGGGCAGTACCTCCATACCTGTAAGTATTTGAATATCATCTATAGCAATGATATCATTGGGATTATGCATTGCCACTTGAAGCTTTCCTTGTTTTATGCCAATAGGAAGTAGCTTATATTTCAAAGCAGTCTCAGGGGTTATAAGATTGGCATAGGCCATGTCAATACCTGTATTGTTGATAGATAAAAACTGTAGCCCGGATTTTTGTGCAAGAGCAAGAGCAATATGCTCTTCTTTACAAAAACCTAGCTCGATCAGTACCTGCCCCAGCTTGACCTTTTGACCTTTATTCTTTCTCTGTTCCTGTACCTCAAGAGCTTTTATGATTTGTTCTTCGGTGATAATACCCATTTTTATAAGTTGATCACCCAAGTAGCCAGCTCCAAAAATGAGCCCCATGTTTTATTCATCCTTTTCACACGTATTAGGTTATTGTCCATAAAAAGTAGATGCAATAATTTCTGCTGTAATACTACTTAAACCATTATCGGATTTATTTATCTTTATTTCATCTATTCTGAAAAGTCTTTCACCTTGCTCTAAATATTTGATGACCTTGATAAAGGATGTATAGCTACCGCTAAACTTAAGCTTTATTGGCATTTCATTGAGGTTATTCTTTTGTAATCTCTCATCAAAGTGAATATCCAAAAAATCTGTTTCATTATCTAGTGTAATACTGTTGATTTGAGCAATAATTTGATGCTCCATGGGCTCCTTCGGTACTTGTTTATTCAAGGCTTCAAAGGCATACTTCAAGGCCGGTTTAATGCTGTCGAGGTACTGTAGGTTAATTAATCTATCTTGATTTTCTTGAATATAAGCTTCTTGCTGGGAGATAGCATCATTGAGTTCATTATGTTCATTTATCTTTAAAACGGTCAGTGTAATCAACAGTAATACGATGACTCCGGAGAGAATTAATAAAACGGTGTTATTCGAAAGGCCCTTTTTAATAGTCATTTATCTTACCTCCTGAGGGAGATTATATCCTGGCCCCTCCAGCAAGGAAAAGGATAATTTGAACTTACTTACTGTATCAATTTCTTGCTGTTGTACAGACAAAAATGAACATTTGATCCCATCTATTCCTTCAACATTTTCTAATGATTCCATCCAGTAAGAAACAGCTTGATGATTTGTCGCCGTCCCCTCGATAACACACTCATGAACGGTATCGTTATACTTCATTTCTAGCGTATTAAGCCCCGCCGATTCAGGCACAGAATTACCGATACTGGCAATAAGATCATCCCACTTGGGATTTGAACCTTTAGCCGATATGGCCTGTAATAGGAGCGTACTCACTTGAGCATTTAATAATTCTAAACCTTCAAACCTATCAATCTCGATGAGAAGGTCAACATTTTCATTCTGCATAATCTGATAATTCTTTTCCAAGTTCAGGACGGTTACCGAAAGGACAAGATATCCAATGGCTAGAATACTCATGATACCCATAGTAATCAAAAGACGGATATCCTTCTTTTTTGCAGATTGATGAATGGCTCTATATTCAGAAGGAAGTAAGCTGACACTATACATTTTTTATTCCCCCAATCCTCTTAAGGCCAGACTGATACTTGCGACAAATTCACTTGTTTTAAATGAATCAAGTGGGTTCTTTCCACCCTTTGCGTTTATTGAAGAATAGGGTTTCATGACAACTATATTTGAGCCTATCGTTTCACTTAATCTTTTGGCCACTTTTTCCTGTTTATCACTACAGCCTATCACATAAATGTCTTCAATACTTTCACCGCTTTGCATTTTGTAATAGGATACAGATGATTTAATTTCATTGTAAAGTATATCGGCAATAACCGTTGATCCATGATCAAGACTTTCATGTAAAGAATCTTCAGAGGAAACCCAAGCAGGTGCCTGCTTTATGGAAAGAGATCTCGCCATTCCTAAGTATCCCTCTTTAAAAATAAGGATATTTCCGATATCATGATTAAAGCAAACCAAAGCAAAAGTACCTTGATGGCTTTCTACCAGAGCCGCCCTTCCTAATGCTAACAGGGTAGAGTCTATTTCCTTTATGACTAGCTTTGATTCAGAGAATACTTCAATGAAATCCTTAAGCATCTTTTTCCTGGCACCCACAAGAAGTACATTGATGAACTCTCCATTTATATTCTTTTTCTCATCTACCACAACATAATCCAATTCAATTTCATCCATAGGAACAGGTATGTAATCCTGCGCTTGAAAACGGATCATACTTTTAATCTTATCTTCTGCCACTTTCGGAAAGGATGCAAAACGTACCAAGATGTCTTGATTATTAACACCCAACATAATCTCTTTACCTTTAAAGCCATTTTCCGTCATCAGGCTTTCAATGTGGCAAAATAATAACTTAGGGTTTATGATTTTGCCATCCTTAACAAGGCCTTCGGGTAATTTAGCACTTCCCCAGGCAACAACGCTCGGTTTTTTTCTTGTTCCTTTAATTTCAACAGCGCGTATTTCCTCGGAATCCAGCTCAAGTCCTATAATACTTTTGTTCCAAATATTCATATTTTCAACCCCTGATTATTTAACTATTCAGTCAAAATTTCTTTTAGGTCAACTAGACTACTTTTCAGCAACCGCGATACCTTTCGTTGATTGATACCTAAGGAGTCAGCAGTCTGTTGTTGGGACCGGTTATGGAAAAAGAGGCTATAGATCACGGTTTGTTTAATCTCAGAAAGCTTTCGAATCCCTTCATAGAGCACAATTTGATCTTCAATCGGAAGCTTAAAGCTTTCATAATGAAGGCAACTGATTTTATTTAAATCTAATTCATCCAAGGATACCAATCCTGCTCTAAGGACTTCATCAACACCCTCTTCTTTTATATTGAGTTCTTTTGCTAGATGACTTTTTGTAGGCATATCTCCTTCGTGTAAATAGAACACCTCAGTAAAAATATTGGCCTTTTCTTGAAGGTCCGCCAAAAACGGAGGCTTATAAAATCGCATTTCTTTTCGTATGTAATGTCGGATTTCACCCAAGATGCAATGCCCTGCGTAGGTTGAAAAACTGGTACCATACTCATTTTTATAATTTTTTATTGCCTTAAGGACGCCCTCATAACCCACTTGAATGACGTCAGTTTCATAATATCTGCTGTAATAATACTGAGCAAAATAATGAATCAGCGAAGTTGAAGCAGCCATTAGTTCGGCCAGGCTTTCCTTACTGGGATTCTGAATATAGTTCATATAACTCTGATTAATATTACTTCTTTCTCTATCCATAATTAGCCTCCAGTTGCTGTTACAGAGCTGAAAATAGGTAGATATAATGAAATGAGCATTCCACCGATGAGGATACCGATTAAAACAAGCGCTATGGGCTGGACCATCGCCTGAAGGCCTCTTGTCTCGGTTGCTACTTCTTGCTCATAGAATTCTGCTACTTTGCTAAGAAGCTCGGGCAAGGAACCCGCCTCTTCGCCTACAGAAATCATATGGGTGACCATGGGAGGGAAAACGCCACTTTCTTCCAAGGTGGAAGCAATACTTTTGCCTTCTTCAATTCTTTTGGTTGCCAGCTTTACAGTATTTGCAACAACATCACTACCGGAGGTTGGTCCTGCGCTCTCTAGTGCTTGAACGACAGGGATACCTCCTTCTAACAGGGTCGCAAGGGTTCTGGTAAAGCGGGCAACAACTGTTTTCAATATTAAATTCCCAAATATGGGCATGGTTAGTTTAAAACTCTCCCAGAGTTGGTGACCTGTTTTGCTTTTTAAAAACAAGATAACACCTGTAATAATAATACCCACTGCCACAATCCAGATATAGTAGTACGAACGAATGGAGTCCGACATACTAAATATAAATTGAGTAATGGCAGGGATATCAGTATTTTTGGGAATAAAGCCTTTAAACACAGGAACCAAAAACACAACCATAGCTATAAAGATGACAATGGCAAAAATACCAATATATTTAGGATAGGACAGGGCCGATTTAATTTCATCATTGAGGGTCTTTTCCTTTTGAAGCTGCTCTGAAAGCCTTAGTAGAGAATTCTCAAGCATACCCCCTATTTCACCTGCTTTTATCATGGAGATATATAGCCCCGTAAATATTTTGGGATAAGCACTAAAGGCATCTGTAAGGCTCATCCCCCCCTCTATATTTCGAGCGATCGTTTCAAGAGCTGATCTAAAAGTAGAATTAACAGCCTGGCGACTTAATGTTGAAATTGCGCGTGTTACAGGAATTCCTGCTCCAATCATTGCCGCTAATTGCCTGCTAAAAAGTGTAAGATCACCTGTGGTAACCTTTTTTTCTAGACTAAAAAAGCTACTCACATTTTTTTGTTTATACTCTTTTAAATCAACAATGGACAAGCCCATGCTGCGGAGTTTCTCAACAGCCTGAGCAACACTCTCCGAGTTTATCTGACCTGTTATCAATTGTCCTTGTTTGTTTAGACACTCGTAGTTAAAGGATAACATAGTGCATCAAAACCTCTCATATAAAGAAATTATTATTCATGAGTCGCTCAACTTCAGCACGGTCAATGCAGTATTCCAGAACAGTTTCTCTACTTACAGCACCACGATTGTATAATTTTATAAGAGCCTGATCCATCGTTTGCATGTTTTGTGCCTGGCCTGTTTGAATTGCAGAATAGAGCTGGTGCTCCTTCCCATCTCTAATCATGGTTCTTATTGCAGGAGTATCAATCATATATTCTATGGCGGCCATTCTCCCTTTTCCATCCTTTATAGGAACAAGCTGCTGGGAGATAACCGCCTTGAGAGAGTTTGCAAGCTGTTGACGAACCTGTAAACGTTTTTCATCACTAAATGAATCAATAATTCTAGAGATGGTAAGGGGCGCAGTTTGAGTGTGGAGGGTTGACAATACCAAGTGGCCAGTTTCAGCAGCAGTCAAAGCAATACCGATACTTTCCTGGTCACGCATTTCTCCAATCATGATGATATCCGGATCGGCACGAAGCACATGTCGCAGTGCCGAAGCAAAGCTATGAGTATCAGTTCCGAGTTCCCTTTGGCGGATAGTGGACTTTTTATGCTTGTGCAAGAATTCAATGGGGTCTTCTACTGTCACTATATTACATGCTCTCGTTTCATTCACAAGATCAACCATTGCTGCTAAGGTCGTAGATTTACCGCTGCCGGTTGGCCCTGTAACCAAAACCAGTCCACGGGGAAGATCACATAGTCTTTTTATATCCTGCGGAAGGCCTAATTGATCAAATTGAGGTATGATAAAAGGGACTGCTCTAAAAACAGCAGCCAGTGTCCCTCTTTGCACCATGACATTTCCACGGAATCTGGCACAACCCGGAAGAGCATAGGAAAAATCCAGTTCCCAATCCTCCTCTAGCTTTGTTTTCTGGTAATCCTTAAGCATAGGCAAGAGCATACCTTCAAGGTCTGATTGTTTTAAAACAGGCACATCCAGTGGTACCAATTCACCATTTATTCGAATACACGGAGGCATGCCAACGACTAAGTGAAGATCCGAGCCTTTTCTATCAACACTTCTAGCCAGTAATTGGTCTACCGTCAATTCATATGTAGATTGTGATTCGGTAAATCGCATGAAAGAATACCTCCGCTCTTGCCAAGATAGTGCTCATTCTAGTTTTGAGATCCTTCAGACAGAGGATTATCAATAAACTTAATCATGTCCTTCACCCTTTGGATCACTTCTGAGGTTTCCTCAAGGTACATAATGTAATGGAAACCATCATCCCTTGCTATATTGGTGGAAATGGTGAAAGCCGAGGTTGTAACTCCTGTAAGATTAACAAGAATATCCCTTCTTTGTTGAAGTCTAGACATCCCTGTTGCAACATCTGAATAATCTATGGGAACCTTAATTTTTTCAGTCTGAACATCCAGTTTATTCAGATGGCTCATAACAAAGAGCTTATAATCTGATGGGCAGAAAACCATAATGCTCTTGTTGAATTCAGGAAAACCAAAGGTATAGGTTTGTATGCCATCGACATCAAGATATTCCAAACGTGTTTGAGCCTCTTTTGCGGTGATATGATCAAGTTTCTGTACAAAGAAAACATTATCGTTCATATTTTCTTTTACATCGAAGGTGTCAATAACCGAAGATGCCAGTTTAATTGAATCTTCTGTTCCGTTGAGCCATACAGTCATACTTTTGCGCGCAAAAGTTATAGGATTGATATCAATTTGAAGCTGCATCAGAATAGGAATGATCTCATCCGTGGTTAAATAGTTCATCTTCTTTTCTATAAGAAGAAAACTATCGCTTTGCGCATTGGCTGCAACATCCACTTTCGCTTTAATCTCGGTAATTACACTGAGTGTACGATTATCAGCATAGACCCAGAGAGTTTCTGGGTTCGAATCAAGTACTATACCGCTAAAAATCCCCATTTCCTGAAGAACATCATTCATTTGCTCAGCCGTGATATAGGTCATAGTCAACGGTGTCAACTTTAGATTATTTGTATTCTGATCGGCAGAAGCATTCTCAGCTTTATCAAGCATATTAACGAGTTCACGTACCTTACCTAGATCAGTCGGTAATCCCTGAACCCAAATAGCATTTTTATTCGTATCCAAGGTTATTTTTTGAACCTTGATACCCAGAGAATCTATCTGCGATGCAATAACATCTGATTGAATATATTTAAGGGATATTTTTGTCAAGGATAAGCTATTAACAAAATTAGTTGTTAATTTTTCTGAAAAACCAATAATGAGAGTAGAATCCTTTTGTATGTAATCCATGCTATAAGTTTTAAGTAAATAGTCCAACGCATCAGCCGCAGAAACATCCTTGATACTAAAATTAACTAACATGGGCTGTTCCATATATATGATATTATTCCCCATGGTAATGGCTATAGCAGACAAAACATCTCTTATGTCTGCATTACGGAAATCCATTGATATTTTGTCATCAGTTGAACCGGTTTGAATGGTTGCAACAGACGTTTTCCCATTGTTTTTTGACGCATCGGGCGAAGTCTCAGCATTGACCGGTGATGTCATGATACTTGATACCAGCAATACTAAAGCTAGGAAAAAAACTATTACTGGTCTAGTTTTAAATATTTTTATCATAATAAACCTCCTAAGGCCTTATGGAGCACGACTAGTCTTTTAAACTCAGTGTCATACTTTTTTCACCTGATTCTAGCGTAATGGAATCCTTTTGGATGAGCGTCACCTTCCAGGGGCTATCACCCAAGAAATCATCTTCCTTGACAATATAGGAAATACCGTTTGATTCTACAATAGCAGTAGAACGGTCCATGGAATAGATTATCCCTGAGAGCTTAACCGGGGATTCAAAAGGATCTTTGATGACATCTACCGCCCCTTCGGACGTGGAACGGATGATTTGTGGAAGCACATCAACCTGGGGTTGCTGTGCCAAAGCGCTTTCGCTGGGCTGAGTAATGGCAGGGGGTGTCTCCCCTGAGGATGCAGGGGCCTCCTTTTTATTAAACACTCCCGAATAGACAATAATAAGGACAATAATCAGTATTGCCAGAACAGGAAGCATAAAGGTCAGAGATTTGTTTTCCTTAAGAAACTTCTTAAAAGCAGATTCTTGCCCCGACTTATTCGTCATTTCATAATCCCCTTCACAATACGATCATATTAAAAAAGCTATTTAACTTCTAGGCTAAATACAATAGATCGACAAATAAATGAAAAGCTATGGTATATTTTTACGAACATGATATAAACATACTAGAAAATTGTACACTAGAAAGTATAATTTGACAAGCAACATTAACTGCTTAATCCCACAAATAGCTACTTTATTAAGGTATTGAAATACCAATTCAGAATAGGGTATCCATACAAACCGCAAATCAAGGTAGCTAAAACAATAAAGGGCCCGAAAGGTATAGCACTTTTTCGATCCTTGATTCTGAATATCAATAGGATGATACTGATGATTCCCCCAAGCATCACAGATAAAAAGAGCGTAAGTAATGCCAGCTTCCACCCTAGAATAAGCCCTATGGGTAAGAAAATCTTCACATCCCCCATGCCCATGGCTCCATCATTCTTGTAGATAACTAGGCCTAAGAGCGCCACCAGAAAGAGTATTCCTGAGGCCGAGAGCATTCCTATGATCGGAGCATACCATCGGGATGAATCAAAGAAACTAATGGGGTGTATTAAGATATGATAGGCAAAGAATCCTGCACCACCCAATAGACCTGTTAAAACAAGCCCGTTGGGTATAATCATATGGACAAAATCAATAAGAAAGACAGGTATGAGTATGGAAAAAAGAAATATCAGAGCCAGGGTCTCTATGGAAATACCATAGCGCAGAAAGGTGGCAAGCCATATCACCCCTGTTATGAACTCTACAAAAGGGTATTGGATGGATATAGGGCTCTTGCAATACCTGCATTTTCCCTTAAGGATTATGTAGCTGAGCACAGGAACCAAATCCACTGCCTCAAGCTTCCTTCCGCAGCTTGGACAGCTTGAAGGAGGGCGGACAATGGATTTTTCAGCCGGTATTCGGAAGACACAAACATTTAAAAAGGACCCGACGCATAAACCAAGAATAAAGGTGACAATACCAATAAATAGCATCACAACCTACCTTTCATCTCCCGTGCTTTATATAATTCATCGGACGCTGGCGCTGATAGAATTACAGTCTGTTCTTCGTCATGAAGAACACAATTCTTTCCAAAGGTAATTCGCCCGATCATTGAGGCCTTGATATTGTTCTGATGAAGTATTTTTAATAGCTCTTCCCCGTTGGGGGTGGTGATAAGCATACACCCACTGGAAATCAGCTTTAAAGGATCTACCGAAAGGAAATGACATATCCTTCTGGTCTCCTCCAGAACAGGTATTTTCCTCTTCTCAATTTCAATGCCATAGCCACTGGCTGTAGCCACTTCCCAACAGGCCCCGAGCACCCCGCCCTCTGTTACATCGTGCATACAGGTGACTCCATACTCTGAAGCCAAGAGGCCTTCTTTAACCACACTGACAGTACTTAATAGCTTTTTTGCCGTTTGGACAAACTCTTTTCCGAACTCTCGTGTTAATTCAGCTTCAAAAAGAAAAGCAAGAATGGCGGTACCCTCGGTTGCGGCGTATTTTGTCAGAATAACCGCATCTCCCGGACGTGCACCCTTTGTAGTAACCAGCTTATCCCGTTTAACCCTTCCAAGGGCAGTGACACTTAAAACCATCCGGTTCACTGCATCAGTTATTTCAGTATGACCACCGACAATATCGGCATGAAGAAAAGCTGCTGCATCCTTAATCTGTTTCATCAGTTGGTCTAGAGATTCCATGTGGGTTTGGACAGGCGCCAATATGGTGACAACCAAACCCACTGGCTCTGCGCCGGCTGAAGCCAGGTCGTTACACGCAATATGGACTCCCAAGGTACCGATTTCATCGTCACTCCCCGTTATGGGATCGGTGGTAACCACACAAAGATCATCCGAAAAATCCAATACCGCGCAATCCTCCCCCACCATGGGACGGCTCAAAACCTCCCGACGTACAGGCTGGGAATAGTGGATGAGCAGTTTTTCTAATATATCATTAGGTATTTTTCCAATTTCAAGCTTCACTAGCTAAGCCCTCCTAGCTTTGGCTGATGCAAGTTCCTTGACTTCTTGAACAAGATCCCTTGTGGTCTCAATAAGCCTTTGAGGGATCTTTGGTTTCTGGCTGGGATCGGAATAACACATGATAAGGCGACTGAACCATTGGGAGCTTTCTTCAAAATGATCCAGCCTCTTATTTAAGTCACCGATAATAAACATGCAGGTATATTCGTCAAGCTTACCCTGAATGAGGTCTTCATTCTGGTAGGCCAATTGGTAATTCTCCAATGCATGCTCCAGGAACTTCTTCTCCTTTGCCTTTTCTGACTGATAACGATAAATCCAGCCGATACGCATACATATTTTAGCAATTTCCGATTTAGCCGCATCTCTTTCCCAGAGATTCAAAAGCACAATTTTAAAAGCCTCAAGAGCCTTCTCCATTGTGCGCGGGCCTAAAAAACTGCGTTTAGTCCATCGCTTCGTTATTTTCTCCCGAATCTTGTCTATTTCATACCTGTTTATATTTTCAAACGTAGTAATATGTGAGGCATAACCACATTCCGGACAAATTATGGCCTCGTATAAAAGTGGATTGGCTCCTTCATACCATGGACAGAAGTCGCTATCCTGGCGCAGAATTCTCACGTGTTTTGTACGCACCTTGGTATACTCAACCTGCGACTCACAAAGAGGACATTTTAAGTGCGAGTTATAGAGCGGATTGCTCTCTTCCATTATGATCAACACATCCTGTAAACATTTTATTACTTATGTTATACCCTATTGAAACAAGGTCAATCATTACTTCATAACTGAAGGCTCACACATTCTGTTTGGCTAAGGGCAGCTTGAATAAGCTCTTCCTCATTTAACACCTTCTCATAAGTCTTGGTTTTCTCTAGGGATGGCTTTGTTACTGGATGTTTTGCCACAAAGACGGTGCAGCAATCCTCATAGGGCAAGATGGAAGTATCAAAGGTTCCGATTCTTCTGGCGATTTCAATCACCTCATTCTTGTCCATCCCTACCAAAGGACGGTAAACCGGAAGGGTAACCGCAGCATTGGTCACCAGCATGCTCTCCATGGTCTGACTGGCAACCTGGCCTATGGCCTCCCCTGTGATAAGCCCTAAGGAACCGCTTTGTTCCGCTATTTTCTGAGCGATCTTCATCATATACCTTCTCATGATAATGGTCAGATAATCCTGAGGACATTTTTCATTGATGGCCAATTGAATCTCGGTGAAAGGAACAATATGAAGCTTTATTCCCATACACCAACCCGATAATATTTCTGCCAGCTTCACCACCTTGTCACGGGCTCTTTCACTGGTATAAGGATAGCTGTGAAAGTAGACCCCTTCCAGTTCTACTCCACGTTTAGCCACCATCCATCCGGCAACAGGGCTGTCAATCCCCCCTGACAGAAGGAGAGTGGCCCTGCCACCCGTACCGGTGGGCAGGCCCTTGGCAGAAGGGATAATCTCTGAATAGATGTAGGTGCTTTCTCGAACCTCAACATAAAAAATAAAATCCGGGTTATGGACATTAACCTTAAGCGCAGGAAATCTCCCCAGTATAATACCCCCTAAATCAGCGCAAATCTGCGGAGAGTTCAAAGGAAACTGCTTGTCCCCCCTCTTGGCCTCAACCTTGAAGGTTTTATAGGGTTTTCTTTTCAAGAGCTCGTCAATATGCTCCAAAGCGGCAGCTTTGATGATTTCATATTCCGAGTCCACCTTGGTGACAAGGCTTACCGAAGCGATACCAAATATCTTTTTTAGCCTTATGACGGCCTCGATTACATCAAAATCCGGATCCTTGGATTCTATATAAATGCGACTTTGAGAACGTGTGACCTTGACAGGCGCAAGGCTATTGAGCTGCTGCCTGATATTCCTTACCAACCTGTTCTCAAAGATATTCCTGTTAAGTCCCTTGAGAAAAATTTCTTCATACCTGACTAAAATGATTTTATCCATGATGCTTAACCCCTTCTAACGCTTTTAGGAAGCTTTGTCAAGGCTTCCTGTATGACATGGACACATTTGTCCGCCTCTTCTTCGGTATTATCCCCGCTAAAGCTCAATCTTAGGGCGCTGTCCGCCCAAATAGGCGGAATACCGGCGGCCTTGAGAACATGGCTGGTGGTTTCCTTCCTGGAGGAGCATGCCGACCCGCTGGATACGTAAATCTCCTCCATTTCAAGATAATGAAGAAGCGTTTCAGATTTCATTCCTTTAAAAGAAAGATTCAGGATATTCTCTACCCCATCCTCGGGAGAATTAACCCGTAAAGCTATGCCTAAGGCTTTACAAAGCTCCTGCACTAATCGTTCTTTTATAGCCTGACAGGTTTTCTGATCTTCCTTCATTCTTTCATTTTTCATGGAAGCAGCAAGGCTGAAGCCTGCAATACCGGGAACATTGACCGTCCCTGAACGAAGCTTCCTTTCGTGCCCCCCGCCCGATATTAAGGGATGCAGACGAGTTCCCTGACGCATATAAAGCATACCCACACCCTTCGGGCCATGAATTTTATGACCACTGAAGGACATCAGATCAGCTTTAATATGCCTCAGGTTTATAGGGATCTTACCCAAGGCCTGTACCGCGTCCACATGAAAAAGCGCATGAGGCTGGCAGGCTTTAATCAGGAGTGCAGCTTCCTCAATGGGCTCAATGGTTCCCAATTCATTATTGACGGCCATGATATTGACAAGGATGGTATCCGGCCTAAGCTTGTTTTTTAAATCCTCCAGTGAGACCCTACCATAGCCGTCCACCTGAAGGGATTCAATCTCAAAGCCAAGCCCGCTTAATACCTTTAAGGATTCAAGCGAAGCGTCATGCTCCACCGGTGAGGTGAGGATATGCCTTCCTGTTCTTTTCAAGGCCTCGGCAGAACCCTTGAGTGCCATATTGACAGCCTCTGTTCCCCCAGAAGTAAAAACAAGCTCCTCTGGAACCGCTCTGATGAGTTCGGCAAGAGTTTTTCTTGAGTTTTCAAGGATGCGCTCGGCACGAACACCCATACGATGCAGGGACGAAGAGTTGCCAAATTCCTCCAGCATCAGTCTGGAAACCAAATCAACTACCTCAGGATAGGGTTTTGTGGTGGCACTGTTATCAAAATAAATCATTAGTAACCTCTGATGATTCTTATAGGTCCATTATTCGCGCCTGAATATCAGCCCCGGACACCTCCAAAAGGGCATAGGTCGGCCCTGAAAATCCTCTGGGATAAGTCAGGCTGCCAGGATTAATGATATGAACTGATGAAGCCAGTTTATATAGGGGGATATGGGTATGTCCAAAAAGAACCGCATCGTATCCGCCATCTAAAGCTTTCATCTCAAGCCTGGAGGTTCCGTTCTTCACGTTATAATGGTGTCCATGGGTCAAAAATAGCTTTTTACCTTCAATGTTAAGCACAAGCTCGTTGGGTGTATTCATGGCATAGTCACAATTACCGGGAACCATGATATGCTCATACTCAGGAAATTCATTTTTTATACTGAGCGCATCTTTAAGATAGTCTCCTAAATGGATGATACCTTGGGCTTCAGAATACCGGGATATTACTTTTCTTAAGCCCGATAAATCTCCATGCGTATCACTGACAACAATATACAGCTTCATAGGTCACTCCGCTTTTATTAACTTGTTAGCCAGAAGTCTGAAGGCTCTTCCACGATGACTGATACGGTTTTTATTGTCTGAATCCATTTCAGCAACAGTCATACCCATTTCTGGGACATAAAAAATGGGATCATAACCAAAACCATTTTCTCCTTTGGGTTCCATTGCAATTCGACCTTCTACCGTACCGTGAAAGGTAAGGGCTTCCCCTTCGGTGACAAGGCAGGCCACACATCTAAAGCGTGCGGATCTGAACTCCTCCGGGATGCCCTCCAGCAGGGCTAGAACACCCTCATAACGACAGACATCGGAGACTTCACCTAAAAAACGGGCGGAGTAGATACCGGGAGCTCTATTCAAAAAATCAATTTCAATTCCACTATCATCAGCAATGACCATGCCCCCCACAAGCTCATGAATGGCACGAGCCTTTATCAGAGAGTTTTCTTCAAAGGTTTGGCCATTTTCCTCAACTTCCACATCGATGCCGGCTTCATCCAAGGAAAGGACCTGATAATCATAGCCTTCCAAAAGCTCCTTGAATTCTTTTATCTTTCCCATGTTCTTAGTTGCAATCACTAGCCTGGTCATTATTTCTCCTTTGATAAAAGAACATTTCTCTGAATATCAATGAGGGCCTCTATGCCCTGTTGAGCATAATCCAGCATTTTATCGAGAACCTGGCGTTCAAAGGGGCTTTCCTCACCTGTGGCCTGAACCTCTATAAGCTTGCCTGAAGCGGTCATAACCACATTCATATCCACGGTGGCCTTGGAGTCTTCGGCATAGCAAAGATCCAAAAGCTCCAATCCGTTGACAAAGCCCACACTGACAGCCGCCACAAAATCCTTAATAGGAATCTCCGTGATCTGCTTATTATTGACCAAAACACCGCAGGCATCCATCAAGGCCACAAAGCCCCCGGTGATGGCAGCCGTTCTTGTTCCTCCGTCAGCCTGTATCACATCACAATCAATGGTAATGGTTCTTTCGCCAAGCACCTTAAAATCCACCACTGAACGCAAGGCCCGCCCGATAAGTCTTTGTATTTCATTAGCCCTGCCATTGATTTTTAAGGTATTCCTATCTCTGTTATTTCGTGATAGGGTTGCTCTGGGAAGCATATCATACTCGGCAGTAACCCATCCCTCCCCTGAGCCCTTTTTAAAGGGTGGCACTTTGTCATCCACACTGGCTGTACAAATAACCTTAGTCTCTCCAAACTCAACCAAGACAGATCCTTCGGCATATTTGGTATAATCCCGCGTAATTTTTACTTTCCTGAGCTCATTTACTTTTCTTCCGTCAATTCTCATTTTCTCCATAGCAGTCCCATCCAAGTTTTTTCTTTAATATGTTATCACAAGTGTTGCATGTTATCCAGAAAAGAAAAATATACTTTAGTGGAGACCTGAGGCGGATTCCTTTAAAGCGAGGCAGCGTACCTCGGAGCACAGCCACATAGTCTATGGATGATCCCGTAACCTTGAAGCAGCCCATAGCCCACGCCTTTGCCAATGAAGCTCGACACTTTTCAAGAACAACACTATGAGCTTTGCTGCGAGAAGTAAGGTTCCTAAACTTCAGGTAAGCCAAAAAAACTCGGGGGTTATTAGCCCTCGAGTTTTTTGTAATCCTTCCCGATGTCTATCAGTAAGACTAGGGTCTACTGTTTAGTATCTGAATAATACTTTCCGCCAAGGTTTCAGCCGATTTTTGAACAAAATCGGAGGTGTTGAGAAGCGCCATATCCCCTGTGTCGGACATACAGGCCACCTCAGCCAGAACCGCAGGCATTGTCGTTTTTTTCAATACAACCACATCCCCTCTGGCTCGTAGGCCCAGATCATTGGTTTTTAAATCCCTAATCATATTATTCTGAATGATTTGGGCATAAGCCTTCCCGTCATAGCTTGAAGGGTAATAAAGGGTCATGCTGCCTTTGTAACCTGCAGGCATGCTGTTATTATGTATACTGACAAATAACGTCGCATTGAGGTCATTGGCAAACTTAGCTCTTTCCTCCAGACCAACAAAGACATCCGTGGTTCGCGTTAAGACCACATTAATCCCCTTAGCCTTGAGTATGGACTCACATCTTAGGGCTATATCAAGATTATAGGTTTTTTCGTAATAGGAGCCAATAACGGCCCCGGGGTCGCTGCCTCCATGGCCCGGGTCAAGCACAACCAGCTTGGGTCCATTGGGCTGTGACGGTTTGGCCCCAGATTCGGAGGTGGAAACAACAATGAGCAATTCATCGGCACTTGATCCTTCAATTACTTTAAACTGAGTGTTTGGATCGGTTTTGTTTATCAAAAGGAAGGAGCTTTGAGCCGTGGTAAAGGTTACAATGGACTTAGATAGCCCATCCTCCATCTTGGCTGTGCCATCCCCTAAATTAACAATATTGGTGGGAATCATGTAGGTAAAGGTGCTGTTGGCCACACTATCATCAAGGGTAATGCTATCCATATACTGGCGATACCGATTGACAATACCAGGGCTTACAAGGCGCAAAGCAACTACACCATTGCCGTTACCGCCCTGTATATTCGTCAGTTTTGTGCCGCTTAATAAAAGGGTGCCCTTACCAGAGCCTTCTGAATAGGTCCAATCAGGGAGGGTATCAGTAAAAAGCTCAACACGGACAAGACCGTTGTAAGGCTGAGAAACAACTGCTCTTGAATAAAGGGAACCCGCTTGCATAATCTTTTCAGAGGGTGCAGCCGTCCCCGCAAATTCCATGACAATTCGTGACGGATTCCCCAGGCGATAAACCTTCGAACCCGTCAAATTGGGCGCAGAAACCTCCACCGAATCAGGATTAAAGGCAAATAAAAGATTCCCGGGATTTGTGGTTGCAGACGGAGCCGGTGATGCTGATGGTGAAGGCGTAACCGAGGGAACTGGGCTTGACGAGGGCAAAGGGGTGTTCGACGAAACAGGCACGCTTGTTTTTCCTGCTTTGATTTGAAGCACCGAGCTACCATTGTTGATGGAGTGAGAAAAAGTTACGGTATTGGGATAGGAAATGCGGATCAGTGTGCAATCCTGTTTAGCATTATAATTGACAAGGATGCCGTAGATGATTGCATTCCCCGATAAAAATCCGTTGGTAAAACGGGTGTCCTTACCCGGCAGGGTAATTTGAATGATTTTTTCATTTTCTCGCAATTCAAAGCGGGGAGTGTTTCCAACACTGGTCTGAGACAGGCTGATGCCATCCAATGTTATCACACAGGTATCAGACAGCAGCGCCCAAGACAAAGGACCATTCCTTGTAATGGTCTGTGGCGCCTTAACAGGGGAGGTTGTACTCACCGGTAGGGTAGGTGTTGCAACGGGTGTCGCAGAAGGTTTTGGGGTAACCACCGGTGTGGGTGTGCTGCTGGGTTTAGGTGTTTCACTGGGTATAGGTGTGCTGCTGGGTTTAGGCGTTTCACTGGGAGTGGCGGAAGGTGTGGGTGAAGGGTTGGTGGTCGTTCCGCTTTTTAATGAGAGAACGACACTTTTACCGTCCTGAGCGGGGGTAAGGGTATACTCCGGTTTTTTTGTGGTTTCAATGACGACGCTGGTACGGATGGGATCTGATAAATTCGCCAGACGAACTTGACCCACGGTGCCTTTATTAACATCAAATTTGATGGTTTTAGGAACGGACACATTGGCTATTTCAAAACCGATACGGTAATAGGTCACTGTACCTTCAGGTGGAATGACATATTGTTTGACGATTTGAGTCGAAGAAGCATATATACGAATCTCTTCCAAATGATTGGCTTGAGAATAGGTTACCTTGGAGGCACTACCCCCGGTGGAAAGCTCCAACTCATTGGCCGCCAGGGCTTGCATGGGCATTGAAAGAAGCAGAAACATAATAAGACATAAAGATAGCAGAATGGAACCCATTTTCTTCATTCTTCACACCTCTTGAAGCTTTTCTTTAGTATCTGTGTCAATTTTACCACTTTTATGGTAGGCAAAATAAAACAATCATATTACAAGTTCTTTTCCAAATAAAATCAATCTAAAAGATATATCGGCTTCTTGGGGTGATCGGATTCACTATAAGAGTACAAACATCCACAAAATTTTTGCATATAAAAATGCTTTCCTCTGGATATCTCCCGTCCTTTCCAATATAATTCGCGAAAATCCTCATAAAAAAACACTAGTTGATACTTTTTGGCCATGGTCTCTCCGAGGGTTCTAATGAGCTCATGGTCCTGATAAGGGCTGATCAGCAGGCTTGTGGTAAAACCATCAAAGCCTCTCTCCTTTGCATACTTTGCTGTGGCATCCATTCTGATAGAATAACAGGTGGTGCATCGAAGTCCTTTATCCCTGCCTAACTTATCTTTCCAAAGGGCCATTCCATCCTCATCACAAAGAGCCAACGGAAGATTAACCCCCTGAGCCATCTCCACCACCGAGGCCTTACGTAAAGCATATTCCTGTTGAGGATGAATATTGGGATTATAGAAAAACCCCACCAAAGATAGATCTTCCTGATTCTGAAGTTTTTGGACAATGGCGACGGAGCAAGGCGCACAGCAGATATGCATTAAAAGTCTCATGGTGAACTATCCTTCCTTATACTGTCGGCTAAGGCTTTATGTTCTTCAGAGCCCAGAGTATTTTCAGGGTTCAGGCTTCCAAGGGGTGGTGCGTTAATTAGCCATTCATATTTAAGAGTTAGAATTCTTCTGACAGATTTGTCTATTCTTTGCTCTGTAAGCCGTCCGTTCCGGACTGCGTTCAAAACAGCCGAATAGGCGCTTTCAAGGTCATTGGGCAGTAAGAGAATATCCACCCCGGCTTCCACGGCTAAAACAACAGCCTCGTCTTCGGGATAGAAGGCTGATATAGCATTCATCTCAAGCCCATCGGTAATAATGACACCGTCAAAGCCTAAATCCTCACGCAAAATATTTAAGATTGGCTTGGATAAGGTAGCCGGCAGATTATTATCGTTAATAAGAGGGGCTAGCACATGAGCGGTCATGACCATTCCTGCGCCTGCTTCGATACCCGCCTTAAAGGGGATGAATTCTGTTGATTTAAGCTGATCAAGGGATTTTTCCACAACTGCTGAGCCCGTATGACTATCCTGGCTTGTATCTCCATGGCCAGGGAAATGTTTGATAACTGGAATAATTCCGCAATCCCGCGAGCCTTTCACAGCCCATTCCACCATTTTTGCTGCAAGCTCCGCTTCGCTGGCATAGGCTCTTTTCCCTATAACGGTATTTTTTGGATTAGTAAATATATCCGCCACTGGTGCAAAGTTCAAATTAAAACCCAGACTCTTGATTTCCTCGCTTATGGCAAAGGCCGCTTCATAAGCATAGCGCGTGTTGTTTGTTCGTCCGATATCAAAGGGGGTTGGCATAACGGTGGAATGAAGAAGCGGGGCTTTGTTCAACCGGGTTACCACTCCACCTTCTTCGTCTATTCCCATAAATAACGGGATGGTACTACTTTTTTGAAGATCCTCTATAAACGTTACAGTCTGATCAATTGATTCCAGGTTTTCGGTGAAAAAGATGAATCCCCCCGGTTTAAACTGTTCAATTGTCCTTTTTAGGTCGTCATCCATGTTAAGCTGCAGATTACCCTTTTTATCCCGCCGGGATGTAATAAAAAACATCTGCCCTATTTTTTCTTCAAGGGTCAAGGTAGCCATAAGCTTTTCCGCCTCCTCCTCCGAGCTTCCGCCCTCTAGGGGGCTTTCGGACGGTGGTACAGATACCTCCGGGCTGACTGTGGCTTGCGGAGCAGGGGTTCCTTCCGTTTGATAAGGCTCTGTAATTGGAAGGGAAGGTGTTGTGTTCTGCTGCCGGTTGACCGAGCAAGCGGTCATCAATAAGGACATTGCTACCATAGCCATTGATAGTACCATCATTCTCAGACTAGTGTTGTTGCTATAGGATTTAACAGGTTGTTTTATAGGCACCCAATATCATTCCTTCTTTAAGTTGATGTCCACAGGCATATTGTTTGGGGGTCATTCGCTTGCAAGAATCCACCTGTATCTCAGAAACAAGCAATACCCCATCCCCTGTTTTCACCCATATTCCCGTATTATCCAATGCTAAAATGGTTCCAGGCACTTGGTTTCCAACCAGGCAAAAGCCTGGTGTCTGAGACTCCTGGAGGCTTGAATACCAGATACGCATTCTACAATCCCCTAAACCGGTATAAGCACCCGGCCAGGGAGAGGTTCCCCTAATGAGATTGTGGATCTGCCTGGAGGTTTGTGACCAGTCAATATGCCCGGTATATTTATCAATTTTAGGAGCATACGTCGCTTGGGCCTCATCTTGCTTAATCCGTTGCAGCGTACCGGTCTCCAGAGCTGCAAGGGTTTTTATCAAGGTTTCCGCACCAAGACATGACATAGCATCGTGAAGTTGACCTGCTGTCATATCGTCAGGAATACTTATCTCTTCCTTAAGTAACATATCTCCCGTATCCAGGCCTATATCGGTAAACATTGTTGTGATGCCCGTTTTAGTGTCTCCGTTAATGATGGACCATTGGATGGGCGCCGCGCCTCTGTAGCGTGGCAGCAAAGACCCGTGGACATTGATAGTACCCATTTTAGGAATATCCAGAACACTTTGGGGCAATAACTGTCCGAAGGCGCAGGTAACCGTAAGGTCAGGTTCCAGGGCCTTGAGCTGATCAATAACCTGGGGCTCCTTGGATAGCTTAATGGGTTGAAAAACAGGAATTTGGTGGGCTAGGGCAAACTCCTTAACAGGGGGAGCTTTCATGGAGTATCCCCTGTCCTTAGGCCGGTCAGCTTGAGTTACAACACCCACTATATCGTACCCATTTTCAAAAAGCGCTCTTAGGGAGGGCACCGCAAATTCCGGCGTCCCCATAAACAATATCTTCATCGAAACTAATCCTTTTCTACTTCAATATACTCATTGATCTTGTCATCAAAGAGAATGCCATCAAGGTGGTCCAGTTCATGGCAAAAACAAATAGCCAATAAGCCTGTACCTTCTTTCCGCATTTTTTTCCCTTTCCGGTTAAGGTATTCAACCACCACACGGGCTGGGCGTTTAACCCTGCCATAGACGCCTGGAATACTCAGGCAGCCCTCTGCCTCATTCTGTTCGCCTTCCTGCTCTACAATAACAGGATTTATGAGCTCCATGAGGCCTTCTCCAACATCAATAACAACGATACGCTTCAATATGCCTACCTGAGGTGCTGCAAGTCCAACACCGTTTCCACAGCCATAAAGGGTATCCTTCATATCATCCAAAAGTTCTAACACTCTTTCATTTATTTCTTTAACTTCTTTACAGCGTTTTCTTAAGGTTTCGTCACCTTTCTTAACAATATTCAGAATGGCCATATCTTTCTCCTTAAACTATGTTCTTAAATTCATTATAAGGGCAATGGCGAAGCTGGTGCAACGCCATGAATGCTCGAAAATTTTATATAAACCATTATACCATGCCCGAGGGATCGATATCCACACTCACATCGGTTCCGGGAATTCGCAGCTTGGCGAACCTATCTACCACATCATTCATCAGCTTGATTAAAGGGTTGATAGAAGCCATCTTTATTATCAGCCGCCATCTTGCCCTATTCCTTACTATAAAAACAGGTGATGGCAGGATCTCGGAGCACTGAAAGCCTGGCCCATGGGTATAGGGGGACAAGATCTCCATTTTGATTCGGTTCAGGCTTTCTTTGGCATCATGAACATTTTCCCCGGAGACAACAATCAGGCCAATATGGCAAAATGGAGGTGCTAATAGCTGTTTTCTCATGATGAGCTCCTTGGGGTAAAATGACTCATAATCCTGAGCAAGTGCGGCTTGTACGGCATAATCGTCAACATTGTAAGCCTGAACAACCACTCTTCCCGGTTTGGATCCCCGTCCTGCACGGCCAGAGGCCTGGGTGATGAGCTGGAAGGTTCTTTCACTGGCCCTAAAATCACTGTTAAACAATGAGGCATCGGCAGAAAGTATGCCCACGCAAGTGACGTCAGGAAAATCGTGACCCTTGGCGACCATTTGTGTTCCGATTATGATGTCCGCCTCTTTGTTACGGAATTTATCCAAAAGCTTTTGGTGTCCTTGCTTTCCTCCTGTGGTATCCAGGTCCATGCGCAGAACCGAAAACCCGGCAGGATGATTCCGCAGCTCTTCTTCCACTTTTTGAGTCCCCGTACCCAATTCCTTGATGTTTAGACTGTCGCAGGATGGGCAATGCTCGGGTACTCTTCTTGTGTATCCACAATAATGGCAGATCAACTTTCGATCATGCTTATGAACAGTGAGCGAAACACTACACTGGGGGCATTTCACCACAAAACCACAATCTCGACAGAGCAGGAAGGAAGAATATCCTCGACGGTTAAGAAAGAGAATACTTTGATCACCTGCTTCCTTTGTCTTAAGAAGCTCCTCCTCCAGTTTTCGGCTCAGAACACTTCGATTTCCTTCCTTTAATTCTTCGCGCATATCCACCAGAGAGACCCTTGGCAAAGGCAGTGTATTAGGCCGGTTCTTCATGGTGAGAAGATGAATTTTTCGCCTTTCTGCTCGGTAGAAAGTTTCTATGGACGGTGTAGCCGAGCCCATAACCAGAAGAGCACCATGAATGTTGCAGCGGGCTCTGGCCACATGCCTGGCGTCATATTTTGGGGTGTTCTCAGACTTATAGGTCTGCTCATGTTCTTCATCCACAATAATGATTCCGATGTCTGAAAGGGGAGCGAATACTGCGGATCGTGCCCCGATGACCACGTCTACCTCTCCTGAGCGTATTTTCCGCCATTGGTCATAGCGCTCGCCTTGAGATAAGCGACTGTGCTGTATGGCCACCCTTCCTCCGAATCGTCCTGTAAACCGATGGGTCATCTGCGGTGTCAGGGATATTTCAGGAACCAGTACTATCGCCTTTCTTCCTGATTTTATGGCCTCGGCGATAAGCCTGAGATATATTTCAGTTTTCCCGCTTCCCGTGATGCCATGAAGCAGAACTTCATTGAGCTCCTTATTCTTAAGAAAAAGCAACCCATGATCCAATACAGCCTGTTGCTCTTCTGTCAGTTGGGGAGGATTGTTTGTTTCAGGCTCCCAATGACTGAAGGGATCGCGTTCTACCTCAATTTCACAATAAGTCACCCATTCCTTTTTGGCCATGTTACGGAGGGTGGAATGGGTCACCCCCTGGATCAGAAGCAGATCTTGAAGGGAACACATCTCCTCGGCAAAAAGGGCTTCCATAGCCCTTATGGCGTGAATGCTCCTAATCTTTCCTTCTTCTACTAGGCTGTCAAATTCGTCTTTATCAATGGCCGGAATCATGGCCTTAATCGTTTTTTCGTTGATACGCTGATTAAAGGATTCGCTGATTTCTACGGCACCCTTTTGAATAAGCCTTTGGAGGATCTTTTGGCCTTCGTCATCACAGACCATTTCTTGCTCCGGTATCCCCTCCTGCTTCTCCCGAAGCTTGGAAATAAAGGCTGCTTCCTCTGCATCCAAGGCTTGAAGGTTAAGCTCCATAGGTGCTTTAAGCATCCTTTTCCTCGTTAAATGCACTCCTGCCGGAAGCATAATGCGCAGGGTATCTCCCCAAGTACAAAAATATCGGGTTTTCATCCACTCAGCCAGCTTAACCATGTCAGGTGGCAACAAAGCCTCATCATCCATCAATTGAAAGACTTCTTTATACTTTTTATCCTGCTCCCCGTCCCAAAGCTTGATAATCCATGCGGACTGGAGTCTATTACCTTTACCGAAGGGGACAAGTACACGCATTCCTGGTACAGCCTTAACACTATCCTCTGGGGATAGTTTGTAATCATAAAGCTTGTCAAAGCCCCTGGTAGCTTCTGCCAGTGCAATGGAGGCAAGGCGCATGGATTTTCTCCTTTCGGCATCATTTTGTGGATATCTCATTCTATAGTACATGGTTAATGTCGGTTAGTAAATGTCTTGACAAACACTGATTGGGACAAACAAATGAGCTAAAAAAGGGATTTGCACTAGGCAAATCCCTTTATCACTTTCATAAGGTTTTATTTTAGCAGGAATACTCCTTGTTAACAAATTCGGGAATACTACTGATATCTCCGCTCGTTGAGATAATAAACCGCGTATCGAATTTCTCTGATATCATCTTTAACTTTTCAAAAAAATCGGGGTATTCTTCCATATCGCCCTCATATTTGGCTAAGCCGTCTACAAAGATTGCTTTAACATCATAATTCTCGGCAATGAGTCCGCATATAAAGGCAACAAGCTGGTTCAATGTGGAAATAGGGAAATCAACGATATTGACATATCTTATTTCATGCTTGAGATTTGTAACAAGTGAATTACCCCGGTTGATAAAAACTATATCCCCACTGCATTCATCGAGTAATGCGTTGGCACTCGCAACAAGATACTTCGTTTTTCCTATACCCTTGTTTCCATAAACAACCTTTATCATGGGTATCGATCCCCTTTCTCATTCCTTCTTATTGTTGTTTTCCTTGACAGCCTCCATTTTAGATACGGAGATTTCGTAGGCTATCCGTTCCTCAACTTCATCCTCGGAAATCTTCTTTTGATAGACACGACTTTGGATGCGGCCCCAAACCCGAATATTATCCCCTATCTCAAAGCTTCCAGCAAAGCGGGCATTTCGCCCCCATGCAATACAGGGAATATAATCTGATTTGTTATAGGCTCTGTTGACGGCCAGAAGGATGTCTGCAATTTCCCTTCCAAAAGGTGTTGTCCTGTACATTGGCTTACGACAAACATATCCATTGAGACAAATCTGATTCGGATTTTTGTGCGTCACCTCCTCCTGAGATATCTCAATCTCTCTGGCAAACACTGTAAGCATAAGCTTATGCCCACTGTTGCTGTTAAAGTTGTTATAGGACCTGAATTGACCTTCTACTGATAAATAAAGGGGGTCCTTAATATTCTCAGGACGCACCAGACGCTCTGAAAACATTATCGGAATATTGTCATAGGTATCACTTAAGCGAGGTACCTGGATGTAGACTATGTAAAAACCTTCTCCATACACTTCATGACTGAATTCAGGGCTAGAAACCACCCTTCCAGCTAAACTTACATTGTTGTTATCTAAAGCTGTGTTTCCAGACATTGGACACCCCAACTCCTCTCAAGTCTTTGGTATTTATCGAACATGCTGCCTGATTATAAGTATTCAATACGCAGTTCGTTTAGAAGCAATCTTTCATCAATATCCTTCGGCCTTAAGAGGACTTTCGTTTAGTACTTTTTGTTTTCTACCCTCAAAGCAAAATGTTTGCTACATAGTCAGGTGATACCAAGATTCAATGGTTGAGATTCCGTAAAACACTATCTATATTGAATCTTATATTATATTTCACCAAATTCATAGGGGCTTAAACATATTTTTTCTTAAAATAAATAACCAGGATATGTCTAAAACCAACCTATTCCTTCATCTGTCGACCGTCATACCGTATTTTATAGTTCTCTTTGATGAGAAGCTCGTTGACTGATATACAGGAATACCCATTTTCGGTGAGGTTTTTTAATATGGAAGGAAGGATTTTTTCAGTATGCAGCGTATCATTATGAAACAAAATAATAGAACCCGAGTTGACATGCTGTGTGACTCGCTTGTATATGTCATCTGCCGACAAGCTCTTTTTCCAGTCCAGAGAATCCACATCCCATTGAATGGTTTGGTAGCCCAGTCTCTTAGCCACTTTAATGGTGGAGGCATTATATTCCCCATAGGGGGGCCGAAAGAGGGTTATTTCGCTACCCGTCAGGTTTTTAAGCACCTCCGTACAGCGAAGAATTTCCTCCTCTATTTTCGATTCGGGAATCTGCGCCATATGTGCGTGGGAGTATCCATGATTGGCCACCGTATGCCCCCTGTCCGCAATCAGCTTGACGGTATCAGGATATTTTTCAGCCCAAAGCCCGACAATAAAGAAGGTGCCCTTGGCTTGGTATTTTTCCAACACATCCAGGATGGCTGGTATGTCCTGATCCCCCCAAGCACAGTCAAAGGTGATGGCGCATTTTTTACCCTCGCTGTCAACGGAGTAGATGGGGATATCCTCCCTGAAACGGCCTGATGCTTCAGTAACGTATTGGCGTGCCAAAACGATGTTTAAGACTAAAAAGACCAGGACAATCACAACAAGAATGGGAACAAAGTATTGCTTTCTGATATAAAATATCTTCATAATTAAATCTGCCAGATATGTGTTTCTGATGAATTCTATGATTCTGATACTATTTTATATGTATACCCTAGTGTTATTCTTATAGGTTACTCTCTTTTGCATATTAGAATTGCTGACCAGTGGGATGTAGCCTACTATCCGCCTTTTGTCATCACCCGGTATTTACCGTTGATGCTTTTCTGAATCAATCCCTTCAGCTCTAAATCCAACAAAATGCCATAGAGTTCCTTGGCAGAAATACCCGTTTTCTGGGAGAGTTCCTCATCATAAAGATCCTCCAGTTTAAGGGCATTCATAATCTTCTTCCCTTCTGAAGGTATGGCCTCTTCCTTTCCCTTCTTCTTTCTAAAATTGCGGTTGATAGGTGAAAGGCCAAAATGGAGCTCATCAAGAATATCATCCACCGTTAAAACCATCTTTGCTCCGTCCTTTATGAGACGGTTGGTTCCCATGCTGTTAAAATGGGTTATATTGCCGGGTACAGCAAAAACCTCCCGCCCCTGCTCCAGGGCACTATGGGCAGTGATTAAGGACCCGCTTTTGAGGCTCGCCTCCACCACCACCGTACCCAAGGTCATTCCGCTGATAATACGGTTACGGCAGGGAAAATGGAAGGTGGCAGGCGGCGTTCCCGGCGGGTATTCCGATAGAACGGCTCCGGACTCTGCAATGCGCTCCATAAGCTTGCTATTTTCAGGAGGATAGGCAATGTCCACACCGCAGCCCAGAACAGCCGCTGTTTCACCTCCTGCATTAAGTGCACCGCAATGAGCTGCAGTATCAATGCCCTTTGTTATCTGTATATAATTTTTTTACACTATATTCAAACCCTTGTTATATGGGACTACTAAATCGTATAAACTTACGATATTAAACCTAATATTCATTTCAACATTATAACCTGTGTCTAATTTATTCAACAACCATTTTTTTGAAAAGAGTATAAAAATAAACTATTTGCCTCAGTGTACAAATAGTTTCACATTTAATATTCTAACTTCTTAAATTTATAAAATAATCAATTTATTAATTCAACTCTATCCCATGAATTGTAGCTATACTTACTACTCTTTGTAGTTCTCCCCTTAATATTGAACATTCATTTTCTGATTCTTCTAATTTATCTCTTAAATTTCTAATGGTCTCTTTCTTCTCACTCAACTTTTTTTCCAAGCTAAGCACTTTATTTATCATGCTTTGTAATTCACTTTCAAGCTGTATAACTTTCTTATGTACATTAGTCTCGGAGGTATAAACTGTTTTTTTGGCATATTTCCCTACCTTATTTAGCTCAAGAACATTTTGAACGTGACTTTTTTTCTTGTTAGTAAATAACGAATAGCTAAACCCCGTTCTTTCCATTAGTGCTTTTATATCAACTAAATAGCCTTCCTCTTTTAACAAATTGATTGCATCCTGAATTTTCTCTACAGTTAAATCCTTAACTTCATTCTGTTGATTTCTTAAATTTGCTGGTATATCTTTTCGTCTACTCTTTAGCATTCCTTTACCTCACATTTGTTTATGTTAATAAACAATAAGCTCATTAAGTTCACTTTGCTCGTAAAGTATTTTTTTGATTTTATCTACAATACTCTGATTTAGGTTAAGATTATATTCTGCATTCTCTTTCATACATTGAATATTTTCAAATGCAATAACTTTTCTTTTCCAACTTTCAACCTGTACTTCAAAGTACTTTAAATCTTTCATATCTGGTATATAATTGTTACATGATAGGCATTCAAACATTTTTCCTCTGCAATTAACAATATCTCCACAAATACCGAACTTAAGTTTTTGTGCTCTAATATTTCGTAAGAGCCACTGCTCACGCTTTTCATCCATATTATATATCTTACCTTTGAAATATACTATTGGCTTTTCTTCATCTGAACCTTTATCAATAACTGCTTTTTGTCCTCGTATAATTTCATCCTCTTGAGGATGGTTATAAGATTGCAATATCATAGCATCCGTCTGATGACCTGTAATATATTGTATTTCAATTGGCTGAAATCCAAAATATAACATATCTGTTATCCCATTATGACGTAGCTGATGTGAAGTTATTCTGTAGGGATTACCCTTTGAATCAATAACATTATACTTTTTACAAATATTATTAATAAATCTTCTCACACTGTCCTGAGATATTACTGTAGTTTGCTTTGTTAGGTGGTAATAATTCTTATTTTTAGGATTTGGTCTTCTTACTCTATGCGTAAAAAGCAAATCATTTTTTAGAATTTCTTGAAGCTTATTTGCACTTTCCTGTTGCTCTCGAATTAAATCCATTAAATATTTACCATGACCTTCTTCTTTTATGTGAACACAACGTATTTGAGGTTCTTTATATCCCCCATTTTGTTTAGTTGTAGGAATAAAAATAACCCAGTTCTGTGCAAACGGCTTTAAGCACTTTATTTTCATGTCTAATACTTCCTGAATTCTATTTGGTATACTTCTTAATAGCCAATAGACCAATCGAATAACCAATGCAATTTCTTCATTTTTAAATATAGAATCCAACTGATTAATAACATAAGCTTCGATATATTTTGACTTGTGCTGTGTTGGTTTTGGAAAAGGATTTTTTCTATAAAATGGATTACCCTTTGGAATACCTTCCCATCCAATCATTCTTTCAAAGAAATTGTAAACAGCACTCCATTTCTCATGTTTTGTGTCTATAGTTTTCTCTGAACTTTCCAAAAACTTTTTATATTCAGATACAATTTTAGGTGATACTTTTTTCAAATCATATATTTTTTGTGTGTTATTTAT
Source organism: Bacillota bacterium (assembly GCA_023415205.1). Taxonomy (GTDB): domain Bacteria; phylum Bacillota; class Clostridia; order DSM-8532; family DSM-8532; genus DTU059. The sequence continues at coordinate 34,346 of JAEZLR010000002.1, read as the reverse complement.
CCACATAAAAAAAGTATTAATGTTAGTTACATAGCTCTTTGCGGTCTTAATTGACAAACCATTTCTTAGTTGTAGTAATAAAAAATATTTTAATAAATAAACAAATTTTAAATGAACATTAGCAAAATAAATAGTAAAATTTTTTGCTAACTGAGATATGTTTTTTCTATAACGGTCACATATCCAAATAATATCGTTAAAATTAGAACTCTTTGATAGAGTTTTGAAGAAATCATCAAGTTCCTGTTTTAAATTCAAACTATATTCTTCTCTAACTTTAATATGCTTATTTATACATTAGCTCCCCTTTCTATTATTCTCATACTCTTCAATTTTATCAATTACAGCTTGGTAAGTTGTAAAGAAATATACTTCACACTCATATTCTCTGAATGTTTTATATTGTTCCTTTGGGATGTTTTCCCGCTTATAAATTTCTTCTAATTCTGTAATTGCTTTTTTTCTATCGTCCCGCAATCTAACCCACTCGCCCATATATTTACATCCAGATGCAATCTTATCACATGAAGAACAATCACTTCTTCCTATTTCGTATCCACAAGGTTTATCTGTAAACTTCTTCATACACTTCCCCAAGGGCACTTCTCTCATTCCTAACATAAAATCTACATATAGGAATCTTCTTTCATCTTCAGTATAATTTGAAAGATTATTTTCACTAATAATCAAATCAAACTTTTTTTTATAATATTCAGAAGTCATGTCAGCTAACTTAATTTCTCTTACTTCTTCATAGTAATCTAATGCTGTACCTTGAAGAACTCCTAATAAGTAAGCAACTTCTGCAGACGATGCACCATTTTCGATAGCTTTAACAGCAAGCGTTTTACGAAATTGTCTACTTGTAAAATGCCACAATTGACCATCCTTATCGGTTATACCATGCTTTTTAATTAGTCTTTGTATTGCAACAACAAATCCAGCTCCTTTCGTTAAGTAAGCCCTTCGATGTGGGTATTGATTGATGAAAATATATGGGCAATTATATTTTTTTCTAAGCTCTTTTGTCCTTTCAATTTGCATTTCTATCATATTTGCCACTTTTTCACTAATAAGCAATTCTCTGTAATCATCTAAATTATTTTTTCTTCTTGACTCCAACACTTTATATGGAGTAAATCTAAGTAACGATACTCCTTTATATCTTGAAGGCTGGAGACATCCTTCTTCAATATGAATTACTTCTTTACACCTTATTCCAAGATTAATAAAAATCGCATATATAGTTTGATAAAAAATGTTTAACTCTGTAATATGCTTACTTATCTCCTCGACAACTTCATCAGGAATAATTGCTGTTCTTTTATACATTTTTTTTGTATTTCTAAAACTAAAGTCTCTAAAATAATTATAGTGTGGCTTAGGAGATTTTATCATTTCTTTATTTTCATCTTTCATTAAAAAATCGACCACTAACCCACAACTTTCTACTCTCTTCTTGATAGTCGCAATTGAAAAAGTCTTATGTTTTTGGGGTACGTTAGTATCTTCAAAGTAAGAAATCATGGCTCTTATGTCAGTTTTTGTGATGTCACAAAAAAAGTTTATATTTGAACGAAAATTCGTTATTGTATTTAATGCACTTATTAATGAATCTATTATATCATCAGTTATTTTTCTATCGTTACATATTCTTTCTTTCATAAACAACTTTACTTCACGTCTAATGCCGACACAGTTTATTTTAGAAAAATCGAAGGTTGTAAATTTCAAGCCTGGCCCTTGCATATAAAACAGTTTCCAAGCATCTTTATTTGATTTTATCTCAGCAATATTATTCTCGATAAATTCCTTTTTCTGTTTTTCATATTCCAAATCTACAATTTCTTTAATGACTTTTTTATATTTGTTTATTTCAAAATAGCGGGAATTTCTTGATTCATACTTATCAGATATATCATGGTTGACTTTCTTACCGAACATTTTATTTTTCAACTTATTATATGTAATAACTTCTCTATTTACAGTAAATTGTTTTGCAAAATAAGCGATATATTCTTTTAAAAGTCCTTCATACTCATTAAATCCAAAATATAGTATATTAAACCATCCAACATTTTTAGATATACTTGCTAAGCTATCTTTTTTGGCAATACAATTCTTTATTTTCTCACAGATAAAAAGATTATAATTTTTCTCCAGTATTTCTTTAATATATGTCACACTTTCCTTATGCCTCTTAGCTGAATGCCCGTTAATACCAAAAACATACTTTATGAATTCATAAGATGGTACTTCATTTTGCTTTAACAACTTACTGTGTAAACTTCTATCAATATATATTTTTGCATAATGCCTAAGATATTGAACTGATAATTCACCATAAAAAGTAAACATGACTGTAACAACACCATCAAATGAAAACTTATTTACAACATTAATTAGAGAACTTTTATTAATTAATATAATTTGTAGTTCTGAATAAAGAGTAATAAATCTATTTGGGTCTTTCGGAGACATAACATATCTCGTTAATTCAACTATAGTTCCATCAATATTCCAAATGCTCTTAAAATCAGTTATATATTTAATATGTTTAATTAGCACTTTTTACTTTTTCTCCTTTGTGAGTTTTCTCGTAAACAGTCTTCGCAAGTACTTCATTATTATGATTAATATACGGCTCAAGGCTTTTTAACTCTTTCATTCCTACAAATTCTTTTATGTGAATATTAGTAATCCCATCTTCTGGATATTCAGCTTGATGTTCTATCAATTCCATAATCTTTGTACTTCTTCCACTGTGGGTTCTTATTTTTTTACGATTTAAGCCTGCTCTTTTTGCACAACGTTTAAGTATCTCAATATACGTTCGGTATTTGAGCACTTCACCAAGCCCCTCACCTTTTCTTAGATTAATAAACATAAAATCAGATATTATTCCTGTCTCAGCTTCAACATCAGCTCTTTCAGTATATATATAATCATTTATAATTCTTGCAGTTTCATCAGGTAAAAATATAGGTCTCAAATCATTATTTTCTCCAAGTTGTGTTTCTTTTCCTTTTGACCTGCTTGGTCTAATTAATTTCCTATTAGAATCATAATCTGACATACGTATACTTATTACTTCATCTATTCTCAAGGCTTCCAAAGTCAATTTAAAAACTGCCTTATCTCTTAACGTATTAAAATTTGATAAAATTCCCTCCTTTTGCTCCTCAGAATACCATTTAATATATTCTTTTTTTGGTGTCATGTTAGTAATGTACTTCTCTATCAAATATGAGTAATCATACTTCCATATTTGTCCATAATAGAAGGAATTTTTTACCCTTTTTTTATTATCTTTGACTTTCAGAACCATTTCTGTATCAGATGACATATCATCTAAATACAAATAAAAGCCAGTAATTACGGTTAAATACTTATTAATTGTACTAAACGACACATTTTCTTTAATCATAAAAACATTTTCACACAAGCCGTATACTAAATATTTTATAAATAATTTTACATCTCGTAATCTCGCTTTTTCATATTTCAAATTCCGTTTATTTAGATAGTTTAAGAAGACAGCTAACTTATAAGCATACTCCTTACCAGTAGTAATTTTCTTAATTCCTTTTTCTTCAAGCCAACCATTTATTTCATAGCAAGGAATATTATTTTTTACGATAATATAATACTTAATAAGATTCTTTTGCTTGTTTTGTATTTGTGCCAATTTAACTTTATAACAATCTAATGAATTAATCATAACTACACCTCTTTAGTGAATTTTATTAATAGAACTACGTTCCATTTTATATTTTGTAAATTATTTTTTACATCTATAATATTACATAATTTCCATATACAACTACCTTTATAAACCATTTTTATTAAATTGTCAACATCTTTATAACGCTTGCAATATAAGGTTTTAAAGACTTTTTATATCATATAATGTAGTGCATATAATGTAAATTTTAAATTACATTATATGCACTTTATAATATAACAGAATTGCTATTTTATGTTACCAATAAAATTAAAAAAACCAAGGGCAAGTCCCATGGCTTTAAAATAAAAATTTGAGTTTGTAATACCAGTGCTGAAATAAGTAAGAGATAAATGAAAAGACGAATTATAAAGTTTTTAAAATGAGTTTTTATATTGTTAAAACAACAATTTTCTATTAGTTATTTACTTATCTCTTTATTCTTTCTTTTCAACTCTTTCCTTACACTAAACCAAAAATTATCATACTTATCAACCCTAACTGTATTCAAATCATAATACTTTGAAAATAATTCTTTATCATATAGAATATCCCAATCTATAAGTAACTCACCACGTTTGGCCTCTCCACGTACTGCATTATAAAACATTGCTTGAATTTCAAGAATTATAACTATTTTTTCGTTGTAAAAATCAACAGTTGGTGAGGATTTTAAAAGGTCTTTGACGGTTTCGGCAGGCACAGGTATATCTTGCATTCTCTTTATCTTGTCAGCATCTGCCTCAGCTACAGTGTTCATACGCTCAACTTTTTCATCCATAATGAAAATCCTCCTTTTAATCGTTGAGTTAAAATTAACATGTACTAACACTATTAACATTTTGTTGTATATAGTCAATATTTTTGTAATAAACTTCATTTATATTATACCAGCTATGACACTCCCAGTAAACATAATGACACGTTCAGTTGTTTCAAAATTTTTATATACACCTGTAAAATTGATACAGGAGAAAATTATGGATTGTAAATCACTTGGAAGACGTATTAAAGAAGAAAGAATAAATAAAGGAATTAGCCAAGAACAGCTCGCTGAGAATATAAATGTTTCAAGGCAATATATTACTATGATTGAAAATGGCGAGCGAAAAGTCCGTATTGATGTTCTATTACAAATATCTTACGCACTTAATACCTCAATTGACTACTTATTGAAAGGGTTAAATTTGACTCATAAAGATGTGGTACAGGAATTTGGAGAATTGATTAGTTCTTGCACAAATACAGAAGCAACTATAATATTAGATATTGTTAAGTCGGCAATACCATTAACCAAACGCCAGAAATAATTGGTGTGATTTTTTTCTTTTAGATTTTCAATTGTATTTCCAACATCAGGAATATATATTCTACGCCCTATTTATGAGGCTATGTCTTTTTCCTCATTGCACAATCTCAATAACTTTCTAAATGTAAAACGTTTATGAAGTTATAGGTAGGTATATGTATAGTAAAATAATCACCCGGTCTTACTTAAAGACCGGGTGATTATTGCCACTTATCCCGTATGTGTCAACCGCACTTGCAGTTTCCAAATTTTATTATATCATGTCTTTTGGGATAAGTGCAGACGATTTATAATTAATACTATATAGCTACAATTGCAATTGACAATTGAATATACCAAGTTATATACTCAATACAACAATTTGCACATTTTATATATTATTGTAAATTGTTTAGGAGTTAGTTTTGTTTTTATACTGGTTGCTCGAATGGCTCTAATACTTTATCTTCTGAAACATTAACCACTCAACAAATCTCCTAAGAGTAATGACAGTTCTATTATTGATGAAGCTACTGAAGAAGAATTTAGAGAAGGCATTTATAAATATGGTCTAATGGTACTACAAATGAAGGAGAATTTAAAAACAACAAAATTAAGCAAAGAGGTGCGATATGTCTTTAAAATCAATGTTAAAAGGCAAAGCTCAGAAAGATATTGAATTTCAAAAAATAATAAAAAGTATAATAGACCCAAGGCCAACATTTACTACTGTGTCAGGGAAAAAACCATTTTCTGAAGAATATGAAGAATTAGTGCCATATTCCTTAAGCAAACCTTATAATTCAACACTCGTAGGTACAGGTTTCGATTACCTTGCAAGATTCATTATAGCTAAAAATTTAAAAGATTTGGATGTCAAAAAGCATGCATATAATAATCTTGTAGCAGAGTACGGACTTAAAAAATTAGGAAAGATTATTGATAAAAATCTTTATAATACAGTTAAGAGAAAATATGAAAAAGGAATCAAGGAATGCGAACAGTTTATTAATAACAAAAAGGTTGATTATGATGAATTGCTTAATTTTTCAGGTTATTTAGCTTCTCTTGAAACAGTTGCAAGGTCAGGGATTCCACCTCTGGATATTAAGAAAAGTCTTATAGACGATACCGAAACAGAAATTATTAACGACTTACGTATGTTATGTGATGTATTTAGCAATAGATTTATTGATGCAGGAATCCTAAAAGCTAATAGCTGTGTTATATTCAATCCCAATTTTGGTTTTGCCTCTATGTTATGTGGTGGAGCTGATGCTGATATTTTCATAGATGGTACTTTATATGATTTTAAATGTACTAAGAGTAAAGAATACAAATGGATTGAGTGTGCTCAAATTGTTGGATACTATTTGCTACATATTATTGACAAAAAGTGTGGGGGTTATGGAATAGGCTTTGATGAAATCGGAGATGCAAACAGCATAATCAATCTTGCATTTTATAGAGGCAGATTTGGTGAAATAGAAAATCTTGATGTAAAATTATTAGATGAAGAAAAAGTTGAACATGCAATTGAAGCATTAAGAAAAATTGGAATTTGAAGTTTTATACATGAAGATGGTTCTACTCAGTTAATAAGAACAATGCTTTGAGCCCGTGAAGCAAATATTTAATAGCACAAAATCTCTAAGGTGTGATTTATTCATTGTCTATTAGATAAGTGTGAATGTGCTTGCGTTGAGATACTGAAAAATATTTATTTTTATTTTCATATAAATGACTATGGCATTAAAAAAATCTATTTGTACATGGTAATTAGCAGAGGGGGCAGGGTAGTGGAAAAGTTACCAATAGAAATAAAATCCAAAAAAATGTTGAATCGCTTAATTATAAAAGCACGTGATTTTTGTAACATATCTTGTGTGCCTGACGGACTTACTGACATACTGATGGTATATTCAAAAACTGGAGATGTTCCTGAACAACTTAAGTATAGCAAAAAACTCAGCTATGATTATGATTATTTTATATTTGCCAAAAGTACAAAATCTTTACTGGCAATCCGTCAGCTACTTAATAGTCAAGAATTAATATTTTCTGAAGATTGTTTCATGTTAATTCGTTCGATTTTTGAAAATCATATTCTTAGTCGATATGTAAGAGATAATATTGATGATGAAGAAAAAAGAAAAGATGTGGTAGATAATTTTATTCTTGCTCCGTTAGGTATTTCTTTCGGTTATTATGAATCACGTGGGAAAAAAGGCGTGTTTTCACAAAATAATGAGAAAGTAGGAGATATTAAAAATCCAAGAAGAGTTATTATGGGTAATGAAAGAGACTACTATGACCTCTTATATCCTTTCTTATGTCAATATACACATTGTAGTTATGGTGCGTTGTCCTGTTACTTTAGCCAAGGGAATTTCACTTTTGGTTGCCAAAACTTTTTCTTGCTCACTTATCTTTTAGCGATATTTGTTTTTTCAAAAGTATATGAAGGTGTTGTAACAGTCAACGGAGAAGACCTTGTTGATACAAAAACCATGAAATCATATTACAATATCGCATATGATTCTTTGGAACTTCAAATGGAACTCATAGACTATCTTATTATATATTTCAGGAGCAAACCCAAAGAAATAGTAAATATTGTTATTGAAAAATATTTAGGTATAGGAGAATTTGATAATTCCAATTTAAAAATAGTTCATATGTTAGAGAAAATGAAAGAGTCTTTATTTGATAATGCAATTGGTAGCTTAGATAAGAGTGAATTTATAGGGGAGCATTTTATTAGAAAATATCAAGAGTGGTAAAATCACTATTAGAAAATGTTCTATACTTATGATAACAGAAGACATAAATATCGGGCCTTTCTTGTTGAATGAAATAGCTTAAAAAGCATAATTAGAAGCAAATGATTGTAAAACTCTTCCTGATTTTTATATAATAAGTATATACATATGCCAGGGAGAATGTATCATGTTTTATAGATGTCAATTAACATTTGAACTAAATAGAATGCTCGAACTATACAAGGATAATTATAAGTTCAGGATTTTAAAGAGGGCTATAGAAAGTCTGGAAAATGACACTAATAGCCCTATTTTCTTCGAGTTGCTTAATGCACTTAATAAAGTTTATGACTTTTTCTTAAACGATATTTGCAAGGACTTCCATCCAACTGAAAAAGAGGAAGTCATAGTGGAAGCATTTGAACAATATCTGAAATACCTCCAGAAGTACAGTCTTGCCTTGGGTGATATAAACGCCGAATTCAAACGGCAGTATAGGATTGATTTTACAAGGCAGTTATCAGACCACTGGAATAAGGTTCTTTATGGCTATGACGCTAACGAAAAATCATTTATACAAGTATTTAACGAAATGCATACTGGAAGTATCGCAAAGCATCCAGAATTATTTACAGTCAGGCTTGGTCAATTAAAACACCTATATAGAACGCAGTCAGGCAAGCACTTTGGAAATTATCTAAGAATGATTCCAGACCCACGCTACACGCAAAATAACCGCTGGAATCCCCCAGGCGTTGCCTTCCAGTATCTTGCTTATAGTGAAGAGGTATTGCCATATGATAACACGATAAATATGTTGGAAAAGACTTGTTTTGAGGAGTTTAGACTCAAGGCAGGAAGTAACGCCACTGTATGTAAGTTTAAGCCCGTAAAGAAGGACGCTTTATTAATAAACTTTTGTTTTCAGGATGTTTCCTATGAAGACATAGAGATTGAAAATCAGGGAGTTATGGACGAAATGAGTCAACAGAAAGTAAAGGAGATATTTAGCAAAAGGAAATACACGACAGAGTTAGTTGCCTTGAGTAAGGACGATGCCAAACTTAAAGTAAGAATAAAGGAGATTATTCAACAGGAGGTAGTAATGCCTCAAACCCGTGAAGAAATACTGAAGGAAACAGAAAAATATATAGGAAGGTTAATGATGAAACATATTGACGAGGCAGTATTTCTTCCAGTATTCAAAGAAGACGACCCTGACCTTAAAGCCTATATACCTTTCCATCACTTTGCGAAATTCTTACAGAGCAAAGGTTATGCAGGTGTTATATATAGAAGTACAAGAATGGACTTAATAGGACTTCAAGGCAAGAATGTAGTTCTCTTCAATCCTGCAGATGTTGAGCCTGAATTGGGTAGTATGAAGGTATATCATTTTGATGGAGCAAAATATCAGGTGTTACAAGATTAAATTTAATTAAATTTCAATTTGAGACTCCTTTTATGTCAATCGTAAAAAAAAAGGCAATTCATTCGAAAGGAGTAAAATGAGGTTTACATAATTTAATACAATAATTTGGGAATATTTCCATTATACAAAACTCAAGACAGTCTCTCCTTTCATTTACCAATGCTTCCGCATACTCCCTATACAAGAATCTATCCTCGAACCAAATAGCCGAAGCATACCGCACTCTTATCAATTTTAATCTTCATCATTTTTAGGAACTGCTATGGAGGAACTGGAGGAGATTCGTTTACGCATTTGCTGGGAAATTCAGTTTTGCTAATTCACCGTATAGCTCTATAGCTTTCTTGTCATAAGCTTGAGCGGCTACTTCTTCCGTCTCAAAATTACCAAGGTGTATCTGTTTTTTATTAAACTTAATTCTGGCTGTCCACATACTCTTATCCTTTGAAACTCCTACAAACCTGGAAGTTTTATTCCCACATCTCGTAAGACCTTGGCCCGATTTTGCTTTCCTCGCATTGCTGTCATGACCATATTTAGTAAGTATAGAGATATACTTTTCATTAATCTGCTTAAAGCTCAACTCTGGATAATTTCTATCAGTATTTTCTCCGTAGTTTTTAATAATAAAGTAGTCGGCTACGATAGATGCATCTTCTGCAGAAGCAAAATGACCTCCATCTATTATGTTTTTATCTTTAATTATCCTAACTGCCCAAGCATTACTTCTTCTAAATAAAAAGACACCTTTATACTGTGTATTTTTCCGATTGGAACTACCGATGTAATGACCAAATTCGCTCCTATTATTACAGATAACAATTTTATCTCTTCTGAAGTCATAAGGATTCCCATTTTTGTGGTATATAACTTGATTTCTGTTCAATTCGAAAACTACAGATGCAAAAGTGATGCATCTTCCATCAAGAAAAATTACTGGACGATGCCCACCTCTACCATCAGCTTTAGACTGCCATTGATACTTTGAGGCAATTTTATATTCATTTTCATCTACCAGTATCAACTGCCCGTCTATAGTTTTTACGAACCAGTTTGCATTTTGTTCCATATAACTCCATTTGCCTAAGCTTCATATACTAAGTTTGTTTCGCAAAAACAAAAGGAAGGTTGCGGTGATTTTTGAAAATTTTAATATTTCCGTATACTATTAAGTTTGTGTTAAATAAGCCGTCTAATCCAATCTGGTTTTATTGATAACATTTATGAAGAAGGTTTAATTATCTGTAATATTTTATATTTGAATATTTAAATTACTTTTGCCTGGTAAGGTTATAATTATCTGTTTTTTCACTTTTATCAAATGCATTATCAATGTAATACTGTGGGTTTTTGAGAAAGTATTCCTCAGTGAAATAACTAATATAAGAGCCATTCATACTATTATAAGTTTCGCAGTCTTTACAATGCCAAATTTGTGGGTTCGAATTATAGTGATTTTTATGTATTATAGGATATAAATATTCCTTTTTATAATCTATGGTAGGAGAACCGTGACAATCTGTTGAATGAGTTATCAGCCAATCATAACCTCCATTATATTTCATAATTACACCTACAACTCCATTTGTTTGTGAAGTTCTATTACTTCGTGTAATTTGCTTAAGAGAATATTCAATTTCCCAATCTATCCATTTGCTTTTTATCATATTAGGTGACAATATCACAATGGTGACGGATGTATTAAACATCATATCCTTAAGTACACGTTTAATGTTTTCAGTGCTTGTATCAGTTAAATCAGGTGATTCACTTGTCTCTCCTTGATAGTATGTAGCATCATCACCTAATGCTTTAATGATATTGTCTCTTAACACAGTTGCTTCACTATATTTGTAAGAAATAAAAGTTTTATGTGCCATAAATTCACTTCCTTTTGCCAAAACAGTAATTACATAGAAATACTCTTCTGCCATTAATTTGCACTTTTCATTAAATCGTTAAAATCTTAAAATATACAAGGCTAATAAAAATTCCCAATACAATTAGAAGCATCCCATAAAAAGGGAGTAATGTTTTTGAAAACATTACTTGTAGAACACTACCCACTTTTTTCTTATATTCAGCCTTGTTAACATTCATTAAAAAGTCAATTTTTTCTTCTTCTGTACCTGCTACATTTTTATATAGCTCTCGATAAAGCTTCTCGGTCTTCAGAAAAAATCCATCCAAATACCAAAATGTAACAGTAGGAATAATACTAATTAAAAGAAATAAATAATTATCATTTGTTATTGTTATGGCGAAAATGCCCACTACTAAAGTGATACACCAACCTTTAATTAAGAAGGAGTTGTTTCCCATTCTATTAATAATGCCCTGAATAAATTCTAAATGCTTTAATTTCTTTTCATTTCCCATATTACTGCTCCTCTCATTTATGTATGTATGGTTGTTTTCCTTCAATCCATTCTTTATAACTAACATATTCATTTTCAGATTTATTTATAAATATTGCTTGTGTCCCATTACTTGGATTAATTGAAACGTAATAATATAAACCTAAATACTCAGCCCCAGTATATTTATCATCGGATTGGGAGCTACTTAAGACTGGAACTATTGCAACTTTATCTTTCAGAGCATCAAAATATCCCAACTCCCAAGGCATCCAAATTGAATTTTGATAATTTGTTGTAGTTACATAGAATAAGGATTTACACTGCTTCATCCTCGTTCTAAGAATATCAGCGGTCTCTTTTGATACCTTGTCTCTACTAAGTTGTGCATCATCAATCCAATCTACATACACCACTAAACCAAGTTTTTCAAAATCATCCTTTATTACCTTTATGTATTCAGCATCTAAAAAGCTATGTGAAAGGAACACATCATATGTTTTTGTTGCATTAAATGACTTTTGAATTTGTGCAAATTCGAGAATGGACGCATACTTTGTTATTTGCTGACTTTTAACTCTCTTTTCTAAGTCTTGCCTATTATATAACATATTTTACTCCCCCCCATTTTCTTATACCTCAACTATATATTACCATTATTTGTCCTATGTTTGAAAGAGGTTCGTCCATTTTCTATTAAAATAAAAATTCACCATCTTGATTCAGCAATTTCGGATAGCCTTCAAAATATTCTACCTTTCAAGGAATCTGTCTGGATTCTTCCCCATTCTTGACTGCTCAAACTATCTCTGCCCGTTCTCGCAAAACCTCTTTCAACAGCCCTAAAGCACTTGCTTCTTCAGGGTTGTTAGTGTTCAGTTCTCCTCGATAAGCACGTGCAAGTATTGATTTTTTCATAAAGTCAATCTTATCTATTACTTTACAAAGCTCATTTGCATTTTGCTCGTTTTTAAGGAGGTTATCAAGTACTCTTACTATCTCTTTCTGTTCTTTCAGAGAACAAAATGGAATCTCAAATTTTGCGAGCTTTTGAGCATTAATATTAGACTGATTTACTCCATCACTTTTTACACGCATACAGTATTCTTTAGCATATGATGAATTCATAATATAGTTCAAATAATATGAATCCAGGTATTCGTAATTTTTTATTCTAATCAGATACCCTGCAAAAATAGCTGGTTGCTCTCCTTCATATATAGACGTTTTCCCTACTAACTCTGGACTATTTGTTCTGTTAAATAAAACGTCACCCTTCTTCAAAATATATTTCTTAATATCTTCTTCATCAGAACTATACGCTAAGTCATTCCAATCAATTTTGCCTGACTGAAGATTTCCCATCCTTATTACAACAACTTTACCTTCATTATCTGATTTATTAGATGTTCCGTATTGAAAGGATTCGCAGAGCTTATCCAAGGACACATATCTCCATCCATTAGGCAAGTTTTCATACGATTCATTTTCTTCATATGAAAAAATGCTCTCAATTTTGCTTTTTTCTATCGGAGTTTTGGCTAAACCAACTCTATAGTTAAATAAACTGGTAATTATAGAACCTGAATCCTCTTTATCATTATCCTCACGCCATTTAGCAGTTAGCTCACCAGTAAACGCTTTATGCAGTATCGCTGATTTTCTGACCTCAAAGGAGTCAAGAGTATTCTGAACAAGCTCTTTTGCTCGGTCTAATCTCTCAAAGAGAGTTTCTATTGTATCCACAATCCGTTTCTGTTCTTGTAACGGTGGAAGAGGAAATGTAAGATTCGACACGTAGATAGGGTCAACATGAGGTATTCCTGTCCCTCTACCATTTTTATTTATATCATCATACTTACTCATAAAGTAATAGAATACATACTTATGGTTAATCTTATTAATTTTAATTTTGCATAATGTAGACCCTAATGCTCCACTTACTCCAGTCCCAACCAAACCAGACCTTGCTCCGTCCCAAACAATTAAAATATCTTTCTCATTGCAAAACCTATTGGTTGAATTCTCATAAGTATATTGCTCAACTATTCCCGTTTCAAAATACTTGATATTCACATAAGGAATACTATTATTTGTTTTTTCTTCATCTAATTTTTCTGGTTTTTTACCTTTTTCAAAGTTAAATATCTTACCATGAACATTAACCCAGTTACTCGGTACTTTATACGGCATATCTTCATCATTGACAATTGCTTGTTCCAGCAATTCATTCAGTGATAACTTCTCTTTCTTAACCATTAGTTACCACCGCCTAAACTCTTAAGTTCTTTTACAACACTCATAATTAAATCAGTAGCTTCCTCCAATTGTGCTATAATCTCTTCTCCACTTTCAATTGGGTCTTGCAAATCCTCATAATCCAAAACACTATCATCCCTGATTAAACCTAAATCAAGGCTATCGTTCTTCTGTATTATTTGCTCCCTTGTAAAGACACTCCAGCGTTCATCTTGAATCGCTCTTCTATCTTCTGTAGTATATGCCTTAATAAAACTATCAAAATGTTCATGCTTTAAAGGCGTGGTTTTACCAAAACTCGGCATATTGGTACGCATATCATATATCCATACTTCCTTGGTGTTCCCCTTATCATTAGTTCCACGGGTAAAGAAAAGTACATTAGTTTTAACGCCTTGGGCGTAGAAAATACCAGTAGGCAACCTCAAAATAGTATGTAAATTACACTTGTCCATCAAGTCAGCACGAATCTTAGCACCATCACCATCAGCAAAAAGAACGTTGTCAGGTAAAACAACCCCAGCTCTTGATTTGCCATCTGTTCTTAATGAACGATAAATGTGCTGTAGGAAGTTTAACTGCTTATTTGATGTAGGATACGTGAAATCATCACGGGTAGCACGTTCTCCACCCTTCTTAGTTCCAAACGGGGGGTTCGTAAGTACCACGTTATATCCCTTCAGAGCTTTTCCTGCATTAGATAGTGTGTCAGCAAGAAGAATCTCACCCTCGATGTCATGAAGCATGGCATTCATCAACGCAAGTCTGTGAGTATCATGCACAAGCTCACAGCCTGAGAAAGCCTTCTTCCTCTGAAACTCCTGTTGGTCTGCAGATAATGTAAACAGGTCATCCGTTTTATTCTTTATATGTCTGTCGGCCGCAATCATAAAGCCAAAAGTACCGCAAGCAGGGTCATTGCAAAGCTCACCAGGCTTTGGGTCTATAAGTATGGTCATCACATCAATGAGCACCCTTGGCGTAAAATACTGCCCAGCTCCCGACTTCTTCTCGTTTGCATTTTTTTCCAAAAGCCCTTCATAAAGATTGCCCAAGCCTTCTTCCTTGGCAGAATACCAGTCAAGTTCATCTATAGATTTAATTATCTTCTCCAGGTTCTTGGGTTCTTCTATATTAGACCTTGCCCCAGAGTATATCTCCCTGATTCTACCTGTGGTATTCTCTCCGAGGTGGTTTAAAAGGTCATTGTAGAACTTTTTAAGCTCTATGCCTTGTCTCTTGGCAAGATTATCCCAACGATAATTTTCAGGGATTTGCTTATCGGTTGATGTTTCTTTCGTCATTTTAAGAAACAGAATATATGTTAACTCAGTAACATATTGATGATAGGTAATACCGTCATCCCTTAGTACATTACACAGATTCCAAAGCTTTGCTACTATTTCTTGGTTATTCATCGCTACTTATGCACTCCAATCCTCGTATAGATATTCATTGATTTCTTCTATGATGTTTTTAAGCTTATTACTAAATATTTTATCTATTACTTTGTAACCACCCTTAGTTTTAAAAGCTCCTGTCTCAAATGTTTCTTTATCCAAAATACTTTCATGTAGTAGGTGAGTTTCTATTCTCCCCAACCAGTCAAGTTCCATTTTACTGAAGCTATGTTTTTTCTTCAGCTTGTTAATTGCATTTCTTATCCTATCTTCGTGGCTTATCAAGGCAGAACCTAAAGATTGTTGACGTATAAATGTAATAATATCAGCAGTAATCTCTTCGTTTTTTAGCTCTCTCCACGCAGAATTAAGTTGAACTTCTGTAAAGTCATTTCGGTCAAGCTCCAGCTTAAGACTTTTTAATGCCTCACGAGTAAGTTCTTTTGGTCTGGTGCACACAATATTGAGTGCGGTAATCTTGTTTTTGTTGTTATAAATAAATTCTTTGAACTCCTCCAAGTAGTCCTCTGGCTTTTGTGCTTTTCCATACCCTCTTGAATGGCTTATAAGTTCGTCTGGTTTAACAGAAATTATAACAGGATTTATTTGACCATACCCTGCCTCATTAAGCATTTCAAAGAGTTTTTTATTGCGTAAAATATGCTCCTGTGCCTTCTCAGTCACCATAGCTTTCAATTCATCAATAAATTGAGCAGGATTTTTACCTCCTGAGAGGTCAATAAAATGCTCAATTGCTTTACCACTAAGCTTTCTCCTTTTTCTCTGGAGTTTAGCAATTATCATATCTATCTGGTTTTTCTTTTGCTCTTCTGTGGGCAGTTTTTCAAGCCCACTGATAAGGTCTGTGAATGTCACATTGGGATTTGCAACAACAGGTTTCATATTAGTAACAGGCTCTAATGATTCATAAACTCCTACAGGGTCAAATATCTCAAAGTGTGTTTTCCCGATTTCAGGGCATAGTCGAGTAGCTCGACCCATCATCTGCTCGAATAATATTCTTGATTTTACTCTACGCATGAATACCAAAGTAGTAATTTCGGGAACATCAATTCCAGTTGTCAAAAGGTCAACAGTAACAGCAACATTGGGGTATTTCTCATTCTTGAATTTCTTTATTGCCTCAAGAACTTTCTTCTTATTGCCACCACCTACTGACCCTGTTATTTTCATAATCGCATCATTATCAACACCATATTCAGTGAAGATTTCTTTCAGAATCTTCACAATTAGGTCTGCATGGGAATCATCAACAGCGTAGATTAGTGTTTTCCCCTCTCCATCAGGATTAATATACTTTGTAATTTCCTCCAAGACAGTTTTATTAAAGGGTTCAGTAATAACCTTTCGGTTAAAGCTTTCAATATCAAAATCGAGTTCATCCTCAAGGTCTGCACTGTTCGTTACCTCGCCCGTCACAGGGTCGTAAACGATAACACTATCACCAGGCTTATAATGAATACCCTCAATAGCAAGTTTTGTTTTTAAGTTGTGCGGTGCATCATGGTCAATTAAGTATCCTTCTATCACTGCTTCCCGATAGGAGTAGTTGAATACAGGCTTGCCAAAGATTTCACTCGTATGAAGAGCTGGGGTAGCAGTTAGGGCTATTTTTACAGCATCAAAGTACTCAATAACAGTTCTATATTTGCTTACGTAGTCCTCTTGACTCCTGTACTGAAGTTCATCTTCTCCCATCTCCTTGTCAAGGATGTATCCCCGATGTGCTTCATCTACGATAACCAGGTCATAATCAGTAACGGCTGGCATTGTTTCGCCTTCGTTATACATAATCCTTTTTACAAGGCTCTGCACAGTAGCGACATGAATCCTTGTCTCTTTATCAATATCCTTATCTTCAAGCTTCTTAATGTTGTATATTTCATCTAAAGTCATCAAATCTTCAATTTTTACTTCTCTGAAAACGTCTTGTGCCTGTTCCCCAAGTGCTGTGCGGTCAACGAGAAACAATATTCGATTGAATCTACCAGATTTTAAAAAGCGATAAATCATACCTAAAATTGTGCGTGTTTTTCCTGTTCCTGTTGCCATAGATAAGAGTACAGTTTGTTTACCATCAAGTACAGCTTGCTCTGCAGACTTTACGGCATTTATCTGGTATGGTCTCAGGTTAAGTCCATCCTTATCTATCAAAAGCTCGTATCCTGTATCCCTTAACTCTTGGTTTGCTTTCTCCGCATCTTTTTCAAGCATCTCAATAAGACCTGAAGGACTTACCCACCCTTGCTGTGCTTTAGGAATATTTGTAGACTTACGAGCATCTAAGAACCAGATTCCCGATTTTGTTTCAAGTTGCTTCAAGTATTTCCTACCATTTGTAGCAAATAGGAATGGAACTTTATAGTCTCCCCACTTGCCAACCAAATAGGTAGAATGCTCTTTCTTAATTTTTTTTGCATAGTCTTTGCACTGATAGTCAATAACGGATGGAATATCGGTAATATGGCGTTTTGCTTCAACTACACCTAACAATTGTGTTCCAACAAATAGGGCATAGTCAACATACCCTCTGTCACCAACGGTAGAATCAGTCGGCCATTCTGCAATAGCTACATTTTTACCCTTTTCAGGTCTTGTTCCTTTAGAGTATCGGAGGTTTTGAGTATCTGCTTCCCAACCGACCTTACGGAGTTGTTCATCAATTAAATACCGAGTTTCCTTTTCAGAAAAACCTATTTTATCTGCTGACACTGATGCTCTTGTTCTTCTATCGGTAATAGATACTTCCGAACCATTAATAGAAGTAGCTTTTACCTTTTCGGTAAGTTCTTTAATCTTTTCTTCTTGGGCTTTAATTACTGCTTCATAATCAACATCCTTACTTGTATCTTCAGGCATGACAAACTCGACAGGTTCAAAATTCCAGTCCCCGTATGTTTGCATAAACCATATGCCTAATTTATGTGCAAATTCAAGCAGTATTTTTGCCTGTTCCGTAGACTCATATCCATCATGTGCGGCCTTATTTCGAACAATTCTAAGTGCATAAAGAATATCATCTATATCTTTATGTATGAGTCCTTCATTCTTAAGAATTTTTATTCTATTTGCATGGGTATTGTCTTCCTGTGGCTCAGGTATACTGTCAGACACAAACATCAGACGAACCACAGCTTCTCCAAACAAACCCAATTTCATAAGGCATGAATTAGAGTCTGGAAATAAGTACTTCTCTGCTGTACTACCCAGCGAAGCAAGTAAAGGAAACTTCTCTTCTAAGAATGTAAAATTCGACTTCATAAAATCATCCCCTATTCATATAGGCAAAATTGTCATACCACTCTTTGCCTTTTAGTCACTTACAGCAGACTCCTATCACAAAATTAAAAACCTACACATAATATAATATAAAATTCTTATCAATTGAACAAGCAATCATCTTCAAATATCTATACTTGCTCGGTTTTACTTTTGTAAAGTTGGCACTCCAAAGTACAGCATAAATCAGTAATATAATTATCAAGCAAATAAACTTAAGCATCATAGATATATGGATTATCTATTTAACTTTAGTTTAATAAACTGTTTAATGGAGATGGAGATGGAGGTGGAGGTGATGGGGATGTTGTGTCAGAAAATATAGAAATACTATATTAGACTTAAGTAATATCAATATTTTCATTGCTATTTTTATATCGTATGTATTTATATAGTATTAAATATATACATATAACCCTGGCCATTCCACTAACGACCATGATACCGGATGCGGCTAGCTCTGTTGAGAGCTTGACGGCGGTTTCGATCCCGTAACCCGAAGCCTTTCTGGAGCCAACAAGGGCTATACCACTCATCTGTGGAAGCCTCCCTTTTACATAAAGAATCAGTGGAGGATCATGAATATATTTAAGCATTTCGGGATATTCCTCATGGGAAAGTGGAAGTATTCTAATATGCTTCTTGTTGCACCTTTCTATAATACGGAGTGCCTCGTTCCTCATGCTCTCGCTGTGAAAGGCCTCATATTGCTCTGCTGTCAATTGGTTAACCAGTAGGGTTTCCTCATGGTCCGTACACCCCCTGGTTATATCTCCCATCTGTGTGACAAGCTCGCATTTCTTACGGACACTCATTCCCTCAATGGTACTCAGTCTTAACCAAAGCTCCAGATTATCCTTCATTGGTCTCTCCCCCATTATACTCTTACCGTACGATCCAGCGCCCGGTATTGAATGGCTTCTGCCAAATGCCCGGCCTTAATCAAGGCTTCGCCATCCATATCAGCAATGGTTCTGGCTACCTTCAAAATGCGGTCATGTGCACGAGCACTTAGATTAAGCCTGTCAAAAGCAGATCTGAGAATTCGTTTTCCTTCCTCATCTACCCTGCAGAACTCACGGATCATGGCGCCCTTAAGATGGGCATTACAATAGACCCCGTAATGTCTATATCGCTCCTGTTGAATTTTTCTGGCCTGATTCACTCTTTTTTTGATGTCACCGGAGCCTTCCTCTTCTTCGGAATTCTCCATTTCACTGTACCTTAAAGTCGGTACCAACACATGAATATCAATCCTGTCCATAAGCGGCCCTGACAGCCTTGAAAGATAATTCTCCGCATCTCTGTATGAACAGATGCAGCTCTTTGCCGGATCGCCATAATAACCGCACTTGCAAGGGTTAGCCGCAGCCACCAGCATGAATTTACAGGGATAGCTCACCGCAGCACTTATTCTAGAAACATTGGCATAGCCGTCCTCTAAGGGCTGACGCAATACGTCCAATGTCATTCGAGGGAATTCGGGAATTTCGTCCAAGAAAAGTACTCCGTGGTGCGCAAGGCTGGCTTCACCCGGCTTTGGCAACCGACCCCCGCCGATTAAGCTCACAGCGCTTGCTGTATGATGGGGAGAGCGAAAGGGTCTTTCCTGAATTAATGGCCCATGGGAGGGTAGCTTGCCTGAAACACTATAGATTTTCGTAATCTCCAGGGACTCCTCAAAGGTAAGGTCTGGAAGAATAGAGGGTAAGCGTCGTGCCAGCATGGTCTTTCCTGAACCAGGGCTTCCTATCATAATCAGATTATGACCACCACTGGCGGCAACCTCTAGAGCGCGCTTGGCGTTTTTTTGGCCCTTGACCTCAGAAAAGTCCTCACTGGAGCCTTCAAGGGCCGGGTGAAGGCACTCCTCACTCATATAGAATACAGGCTTTGTTCCAATAAAATGCTCCACAGCCTCCTTAAGGGTCTTGACCGGGAGGATCTCCAAACCCTTGATGACTGCTACTTCATCAGCATTCTTGTAGGGAACCATCACCCTTGCAAACCCCAGCTCTTTAATGGCAATCGCCTTGCACAGCATGCCCGAGACTGGGCGAACTTCCCCATCCAAAGCCAACTCACCCACCAACATGACCTCTTCCACGGCATTTTGGGGGATGACCCCGGCTGAGACAAGAATACTTAGTGCCAATGGAAGATCAAAACCCGTGCCTTCCTTCCGCGTATCAGCAGGGGCCAGATTGACAGTAATTCTTTTGACAGGAAATTCATACCCGGAATTTTTTATGGCGGCTCTTACTCTTTCCCTTGCCTCCTTGACGGAGATATCAGCAAGCCCCACAATATCAAAGGCCGGGAGCCCATTGGAGATGTCGGCTTCCACTTGTATGGGATAACCGTCAAGCCCCAGCAACCCACAGGTTGACACCCTGCTGAACATATAAAAAACCTCCAAACAAGAACATCTGTTTGGAGTACATTCTAACACATCTTCCTATATTTAACAAGTAATCCATTATTATTTGTTAGGGAACTTTGAGCCACATTGAGTAGAAATCTGGCGCCCATCCTTCTGAGCATATTCATGGGAAAGCAGCATGGCATAATCCCCTGCATGAACAAATCCTAGGTTTTCATAAACTCTACCTGCTTCCTCGTTGCTATAAAAGAGGTTGGGCGTTTTATGGTCTTGAAGAAGGTTCTGGCTGATGCACGAAACCACCAGGGAGGCCAAGCCCCGTTTTCGATACTCAGGAAGGGTTACCACTCCTCCTATGGTTGCATAATGGGCTGATTCAATGGTGGTATAGGCCTGAGAAACAATCCTACCATCCATTCTAAGAACAAAATACCGACATATCCCCAATTCTATCCTTCGACGAATGCCCCGTTCTATTTCCTGGGGAGAATGATAAAAGCGGGCAAATTCCGGAATGCTGTATATAAGAGAAGCGAGCTCCTCACAGTCCTCCAACCCAGCCCTTTCAACCTCGTTACAGGGGATCAGACATTCCCTCTTTTCAAGGATCATATGACAGGAAGGCTCCAGGACCATTCCCTCTAGGTATAAAGCTAGATCTCCCAATAAATCCCTTTTCCCAAAAATAATATCCGGTCTTAAAAAAGAGGTAAAGCTTCCCAGTTCGTCGGGTTCAAAGATATAGTTATCATTGTAGAGGTAAAGGCTGTTGAAATGGCGCACAATCACAGCAAGAATAGGGTCCCCTTCCGCATCTCTTTGCAGCCACACCTCCTGAAAATCTCTGGCAAGGCCATATTTCTCAATATGGGATAATTGTGTGGTATTAAGGCTACCTTCCCGGTTAAGGTAGCTCATGACTTCTTTATAATCTTCCGTAACGGCATGCTTGATCATTTTTCCTCATCAATCAGCTTCTTATTGAGTTTTCTTATATCAACCCCAGCCCTTTCAAGATACCTTTTCATTTTATCAATTTCAAGTGGCCTTTTGATTTTTAGAGTGGTGGTTTTGGTAAGTTCTTCGTAGGTTAATACAAAATAACGTATGATCTTATACTTTGGCAGGGTGTTATTAATATTTTTAATCAGTATTTCAAGCTCATCGCTGATTTGTTCAAGCGCATAGCCTATTTCATCAAAATAGTCCTTATCAATGACCAGCTTGGCACAGATTTGAATATCTCCGTCAGAGGCAGGATTGCCCCACACAAAGGATTCCTTAACCCCTGGAAAATGATTCACCAGGGTTTCATATTCTTCTGGGAAGGCTTTTTTGCCATTGGTAAAAACTATCATAGATTTAGCACGGCCTGTAATTCTTAAAAGCCCCTGATCATCAATTATTCCCAGATCTCCTGTTCTGAACCAACCATCAGGCTCCATCACTTCCTGGGTTTCCTCTTTATTCTCATAATACCCCAGCATGACATTACAGCCCCTGGCCATAATTTCACCCATGCCGTTCTCGTCGGGACGGTCTATGGTTACCTCGACATCCTTAATAGGAACCCCAATGGTTCCCGGAACATTAATTTGAAAGGTGGTGGCATTGATAACGGGTGAAGTCTCGGTCAAGCCATACCCTTGTAAGAAGGTAATTCCAAACCGTTGGATGCCATTGATAATATCGGTATCCAGTGGAGCTGCACCTGAGACAAAAAGCCTTAAATCGGGTCCAAGCTTATCGAGTACCGACTTAAACAGCTTCCTTCTGACATCTAAGCCTATTTTAAGAAGGAAGCCTGAAACCTTGGTCATAGCTTCCACAAGCTTTGTTTTACCCGATTTTTCAATTCCATCCATGAGCTTTCCATAGAGCGCCTCATAGATAGCCGGCACTGCTACAAGAACCGAAACCCGGAACTCCCTGATGTTTTTAGCCAGATGCTTGATTCCTTCAGAATAAGCAATGGTGACCCCCTTATGCAGCATGAACATAAGACCAATGGTATTTTCAAAGGTATGATGCAGAGGTAAAAGAGATAAATGCACATCGGTAGGATAGATTTTTAGCAAGGCCGTAAGAGAAGTGACATTACAGGCAATATTGGAATGGGAAAGCATGACCCCCTTGGAGGCCTTTGTGGTCCCCGAGGTAAAAAGCAATACGGACATTTTATCCCGCTCGATAGGAGCCTCCAAGAATAGTACATTCCCCTTGTCCAGAAGCTCATTACCTCTTCTTATCAAGGCTTCCATGGTGATAAAACGAGGATCCAAAGAGGGAGTGGAAAACTCATCCATGCAAATAAAGTACTTGAGGGTGGTATCCTCACGTGAAAGGTCTTCCATCATGCCCTGATAGGTCGCACTGTAAAAAATGGCTGATACTCCTGCTCTTTGACAAAGGTTTTCTACCTCATTAGCGGGAAGATATTTATCCAAAGGAACACCCACACCCGTTCCGTTAATAATGGAAAGATAGGAAACAGCCCATTCATAACGGTTTTCTCCAATCACCGAAATGCTCTTGCCCTTAAGGCCCAAATCCATCAAGGCGGTGCCCAGAGCATCCACAGCCTGGTTTAAATCATGGTAGTTTTTTTCAATCAGCTTTCCCTCACGTTTAAACCGAAAAGCCACCTTGTTACCATACTTAGCCGTCGCTTCCTTGACAAGCTGTCTCAGGTCGGAAACAGGTTCCTGCTCTAAAAATCCCAATCCTCTGACGATTCTTCTCCCGTTTTTATTGATAATTTCATATCCCTTTGTCATGGTTTCACCCCTTATTTAGCCTTAATAATCATAATCTATTATTATGATCTTATATTATTACCTTGTAATAATTATATGCGTAAAAAAGAAAAGTTTCAAGGGTTATTTGCCCCGAAACTTCTCTGCAATCTTAAAACGTCTCTCTAGCTCTATAGAAGATCAAGTATATAAGCGTGCTTCTTAAGCCAATCCCGCTGGCTTTTGTAGTCGGGCATTAGCTCCTCTACCTTGCTCCAAAAAGCTGAGGAATGATTTTTATGAAGGACATGGCATAGCTCGTGAATGATGACATAATCCATGGCGCTTTTTTCTGCCATGATTAAGCGCCAGGTCAACTGGATACGGTTGATACTATTACAGGAACCCCATCGTCTTCTGGCGCTTGTCACACGAACATCTTTGAAGGGTATCCCCGTCTGATCTGATAATTGGCAGGTTCTATGGGCAAGAATACATTTTGCCTGCTGCTTAAACCAGCTCTCAATAAGCTCATTTTCTTGATCGCCGCCCCTATCGGGAATATACAGCGTATCCCCTTCATG
The DNA here is from genome assembly GCA_023415205.1 of Bacillota bacterium. GTDB lineage: Bacteria > Bacillota > Clostridia > DSM-8532 > DSM-8532 > DTU059. The sequence goes on along the minus strand of JAEZLR010000002.1, from coordinate 10,122 downwards.
GATCACCACAGGCGTATCGCTTACAATAATTTTAAGGGGCCTGCCCATAAAAAGAAAATGCCTCCCCGATTTTGCGTTGCAGGAGCCAAGGGATTCCAGGTGATCCATGGCTTGTTTCTTTTTACTGATTATCCAGCTCCTCTTCGTGTGTACCATTTTTTCTATTTCCCTTATGGACAGCCGCAAAGGAGCCCTGACCACAAGCCTTGCCTCACGGGTAATGGTGAGGGATACGGTTTTCCTCTTGGAGCGGATCAACTCATCAATCCTTATCCCCCCAGTCATGATCTCTTGCTGGGGATAATTTCTAGCCAATAACCGTCAGGATCCTCAATAAAGTAAAGACCCATGCTCTTATTTTCAAAGCAGATGCAGCCCATCTCCTTGTGAAGGGCATATGCCCCATCGTAGTCCTCAACATAAAAGGCTATATGGGATTCATTATCGCCAAGATCATAGGGGCCAACCTTGTCCCTGAGCCATGTGAGCTCAATCTGATAAGAGGTGATGCCATCTCCTAGAAAAACCAGCTCAAAGCTACCGTCAGAGGCCTTTTTTCTCCGTTCCTCATTAAGGCCCAGTGCCTTTTTGTAAAAAGAAACGGAGCGTTCCAAATCACTCACATTGATATTGGTGTGTGCAATCGTAAATTTCATGTTCCTTCTCCTTTCACCTTTGATTCTCATTATACCAAAGCAATGAAAACAATGCCATGAAGCAATTCCCGATTGTATTGCTAAAGATTTTTGCATGGAGTAACACGAAACGGCAGAGGGTTATTCAATAATGTATCAGGTTATGTTAAGATAAAAGAAATCCTCAACAATGATAAGGCTGACAGGTGATAATATGGCAAAACTCTATTTTCGCTATGCAGTTATGAATGCAGGCAAATCCACGCAGCTCCTCCAGATTGCTTATGATTATGAAAAGTATAACCATCGAAAGGTTCTATGCCTTAAGCCCCAAACCGACACTAAGGAAGGCGAGTATATTATAAGCCGCTTAGAAAATGGGGAGATCAAGAGAAAATGTGACTTTTTAATTCTTCCAAAAAAGGATTGGCTTTACAATAAGCTGGTCTGCGATGTTAAAACCGCTCATGAACAAGGAAACTCCATTTCTATTATATTAATTGATGAGGCTCAGTTTTTATCCCGGGATAATGTATGGGACCTGGCCAGAATAGTTACCGAATTCAATCTCCCTGTTATTGCCTTCGGTATAAAAGTGGATGCCCTTGGAAACCCCTTTGAAGGCAGCACTCATCTTTTTGCACTGGCACAGGACATCGAAGAGGTCACTACCCGGGCCATTTGCAGAGTGAGTGATACACCTAAGAAAGCAACCATGAACCTTCGGCTAGTTAATGGAACGCCCATCTTTGAAGGAAGCCAGGTGGCCATTGAGAACGATCAGGACATAAAATACCTTCCCGTGTGCCTGGATGTTTATATGAAGCTTAAGTATGGGAAAATGACATTGCCCGGGAAAAGAAAATAGGCTCTATAAAAACGGCTGAGGCCCGGGACATTTTTTCAAACGCCCGGGCCTTTACATTTTATTCTTAACAGCTTTAAGTGATCTCTTTTCCATTTCTATCCTGATGGGTGTCCGAGGAGCCATACTCCATTAAGTCCTGAAAATCCTCCCCCCTGGTGCTGTCATTGAGGTTGTAGGAATGGGTAATCTGTAATTCGGGGGGACGGTTTCGTTGTCTGTCCTGTTTATCTTCTGCCACCCGGTCATCAACTTTTCTGGCGCATTCAATACAAAGCTTGGCCTGGGGAAGCAGCTCCAGTCTGGCAGGATCAATGGCCTGGTGACAGCTTTCACAGGCTCCATAGGTGCCATCCTTTATTTTATTTCTTGCCCTGTTGATCTCCCCTAACTCATGCTCCTGCAGCTTTTTTAAGCCCATTTGGTGTTCCACATCAAAAAGCTCACTGGCGATTTCCGCCGGATGGTTATCGTAATTGGAAAGCTCGGTGGTATGGTTGTTGTCATTCTCCCCCAATGTCAGGTTTTCCATATCATCCAAAATTTCCATATGCCGTTCTTTATGCTGATCAAGAAGGTGCTTGAAATGGTTTAAATCTTTTCTTTCCATTCTTTCCATGCCTTTCATAGCTATGTTCTCAAAAGTTCTACGATTAATATGTCTCAGGAGTGGAGCAATCATGCATTTTTAATTCGATCATCCTTGCGCCACTTGTCATTAAAGGATAAGATAGGTTTGTATCTGCTTTAGGGAGGTATTTCATGCTTCAATCCATTAAGCCCTATAAAAAGGACCATAACTACTCATATACCCTGGGAGTTTTTCTTACCATTGAGCTTTTGATTCATAAGCCTGAAAAGGTTTTATCCGTCATATTAAGCTCACAGGCCGAAAAAAACACCGGTGTAACGAAGATTATAGAGCTTTGCGAGCTTAATAGCATCCCTGTTGAGGTTAATGACAGGATCATCGCCCGTTTGTCCCCTAAAGAGAATTGCTATGCCTTGGGCATCCTTGAGAAATATACTTTAGCCGTGGAACCCCATAAAAACCATGTAGTACTGGTCAATCCCATGGATTCCGGGAATTTGGGAACTATTTTCCGTACCTGCCTTGGCTTTGGCATTAAAAACCTTGCGATTATCCGCCCATCAGTGGATCCCTTTGACCCCAAAACCATCAGAGCCTCAATGGGGGCCTTGTTCTCAGTCAACTTCACTCAATTTGATCATTTTCAAAGCTATATGGAGCAATACCCCGGTCAGGAGCTCTATCCCTTCATGCTGGAGGCAAAAAAAAGCCTCCACGATGTGGAGACTTTTATGAAAAGTCCTTTTTCTCTAGTCTTTGGCAACGAGTCTAGCGGACTGCCTGCGGAATTTTCCCGTTATGGTACCAGTGTTGTCATTCCTCATTCTAATGACATTGATTCCCTCAACTTGTCCATGGCCGTAGGCCTGGCCCTCTATTCCTTTACCAAGCAGAACTTTAGCCACTAATCTTCTCAAAAAAGCTTTTAGGTTTTTTACAGATAGGGCAGGTGTAGGTATCGGGTAGTTCCTCAAAGGGGGTTTCTCCGTCATACACATAACCACACACCTTACACCGGTATTTCCCCTCTTGATCCTCATAAGCAGAAGGATTATAGGATGGGGCATTTTTGGGGGTTGTTCCTTTTTTATGGTTTCTGTAATAGTCATAGGTTAAGGGTTCATCCTGTCCAAGCTCCCAGCAATCCTCCACATCAGCCATAAAAAGCGTATGTGTATCGGCGTCAACAGTCTCATAAACCTTGCAGGAGAGCGCCGCCACTGTATCCTTGGCCAGCACCGGATTTTCGTTTTTGTCCAGGGTATAGGGAAAGGTCTCAAATTTGTCGATTTTCTTTCCTGTATTGAACCCAAAGAGTGAAAGGGTCTCCATAGGGGTTGATTGACCCAGAACAGAAACTGAGAAAGTCTTTGTGTTCATGATATAGTCGTGGGTAAGGCTTTGCTTTGATACGATCACCACACATTTGACCGGTTCGGCCGTAATTTGCATGACCGTATTGACAATACATCCGTTGAGCTTTCCCTCCTGTTGGGCACCCACCACGTAAAGTCCGTAAGAAATCTTAAAAAGTGCTTTTAAATCCATAATCTCATCCCCTAACATCTATTTTGATTAAATCTCTCCAGGATATTTAAGCTTCCATTGCTCACGAAGCTTGTCCATTGTTTCCAATATGGAAATGGTTTCATCAAGCGGTATGATCTTGCTCTCTAGTTGGCCTTTCCTGAGGCATTCCATGGCCTCCTGCGCCTCATATTGGTAGCCTGTGGAAGCAAAATCAGGACCAAAGTCTTCGGTTTTACCGTCCTTTAAATAAAGAGAGGCTTTCTGGGCACGGAAGAAATTCGGAATATGAATATAACCCTGGGTACCGTATAGCCAGGCATCATGCATCATTTCGGTTTCAATGGCAGCAGATAGGCTGGCCATCCTGCTCTCATCATAACCAAAGAGCATTGTGCATTGCTGATCTACACCCGTTGGACCTATATTCACCAGGCTCTTTAGTACCTCCGGCTGCTTACCGAACACCATGGATGAGAAAGAAACCGGGTAGATTCCAACATCCAGAAGAGCTCCACCGCCCAAAGCAGGATCAAGGAGGCGGTTATGGGGCCCTCCTTCCCTACTGATTCCAAAGTCGGCTTTAAGTAAATGAATATCCCCAATTACACCCTGTTCAAGCCATTCCCGGAGCTTCCTGATGGCGGGTAAGAAACGCGTCCACATGGCTTCCATCAAAAAGAGCTTCTTTTTACGGGCCAGATCAACAACCTCCCTGGCCTCTCTGGCATTCATGGTAAAGGATTTCTCACAAAGCACAGCCTTTCCGGCATTTAAGCATTGGATCATTCCCTCCCTGTGAAACATATGGGGCGTAGCGATATATATTATATCCACCTGTGGGTCCTCAACCAGTGCCTCATAGCTCCCATAGGCCTTTGGCATAGCGTAGGCTTGGGCAAATTCCTGGGCTCTTAAAAAATCCCTGGACCCCACAGCCCACAGCTCCGCATCCTCCAGTGTTAAAAGAGCCTGTGCAAATTTATGGGCGATAACGCCTGGGCCCAGTATTCCCCATTTTATTTTTGCCATATTCCAGTCCTCCTTTTAAAAGCTGATAGTCTATTCGAGAAAGGTTTCCGCTAGTTGCAGGAAACTTATATCCTGTGTGTATGTTATCACATTTTATGAAATTTCGAAAGTTATGAAAAACTATAGGAACCAGTCATTAAAAACGAAGAGCATATTTTAAAGTTAACTATATTATGTTATAATGACTTTATCAACTATTATAGTCATTTTGTACGGAGGGATTGGATTTGCCTAAAATTTTTAATGAAAAGGATAGAAGTATAATAAGAGAAAACCTTATACAATTGGGCTTAGAAGCTTTGGGGAATGGCGGATATAAAGCTGCTTCGATAGAAATCATGGCTCGTAAAGCAGGAATTGCAAAAGGAACGTTTTATAATTTTTTTAGCTCCAAGGAGCGTTTCTATTATGAAATAATGTTGTCCGTACGGGATAAAAACCGACAGGAATTTTATGATTTTATCGCGTCAAATAAATCTATCGATAAAACGTGCATGGAGAACTTTTTATACCAGCGATACGCTAAGGAAAAAAATATATACCATTACTTTACGCAAGACGACCTAAAAATTATATTTAGAAAAATACCTGATCAAATTTCAATCTCTCATTTTGATAGCACAGCTCTGGCAGCAGAGTTGTTTTCTAAGATACCTAATACAAATCCACAGCTAGATCATGCGGTTGTTGTGAACATGATGAATATTATGGGCAGCTATGCGGCAGATGATGGGTTAATATCTATGGGGCGGGATGCCACTCTAAGATTGCTATCAAAAGCATTGGCAACCTATATATTTGAGGGAGGAAAAAGCAATGAGTACATTTGACCATTTTAAGCAAAAATACCCCCTACAAACAATGAAAATTTATGGGGAACAATTTCCGTATAGATACTATAAAAATGTTAATTCCAGTAAAACTATTGTTCTCTTAACAGGAGGCCTCGGATTATCGGATTTATTACTGCTTCATTTTAAGGAGTTCGCAAAATCTTATTCTGTAGTTTCATTTGACTATCCCATGGCCTATTCAACAAATCAAAAGCTAGTAGATGCAATTGCCACATTACTTAGATCTCTTGAGGTAAAGGCCTTTTTAGTGGGGCAATCATTAGGAGGTTTTATTGCGCAATTATTGGCCCAACAGCACCCGGATGTCGTTGAAGGGCTAATATTATCAAATACGGGGACGCTATCTACAGATATGGATGCTTTGGGCTCCCAATGTCTTTTAGATATGATAAAAAGAATAGATAAATCATTATTTATGATTAAACTCTTGCCTTTTTCGTTGATAAAGAAAAAGATTAAAAAGGGTGTCATGGAAAAGGTGAAGCATCAACTCAATGATCAAGAACAAGCTGTAATGTTGGAAATTTGCGATGAAATGGAGCATACCCTCACAAAAAACTATGAATTACATATGTCCTCATTATTAAAAGATTTGCAAAATCACTGGAATATGGGGAAAAATGATTTTGAACAGTATAGGGATAAGGTTTTATTAATTCTTTCCGATGACGATTTAACCTTTAATGATAATGTCAAACACGCTCTGATTAGCATGATGCCTAACCCCAAAGTGATTACAGATATCCTTGGGGGTCACCTGGCCCTATTGCTTAAAATCGATAGATATATTCAAGAGATTAAGGGCTTTATTGACAGACTATAAAGTTTTCTGCAAGATTCCACCTGAGTGTAGGCTCTTTTACGCTCAATTTAAAAAGTGTTAGGATGTAGAGATCTTCTAGATAAATGGTATAATGCATATAGAGTATTTTTTAACTTAACGTCAGGTTTAAGGAGTCCCCCTATGAAATCACCAAAGAAGAACCTTAAGGTTATTTTTATAAGAATGCTGATCATCTCCGGGCTGATATTGATCGCAGCGATACTATCGCTACTGGTTATCAACGGGTATGTAAAGGCTTCCATCAAAGACAGCATTATCACCCAGGAAACAGCCTCTGGAATGGATGCAGATTGTATTCTTGTCCTGGGTGCAGGAGTAATAAACGGAAGCCCCAGCCCCATGCTGACCGATAGACTGCTGGAAGGCATTGATTTATATAACGCCGGAGCCTCAGAAAAGCTCCTGATGAGCGGTGACCATGGGCGTAAAAATTATGACGAAGTGAATACCATGAAACAGTTTGCCATCGATAATGGCATTCCTTCGGAGAACATTTTTATGGATCATGCCGGCTTCTCCACCTATGAAAGCATGTACCGGGCCAGGGATATTTTTAGAGCAGAAAAAATTATAATTGTGACCCAGGAATACCATCTTTATCGTGCCCTTTATGTAGCCAAAGCCCTGGGCCTTGAGGCCTATGGTGTCCCCTCGGACCCAAGGGAATATGCCGGCCAGGAGTATCGGGAGGTCCGTGAAATTCTTGCTCGGGCTAAAGATTTCTTTATGGCTATTTTTCAACCCTTGCCCACCTTTCTGGGTGAAGCCATCCCGGTAAGCGGGAATGGCGATCTTACCAACGACTGAATAACACTTGGAAGATAACAGAAAACCTTGAAAGCTTGATGCCTTCAAGGTTTTTGTTTAGCATAGGAAGAGCCTAATAGGCTCCCTCTTTTATCCTGCCATGGGTATCGGATATAACACCCATTACCATTTTTCCTTTGTCTCCCCTCTACCATTCAACCCATGTCTGCATCTTTAAACAAATGCCATCATCCCTACAATAAAAGGTTTCTATGGTTTGGCTACTAATATCGTATAATGAACGTGAGACAATAGGATCACCTTCCAGGTTATGCTTGTAAGTTTCAACAATGATATACTCCACACCTTCCTCTGGTATAAGTGTATCGGGCATCTCTCTGGGAGTGTATGCTGTTCGTGAAAGGACGGTACTAGTCTTATCCATTTGAACAACGGCAATCCGTTCGGGAGGAAGCATCACAGACAACGATATTTTTATCAGAGTATTCGTAAGCTTGCTTTTTTCGTTCTCAGTAATGGTAATAGATTCCTCTAGGGTTTGGGTATATACTGAAGATTCGGTCTGTACACCGCCCAACGAAAAGCCACTCCCGGATGTGACATAAACTCGGCCATCAGCACTCTGGTAAACGGGGTTGATATAAAAGGTGATGATAGAAGAACTAGGAGTTATATAAATCGTACCTTCCATTATTGTGCTTTCTTTATCGTCACTCTTATTGAGATTTACTTTTCCGTCGCTTATCTCCTCATCAGAGCTTGATAGGGTAAAGCTGTGCTCATTCTCTGAAGTCGTAAGATTCGCAGAATAATACAGAATTCCCTCAACACCTTCAAAAGCAATCTCCTTAACATCGGATGTTTTACCAGTTTCTTCATCCATCTGTGTTAGTAGCGTACCATAAAGGCGACCTCCATATTGGTTGCTGTTGTCATCGTTAAAGATTTCAACACCATCGAATATTTTCTCTTGATTATCCTTAATATATCCCTCCATATCAAACAGATCGAGATTTTCCTTGGTAATAAAAACACCGATAAGCCTGTCAGAGCTGTTATTTTCTCCTGCACCCTCACGCGCAAGCTGACAGCCGGTCAGGACGAACATTACAACAACAGCAAGATATGCCGCAAGCATTTTCTTAGTCATCCTCATCCTCCTCCAGATTTCCATCAAATTTTAGAATATCCCCCACATCACAGCCGAGAAAGTAGCAGATTCTGTTTATCGTGCCAAAGCGAACACCTTTCGCCTTACCACTGCGGAGAATGGACAGATTTGCCTCGGTAATTCCTACTAAAGCACATAACTCTTTGGATGTCATTTCCCGTGCCTTGAGGACATCTTCAAGGTGAACCCTAATCGCCATACCATAGCCCCCTTATATAAACAAATCGTTGTCATCCTTCAGCTGTTTATTGTCTCCGATATACTGTGCCAGCAAAAGTGCAGCCAATATAAAGGCAATTGACATAAGGGGTATTTGAACGGTACCGTTCACAACCACAAGCGTTTTAAAAAAGACAAGCTGCAAAAGATTGAACACTACATGAGAAACCACGGTGATTGCCAGAGTCCTTCCACATAAGCGTGAAAGCCTTCGGGCAGCGGTGACGCTTGCTTCGGAATAGCGATCGGCACTCAGTTCATCCAACAGGTTTAAAGCTGCAAACACCACCAGCACATCCAATATATACGGCAGCGCATTAATAACATATTGCAGTATGAGAAATAAATAGCTCATTCCTAAATTATGCTCGTTACCGATGTTCCCAGATCGGAGCGCATCAAAGGAATCCATAAGGCTGCTAAAGTATGCTCCGAACACAAGATATACAAACAGCACATTCAATGCACATAGTAGCACCGAGAGGTACTTTTGCAGCCTGCCGGTATCAGCATAATAAAAGAGTCTCAATACCCGCAAAACGAGATAGCCAATCACAATAGAATATACCATGCCCCCCAGGACTGCCTTACCCATGCTCTGACCGGCGGTATTGGCCCAATATGGGCCGAGCAAGCCAGGGTTTACCATCAGATAAAGAACAACAAAAAGCACTAGACTCAGTATGACCAGCAGTGAATCCTCAGGGTACAGGCTACGCTTTCTATTAAATGCAATCAGTACTGCCACCGGTATGAGACAGAGAAAAAGATACAAAACAATGGAGAGTATATTACCCATTTCTCCTGATAGAGACAGTGTTCGCAATCCCAGTCCAATCTGTTCAAATGGAAATGCCATGACAGTAGTAAAGGTTCTGGGGAGAATCTCACGGGCAAAGTGCAGCAACAGGCAAAGTGCAGCTTCACATCCAAGAAATACATAAAGCTTTTTTTGATTCATACTTACTCCTAATTATTGTTTTCCGATAATTTTCAATTCATTATATTCCGTAAATTATTGTTTGTCAATAATTCCTATCAGAGATATTCTCCTAGATAACCCTTAAGAAATCCCCCCAATTTAAGTTTAAAGGGAGCATAGAACCCTATTGATAACAGACTCGGATTTGATAACAAAGACTAATTTTTACCTAATAAATGAAAAAACCTCGAAAGCGTTACACCTTCAAGGTTTTACATGGAGCTGGAGGACGGATTTGAACCCCCGACCTGCTGATTACAAATCAAAAAGTAAAATCCCTATTATCTAGGCTTATATTCTAGATAAACGCCATAGATTTTAGGGATTTTTACAACCTCATTTACAACTTTACGTACCGTTTTACTCCATTGTTGACCACTAAAATTAATTGTTATATAATTCCAGTGGGTGATTTTCGTGAAAAAACTAATTTTTGCTATGTTATTAACTTGCTTCCTTTGCTCTGGGTGTAGTGGATATGAAAAGCCCGCTACTGTAACAGGTAATTTCATTATAGCTGTTAAAGACGGTGACTTTGACCTAGCAAGAAGTTACATTATTGATGATGTTAAAGACAATTATAGTGATTTTATTTTAGAAAGATACCAAACAGATTTTGAATCTGCCCTAGCA
>JAEZLR010000018.1 GCA_023415205.1 Bacillota bacterium | reverse complement strand
AAACTTTGCACATTTTAAAATAACAGTTCGGTGGAATCAGTTAACGTTACGCATGGTATTTCCTCGAGCCTATGAAAAAGGAGCCGTCTCAACTCAGATTTTATTCCGATTTGAGACAGCCCCTTTTATTGAATACATAATCACTTTCTTTCAAATAATAGTTTGGTGGTAAATGAAACTTATGAGAGGAAGGTGATGACCGCATGTCAACCAATAAACAAGCCAATAGGCTAATCCATGAGAAATCCCCATACTTATTACAACATGCCTATAACCCAGTTAACTGGTTTCCTTGGAGTGATGAAGCTTTTGAAAAAGCTAAGTCAGTAGATAAGCCTATCTTCCTGTCTATTGGTTACTCCACCTGTCACTGGTGCCATGTGATGGAGAAGGAAAGCTTTGAAGATAGTGATGTAGCTCGGCTTCTCAACCAATTTTTCATACCCATTAAGGTTGATCGGGAAGAGCGTCCCGACATAGACCATATTTATATGAATGTCTGCCAGGCCTTAACCGGCCATGGCGGTTGGCCTCTGACTATCTTTATGACCCCGGAGCAAAAACCTTTTTTTGCCGGAACCTATTTCCCCAAAAATGACCGTATGGGAATGCAAGGATTAATCACTATTTTAGAGACCTTGCGCGATGCATGGAAAGCCAACCGTCAAGTGCTTATAGACTCAAGCCAGCAGATCATGGAGCATATCAGTCTGGAAAGAGAGCCCAGAAAAAAGGAACTCGGTGAGGATATATTTGATGTGGCCTTTTCTTACTACCGCCAGCATTTTGACGCAGTCTATGGCGGTTTTGGCCATTCTCCCAAGTTCCCAACACCCCATAACCTGATGTTTCTTTTAAGATACTGGAAAAAGACCCAGGATCCCCAGGCTCTGATGATGGTGGAGAAGACCCTTGACTCAATGTATAAAGGGGGTATCTACGACCATATCGGCTTTGGCTTCTGCCGTTACTCCACCGATAAGAAATGGCTGGTTCCTCATTTTGAAAAAATGCTTTATGACAATGCTCTTCTTGCCATCACCTATCTGGAAGCCTATCAGGCAACACATCAGGAAAAATACGGGCAAATTGCCAGGGATGTTTTGACCTATATCCTCAGGGATATGACATCTACCATAGGGGGCTTTTACAGTGCCGAGGATGCAGATTCAGAGGGGATAGAAGGGAAGTTCTATCTTTGGACTCCCGAGGAGATAAACAAGGTGCTGGGCGAAGAAGAGGGAAGGACCCTCTCTCTTTATTACGACATTACCCATAAAGGACATTTTGAGGGCAGGAGTATCCCGAATTTAATCCATAATCACCTTCCTTATGAGGCTGTCAAGGAGATTCAAGAGTCCAGAAACAAGCTGTTTACTTATCGTGAAGCACGTGTACATCCCTTCAAAGATGATAAAATCCTGACGGGCTGGAATGGCCTGATGATTGCAGCCATGGCCCTTGCCGGTAAAATTCTCAGGGAAGAGCACTTTACCTCTGCGGCGGTTAAAGCGGTGTCCTTTATTGAAAAACACCTTGTACGCGAAGACGGCAGGCTTATGGCACGTTACCGGGAGGGTGAGGCAAAAAACCAAGCCTATGCCGATGATTACGCCTTTATGATCTATGGTTTGATTGAACTCTATGAAACCACCTATGAATCCCAATACCTGAAAAGGGCTATGGAACTGACCGATCAATTGATGGATTTGTTCTGGGATCATGAGCATGGGGGACTCTTTGTATATGGTAGTGACAGCGAAGCCTTGATTACCCGGCCTAAGGATATCTATGACGGGGCTATACCTTCTGGTAATTCAGTTACTGCCATGAATCTATTGAGGCTGGCCAGAATAACAGGTAATCATTCTTTAGAAGAAAGAGCCGATCAGTTATTGAAATCCTTTGCCGATGAAATTCAAAGATATCCTATCGGCTACAGCTTTGCCCTGATTGCGTTGATGTTCGGTAGAACCAAAGCCCAGGAAATCATTCTTGTCTCCCAGCACAAGGATAAAAATAGTCCCTTTATCCAAACGCTTAATAATGATTTCAGGCCTTTTACAGTTTCTCTTTTCTATCAGCCGGGGGACAAAGAGCTGGAGGACCTTGTACCCTTTTTAGCATCCTATGAGGTAGACGACGGACAGACAAAGGCCTATGTATGTGAAGGCTTTGCCTGCCAAACACCCACCACAGAGAACGAGGTCTTCACAAGACAACTACAAGCAATCCTTCAATAAAAAGAGGCCTAGCGCTTAACGCAGAGGCCTCTTTCTTTAATGATTTTAGTCAATTACATTACATCTGTGTATTGGGCTGTTGTGCTTTGCCAAAAAGCTCGGCAAATTTCTTGCTCATGCCCTGCAGCTTACCATAAAGATCATAGCTGGGTTGAGCACCATAGGCCACTTTCAGATACTTGTTCATCATGTAGATCATGATGACGGAATCTAAAACGGCCCACTTAAGTACCAGGACAAAAATATAAGTAAGAACAATGGAGAAGGGGGTTGCCAAACTGCCAAGTCCTTCGGCGCCTCCCAAAACACCGTTAATGATACCATAGAAAATCAGGAAGGCTACCACAAAGAATAACAGTAAAAAGAGCAGTATCTTAAGGCCCGTTTTCAGAATGGTCTTCCAGTTCTGGGCATACAAAACAACCCCATCAGCAGCGCTTTTCCAGACATTCTGGCCTTCATTTAAAAAGATATAGCCCATAATGCATTCATCCACATAATTAAGTATGATATCAACAAAGAAGTTGATAATATTCATGAGGCCTTTAACTCCAGGAATAAATTTAAGGAATTCGCCTATACCACCAAAAACCCTTTGAATCTGCTTTACGGTGCCACTGACTAACCGATCCAATCCGAATAAAACATTGGAGGCAACAAAAAACCTTTTAACCTTTGCCACACCATGGTTATACATGCTCTCGCCCTCAGGCAGGCCACCATTAATCGTCATTTCAGAAATGACTGCCACATGGGCGGCTTTGATCATATAGTTGATATAGTCCCGGGCTAACCGGTAAAGATACCAACCGCCGCCTCCGAATACGGCAATGGTGAAAAACAAGAAAAAATCTTCGGGTTGAATGGCATTAATGACCCAGATGACAATGGCCGTATAAAGACAGATACCTAAGAAAAACAAGAAGTATGCGGCCATTCGGATAAGCATAAAGGGAAAAGTTTTGGCAATAATTTGAGAGGGTTTCATGAAGTTACCTCCTAATACATTTTGAATAATTATATTATATTTTGGAAATGTAAACAATATTTAATATTATTTTGTATGTAATTTTATGACCTTTACCAACCTGTCAAGACATACTCAAAAACTTCAACCATTCAATTTAAGTCCTACGACATTGCGAAAATAGGTATTGTGGTGTAAGCTTAAAAAAGAAATACTGGTGGAGGAGAAAATGAAGAGGCTCTTAACTGCAGATGCTTATATTCGCTCAATTTTTTGTATAACTCCCGAGGATTTGAAAAAGCATGGGATTTACGGACTCATTCTGGATATTGACAATACACTGGTGGCCACTCATACAAAGGAGGCTGATGAAAAGGTCATCTCCTTTATCAAGTCTCTTAATGAGCAGGGGATTGCAACTGTTATCGTTTCAAACGCAAGGAAAGAAAGAGTGGAGCTTTTCAGCCAGCCCTTTAATATAGAATATGTCTACAAGGCCCTAAAGCCTTTTGGTCGGGGCTTTGATCTGGCTATTGCGAAAATGGGCCTTCCCAGGGAAAAAGTGGCCATCATAGGGGATCAGTTGTTTACAGATGTTCTGGGTGGAAACCTAAAGGGCATACATTCCATCCTTTTAAAGCCTATTGACCTTAAAGAGCCATTTCCTATCCGTATAAAAAGAATCTTTGAAAAGCCCTTTCTTATTGGAAAAGAATTTGTTGATAAATATTAGATTTTTTTAGTGTATTTTGTATTGCAATATGCTAGAATTTTAGCAGAAACACCGACAGGAGGGCTATTATATGCACCTGATGAAAAACTATATGGAAGAAATCGTGATTAGTTCCATGGATGAAATTCTTAAGGATATTAATATGTGTCATTGCGATCGTTGTAAGCTTGATATAGCCGCTAAAGCATTGAATGACCTGCCACCCCAATACATTGTCACTCAGAGGGGTGAGATTTATTCCAAGATCAATAATTTGAAGACTCAATTTGAGGTTGATGTGATTTCTGCTATCACCAAGGCCGCCATCATTGTCAAAAGAAATCCTAGCCACGGATAATGGCT
>JAEZLR010000012.1 GCA_023415205.1 Bacillota bacterium | reverse complement strand
GCAAATCGCTGGCGAACTGCTCATTCATACTGATATGAGCTTAAATGAGATTGCTCGGTCTACAGGATTTGAATATGACACATATTTTATTAAGCAATTTACATCAAAAAGAGGAATATCGCCAACTGCCTATCGAAAAGTATGTAGAGAACAAGCTAAATCAATGTAGAGGTTTTGTAGATAATACCTGTACTTGAGAAAAGAATGACAAATATGATTGCGGTTGACCGATCCTTTACTATATATCTATACCTGCCTACTTATGATGGCAGGTTTTCTTTTTATTTTTTTCGATACGTATACACTAGGCTCCCGTGTTCCTACAAAACATCGGAGCTCCGGCCTTCCGTTTGGAAAAACCTAAACCTTGTTAGGCCCTTTTATATGTGTTTGCGGGAACGTGACAATCACAGCCCCATATTTCTATTGACAAAACATTAACACAGTGAAATGATATATCCTTATGTAAGCACAGAAACTTCGAAAACGCAGGCTTTTAGATACTGGAATCACATTACGGAGGCGTGAAAAAATACGCCGCTAATTTTTTACCCAAAATTATCTAAGAAAACATCCGGCACTTTTACCTGCTCGATTGTATTAGTAGTGAAAGGAGGGCAAAGCGATGGCAAAATCTTTATTACGTACGGATAAAGAGATTGCGGAGATTTACACTCGCCATGTGAAAACAATCTATCGAGTCTGCTTCGCCTTTATGAAGAATCCTGCTGATACAGAAGACGCCGTGTCGGACACTTTCTATAAGATGATTAAGTCCGGCATGGTTTTTGAGAGTGAGGAGCATGAGAAGGCGTGGCTAATCAGAACCGCATCAAATGCCTGTAAGAACAGTCTAAGGCGCTGGTTTCGCAAAAGCGAGGACTTGGCGGACTACGAAAACCTCCAAGGTATGGGGAATATTGAGATTGACGACACTTTTGGAATTGTCATAGGTTTACCCGATAAGTACAAGACGGTGGTCTACCTTTACTATTATGAAGGTTACACCACGCCTGAGATTTCAAAAATCCTAGAAAAACCCCAATCAACTATCCGCAATCATTTACACGAGGCGCGTGTCCTCCTGAAAGAAAGGATAGGTGGTGACATCCATGAAGAATAAGAATATCTTCGATTCTTGGAGCAAGATCGAGCCTGACGAAACCGCCGAAGCGCGGATGCTTGACTCCATACTCGCTCACGCACACACCGGGCAATCTGAAAAGGATAGGATGTTTTCTATGAATAAAACATTGGTTAGCTGGAGGTGGCTCGCACCCATAGCCGCTTGCTTCGTTCTAGTCGTGGTTCTCGTCGGGTTGTTCGGTAACAACGTGGGATGGTTTAGTGGCAAAACGCTGACTGCGGATTTGGGTAATGGCAATACGCTAAGCTTCTACAAAGGCAGCAGCGTAGGTGAAGCCAATTTCGCATGGGATGCCGACTGGGGTGACGCAATTAACCGTGAGTTCACAGAAGATGAGAGCTATGTTCTCTTTGGCACGCTGCCGGTTACCGGCTCCGCAACATTCCGCACTACAGACAAGGCGCTTATGTTCTTCGAGGGTGCTACTGGAAATGCGAAAATCATCCTCTCCGCAAACGGACACCCAGTAACCGATAACGTAGTCGTAGGAAATGAGGATACTTCCGAAATCAATGGCATTCCAGTTACGGCAGGCTATTTCTTGACTGACGCGAACAGCAAAGGAATCAAAACCATTTTCTACTTCGCTTTCTTTGATGCGAACGGCACGACGGTGTATGTAAAACTCGCAGGTGATGAATCTGACAGCGATACACTCCGCACGGAGATTGGCAATCTCATTGACACGCTAACCCAAAACCCGCCTGACGCGGCAGCAGTAACCTTTTAATTATGCCCACAGTTTTAAAAGAGAGAGCCAGGTATACTATTTTGAAAATTCCCGTTAAGCATAAGAAAAGCCTTGTGGGATCACTCCCGCAAGGCTTTTTCGGATTCTATTTTCCTGATTATAGTGTTTTCAGAAGTGGTAGATGTCTATGTAGCGAAGATCATAGCCCATATGCTGGGTATAGCAATTAGGAGAAGTTGGTTAGTGATTTTTTAAACCGTATAAAGGGGAAGTTTTTATGCATTGCATCTTAGTAACCGGAATTCCAGCCGCTGGGAAAAGCACTTTAGCTGAAATACTATCAAAAGAACTTGAATTGCCGCTTATATCAAAGGATCAGATTAAGGAGATACTGTTTGACGAGGTTGGTTTTAATTCAAGACAAGCAAAGGTTCAACTCGGAAACGCCAGTATGTGCATAATGTATTATATAGCAAGTCAGCTTATGAAATTAGGACAACCATTTATTCTCGAAAACAATTTTGAGTATGTCTCCAAAAAAGGCTTACTTCAATTGATGAATCAGTATTCGTACGATGCATTGACGATTACCCTCACAGGCGACTATAAGACAATTTATGCCCGATTTATAGAAAGAAACAGCAGCCCCGAAAGACATCGAGGCCATATAATAAATGATTGTTATCCTGAAAAAACGCCTAGAACCATAGATGAGCTTAAGAAATCATTTCTTTCTTATGAGAATTTTGTTGATGCCATTAAGACAAGAGGTATGGATGATTTTGTTGCTACCAAATCACGGATTGTTGTAGATGTTACTGATTTTTCCAAGATTGATACCACTCAAATAGTTCAGAAAGTTAAGCAGTGGAAAGAAGATAGATCAGATGATTGATCACACGTACATCTTGAAAAAGGCTTATATTCGATTGAATGGCGCCAAAGTATGATAAACCATCTTATCATAGGCATGGGCAGAGCGACTAAGATAAGAGCAGAGTAGGTCAAGCGGGCAAATTGTAGTAGTGATATGCTATCTATTATAAAGGAGGTACATATCATGCACGCATGGGAAGCTATACAAAAATCATTGGATTTTATTGAAGCCAATATCAGCGAAGATATTGATATCGCACAGCTTGCAAAAGAATCAGCATTATCCCCTTTTTATTTTCAAAGGTTATTCTCTCGTCTTGTAAAAAAACCAGTCAGAGAATACATTAAGCTACGCCGATTAGCTTGTGCTTATAAGTCACTTGCTGATAAAAAATGCCGTATTTTAGATATTGCGCTGGATTGCGGCTTTGGGAACCATGAGACATTTACAAGGGCATTCAAAGAAACCTATAAAATGACGCCGGAAGAATATCGCAAACAACCAGTAATGCTCAATCAGTTTGATAAGCCCGATCTATTGCTTAACTACACAATGATTGATGAAGGGGTTCCGCTAATCAGTGACGGACTTGTGCTAGAATTCAACCGCAAAAATCTTTTGCACCCCATTCACTTTATGGGCGTTACGGGTATTATTCCTATCGAGGGGCAAATGCCACTTGGCGAAGCCACAGGTGTAGATATGCCTGGCCAGGTTTGGGAGAAATTCCATCAAGAAAAACAGCTTATTCCTCGGATAGAGGGAGGGCGTGAGCTGGGAGTTGCTTATCTTGGGGATGTACCTGAGGGTTATTTCACTTACTTTGCTGGTGCAGAAGTGGATCGGGGAACGGTAGATAGCCGTTTTATCAAATGGGAGCTACCAGCAAGAGAATATATTGTTTGCGGATTTGAAGCAGAAAATTTTGAGCAACTCGTAACCGTAGGTATCAATAAAGCTGTAAAATATAGTGGACTTTGGCTTGAAAAACATGGATTGACTATGGATGTTTATTCTCCTGAAGTTTACTACGACAGTTCACCTGAAGGCAGTTACATGGAATTGTGGTTGCCTACATCAGAAAAATGTGGATAACGACTAATCTATGATTCTGTGTTTGAAGAAACCCGTCCCTCAAAGGTCATGTGCTTCTTATTGCTTGTGTTATTCAGAATGTCTAAATGATATTGTTTAAATTTAAAAGGTTTCAACTCATTTGACAACATTAGATTCCACATATAATGGTGTAAATAATTAAACCCAAAACCTCTGATTAATTTCAGGGGTTTTTATGTTCACTTAGAATGGATCCGTTAGTAGCTTTCGGTCCTTTTTGTGTTTCTGGTATTTACGTTATTATATAGACCTTGTAGAATTATATTCGTTTTTGTAGAATTAGTACTAAAATCAGAGGCTTATCATTAAGAATGCATCGGATGTAAAATAATCCACAAAGCATTATCGGATTAGTTCTCCCCTAATCCAGATTGGAGGAAAATATGCAAAGTAAATCTTACCAGCAAAAGATATACTTATCGGATAAGCTTAAAAACCAGCTTGCCCAAATATCACATTTTCCTTTGACTGTTGTGGAGGCGCCATCGGGCTTTGGAAAAACAACAGCTGTAAGGGAATATTTAAAAGAAACTCTTCCAGACAGTGCTAAACAATATTGGTATACATGTCTGAGCGATAGTCCTTCTGTGTCTTGGGCGGGAATATGCGACTTGTTTTCCAATGTCAATAACCAGATTTCAAAAAATCTGAAAAAGCAGGGATTTCCTACGATGGATACGCTGATGAATATATCAGCGTGTTTCAAAGATTTCAGCTGTCTTGAAGAGACGTATATAGTAGTCGACAATTTTCAGCTTCTAAAAAGTGATATTCTACATGAGCTGATGAGTATATTTTCTATGCACGAAAGTCCTCACCTTCATACGATATTTATCACCCAGCAGCTTGGAAAAAAAACACAAATTACATTTCATAATACCTATATACATACTATCGAGTCGTCTGCTTTTTTCTTTGATAAGGACAGCACTGCCAACTTGTTTAAAATGGAGGGCATCCAACTTAATGACGATGAACTGAACAGTGTCTACACAAGCACTGAGGGCTGGATATCCGCTCTTCGCCTGCAAATATCCAATTATAAGCAAAACGGCTGTTTTGACTATACAGCCGACATCGACCATTTAGTTGAAATTGCTATCTGGAACAGACTTACACCCGAACTAAAGACCTGTCTGGTTTCATTATCTGTCATGGACAGCTTCACAGCCCGGCAGGCTGCTATCATGTTGGGGGAAGAAACGCTACCTGACCATATCAAGGATTTACTTAAATACAATGATTTCATAAGATACTATCCAAGAGAAAAAATCTTTGTAATGCACGGTATTTTGCAGAACTATTTAAGGAATCAATTCTATCAATATCGGACGGAGGCGTTTAAAAAGCGTGTCTTGCAAACTGCGGGACAATGTTGTATTGCTGAGTCGGACTTCTTCACTGCTGCACAATTTTTCTTTGAAGTTAGAGATTTTGATGCTATTTTGTCCACACCATTTAATAGTACATATCTCATTAATAAAAGAGAAAGCAATATGATTAAGTTTCTTGTGGAAGTTATCAATGAATGCCCAGAAGAGACAATGTACAAATACCCTTTTGTCTTACTCCTGTTTTCGTATTTGTTTTGGATGGATGGAGTATATGAATCCTATCATAAACTATACCGGCTGGTTGATTTAGTCATAAAAAGTAATCCAGCAGGGCTTAGTAAAGATGAGCTTCGGTTGCTTAAGGGAGAATTCTTACTCCTTACGTCTTTTACCATATATAACGATATAAAGAAGGTAAAAGAATTGCAAAAGACGGCCTATGAGTTATTAGGTGGATCTAGCAGGTTTAGATTGAACGAGATACCCATTACACTAGGCGCAACCTCTGTTCTAAGCATGGTTTGGCGTGAGCCTGGAAGCATGGATGAAGTACTAGTAGATATACAAAGTAATTTGCCTTATCATTTTAAGCTTACCCATGGGCAGGGATTCGGAGCAGACAGCGCATTGCATGCAGAAATGATGCTCATGAGAGGTGACGATATACAGGCCGAGATATTATGTCATAAAGCACTGTACCAGGCCCGAAGCAAACAAGAAACTTGTATATGTTTGTGCGCTGAGCAGGTTCTTGCAAGGGTAGCAATCCTGCGAGGAGATGTGGACGGTTTTTTTACCTCGCTAGAGAATATTAAGGGATATGCAAAAGAAAGCTCCAATCTGTATGTACTGCGCATGGTTGACATATGCTTATCGGTTATAAGTGTAGTACTGGATACAACGGATATGGTTGCTAAATGGTTTGGGGATACAGAGAGTATAAGTAAAAAAGTATATGCCAGGGCTGTCCCATATGTTAATATTCTTTATTCACATCTCTTGGTTAGAAAAAAACAGCATGCCGAGCTATTAGGTTTGGCTGATAACGCTATTTACACAGCAAAAGAGATGGATTATATATTTCCACAGGTTTATAGCTTCATATTCAAGGCAGGAGCATGTTACATAAGCGGCCGTGAACGTGAAGCACTGGAGAATCTGGAAGAAGCATTCGTCCTTGCGTTTCCAGATAAAATTTATCTGCCATTTTCTCAATTTATATATATGGGCGACATCCTTTCTAAAGCGCATATTTACCCCTTAAAACGCAGTGACACTCCCAATCCAGATGAAGCAGAAAATTCTGTTCCATTCTCAAAAATCTCAGAGACAATTCCAGGATGGAAAACCGATATTGAAAAAATTATGACGCTATTTAATAGATACCATAAAGGGCGAAATATTATTTTAAATGCTCTCTATCAGGTAAAATCGCCGCTTACCCCTAGAGAAAGGGAAGTCGCTTTTCTTGTCAAGGACCGCTTGAGTCATAAAGAAATTGCCGAAAAGTTATACATATCCAGAGCGACGGTGAGAACCATCTTATATAATGCATACAGCAAGCTGGGTATTCATTCAAAAGCAGAACTATATAATACTGATTTTTAACAAGCAAAACTATAAAAATACGAAAAAAAATCGTATGAAATAAAGAGCAATCTGCTTTAATTTTAAGAACGGCAGGTTGTTCTTTTTTGTATGCCAGACGCTGCTTTAAGAAAGAGATACGGGAATACGATGACAGAACCTATATCAATGTGATCGAAACCAATGATATATCCATCGGGCTTATTGTTGTAGTGTTTCCGAGGTGTTTACTATATCCGAAAAGGATATTTCACTTCCACTAGAGATTATGAGAAAAAACTCAAATACATAAATGGCATCAGCAAAACAAGTGGTAATGCAAAGCTGCTGATCGATTGTGAAGATAAGGAAATAAAAATACGAAAAAAGTTCGTATGAAGAATAACAAACATTCTTCTATAATGGCCTTTGTTCCCGTCTAAAGCTTAGGGGAAATATCAAAAGCACTCAAATTGAGGAGGCAAGAAAGAATTATGAAAAACTTATCCATCAGTGGAAAACTTATTCTAGGTTTCGGTATAGTGCTGGTACTGATGAGCTTGATTATTGGCGTCTCAGTTATCAGCATATCAAACATGACAGACGTTACAGAGCAGTATTCCAACTTAATAGTGCCGACTACTCGGAACATCGTCGAAATCAAAAATGATGCCTCTAGCATCCAACTGCATACCGCCCGCGTATTCATACGTAAAGACATTGCTGGCATGGAAGAAGAATTTGCTTTAGCGAGTGAAAATTTTGCTAACATGAAAGCACGGATTGAAGAACTGAGTAAAACAGTTAAAAATGAATCAACACAGGTGATTATTAATGATATTTTATCCATTGCGGCTAATGGTTCATCTATCAGAGAGAGTGTGTATGATAAAGTTATGCTCGGGACAGAAGAGGGCACAACAGCAGCAAAATTGATTTTCTCGACTGAGTATCTGCCTTTCTTCGATGAGTTGGAAAAACACATCGTAAAGCTTTCCGATGCGATAGCTATGGCAGCTGAGATTCAGGATGAAACGGCTGCGGAGGCCTCCAGGCAGGCATGGATTATACTTATAACCGCCGCAGTCGCAGCAATAGCTGCGACAATAATCATCGTTTTCACCATTCGCCGTTCGATTATGAAGCCGGTAATGGAAATCGTAAGCGTTTATGATGAGATGTCAAAAGGTAATATGCAGGTGAAAATCAACTATGAGAGCAAGGATGAAATGGGCAAAATGGCAAAGAGCATCCGTAAGACAAATGAGCTCCTCACTTCGTATATAAACGATATCTCGAAAAAACTTGAATTAATGTCACAGGGCGATATGAGAATTGATATGGAAATGGATTATATAGGTGATTTTGCGGCAATCAAAAAAGCTATAGAACATACCGTTTTCGCTTTAAATCATACATTGCAAACAATTAACACGGCGGCAGAGCAGGTCAGTACAGGTGCTTCACAAGTGTCATGCGGAGCCCAGGCTCTTGCATCAGGATCGACGGAGCAGGCTTCTTCTGTAGAAGAATTAAGCGTTACTGTGACCAAGGTTGCCGAGCAAGCCGCGGCGAACTCAGATAATGTTAAGGTAGCAACACAGTATGTGGAGAAGGCTGGTACAGACGTTGAAACCGGAAATGAACACATGGGGCAGCTAACTAAAGCCATGATGGAGATAAATTCCGCGTCCAGCCAAATTGCCAATATTACTAAGGTTATCGAAGATATCGCTTTCCAAACCAATATACTCGCTTTGAATGCTGCTATTGAAGCTGCCCGTGCGGGTAACGCTGGAAAAGGTTTTGCAGTTGTGGCTGACGAAGTGAGAAATCTTGCCGCTAAATCAGCAGAAGCAGCAAGGCAAACGTCTGATTTAATCAAAGCTTCTGTCGATACTGTTTCTAAGGGAACGCAAATAACGACACAAACAGCACAGATACTGTTGGATATACGAGAAAAGACTAAATTAGTAATCGAAAGTATCATCAAAATTGATGACGCATCTGCGGAGCAGGCAGCGGCTATAGAACAAATCAAGCAGGGACT
>JAEZLR010000007.1 GCA_023415205.1 Bacillota bacterium | reverse complement strand
GAGTACAGGGATAGCATTCGCCACAAACCACCTGGGGCTGAATGGTCACCTTATCGCCTATTTCAAAGTTACTCACACCGGAGCCAACCTTGGTCACCACGGCAGAAACCTCGTGGCCTTGTACAACGGGGTAGGGGGTATAGGGGTGCTTGCCGTGCCAAACATGGATATCCGAGCCGCAGACACCAATATTCTGCATTTTTACTTCTATCTGTCCAGGGCCGACTTCCGGAACAGGCACTTCCTGGTATTCAATGACACCGGGTGACGGCATAATCGCTTGTTTCATAATCATTACGTCCTTTCTTCAACAGCCTATTCAGCAGGTTCAAGGATGACATTGGCCTGTCTGAGGATATTTCTTGCTTCAGCTACATCCACCTGGCCTGGAAGGATGTTATGTTTAACAGATAATGCGGCCCCGACACCTGCAGCTTCGCCGATGGCCATACAGGTGGGCATAACTCTGGCTGAGCTCATGACGACAGCATCCAAGGAAGCACAACGGCCGCTTAACATGAGGTTATCAATGTCCTTGCTGACGGTGCATCCATAAGATATGCCATAGGGCTTAATACGCTTAACAATTGTTCCAGAGCCGGCACCATCATGAATGTCGATAATATAGGAGCCGAGCCCCACGGTGTCAGCGGGAATCTCACCGGCCATGATCATGTCTTCGGTACATTCGCTGAGGCCAGCAAAACGGCGGGTTTCACGGACACCCAGGGTGGGGAAGATGCGTGTGATATAGCAATTTTCAAAGCCAGGAACATGCTTCCTAAGAGTTTCAACAAATTTAGGAATTTGAAGGTGGGCTTCAATCTCTGCACGGGTAAGATCCAGCACATTACTGCCGTCAATACCAAGATGCCTTGTGCAATTCATATGTACCTCGCCGGGAATAAGGCTCTTGATGTAAATAATCGTATCGCGATCAACAGGAAGTTCGCCCCTGGCCTTGAGCTCAAGAAACAGCTTGCGTAATCCTACAAGGACGTGATGATCGGGGTGGGCGCGGAAGTACTCGGCATTAAGTACGTTGTAATCTACCTCAATAGTATCGCACAGACGCATTTGCTCAGGATTCTTGGCCACATAGTCAATGGTCTTGTCGGTATCCACATTGCCTAAAGTAAACATGAGTGTGGGGGGCTGAAGAAGACCGGTGTCTTTTTGTCCCATATTGTAGGTGGCACCTGCAAGATAGCCTAAATCGCCGTCTCCAGTGGCGTCAATGAAAACAGAGGCCTCTACCTCTATCTGATGGCCTTTTCCAAAAAGGGTTACCGACTGGATATGACCATTGTCTACATTGGCATCAATGATCTCAGTATTCAAAAGAATATCTACGCCTGCTTCAAGACACTTCTCTAAAGCGACAATCTTAAACATTTCATGGTCATACAGGGTTACTGAGTTATGCATGGGGCAGGTATAGTGATCGGTACAGGCATTGTACTTCCTTAAGGCATCGACAAGCTCTTGGGCGATGCCGGCGGTAACAGGCTTTCCATCCTTATCCAGGTAGCCTAAAAGGGGCAAACCAATGGTGAGATTACCCCCTAAATAGCCATTCTTCTCAACGAGAAGCACCTTTGAACCGTTTCTGCTTGCAGCAAGTGCAGCAGGGATGCCGCCTGGACCTCCGCCTATGACGACAACATCATACTTTTTTTGACTCTTTCTCATAGTAGACACACTCCTTTTACATATGTTGAAATAACCAGAGACTAATCTTTTATGACCGCACCTTGCTCCAACAAAGTACGGCGTAATTCTTTAATATCTACAGCTTCTGGGGTAACACCGGTTTTCATTGCAATGGCGGCTGCCGTTCCGGCGGCCTGGCCCATAGCCATACAGGCAGGCATAACCCGATAGCTTGCCGCGGCTTCCGAGGAACCGCAGATACATCGACCTGCAACCAGCAGGTTATCACAGTTTTCAGGTACCATGCTGCGATAGGGGATATTGTAATATTCATTAACACAGGTAAAGGTTACGCCTCCGCCGGTTTGATGATGGACATCAATGGCATAACCGAAGGAGCAAATGGCATCGTCAAAATGCTTGCGAGAAAGGATATCTTCGGCGGTCAGCTCATATTTTCCGACGATGTGACGGGTCTCACGCACACCGAGAGCTGTGGCCACTTGCAGAAGCTGAACATCTTGGCAGCCGGGAAGGTACTTTCTCATAAAAGCCACCACTTCCTGAACCTGACGTCTTCCTTCTATAAGAGCTTTGGTGATGTCCTTGGTTTTACTGGCATCAATATGGGCGATGCGAGTGGTGTTGATCTTCCACCTGCCCTGAATATTCTGCTCATAGTTGCCCAGTTCATTACGGTCCAGAGTCCAATCTCCGTTTTTCTTGGCCTCTTCTACATGCCAGGCGAAGCAATTGGCGATGTGGTTATCCAGATGGTGCTTGTTGGCCTCGAGCTCGCCCAGGTACCGTTCCCTGTCAATATTCCCTACTTCAAAAAAGAGGGTGGTCGGCTGCATCACACCGTTTTCCTTATTGCCAAGCCAGGTGGGAACCCCTGCATAATAGGCCACATCGGCATCCCCAGTACAGTCAATGTAAAGCTTAGCACGTATGGCTGAGAGTCCTTCCTTCATGGAAACGATAAGATATTCCACCTTACCGTCCTTTACCACACAATCGGAGGCCTGAACATTGAATAGAACCTCAGCACCCGATTCCATAAGCATTTCATCCATGACCACCGCTAAAACTTCGGACTGAAAGGGCGTGACATGTCTGTGGCTATCCCAATAGTAGGAGGAATAAGAGGTCATGCCCTCGATTTTTGAGGGATGGATGGCCCCACCACGAGCTTCTGTACGCAAGCAAAGCTCGTCAAAGATACCCTTAACAAGCTGTTCCTTCGCATCATTGTCATAGCAGGTCATAAAGGGGCCCACAAGGCCTGCGGTTGCCATGCCGCCCAGCATGCCAGCCCGCTCAATCAATAGTGTTTTTGTTCCGTTTCGCGCTGAGGCCACTGCGGCACCAAAGCCCGCAGGTCCTCCTCCGATGACAAGAACATCGGTTTCAATGATGTTACTGAGAGTCCTGGAATAAAGAATGTCGCTCATAAAGTACTCCTTTTGCAGACCATAGAAACATGGAATTTTTCGGATGTTTTTATGGGAGCAGACGCAGGAAACAAAGTAAAATATTGGTGATAACATCCAAATAAATGCCACTAATATTAAACAATATCAACAATAACTGATTTGTAGTATAGCATGGGGTTGTTGAAAGTCAACATAATCTAGGCAAGTGTGCAGAATAGTGAAAGGTATCATAAATTTATTACATTGCCTTTGTTTTTTAAGGTTTATATAATTAAGGTAACATAATTTGTTCACTGTTCTATAGTCTCAAAATTAAAGCCACGAGAGGAGAAGATGGGTATGTCACTCCCAAAAACAATGAAGGCCTTGGTTGCCTATAGTGCCACCGATTATCGTTACGAACCGGAATTTCCTGTTCCGGAATGCGGCGATGATGACATCTTGATTAAAACAGAGGGTTGCGGTGTCTGTGCGGGAGATTTAAAATGCCAGCACGGGGCGGATATGTTCTGGGGGAATGGGGAAATTCAACCCTCTTGGGTTGAGCCGCCTTTTATTCCAGGACATGAGTTTTTCGGGGTGGTAGCTTCCATCGGAAAAAATGTAAAGGGCTATGAAATCGGCGAGCGCATTGCAGTAGATCAAATTGCACCCTGTGGTGAGTGCCGCTTTTGCAAGACGGGTCACTATTGGATGTGCCAGCCCCATAAAATATATGGTTTTTTTAATGAATATAACGGTGGAATGGCGGAATATGTCCGCATTCGTACCAAGCATTCAGTGATTCACAAGGTTCCTAAAGAGATGCCGCTTGTGGATGCCCTACTTATTGAACCTTATGCTTGTTCCAAGCATTGTGTGGATAGAGCCCAGATAGGCTGTGAGGACATAGTTGTTCTTTCAGGAGCAGGAACTCTGGGTTTGGGTATGGTGACCTACGCAAAAATGCGTCATCCTAAAAAGCTCATTGTTCTAGACATGGTTGATGCCCGGCTGGAAAAAGCCAGAGAATTTGGAGCCGATCTAGTCTGGAATCCCTCAAAGGTCAATGTGGTGGAGGAGATCATGAATTTGACGGATGGCTATGGATGTGATATTTATATAGAGGCCACAGGGCATCCATCCTCAGTAGTTCAGGGGATGCAGATGATCAGGAAACTAGGAAGATTTGTGGAATTTTCCGTATTTAGTGCTCCTACCCAGCTGGATTGGTCCATTATCGGAGACCGTAAGGAATTGGATGTATTGGGTGCACATTTAAGTCCCTACTGCTATCCGTTCGTTATAGAAAATATAGCCAATGGAAAGCTCAAAACCTCTGGTATCGTATCCAGAACCTTCTCCATTGAAGAGTGGGAAAAGGCCTTTGAATATGCCACAGGCAAATACGGTGATTTTAAGGTGGCTATAACATTTTGATTATAATGACTCATAATGCCGTACCGGGTTAAACCCGGTACAGGCATTTATACTTTTTTGGTATAGACGTGCCAAGAAAGAAAAACTGCCATCCCCGATGTTGGGTTATGCTATAAAGTTTGGACAGGATGACATTAGGAGGCACAAATGTATAAAGCAATTATTGTGGATGATGAAGAATTAGTATGTAAGGGCTTAAGAAAACACTTTGACTGGAACAGTTACGATATTGACATCCTGGCCGATTTACCTGATGGACAGAAAGCCTTTGAGTTTGTTCAGGAAACTCCCATTGATCTTTTGATCACCGATGTACGCATGCCTTACATGGATGGAATTACCCTGGCAAAGAATGTGCGGGAATTATATCCTCAGACTAAAGTGATCTTCGTGAGCGGTTACGATGATGTGGCCTATCTAAAAAAGGCTCTCAAAGTGGAAGCTGTGGATTACATTCTTAAATCTATTGATCTTGAAGAGCTTAAGGAAACTGTAAGCCGTGTGGTTCAAATCATGGACACCGAAAATAAACGTAAAAAAAGCTTTGAGGATATGGAGAGGCTCTTAAATCAAAGCTTTCCGCTTTTGCAGGAACGTTTTCTCATCACCCTTATCAAGGATGAAATAGAAAACCTCGATTTGATCAGGGATCAGATTAAATTTTTCAATATCCCTCTTAATGAAGACACCTGTTACTGCGTTCTGGTATTACAGGTTCATGAAAATTATAGCGTTATCAATACTATGACTGAGCGGGAGCGTCAGCTCAGATCCTTGAAAATACAGACCGAATGCTCTGAGGTGGCCGTCAAATATGGTAAAACCATATGCTTTAAGAGCAGGCAACACGAGTATGTATTGATTCTATCCCTTCAGGGGGAGGGCTACGAAGAAACGCTTCTACAGGTTTCAGAGGAGCTTCAAGACCGCTTAAAGGAAGGCTTGGACGCCGGAGTATCCATTGGTATCAGCGACAGATATAAGGGTTTTAAAAACATAAAGGACTCGTATGAAAATGCCTCTAAAGCTATTAGCAAGCAATATCTACTGGATAATTCATTGACGATTTCAGTGGACAAGTATGAAGTGGATGAAGGCTTAAAGGAATTCAAGGACAAGGCAGAAAAAAAGCTTATAGAATTATTAAGTCACGGGAGCACCGAGCAGGTTTCCCAGGTGCTGTCCGAGCTACTGGATGATGTTAGCAGCCGATCGAGTGAGGAAGACCAACAGAACCTGCTCATTTTCCTGCTCTTATTGCCCAGCAGGCTGATCACTGATGTCAAGGTGAAGAAAAAAAGCCACTACTCCAATCAAAAAAAGATATTGGAGCAATTTCTATGCTGTGCGGATTTTCAAGAGCAATGCGACTTAATCCAACGGCTCTATACTGAGGTGGTCATGCTCATGAACAGCTTGAGCAAGACACCTTCCAATGCGTTGATTGACCAGGTTCGAAAAACCATCGATGAACGATACATGGAACAGATTGATATTGGTACCCTGGCCGAGGAGGCCTATTTAACGCCAACCTATCTCTGTGTGTTGTTTAAGCAGGTCACCGGTTCCACCATCAATGAGTACTTAACCCTCACAAGGGTGGAAAAAGCAAAAAAACTATTAGTGGATCCTCGGATCAAGCTTTATGATATTTGCTATAAGGTGGGTTATTTGTCTCCCAGTTACTTTTCTCGTCTGTTTAAGAAGTATGTCGGTATAACCCCCAGCGAGTACAGAAACATGGCAATTCCTTCAAGCGAAGAATAATAACAGGATTGGATGACCAATGAAAATGAAGTTCATTTTAAACAAAATTAGAGAAACTTTTGTGAAGCGGTTTATTTTTAACAGCAATATGCGCTTGCCCAAGCGTGCGGTTTCTTTATTCGTTTTTAGTGTGCTTCTGCCTATTTTGCTGATTCTTCAGCTTTATTCCCAGAATTCAAAAAATATCATTGAAAATGAGCTATCCGGCAATATGCAGTTGGCAGTCAGCCAAATCAAAAGCAATCTGGATTACCGGTTTGAGCAGATTAAAGAAAGCTCTCTGGCCATTCTAAGCACAGCCTATCCCTATATTCGCAGTGGAAGCACCAATGTAGACGAACAGCTTAAGGAATACAAGGAATTGAAGCTTTTGGTAGCTGCCTACGAGGGGAAGCACATGATCAGCAAAATCAGGCTCTATGTGCCCGAATACAAAATATATGCCAATCAACAGGATACCTTCTATTCCTTACCCGATCTTTCCCAGATAGAAAATAGGGAATCCCCCTATCCCTTCGAACGTGGGGTGCTCTGGCTGGAAACCTATGGTACCCGCATTTATGAGGGGGGAGGCTTAACCAATGTTATTTCCTGCCGTATGACCATTTCTAGCCGAACCAACTATGATGAAATAGCCAGTGTTTTGCAGTTGGATATTGAGGAAACCAAGCTGAGCAAAATATATTCGGCCGGTATCTATACCAAAGAAGAAATTTATTTAGTCAATACACAAGGAATGATTATCTCTCATGCTGACGCTTCTCTTATAGGAAGCAGGGGCTTGTCGGAATCGGAGCTGGGTGTTGTTGTGAATCAGAAAACTGGCCACTTAAGCGGGAGCATGAGTAACAATGGAGATCTGATTGCGTTCTCTAAATTAAGTGACATGGATTGGTATCTTGTCATGCGATTACCCCCTTCGGCGACCGCAGGCTCTAACTTTCTCTCCTTTGATATTTCTCGGTTCCTCTTGATTGCGGCTATTCTGGTGGTTTTAGCAATCGCCTTGATTCTGGTGTATTCCTCCATTATTGAAAAAACTGTAAAACGTATCAATACGGCTGTTGTCCAGCTTAACAACGATGGTATTGAAAAGGTGGGTAGTTTGTTTACCCAGGATACAAAAAGCAAAGACCCGTTAACTATCTTTGAAAACAATGCTAATCAGTTGGTGGTGACGGTTAAGGATCTTTTGGAGGACTTTTATGAAGCGGAGATAAAGGCCAGGGACTACCATCTGAAGGCCCTGCAGGCCCAGATTAACCCCCATTTCCTATACAATACGCTGGACTCTATTAAATGGATGATTTTGGAGGGGGAAACAGAGGACAGCGTATGGATGCTCAATGCTTTTTCCAAGTATTTCAGGCTGAGTCTCAGTAAAGGAAAGGATATCGTTACCCTGGGCGAGGAAATTAATCTGGTGCGATCCTACCTTGGTATCATGCAAAAGAGGTTTAAGAATAAATTCACCATAGAGTTTGATCTCGAGGAGCATCTGAGAGAATGTCTCATTCCCAAGCTATCTCTCCAGCCATTGGTTGAAAATGCCCTTCAGCATGGCATCATGCAAAGTAAAAATGGTCAGGGATCTCTGAATATCACTGCAAGGGAGATAGAGCAGAGATTGGTTATTACCATTGAGGATAATGGCATGGGTATGACTCAGGAACAGGTGAAGAATGTCATCCATAACCTGCAAGCGAATACCGAGGGCTACGGCCTGTCTAACGTGGATGAAAGATTAAGGCTTTTCGGTGGTGAGGATTGCGGGCTTGATATAAGCTCTGAGCTTTCAGTAGGTACTACCATAAAGATATCACTGCCACTTAAGTATAATGTTTAAGGATTGTCAACACCGTTTCCAAGAGGGTATTTTATTTCATATTATTCAGTCGGCAATGGCATTTTAGCAGGGTATAGGAGCTGAAAAGAAGCCATTGTGTCTGAAATCTGACACTTTTTTCAGTATTTCAGTGAATACAACAGTATAGGACAAGGAAGTGAAAGATCGAGTTATTCTTTTTATATTCATTTGGTGATAATATATAAATACAAGCCAATCACAAAGCGCCTTTTGTAAGGTATTACAACATGTTGTATAAAATTCTACTAAAAATTATTTTAATTTCCAATTTTTAAACTTTATATGATTTCTTTTCTGATTGGATTGGTCATCAGCTAGGAGTGTTGCTATGAATATTATGACTGCCAAAAAACCATCCACTAAAAAACCAAAAAAACTCTATTCCTTTGGGGCGTACATGCGGGAGCACTATTTACTTTATCTAATGTTACTCCCTGGTCTATTCTTTTTAATTGTTTATAAATTCTTCCCCTTGTACGGTATAACCATTGCCTTTAAGGATTACAGCATTTTTGCCGGTAGCAATCCGCTGGATGCCATTGCGAAAAGTGATTGGGTAGGGTTTGCTCATTTTGAGAGGCTTTTTAGAAGCTCAGCCTTTCTAAAGGTTCTTGCCAATACCCTGATCATCAATGGGTACAAAATCATTTTTCTGTTTCCTATTCCTATTCTCTGTGCCATCATGCTTAACGAAATCCGTCATAAGGCATACCGTAGGCTGGCGCAAACCGCAATCTATGTTCCGTACTTCTTTTCCTGGGTTGTTGTATTTGGAATTTTCTATTCATTATTAGGCACGTACGGAATTATCAATAATGGGCTTGCAGCATTAGGTATGGAACGGATCAGCTTTTTCTCGGATGTGGGAGTCTTCCGCGGACTTCTGGTGTTCACCGAAGGCTGGAAGGAAATTGGTTGGAATACCGTCATCTATCTTGCTGCGATAACCAGCATAGACCCTACCCTCTATGAAGCCGCCCGTGTGGATGGCGCTTCAAAGCTACGTCAAATCTGGCATGTGACCATACCGGGATTAACCCCTACCATTGTCCTGATGTTGATTCTCAAAGTGGGATACATTCTGGATACCGGATTTGAACAGATTCTTGTTTTCTACAACTCAACGGTTTATGACGTAGCCGATGTCATCCAGACCTATGTTTACAGAATGGGCCTTGGTCAGTCTGACTTTGCCCTGGGAACGGCACTGGGACTGTTTAATTCAGTCGTGGCCTTTGTCCTGATAGTTGGTGCCAACGCTGTAAGCAAAAAGGTACTTCATCGAAGTATCTGGTAAAGAAATAGGGTATATGAGGGGATTTGATATTATGAAGAAAAAAAGCAAGGGAATTTCACTGAGTGCCAGTGAAAAGGTCATAGAGATCATTTCATATATCTTTATGGGCATTATGGCATTGTGTGCCATACTTCCCATAATGCATGTGGTTTCCAAATCGTTCAGCAGTGCCAATGCGGTAACCTCGGGTTCAATCATTTTCTGGCCAGTGGACATTCAATTTGAAACAATGAAATATGTTCTTGAAGAGACATCCTTTTTACATGCACTCAAAAACACGCTGATAGTCACCGGATTAGGAACACTTATCAGCATGATCGTAACCATAACCACAGCCTATCCATTGTCGAAACCTAATTTCAAGGGCCGCAAGATATTCATAATGATGTATATCATCAGTATGGTTTTCTTCGGCGGTATTGTACCGGCCTACATGGTGGTACGTACTCTTGGCATTATTGATAGCTATGCCGCTTTGATCCTACCGTTCTTTATTGTTCACTTCAACATGTTTGTAGTAAAGAACTATTTTGAAGGCTTACCCGAGAGTATTGAAGAGTCGGCAAAAATAGACGGTGCAAGTGATATAAGAATTTTGGTATCCATCATTTGCCCTATGTCCAAGCCGGTACTGGCCACTGTGTCCATGCTCTATGCCGTCAATTACTGGAATAACTACTTCCATGCCATGATGTATACCAATAGTACGGATATGCAAACCCTACAGGTCTTTGTTTATAACACGGTAAATAATACACAGACAATTGTTGAACGTCTTGTGTTGGGTAATTATTCAAACGTTTCCATCGACGGTATTATTGCAGCGGTTGTTGTCCTGTCTCTCATTCCTATTGTAGCGCTTTACCCCTTTGTTCAAAGGTTTATGGTTCAAGGAATTACTATTGGCTCAGTAAAGGGCTAACACAGATATTTATCGGGAAACCGATAAAAATATAAAAAAAGAAGAGGAAGGAAAATTATGAAGAGACTATTCGTATTGTTCCTAGTGGTACTCATGGTTGTTACGAGCTTTGCTGGTTGTGGCAATAGCGGAGTATCTTCGAGCCCAACTCCATCAGCACCAGCATCAAACAGTCCATCGACCTCTGGAGAGGCCAAGCCTCTTGACGGCGAAAAGCCGGTTCTGAAATATTTGGGTTACAACACCAGTTTTGACCCAAACACCGATCCTTTAGCCAAAATCTATGAAGAGACTACTGGCTACAAGGTGGAGTACAACGTACTTCCCGCTGAAAATGCCAATGAAAAGCTCCTCATGGAAGTTTCGTCCGGGGCAAACTACGACGTTCTCAATGTCAGTGTTCCCCAATTCCAAACCCTTCTTGCTCAGGGCGCTCTGATGCCTTTGACAGATGTCCTCAACAACTATGGTAAGGACATTCTATCCGGTGTATCTGAGGATTCCTGGAAGGCATGCTCGGGAACAGATGGGAAGATCTACGGTATTCCTTATAAATATCCATATCCCACAGAAATCACCACCTTTATGGTTGCCCGTATGGATCTTTTAAAGGGTGCCGGAATCAACGAGCTTCCCAAGACCATTGACGAATTCTACAATACCCTCGTTGCACTTAAGAACACCTATGGTGACAAATATATCATCTTCACCGGTCCGTTCCGTGTGGCTTCCGAGGCCT
Source organism: Bacillota bacterium (assembly GCA_023415205.1). Taxonomy (GTDB): domain Bacteria; phylum Bacillota; class Clostridia; order DSM-8532; family DSM-8532; genus DTU059. Next base: position 55,260 of record JAEZLR010000007.1, on the reverse strand, counting down.
CTGTTAGCTGGGATATTCCCCAGAGCATTACCTCAGCCTTCGGTATCTATAGCGACTGGATGGTTGACAAAAACGGCAAGGTTATCTATATGACCGAGCACGAGAACTTCCCCAAGTTGATGGAATTCATGCAGAAGCTCATGGCCGAAGGCCTTCTTGACCGTGATTGGGCAGTAAACAACACCACCACAGTTAATGAAAAGCTCTCATCAGGAAAAGCCATTATCGCAGCATCCAACCGTACAGGTACAGCGGTCACCACACCTGTTATGACAGCTAAGGATGGACTTAACCTCACCTATGATGATCTGGGCTACATCGGTGCTCTTTACGGCGCTGACGGAACCAACACCTATATGAAGACCGAGGCTATTAACCAGGTTACCTGTATCCTCAAGAGCGCAAAGAATGCAGATCATGTGGTTAACTGGATCAATATCAAGCAACAGAATCAGCTTTTCCTCAATATCGGTGTTGAGGGCACACACTTTACTTACGACGCAGATGGCTCTATTAAGCCCATCAACCCGATCTTCTCTGATGAGCGTGGTAATTCCTTCTGGTACATTAATAGCACCAACGAAGCAGATTTTGCTAAGCAGTGGCCTTCCCGCGTACGTAAGAGTGATGCTATGTGGGCTCCCTTTGAAGCCGTAACTCTCAAGGCTAACAAGGAAACACCTGAAATCTTTGTAGAAAACACCTTTGCTTACATGCCTTCACTCCAGAATTACTCCAAGTACAACCAGTCTCTGTTTAAGAGCACAAGCGACTTTATCCTGCAGCTCATTGCCGGAACCAAGAAGATTGATACACTGGGCACCTTCCAAAAGGACTGGGAGAATGCAGGTGGTAATTCCGTTCGTGATGAAATGCAGAAGTGGTACGATGAATTCTACGGAAAGTAAAACGACATAGCTTATCATTTATTTGTAGCAGTCCTAAATGGACTGCTACAAATATAAAGGAGAGAAATATCAGGGGGATAGAGAATGATGGTAAATTTTACTAAAAGTCTACCAGTGTATCGTGAAGTGGATGTCCTGGTGGTCGGAGCAGGACCCGCAGGTATCGGAGCAGCCATATGTGCTGCAAGAAATGGTGCGAGAACATTAGTATTTGATGGTGCAGGATGTGTTGGCGGACAGGCAACCAACGGGCTTGTAGGGCCCTTTATGACCGTATATGATGCTAAAAGCGAAAAACAGATCATCAAAGGCATTTTTGAGGAAATCGTTGATAGAATGATCAAAATAGGGGGAGCCATACACCCCAGCGAGGTTCGGTCAAAAACCTCCAGGGCAGGCTATTACCTTATCGGCCATGATCATGTGGGCCCCTTTGATCATGAGGCCTTGAAAATGGTTGCTACAGATATGATTCTGGAAGCCGGTGCGGAGTTGCTCCTGCACACCCAGTTCCTGGATGTGCTCAAGGAAGAGGAGAAAATCGTTGGTGTGGTCATTGCCAATAAATCAGGAATGTCGGTCATCAAGGCGAAAATTATTATAGACTGCTCCGGTGATGCCGACGTAGCCGCCAAAGCAGGCGTACCCTTTGAACTGGGAAATGTTCAGGATGGTAACATGCAGCCGGCCACTATGTTTTTCCGGGTATGCAATGTGGATACTGAGCGCTTAAACGCCCACATCAAAGAGCATGAACATGAAATTCGACCCTTTTATGGCCCCTTTAGCTGGCTGATTAAGGAAAAGCAAGAGGAATGGGGAGATGTGCCCCGTGCCGAGGTTTGTCTGTTTGAGAGCCCTGAACCGGGCGAATTCCGTTTGAATGTTACCCGAATTCTTGATATCGACGGTACGAATGCGGAGGACTTGACAAAGGCTGAGATTACCGGTATGAAACAGGTTCACAAGGTATTTGATTTCATGAAAAAATACGCTGTGGGCTTTGAAAATGCTAAATTCATGGGTACGGCCTCTACTATCGGTATTCGCGAAACACGTCATATTGAAGGCTTATATAAGCTGACAAAGGACGATGTCATCAATTGCAGGGTTCCGGAAAACTCTATTGCTGTTCTTGCAACCAATATGGACACCCACAACAAGAGCGACCCGGGAGGAACCTATTACACCCTTGAAAAGGGCCCCTACTTTGGTGTTCCTTATCCCTGTCTGGTTCCTAAGGGAATTAGCAATCTTCTTGTTGCAGGCCGTGCCCTGTCAGCCGATGCCATCGCCGGCTCGGCTACCCGTATGATTCCTTGCTGTATTATATTTGGTCAGGCAGCAGGAACCGCTGCAGCCCTTGCAATTAAGGAAGGAAAACTCCCTGCAACAGTAGACGAGAAAAAGCTTTGCACTGTTCTAAAAGAGCAAGGCGCTTATTTAGGAGACTAATTTATTTTTGGTGGTGCGCAGAACGGAGTAGGTCATCCGTTCTGCGCATGCCCATCTTTAAAGGGGGACAGCCCCCCGTTCCATCATAATGAAAAGCTTTAAAAATCCAAGGAGGCAGTTTAATCATGACTATGGGTACAATTCCCTTTGAAAAATCCCTTAAGGTGGCGGCAAGCTATGATGTTATTGTTATCGGGTCAGGTCCCTCGGGTATTTGTGCTGCTGTTTCGGCCGCACGCATGGGAGCCAAAACAGCCCTGGTGGAACGCTATGGCACCCTTGGGGGAAACCTGACCAATGGGGCGGTAGCACCCATACTCGGCAGTGTTTCCAAGGGAACGCTCCGTGATGAGCTTGTGGCTCGTCTGGGTGTTCCAAACAGTGACGAAGTGGGCGCAACCCAGCAATCCCATGATATTGAAAAGGCAAAGCGTGTGCTTGTGGAATTTGCTCATGAGGCAGGAGTAAAGCTCTATCTGCAAACACCTGTGGTGGATGCCATTACAGAAGGCAATAAGCTTAAGGGTATAGTGATTGGTCAAAAAACCGGTATGTGCATTTTAAGCGCGAAGACATTTGTTGATGCATCCGGTGATGGTGATGTGGCGTTTTTTGCAGGTGCGGAATTTGAGATGGGGCGCGATGGGGATTCCCTGTTGCAGCCTGTTACCCTGATGTTCCGACTCCAAGGGGTTGAGGAGGATGCCTTAACCTGTATAGGAGAGCTGGACTTCGTAGAATATAAAGGGGAACGTTTCCTGGATTACACCACAAGACTCTGCAAAGAAGGACATCTTCCTCCTAATGCAGCATCTGTCCGCTCCTTCCGCACCTTGGTTCCCGGTGAGAGACTGATTAATACCACTCAAACCAACGGAATATCGGCTGTGTCCAGTGATGACCTGGAAAAGGCTGAAATTGATCTGCGCAGACAGATTGATCAGGTAACCGAGTTTTTAAGGAAGTATGTGGACGGTTATCAGAATTGCTTTGTAAAAAGTACGGCGAACACTCTTGGAGTCCGGGAGACCCGCCGTTTTATCGGTGAATATATGCTTCATGACAAGGATCTTCGGGAAGGTCGTAGATTTGACGACGCTGTTGTCCACAAAGCAAGCTTTATCGTGGATATACACAATCCGGCGGGTAGTGCCCAAGCCGAAGGGGTCCCCGAGGAGGTCACTCCTTACGATATCCCCTTACGTAGCTTAATCCCTAAAAAAGTCGATGGTTTAGTACTTTCAGGCAGGTGTATCTCAGGAACCCACCGTGCTCATGCCTCCTACCGTGTCATGTCCATATGTATGGCCATTGGAGAGGCCTCCGGGGTTACTGCCGCACTGGCTGCTCAAAAGGGTGTCGAACCCCGAGAAGTGGATTATCGGCAAGTTCAGAAGATTTTGACAGATCGGGGTGTGGATCTGTTTAGCTAAGCAGAGCTAATAATAAAAAGGATTATCTATCTCCCGTTTGGGATGAAAGAAGGAGGATCGTTATGGGTATTCTGGAAAAAATGCGTCTGGATGATAAAAAAATCTTTGTCACTGGGGGGGCTCGGGGCATAGGTCTAAGCCTTGCCTTGGCGGTGGCTCAAGCCGGTGCTGATGTGGCTGTTGTGGATATGGATCTGGATGAAGCAAAGAAAGCTTCACAGCACATAGCCAATGAAACAGGGAGAAGAACCCTCGCCATAAAGGCGGATATCACCAACCCTATAGAAGTGGATAGGATGATCACAGAAATTCTGGAACAGTTCGGAAGGATTGATGTGGCGTTCTGTAATGCCGGAATTTGTATCAACTCACCTGCCGAAGAAATGACCCTGGAGCAATGGAAAAAGGTCATTGATGTGAATCTGACCGGTGTGTTTTTGACAAGTCAGGCGGCAGGAAAGGTAATGATCGCCCAGGGCGGAGGCTCTATTATTAATACAGCCTCCATGTCGGCCCATATTGTCAATGTTCCCCAACCCCAATGCGCCTATAACGCGTCAAAGGCAGGCGTGGTGCAGCTAACAAAATCTCTGGCGGTAGAGTGGGCCATGAAGAAGGTACGTGTCAACAGCATCAGCCCTGGATACATCGGTACCGATCTTGTTCTGAATTCCACAACCCTAAGACCCCTTATTGCGGAGTGGGAGAAAATGTCGCCCTTAAAGAGATTGGGTCGGCCCGAGGAGCTTCAGGCCATTGCGGTCTATCTGGCGGGGGATGCAAGTGAGTTCACCACGGGCTCGGATTTTGTGATAGATGGAGCCTTCACCTGCATCTAAGAGATAATTGGAGAGGAGGATGCCCTATGAAGTATTTGATTGGAACCGACATTGGAACCTCTGGAACAAAATCCATCATCATGGATACCAAGGGCCAACTTATTGCCCAGGATCTTCAGGAGTATGATGTTTTGACACCTAAACCCCTTTGGGCCGAGCAATGGCCCAATGTGTGGCTGGAGGCTACTAAAAACTCCATAGCTAATGCGGTTAAAAAATCCGGACTTGCCCCTTCGGATATCGCCGGGATTTGTATCAGCGGCCTTTATGGAGGCTCCGGCATCCCACTGGATAAAGAAATGAAACCCGTTCGCCCTTGTCTTATATGGATGGACAGGCGTGCAACGGAGCAGGAAAAATGGGTGATTGAGAATATTGGTGTGGATCGGCTCAAGGAGATCACCCACAATGGAACCGATCCTTATTACGGCTACCTGAAGATTCTTTGGATTAAGGACAATGAGCCGGAAAACTGGGAAAAGACAAAGCTTTTTCTACCGCCCAATGCCTATGTGATCTATGAACTGACCGGGAATGTAGCCATTGACTATTCCTCGGCAGGCAATATCGGTGGCATTTTTGACATGAACCAGCGCTACTGGTCCTACGAGCTGATGGACGACATGGGCATACCCAGAACCATGATGCCTGAAAAAATTGTGGAGTCCAAGGCTGTGGTGGGTGGCCTGACAAGGAGAGCCGCGGAAGAAATGGGACTTTTGGAAGGTACGCCAGTGTGTGCAGGCGGTGTGGACTGTGGTGTGGCCTCCTTTGGCCTCGGTGTCTTTGAGCCTGGAGAATATGTTGCGGCTATTGGTACATCCATGTGTGCGGCTCTGATACACGATAAACCCATCAAGGCACAGAATTTGATTGAATGGCCCTATATCATAGATCCCAAGCATTTATCCTATTCCTTTGGGGGCGGAGCAACGGCAGGGGCCATTATTAAATGGTTCCGTGACACCTTTGCCCAGCTTGAAAAAGAGATAGAGGAAAAGGGCGGCAAAAACGCCTACAAGGCCCTGGATGAGGAAGCTGCAAAGCTGCCAGCGGGCTCGGACGGTCTTCTTGTTTTGCCCTATTTTATGGGGGAAAGAAGCCCGGTTTGGGATACCAACGCCAAGGGTGTGATCTTCGGTTTGTCCCTCATGCACACCAAAGCCCATCTTTATCGCGCTTTTCTAGAGGCTGTGGCCTACTCCTTACGCCATACCATGGAATCCACGGGAGAGGATCTGGGTGAACATATCCTTCTTGCGGGCGGAGTGGCCAAATCCAAGCTTTGGAAGCAGATCTTTGCCGATATCACGGGTTATGCGGTGGTCTGTCCCATCAATGATGTGGAGGCCAACCTGGGGGATGTCATGCTGGCTGGGCTCGGTACCGGGTTATTGACTCTAGAGGAGATTAGAGGCTGGCAGGTGCTGGGCGACAAAATTGAGCCCAATGCCCAGGCCCATGCAAAGTACAATGAGTATTACAAAATGTATCATCGGATTTATAACAGTCTGAAGACGGATATGAAGGATATGGGGAGTCTTTAGGCATAAAAACTTCTTATAATCAAAGGAGTATTTTATATGCTGGGGGATCATCTGCTTGGAATCTACGAGAAAGCACTGGATGCCAACGATGACTGGCCGACAAGGCTTAATAAGGCCAGAAGCTTGGGGTTTGACTTTTTAGAGATCAGTATAGACGAAAATAATGAACGGCTGGCGCGCCTGGATTGGACAAGGGATGAACGTGAGAGGTTACGACGTGCGGTGTATGAAAGCCAGCTTCCTATTCTGTCCATGTGTTTGAGTGCCCATCGGCGCTTTCCCTTTGGAAGTGCCGACCTGGCTTTGCGTGATAAGGCCTATGAGATTATAGAAAAGGCCATTGATTTTGCAGGAGACTTGGGTATCCGCACCATTCAACTGGCAGGTTATGATGTCTATTATGAACACTCCACCCAAGAGAGCAAGCGACTTTTTTACGAAGGCCTCTACTGGTCAGCCAAGAGAGCGTCACGCAGAGGGGTTATGCTGGCCCTTGAAATCATGGACACACCTTTTTTGAATTCCATCACAAAGCATTTATTCTATGAAACAGAGATCGACAGTCCCTGGCTAAAGGTATATCCCGATATAGGAAACCTCACGGCTTGGGGAAATGATGTGGTCAGCGAGCTTAAAAAAGGCAGGGGGAGCATTGTACAAGTACATTTGAAGGACACTCTGGCCGTCAAGCAAGGGTTTGATGGGCAGTTTAAAAATGTCCCCTTCGGAAGTGGATGTGTTGATTTCCCTCTCTGTTTTGAAACACTTGAGTTGCAAGGATACAGGGGCCCCTATCTCATTGAAATGTGGCATCAGCCGGGTCAGAACGATCTGGAGGAGGTTTCTAGAGCCAGAACCTGGATTGAGAATCAATTCAATAAGGTGGTTCGGTAACGAAAGGATACGTATGCGTTATTATTTGGGTCTGGATAATGGGGGTACCACAACCAAAGCTGCCCTTTTTGACTCCTACGGAAACGAGATAGGGGCTGCTTCGGTGGAGACGCGGATGCTAACTCCCCGACCGGGTTTTATTGAAAGAGATATGGAGGAGATGTGGGAGGCCAATCTTATTGTCATACGCAGGGTACTTGAAACAACAGGGGTAGATCCGGCGTGTATTCGGGCTCTGGCTGTGTGCGGCCATGGTAAGGGTCTTTATCTATGGGGGAAGGATGGGAAGCCCGTTCGTAATGGCATTATTTCTACAGATAACCGGGCTTGGGAATACCCTCTTAAATGGAGAAAGAGTGGGGTGGAGGCCCGGGCCTTTAAACTGACCTGCCAGCATGTCCTAGCCTGTCAGCCAGTAGCTCTCCTAGCCTGGCTTAAGGATAATGAGCCGGAGGCAATGGATAACATACAATATGTCTTTGGGTGTAAGGATTACATACGTTTTCGGTTAACCGGCGAGGCCCATGCCGAAATGACCGATTGTTCCGGTTCGAGCCTTCTTAACCTCCACACAAAAAGCTATGATCCAGAGATTCTGCAATGCTTTGGCTTGTCCGAACTGATGGATAAGCTTCCACCCTTGCGGCTTTCCACCGATATCTGTGGAGTGGTTAATGAAGAAACCGCTATGAGTACGGGTCTTCTTCCTGGGACGCCTGTTGCTGGGGGAATGTTCGATATCAATGCGTGTGCTCTGGCCGCTCATGTGGCTGACGAGGAGCACGTCTGTATGATTGCCGGCACCTGGAGCATCAATGAATTCATACGAAAAACCCCGGTAACCGATGGTACCGTACTGATGAATTCCCTGTTCTGCCTACCTGACTATTACCTTATTGAGGAATGCAGTCCCACCAGCGCCGGGAACAATGAATGGTTTATAAAGACACTCATGCCTGAATTTGTGGAACAGGCGCAAGCGAACGGAAATTCTCCCTACGACGAAATTAATAGCCTTGTGGAAGGTCTTGAACCCCATACCTATTGTCCCATTTTTCTCCCCTTTCTCATGGCAAGCAATGTCCATCCCAATGCAAAAGGGGCATTTATCGGCATGAGTAGTTATCATTCCCGTGCTCATCTTATTCGGAGCGTTTATGAGGGCATTGCTTTTTCACATCGCTACCATTATGAAAGGCTTCGCCAATGTATGGATCATGAGCCCAATAGTATAAGGCTTGCAGGTGGCGTGGCTCGTTCCAGGGTCTGGACGCAAATCTTTGCTGATGTGATGAAGTGTCCCATTGAGGTTGTTAATGTGAGGGAAACGGGAGCCCTTGGCTGTGCCATTGCCGCGGCTGTGGCCGTTGGAGACTATAACACCCTGGAGGAGGCCTTGGAGGGCATGAGTCATCTGGCTTCTGTGGTTACACCCAACCCCACAAACTATCCGATTTACGACAAAAAGTATGCACTGTATACGCGGCTCATCGAGACTCTTGACCCTGTATGGAATGAGGTTCAGGCTCTGGCCGACGGAGGAGAAGGAGGGGAACAATGCTCGAAGCATTAAAAAAAGAGGTTTATGAAGCCAATCTCCAGCTTCCGAGGTATGGCCTGGTTTTGTTAACCTGGGGTAATGTATCAGCCATTGACCGTTCCTGTGGCGCTGTGGTCATTAAGCCCAGCGGAGTGGATTACAGCCTAATGACACCGGAGGACATGGTGGTGACCGATCTCAATGGGAATATTTTGGAGGGGCGTTATCGGCCTTCCTCTGATTTACCCAGCCATCTGGTTCTTTATAAAGCGTTTAGGGAAATCGGCAGTATTGTACATACCCATTCTCCCCATGCCACGGCCTTTGCTCAGAGCCAGAGGGATCTTCCTTGCTATGGTACGACCCATGCCGATTACTATTTTGGAACTGTTCCCTGCACCCGCCAGCTCACGGTAGAAGAAGTCAACGGAGCCTATGAGACACAGACGGGTCAGGTTATTGTGGATACCTTTAAGCATCGAAAGCTTGATCCCATGGCCATACCGGCTGTTTTAGTAAGCAAGCACGGCCCGTTTACCTGGGGAGTGAATTCCCAAAAAGCGGTAGAGAACTCGGTGGTGCTGGAGGAATGTGCACGGATGGCGCTCATGAGTGAAGACTTGAATCATAATATTGTGCCTGCCCCAAAGTATCTCCTTTCCCGACATTATAGACGGAAGCATGGGGCAGGGGCCTATTATGGGCAGAAATAAGTTATTAACGTAAAACATAGAAAGGACAGTGTGGATATGACTATTCAAAGAGATGCAAAAACAATTCCCGTTGTTGGAAGCTACGATGTCATTGTCTGTGGGGGTGGTCCTGCAGGAATTATAGCCGCAGTGGCGTCTGCTCGGAATGGGGCGAAGACTCTTCTTATCGAGCGCTATGGTTTTGTGGGGGGAATGGCTTCCAGCGCCCTTGTTACGCCTGTCAGTGAGTTCCGCATGGAAGGCAAGCAGATTATAGACGGTATTCCCTTCGAGCTTATGAAACGTACTGAAGAGTTAGGCGGAGCCATCACCACCCTGGAAAGCGGCAATGTGTTCATTGAAGATGAAGCCTTTAAGTTGGCCGCCCAACGGATCCTCCTTGAAAGCGGAGTGACTCTCCTTTACCATACCTTTTTCTCGGATTGTGTGGTGACCGACGAGCGTATCAGCCATATCATCGTACAGAATAAAGCAGGGCAGACGGCCTATGCCTGCAAGGTAGCTATCGATTGCACGGGTGATGCCGATCTGGTTCGCGCTGCAGGGTATAAAACCACTAAAAGAGAAAAGCTTCAACCTGCCTCACTCTGGATCCAACTGGGGGGAGTGGATACCGATGCCCTTAAGCCTCTGTTTGAAGATGCTGTTCATGGGGTTATGCCTGTGAGCGAGGAAATAAGGGGACGTTTAGGAGAATTAAATAAGGAAGGCAAGATGCCTATTTTCGGTGGACCTTGGATAAGCAGGCATTTCCGTGATGGCTTGGTCACCATTAATCTTCTGAGAACAGGCACTGATGCTAGCTCTCCCGAGGACTTCACCCGCGCCGAATGCGTTTTGAGAGAAGACCTGTTCAAGGTGCTTCCCATTCTCCGAAAGGAATTTCCGGCCTTCAAGGATTGCTGGTTGGCTAAAGCGGGCACTCAAGCAGGCGTCAGGGAAACCTACCGCATTGAGGGGATGTATGAACTTACCACCGATGATGTCCTTCATCCCAAGGCTTTCCCAGACACCATCTGTAAAGGGGCTCATGTCATTGACATTCATAAGCCCAATAGTATCGAACAGGAATTGGTGGTACTTAAGCAGGAATATAATATACCCTATGGTGTTCTTGTACCCAAAAACAGTGTGAACCTCATTACGGCAGGCCGCTGTGTCTGTGCTGATGATGCGGCTTTCGGCACGCTGCGCGTAATGGCTTGCTGTATGGCTTTGGGTCAGGCAGCCGGAACAGCAGCAGCGCTTTCGGTTGAAAAAGGATACTCATTTACAAAGATGGATACAGATTTACTGGTCGAAAAGCTCAAGGAGCAGGGGGCCATCATTGATTTTGATAATTGCCAAGAAAACTAGGTTTGTCATTTTACCGCTAAAGTACCTAAATACATTTGTCCTAACTTCTTGACAAAGCCGAAAGTCGTTTGTATAATAGAAAAGTCCTTTAAATGCGAGGGTTACCTCGCATGACCTGTGCCAGTAGCTCAGCTGGATAGAGCAACGGACTTCTAATCCGTTGGTCGGGTGTTCGAATCATCTCTGGCACGCCAGAAAACCCTGATTGCATTAAGCTTTCAGGGTTTTTGTTTTTTTAAGAAAAGGTACTTTGTTCGCAATTTGAGCAAATGATGAACTATTCGTTATTTTTTGAACATTGAAATTCACGAATATCATATAGTGCTAGTAAAAATACAACAATATCCCCTATTGAGACAAGTAAAGCTGCCATTGCGGCTATTTGAAGTTTGGTTAGTGCATCCAGTTTTTTCATAAGGTTGTTTCCTAAATGCAGTTACTACAGTTATATTATGAAAATCAGATTATACATGTTCGCTATATGCAATTAAAACAGATAATAATAGGTTAGCGGTGAAGGATCTTATGTAAGGTCGCATCACCCCTCAGACGCAAAAAGATTAAACGGTGCTTCATAAGTTTTAATTCCATTAAGGAAAGACCCTTTCTATTGAAAACTAAAAATTGCATAAGGATAAAGCTCACTTTATCTATCCTTCAAACAGTGCATTCACTGGCTAATTCACACAAGAATTGATATAATAAAAACTAAAAATCAGAGGGGTAAAGATTATGGAGAAGGCTGTAGTTATTGGCATAGCCGGCGGCACCGGCTCAGGAAAGACAACACTGGCCAGAAAGCTTCAAGATTTTTTTTCGGATGATGTGGTCCTCATCTGTCAGGATTATTATTATAAATCCTTTGATACAATGTCCTTTGAACAGCGCAAGCAGCTTAATTTTGATCATCCCGACAGCTTCGACAACGCTTTGATGGTTGAGCAGGTTAAGGCTCTTAAGACCTTACAGCCCATTCAGAGGCCTGTGTACTCCTTTATTGATTACAAGAGATTAAAGGAGACCATTCTGGAAGAACCCAAACCGGTAATTATCCTGGAAGGCATCCTGCTCTTCCAGGATCCAAGGCTTCTGGAACTGATGGATATTAAGGTGTTCGTGGATACGGATTCTGATATCCGGTTTGCCAGAAGGTTGATCCGGGATATTCACGAACGTGGCCGGGGCATCGACTCGGTGGTCAATCAGTACCTATCCACAGTGAAACCCATGCATGAGGCCTTTATCGAACCCAGTAAAAAATATGCCGACGTTATTGTTCCCAATGGAGGGCTTAATGAGGTGGCCAGTTCCATGATCATTGAGAAAATAAAGAGTATCCTTCAAGGCCCTTAATCGCAATTTGCCCATATTTGCTATTTTTTGACGGTATAGCATTCTTTTTGTCGCTAAGAAATGTTATGATATAATAAAATAACACACCCATAAACACGGAGTGAATTAAATGAATAAACCTCACAGCTCTCAAAAATCAGGACGATACAAGGCCGGAGAGCTTTCGGTGCTCTGCCATCAGTTGGCTGTATATTTAAAATCCGGCATGAATCCTCTAGAAGGAATCCCCCTGGTAATCGAAGATATTGAAGATCAGGCCATAAAGGCCTCCTTATTGTCTGTCTCTGAGCAAATTCTGGAGGGAGTGTCCCTGTCTCAGGCCTTTTTACAAACCCAGCGGTTTCCCGATTACATGGTACGCATGATCGCAATCGGTGAAAAAACTGGCATGTTGGACACCGTCATGGAGAACCTCTCGGTCTACTATGAGACCGAAGCAGACATCAGAAAAAGCGTAAAAAGCGCCGTGACCTACCCGGTGATTCTAGCACTGATGATGGTAGGCGTCATAGCACTATTGGTTCTTAAGGTCATCCCTATGTTCGGGGAGATTCTTCAAAGCCTGGGTGGACAAATTCCCAAAGAAGCTCAAGTTCTGTTTTCTGTGGCTGAAGGCTTAAAAAGTGCCGTTTTATGGCTTATGGGGCTTCTTTTCCTAGGAGGCCTGCTTTTCCTTTTGCTTTTAAAAATTCCTCAGGGGCGGAGGTTCTATGACCGCTTAAAGGTAAATAATCCGTTTTTTGGGTTGCTCTATAAGAAGATCACCGCCTCCAGGCTGGCCCAGGGCTTAAGTATGACCCTTCAGAGCGGTATGAATGTAACCTTAGGCTTGCAATCCATCATGGAGCTGGCAGAAAACACCTTTGTAAGTAAAAAGCTATCAACAGCCTATGATGCCATTTCCCAAGGAAAGGAATTTTCCGAAGCTGCAAAAGAATCAGGACTTTTTCCTGAAATGTTCGTTCGAATGGTCCGAACCGGGGAGCGTTCAGGTCAGTTGGATCAAATGATGAAGAAGCTCTCCAACATTTATGCCAGAGAGGCAGAACAATCCCTAAAAAAATTCAGCGGTTCTATAGAGCCTGTCCTGGTTACTCTGCTATCGGTTGTTTTGGGTATTGTTCTTTTGTCGGTATTATTGCCCCTTATCGGCATCATGTCGTCTATCGGGTAGGAGGAACTATGAGGGATAAGAAAGCTTCACAAAGCGTACAATACATCCTTCTTTTCTTCTTGCTGGTCGTCCTTGTTTTTACTGTGGTGCAAATGGATGGGTTTTGGCAGGAAAAAGAACAGGATCAGCCTCTAAGAATAAAGGAGGCCATCGAGAAGGCCAGTATCCAATGCTATGCTCTGGAGGGAAGCTATCCGCCGGACTTGGAGTATCTTGTGGATCACTATGGACTGACCTTGGATGAGGAAAAGTACTTTTATTTCTATGAAATCTTCGCATCCAATATCATGCCCGACGTGGAGGTTTATGAAAAGGGAAGATAGGACCATAAGCTTAATGATTGGAGACCGACGAGGTAGAACCTCCCTTGAGACGATTACCACCCTGCTGTTAATTATTCTAATGGGGTTGGGCCTGTTTGCATTGACTCTTTCCACAGTCAATGCCTATCAGAGGATCTACAAGACTAAGGAAAGCGCCACTGAGTTAAGAATTGCCTATTCTTTTGTAACGACAAAAATACGTCAGAACGACATGACGGGATGTCTTGATATTGTTCGTGACCCTTTGTCAGAACAGAACGCTCTGGTGATTTATGAGAACATAGAGGGAATAGACTATGCCACGTGGATATTTCATTACCAGGGCACGCTTTGGGAAGCTCTGGTGTTGAAGGAGGAAGCCCCTTCACTGGAGGTCAGTCAGGCCATTGCCAAAGTGGATACCTTTGCTTTATCCTATGACCCTAAGGAGGAAGGCTTTTTAATCCGAATGGATAAGAAGGGGCAAGAGAGCTACAGCGCGTTGATAAAAACACGAACAAAAATGGGAGAACGGTTTTGAAGAAACAGCAGAATTCTGGATTTACCCTGATAGAATTAATCGTTGCTTTGGCCATCCTGGCCTTTCTCGCCGTAGGTGTTTTGAGGCTTTTTGTGGTCTCGGTAGCTAATCATGAGAAAGCTGTGGATCTGGATCATGCCGTTATGAGAAGCAGCACAGTCATCGAGAAAACTCGTTTGCGGGAGGATATCCCTGCAGAGGGAACCCATTTTACCCTCTTTTTTGATGATGATTGGAATGAGGTTTTACATCAGAAGGTTCCTGAAAAGTATGCTATTTATGTGGATATTGTACCTCTATCCGAAGCCAAAGGGAGCAACCTTCTTGATATGCATGTCAAAGTGGTGAGACTGACTCCCTATCCTCTGGAGAAAGAGGAGCAACCCGTCATTTACCTGGTTTCGGATGTTTTTGAACGGAGAGGGGGAAATAAGCCATGAGAGCCTTTCTTCGATGCCAAAGGGGTAGCTCGACAGTGCTCATAACCTTACTAATGGTAACATTAGTGGTTTTTGGCCTTTTAAGCCTGACCACCACTGCTTCAGAGTTGAAGCTTGCCAAGCGCAATGCCGAGAGCCACAAGGATTATTATGCCCTGGATTCAGAGGGCGTCAAATTTGTAGCCCATATCAAGCTTTTGATAGATGAAGCCTGTTTAATTTCATCCGATAATTTAGAAGGCGATTTTTATATAAGGGTAGATCAGCTTTTAGAAAGAGATCTCCCCTATGTGAGAAGGGAGCTTTTTTCTGAGAACGGAAGGAAGTTCTTAAGGCTCACCAAGGCCTTTGCTCTTGAAAACGGGGGCTACAACAAGGTCCTCGACATCACGTTGGAAGTAACGGAACCCCGACAGCCACAGGATCGAGACGATTCCGTAGTCATTATGGAGTGGCGGCTGTGGCAGGAGCCGTTTGAATATGACCACACAGAAAAACTTTGGGAAGGATTACCATGATGGAAAAGGAATGCCTTTATTCTATAAATGAACTTTTGGGATCAGCGTTGTCCAAAAAAGCCTCGGATTTACATATTACCGTGGGGGTTCCACCCATGATGAAGGTGATGGGGGACTGGCAGCCCCTTGGGGAAGTTATTCTAAAGCCTAAAGATACCGCCTTTTTGGTACGGGAACTTTTTGAAGATGAAGAATCGTTTCTGGCTTTTAAAACCTTTGGAGATAAAGATTTCTCCCTATCCATTCCGCAGATGGGGCGTTTCCGCGTCAATACCTTTATGCAAAGAGGCTCCTTGGCCGCGGCAATTCGACTGGTTCATACCGAGCTTCCCAGCCCGGAGGACCTCTTGATTCCGCAATCGGTATTAGATATGCATCAAGTAAGCAAGGGGCTTATTCTTGTGACCGGTCCTACCGGAAGCGGAAAATCCACGACCCTTTCCTGTTTGATTGACCTGATAAACCGCACAAGAAAATGTCACATTCTGACCCTGGAGGAACCCATTGAATTTCTTCATCAGCACAAAAAGAGTGTGGTTAACCAAAGGGAAATCGGAGAGGATACCCAGAGCTATGCCCGGGCACTGAGAGCAGCCCTCCGGGAGTCTCCGGATGTTATTCTTGTGGGAGAGATGCGGGATCTTGAAACCATTTCCATCGCCATGACCGCAGCCGAAACCGGACATCTGGTCTTTTCCACCCTGCATACCCTGGGGGCGGCCAAAACCATTGACCGCATCATTGATGTCTTTCCCCCCAACCAACAGCAACAGATTCGCGTTCAGCTTTCAACGGTTTTGCACGCTGTTATTTCCCAACAGTTGATCCCTTCATCAAGCCGGGGGCGAGCTGCGGCCTTTGAGATAATGACAGCCAATCATGCCGTCCAGAACCTCATTCGTGAGAATAAAACCTACCAAATCGATTCGGTTATTCACATGGGATCGGGCAATGGTATGCAGAGTATGGACCGAAGTATTAATGAACTCTACAAAAAAAACTATATTACCCGGGAAGATGCGCTTATCTATAGCATGAATCCTGAGGTTCTGCTAAAATACCTATAATAAGCATCTTATATAAAAGGTTGGGGTAAATCATGTCCTTTATATGCGAGCAGGAGCTTTTAGAAATATATCAGCGAGTGGATTCCTTGTTCAAAGGGCAGGGGCTTGCTGCCGACATTGCCCTTATTAGAGACTATCTTCTAAAGATCAAGGTCAGTGACAAGGAAAAGGCCTTGGGGAAGCTTATTGTGGATTATAGCCCCAAAAAGGGGACCCATAGCTACAGGAGGGATACCGATCTTTCCGAGGAGCAATTCAACCGTCTTTTGAAAATTCTTGGGGCTGTTCAGCCCCCCAAAAATCAAGTGAAAACTGAAAAAAAACCGGCGAGTGAGAAAAAAACGCCCCCTAATGTCCAGAAGGATACTTCCCACATCCCTTATCATGCCTATGTGGACGGATCCTTTATTGAGGGGAACGTGGGTTATGGGGCCGTCATTTTGGAGCAGGGTACCATCGTGGCAGAAATTTCAGGGCTGGTGGATTCCCCTGATGCCTTTAATTCCCGTCAGGTAGGCGGAGAAATTCAGGCCGTTCTGGAGGTCCTCAAGTGGTGTGACAATAAAGGCATAGATCAAATTGCTATATTTTATGACTTTCAAAATATTGAAAAGTGGGCCACAGGGGAATATCGGACCAATACGCCCATGACTCAGGCCTATAAAAAAGCCATTGACCAATGTAAAATCTCCATTACCTGGGTTAAGGTGGAGAGCCATACCGGTGTGGCTTTGAATGACCGGGCTGATGAGCTGGCCAAGAATGGTGCCAGACAGTTGGGCGCTCCTGCAGGGCAGGACGCCATGGAGCAGATGAGTCTATTTGGCATGGATAAACCTAGAACCTTGAGAGGATGGATCATCTATAATGGCAGTCTGGTTACCCCAAAGTATACTGAGCAAGTGGAAATGTTTGTTGCGGCAGCGCAAAGGAATAATATAGTACTGGAGCCTTATACCAATGATACCTTTGGGGCGGCAGTAATCAATGGGGAATTGACCCTGATTCCAGGGCGGCAGCCACCTGATTTTGTACTGTTTTGGGACAAGGACGTCAGACTGGCGCGTCACCTTGAGCTTATGGGGATAAAACTCTTTAACAGTGCCGAAGCTATCGCCCTTTGTGACGATAAAATTCTGACTCACCAGGTTTTGGCAAACGAAGGTATCCCCATGCCTAAAACCATCTTTTCACCTCTTTTGTTTCCCGTATGTCCGGTGGATGAGGGCTTGTTTATAGACAAGGTTGAGAAAACCCTTGCCTACCCAGTGGTGGTGAAAGAGGCTTTTGGTTCCTTCGGTGCCCAGGTTTACCTGGCTCGGAACAGGGAAGAACTTCTATCTTTAAGAAGAAAGCTGGTCCTTGTTCCCCATCTATACCAGGAGTATATCCATACCAGCCATGGCCGTGACGTACGTCTTCAGGTGGTGGGAGATGAGGTGGTGGCAGCCACAATGAGAACCTCGGAGACCGATTTCAGAGCCAATGCAAGTGTAGGGGGGAAGATGGTACCCTTTATACCGTCAATGGCGTTCAGTGCCCTAGCTGTTAAGGCTACCAAGCTGGTGGGCGCTTGTTTTGCCGGAGTGGATATACTTTTCGGGCCCTCGGATGAACCCATCCTTTGCGAGATTAATTCCAATGCCCACATTAAGAATCTGTTTGAACACACGGGTGTGGATGTGGCAGACCGTATGATGAGTTATATCAAAAGACAATTGATTTAGATTTCACAATAAAACTCTCACTGAAGAAAGGGTAGGGAAGGATAGGACTCATGGCTAAGCTCCGTGGTTGGCTGCTTTACACCCAAGAGGATTACCAAAAGAATGCTTCCTTTGCGCAACGGTTTCTGGAAAAGGGAAACGTTGGGGAGAGGACCCTGGAACTGGTCTTTAAGGATGCCCTTTTTTATGGTATCTCCAATAACCAGCTTTACCTATCTAGTTCTACAGGTGAGGCTCTTTCTTTGCCTGATTTTATCATCAACCGTACGATAGACCCTCTTTTTTCTAAGCATTTGGAATATGCGGGGGTGAGGGTCTTTAATTCCAGCCTGATTGCTGAAATATGTAATGACAAGGCGAGAACCTATTTGGAGGTTTCCAGGCTAGGACTACCCATGGTGGATACCCTTTTTCTCGATAGAAGAACCCTGCTGGAAAAACCCCTTCCGTTTAACACCCCCCTTGTTATCAAAACCGTGGAGGGAAGAGGCGGTGCTGAGGTGTATCTGGCAATGCACAGGGATGAGCTTGTTGAAATCCTTCAAAAAACCACGAAGCAGCGCTTTGTAGCCCAAAGGCTCTGTGGAACTCCAGGAAAAGATGTACGTGTGTTCGTTGTAGGGAAAAAGATAGTCGGTGCAATTTTGAGGCGGTCCAAAGGAGATTTTAAGGCCAACTTCTCCCTTGGAGGAACCGCAGAGGGCTATAAGCTCAATGACTGGGAAAAGGCCCTAGTCATGCGCGTTGTTGATCATTTTGATTTTGGGATGGTGGGCATTGATTTTATTTTCGATGAAAAGGGGGGCTTCCTTTTTAATGAAATCGAAGATGTCGCAGGAAGCCGCACCCTTTCAATGACCAGTGACATTGACATTGTCTCTGAGTATCTTGAGCATATTTACAGAGTTATGAGCGGCAGCTTTTACTAAAAAGCTTGTCGCCAGAATCTATAGTGATTATAATCTAAATTCCGAGTAAACCTGGAAATAACCCTGAGGATGCTTACAAGCTGGGCAGATAGTAGGCGCTTCAGTGCCTTCGTGAATATAACCACAATTGGCACAGTACCATTGAACTGTCTCTGCTTTCTTAAAAATCGTCATATTCTGAACGTTTTCAAGAAATCTACCGAACCTCTCCTCATGGTGCTTTTCAATGGTTGAAATGAGTTTGAAGGCTGTGGATACCTCGGGATAGCCTTCCTGTTCAGCGATTCTTCCAAAGGTAGGATATATCTCGCTCCATTCCTCGTGTTCTCCATGAACACCACCCTGTAAGTGATCAGCGGTATTTCCTCCAACCACCGGGTAGCCGGCTGAAATGTTCAGGTTAATGGGGAGCTTTCCCTGAAAGCCTTCACAGATGAGATTATAGAAAACCTTGGCATGAGCACGTTCATTCTCAGCCGTGAGAATAAAAATATCCTTGATCTGTCGGTAGCCTTCCTTTTCAGCAACACCGGCTCCAAAATAGTAACGATTTCGCGCCTGGGATTCGCCCGCAAAGGCACGCATTAAATTTATCGCTGTTTCTGATCCTTCTAGTCGTTTCATATTTTCCTCCATGTCTGAAATGATGTCTCTATTTTTTACGGGTTAAAAGGAAAATATAACCGAGGGATGAATTTTTCTATATCATCCTCTTTTTAGTTAAATGAGCACGGGTTGAATTGACAACTGTGAATACATAATATATTATGTATTATAATACATAACCTATTATGTATTTTTGGAGGAGTCATCATGCCATTGGACCTAACGGGATTTAATAATCAACAATTGTTTTTCGGGACTTTTTTTGCATTGCAAAACAAAATACAGCGCATGGGCGATAGGTTTTATAAAGAAATGACCCTAAAGCAGTTTTTTGTCGTTCTCGTATTGCAATTATTTGGTAACTATCAACCCACATTGAAAGAATTATCGGACGTAGCTGGAAGTTCATATCAGAATATAAAACAAATCATCTTAAAATTAGAAAAGCACAATATCGTTGAGATAATAAATGATGGATCTGATAAGCGGAAGATGCGTATTAAAATGACAGAAAAATGTAAGGCCTTATTAGACCAATACGATGAAAAGGCACAGGAATTTTTGAACATTTTGTTTGCCGGAGTAGCTCCCAACGAATTGGAAAGCGCATTGACAACCCTAAGGAAGATGGATAAAAATTTGATGGACTTATCATAAAAAAGAGATAGGAGAGAGGGCAATGGTTGATAGGTTAAGGCTGGTTACTAAAGGAGCACTTGTCGTATTGATTTCCATAATAAGCTCAATGCTTACTTTTGTCTTGCATGATTTAACAACACCTGTTGATTTCGAAAAAACGGGGGAACTTTCTTTACTGGCCCAGAGTATCGGAGCAAAAGCCACCACTATTCTGTGGGGTTTTACCGCTTTTTTGCTCATATCAGTGATATTCATCGTTTATGAGAAAAATCTAAGTGGAAGCAGAGCAAGACGGGCCATTTTATTTGGCGGGCTTACGGGTGCAACATGGGTTATTGAAATGATGGAGCTTGATCAAAGCGTCGCTACCTTACTTATGGGGCTAGTGGATGGTGGAATGGTTGTTGTCGTTTGCTTGCTTGTCGCTCTTTTAATAACTCCCAATAGAGAAAGTGATGTTAAGCCCCTAAAGGTCGGTAGTCGAGATATTTTTGAGATTTGTTTCATCGCCTTGACCTTTGGTCTATATAGACTGCTATTTGGGCTTTTTCTCGGTAACTACTTTGACGGAATAGGAGATTATATTGTCATTCCTATATACTCCGTATTGATGGGAGTTCTTTGGGTATTCCTAAAGAACATGGCCGGAGAAGGTACATATCTATCAAGAGCCGCTAAATACAGTGTTTTTATTTGGGGTGTTCCATCGTCGATTTTTATGTATTTCATCGCTTTTTGTTTTGCCAATATGTTCATAGGTATGACCGTGAGAAATAGCATGGATATACTGGTGATGCTTTTGGTTACAGGATTTTGTTTAAAAAAGAATAAAGCATTGGTATAAAGTATCAAGAGTACTTAACATAATGAGAAAAAACATCTATCAACCCTACAGGAGGAGCAGCCATGAAAAAGTACATCCTGTCGCTGGATCAGGGAACAACAAGCTCAAGAGCGGTGCTTTTCAATAAACAGGGAGACATCCTCTGTATCAAAAACAGACCCTTAAAACAGTACTATCCTTTACCAGGATGGGTTGAGCATGATGCTTCTGAGATATGGCATATCCAAAAGGAGACGATCTTCGACTGCATCGAGGCCGCCGGAGTTAAACCGGAGGAAATAGCCGCTATAGGCATTACCAATCAGCGGGAAACGGTGGTCATTTGGGATCGTGAAACAGGAAAGCCCATTCACCATGCCATTTGCTGGCAGTGCAGAAGATCCTCGGATCTGTGTACTAAGCTTAAGGAAGACGGATGGGAGCCTATCGTTAAAGATAAGACAGGGCTGGTGATTGACGCTTATTTCTCTGGTACAAAAATCAAATGGTTACTGGACCATGTTGAGGGTGCCAAGGCCCTTGCCAAAGAAGGCAGGCTTCTCGCTGGAACGATGGACACCTGGCTGATTTGGAATCTCACCCGGGGAAGCTGCCATGTCACCGATTATTCCAATGCCTCAAGAACCATGCTTTATAATATCCGAAGTCTAAGATGGGATGATGAGCTTTTGGCGCTCCTGGATATCCCCCCGGCCATGCTACCCAAAGTGGTTCCTTCTTCAGGTTTTATTGGTGAGACTTACCCCGAGCTGTTCGGCGTATCCATTCCTATCTGCGGTGTCGCCGGTGATCAACAAGCGGCCCTCTTTGGTCAGGCCTGTTTTGATGAAGGAAGCGCAAAAAATACCTATGGTACGGGATGCTTTATTCTCATGAACACCGGACGAAAACCAGTGGCGTCCCAACATAATCTTTTAACCACCATTGCCTGGGATTGCGGAGAGGGTACGGAATATGCGCTGGAAGGAAGCGTTTTTAATGCGGGAGCGGCAATACAATGGCTGAGGGACGAGCTCAAGCTGATTGATAATGCCCAACAGTGCGACTTAATGGCCGCTGAAATACCCGACACGGGAGGTGTTTATGTTGTTCCAGCCTTTACGGGCCTTGGTGCGCCCTATTGGGATATGTATGCCAGGGGTGCTATGGTAGGGCTTACAAGGGGAACCACCCGTGAGCATATCGTCCGTGCCACCTTGGAATCCATAGCCTACCAATCCATGGATGTTTTTAACGCCATGGTTTCTGATTTAGGGTCCAACCTTAAAGAGCTGAAGGTGGATGGTGGAGCTAGTAACAGTGACTTTCTCATGCAGTTTCAGGCGGATTTGCTTGGTATAGAGGTGATTAAGCCTACAACCACTGAATCCACAGCGTTTGGAGCAGCTTGTCTGGCCGGTTTGGGGATGGGCTTCTGGAAGAGCCGAGAGGAGATAAAAAGCAACTATCGTATTGAAAAGCTCTTCAGGCCAACCATGAAAAGGGAAGAGGCAGAGAAATTGATGGAAGGATGGAAAAAGGCTGTAAGGCGTTCTATGAATTGGGCCTGATTCCTATTCCATCAGTCGCACGCCATAGAGACCGTAGTCTGTCTGTGATTCACCGACTTCACCCTGGGTAACGGTTCTGATAAAACGGCCTGTAACCTCGGATTGATTGCCTGAGCCTGCAACGCCCTCCAGAAAGAAGGAGGCAAAGCCGTCAATTTTGACTGAAGCCCTTCCGTTGACATCCAGGGTATCCACGATGATCACCGTGATAATCCGTGGACAGTCAGGGACAAAATGCTCAAAGGTACAGTGGGGAGAATGGGTGCACTGGCCAATGAGCTGGGTGATACCGCTCTGGGTAGGCCCGCTCATATTACCGGGCTCGGTCTGAACAAAATCCCCGACCATAAGCCTTCCATTGTAGCCCTCAACGATATTGTTAAAGTAAACACGGGCGCCATTGCCCCCCAGGGAGATTCCCCCGTAATTGCCAGAGCTGCCTGCACCCGCCCCATCCTTGAGGGTGTATTGAACCCCGAAATCCAAGGTTTGGTTCTCTATCGCAAAGGGCCGGACCCCATTATTGACACCAATGACAGGAAGCACCTTTCCCTTGGAGGTCGCCCACACCTTCTGGGAGCTGAAGCCCAGAACACGGGCCAGTCCGAAGTTTACCTCGTAAGCGGCCTTAACTCTGACAGCGGTACCATCATCTTCAATATTCACATCAATGGAATCATTTAAATATCCATTTTTATCTAGGTATTCAGTAGCTCTCCACTCAGGAGAAAGGTCGTCATAGATTAACTCCTGTGCACCGGCAAGTGCTGCGGCATCCACCGCATGGGAGAGCTTGGTCTTGTGAAGGGTTAACATCCCCACATCGGTGACCAGTGAGACAAATCCTATCAATACCACGGCGGACATACCGAATATGACCAGGGCCGAACCTTTTTGGCTTTTTAAAAACCCTTTCATTCCATCACTTCCTTATATTCTAATCATAGGTCAAGTTTTTTTCAAAGCCTATCAAGCAGAGGTCTGATCTTCCTTAAGACTTAAGTCCTATGCAACCTTGGTATATGTGTGACTTTTGTTTCAATCGTGTTTCATCAACGTGATGATTGTTTTGCAAGCTATACATGAGCATGAATGTTGGGTATAATAAGGATAAGTTTTTACTTTTTACATTACTAAAGAAAAAGATATAACGGGGTGCGTCTATGCGAAGGGGATCGCAGCTTCTGATCTCAGTTATTGTCATACTGAGTCTAATTATTCTTGTTTTTTCCAGTACATCAGTTCTGGCTCAGACCTATCCTGAAACAGTCCGCGTGGGGCTATATTATGGAACCTCTTCAGTGTCCAGTGTAGCCTTTAGCGCAAAAGCTGAATTGGAGGTTGGGTATTCCCTCTATGGCCAGTTTACTCTTCTTTATTCAGAAACAGGGGGACAGCAGGTTATTGCAAGAAAGGATACATATTTTGTCAAGTCCCCTACCGGAGCCTTAACAGAGTATAATCCTAATGCAGGAATTCCTATTGATGGGGAAACCATCGGGCCCTTCCATATACAAATTGGGGATAAGGTGACGGATTTTATCTCAGCACAAACCATAGCCAATGGTATCAAGCAAGCGGGAGTTATTGCCTATCCTGTCTATGAGAATGGGTGGGCGGTTTGGACGGGCTTCTATTCCGATCAAGATAAAGCCGGAGGAGATATTCAGAACCTTTCTTCCAAATTAGGCACCCAGGCCATTTCAATCATTACTCCTTCAGCCTCTCGTATCATCCTTTATAATGCCAATTTTGAGCCTCAGATGATTATAGGAACTCCAGACGTAAAACTGGTGATTCGCCCCGGTGCCTCCAATAACCCCAAGGTTCTCTCGGTCAATGGAAAGCAATACCGAGGAGAGATTGAGGTCAGACGTTTCTCTGACAGCGATATGACTGTGATCAACACTCTTAATATTGAAGAATACCTCTATGGAGTGGTTCCGGCGGAAATCGAATCCTATTCTCCCATAGAGGCCCTCAAGGCCCAGGCTGTGGCTGCCCGCACCTATACCTACTTGAATATGGGCAAGAATAAAAAATGGGATTTCGACCTGAATAATACCGTTGATAATCAGGTTTATGCAGGCTTTGACAGCGAACAAGCCACAACCAACCAGGCGGTGGATGATACAAGGGGGAAGAAGATTCTATATAATGGGAGTTTAGCTTCTGTATTCTATTTCAGCTCAAGCGGAGGAATGACCGAAGACAATATCAATGTATGGGGAACCGATTTGCCTTATTTGAAAAGTGTTCTCGACCCTTACGAAGCAGGTAATTCCTATAACTATAGCTGGTCCAGAACCTTTACTGCGGCTGATATCAAAAGGAAGCTATTCACAAGCGGAGTGGATATAGGGGATATTGTCTCTATGACAGTGGAGGAATACTCACCCGCAGGAAGGGTTAACAAGCTGAAAATTACAGGCACCAATGGATCCATCACTTATCAGAGGGAAAATATCCGGATGATATTAGGAGAAAATGGTTATCTACCCAGCCGTATGTTCACCATTAACTCGGGGGGAGCCTCCTCTACGGGAAACAGCCTGGTATCGGTTGTATCAGCAGAGGGTCAGTCCTCCGTCAATGTATATGGTACCAAGGCCATAAGCTCCATGGGAACCTCGGAGGTTTTAAGTGCCAATGGGCCACTGAAGGTGGTTGGTGCCGACAACTCTGCCATCATTTCCGGTACGGTGCAAAGCGGTACTTTTGTATTAATAGGCAAAGGTTGGGGCCACGGGGTAGGAATGAGCCAGGAAGGTGCAAAGGGATTTGCCAAGATCGGGTATACTTACGATAAAATCTTGATGCATTACTTTAATGGTGTTACAGTAGAGTAAATGATAAATATAACTTAAGGAGCTTGTTTTATGCTTTGGGCCCTTTTAATCGCTGTCCTGATTGGATTGGATCAATGGACCAAATGGTTTTTCTTCACCTATCAGGCACAATATCAGAAGGTTGAAATTATTAAGGACTTTTTTTACCTAACCTATCTTGAAAATCGAGGGGCTGCTTTCGGTATTCTACAGAACTTCAGATGGGGGTTTATTATCCTTACGCTTGTCGCCATAGCAGGAATGATTTGGTACTTTACTCAACACAAACACTGGGTTCTGAGAGCCTCTCTGGCCCTTTTGCTGGCAGGTGCTGCAGGTAACCTGATTGATCGTGCGCTCCGTGGATTTGTTGTTGATTTCCTTCATTTTTATCCCTTGGGTTATGACTTTCCCATATTCAATGTGGCTGATATTTGTGTGACTTGCGGGGTCATCGTTCTAATGATCTACCTTCTCTTTATTTATAAAGAGCCTGCAAAGGAAGTCAAGAATTCCGATGGATAATAACGACCTTGAGTTCATTGTTGAAAAAGGGGATGAGGGGCAACGTCTGGACACCTTTTTGGTTTCCAAAATGGAGAATGCCACCAGGAGCTTTATTCAAAAGCTCATAGAGGAAAACCGGGTTTCTGTAAAGGGACATGCACTTAAAAGCGGGCTGAAGCTTAAGGTGGGTATGCATATTACGGTTGAAAGGCCCGAGCCCGTTCCGCTGTCCTTGGAACCGGAGGATATCCCCCTGGATGTTATTTATGAAGATCAAGATATTATTGTGATTAACAAGGCAAAGGATATGGTGGTTCATCCCGCTGCAGGCAATTGGCAGGGAACATTGGTCAATGCCTTATTAAGCCATTGTAAGGAGTCTCTTTCAGATATAAATGGGGTCATCAGACCGGGTATCGTTCACAGAATTGACAAGGATACCACCGGATTGCTGGTAGTGGCCAAGAATAATGAAGCCCATCTGTTTTTATCCGAGCAGCTTAAAGACCATCAAATCCTACGCACCTATGAGGCTATTGTGGAGGGAGGCTTTAAGGAGGATTCGGGGAGAATATCGGCCCCCATCGGAAGGCATCCTACTCAGCGAAAAAAGATGGCTGTGAATCCGCTCAAGGGGAAGCCGGCAGTGACTCATTATGAGGTTTTAGAGCGTTTCAAGGGCTATACCCATCTAAGGCTCAGGCTCGAAACAGGAAGAACCCATCAAATACGTGTTCATATGGCTTCCATAGGGCATCCGGTTTGTGGGGACCCCGTATACGGAAGAGACTGCCCCTTGATGAATACCGACGGGCAGGTTCTACATGCCCGATGGCTCAAGTTGGTTCACCCTAAAACCCTTGAACCCATGAATTTTGAAGCGCCCCTTCCTGCTTACTTTCAAACCCTCCTCGAAAAGTTGAGGCAACAGTGAAAAGTGCTAATAAAATCATCAAAAGAGTAGACATATTTTAATAGACACAGGGTAACGCAATATTATATAATCTTTTTGACTACTTTGTGAGGTGATTGGATGACAAATCAGCATATTGCATTTGTTGTTGAGGGAATGGCTTGTGACCATTGTGCGCAATCCATCAAATCAGCATTAACCCAACTTAACGGTGTATATGAAGTAATCGTGGATATTCAATCCAAGCGTATCGCCGTTGAATTCGACCAAGAGAGAATGGATATTGATACTCTTAAAGGGACGATTGAAGACGCGGGGTATAAGGTTAAATAATAAATGCAAGATGCCTGTCCTTTATATGGATGGGCATTCGCGTTTATTGCTTGATATTGAAGGATGGAAAGGTGGTTGGTTTTAAGTGCACTTGTTGGGTAATCTTATTTGGTTTGCATTAGGTGGTATTATTTCTGCCATAGTATGGTTTGTTGCAGGTTTTCTTTGCTGTATCACCTTTGTGGGTATTCCTTTCGGGATACAGTGCTTTAAAATCGCTTCCTTTGTCCTGTGGCCCTTCGGAAGGGATGTGGAAGTGGGAGGATTTGGTCTCGGAGGATTTTTGGGAAACATTCTCTGGATTGTAATCCTCGGCTGGGAGCTAGCGGTTATTCATTTTTTCTTCGGCCTGTTTTTCAGCATAACCATTATAGGCATACCTTTTGGAAAGCAGCATTTTAAGCTGGCAAAGCTCTCTTTGGTTCCCTTCGGTGCACGAATTTATACCAAGAGCTGGATCTAGGAGGCTTCATGTGATTGGTTTAATGGGTGGAACCTTCAGTCCAATCCATTATGGGCATCTTTTGATGTGTGAACGGATTTGGGAAGAGTTCCATTTAGATAAAATAGTTTTTATGCCCGCTAAACAGCCACCCCATAAGGACAACAGCCAGGTTGTTGAGGCCAAAAACCGGTTTGAGATGGTGTGTTTAGCCATATCGGACAACCCCCATTTTATGGCCAGTGATCTTGAGCTTAATCGTGAAGGTGTCTCCTATACTGTGGATACCCTTGAGACACTTAAAACCCTTTATGGTTCTCAGCAAGAGCTGGGACTTATTATTGGGGCGGACTCACTGGTTCAGCTGGAATCCTGGAAGAATCCGGCGGGAATACTCTCCCTGGCTACTCTGATTGTGGCCTCAAGGCCTGACACTTTAGAAAGCAGGGTGACCAAAACCATGGTTAAACTAAGGGAGTGTTATGGGGCACGTATTTTAAAGTCTAGCCATCAAGCCATGAATTATTCCTCTACCGAAATCAGGGAGCGGGTGAGGAAGGGACTGACCATAAAGTATTATGTTCCTCCCGCAGTAGAAGCCTACATTTATGAAAACGGACTCTATAAGTAAGTATGAAATAAGACAATATTATTGTTACAGGTTATGTAAGATGATGACATTAAGCCAGATGATTGATAAACTAAAGAATGAATTGGATAAGGGAAGATTTCTCCATTCGGTAAATGTAATGGAGACCTCCATAGCCTTGGCCGAGCACTATAAGGTTGATCCTGAAAAAGCTGCCCTGGCAGGTGTTCTTCATGATTGCGGAAAGAATTACAAGGGCGACAGGGCCAAGGAGTTCCTAAAAATCATCCCTTATCAGGCCGATGCTATTGAATGGGCGCAGACAAGACTTCTTCATGGAATTATCGGAGAATATCTTGCCAGAACGGAGTATGGGATATCCGATGAAGAAATTTTAGGCGCCATTCGCTGGCATACCACCGGACGGGCAGATATGACGCTCCTGGAAAAAATAGTTTATGTGGCCGACTATATTGAGCCTTTGAGAAATTTTGAAGGTATTGAAATTATGCGGGAGGCTGCTTATGAGGATTTGGATAGATGTGTGGTGCTTTGTGCCAACAGTACCATAGATTATATTATTAAAAAAGGTGTTCTTCTTCACCCCAAAACGATTGAAACACGCAACCACAGCTTAATGCTGCTCAAGGGCAGGAACGCTGCATTATAAAAGTGATGGTGAGGTCCATGGAGTGGTATACTTTTCAGTTTGAACTCAATTTTTTAGGCGTGATGATGGCTAGATTGCTGGCAGCCTGTGTTCTGGGGGGTATCATTGGCTTTGAAAGGGAGTATTCCCAGCATAAGCCCGCAGGATTCAGAACCCATATCCTGGTGAGCCTCGGTTCATGCCTGGTCATGCTCATTTCCAAGTTTGCCATGACAGCTTATGGTGGCGCTATCGACATCGACCCTACCCGGATTGGTGCTCAGGTGGTCAGTGGTATTGGCTTTCTAGGGGCAGGAGCCATTATCAGGCATGGGATCTCGGTAAAGGGAATCACTACAGCCGCAAGTATATGGGCGGTTGCCTGTGTCGGACTGGCCTGTGGTATAGGCTTTTATTCCGGGGCGGGATTGGCCACGCTGCTCATATGGATGGTGCTCATCTACTTAAAATTGGTTGAAAACAAGATCAATGCCAAAGGAAAGCCCCGCCTTGTTGAGATCGAAGCGTTGCAGGGAAGCCAGATTGTATCGGAGCTTAACAGCCTATTTATTGAAAGAGGCCTTAAGCTGAAGCATCTTGAGATATCGGAAACCGCTTCACAACAGAAACAGAAAATACAGTGTCTGTTGGAGGCCACCGGAGGCGTATGGGACGTAGCGGTACTAACCACTAGAATCATGGAGATTCAAGGGGTTATCAAGGTATCTCTTTAGGAAGCATTGGAAGGAGTTGCATTGTTTTTGGAAAATAAAAAAAAGAGTATCGGACGAGAAGTTCTTGAATGGCTATTGCTTATTGTTACAGCCTTTGTTCTGGCTTCTATTATTCAGAGCGAGCTTTTTGCATTAACTGAGGTCAATATGAGCTCCATGAGGGATACCTTGGCTCAGGGTGACAAGCTTATTATGAACAAGCTGGCCTATGTCAGCAACGAGCCCGAGAGAGGGGACATTATCATTTTCCTGAGGGATGAGCCTGTTGAAGGGATTATTGGTAGAGCCTCCATTTATATCAGTGATATTAGCAAAAAATTACGGGGAGACTTTAGAAGAAATAGACTCATAAAACGTGTGATAGGCATTCCTGGTGATACCATTGAGATAATAGATAATATCCTCTATGTGAACGGACAGGCACAAACAGAGTCCTATGCCCGAATAGACCCCTACGAAAACATGACCATGAACGGCTCCATGGAAGAGATTACCATACCCGAAGGGAAGCTCTTTGTCATGGGAGACAACAGAGGCGAAAGCATGGATAGCAGAAGCTTCGGCCTGATTGATCGTTCATGGGTGGAGGGCAGGGCGGCCTTCAGAATCCTTCCGCTGAGTAAATTCGGAGTCATCAACAAATAACCGGTAGAGGGTATCTTCTAAGACGCTTGCCTCGCGTATTTCCAGTAAAATGAAATAGTTAGTGACCCTTTAGAAAAACTTGGGATTCCAGTCCCAAGTTTTTTGATTTTTTTCGATAAATTTATTGACTTTTAAAATAAATAGTGAAATAATATGTACTGTTTCTTTGTTTAGTAATATTAAACTTATAGTAAGGTAAAAGCTCTTTTTTTGTTTAATAGTATTAAACTTTTATATTGTATGGGGTTATGAATCAACAAGACTGCCGGGTCATCTATAAAGCCTCAAAGCGAAGGTGATTCCGGGGTTTTTGTTCCCCCAAAACATTGGGAGGGTAACCGGATGCAAATCGGTAACAAGATAAAACGTCTGAGATTAGAATGCGGTATGACCCAGGAAGAAATTGCTGACCGCTGCGAGCTGACCAAGGGCTATATCTCTCAGTTGGAAAGGGATCTGACCTCACCGGCCATGTCCACACTCCAAGATATATTGGATTGTCTTGGAACTAACCTGCAGGAATTTTTCAATGAAGAGGTGACCGAGCAGGTGGTCTTCAATGAATCCAATTATTTCGTGAAGGAGTCCGCCGATTCCAGCTATGCCATACACTGGATTGTACCTAATGCCAAAAAACGGCAGATGGAGCCTATTATAGTCGAAATCAAGCCAGACGGTACCTCAGAAGAGGATACACCCCACCCAGGTGAGGAATTTGGTATGGTACTCAACGGAAGCGTAGCCCTCCATCTGGGTAAGGAGCGCTTTAAGCTAAAAAAAGGGGATTGCTTCCAGTTTAAACCCAATAAGAATCACTATATCAAAAACACCGGAAAAACGCTGGCCAGAGTACTCTGGATTTCTACACCACCAAGCTTTTAAACCTACAGAACAACACTTTCTTTATGAAAGGGCTTGAATAAATGCCGAATAATCCTTTAAGGGGGGTAATTTGATGGGGAAAGTACTCATTGAACTTAAGAATCTTACAAAGCAGTATGGTGACATGACTGCTGTTGACCATATCAACCTTACTATCAAGCAGAATGAATTTGTGACTCTGTTAGGACCTAGCGGCTGTGGAAAAACCACCACACTGAGAATGATCGGAGGCTTTGAAGAGCCCGATGACGGTCAGATATTTTTTGAAGGACAGCTTTTGAACCCAGTTCCATCCTATAAACGAAATATCAATACAGTTTTCCAACGCTATGCTCTTTTTACCCATCTTAATGTCTTTGAAAATGTCGCTTTTGGGCTAAGAGTCAAAAAGGTACCCAAGAACGAGATTGAAGCAAGGGTGAAAAAGATGCTGAAAATGGTTGACCTCGAAGGCTTTGACAAGCGCTATGTGGATTCCCTGAGCGGGGGGCAACAGCAGCGGGTGGCCATTGCCCGCGCCCTGGTGAATGAGCCCAAGGTTCTCTTGTTGGACGAACCCTTGGGAGCTCTGGATTTAAAGCTACGGAAGGAAATGCAGATTGAGCTTCTGGACATGCAGAGACGGGTAGGCATTACCTTCATTTATGTTACCCACGATCAGGAGGAAGCCCTGACCATGTCCGATACCATTGTGGTGATGAACAAGGGTGTTATCCAGCAGGTGGGAACGCCGCAGGACATCTATAATGAGCCTATCAATCGCTTTGTGGCTGATTTTATCGGCGAGAGCAATATTATAGAAGCCACCATGCCCGAGGATTTTAAGGTGGCCTTTGACGGTGTGGTATTGAATTGTGTGGATAAGGGCTTTGCCCCCAATGAGGCCGTGGATGTGGTTATCCGTCCCGAGGATATTCGTATTGTGACGAATCCGGAGGAAGGGATGATCAAGGGAACGGTGACCTCTGTTGTGTTTAAGGGCGTACACTATGAAATGCTGATCGAATCTGATATAAGAGCGTTTATGGTGCACAGGACCATGATGTTCCCCGTCGGAAGCGTTGTGGGAATGAATGTTCAGCCTGCCGATATCCAGGTTATGAAAAGGGGGGATTCGCCTTGCATCGAAGATTGAAACTGCTGGCTTATCCCTATTCGGTCTGGATGGCTATTTTTATAGTGGCTCCGATTTTTTTGATTCTTCTCTACAGCCTGACGACAGGAGACATTCATGACTTTTCCAGCCTGAGACCGTCGGGTGACAGCTATAAGAAGGTCCTGGAGCCCATTTACTTGAATGTTATCCTGGATTCCTTTGTTCTGGCTGCTGTTTCAACCCTGATCTGTTTGATTCTGGGCTTTCCGGTGGCCATGATTATCGCCAATGCCAACATAAAGTATCGGGGACTCATCCTGGTATTCTTCATTGTTCCCATCTGGATGAACTTCCTTTTGAGAACCTATGCATGGATGTCCCTTTTGTCACCCAACGGCCTTATCAACCGCTTTCTTCTCCTGCTGGGCCTGCCAAAGCTTGAAATCATGCCCGGTCAGGGGGCGGTTCTGCTGGGGATGGTCTATAACTTCCTTCCGTTTATGGTGCTTCCTATTTATACCGTACTGAGCAAGATTGATAAGAATGTCTTGGAGGCAGCCGGCGATTTGGGGGGCAATCGGTTTGTGACCTTCTTTAGGATTATTCTGCCCCTGAGTGTTCCGGGGGTTGTTTCCGGAATCACCATGGTTTTCATGCCGGCGGTAAGCACTTTTGTTATTTCTGGGCTTTTGGGAGGAAGTAAAACACCCCTGATAGGCGATCTTATCGAGCAGCAGTTCATTTCCTCGAGAAACTGGCATTTTGGATCGTCCCTATCCATCATCCTCATGATTATGATTCTTATTTCCATGGCTGTTATGTCGAGAATTGATAAAAACAATGCTCAAGAAGGGGGGAAAATATAGTGCTGCGTGTGGTCAAGAAGGCTTATATGAGTCTGGTATTTCTGTTTCTTTATGCACCCATCATTGTTCTGATTGTATTTTCCTTCAATGAGTCCAAATCCCGCGGGCATTGGGGTGGGTTTACCTTAAAGTGGTATGCCGAAATGTTTCAGGACAGACAAATCCGTGAGGCACTCTATTACACTATTCTCGTGGCCGTATTGTCAACGGTGATCTCGACGGTTGTGGGTACCCTAGCTGCCTTGGGGATTCATAACATGGGAAAAATCGGAAAGACCGTTGTTCTGAATATCAATAATTTGCCGGTGTTAAATCCCGATATTGTCACCGGTGTGGCCTTGATGACCCTTTTTATTTCCATGGGTCTGGAGTTGGGGCTTTTCACCATGATTGTCGCACACGTAGTTTTCAGTATTCCCTATGTGATTTTGTCGGTGCTACCCAAGCTGAGGCAGCTTAACAAGCATACGGCCGAAGCCGCGCTGGATCTTGGAGCCACGCCATCTTACGCGCTGAGAAAGGTCATCCTCCCTGAGATCAGGCCCGGCATTATAAGCGGTGCTCTGATGGCCTTTACTTTGTCCATTGATGACTTTGTCATCAGCTTTTTCACTGCCGGAACGGAGGCAACCAATTTATCCATACTGATTTACTCCATGGCAAAAAGAGGCGTCAAGCCCACGATAAATGCCCTCAGCACGCTGATGTTTGCAACAATTGTTATACTCATGCTAATAATAAATAAAAAGAGTGATAAAGGAGAGAATTTGCTGCTATGAAAAAAACCTTGTGCTGTTTTCTAATGCTGGTCCTCTTGGCCGGGATGACCCTATCCCTTTCGGGCTGTGGCTCTAAGGTGGTCATCAACGTGTATAATTGGGGAGAGTATATGGATGAAACCTTGATTGAAGAGTTTACCGAAAAAACCGGCATAGGGGTAAACTATAAAAATTATGATACCAACGAGACTCTCCTGGCCAAAATGGAGGCCGGTGGAAGTAGCTATGATGTGGTCTTTCCTTCGGACTATGCCATCTCCGAGATGATTAAGAGGGATATGCTCCTGCCTATTGACTATGCAAATATTCCCAATATCCAATATATTGATGAGAAGTATCGAAGCAAGGAATATGACCCGGATAACATCTATTCGGTTCCCTATTTCTGGGGAACAGTGGGGATACTCTACAACGAGGATCTGGTGGATGATCCGATAGAAAGCTGGGATATCCTTTGGAATCCTAAGTACAAGGGCCAGATTCTCATGAAAAAGGATGTTCGGGATAGCCTTGGGGTTGCCCTTAAAAAGCTGGGATATTCGGTGAACAGTACCAATGATGCCGAGCTGGAGCAGGCCAAACAGCTTCTTATGGAGCAAAGCCCGCTGGTTAACGGCTACTATGGGGATCAAATTAGGGATCTTATTGCCAATGGAGATGCGGCTATGGGCGTGACCTATTCAGGGGATGCCATGGATTTATACTGGGAAGAGATTGACAATGTGAAATATGCGGTTCCAGAAGAAGGCACCAATGTCTGGTATGATGCCATGGTCATTCCAAAAAGCTCCAAACACAAGAAGGAAGCTGAACTGTTCATTAACTTCATGCTGGATCCCGATGTGGCTTTCAGGAATTCTGAAGCTGTAGGCTATACCTCGCCCAATAAAGAGGTTATTAAAAGGATGCAGGAGGAATATCCTGAGGTCTTTGAACTGCCGGCGTACTGGCCTAGTGAAGAGGTGCTATCCAAGAGTGAGGTCTATGTGGATCTAGGTGATTACAAGGCCAAATATAATGATATATTAACCGAGGTATTGGTACACTAATGGGAACCCCGCTGGTGGATATGTTGAAAGCCTATCAGGAAGGGCATCCATTGCCCTTTCACATGCCCGGGCATATCTTGGGCAGAGGCTTGAGTAATGAATTGAAAAGGGCAGGCAGTCTGGATATTACCGAGATACCGGGTTCGGACTGCCTGCACGCTCCCACAGGAGCGATCAAAGAAGCGCAGGAGCTCGCCGCCAAATGTTTTGGAGCAGGCTTTACGCTTTTTTTGGTCAATGGGTCAACCGCAGGGATACACACCATGATAAAGGCCGTAGTCAAACCAGGTGGGAAGCTCATTGTTGGAAGAGACAGCCACCGTTCGGTCATTAACGCTCTGGCTCTGTTTGGGGGAGAACCTGTTTTTGTCATGCCCTCAATAGATGAGGAAAGCGGCCTCCCCTGGGGTGTGACGACAGAGGCCATAGAAAGGGCCATCCTTGACCATGAGAACGTTCAGGGGGTTTTGCTCACCCGACCCAGTTATTATGGCGCTGCTGCTTCCCTTGAGGAAATCCGTAAAGTCACCCGGTGTCACGGTCTCCCCTTATTGGTGGATGAGGCTCATGGGGCACACTTTGGATTCCATCGTGAACTGCCCCCCACTGCATTGGAGCAAGGGGCCGACCTTTGCGTTCAAAGCCTTCACAAAACCCTTCCCGCGCTGACTCAAACGGCCTTGCTACATGGTCAAAAAGACTTGGAGCTATGGTCGAAGGTTGAGTCCGCAGCCTCCATGCTGCAATCCACAAGTCCTTCCTATCTTCTGATGGCATCCATTGACAGTGCCCGAAACTTGATGGAAAATGAGGGAGAGGCACTTTATGACAGACTCCTTTCTATCATCAAGGATTTTGATCGAAGCCTTGAGACAAGAACACGGGTGAAGCGTTTGGCTCTGAAACATGAGGGGTTGGTTCAAGACTTTTCACGGATTGTACTAAGCTTTGAGCAAACACGGCTAAGTGGTTATGAAGCAGAAGAACTTCTCAGGACTCGTTACGGTATTGTGGCTGAAATGGCTGACCTTATACATGTGGTGCTTATCGCCACCCCTTTTCATTCCCGAGAGGATTTTGACAGGCTTATCCATGCGCTACAGATGCTCTCACAAGAATTTAAGGGAGAGAACAACAGAAGGGCTGTAAAATGGCCCATGCACCTTCCTGAGAAGGTATTGTCCCTAGGGAGTGCCCTCTCTTTTAGCGGCCACGAAGTGCCGATAAAAGAAGCATTGAATAAAATATGTGGGGGCTTGGTGGTCCCCTATCCACCCGGTATCCCCCTGTTAAATCCTGGAGAGAGGATCACAGGAGAAATCCTTGACTATATTGAGGCGGTAATATCCCAGGGCTGTCGGGTTCATGGCTGTAATGATGGGAAGCTTCCCATTCTCCCAGAATAAGAAGGTTGGAGTTGAAAAGATTGAAAAAAGGCTTTTTTATTACATTTGAGGGTAATGACGGATCGGGAAAAACAACACAAATCCTGCGCCTTTCAGAATATCTTAAGGAAAAGGGGAGAGAGGTTCTTCTTTTAAGGGAACCCGGTGGTACGCCTATCGGTGAAAAAATCCGTCATCTGGTTTTGGATAATGAAAATCAGGGCATGTGCATGATTACTGAGATGATGTTATATGCGGCTTCGAGGGCTCAATTGGTTCACTCGGTCATCAGACCGGGCATTATGGAGGGAAAGGCCGTTATCTGCGATCGTTTTGTCGATTCCTCTTATGCCTATCAGGCCATTGGGCGGGGTCTGGGCCTGGAGACCGTCAGAACCACCAATCAATTTGCCATTGGCGATTGCATGCCGAATCTCACCTTTTTTATGGACATTGATGCCGATACGGCCATGTCCCGAAGAAATGCCAAGGGGGAAGAGGCTGATCGCATTGAGAATGAAAAAATGGAGTTCCACCGCAAGGTTTATCAAGGGTATAATACACTTGTAGAGCTTTATCCTGAAAGAATCAAGAGAATTGATGTAAAAGTAAGCCCCGATAAAGTTTTTGAAAGCATCAAGGCCTTTACTGATGAGCTTTTAGAAACTCTATAGTCAGGAGGGAATATGGCGCTCAAGGTTGATGGAAGCTCGGGAAGAAAACCCCAAAGCATCGGATTGAGAATGGATCGGGACTCGGGAAAGGTGCAAAGCAAGAATGGCTCACAGTTCAGCTCCCAACTGGGTAAGCATTTTTCGGATAACCAGGATGAGGAGTTAAAGCGGAAAGCCCTTGAAATTGAAAGACAGGGCAAGCACCTTTCAGAGCATATTGACATCTCCGAGCTGAAAACCTATAAACGTCTGGTTATGGAGTTTCTCGATGAAGCTGTCAGAGGTTCGGGGAGATTTTCTAAAGAGAGCTTTTTAGACCGCAGGGGGAGGCACCGTGTTTTTGCTACGGTAAAAACCATTAATGAAAAGCTGGAACAGCTCACCCGTGAGGTTATAAGCTCGGAAAAAGACAATCTGGCTATTTTAGGTAAGATTGAAGATATACGGGGTCTTGTTCTGGATTTGATCCTATAGCCCCTTCAACGGATGGGAGAGTCTATGGAATTTATTGGCCAAAAGTCCCTTGTCGAAGACTTCAAAGATAAAATTCAACATCAGGTCGTGGGCCATGCTTACGCACTCACCGGACCCGTGGGAATGGGGAAGAAGGCCCTGGCTACACATCTTGCAAAGATGCTTCTGTGTGAAGGCGGAAAAGACCAGTTACCCTGTGATCGCTGCATAGCCTGTAAAAGCTTTGATCCGGAGGGAACGCCCCGGTTGACCATTGTAAAGAATGAAACACAGAAGATCCTTATTAAGCAAATCAGAGGGCTCATTGAGGATATTGGTATTCGTCCGTCCACAGGGCGAAAGGTCTACCTCATCCAGGAGGCTGACCGTATGACGGCGGATGCACAGAACTGTCTTTTAAAGACGCTGGAGGAGCCGCCGCCCTATGCCGTCATTCTATTGACAACAGCCAGTTATGAATCCCTGCTTTTAACCATCCGTTCGCGGGTGGTACAGTTTAAAATGAAGCCCTACTCGGAAGAAGAGCTTGAGAGCATTTTTAAGCAAAAGGGCATAGCCTTGAAGGGAAAAGAGCATCTTCTTGCCTGGTGTCAGGGCATTCCTGGAAAGGCCCTGACGCTTATAAACGATGACGGGTTTGCTGAAAACCGGGAGAAGGTTTTTCAGTTTATCTTCAATGAGACCGATTTTTCCAACCTGGAATTCAATCAATACCTGTCCAAGAGGAA
This sequence comes from Bacillota bacterium, assembly GCA_023415205.1. GTDB lineage: Bacteria > Bacillota > Clostridia > DSM-8532 > DSM-8532 > DTU059. The sequence goes on along the minus strand of JAEZLR010000007.1, from coordinate 17,312 downwards.
GGAGGCCTTCCTTCCCTGTCTGGACATTATGGAAACAGTCTATCGGGATGCCCTCTTGGTTCTGTTCCATAAAGTTGACGGGTTGATTAATTCTGACAAACAGGATAAGATAATAACGTATGTTCAGAGCACCAATCCCATGGTGCTTACCCAAAAAATTGAATTTATTCAAGAGATGCGGAACAACCTGAAACGCAATATGAATTATCAGCTTGCCGTAGATAGAATGACGCTGAGTATTTAGAGAGTCAGGACTGTTCCCCGGGAGGATTTACTTAATGGTCAATGTTGTTGGTGTCCGGTTTAGGACTGCGGGAAAGATATATTATTTTGATCCCTGTGATATCGGCTTTAAAAAGGGAGACATGGTTATTGTAGAAACCGCCAGAGGTGTGGAATGCGGGGAGATTGTCGTACCCAATCATGAGGTACCCGATGACGATGTGGTGGCACCTTTGAAAAATGTTATCAGAAAGGCCGATGAGGAGGATCTGAGACATGTGAAGGAAAACCGTGAAAAGGAGAAGGAAGCCTTCTCTATATGCCTGGAGAAGATCAGAAAGCACAGCCTGGACATGAAGCTTATCGATGTTGAATACACCTTTGACAACAATAAGGTGCTTTTCTATTTTACAGCGGATGGGCGTGTGGATTTTAGAGAGCTGGTCAAGGATCTGGCTTCTGTTTTCCGTACCCGTATTGAGCTTCGGCAGATAGGTGTGCGGGATGAAGCTAAAATGATGGGAGCTATTGGGGCCTGTGGTCGCACCCTGTGCTGCAGTACCCATCTTGCAGAGTTCCATCCGGTTTCCATTAAGATGGCCAAGGAGCAATCCCTGTCACTTAACCCGACAAAGATATCCGGAACCTGCGGCAGACTGATGTGCTGCCTGAAATATGAGCAGGATACCTATGAATACCTGCTTAAAAAAACACCTAAGGTGGAAGCAGTGGTTCAGACTCCCCATGGCCAGGGGACCGTTGTTCAGATCAATCTTCTTAAGGAGAAGGTCAAGGTTAAACTGGACAGCGAACAGGGTACCGATATTAAGGAATACCATGTTAATGAGGTTCGTGTGGTCAAGGATGTAGAAAAGCGTTTTGATCAGGACGAAAAGGTTCTGGAAGAATTGAAGGGACTGGAAGACTGATGATAAGGCCCTTATCCCTTATATAATGTACAGAATAATGTGCAAGCAACTTCTTCCTATTTCGTTGACATTGATAACTATTTAGTATACGATATTTTTGTATTCAATATACATTCGTATCGGAGGTGTTTACCGTGGCATATTTAATTAACGATGATTGCATCAGTTGTGGTGCTTGTGAGGCTGAATGTCCTGTAAGCTGCATAGCTTCTGGTGACAGCAAGTATGTAATTGAAGAGGGATCTTGCATTGATTGTGGTTCCTGCGCCAATGTATGTCCTGTATCCGCTGCACAACCTAATTAAGAATACATTAGTGTGTTAACATCATTCGGATGAAAGAGTCAGGCCTTGGGGCTTGACTTTTTTTATAGGGGCGCCCAGCATGGGCGTAAATTAACGGGTGAAAGTCCCGAACACGGCCTGTTAAGATTCTGAAAGTGATTTGGCTGGGACAATTTAACTTTACACTATATGCTATTGACAACATTTATTTAACTTAATAAGATGAAAATAATTGCATAGAGGCTGAATACTTTATTGAAAAGAAGGATGTAAATGCAGATCATTATTATCGGTGACGGCAAGGTCGGATATTCCCTGGCCAAGCACTTGTCACAGGAAGATCATGATGTAACCATTATCGATAAGAATCCCGAAGCATTAAGAAAAGCTGACGAGGCTCTAGACGTAATGTGTATAAAGGGAAACGGTTTGAGCACCAAGGTTCTTATTGAGGCAGGAGTAAGAGAAGCAGATTTACTGATAGCTGCAACTTCTAGTGATGAGATGAATATGGTTTGCGCGCTGACCGGCAGAAAGCTGGGAGCTGCCCATACGGTAGCCCGTATCAGAGACCCGGAATATGCCGAGGAGCTTTCATTATTGAAAGAAGATCTTGGCATTGACCTAGTAATAAATCCTGAACAGGCTGCGGCCCATGAAATAGCCAGATTGCTGAGATACCCGTCTGCCACTGATGTTGAATATTTCGCCAAAGGGCGGATTGAGTTTATTGAGATCAAGGTTACTCCCGATATGCCACTTATTGGAATACCTCTTAGGGATCTGCCTCATAAGGTAATTAAGAACATTCTTATTGGAGTGGTCAAACGAGGTAACGAAATTATTATTCCGAAGGGTGATTATCAGATAAATGCTGGCGATCACCTCAATATAATAGGTAAACCAAGTGATATCTTTGATTTCAGTAAACGGATCGGGAAATATACTCAGAAAATAAAGACCGTCATGGTTGTCGGTGGAGGCAGGATTGCGCATTATCTGGGTTCTGTCCTTAAGCTGTATGATATGAAGTCAAAGATAATTGAAATAGATAGTAACCGCGGTAAAGAACTGGCAGAATCACTGCCCGATGTATTGGTAATTAATGGAGACGGTACGGATAAGGCACTTCTTGATTCGGAAAATCTCAGCGAAATGGATGCCTTCATTTCACTGACAGGCCGTGATGAGGATAATCTAGTCTCAGCCATCCTAGCAAAGAAAAGTGGTGTTAAGAAGGTTATTGCAAAAATCACCAGAATCGATTATCCTTCCATATTTCACGATATGGGCGTGGATAGTATTCTCAATCCGAAGCTGATAACCACTAACTATATATTAAAATATGTTCGTGGACTCAGTAACGCTGTGGGAAATCCAGCAGATACCGTATATAAAATAGTGGACGAAAAGGCTGAAGTGTTGGAATTTACAGCAAATGCTTCTAACAGCTTCCTCAACATTCCTCTCAAAAGGCTGAAGCTTGTTGATGGAGTAATCATTGGAGCCATTGCAAGGAAAAATGAGATTATTATTCCTCACGGCGATGATGTTATTAAGCGGGGTGACAACGTAATTGTTGTCACAGTAGAGAAGCAGATCCATGATTTCAATCAGGTCGTCATTTCTATGAGGGATTAACAGATGAATATCAGAATGATCATTAAAACAATTGGGTATCTACTTATGGTAGAAGCCAGCTGCATGGTACCTTCGCTGGCGGTTTCTCTGCTAAACCGACAGAACGATACCAAGGCTTTCATAATATCAATTATTATTCTTACCGTCTTTGGATTTATATTGAGCCGGTTCCCTACTAAAAATAAGAATTTTTATGCCAGGGACGGATTTGCAATAGTTTCCTTGGGCTGGATACTTGTATCTGTTTTTGGAGCCCTGCCATTTGTTATCAGCGGAGCGATTCCATCCTATGTGGATGCTTTTTTTGAAACAGTATCAGGCTTTACTACTACCGGTTCTTCCATTCTTCGCCAGGTGGAAGGTCTTCCTAAAGGGATACTGTTCTGGAGAAGCTTTACCAACTGGGTCGGAGGAATGGGCGTTCTAGTAATGATGATATCGGTCCTTCCAGCGGCTGGTGCCAATACAGTTCATATCATGAAGGCCGAAAGCCCTGGACCCGATCCCGGAAAGCTTGTCCCGAGAATAGGCAAGAGCTCGAAAATTCTATATCTTATGTATGCGGGACTTACCCTTATCATGATTGTGCTCCTTTTGCTGGGTGGAATGCCCCTTTATGATACACTGGTCCATACCTTCTCAACAGCAGGAACAGGCGGCTTCTCCAACAGAAATCTGAGTGTGGGGGCATACAATAATCTTTACTTCGAGATCATCATCGGTATCTTCATGTTCCTGTTCGGGGTGAATTTTACACTTTATTATCAAAGTCTGAGGGGTAATTTGAAAAGTGTATTAAAAGATGAGGAATTCCGTTTTTACTTCTTCACGGTAATAGCCGCCATTCTTTTGATAACCTGGAATCTGTGCGGATCAGTATTCAACACGATTGGAGAGAGCTTAAGGCATACCTTCTTCCAAGTAAGCTCCATCATTACGACGACGGGCTTTTCATCGACGAATTTTGATCTGTGGCCCTCATTCAGTAAAGCCATTCTGGTATTGCTCATGTTTATTGGTGGCAGTGCAGGTTCCACTGCAGGCGGGCTCAAGTGTGTCCGGTGTATGCTCCTTTTTAAGACCGTCAAGCATGAGGTTCGAAAAATCATACACCCGAGATCGGTTTATAACATCACATATAACGGCAAGACTGTTGATGATAGCAGGATCTCAGGAGTAAAGACCTATTTCTTTATTTATTTGGTCATTTTCTCTGTATCACTCCTGATCATATCCCTTGACGGCTATGATATGGTATCCAATTTTTCAACTGTGGCAACTGCAATAAGCAATGTGGGTCCCGGATTAGGAGTGGTAGGCCCTATGGGCAGCTTTGCAGATTATTCCGCTTTAAGTAAAATAGTTCTTTCGTTCACAATGCTGTTTGGCAGACTGGAAATATACCCTTTGCTCATATTATTTACACCGATCTTCTGGAAAAAGGTTAATATTTAGGTTTAGCGAATTTCTTTCTTGTTTTTGATGCTGTGAATGGTTATTCTTTTAAGTGTGAGAATAGAGGAGGCTAAAACAATAACCATGGCATTTACAGTATTCCCAGATGAAACCCTGGAGGACCTTCAACTTAATGGCCTTAAGATTCTGCAAAAGAAGGAAGCCTTTCGATTTGGTGTGGACGCGGTACTCTTGTCCCATTTTGTCAGGGTCAAAAAGAAACAGAGAGTTTTGGATATGGGAACCGGTACCGGTATACTGCCCATCCTCCTTGCAGCCAAAACAGAGGCAGCCTGGATTACTGGGTTGGAAATTCAGCCTGAAATTGCAGCCATGGCTAAGAGGAGCATAGACGGTAATGGCCTGGAGAACAGAGTAGAGATAATCTCAGGGGATATAAAAAGGGTGACCTCTCTTCTGGGAGCCGCAACCTATGATGTGGTGGTTACTAATCCGCCCTATACCAGAGCGGGCGGTGGCCTTAAAAACCCAGAGGAAAGTAAGGCTATTGCACGGCATGAATTATTCTGCACCCTGGAGGATGTGCTTAGAAGCGGGGCTCAGATGTTGAAGCCCCAGGGAGAGTTTTATATGGTTCATCGTCCTAACAGGCTGACCGATATCCTGGAAGGGATGAGGAAGATGAAAATTGAGCCCAAGCTGCTTCAGATGGTTTGCCCCAGAGAAGGGGAAGCCCCTTCGTTAATCCTTGTGAAGGGCATAAGGAACGGTAAGCCGGGCTTAAAGATATTACCCCAATTGCTGATTTATGATAAGGAAGGCCGATATACAAAAGAAACGCGCCTGATTTATTCGGAGAATGAAGGAATTAAATGAAAGGAAGTCATTCATGGCAAAACAGATTACAACTCCTTTAACAGATGAAGTAGTGAATAGTTTAAAGTCAGGAGAAGAGGTGCTTATCTCCGGTACGGTTTATACAGGGAGGGACGCAGCCCATAAGCGAATGGTTGAGCTGATCCGGCAGGGTTTACCCCTTCCTTTTGATATACGGGGTCAGATCATTTATTATGTGGGTCCCTGTCCCGCTCCTCAAGGAAGGGTGATCGGTTCAGCCGGGCCAACCACCAGTGGAAGAATGGACGCCTATGCGCCTGAGCTCATTGCCTTAGGGCTTAAAGGGATGATTGGAAAAGGGCTGAGAAATGAAGGGGTGGTTAATGCCATCCAAGAATATGGTGCCATTTATTTTGGGGCCATTGGGGGCGCAGGGGCATTGATCTCTTCCTGTATCAAAAAAGAAGAGGTGATTGCCTTCGAGGATCTGGGTACCGAAGCCATCCGTAAACTGGAGGTTGAAAACCTGCCCTGTATTGTCATTATTGACGCCTTGGGGAAGGATAGGTACAAGGAAGGGCGTGAAAGGTTTGCCATTAATGAATGAAGGAATGAATCAAGTGATATTTGATAAAAGAGTGAATATATTCTGCGGCCACTATGGCAGTGGAAAATCAGAAATATCAGTCAATGCCGCCGTCCATATCCGTAATGAACATGCAAACGTCCTCATGGCGGATATGGATATTGTCAATCCTTTTTTCAGGAGTGTTGATGCAAAAATTGCCCTGGAAGCTCTGGGCATCAAGGTGGCAGCTCCCTTGTTTGCCAATACCAATGTGGACGTTCCTGCTCTGGTTCCCGAGGTCTCCACAGCCTTACGTAGCAGTAGTCGACGGGTGATCCTTGATGTGGGTGGTGATGAAGATGGTGCGCGGGTTTTGGGGAGATATCATTTAGAAATTCCTAAAGATGATTATGATATGTATTTCGTATTTAACCGGGCAAGACCCCTCACCAGAAATTTGAAGGAGACCCTCGCCTATATGAGGGAAATCGAATCGGCTTCTCGCCAGAAAATAACCAAGCTGATCAACAATACCCACTATTTGGCTCAAACAACCGCTGAAGATGTACTATACGGCATGGAGCTTGCCCGTGAAATATCACGGAATACGAGAATACCCCTGGCGGCGACCTGTGTGATGGAAGGACTTGAGGATCAGTTATCCGATCAAGTGGATCATCCGGTTTTTGTCCTAAAGAAAAATATACTATTGCCTTTTTAAAGGATCTTCTATTTAATTGTATATAATTTAACAAACCAGCAAGATTACTATTATCAATCTTGCTGGTTTTTCATATTTATCCATTTTGTAGAGTGTGGGCCATTATTCTTTGGTAAGATTAAGTTGCAACCATAATTATTCAATAGGCTTGTTTACCTCATAAGCCAATCATCAAATGACGGAGGAATAGCTATGAAAAAAAGAATGCTTGCTTTACTGATGGCCCTTACTCTGATGGCTTCATCCACGGTTCTGAGCTTTGCTCAAAACCCTACCACTCTAGAAGCCCCCCAGAATGTCTTTGCCCGTATTGATGAAAATCAATCCATCAACATTCGCTGGCAGATCCCTAAGAGCGTAATAGACTATGCGGAAAGTAGTGATGGTCTGGTTTATTATGTTGTTGACTGGAAAAAGAACAATGGCCCCTGGCATTTCAATGGTGCTATCAACGAAACAGTCCTTGATTTAGCTGACAAGAATAATGCCTATGGTCATGTAGCCAATGCCAAAAATGATGTCGATAATATCGCAGAAATCTTTTTCGTTTACTGGCACTTGGAGGAAGAGAAAGATTTTGATTTTGTTAACAATTCCTATACCTTCAGGATGCGGTTCGCCTATCAAGCTTATGACAGAGAGGGAGAGGATTTTCTTGTTTCTCCTTATTCAAATGAAACTACGGTAGGGAAGGGGTCAGATATAGCAGCACCAAAAACCTTGGACGCCCCTACTAATCTTAAAGTCGAGCTTAAAAAGAATACCAACGGAAACCCTCATTTTAGGCTGAGCTGGACTAACCCTCAATCAGTAAGTAAAGTCAATGAGAAGCTCCCCATTGAGTTTAAGATTGATTTTAAGGTGGGCAATGGAAAGTGGTATTCTGAAACTGTAACCCAGGATTGGTGGAGCCCCAACTATTTTGCTTCAGAGGTTAACTTTGATCCCGTAGAGAAGGAATTGATTGATAAAATTGTCGTAGAAGAAAATACCTATTATTTCAGAATTCTTTATGCCTATGAGCCTACCTATGAGTCTGCTGTTTATTCCCCGTTCTCCAATATTGTTTCCATTGGGGTGACAGCCAGTGAATGGGCCAAGGGGGAAATTCAAGGGGCTTATGATCAAGGACTCGTTCCTGATATCCTCAAGGGCAAGGATTTGACCAAACCCATAACCCGTGAGGAATTTGCTGAACTGGCTGTCCTTCTTTATGAAAAAACAACGGGCAAAACTGCTGAACCCGTATCGCCCAATCCACTTAATGATACGACCAATCCTCAGATCTTAAAGGCCTATGCCTTAGGTATAACCAAAGGAACCAAAACTGGAACCACTAATATACCATTTGAGCCCAACACCCTTATAAACCGTGAACAGGTTGCCACCATGCTTTTTAGAACCATCAAGCTCATTCAACCCACCGGAGATTTCAGTATTGCAGGCGTCAAGGATTTTCCGGATCAGAAGGACATTTCAGACTACGCTGTAGAAGCGACGAAGTTCATGTTTAAAATGGGTATCATCAAGGGGGACGCCAAGGGTTATTTTGCTCCCAAAGCCACCACCCAAGCCCAACAAGCCGCGGGCTATGGAATGGCTTCACGGGAAGCGGCCATCATCATGTCAGTCAGAACCTATAATACTTACAAGTAAAAAAAGTTAAAGTTGCATGTGAAGTCAGAGAGCACCATGATTTAAGATGGGCTCTCTGATTTTTTAATGCCCTGGTATTAGGAGTGAAAAACCTTGTTATAAAATGATTTGATCCATGATCAGGGAACTCTCGTATTTGTTGACAAGACAACAAATAAGCTTTAAACTATTTTAAAGTGATTTCATTTAAACCTTCATTTTATGAAGTTTTTCATGCAGATATTTGCATATTACAAATCAAGTAAAATCGAGGTGTTTTAAGAAATTAGAAATAGTGTATTTCTACTACTGTGCTGGAAAGCATAACTTTCTTAAGTTTTGTAACTTTATAGAAGCAGTAAATAAAGTTAAAGGAGTAGTATTATGGCAAAAGTGACTTTCAGGGAGGAGCGCTGCAAGGGTTGTGGCCTTTGTATCAGTGTTTGCCCGAAGAAAATCATTCATGAAAACCCGGAAAAGCTAAATACAAAGGGTTATTATCCTGCCGAGGTTACCGATATGGATTCATGTATCGGCTGTGCCTTTTGTGCGACCATATGCCCTGATTGCGTCATCGAAGTAGAGAAATAAGAAGGAGGAAGCATAAATGGGACAAAAGCTTCTAATGAAAGGTAATGAGGTCATTGCTGAAGCCGCAGTGCGTGCGGGATGCCGCCATTATTTTGGATATCCCATTACCCCTCAAACTGAAATAGCACATTATATGGCAAAAAGAATGCCCGAAGTGGGAGGAGTATTTCTTCAGGCTGAAAGTGAGGTTTCAGCCATCAATATGGTTTATGGTGCGGCGAGCGCAGGTAAACGTGTGATGACATCCTCCTCCAGCCCAGGAATCAGCCTTAAGCAGGAGGGCATTTCCTATGCCTCCGGTGCCGAGCTTCCTGCGGTTATTGTAAATATTATGCGAGGCGGCCCGGGACTGGGTGGTATTCAACCTTCTCAGAGTGACTATTTCCAGTCAACAAAGGGCGGCGGCCACGGCGACTATCATATGGTAGTTCTTGCGCCTGCAAGCGTTCAGGAGCTCTATGATCTAACCGTGGAGGCCTTTAATATCTCAGACCGTTATCGTGTTTTAACCATGGTTCTGGGTGATGGTGTCCTGGGTCAGATGATGGAAGTGGTCAACTTCCGTGATGAGGAAAATATAGAGACCTATGATAAGAGCTGGGCAGCCTGTGGCCATGACAACAAGCGGGAACACAACACCATCACCTCCATACACATTGATCCCTCCATTCTGGAGCAATGGAATATTGGCTACCAGAAGAAATATCAGATCATTACGGAGAAGGAACAACGCTATGAGCTTTATAATTGCGAGAATGCCGACATCATTCTTGTGGCTTACGGTTCAGTGGCACGTATCTGTAAGGGTGTTATCAAGGAAGCCCAGGCACAGGGTATAAAGTTGGGGCTTCTGCGTCCCATTTCGCTGTGGCCCTTCCCCGTTGAAGGCTTTGAGAAGGTTGTAAATATACCCCAGGCCTTTTTAACGGTGGAGATGAGCGCCGGACAAATGGTTGAGGACGTCAGGCTTGCATCCAACGGAAGAAAGCCCGTTTACTTTACAGGAAGAATGGGTGGAATGATTCCCACCGTTGACAATATCCTGTCAAAGGTCAAGGAAATACTGGGAAGATAGGATAGAGAGGAGAGTTGTAAATGGCAGTAGTATTTAAGGCACCCCATGCATTATGCGATGTCCCCTTGCATTATTGTCCAGGCTGCACCCATGGTATATCTCACAGGCTTGTAGCCGAGGCCATTGATGAACTGGGTATTGAGGGAAAGACCATAGGGGTTTCTCCTGTTGGTTGTTCTTATAATAATTATCTTTATTTTAACTGTGATATGATTCAAGCACCTCACGGACGCGCACCGGCTGTTGCCACCGGTGTGAAGAGAAGCCTGCCCGGCCATGCGGTATTTACTTACCAAGGGGATGGCGATCTTGCAGCCATCGGTACGGCTGAAATTGTTCACGCAGCTGCCAGAGGAGAAAATATCACCGTCATCTTTATTAATAATACCATCTATGGCATGACCTCTGGTCAGATGGCTCCGACCACCCTGTTGAACCAGGTGACCACTACCTCGCCCTTTGGCAGAAATGCAAAGGATCACGGCTTCCCCATTAGAGTCTCTGAAATGCTGGCTACCCTTGAAGGGCCGGCCTACATAGAAAGAGCCTCCCTCCATGATATCAAACATATCAAGAAGGCCAAGGAAGCTGTTAAAAAGGCCTTTAAGGTACAATTGGCCGGCAAGGGCTTCTCCATGGTTGAACTCCTGTCAACCTGCCCGACCAATTGGGGTCTGGACCCCATCGAGGCGCTTAAGCGCGTTGAAAAAGAATTGATTCCGCATTATCCGCTCGGCGTTTTTGTCGGTGCAGACTTGGAGGTTTAGCCTATGTTTCTTCATGAAATCATCGTCGCTGGTTTTGGTGGGCAGGGTGTTCTTTCTGCGGGAAGACTATTAGCCTATGCCGGTATGCTGGAGGACAAGGAGGTCTCCTTTCTTCCTTCCTATGGCCCTGAAATGCGGGGTGGCACAGCAAACTGCATGGTTGTCATCTCAGAGGAGGAAATAGCCTCTCCCGTGCTGAATTCCTGTTCGGCCCTTATCGCCATGAATAATCCTTCCTTAGAGAAGTTTGAGAAATGGTTGAGGCCCGGCGGCGTTCTTATTACCGATAGTTCGTTGGTTTTGAAAAAAACCACCCGAACGGATATCAAGGTGTTTGAAATTCCTGCTACCCAGCTTGCCAATGAAGTGGGCAACAAGGCCTACTCCAACATTTATCTTTTGGGTAAGCTCATTAAGGAAACAGGCTGCTTTAAGGTCGAAAGCTTTGAAAAAGCACTTTACGGCATTCTCTCCAAGAAGAAACATCACATGATACCCGAAGAAATGGCGGTTTTAAAAGTCGGAATGGACTATTAGTCCATATAATAGCCTGCTAAAATGAAAGTCTCAGAGGTTAAGCCTCTGAGACTTTTTATTATACAAGGATAGAGGTAAAGACCTATGGCATCAGATCATTGACATTATACTTTATTTCTCGAAGGATTTTAATGGAGAGCTCTTCCTTAAGATCAATGATATTGCTTTTACTGAGCTTGGTTTTGGTTTTCGGGTTATAAAAGGCACGGACAACGGGTCGGGTGAGGTTTATGGAATTGTTTTTAATGACAATGGCTAAATTGCCGTTGCTTAAAAGGACAATACTACCCTCGTTATAAATCGGTACCATGCGGATAAACTCATCCACCATGGATTTGTCAAAGATGAAGCCCGAGGCCCCGATCATGTATTCAACAGCATCAGTGGTTTTCAAAAAGTATTTGTTGTTTTTGTCATTCATGGCAGAGTCAAATTCGTCACATATTGTGATTATCCTGGCCGAATAATGGATTTTATCCCCCGCTAGGCCCATGGGGTAGCCACTTCCATTGAAATGCTCATGGTGCATCAACACCGAAATTTTTGTCGTTGCTGAAGCATCGTTGTCGTCTTTAATCATATTGTAACCAAGAATGGGATGTTTTTTATACTCATTCATCTCTTTATCTGTCAACTGATCCGTCTTGTTCATAATAGCAGAGGGAAGGAAGGCCTTTCCTATATCATGCATTAAGGCGCCCATGGCGATGCTTTTTATTTTAGAAACAGGGAGAGAAAGCTTCGTGGCCAGGGCTATGGCCATAACACATACGTTGACGGAATGGGCAAAGGTTTGCTCGTCCTGCATTCGGATGTCTTTGACATTGACAATATCGATACGTCTGGACAGTATTTCGTCAAGGATGGAATCCACCGTTCCATTGAGATTGGTATAATTAATCTCCTTTTTTTGAGACAGCCTATTCATTTCATCCCTGATAATCAGTTTTGCCCTTGACCGGGTTTCTTCGCATAAAGCACCATGAATTTCAATTCCTTCCGACAGCTCATCCTCTATGTAAATATTGGTGACTCCCTTATCATAGAGCTTTTGAAGAATGGCGGGTCTTAAAGAGACCCCGGCGTTTAAAAGCTTTCTTCCATCTATATCGTAAAGGGATTGAGCCAATACTTCATTCCCAGTCACTTGGTCCATACTAATTAGTCTCATGCAGAACTCCTTAAAGCCAGTTGATATAACGTGAAATAATTACCACAATTTATTTATAATGTAACAAGAAGAAGAATGAATTCCTAAGTTACTCATCTGTTTTAAAAAATCTTTTTAAGCCAGGATGCCCCTTCATCAGGGAGACAAGGGGCAGACCCACTCCATAGGTCAACACTGCTTCGGATAACCCGATAAATAGCATGGTGAGAAGCAGGGAGTAGGTATTGTCATATAAAAGATAAACATAGGATCCTACAATCAGCCCATTAAAAACCACCGGAGGCAAGGAGAACAGGAGCCGCTTTTTTCTTAATAAATAGGTGCAAATTGCGGCCAATAAAGTGGCAAGGCTTCCGAAGACCATATCCACCACGCCAAAGCCACCCAGCCAGTTAGAGAGAAAGCAACCGATAAACAGTCCAGGTATTGAAGCGGGGAGAAGGGAAGGAAGGACGGTAAGGGCTTCTGCCAGACGAAACTGAATGGGTCCAAAGCCAAAGGGCTGTAGCAGGAGGGTGAGTGCAGTATAAACTGCTGCGATGAGTCCGGAGAGAACAATAAACCGGGGTGTGAATTTCATAATACTCCTTTTTTTTGTCAGATCAACAAAACCGGCTATTCTATCCTGAGCCGCCGGAGGCTCCGTAGTTTTGTTTAGGCCTAAAGCCTTGCCAGGATATTGCGAACTGGCATGGGAGAACCCACGAAAAGTATTCTATCGGATAAAATGCTCCGTGACAATAAGAATTATAAGTCCTACATAAAAACATATATATCCCATAAAAATTCAAGTATAATAGTATGGGTAGCAAATAAAGGTCTATTTGATCGGAAGTATTTCTGATATAATATTAATGCTACCATAATAAGGGAGGAATCAACTTGGATCGCAACAGGGCTTTAGAAGAGCTTAGGTTACGTCTTGAAAATAAAAATCTGATCAAGCACAGTTTTGCCGTTGAAGCTATCATGCGAAAGCTTGCAGAGTATTTTCATGATGACGTTGACCTTTGGGGAATAGCAGGTTTAGTCCATGATATTGACCTTGAGCGGGTTAATAACGACATGACCCTGCATGGAATGATGGGTGGAGACATTCTTGAGGCACTTGACTTTGATAAAACTATTGTATATGCCGTTCGCGCCCATAATCCCCATAACCATTATGAACGAAGAAGGAAAATAGATAAAGCGCTCTTTTGTGCGGACCCGATGTCCGGACTTATAACAGCCTGTGCCCTCATTCTACCGGAAAAAAAGCTGGAAAAGGTGGACACGGCCTTTGTTATTAAAAGATATGATGAAAAAGGATTTGCACGGGGAGCCAACAGGGAACAAATTGCCCTATGCTCCGAGCTTGGCCTGAGCCTTGAGCAGTTCATAGACCTCTCCCTGCAAGCTATGCAGGAAATCAGCGACGTTTTGGAATTGTAGCTTAAGCTTTAAGGGAAACAAGAATACTCTCTTCTCTTTAAAACAATACTAATAGTTAATGTGACGGCAAAAGCCGTCTTCATTTTTAATATCGGCTTTAAAAGGCGAACGCCAGGCTTGACGCTCGATAAAACCGCCGAAAAGGATGGTAATTCAATGGAACACATGGAAGAAAGAAAATCCAGAATTCTCTCATTTATGCGTGATTATGCGTATAAACCCCTTCAACTGAATGAACTGGTCATGGTTTTAGATGTTCCTCAGAGCGACAGGTCGCAATTTCAACAGCTTCTGGATACTATGGAAAAGGAAGGCCTGATTATTAAAACCCGTAAGGAGCGATATGGCGTACCCGAGAGGATGGGCCTCGTGGCAGGAAGATTTCAAGGCCATGGGCGTGGCTTTGGTTTTGTAATTCCAGATTCGGGGGAAGAGGATGTTTTTATCCCTGCCAATGCCCTAAATGGTGCCATGCATGGTGACCGTGTCATTGCTAGGCTCAACAGGCAATCCAACAGCGACAGGCGTAAGGAAGGAGAAATCCTTCAGATTATCGAGCATGTCAATAAAACCATTGTTGGTAAGTTCGACAGAAGCGAGAATTTTGGATTTGTCATCCCTGATCATACCCGCCTGTCGGGGGATATCTTCATCCCCAAGGAGCATATTAAAGGAGCGCAAAAGGGTCAAAAGGTGGTTGTTGAAATCACCAAATGGCCTGAAAAAAATCGGAATGCTGAGGGGCGCATTACAGAGGTTCTGGGAGATGAAGGCGAAACTGGTGTAGACGTTATGTCGATCATACGTGCTTACGGGATACCCTATGAGTTTCCCGAAGAGGTTCTTCATGAGGCGGAAAGAGCTCCTAAAGAGGTTTCCCAAGCGGAACTCAAGGGTCGTAGGGATTTAAGGGGTTTGAGGATGGTCACCATCGATGGTGAGGATGCCCGGGACTTGGATGATGCAATCTCCATTGAACTTCTTCCTGATGGAAAGTACAGGCTGGGTGTGCATATTGCAGATGTTACTCACTATGTCCGGGAGGGATCGGCTCTTGACAACGAAGCCCTTCTACGAGGCACCAGTGTGTATTTTCCTGATCGGGTCATTCCCATGCTGCCAAGAGAGCTTTCCAACAATATCTGTAGTCTTAATGCCCATGTGGATCGTCTGGCCTTTAGTGTCATGATGGATATAGATTTTATGGGGAATGTATCCAAGCATGAAATATTCGAAAGTGTTATCCATATCAGGGAACGAATGACCTATACCCATGTTTATAGCATCCTTGAAGAGGATAACCAGGAGCTTAAGGAACGCTATAAGGAGCATCTTGAGGATTTTACCCATATGAAGAACCTGTCCAGCATCCTTAAGGAAAAAAGAAAGCGCCGAGGTGCCGTGGATTTTGAATTCGATGAAGCCAAGGTTATTGTGGATGACCATGGAAAGCCTATTGAAATCAAGCGCTATAAAATGACAGTGGCCAACAGCATCATCGAGGAATTCATGCTTCTTTGCAACGAAGTGGTTTCAGAGCATTTTTACTGGATTGGTGTCCCCTTTGTTTACCGTATTCATGAGGACCCTGATCCTGAAAAAATGGAGACGCTTAATACCATACTCTCCACCTTTGGCTATAAGCTCAAGGGTTACCGGGATGTGCATCCCAAGGCCCTCCAGGATATCATCCAGCAAATTAAGGGAAAGCCTGAGGAGAAGGCTATTAACATGATCATGTTAAGGTCTCTTCAAAAAGCACGGTATAGCGATATCCATGACTGGCATTTTGGACTTGCAGCCGAGTATTATTCCCATTTTACGTCACCCATCAGGCGCTATCCCGACCTGATTATTCACCGGATTATGAAGGAACAGCTTAGCGGTAAGCTAGATGAAAAGAGAATTAGCCATTATAAGGGCATTCTACCCGGCATAACCAAGAGCAACTCAGAACGTGAAAGATCAGCCCAGGATGCGGAAAGAGATGTTGTTGACCTTAAAAAAGCCGAGTATATGCTGGACAAGGTAGGACAGCACTTTGAGGGGATCATTTCCAGTATTGCAGCCTTTGGTATGTTTGTCGAACTGGACAACACCATTGAAGGCCTGATTCGTCTCAGCACCATGGATGATGATTACTACAGCTATGACGAACGCGCTCTTTGTTTGATAGGTGAGCGCACCCGCAGAATCTTTAGGATTGGGGACAAGGTAAAGGTTCAACTGGTAAAGGTAACGCCTGAAGCCCGTCAAATAGACTTTATTCTTATAGATGATGAGAATGAAGACGGAGCAGCGATGGGCGAAAGAGCGGCTATTCTCAAAAAAATACCGAGAAAGCAGGCATCCGGAAAGGATAAGAGGAGCAAAGCGGGTCAGAAGAGCGGAGAGAAGGCTGCCGCCTTAAAGCATATCGGGGCAAAATCCAATAAGGCTTCCGGCAAAAGGAAGAACACCAAGAAGCCATCAAATAAGAAAAGGAAAAGAGAAGGTTGACCCAGCTATGGGGGATTAACTTTATCGCTTAAAAAGCTTGACAAGAAGGGATGGAGCCGTTAAAATAGTCTTTGTCCGGTTTTGACCGGAAGTTGTGGCCCCTTGGTCAAGCGGTTAAGACACCGCCCTCTCACGGCGATAACAGGGGTTCGAATCCCCTAGGGGTCACCATTTTATTAATAGTTGCTGGAGTAGCTTAGTTGGTGATGCTAAATACAGCATCTTTTCTAGCGAACTGTTAGTCGGAAACATTGTTTTTGATTTTGTAACCTTACGGAAATGACTTGAAAAAAGTGGTCTTAAATATAGCAATGTAAATGTTATTGAATTACCGCCGCCGGAAATGTTGGCTGTACTTTCGAAAGGCAGAAATCCGGTTATTGTGAAGCTGAGCCTTTTGGAGCCAAATCGGTGGCAGCTGCCTGAATTGTTAGTGTCTGGAAAACCTTATTTATACATTATTCTTAATACCAATCGAGTAATTATCAGCCTTTTTTTCCCTGAAGTCCTTAGGTGAAAGTCCAGTGTGTTTTTTAAATTGAGTTGTAAAGTAACTTTGGCTGTTAAAACCAACTAATATGGCTATATCTAGAATAGATATGTCAGAGTTACATAGAAGGTATTTGCTTTTTTGAATACGGGCATAAGTTAGATAATCTGTAAAACTCATCTTCATATCTTTCTTAAATTGAGTACAAAAGTAGCATTTACTTAGTCCTGCATGGCTTGAGACAATATCTAAAGTTAAATCCTCTCCTAAATGGTCATAAATATAGTCAACGGCTTTTCTTATATAAATATTGCTGATAGAAGTTGTACTTTGCTTTAGTTGTTCTATATACCCTTGAATTATTAGCTTTCCAATTTTTATAACTTCTGACGGGCAAGAGCTTTTTTCAATTAATATTGAAAAAGCATGATACTTAGTTTATGCACTATATGGAGAAACTCCTTTTTTTATTACATTATGACAAATTAAAAGAGA
>JAEZLR010000031.1 GCA_023415205.1 Bacillota bacterium | reverse complement strand
AGAAATGGTATGGTGAGTATCGGTTGCCTTCGGATTGCCTGGCCGTGCCCAAGGGAACCGACCTCTCAAAGCTCAGGAACCTTACCCGAAGCTCTCCGGTTTTTCTGAAGGACGGCTTCATTCTGGTCAACTTTAGAGACGTTGCCGTCATTAACGATGACCAGTTCACCACCCCTAGCCTCCAGTACTCAGGAGGAACGGGCAATGGCTGGGCCCTGGAAGGGTATTCACTGGCTCAGAAGGGATGGCAGCTACTGGAGGGCGATGTCCTGGCCTATTATGTGGATCAGCGCGCCACCGACGATTATATGGGGGCGGGAACCCATTAGTTCAGAGGTTAGTTTTTATTTTTTATTTTGACATTCATGAAATTGGGACGAGTCTATGAAAAAATTTTTAAATAGTATATTGACAGCATTTCATGTTCATATGTATAATATTAGTTTCATTTGACATGCAGCGACAAATTGTGATATAATTTTATCCAGTGAGTTTTGAGGTGGTAGTATGGATAGAAATTCTTTATCACAAATCCGCAAAGAGCTTGAAGGCTGCGTTGGCAAGAGAATTCAACTCAAAGCCAATAAAGGGCGTAAGAAGACCTTTGTGCGGGAAGGTATTGTAGAAAACGCCTACCCCAGTATCTTCACGGTTAAGTTTGAAAATGATTTCAACTCGACCAGAAAAGTATCTTACAGTTATACCGACATTTTAACCCACACTGTAGAAGTAAAGATCATGACACAAAGTCTTAGTAATATGACTATCTGAGAAGATACATAGCCTACAAAGCATGAAACAGTCGCATCAAGCGGCTGTTTTTTCTTATGGACTACTCCGGCTTTTCTTATCATAGATTTCTTTTGAAGCACGGCATAGGAGTGCTCCTTGGTGCTTTCGCACCACCGCATAACTTTGCTTCGCAAAATGTTAAGAGGAGTGCTCCTACATGCTATCACAACTTGCTTGGCAAGTTGCTACCACATGTCCGCACAGAACTTTGCTTCGCAAAATGTTAAGAGGAGTGCTCCTACATGCTATCACAACTTGCTTGGCAAGTTGCTACCGCATGTCCGCACAGAACTTTGCTTCGCAAAGTTCTATATCGGACGGGGTTGGCATATCAATAGACTGAAAGGATAAGGGTTTAAAGAGGAGGTCCTAAAATGCAGATGGAGCTGTTAAAAAAACCGATTAGATCGTACAGGACTATTGACATAAGGGAAAACGAGGAGATGTTGGAAAATAGTATTATCGTGCCGGACAGCAAGCCGGATGTTCGTAACATACTCATGGCTGATGCAGAAAGCTTTGTCACCAATGTGGAGAAATCCGGGAGAATGATAGAAGTCAGTGGTGAGATTCGTTACCGCATCCTTTATTGTGCAGATACTCCGGATCAAAGACTGGAGAGCATTACCGCCCGTTATCCTTGGTCTTTTTCCCATCAGAAGCCGAAGCTGGAGGGCGAGATCGGACTGTTTCCTAAATGCCGCTGCCAGCACACCGAGGCAAATGCCATCAACGGCCGTAAAATTGTTGCCCGAACGGTGACGTCCCTGATTTGCAGGTTCTATGAAATAAAGAGTGATGAAATAGGAAGAGAGATTTTAGGTGAGAATGTCTTTTTAAAGACTTCCCCTGTCAATGTTGTCGCCCTCAAAGACAACAGCGATATTAATGCAAAGGTGTCCAATACCCTGTCTTTACCCCATGGCAGTCCCGCTATCAAGGAGGTGCTCTTTTCCCGTGTCAATCTCGGTCATGCCGAGGTCTGCTATAAGGATGAAGAGCCCTGTCTGGAGGCAAAAGGTACGCTAAACCTGCTTTATCGCAGTGATACCATGGACGAAACCATCGAATCGGTAGTTCTGGAATTTCCCGTGAAGGCACCAACAGGTGTCCACGCAGGGTCAGATAATATGATCTTTCTAAATAATGCCCTCAAGGCTTGGGATATTGAAGTGTTGGAGGATAATGACGGACTCAATACCCAAATTGCTGTGAACATGGAAATGGAGATAGAGGCTCAGGCAATGGCCAATGAAGAACAGACCGTGATTGAGGATGCCTACTCCGTAGACTTTATGATGGGGCTTAATAAATCCACTTTCAGTGTGGTCTCAGACGAAAGGGAGTTCAGCGAGCCCTTTGAAATGAATCAGAGGATTCATTTTGACATGCTTGATGCCCGCCTGGATGAAGTGCTTATGGTATGTGCCAATGAGAGGAATATTGCGGCAAAGGTCAACGAAAAAAATGTAAATGCCCAGGGAACCATAGGCGTGGACGTGGTCTTTATGAACAGCAGCAAGGAAATCCGCAGTCAGAGTCTGGAGCTACCCTTCACCCATATGTTCGTCCTCCCGGATAACGCCCCGTGGGAAATGGTTCATTCAGGCTTCTCCATTGAGGATGTAGGCTTTGATATCGCAGGCAACGACTCCATAGAAATCGGTATCAAGATGAGAATAAAGCTTCGCGCGGCAAAATATGAGAATATGGTGTGCGCCGATGGGCTTAATATCTCCAAGGAGGATCCCATAAGAAGGTCTCCGATCATCCTGTACTTTGCTCAACCCAATGACACCCTTTGGAGCATTGCCAAGCAGTATAGGGTACCCCCAGAAAAGCTGGCTGTTGACAATGGTATGGAGGCTAATACAAGACCTGATATAGGAAAACGTCTTTTCATCATGAATTAAACGAGGCAATTTCTTCCGTAAAAGAATGTATTTTTTTGGGGTAAGAGTGTCTGAGACAAAGGTTTCAGACACTTTTCTTTTTTGTTAATTCAAGCTTTTGGCGCGTTTTTAAGTGTCCTCCGATTGCTCTTTAAATGTTTTTTGTATATAATATACTCTAAGATTTCCAAAGGGGAAACAGGATGGATGAATTAACGCTTTTGATGCCAGGAAAAATCAACCTTTCCATCGATGTCACGGGAAAGCTTGAAAATGGTTATCATACCGTCGAAATGATTATGCAGTCCATTGCTCTATACGACAGAGTGACCGTTCAGAAAAAGGAGAGAGGTATCTCCATAAGCTGCTCGGAACGCTATGTTCCGCGAGATCAGAGAAATATTGCATGGATGGCGGCAGAGGCATTTTTTTCTGAGTGTCGTGAAGCAGGCGGCGCTCATATTACCCTTAAGAAGCAAATACCTGTTGCCGCTGGCCTGGCAGGGGGAAGCACTGATGCCGCCGGGGTACTGAGAGCCCTTAATTTGCTCTATGGAAAGCAGTTAAACGCAACACGCCTTGTCCAGATATCAAGAAGGCTGGGTGCCGATGTGGCCTTTTGTCTGGAGGGGGGAACCCAATTGGCCCAGGGTATTGGGGACGAGCTTACGGTACTCCCTGATATGAAGGGTATTCATGTGGTTTTGGTCAAGCCACCCTTTCCGGTTTCCACCCCATGGGTTTACAAAAACCTTAAGCTGGATGCTTTAGGGGAGAGACCTGATACCTCCGGCCTTATAAATGCTATTGAGGCAGAGGATATAAGCTTTATAGCCAGGAACATGCGAAACGTGCTGGAAAGCGTTACTGTAAAGGAACACCCCGAGCTTACAGCAATCATGGAGAAATTGGTGAAATACGGCGCATTAGGAAGCCGCATGAGTGGGAGCGGGCCCACAGTTTTCGGGCTCTTTGATGATAGGGAGCGGGCTTCTTTTGCTAAAGGACAATTGTCGAAGGAATATCAGCAAGTATTTATAGCCGAAACAATCGGAAGAGGAGATGTAGTATGGTAAAAGTACCTAAGTTGAAAATTGATAGTTACCAGCCCCTCAGAGACGTTATTTTTGAGACCTTACGCAGATCAATAATCAGTGGAGATATCAAGCCCGGAGAACGTCTGATGGAAGTCTCCCTGGCTGAACAAATGGGGGTGTCCAGAACCCCTGTACGGGAGGCTATCAGAAGACTTGAGGCTGAAGGCCTAGTTACCATGATCCCAAGAAAAGGAACTCATGTCTCGGAGCTGTCTGTAAAGGATATTATGGACGTATTGGAGGTTCGTACCGTATTGGACCAGTTGGCGACCTCCTTGGCGGCCAAGCATATGCAGCCCGCACAGGTAAAGGCTCTGGAAATTATCCATAAGCAGTATATTTCCAATGTGGAGAAGGATAACATGGAAGGGGCTATCCGTAAGGACGTAGAATTTCATGATGTGATCTATGCCGCTTCGGGGAATCCCCGTCTGGTGGCAGTTGCCTCCTCTTTGCGTGAGCATGTTTACCGTTTCAGAGTTATTTATATGAAGGACAATCTCATTGCCGAGAATGTCCTTCATGAGCATGAGGAAATCCTTGAGGCCTTAAGAAATGCTCAGGGAGCCAAGGCCTCCGAGCTAGCTGAGCGACATATTAAGAATCAGATGGAGAGCATTATCCAGACAGTGAATGAAAATGCGTATCATGGTGAATAATGGGAGGAGTACCCTTAACTTGAGGTGACTCTTTCATGTATGAAAATATCCGTGATTATCCAATGGTCATGGCTGTGGTACATCAAAGCTCAATACGTAAAAGAATTATTTCGGCAGGAATAATTCTTTTTTGCATTTTATTTATTGGGTTTTCCCTCTATGGGGACGGTATGGTGGGCCTATCGGATAACGGGGATTTTTTAAGGGTGATGATCCCTCACCGTATCGACTATACTCCCGATGGAAGAACCCCCTTTGCCTTTCAACGATATTATACCCTTTCCTTGGAGGGTAACACCGGGGAAGAAAAGCTGTGGAGAATGCTTTTTACGCTCAAGGAGCCCTATCCTACCACACAGAATGTCTTCATCAAGCTGTCTTTATTGGCCAATACAGCCTATCATGCCATCACTGATAAGAATTACGGTGAGTATGATATTTTTTGGCTGGGCCTATTATATTACTTGGCCTATGTGGGAGCTATTGGCGTCATAGTAGGCACCATGAAAAGCTCCAGGCTCTCTATAAGGGTGACAGGGGCCCTTTTACTCATCATCGTCTTCTGTGATGTGGGTTATGTGACCTACTTCAATTCGTTTTATGGGGAGCCCCTTCAGATGGTGACCTTCCTCTGGCTTGTGGCCAGCGTTATGGGAGTGCTTTCCTCGCAACGGAAAAAGCCCTTCTACATCATCCTTTTCTATTTTTGCGTGGTGTTCTTCGCTGGAGCAAAATATGCCAATATTCCGCAGGGAATGCTTCTCTCAGCTTGCGGACTGGTATTTTTATGCTACTTTACGAGGAGAAGAACCCTTCCATCAAAGGCTCCCGAAGCCAAGCGAGAGGATTCTAAGATTCTGTTTATTGATGAGGAAAGGCTAAAGAAGCGATCCTGGAACTATATTTGCGGGATGAGATTCCTCATCCTGACACTTTTTGTTTTCAGCCTTTTGGCATGTGGCCTTTTTTATGAGAGCGTACCCCCTTGGATGGATAAGCACACCACCTATCAATCTGTTTTCTTCGGCATCTTGAAGGATTCCCCTTCGCCCCAGGCAGACCTTGAGGCCTTGGGTCTTTCCCAGGAGTACAGTGTGCTTGCCGGAACAAATGCTTATATGAGCGATTATAAGCTAGATATCCAATCAGAGGAATTTCAAAGGAATTTCTACGATTCCATTAATAAATTTGATGTATTGGCCTATTATCTTAAAAATCCCGCCAGGCTCATTGAGAAGCTGAGCCTTTCCTGCCAAAACAGCGTGCACATCCGGCCTGTTTATTTGGGCAATTACGACAGAACCTATGAAAGACCTAGATTCCGGGAGGAAATAGGTCTTTGGAGCCGGGTAAGAACATATCTTCCCTTTAACAGCCTCCTTTTTACTGTCCTGGTTTTCGCATTTTCCGGGGCCGTGCTCATCAATAGGCTTTTCGTCACCGTTAGATCCAAGAGAAAGGAGCCGGGTACCATCGTTTTTCTGGTCTTTTCTTCCGCGCTTTTAATCATCAATGCCATGAACCTGGCCATACCCGTCATCGCCAACGGGGAGGCGGACCTTGCCAAGCACATGTTCGCCTTTGTTATGGGCTTTGATCTTCAGTTCATGGGTCTAGGCCTCTGGGTCAGCTATAGGCTCATGAGTTTTTTAACCTCGGCACGGGTAGCCTTCAAGGAAAAAAAGGAGCAATACGGTCTGAGGGGCCTCGCTTTCGTGTTGATATTAATCGTGGTCACCCTATTTACCCCGATTCCAAGAAAGAAGCCGTTCCAGGCCTTAAATGCCAATAATCAGGTGGGAGACATCATCTTCTTTGGGTTAGCGGAAGGGAAACCCCTTTTTTGGAGAGTTATAGACAGGGATGGGGACACCCTTCAGCTCTTTGCCTTACGGCCTGTCACTTATGCGGCCTTTAGCTCTCCAGGCGAGGAAGGGGATGTAAACAGGAGGCAATATGGTAGCAACTTCTGGCCTGACAGCACGCTTCGCAGGTGGCTGAATGGGGAGTTCATGGACAGCTTTTCCCCTGAGGAAAGGAATTTGATTGAAGAAAACACGCATCAGCTTATCCTATCAGTTGCAGATAAGGAAAGGGCCACCGCTGGCGAAAAGGAATTCTTCTGGACTCATGTACCCTCCCAAGCGGCCTATGGCGCGCAGGAGGCTTTCCGGCTGACGGTGACCGACAAGGTGTTTCTCCTTGATGTGGCTGAGTATGCGGAGCTTAATCAGAAGGGCCTGGAAGGGCATACTGGCTGGGAGTATTGGCTCGAAACCCCTTACTACAATAATTCCAGTATGGTTCGCACGGTGAACAGGGAGGGGTATGTGCTGATGAAGGATGCCGCATACGAGGAGATGGGCGTTCGTCCCAGCATCAAGATTAATCTACGTGGGCAGGATGCACCCTTGGAGGCGGGCTATGACCCTTGAAACGGCCGAGAAGAACAGGGTTAATCAGATACTTCTTTGCGCCATGGTGCTAGGCCTGCTCTTAAGGCTCATCATAGCTTTCTCCTACCCGGGCTTTCTCTCAGACCTTAATCTTTACAGGAACTGGGCCATCCAGGGCGCCAAGGATTTATGGGGTATCTATTATCAAAAGGCCCCTCCTGATTATCCGCCGCTTTATCTTTATATACTGGCGGGGGTAGGCAAGGCGATACGGAGTCTGACAGATCCTTCACAGACTCAGCTTCACTATGTACTCATAAAGCTTCCTTCCATGATCTTTGATCTGCTACTGATTGCGGTTGTTTTAAGCTTTGCCAAGGGCCGGAGGCAAGGGCAGAAGGCACTTTTTGCCGCCCTGCTTCTGCTTTTTAACCCGGTTTTGATCATCAACTCCTCCCTATGGGGACAAACTGATGCCTTTTATGGTTGTTTCGTTCTCCTTTTCTTGCTGGGGATGGCCAGGGAAAGGTTCACCCTTATGATGGTGAGCTTTGGGCTGTTGGTGCTCTTTAAGCCCACGGGCCTCTTCTTGCTTCCAGTGGTTATTCTGGAATGGATGACCCAGTTGAGGAGCAAAAGGGGTAGAGACCTTCTCAAGGCCGGGATCAAGAGTCTTTTTCTCTGTCTTGCTATAATCCTGCCCTTCCTGATCACCATGGGGCTGCCCTGGTTGATCAGCCTTTATGTGGGGGGCGCAAAAAAGTATGGCTACGCCTCCCAGCGGGCCCCAAACCTTATGGTTCTTCTGGAAGGGGATCTTAAGCCGGATTCTAGCCTTTTGCCTGGAGGGCTGAGCTATCTTAACTTGAGTATCATCTTGTTGGCCTTGTTTGGGATGTTCTTCGCGGGGTTGTATTTTCGCTATCCCCAAAGCCTTGCAAAGCCGGCCTTATTGCTTTTGTGGTTTTCCGGCATCTACATGCTATCGGTCCGGATGCATGAGCGGTATAACTATGTGCAGATTCTTTTGGCAGCCGTATGTATGGTGATCTATAAGGAGAGAAGGTTCTTAGGTCTTTTCACCGCTCTGTCGGTTATTGCGTCGGTTAACCACTTCAGCTTGGTTTACTTTTCAAACCATCAGGAAACCCGGGCCTTGTGGCTACCGTTTTTGGAGCGGCTTACAATATTTTTGGCTTTGCTGAATATGTTGGCTTTTCTGGCTACGATCTACATCACCGTTTACCAGCTCAAGTGTCTCCCTGCGGATGGTTTAAATAGGAGCAACCAGCAGTCTACAAAAGCAGGTTGACATATGGTATACTTTACCGAAGAAAAGCAACTTAGGAGGAAGTATGGGAATCAACAGGAAGGCACCTGTTTTGGAAGGTATCAATATACTTTTATGCGCAGCCTGTTTCATCATCATTGTTCTTGGAACGGGAAAATATGGACCCGGAATAACCCATGATACGGTGGCCTATCTTTTTTCGGCTTCCTCTCTTGTGGATGGACAGGGTTTACAGTATTTCGGGTACACCAGCCCATTTATTCAATGGCCCCCCCTGTTCTCCCTCATACTAGCTATTCCTGAAGCCCTAGGGCTTAACCCGGTGGTTTTTTCACAGTATTTCAACGGGTTGGTCATGGCCTTGGCATTATGGGTCGGCTCCCGTACCATTGGACGACTAACGCGGCAAAGATTGATGCCCACCCTTTTTATCATAATGTGCCTCTCTTCGTTCCAATTGCTTCGCATGGCTTTCTACGTATGGTCAGAGCCCCTTTTTATTCTGATGACCACCTGTGTTTTTCATATTCTATTGACCCATGATTTTTTTGACCCAAAATCCAATAAGCCCTTGATTTTAATGGCCATATGCTCGGCCATAGCCTGCTTGACCCGCTATATTGGTGTAGTGGTGGTCGCTGTGGCCTGTATATACCTTCTGGTCAGAATTAAGGGGATCAAAAATAAAATCGGGATGACTTTCCTTTATGGTTTTATCTCCTCATTACCAACGGTGATTTACATTATACGCAACTATCTGGTTTCTGGAACCCTGGTGGGTATGCGCAGTCCCTCAGGCATCAGCCTCTCCACCAATATCTATAGGGCCGCAAAAACCGTAGCGGGCTGGCTTTTTCCGGCGGTCAGGGAGGCACAACCCCTCACCGGGGCGGGACTAGCCCTCCTGGCTCTCGTGGCAGCCCTTCTGGGAGTGCTTGTGCTTGTCAAGATAATTAAACAGAAGGATACAAGGGCTGCGTTAGTGACGCTGACAGGGTTCTGCCTCTTTTACTCCCTCTATATGGCGATATCAGCCTCGAAAGTGGCTTTTGATCCTGTTTCCGACCGCTATATGATCCCTGTCATGGTACCCCTTCTTAGTTTACTGGTGCTGGCCTTTGATAGTGCGCTTTCTCCGCTTTTTGCGCAAGAAAGATCCCGTAGAAAGCTTTCCCACTGGGTCACGGGTGGTTTTGTCTCCCTATTCCTGGTGTATTTTCTCTTTGCCAATGGGCTGGCATTGTATGGCTCCACCCAAAAGGCCGTACAGGAGGGAGCCGGAGGCTTTAATTCCGACTACTGGCAGAAGCATGGCTTTCTATCGCAAGCCCCGCTTTTTTCGGACAGTGATATGATCTACAGCAATGACCCTTCCGCCGTGCATTTCCTCACTGGCAAGGCGTCCCATTTTCCTCCTAAAACCTTTGGACTTCCCCTCTATGGCTATGAGACCTTCCTTAAGGAGAGCGACTCCTATAAAAAGCAAGTGATCATCTGGTTTGGCGAGGAAACCTCCACAACGGTTTATACGCCTCAAATGCTTTCTGAGGATTTTGTGCTCACTGAACTTAGCAAGACCAGCACCTTTACCCTTTACGCCATGGAAAGGAAGGGCTTATGAAGAAGCTATATGACATCCTTAAGACCATGCGGCCCAAGCAGTGGATAAAGAACACCTTTGTTCTGGCTGCGCTTGTGTTCTCGAAAAGCTTTATGGACTCAAGGGCCATTTTACTTTCGCTGATTGCCTTTATCCTTTTTAGCCTGGCCTCCGGAGCGGTTTATATTATTAATGACGTCATTGATAGGGAAAAGGACAAGCTCCACCCCAGAAAATGCAAGAGGCCCATTGCTTCAGGCCGGTTAAAGGTAGGGGAGGCGCTATCGGCGGCCATTCTTCTGCTTGTATTGGTCATTGCCTGTAGCGTTTACCTGTCAGTTGGTTTTACTTTGGTGCTTGTAGCCTATATCATTACGGTGGTACTCTACTCATTTGTACTTAAGAATCAGCCCATATTGGACATCATGGCCATTGCTGCGGGCTTCCTGTTAAGGGTGCTTTCCGGGGCTGTTATTATCGGGGTTGAGGCCTCCTCCTGGCTTCTTCTTTGCACCACCGCCCTCTGCCTTTATCTGGCGGCCAACAAGCGGAAATCCGAGCTGGATATCCTCAAGGACAACGCCAAAGAATATAAGGCGACGTTGGGCGTCTATACCTCCGCATTTTTACAGCAGGTGATTACCATCTGCCTTGCCCTGTGCATTGTGCTTTATGCTCTGTATGCGTATTTTACCGATATCCCTTATATGATGGCCACAGTCCTTTTTGTTATCTACGGCCTGTTCAGATACCAGCTTTTAGTGCTTTCAGGTCAGCCGGGAGACAATATAGAAGTGACCGTCCTTAAGGATAAGCCCTTGCTTATCGATCTTATGCTTTGGGGCATAAGCTGTCTTATCATTGTTTGGAAGTTTTATTAATACCAGCTTGAACCTTATTGGAGAAGCTTAGGGGAGGTTAACATGCTCCGACGGAACACCCTTCCGATCATCATTATACTGTTGTTCCTCGTGGTGTATGGAACGTTTTTCTCTGTTCTTCAAAATCAAGGGCTCTACAAAATCAATGAGGCCACCCATAATGATCGCTTTTTTTCCATGGACGATGCCTACTATATCCAGCATTTTTACTCTACGGAGCTGGATGATACCGGGAGGATTGTCAAGCATCCTCTGCTGGTGGCTTTTGGTCATTACTTCACCTTAGCGGAAAGGGCTATCTTGGGGGGGAAAACGCTGGAGCATCATTACATGCTGGTCATCTTGTTTCAGATACTGGTTCAGGTTGTTGCCCTGGCTTACCTTTACAAGACCCTTACAGTGCATTACAAGCTCAAAGAATGGCATGCTGTTCTTCTGACCGTGATCTACGGCCTGTCCTGTGCGTCCCTGCTTTTTACCCTCATTGCCGAAAGCTATATTTTTAGCGGCGCACTGCTTATTCTTACCCAATGGTTCATACTTAAAAAGAAGCCCGTGCCTGTTGTAATCATGGGCATACTCTTAGGAGGGGTCACCATCACCAACATCTTTATCTGGGGGCTTCTGGTCCTGTTTTACGAGGACAAGTTCTACAAGCGGGTGATTATTGGGGCATCAGGTGTTCTGGGTCTCCTTTTAGCCATCTACCTTCTTCCGGTAAGAGATATCTTTTACAGCCAGGTTCTGAATGTCTTTCAAAGCAGTCCCGCCAATTACAGGGATAAGTTCCCAATCATTGAATGTGCCCGTTATGGCCTGTATACGCTTTTTGGATCCACCTGGTTTTTTATCGATACGGTGAATGCCTCACCCTTTGATCAGTTTCCGGGCTCGGCCGTTTCCTTTATTCCGTCGGCCCCTTGGTATCTGACTCTTCTGATCGGGGCATGGGTAGTTCTGCTGGTGGCAGCGGGGATTTTCTCAAGAAAAAACCGGCTGCTGTTGTCGCCCCTCATGGTCATCCTATTCAATCTGGGCCTTCATGTGGTGATTCAATACGGATTAAAGGAGGGCTCTCTCTACTCCCTTCACCATGCCTTTGCCCAGATTCTTCTGGTCGCCTGCTTGTTACGGCCTAAGGAGGGCAACAAGCCGCCCAGACATATCGATAAGATCCTCGTTGTCGGCCTTATCCTGTTTTTAGTCATCATGACAGGGGTGAATGTTCAGGGCATGCTCGCCCTCATGACCTAAGGGATTAAGTCCCCCCTCAAGGTTTACGTCATTTTTCGTTTATGATACTATTAAGTGGATAAAGTCATTCAAGTGAGGTTCTGTTATGTCTAAAAAGCTCATCCAAGAGAAACCTAGCAACTTTTACATATTACCCATTGCCTTTGTGATAGCTGTTGTACCCCTCATCGTCTTTTTGAAGCTGGATATGCTAAGTGCTATAGAAATCAAGAATTGGTATGGCGAGGAAACCTACACCGATTTTTTTAATTTCTATAAGAGCCAGTGGTTAATGATTGGAACGATCTTGGCGGTTACTTTCTTTTTTGTCCACGGGCTGGTGAAAAAGCTTGAAATTAAGAAAAGCTTCATTTATATCCCAACCTTTACTTATGCGTTGCTCATCATCCTTTCCACACTGTTTTCAAAGAATAAGGATATTGCCATTAACGGTTTTGTCGCCCGCTACGAAGGCATGATCTCTCTTTTATGTTACCTGGCCCTCATGCTTATAACCTTTAATTTGATTAAGGCTGAATCCCAGGTTCGCTTTATATTTGGGGCGCTTTTGATTTCAGCCACCATTATTGGAATCGTGGGGTTATTTCAGTTTATAGGTTTGGATATTTACAGGTCAGGTTTTGGAAAGTCTTTAATTATCCCAAAAGTGCTTCAGCAAATAGCGGACAGTCTGGAAATTCGATTTGAGAAGTCCGTTGTGTATTCAACCTTCAGTAACTCAAATTATATTGGCAGCTATATGGCGCTCGCCCTTCCCGTCGCTTTTACTGGGTTTATAGTTTCAAAAAAGCTTTATCTAAAAATTGGATCTGCGCTTTTAACGGTTCTTCTTGCGATTAATCTTTTAGGTAGCCGCTCCCGTGCCGGTTTGGTAGGGGTGGCTGTGGTAATTATCTTGGCTATCATTTTGTTCAGAAAATATCTGTTTAAGAGAAAGCTTCTCGTCGCAGCCATTACAGCAGGGGTTGTTATTCTGTTCTTTGGTGTAAACTTTGCTTTAAAAGGTGTTCTTACGCAGAGGATTCTCTCTGAATTCACCCAATCAGATGAGACACAGTATTATAATCTTCAGGATATTATCTTTGAAGAACGTAAGGTTTCTATCAAAAGTATGACAGAGACTTTGATTATTAAATTGAGTGAAGACTCCCGTCTTTATTTTTACAATGCTGCTGATTTGGCTATAGATTATGACATGACTGATATTGAGGGTGGAAAGTATATCAAATTCACTGAGGCACCCTATGAAAATTACTCCATCACCCTGAAGGGTGACATTATCACCATGAACAATAGAAGTTCCCAGATTGTTCTTAAGGCAGGGAGCGATTCCTTTAAGTTGATTGGGAATTACGGTGAAGAGGTCGATGTCATCCATAAACCTGAGACTCTTGGCTTTGAGGGGAAAGAGCGATTAGGCTCTGCACGGGGCTACATCTGGTCGAGAACCCTGCCCATGATTAAAAATGCGGCCTTGCTGGGGTATGGCCCTGACAACTATGCTGTAGCCTTTCCCCAGGAGGATTATATAGGGAAAATAAGGGCGTATGGTACTGCCCAGATGATTGTTGACAAGCCCCATAATATTTTATTACAGATCGCCGCCAACACCGGTGTTCCATCACTCATCGCCTTTATTGTCCTTATCGGCTTTTATATGATCCAAAGCATTAAGCTTTACATTAAGAGTACCAATGAGTCCTTTTTATCATTATCAGGTATGGCGGTATTTCTATCCGTCTCCGGTTACTTGACAGCGGGACTTTTTAACGACAGTGTTGTTGGCATTGCACCGATTTTTTGGGTGTTTTTAGGGTTGGGGTTTGCGTGTAATTACACCCTCAATAGTCAGAATAAAAAGGAAAGGCCGACCAAAAATGCTTGAGCCGAAGGTCACTATTCTTTTGGCCACCTATAACCCTGATATATTGTGGCTGAAGGAACTATTAAGTTCCCTTAACCGCCAGAATTACAGTAACGTCGAGCTGCTGGCTTGTGATGATTGCTCATCAACCATTGGTATAGACGACCTAAAAAGTATCATTGAAAAGCATATTACTAGATTTCCGTTTAAGGTTATACGCAATCAAACCAACCTTGGCAGCAATAAAACCTTTGAGCGTTTAACTTTAGAGGCTGAGGGTGATTACTTAGCCTATTGCGACCAGGACGATATCTGGGAGGAGAATAAAATATCCGGTCTGGTTGAAGCCATGCTTGAAAAGAAGGGGCTTCTGGCATACAGCGACATGTCAATCATTGATGCTGACGGAAAGCACGTATCGGAAAGCATTACAAAGGTAAGAAGCAGATTTGATTACTTTGAAGGGCTTGAGCTGTGGCGGAGAATACTGATTCGCAATTTTATTAGCGGATGCTGTATGATAATAGACGCTAAGACTGCCAAAGCCGCAATTCCTTTTGAATTGGGTATGCAGCATGATCGCTGGCTTGCGGTTTGCGCATCTGTAAACGGAACCATAGCTTATGTAGACAAGCCCCTGGTACGATACAGGCAGCACGGCAAAAACCAAACCGGGGTCTTAAAGGAGATTACTGATAAACATTCCTACCGTGAACTCAGGCTACGTAACCATGTTCTGATGCTGGAATCCATCAGGTCACGCTTTTCCGGCCATCAAGCCCTCACTGAGTTTCTGGATGAATATATCGAACAGGTTAGAATTAGGTATGATTATTCGCTGGGGAAAAGGGGCACCTTTTTTAAAATGCTCCGCCTTACAAAATATAATAAACCTACGCTGTTTTTTGAAATCATAGCCTTTAAACTTCCGGAATCGGCATTTAAAAAGTTGATTGGATTGATTATCAGGAAAAACTTATAGACCCTACACCATTGTTTATATAAAATTATTTCCTTATAATATAAGTGTATTATTGACTGACGAGGTAAACAGAAATGGAAAAAGCTTTAAAAGGTATTATATTGGCAGGGGGTTCTGGGACACGTCTCTATCCCTTGACAATGGTAACCAGCAAGCAGCTCCTTCCGGTCTATAATAAGCCAATGATTTATTATCCCTTATCAGTCCTTATGCTTGCAGGAATTAAGGATATTCTGATTATTTCCACCCCTCATGATCTGCCCAATTTTAAGAAGCTTTTAGGAAGCGGCTCCCAGTTTGGTATTAGCTTAAGCTATGCAGAACAGCCGTCCCCTGATGGACTAGCCCAGGCCTTCATCATCGGGGAGGAATTCATTGCAGGCGATAGATGCGCTATGATTCTTGGTGATAACATTTTTTATGGCAATGGTTTAAAGGCGCAACTGACAAGAGCAGCTTCAAAAACTGAAGGGGCTGTGGTCTTCGGGTATTATGTGGAAGACCCCGAGCGATTTGGAGTCGTAGAGTTTGATAGAGACGGAAAGGCTGTATCTCTGGAGGAAAAGCCTAAAGAGCCTAAATCCAATTATGCGGTGACAGGTCTTTATTTTTATGATGAGAGAGTTTGCAAATTTGCCCGTTCACTGAAACCAAGCGCTAGAGGCGAGCTTGAAATAACAGACTTAAACCGTATTTATCTGGAGGACGGATCGCTGGATGTCATAACCCTGGGCAGGGGCTATGCATGGCTTGACACAGGAACGGTCGATTCGCTAACAGAGGCCTCCGACTATATAAAGACTATTGAGACTAGACAGGGCTTAATGATAGCCGCGCTTGAAGAGATAGCGTATACTCATGAGTGGATCGATAAGGATACGCTGATTGAATCAGCCCAAAGATATGGGAAATCACCCTATGGTGTGCATCTTAAAAAAGTGGCTGAGGGCAGAATAAGATTTTAAGGAAGTTACATATGAAGGTAATTAAGACGGATATAAGGGATCTGCTAATTATTGAGCCTCAGGTTTTCGGAGACAGCAGAGGCTGGTTTTTTGAGAGCTATTCCAGAAGAAAGCTTCAGGAACAGGGTCTGGAATGTGATTTTGTGCAGGATAATCAATCGTATTCATCGCAAAAGGGAACTTTGAGAGGGCTGCACTTTCAGTTGAATCCCAAAGCCCAAGCCAAGCTGATACGCTGTACAAGAGGTGCTATTCTGGATGTCGCGGTTGATTTACGCAAAGGATCTCCTACTTATAAGAAATGGGTATCAATTGAGCTTTCTGCAGAGAACAAAAAGCAATTTTTTATACCTAAGGGATTTGCTCATGGTTTTGTAACACTGACCGATGACGTAGAGGTACAATACAAAGCAGATGAATATTATGCTCCGGAGTTTGACAGAAGTATAGCCTATAATGATGATGAGATTAATGTGGACTGGGGTGTAAGTGATCCGATACTTTCAGCGAAGGATAAAAATGCTCCGTTATTAAGAGACAGCGATGTGAATTTTGTGTATCAGGGGGATGATTGAACATGACGATTCTAGTCACCGGTGGCGCCGGCTTTATTGGGGCCAACTTCGTTAAATACATGCTAAAAAAGTATACTGATTACAGAGTAATATGCCTTGATGCCCTTACCTATGCGGGAAACCTGGAGACATTGTCCGATATAATGGAAAATCCTATGTTTAGGTTTGTGAAAGGCAGCATTACCTGTCAGGAGACCGTTTACACTCTCTTTGAAAATGAGAAGCCCGATATTGTTGTCAACTTCGCGGCAGAATCCCATGTGGACAGATCTATCGAGAACCCCAGGCTGTTTTTGGAAACGAATATTATCGGAACCCAGGTACTTATGGAGGCTTGCAGAAAGCATGGAATAAAGAGATTTCATCAGGTTTCCACCGATGAGGTCTATGGGGATCTTCCATTGGACAGGCCGGACCTGTTTTTTACCGAGGATACTCCAATACATACCTCTTCACCTTATTCAGCGTCAAAGGCTTCGGCTGATTTGCTTGTACTGGCTTACCACCGAACATTCAAGCTGCCGGTAACAATATCACGATGCTCTAATAACTACGGACCGTACCACTTTCCGGAGAAGCTGATACCCTTGATGATTACCAGGGCAT
The DNA here is from genome assembly GCA_023415205.1 of Bacillota bacterium. Classification (GTDB taxonomy): domain Bacteria; phylum Bacillota; class Clostridia; order DSM-8532; family DSM-8532; genus DTU059. The sequence continues at coordinate 14,372 of JAEZLR010000031.1, read as the reverse complement.
TGGCAGATCAACCCCTTCCGGTTTACGGCAAGGGCGAGAATGTACGCGACTGGCTCTATGTGGAGGATCACTGCTCTGCCATTGACCTGATAATTCATAAAGGCCGGGAAGGCGAAGTTTACAATATTGGCGGCCATAATGAGAGAACCAATCTGGAGGTTGTTAAAACCATTTTAAAGACACTTGGAAAGCCCGAAAGCCTCATTACATATGTTACAGACAGGCCCGGGCATGATATGCGCTACGCTATAGATCCCACCAAAATTCATAATGAGCTGGGCTGGCTTCCCGCGACAAGATTTGAAGATGGAATTAAGCTCACAGTAGCATGGTATCTGGAAAACAGGTCCTGGTGGGAACACATCGTTAACGGAGAATATCAGGACTATTATGATAAAATGTATGGCAACAGATAAAATAATTATATGGAGAAGATATGAAAGTACTTGTAACAGGTGCCAATGGACAGCTTGGATATGATGTAATCAGTGAGCTAAAAAAACGAAATATTGAGTGTGTTGGTGTGGACATTGATGATTTTGACATAGCTGACAAGGAAGCGACTTTCAATTTTATTAGAAACTGTTGTCCGGACGCCGTGATACACTGCTCAGCTTATACCGCAGTTGACAAAGCAGAGGATAATTCACACCTATGCAGTTTAGTGAATCATGTAGGCACACGAAATATAGCAAAAATTTGCAAGGAAATTGATTCTAAACTAATTTACATAAGTACGGACTATGTTTTTTCTGGAGAGGGTGTCCATGCCCATGAGGTTGGAGACGCAACTGATCCATTATCTATATACGGAAAAACTAAACTCCAAGGAGAACTGGTGGTTAAGGAGTTATTGTCCCGGTACTATATTGTACGGATCTCTTGGGCTTTTGGGAAAAACGGAAATAATTTTGTTAAAACAATGCTAAAGTTAGGAAAAGAAAAAAACGAGATAAGCGTGGTTTCTGATCAGATAGGATCACCGACATACACTGCTGATTTGGCGCCATTATTATGTGATATGGTACAAGTAGATAAGTATGGTGTATATCATGTTACAAATGAAGGATATTGTTCATTCGCAGAATTTGCACAGGAGATATTCAAATTGGCTGGCTATAGTTCAAAAGTAAATTTTATAAACACCTCGGATTATCCAACTAAAGCAAAAAGGCCTTTGAATTCTAGATTATCTAAGAAATGTTTGGATGAAGCAGGATTCAAACGATTGCCTGATTGGAAAGACGCTTTAAAAAGGTTCTTATTTAGTCTAGACCAATAGATAAATAGACTCCATCAAACTAATTTTTCGTGTGGAGGTTTGAATAATGCAAAAAGTTTTAGTGACAGGAGCAGGAGGATATATTGGAAGACATGTTGTCAAGGAACTCCTAGACAAAAACTATAATGTCATTGCGGTAGATATTAAGACTGATCTAATAGATAATCGAGCCAATAAAGTTAACATAGATATTTTTAGCAATTATAAGTCGCTTTATGAAGTGCTTGGAAGCCCAGATATATGCTTACATCTTGCATGGCAAGATGGATTTATCCATAATTCAGAAACACAAATATATAATCTTCCTAAGCATTATGCTTTTTTGAAAAGTCTTATAGAGGGCGGGATCAAAAAAATTGCAATAATGGGAACAATGCATGAGATTGGATATTGGGAAGGTGAGGTCGATGATGACACACCTACTAACCCGCTATCTTTTTATGGAATTGCAAAAAATACACTCCGGCAGGTGGCAACAGTTTTAGCACAGAATAGTGGGGTTACTCTACAATGGTTAAGAGCATTTTATATTTATGGGGATGACCTGAATAATAATTCTATCTTTTCAAAAATAATGAAGATGGATTCAGAAGGTCAAGATACTTTTCCTTTTACTTCAGGGACTAATAAATATGATTTCATATCAATTGAGGATTTATCAAAGCAGATCGTTATGGCCATTGGTCAAGATAGAATAAATGGTATCATTAATTGCTGTACAGGTGAGCCGGTCTCACTTAAAGATAAAATTCAGGACTTTATTGCTGAGAAGAACCTCAAGATAAAGCCTAATTATGGTGCTTACCCAGAGAGAAAGTATGATTCACCGGCCATATGGGGTAGTAGTAAGAAAATAAAAATGATTCTTGAAGACAGTAATAGGAGGAACTGAGTTTGTCTAGTGCAAAAAACAGATTAGGTATCTATTTTTTTTATGATACTCAAGGAAAAGTAGGTTCATATGTAAAGTATATTCTGTCTAGGCTTTCATCACATGTGAGTAGGCTTGTTGTAGTATGTAATGGATATATAACAAAAGATGATAAAAACGACCTTAAGTCCATCTCATCTGATATCGTTATGATCAACGACTGCTGGCTAAATGCACTAGGCTACCGTGAAGGTATCAAATACATAGGGTGGGACGAAATAGAAAAATATGATGAAATGATTTTACTGGACCATTCTATATATGGACCTTTTTTTGATTTTAATGAAATATTCGAAAGTATGAAAGATACAGAAATTGATTTTTGGGGTATCACTGAACACCAGGAAGTTTTAAACCTATCGCTTCCCGGTATTGGGGTGTGTGACATTCCCTCACATATTCAGGGGTATTTTATCGCCTTCAAGAATAAGATTATTAAAAATAAAGTCTTTAGGGGCCTTTGGGATAATTTAAAAGTTAGTACATTTGAAGAAATGTTTTGCTACCATGAGAGTGCAATTACAAAAAAATTATCTGATCTAGGTTATAAATATCAGGTATACGTTCCTACCACGGATTTAAGGGAATACTCCTATAACGCATTCATAGATGTTCCTCATACTCTTGTTGAAGAGAGAAAATGTCCATTTGTGCATAAACTAGTTTTTACCCGAGCCTATGAGGAGGTTTTTTCGAAGTCCTCTGGACAATATGCCTCACGGGTCTTTGATTATATTAAAAATAAGACTCAATACAATAGCGATATGATCTGGGAAGACCTTATTCGAACAATAAATCAACTGTTATTGAAAAGAAATCTACATTTAAATTATATCCTTCCAGATAATTGTATTGTTGAAAAGAGCAAAACAACATCAAAATTAGCCTTAATGATTCATATCTATTTTAAAGACTTAGTTCAGTATTGTTTTGAATATGCAAAATCCATGCCGAAGTATACTCATGTATATATTACTGTTATGAGTAATGAAACGAAAGACGAAGTAGAGAAAGTATTTCAACATTTACATTGCGAAAAGCTTGAAATTATTTTGATGCCCAATAGGGGCCGTGATGTGGGGTCAATACTGGTTGCACTGAAAGAATTTATATATAGATATGATTATGTTTGCTTTGTTCATGATAAGAAATCAACACAAGATAAACCATTAACTGTTGGAAGTGATTTTAGCTTCAAGTGTTTCGAAAACCTCTTAGGATCATCTGCCTTAGTTGAAAATATTATCAATACCTTTGAGCAAAATCCCCGTTTAGGTATGCTTATGCCACCTCCGCCATTACATGGTATCTATCATACGCTAATGTATAATGAGTGGGGCGGTAATTATGAGAAGACTGTAGAACTTGCTAAAACCCTTGGTATATCAGTGCCAATTGAATTCCAGTATGAGACGATATCGCCTCTCGGGACAATGTTCTGGTTTAGGCCTAAAGCTTTAAAGACCCTAGTTGATTATGGTTGGAATTACTCTGACTTTCCTGTCGAGCCGAACAAAACAGATGGCACTATTTTGCATGCAATTGAAAGAATATATGGTTTGGTTGTACAGCATGATGGGTATTACCCTGCCTGGGTTATAAGTTCAAGCTATATGCAAATTGAATTGACGAATTTAAATTTCATGTTGAAGAGCAGCTATAAATTGCATAATAGAACTAGTCTGACTGGGAAAGAAGTACTAAAGATTTTAACAGATTATGTTCGAAACAAACTAGGGAAATATCCCAGAGTGCAAAGGCTAGTGTCCAGAATGTATAAATTTATAAAAGGACTCTATAGAATGTTGCCAAAAAAACGTAAACCTTAAATTTATATAAAACGGTGAGCATATATGTTTTCAAAAGTTAAATCTTTAATAGAGTTTTATAAAGAGATAATTAGCAGTAGACAGCTGTTTTTTACACTGGCCAAGAATGATTTTAAGGCAAAATACTCAGGCTCAGTATTTGGTATTTTATGGGCCTTTATTCAACCACTCATGACAATCCTTGTTTTTTGGTTTATATTCCAGGTGGGCTTTAAGTCTTCTCCCATACAAGGGTATCCATTTATATTGTGGTTTGCTTGTGGCTATATTCCGTGGGTATATTTCTCTGATGCTGTATTATCAGCATCTTCCTGTCTGTATGACTATAATTACTTGGTAAAGAAAGTGAAATTCCAAACAAGTCTTATCCCATTGGTCAAAGTGATCTCTTCCGCTTTCGTTCACATGTTTTTTATTGGCTTTATTATTATTCTCTTCTGTTTCAATGGGATGATGCCATCATTATACTATTTGCAGGCTATCTATTATTTCTTCTGTTTAACCTTTTTGCTAATTGGAATATCCTGGATAGTATCAAGTATTTCTGCTTTTTTCAAGGATATCGTGCAAATAGTGAACATTATGCTACAGATAGGGTTTTGGATTGTCCCCATCTTTTGGAATGAAATAAGTGTCTCTCCAACAATCTTATTTCTGCTTAAAACTAATCCGATGTTCTATATCATACGTGGTTACAGAGATTCCTTTGTAGATATGATAATGTTTTGGCATAGGCCATATACTACTTTATTATTTTGGATAGAAACGATAGTTATTTTCATAGGAGGGGCCTTAATATACAAGAAACTGAATCGACATTTTTCAGATGTTATGTAACAAAGGAGATAGGAAAATGCATGAAATTGCAGTTTCGATAAAAAATCTAACAAAAATGTATCCCTTATATAACAAACCTATTGATAGGCTTAAAGAGGCGTTTCACCCTTTACGGAAGATTTATCATAAAGAGTTTTACGCACTAAAGGATATTACCTTTGATGTTACTAAAGGGGAGGTTATTGGACTAATCGGGCAGAACGGCTCAGGAAAATCTACTTTATTAAAAATAATAACGGGCGTCTTATCGCCCACCAACGGGGATTTAAATATAAACGGTTCATTGTCTGCCTTGCTAGAACTAGGCGCAGGATTTAACCCGCAATATTCCGGTTTAGAAAATATTTATCTCTCTGGATCTATAATGGGCTTAAGCAAAAAGCAGATTGATGATAATCTGCAAGAGATTATTGATTTTGCTGATATAGGGGATTTTCTTTATCAACCTGTTATGAAATATAGTAGCGGGATGTTTGCTAGGTTAGCCTTCTCGGTTGCTATCAGTGTGGATCCTGATATCTTGATCGTTGATGAGGCCCTTAGTGTAGGAGACACTAATTTTCAGCTAAAATGCATGGAGAAATTTAATACCTTCAGGGAAAAAGGAAAAACGATCTTTTTTGTTTCACATGACATTAACGCAATCAAAAGATACTGCAGTAGAACCCTATGGCTTAAAAATGGCACCATAGAAGCACAAGGAGATACACAACGAGTAGCAGATATGTATATGGATTACTTAAAGGCGTTAACAAGTGAACAGTCTGTGGAGGAAGTAAATTCGTCTGTTGGGACACCTGGGGTTGGTGAAATTATAAAAGTGACGATGATGAATTCGAGAGGAGAACTTGTTGATAGCATTAATTTTGGTGATAGTGTATCAATTAAGATTGATTATAATATGTTCAGCAATAATCTAAAGAATATTGTTGTTGGAGTAGCAATACGAAGCATAGATAACAAATATATATGTGGAATCAATACTTTACTTGATAAATTCCCAATACCATATAAAATTGGGGAGAATAGTATTATACTAGAATATAAGAGTTTAAATCTATTAGGTGGAACCTATTATTTACAGATAGCAATGTTTGACAGCAATGCCCATGTATACTTGCATGATATTGTTAGAGCTAAAAAGTTTTTTATCAATGCGCCTTATATTGGAGAAGGGATCTGTGTTTTAGAGCATAGTTGGAGAATAGACAATGAATAAATACGATGCAAGTCTTAATCTAGATGAACGGAACAATCTTTCTGTTCTGATTAAGATGATAAGACCAAACAGCAAAATATTAGAGGTTGGGCCCGCTACGGGCCGCCTAACCAAATATCTTAAGGAGTTTATGTCCTGTGATGTAACCATAGTTGAAATTGATGAGGAGGCTTATAAAATTGCTTCTCAATACAGCAGCCTCTCTATATTAGGTGATATTGAGTCTTTTGAATGGACGAAGGAGCTTTCAGGGCAGAAGTTTGATTATATTATTTTTTCTGATGTTTTAGAGCATTTAAAGTATCCAGATAGAACTTTGGTTAAGGTAAAAGATTTTCTGAAGGAAGAAGGGAGGCTCTTAATTTCCATACCAAACGTCTCACACAATTCGGTAATTGCAGACTTACTTTTTGATAGATTTGATTATCAGAATATTGGAATTCTGGATAATACACATTTAAAGTATTTTACTTATGGCTCTGCTAAAGATATGCTGACCCAATGCGGTTACAGTATTGAAAAAGACGACTGTATACGTGTAGCTAGGCCCATTGAGTTCCAGAATAGTATTGATAAATTGCCTGATGAAATTATACGGTATCTTTACGCAAGGCCTACAGGGAACGTGTACCAGATAATCTTATGTTGTACTAAAACCACCTATTTTGAGGAACATTTTCAAGAGCTTGATATAGTAAAGAACTTCAATAACACATACTCTGCCTTTAGTAAGAGCAACCTATATATTGATTGCGGATATGGATACTCAGAAACTACGCGTATTACCGCAGAGAATGAAGGATTAGATCAACACTGTTCCTTTACCTTTGATTTAATTAAATTTAGGAATATTCAAAAGATTAGATGGGATCCTACTGAAGGCTTATGCTGTAAATGCAAAATAAATACTATTTCAAGTGATGGAATAGTTACTTCTATCATGCCTAAGAATATCCATATTCATAATGATGAATTTGATGAGTTTCTTACCACTGATCCGTATTTCGAAATTTTGGGTGATTTTACCGATGCTACATTCTTAAAGCTAGATGTCACTTTAGAAATTTTGGGAGTCGAAGATGCAGTAAATAAACTAAACTTTATTTTGTATTCAAAAGATAATGAAATTATTAACCTTCATAACCGCCTGAATGAAGTTAACTCAAATGAAGCTGAAAAGTTAAAAGAAGTTTTAGTTAAGAGAGATGAAGATATTAGTAAGCTCAATGAGTATATTAATAAAAAAGAGGTAGCTATAAATAATTATATTGATACTAAAGAAAGGGAAATAAACAATCAAAATAAATATTTAGACGAAATGAAAATTGAGATAGACAAGCTAAATAAATATATAGATGAAGTTACCAGATATGCAAGGCAAAAGGATAATATTATTGATGAGATGGTTGTTACAACTAATGAACTTGAAAAATGTTTTGCAGAAAACACTATTACTATAAATGTAATGAAAATTAATGTTGAAAACTTGAATAAAGAACTAAAAAGCGTGACTGAATATGCAAGGCAAAAAGAAAAAGAACTGGAAAGTGTGACTGAATACGCAGGGCAAAAAGACAAAGAACTTAAAGAGAAAAATAGTGACTTAGCCCTACTTGCTAAGGTAATAGAAGAGAAAGAAACAATTATTGAACAATTTTCTAAAAATGAATTTGATCTTAAAAATAATTTATTGCTATTAAAATTAGAATTAGATAAAATTAAAAGTACAAAGTGGTGGAAATTTATAAATAGCATAAAAAGGAGAATGAAGAGGTAGACATGTATTATTTTACTAGTATAACGACTAACTATATTCCCAAAGCTAGGATATTGGCTAGATCTTTAAAAGAGTATAATAATAATGCAAAATTTATTATTTCTTTATGTGATAATCTTCCAGAGGATTTTAACATTGATAATGAGCCCTTCGATGATATTATTTTCGCCGATCAGCTTACTATTTTCCAGAATCCTGATATTTTCTTTTTTAAGTATAATGTTACCGAAATTTGCACTGCAGTTAAACCAGGGGTTGCACTTGAAATTATGGACAGATATAAAACAGATAAAGTCACATATCTAGATCCTGATATTGCAGTATTTTCTACCCTGAATGAAATCGAAACTCTACTAGACCAGTATAGCATGGTTTTTGTACCACATAGTACAAAACCAGATACCTGTAAGCAATTAATTATAGGAAATGAGATACTATTTTTAAAAAAGGGAGTTTTCAACCTTGGCTTTTTTGCAGTTAAGGGCGATGAAGAGGGTCGAAAATTTCTAAAATGGTGGCATGATAGATTATTCCATTATTGTCTTGATGATGACTGCACTTTATATGAGCTTCTCAACCGCGAAGGAAGGCTTGGCACCTTTACGGATCAGAAATGGATTGATTTAGTACCATGTTTTTTTGATAATTACTACATACTTAAAACGCCCGGATACGATGTTGCAACGTGGAATTTATCAAATACAAGTCTGATACAAAAAGGAGATAACTGGTTGGTTGATGGTCACCCATTAAAGTTCTTTCATTTTTCTAGTTTTGATTCAGGACATCATCATTCTGTATTGAATTATATAATTTCCATTAATCAACAGTGTAAGGATGCGCTAAAGCTATCAGAATGGTATGAGGCTGAACTTAAAAAAGTGGAACAGGATAAGCTGGGAGAAGTGGAGTGGAAATATGCATATTACTCAAATAAGGAAAAAATACCAAGATTACATAGGCAAATATTAAACATACGGCAAGATATACATAATATATTTACCAATCCGTTTATAGTTAATGATGGGCAATGTTACTACAATTGGGTTAACGGCGAATATGGTGAATATATTCAAGCCAAATGCAATGGTGGGACAGTAAGCTATAAAAAAGTCGGAAAAGTAAAAAGAACGTTAAAGTATTTATTAATGAAAATTATCCCTCAAGATTCGAAGCTATGGGATATAGCACGTTACATTAAAAATTAGTAATTGGGAGTTGGGTTAATTTGGTCTTCAGCTCATCTATATTTTTGTTTCTGTTTCTACCTTTGGTTTTAGCCGGCAACTATATACTAAAAATAGAATATAGGAATGTTTTTCTACTCGTTGCCAGCCTAGTTTTTTATGCATGGGGCGAACCTAAATTCGTTATTATTATAATAGTATCAATATTAATCAATTATCTTTTTGCTTTATTAATAGAATATAGTCGTAAATCACTATACATATGTAAAATATCTCTAGTATTATCTATAGTATCTAATATCGGTCTTTTGTTTTATTATAAGTATTTTGATTTCATTGTCAGCTCTATCAATGCTATAGGTCATTTTACTATACCACTCAAAAACATACTCTTACCTATTGGTATTTCATTTTTTACTTTTCAAGGCTTATCCTATGTGATAGATGTTTATAGAAACGTTGTCAGTGCACAAAAAAACCCGATTAAACTTGGTTTATTTATTTCATTTTTTCCTCAATTAATCGCTGGCCCCATTGTTCGTTATAGTGATGTCTATAAGCAAATTGACCATAGAACATGTGACATAGAAATGTTTACTAAAGGCATTAGAAGGTTTGTAATTGGTTTAGGTAAAAAAGTTATTATTGCTAATACGCTTGGAGCTATAGCCGATAATATTTTTAATCTTCCACCTTATCAGAATTCAGCATTAACATCCTGGGTTGGAGTAATCTGCTATGCTTTTCAAATATATTTTGATTTTTCAGGTTATTCGGATATGGCTATAGGGTTAGCAAGATTCTTTGGTTTTGAGTTTATGGAGAATTTCAACTACCCCTATATCTCAAAATCAGTAACTGAATTCTGGAGAAGATGGCATATTTCGCTATCAACGTGGTTTAGAGATTATCTTTATATACCACTGGGAGGAAATAGGAAAGGTAATGTTTATTTCAACCTCCTGATAGTATTTTTAGCCACTGGATTATGGCATGGTGCAGCTTGGAATTTTATCGTTTGGGGATTATGGCACGGTCTATTTCTTATTATAGAACGGACCATAAAAAACAGCAAGCGCTTTAACATCAAGATACCATCATTAATAAAATGGATTTATACAATGCTTGTCGTAATTATTGGTTGGGTGCTGTTCCGATCACCTGATTTAGATTATGCCATAAACTATTTAAAAATAATGTTTGGATTAACTCAGCCCTATTCGATTGGGTATAGTGTCTTGTTTTATCTTACCCCAATGACTATCACAATGTTAGCCATTGCTGGTATCTCGTCTCTGCCAGTGATACGATATATGGAGAATAAATTTAAGAGTATTAGCTTACAGTATATTATTCAAAACGTATTAACTATTATTCTTTTTTTGATTAGTATATTGTTTATCGCTACCTCTACTTATAACCCCTTCATATACTTTAGGTTCTAAGGAGTTTTTATGAAAGTACATAAAATAATCAACATATTATTTTTAGTTATATTTATTTTCTGTATATCCCTTCCGCTTCTGAACGTTAATTTAGTTCCTGGAAGGGTCTCCTCCTCTGAAAATAGGAAGCTGGCTGATTTCCCGAAGCTCTATAGCCATGATGACAAAGTAAATTTAAATATTAATGAAGATTTTGAGAATTGGTTTAATGATAATTTGGGTTTTCGTGATGAAATCAACATTATTAATACTAAACTACAGTATCATCTATTCGGAAAGTTAACAAAAACAGATGCTCTGCTTGGTAAGGATGGTTGGATCTACTATATTACCCCTGAGATTATTAAAGATTATCAAAATCTCAACCTCCCAGACGAAAAACAGCTCAACTATTGGTCGACCTCGTTAAATAATATAAAACTATTCCTTGATCAAAGAGATATTTCTTTTTTATCAATGCTCGTGTTAGATAAAAAGACTATTTATCCAGAATATTATCCAGATACTATTTATAAAGTTGGTAATAAATCGAGAACAGATATGCTCGTTGAATATATAACAAGTAAGACCAATATCGAATTTTTTACACCCAAGGATGCGTTAATTAAGGCTAAGGAGGAAGCCATACTTTATTCTCCTAGAGTTGACCAAGGTCACTGGAATGAATATGGGGCCTTTATCGGGTATCAGGAACTTATGAAGAAAGTTTCTAAATATATTCCAGGAGTTAAGATTCTCACATTTGATGACTTTGCAGTCGATCAATACATTAATCAATCAAGTATTTATAATGCCATTCCCATTGAAGAAACAAGTTATAAGTTTAATCTAAAGGCAAAAACAGCTAATCTGGTTCCGGACAAACTGAGTGGATTGGACTTAAAACAACCACATAACTGCCATTATTACGTAAACGACATAAAGAGCTATCCTAAAGCTTTGGTGTTTGGGGATAGTTATTTTACACCTATAGTCGCGCCATGGCTGGCTGAAAGTTTTTCAGAGACGGCCTTTATTCATACGTCAAATATCAATAGACTCTATGAGCTAACTGAAACGTTAAGCCCTGATATTGTAATCTTCGAACAAGTAGAGCGAATGTTTGATACAACAATGGACAACCTCGCTAATCAGAATATAAGGAAAGTAGAAGAGGGCATAGAAAGCCTACCGATTGTAGCAAGTAAAAAGTCAGAGCTTTTATGGCTAGACATGATTAATGATGCGAGTGTCGAAAATCAGAGGGAAATTAAAATTGGTCAAGGAGTGGACAGAGTTAGCCTAGTTGGATGGGCCATTGATCCTAATAATGATAGCACAGCGAGTGCAATATACGTAAAAGTTGGAGATCAGTATTACTCAGGTAACTATGGTATTGAGCGCGCCTCTGTAGCAGAATACTTCAATAACGATGCCTTACGATATTCAGGTTTCATCTTTGATCTAAATGCGGAAGAATTACTTAATAGTGGGGAAATTTCTTTCCTAATTATTTCCAAGGACGGGTCTTACCGATATGAGCCTGTTATCATTAAGGTTCGGTAATCTGGGTTCTTGCATTATATCCTGGAAGGCTATATAATAGATATGCAATAAGTTCCATAAAATTTTATTTATGGAACTTTAAATTTTGTGTTCTTGTAAGTCACTTCTTTGTTTCAACTTAATTTCCATAAATTAAATAAGTAATAGGGAGAATTTAAAATGAAGACACTCAGATTTAAGGTCTTAGCATTGTTATTAGCAGTGCTCATTACAATCATGTACTTACCAACCAATGTCTTAGCAACTGAATATAACTTGGACAGTAATCAAAAAAAGATTGCTAATGATATTTTGTCTAGCAAGACGGTCTCAAAGTTGGAGTATAGTTTGCTGACTTTAACTGGGAAAAATGATTCTTCCATTGCCGATGAAGTGTCAAACATAAGAATATCGATGCAAGAATCCAGCCAATACATAGAAGAAGGTCAGAATTTCGATGTTAAAGGCAGGACTTTAAAAGCTGACGATGATTTAGTTTATGTCTATATAAAGCTGACAACGCTTGGCGGAATAGAAAAGGTAAAACCATTACTACATACTTTAGTGAGTGAGGACAAAGAAAATAAACTTGTAGCTGCATATGTGGAAGTAAGTATGCTTGCCTTATTAGATGCCTCAGATGATGTCGATTATGTTAGGGCGGTCGATCTACCCATATTCAACGCAGTAAGGAGCGAAGGTGATACATTACATAGAGCTGATATAGTTAGAGCTATGGGTGAAGGTTACGATGGATCTGGAGTCAAAATAGGAGTTATTTCTGATGGCGTAACGAGCTATAGCTCTTCAATTAGTGCAAAGGAGCTTCCATCAGATTTAAAAATCTTAAGTAATAAGCTCGGCGGTGATGAAGGGACTGCAATGCTCGAGATTATTTATGATTTAGCTCCAGGTGCGAAGCTCTACTTTCATGATGCCGGAACAAACACTATAGAATTCAATCAAGCCATTACTAATTTAGTAAATGCAGGTTGTAATATTATTGTGGATGACGTTGGATGGATAACTGAACCCTTTTTTGAGGATGGGGTAGTTGCCAAACACATAAAAAATGTCATAAACACTGCTGGTATAGTTTATATTTCCTCAGCAGGAAATGCAGGAAAGAGTCATTACCAAGGCAGGTACTATGATTCTGTAAAGTATCCTAAACACCACGATTTTAGTGCCGGCAAAGCTAGTGCACAAGATATCTATATAAATGTACTACCGGGAGAAGCTATACAAGTTATTTTGCAATGGGATGATGCTTTTGGTTCATCAGGGAATGATTATGATCTTTTTTTGTTGGACGCAAATGGAGGGAGTAAATTAGCAAGTAGTCAAACTTATCAAGAAGGCAGTGACGATCCTTTCGAGAGAGTAACATATAAAAATGATACAAGCGAACCCCAAGATGTAGCAATTAATGTAAGAAGGTTCACGGACAATTCTTCAAACATACTTGAACTGTATATTTATGCTTCCAGGCCATATACGAATAATATTATACCGGCCGACTCTATTTTTGGGCATGCTGCAGTTGAGGAGGTTATAGCTGTAGGCGCGATCAATGCTTCTGAGGCCACTCAGATTGCTTCTTATTCATCGAGAGGCCCTGTAACTTTACGGGGAGGATCGACCAGACATATTAAACCAGAAGTTTGTGGAATTGACGGTGTGAGTGTTACAGGTGCAGGTGGTTTTCCTTCTCCCTTCTATGGTACAAGTGCCGCTGCTCCTCATATAGCAGCCATAACAGCGCTTATATGGGCCAAAAATCCACAAAAGACTAACACCGAAATACGACAAACAATTTTGACGAGCACTAAAGACCTAGGAACTGCAGGTTTTGACAATACCTACGGATATGGGCTTGTTGATGCGTCCATACCTTTTGAAACCAAGCCTATAGGTAGCCTAGAAACACCAACTCAGGGTCAGACTGTAAATGGGAATGTCTATATAGGGGGTTGGTTCCTGGATAGTAAAGGTGTATCAAAAATTGAAGTTTTGGTAGATGGCGTAGTTAATGGTGTTGCAACTTATGGGGGCGAAAGACCTGACGTTGCATCCGCTTATCCTAATTATAAAAACAGCAAATGCGGGTTTAGTTACTCGCTTGATACTACGAAATTATCCAATGGGAGTCATAATATTGTAATTAGGGAAACAGGCGCAACGTATGTTCAAACCAGCCTTGCAGCCAGGACTATCATAGTATCCAACACCCTCCCGGCAATAGGTGGCCTGGAAACACCATCCCAAGGGCAGACAGTTAGTGGAACCATCAATGTTGGTGGTTGGTTCCTGGACGGGAGTGGCGTCTCCAAGATTGAAG
>JAEZLR010000021.1 GCA_023415205.1 Bacillota bacterium | reverse complement strand
ATTTTCTTAGACATGTTTGCAGTTCTCCTTTCGGTTAGATTTGGTCTGGTAACTTTATTTTACCAAAAGGCTGCAAACATGTCCTTTTTATTAAATCTTCAATTTGCGCAACTTATTGTACCTTATCCGGGAGGATTCACAACTATAAATGGGTAGAAATAAAAAGGAGGACATATAAGGTATGGCAAAGATAATAAGTTCTAATAGTAAACTCACATTGGAACAGATTGAACAATTTGAAGTAAAAAGTGGAATTAAGTTACCAGAGAAATATATTACGTTTTTACTTCATTGGAATGGTGGTTACACTGAACCAAGTTTTTTTAAAATATCTAAAGAGCAAGGTTCAAGTGTTGTGAATGTGTTAAATGGGATAGGTGATATGTACGATAATTTGGAAAAAGTTATTGATATGTATGAGTATAGACTACCTAAAGGGTTTATCCCGATTGGTGATGATCCTGGGGGTAATGTTATTTGCTTAGGGACTATAGAACCATACCATGAGAAAATTTATTTTTGGGATCACGAGAATGAACCAGAAAATCCCGATGGTATGAAGAATATGTACTTTCTTGCTAATAATATTTATGATTTTTTAGATAAGTTATATGACGAAATACCCGACGAATTAACGGAAGACATGTATGACGAAGCATCGGGCTTTGGACGGGTGTGTAAATAGTTTTGTGCTATTGGGATTTTCCTAAAGGATCTCGTTCGTGATCCGATCAGGAAAGTACACACTTAATTGTAGCAAAATCTGGCTCCAGTTGTGAATACGCCCGGTCCACTTTCTAAGAACATCTTGTGTGGCTAAATATAACGATTTAAGCAATGCTTCATCATTAGGGAATATGCTTTTGCCTTGATTTGCCCGAGGAATTAACGGAAGACATGTATAATGAAACCTCGGGCTTCGGTCATAAGCTTGGAGGCTATCCGGCCTTTACCCAGGAGGATCCAAGGGATGTAAGTAACCGATATAGCGATTATCAGAGGCTTCTACTTCAAATGGACAGTATAGGAACAAATGGCCATGAAATCATGTGGGGCGATAGTGGCGTTTGTAACTTTTTCATTACAGAGGAAGCCTTTAAAGCGCTTGATTTCAGTAAGGTAATGTATAACTGGGATTGTTATTAATGGTGGCAATAACGTTGAAATGAAGGTTCTCATTTTCTGCTAATTGACAAGCAAGGCTTCCTTTGCTATATTTTTAGCAAGAGTTTATAAAAATCATTTATAAAACTTTTATATACGGAAGCTAGATACAATTTGCAATCAAGCGCTATACCGCAGCAATCTTTCAGCGATAGCTGCCGGATGTAAAGGTATTGATTTTTTGCTTAAGAGAGTAGGGAAATAAACCGTGAACCAAACTAGCAGTAATTTAGAAGTCAAACATATTAACCGAATTAGAGCTGCAAAGCATTTGCTGGATCAAGGCGGAGCTTCGCGACAGGAGCTTGCCTCGGCGTTGGGCTTAAGCCTGCCGACATTATCCCAAATTGTAAATGATTTGTTGGAAATAGGGCTGATTTGCGAGTCCGGTGAGTACGGTTCAACAGGCGGTAGAAAAGCAAAGGTATTGACGATTCGCGAAGGCGCGTTCTGTGTCGCCGGCGTGGAAATATCCAAAAATCATGTGCAGCTAGTTTTGATGGATCTGACGCAGAAAAAGTTAGATAGCGAGCGTATAAACCTACGATATGAGAATACACCATCCTACTATGCTGGCTTTGGTAAGATCATTAATGATTTTTTGCAGCGTAATGGCATAGGTGTGGCGAACCCAAGCCGCTTACTGGGCGTCGGCTTCTCTTTACCGGGCACAATGAAATTGGACAATGGCTTGCTCATGCAGTCCCTGACCCTTGGTGATAGCGAAATCAACTTGACGAAATTCTCTCAAACAATCCCGTATCCCACTTGCTTTGGCCAAAATGCGAAAAACGCTGTTTTGGCGGAAGTTGATGACAAACAGAAAAATACCATTTATATCTCTCTGAGCGAAACCGTCGGCGGAGGCGCTTATATATGCGGTAACATCTATTCTGGAAATAACTTTAAAGCCGTTCTGTTTGGCCACATGATCGTTGTTCCCAACGGGAAGAAGTGCTACTGCGGAAAGCGGGGTTGCCTAAACACATACTGCTCAACCCAAGTGCTCAGTGAAGATGTAAATCAAACGCTGGAGCAGTTTTTTGATGCGCTGAGTCGAGGTAATACAGAAAATGCCAAGGTCTGGGACACCTATTTGGATTACCTGTCGTTAGCTATAGCCAATCTGAGGACGATTTTCGACTGCGATATCATTATTGGCGGCGACATCAGCGTATACCTGGAAAAATATATGGATACTCTTGAGGAGAAGGTGATGCGCAACATCATTTTCGAGTATGACATGTCCTTTATCCACCTTGGAAAGTATAAACGCGAGGTCTTTGCTGTCGGTGCGGCGCGCCTGATGGTTGACAAGAGCATTCAGGAAAGTGACTTGCTTTTGCCTTGATTCCGTTCTAGCAAACTCAGGAAATGTTCGGATACTACAAAATGTAGAGCCCTTAATCCATGTATAGAGTGGACTAAGGGCTTTCTGTTTTTGACAAAAAACTACATTATTAACAATAACCATGGTGAAAAACAAGTGGTTTGATAATAATTCATAAACGTGGGGGGGATTATTGTGCAAAACGACGAAAAGTAACCTCTTATTTAAACAGTTATATAAAATCATTTACAAAAGTATTTAGTTATGATATTCTAATTTCGTAATATGGCAATTGAGCGACTCAAGAAAGAAGGTACTGATATGTCAGTCAGACAGAAAACAGTAACTTATGACATCGTTGTTGTTGGCGGCGGCCTTTCCGGTATGTGCGCAGCGATCGCTGCAGCACGGAACGGGGCAAAGGTTGCTATCGTCCAGAACCGCTCAGTCTTTGGCGGTAACGCCAGTTCTGAAATCCGTATGCATATTGTAGGTGCAAACTGTCATTCTTCTAAAGCAAATCTACGGGAAACCGGAATCTTGGAAGAAATTCTTTTAGAAAACAAGTATCGTAACCCCTATAGTGTTTTTCCTGTGTTTGACATGATAATGTGGGAAAAAGTCTATCTGCAGGATAATCTCACGATCTATCTCAACACGAATATGGATGACGTGATTATGGGGGAGGGTCAGGTTCGCGGTATCCTCTGTCACCAGCAGACCACAGAAACTGAAATAACGATTTACGGTAAAATTTTTGTTGATGCAACCGGCCATGGAACGCTCAGCGTGATGGCAGGTGCCTCATATCGTATCGGTTGTGAGAGCCGTCACGAATTCAACGAGCCAACTGCACCAGAGCAGTCGAACATGGACACGATGGGAAACACGTTGATGTTTATCGCCACCGATCGCGGCGAGCCAGTCAAGTTCAAACGCCCCATATGGGCCTATCATTTCACGGAAGAAGATCTTCGTTACCGTCCCCACGTTGACAAGATCATTGCCCATGCCGACGGTGGTGCAATCGTCGACACGGACGAGAAGAAAAATCAGCTACCTGGCTTTTTTGCGGTTGACTCCGGCTACTGGTGGATAGAACTGGGCGGTCAGTATGAGGACATTATCGGTGAGGGTGAAGAGATTCGGGACGAACTGATGAAATGCGTCTACGGTGTGTGGGATCATCTGAAGAATGTCAGCGACCATGGCTTGGAAAACTACGACCTCGAATGGGTGGGCATGGTGCCGGGCTACCGCGAGAGCCGACGCATTGAGGGTGATTATGTTTTAACGGAAAATGACATACGCGCAAACCGCGTGTTTGATGACGCTGTTGCCTATGGTGGTTGGCCGATGGACAACCATGTACGCGGCGGAATCCTGGATTTTGATAAGTACCCCTCCGAGATTTTCAACTTTGAAGGATGCTATACCATTCCTTACCGCTGCTATTGCAGTAAGGACATCGGCAATCTGATGCTGGCCGGGCGCAACATCAGCACTTCTAAAATGGCCTTCACCTCCACACGGGTCATGGGTACCTGTGCTGTCGGAGGTCAGGCGGTTGGCACCGCGGCAGCCATGGCAATTCGCTACGGTTGCTCTCCAAAGGAAATCGGCAAGGAGCATATTGATGAGCTACAGCAGGCGCTTCTGAAGCAGGACTGCTTTATACCTGGTTTCTCAAACCGTGATGATACTGATCTGGCCCGTGGCGCGACAGTTGTTGCTAGTAGCGAAACACTTGGTGCCCAGGCGATAAACGTCATTAACGGTGTTGCCAGAAGTATTGACAATGCCAAGAATTACTGGGAATCTGCACGACTCACCGAATACGGTGAAAAGCTTACCCTTCGTCTGTCAAAGGAGAGTAACGTTCGCGAGGTCCGTGTAACCTTTGACACAGACCTGAGTCACGAGATCATGCCCTCCATATCCCGCAATGTTTGCGAGCTTCAAGTGAAGGGTCTGCCCGTCGAGCTGGTAAAAGACTATACCGTCACGCTTAGCAAAAATGGTGAAACTGTGGCACAGAAGGAAATCACTGATAACTATCAGCGTATAAATGCCCATATCTTTGACAAGATGGCATGCGACGAGGTCTCCATTCTAGTAAAGGGTACGCACGGCTTGGAACGTGCAAGAATATATGAAGTACGAATATACTGATCAACCTGATAGTCAAAATACACCTCTGCAGTTTGGCTGGAAGAACATGTATGTCGGGCTTTGGCAGGATGTGTTCCCGTTGATTAAGGCAAATCTGTGCTTTTTACTGTACTGTTTGCCAGTGGTGACTATCCCTGTGGCCTTATGTGCGTTACATGCCGCCTGCACTGATCTCATCCGTGGCAAGAAAGTGAAAACTTTTGGCCTGTACAAGGAGATGCTAAAAAAAGACTTCTTTCGTGCATGGGGGGTATTTCTGGCATTTATTACCCTAGAGTCTGTGGCCATATATGGGGCTACATTCTATTTTGATTGTATCTCTCAGGTGTATTTAGCGGCCATTCCAGGCGTATTATTGACGGCTGTGGCGATAATCGGTCTACTGATGGTCCCGTATGCTTTTACAATGCTTGCGCGCGTAGATCTACCCTTGCCTCAAGTGCTTAAGAATGCATTTTTACTGGCCTTTTTAAATTTAAAATTCAGTACGTGTAGTGGTTTGATTGTCTTGTTGCTATTTTTCTTACAGTACCTTTACTGGTTGTATCTGATTCCACTTATTATAACCTGTGGCATTGCTATCCCTTTTTATTTCAGCACTTATTTCTCACTTTACGGGATAAAAAGATTTATTCTTCCTTCTGATGAAGAATGATAGCTGTTATTAATCGTCCTCGTGACAAGAGATCACGGGGATGATGAATAAAGAAACCAACATATTGAAAGGGGAAAGGAATAATGACGAAAAAGATTATTAGCCTAATTCTTGTACTTATGATGGTGTTGACCCTGTTCACCGCCTGCAACAAGGGTGCTGAACCGCTGCCTTCTGGCCAAGACACTCCTGCTAACAGCAGTGAACCTACAAACAGCGGCGGACCTGCGAGCAACACCCCTGCTGAAAAAGTTGAGCTGAGAATCTCCATGTGGGGCGATGAAGCACGGGCTGCAGCCTTCACAGAAACATTGGCTCCCTTTTGCGAAGCAAACAACACCACAGTAAAGATTGAAACAATTCCTCTGGCTGACTACTATGATAAGCTCTCTGCGCAGCTAGGTGCGGGCACAGCTCCGGATATCTTTTGGATTGCTGACGCAAGAGAAGGTACCTACATTAACGCTGGATGGTGTGCTGACCTGCGTGATACCCTTGAAGCTGATTCAGCATGGGACATCAAGGATTTTTATGAAGGTGTTCTTGAGGCCACCGACTATGTCGGTGATGGCGGTATCTATGGTGTACCCTTATCCTTCGGTGTCCGTGCAATTTTCTGGAACAAAACCTTGTTTGAAAAAGCTGGCGTAAAGACACCGGACGAATGCTGGAAAGATGGCACTTGGACCTATGAGACTATGTTCAAGCTTGCCTCCCAGATCAATAAATACGACTCCACCAAGCTTGGAAGCCGTCTCTGGACTGCCGGTCAATCCGCCAACGGCGTTCAGAACTTCGCAGATATTCTTCTTGCTTATGGCACCAATATCGTCAATGACGACTCCACCAAGTTCACCCTTGACAATGAAGCCGGCTTTAAGGTCACTCAGATGGTCTCTGATGCAATGTTCAAGAACAATGCCCATGCAAAACCTGGGGATGAGACTGATTTCTTGTCCGGCAATATTGCAATGGCTCGTGAAACCTATTCGTACATGAAAAAAATGGCCAATGGTAAAGTTGACTTTGAATGGGATATCGTTCCGCTTCCCTACGGTGATGCAGGTACTGACGGCGGCTTGTACACCGGATATGCCTTCTGGTGCGCCAATGCCTATGGTAAGCACACCCAATTGGCTGAAGAGATGATTCGTTTCGTGACCATGCCCGAGAATCAGCTTGCATGGTGCGCGGCCTTCATGAGCCCACGAAAGTCTGTCATGCAGTCTAATGAAATTCTAAATCTGGGTGAAGGATACCCCTCTGCTGAGAACATAAAGGCTGCTTATGTTGACGCTGTCGAAGAGCGCGGTTTGAAAAGATTTACAGGCACCAATGAATGGACCCTCCTGTGCACCACTGTACAGCAGCACTATGAAATGATATGGTCTGGTCAATACAGTATCGAAGAGGGTATAGCTGCGATGAAAGAGGCCTGTGAGCAATATCTGAATAAATAAGCTTTCTCATAAAACTCAAAGAGATAAAATATGTGTTTTCCCAGAGATGGCACGTCCATCTCTGGGGTCAGCGAAAACTTCGAGGTAAATAACATGACGAAAGTAACAAGCTCTGTGTCGGAGGCTCGTAAGCCCCTACTCAGAAAAGGATCACTGGAATATCGTGACAGCATTTGGGGTTATGCCTTTATCATGCCAATGTTCATAGGCTTCTTGATCTTCACAGTTGCACCAGTCATCGCGACCTTCGCGTTTAGCGTAACCGATAAAAACATGATGACCCGTACCGTTGATTTTATCGGCTTTGAAAACTATATCAAGCTGTTTTCTGACAAGACGTTTATAGCAACGCTTTGGCAGACACTTGAGTTTACGGTATTGCTTCTCCCACTCAATTTGTGCCTCTCCTTGGCACTCGCATTCCTTTTAAAGGACAGCTTCAAAGGCTGCGGATTCTTTAGAACATCAGTATTCACACCTGTCGTAATTTCAATTGTTGTATGGGGCCTCCTTTGGAAATATATCTTCCAGACTGACAACGGGCTGATCAACGCTACTTTGAAATTAATAGGCATCCAAGGCCCTGCTTGGCTCATGAATGCAGACTTAGCTATTCCCGTTGCGGTGTTCGTCACTTTAATCAAGGGTATAGGCATGAACATGATCATATTTATCGGTGCGCTATTGGATGTCCCCGAGGAATATTTAGAGTCTGCCTACCTTGACGGTGCAGGAAAGATACGCCAGTTCTTTTCTATCACAGTTCCCAACATCGCCCCAAGCATTTTTCTCGTACTCATTTTGACAACCATCAACTCCTTAAAGGTTTTCGGTCAGATAAGAGTTCTAACAAATGGTGGCCCAGGAACCTCGTCCTACGTTATGGTGTACTACATCTACCAAATGGCCTTTAGAAATTATAAATTCGGTTATGCTTCCGCTGCGTCCGTGATTCTGTTTTTACTGATTGTAGCGTTGACGTTGCTACAGTGGAAGATGAGAAAGAGGTGGGTGTACCATGAGGATTAGGGAGATTGATAACGCCCAGGCAAAACGCCTTAATACCGTTAAAAAAACAGGCAAGTATATTCTTTGTTGTGTAATTGCCGTATTCATGCTCTTCCCGATGTACTGGATGCTAACGACGTCGTTCAAGACGCCGATGAACGTCACCAAATTTCCACCCCAGTGGGTGCCCAATCCTTGGACCCTGGACAACTACATTGAAATCCTGACAGAACGGCCGTTTCTGAAATACCTATGGAACAGCCTGTATACCTCTGTGCTGACCACAGTGGGCGTTGTCCTCTTTAGTTGCCTGGCAGGCTATGCCTTTGCTAAGATTAAGTTCAAAGGTAGCAATGTTCTCTTTATGGTTATCCTGTGTGGGATGATGATGCCTATTGAGGTTACCATAATCCCCCTGTATTCGACATTGGCCAAGCTCCAACTGGCAGACAGCCATTTTGGTTTGATTCTTAGCCCAATGTTCGGCTATTGCGGTGCATTCGGCACCTTCTTGATGCGTCAGTATTTTCTAACCGTACCCAACGAATTAATTCAGGCTGGCAAGTTGGACGGTACCAGCCAACCCTACATCTTCCTGCGTCTAATGATACCCATGGCCATCTCATCCATCTCCACACTGGTCATTTTCACTTTCCTACAGAGCTGGAATAATTACCTGCTTCCACTAGTTCTTCTTTCATCCATTGACAAATTCCCTCTACCGGTGGGCATGACGCTGTTATCCAACGAGGATGGTATGAGATGGGAACTGGTCATGGCGGCAGCTACGTTTGCTTCGGCTCCCATTATTGCAGTCTTCTACATGTGCCAGAAAAAATTCATGGCTTCCTTGTCCATGAGTGGTATGAAGTGAGACTTTTCACATTTGCAGTTAGTGTTTTTTTATAGGTCTGAAACCAAGCTTCATGGATAAAAGACTAATAGATATGTTTGTGCTTTGAAAGAAGCGAAAGGAATGGATACATATATTATGAAGAATTACAATATTGTCTGGTTTTGCGCAGACCAGCTTCGTTATGATGCGATTAGCGGTCACGGCAATTCCCATATAAACACCCCGAACTTTGACCGCCTCATGGCAACGGGCACTACCTTTGAACGAGCGTATTCACAGAGCCCCGTCTGCACCCCTAGCCGTGCAAGCTTCCTGACCGGTCGCTATCCCAAGTCGTGTCGCTCCAGCGTCAATGGAAATATTAACTTCTCTAAGGATGAGACCCTTGTTACCAAGATGTTTCGTGACAATGGCTATGTATGCGGCTTGACCGGAAAGCTCCATCTGACCGCAATGAGCGCAAAGGATCGTCAGGAGAATCGTACAGATGACGGCTACAGCTTTTTCCAATGGAGCCCCAACGGTTATGACCTTTGGGAGCCTGGTGTTAACAACTACCAAGACTGGCTTGTGGAAAAGGGTGTTGACTGGCATAGCATGTACAAGGCACCTCTCATGGACAGTTGGCCTCCAAAGGGTAACTACCCTATTCCGTCACGCATAGTTGGCATGCCGGACGAGTATCATCAGAGCACTTGGTGTATTGAGAAAGGTATCGAGTTCATTGAGCAGAGCGTCGCAGAAGAAAAGGATCGTCCGTGGTGTATCAGCATAAACCCATATGCACCACACCCTCCCTTCGATCCACCAGTCGAGTATAAAGAGCGCCTGAAGCTTGAAGATATGCCCCTGCCACTGTGGAAGGAAGGCGAGCTTGACAATAAGCCAGCGTTTCAGCTCGAATCCTATCTCAATGGTTCTCAGAGCCGCATGCTCGTCCCTGGAATCAACGTCACCGAAGAAGAGAAACGCGAGAACACCCTTGAGTACTACGCTCTTATTGAGCATCTTGACTATCAGCTCGGCCGCCTGATCGACTATCTGGAGGATAAAGGCTTGCGGGAGAACACCATTATTATGGTTATGAGTGACCATGGAGAAATGCTCGGAGACCACGGCCTATACTGGAAGGGCGGCCTGTTCTATGAGTGCATCGTTCATGTACCGCTGATCTTCTCATGTCCCGGGCTCATCAAGGAAGGTCTCCGCGCCAATGCCCTTGTTGAGCTGGCAGATGTAGCACCGACCATTCTCGACCTCATCGGGCTGCCGGTGCCACAATACATGCAGGCAAAGAGCTTTGCAAACATTCTCTTGGGTAAATCAGATCCAGATTATCATAAGGATGCTGTCTACGCCGAGTACTACTACCCAGCATTGGCCTCCAATGAAGTCTATGCTACGATGTATTTTGACGGCCGCTATAAGATGATTGTTCATCATAACGATCCTATCAGTGAATTCTATGATCTTGAAACCGACCCCAATGAGTTTGATAACCTGTGGGGAAACCCCGATTATAAGGATCTGGTGTTTGAATACTATCAGAAGTGCTTTAGCCACGCTATTATGATTAATGAAGACATAGTGCTTGGTAAAAAAGCGGTCTTCTAAACCAATGGAATGCAGCTGCATTGAACGATTGAAAGGGTGTAGACTATGAAAATACTGAAGAAAGAATACGACGTTGTCGTTGTTGGCGGTGGCCCCGGTGGCCTTCCCGCAGCCATTTCCGCAGCACGTCATGGTGCGAAGGTGCTTCTCGTGGAAAAGAACGGCTATCTGGGAGGCAACCTGACCATCGGCCTCCCATTGCTGGGCTATCTGGATAAGGACGGCAATCGGATCATTCAGGGCATCGCCCAGGAGTTTGTAGACGAGTTGGCAAAGAAAAATGCGGCTACAAAGCACTACTGGTGCCCGATGCATAACTCGGTGACTATGATTGACCACGAAATTTTCAAAATAGTGGCCTTTGAAAAATGTCGCGAAGCGGGCGTAGACATCTTGTTGCATACAGAAATCATTGATACCGACATGGAAAACGGCAAGCTGCTCTCCGTCACGTTGTTCGGCAAGGGTTACCGGATATTTGTTAAGGCTAAGATTTTTATTGATGCAACCGGAGATGGTGACGTCGGCTATATGTCAGGCGCGCGCTTCAGCAAAGGTCAGAAGGACACTGGGGTTCTTCAGCCGCCCACGCTGATGTGCACGCTGGGGGGTGTTGATACTGACAAGACGATCCGTTTCGTTGAAGAGCACCCCGAGCAGATGGAGCTTTCGCCCACTGTAGAGGTTTACCCTGGCTTTGATGCGTCCTATTTCCGCTCCAACCCCATCCATCATGTCATGGTCGGTCTGCGCAAATTGTTCTTGCAACTCAAACAGGACGGCATCCTACCAATCAACCGCGATACGATGATCTATATCCAGAGTATTATCCCTGGCCAGGTACATATCAACTGTACACGCCATCTTGGTATTGACGGCAGCGACGTTTTCGACCTGACGCGTGCTGAAATCGAGGGTCATCTGCAAAACTATGCCCTCGTCGATGTATTGCGTAAGTATGTACCTGGGTTTGAAAATTGCTATATTACACAGATATATCCCTTCATCGGTGTCCGTGAGTCCCGCTGTTTTGAAGGCATTAGAACGCTAACTGAGCAAGATCTTGTCACTGGTAGCATCCCCAATGACAGTGTTGGCCTCGGTGGGTATATCATTGACATCCACGAAGGCAGCGGAAACAGCACCATTGTCAAGAAGGTGCGCCCGTATGGTCTGCCCTATGGCATGACCTGTTCGAGGAATATTTCTAACCTGATGTTCAGCGGTCGCTGTGCAAGTATGGACGCTGTTGCAATGAGCAGTGCACGCGTGATGCCGACACTAATGGTAATGGCACAGGGTGCCGGTACCGGTGCGGCTATGGCAGTCAAGGCCGGCATCAACCCGGGCGAGGTAGACGTGCAGGCGCTACGTGAGTTACTCCGCAAGGATGGTGTTCAGCTCGAGCCAGTGCCAGACGCGACAGAAAGGCATTGATTGCAAGGATCAGAAAGGATTGTAAGCTATGAAACAAGCGATTATGCCGTCACCCGGTGTCATTGAATACCAGGAAGTGCCTGTTCCGGAAGTCGGCCCTGGACAGATAGAAGTAAAAATGCAGAATATTGGTGTCTGCGGTTCTGATATCCATGTTTGGCACGGCAAACACCCCTATACCCCCTACCCTGTTGTACAAGGCCACGAGGTTTCTGCCGTGGTGACCAAGGTTGGCTCCGGTGTGAGTAACTTTGAAATAGGCGATAAGGTGACCATTCAGCCCCAGGTGGTTTGTGGCGAATGCTATCCCTGTACTC
>JAEZLR010000013.1 GCA_023415205.1 Bacillota bacterium | reverse complement strand
GTCACCGGCAGTTTCTCCAAAGTGCCCAGCATAACCTGATGGCAACTGGAGACGAGGGTTGCGCTCGTTGCGGGACTTAACCCAACATCTCACGACACGAGCTGACGACAGCCATGCAGCACCTGTGTTGACTCCGGCCGAACCGAAGGCTCCGTCTCTGGAGCCGGCGAGTCACATGTCAAGGGCTGGTAAGGTTCTTCGCGTTGCGTCGAATTGAACCACATGCTCCACCGCTTGTGCGGGCCCCCGTCAATTCCTTTGAGTTTCAACCTTGCGGCCGTACTCCCCAGGTGGGATACTTATTGTGTTAACTGCGGCACAGAAGGGGTCGATACCTCCTACACCTAGTATCCATCGTTTACGGCGTGGACTACCAGGGTATCTAATCCTGTTTGCTCCCCACGCTTTCGCGCCTCAGCGTCAGTTATCGTCCAGAAAGCCGCCTTCGCCACTGGTGTTCCTCCAAATCTCTACGCATTTCACCGCTACACTTGGAATTCCACTTTCCTCTCCGATACTCAAGAGGAACAGTTTCAGATGCAGCTCCAGAGTTAAGCCCTGGGATTTCACATCTGACTTGTCCCCCCGCCTACACGCCCTTTACACCCAGTAATTCCGGACAACGCTTGCCACCTACGTATTACCGCGGCTGCTGGCACGTAGTTAGCCGTGGCTTGTTCCTCGGGTACCGTCATTTTCGTCCCCGATCAAAGAAGTTTACAACCCGAAAGCCTTCATCCTTCACGCGGCGTTGCTGCGTCAGAGTTTCCTCCATTGCGCAATATTCCCCACTGCTGCCTCCCGTAGGAGTCTGGGCCGTGTCTCAGTCCCAATGCGGCCGATCAACCTCTCAGTTCGGCTACCAATCGTCGCCTTGGTGGGCCATTACCTCACCAACTAGCTAATTGGACGCGAGCTCATCTTGTACCACCGGAGTTTTGACTGCTATACCATGCGATATTACAGTGTTATGCGGTATTAGCGCCGGTTTCCCGACGTTATCCCCCAGTACAAGGCAGATTGCTCACGCGTTACTCGCCCGTCCGCCACTATCCGATCGTCAACACTCAATGTACTCTTATCCCTCGCAAGTTAAACTGCGCCACTCCGCGATTCCTTCCGGGAATCGAGTCGTGTAGCTCCGCCATCCCTGGCTTCGCTTACGTCAGTTTAACCTTGCTCCGGCTTATTACCCGATGCTAGTTATTAGTACACTCAGTGTCAACGATCGAACCGTTCGACTTGCATGTGTTAGGCACGCCGCCAGCGTTCGTCCTGAGCCAGGATCAAACCCTCAAATTAAATATTTGAGTGTTAATCTCTTTTTGCAAAGACTTACACTTGCGTTTTTCCGTTATCCATTCGATTTCTCAAATGGCTTGAATTACTCAAAGTATGCTTTTCGCATATATTAACGAGTTCCTACATCATTTGCATGATGTTTTCGTACACTGTTCAATTTTCAATGTCCACTCGCCATTTCTGGCTTCCCGTCTCGCTTTCAACCTTTCGGATCAGCGGCGGAACTTTAGTTTACCACGTCCGCGATCTGTTTGTCAAGTACTTTTTTCGACTGTTTAATGTCTCAATTTCCTTGATCTTGACAATTCCTTTTAAGGTATTGCCGGACAGCGGATTTTTAGTTTACCACGGTCACCTGATTTATGTCAAGGGCTTTAACCCTTTTCATTTATCTAAGCCATTTTCCGGCTGTTGTAACCGCAACTTTATTATAATAACTCAGGGATGTTATGTTGTCAATACAAAAACTTTATATTTAGCACTGGTTTTTTTATCCACTCTACTATATAATAGTGTGGAAACAAATTATTTCAATGATTTTGCAATTGTTAATTTGTTATCAACTATTTACCCCCCTAATATACTCTACTTAATTAGAAAGGGCAGCTCGTTTATACGGGATGTCCCATTTTTTTATTTAAGTAAGAGCATCTCTCTTTTAGCGGTAGATCCAAAGGAACAAATTCATTCCCATGGCTGCAGCAACCCTATACCAATTATAACAAAAGGACTGAGTCCGGTTGGGTACCGAATTCAGTCCTCGTGAGTTGCTCTAATACACTTTTTAGGGTTCTAAACGCGCTTAAGTGGGCTCCCTATATAATAGTAAAGATATATGCCGGTCTTTTCCTATTATTCTGGTGTTTCAACGCCATTATCTATTGGGGCTTCTGGGCTCTCTTCTTCAAATTCCTCATTCTCCTTGTTTTCAGCGGCAATTCGGGCTAAGGAGACGACCCGGTTCTCTTCGGAGGTTCTCATCAGCGTAACTCCCTGTGTTACGCGGCTTAGCACACTGATTTCGTCAACATGCATACGGATAATGGTTCCGTCCGAGGAGATAAGCATAATATCGTCGTCCTCTGAAACCGACATGGCCCCTGCCAGAGATCCGGTTTTTTCAGTGACACGATAGGTGAGGACACCCTTTCCGCCCCTTGTCTGAACCTTGTATTCTTCAAGATCCGTCCGCTTACCGAAGCCATTGACCGTGGCCACCAGAAGCGTTGTATTCTCAAAGTAGGGAACCATAGAAATAACCTGGTCATCATCCTCCAGCCTGATACCTATCACGCCCATGGACGTACGACCCATGGGTCTGACATCCTTTTCTCTGAAACGAATGGACATACCGTTCTTTGTTACCAGCAGAATGTCATAGGTGCCATCGGTTAACCGCGTTCCGATAAGCTCGTCATCTTCCTTGAGTGTGATGGCGACTATGCCGCCCTTGCGGACATTGTCATACTGTTCAAGGGGTGATTTTTTAACCATGCCGCTCTTTGTGGCCATGATGAGATACATATTCTTTTCATCACCATGGAGCTTGATCGTCGATGTAATTTTCTCATCACTGTCAAGCTGGAGCAGATTGACGATCGCCGTTCCACGCGCTTGACGTCCCGCTTCGGGAATTTGCCAGGCTCGCAGCTTATAGGCCTTACCCTTGTTGGTAAAGAAGAGGAGATAACGATGTGTGGAGGTTGTAAACATATCCACAACAAAATCATCCTCCCGGGTTGTCAGGCCCGCGATACCCTTACCTCCACGCTTCTGGCTCTTGTAAGCATCAATGGGCGTGCGCTTAATGTAACCAAAGCGGGTGAGTGTAACCACCACATCTTCATCCTTGATAAGATCCTCCATGTCAATGTCAGTCTCATCAATGGTGATTTTGGTTCTTCGTTCGTCGCCAAACTTATACTTAAGCTCGGTAAGCTCTTCTTTTATAATATTGTGCACCAGCTCAGGCTTGGAAAGAACATCTCTGAAATAATCAATCTTCTTCATTAGTTCTTGGTATTCTTCTTCAAGCTTTTCTCTTTCCAGACCTGTTAGGCGGCCCAAACGCATGTCAACAATGGCCTGCGCCTGCTTGTCGCTTAAGCCGAAGCGCTCCATGAGCCCTTCCTTGGCAAGGGCTTCCGTTCTGGAGCTCCTGATGATACGAATGACTTCGTCAAGGTTGTCCAGAGCTATTTTCAAGCCCTCTAAAATATGGGCTCTGGCTTCAGCCTTTTCCAGGTCATATTTGGTCCTGCGCCGGATAACTTCTTCCTGGTGGCGGATATAGTAATTTATGCATTCTCTTAGGTTAAGAACCTTGGGCTCAAACTTTCCATCGCTTGCTTGCACAAGGGCCAGCATATTGACATTAAACGCATCCTGAAGCTGGGTGTTCATATAGAGCTGGTTGAGTATAACATTGGCATTGGCGTCACGCTTGAGCTCAATAACAATGCGCATACCCTTACGGTCTGACTCATCCCGTAAGTCCGATATTCCCTCTATTCTTTTATCCTTAACCAGATAAGCAATTTTCTCTATCAGGCGGGCTTTGTTAACCTGGTAAGGCAGCTCGGTCACAATAATTCTTTGGCGATTGTTCCCATGGGCTTCTATTTCGGTAACAGCCCGGACGACGATACGGCCCCGTCCCGTTTGATAGGCCTCACGAATTCCGCTTTTCCCGATGATGGTACCACCGGTTGGAAAGTCGGGAGCTTTTATAATCTCCATGAGCTCTTCTAAAGAAACGTTGGGATCATCAATGGTTTTGATAATGCCATCAATAGTTTCACCAAGGTTATGGGGAGGGATGTTGGTGGCCATACCAACGGCAATACCTGATGAACCGTTCACCAATAGGTTGGGGAAACGGGAAGGAAGAACCACAGGCTCTATTTCATGCTCGTCAAAATTCGGCTTGAAATCCACCGTGTCCTTATTGATATCCCGGAGCATTTCCATGGCTATCTTGGAGAGCCTGGATTCGGTATAACGCATGGCCGCCGGTGGGTCGCCATCCACCGAACCGAAGTTCCCATGACCATCTACCAGCATATGGCGAAGAGAGAAGTCCTGTGCCATACGAACCAAGCTGTCATAGACAGCAGCATCACCATGGGGGTGAAATTTACCAAGAACCTCACCTACAGTGGTTGCGCATTTTCTGTAAGCCTTATCGGGAGTAAAGCCTAAAAGGCTCATGGCATAGAGGATTCTACGATGCACCGGCTTCAAGCCATCCCGGACATCCGGAAGTGCACGGTCCGCAATAACGCTCATGGCATAATCAATGAAGGACTGTTTCATTTCAGCTTCGATATCGACAGGAATAATACGATGAATATTAGGATTGTCTATATTACCGCCATTCTCGGACATTTATAATGCTTCCTTTCGTTTCCATACAATCATTGTACCCATTTTCGAAATGCATACCCTTATATTCTAATAAACATTTCCTTGTGTGTCCACAAAATTAAGAAATTCGTGCCCTAAAAGCCCTTCTATTCTTTTTTTGTGGACTAACGAGGGATAAATGACTTTATTGTACAATTTTTTATCAAAGGATGCTTGAGGCATTATTGATGGAGAGGAAAGCACATAGTCCTCAAGCTCAAGTATTTTATAAAGAATTTCGAAAAAAAGCGGCCTGACCCTTCTCAAGGGCAGGCCAAAGATGGAGATCGCATATGTGATCCAAAAGGTCTCAAGGGACTATTCCTTTACTGAGCCTTTTGCAGATCTTCACGTTTTGGAATACGAACGATAAATTCCAGATATTCACCCCGGTCAATTTGCGCAGCGCGAGCATTTACCCCTGATTTTTTCATGGTATCAATGGCCTGCTTGATGGTGTTGACAAAGATACGGATATCCTTGATGGATTTTGTGATCCGACCCTTGCACTCATCGGATTTCATGGTATTGCAATACTTATCCAAGGCCCTCTGCACCAATTCCTCAGTTTTCCTCACATTCAGACCCTTGTCGCAGACCTTTTGTAGTACCTTAAGTTGGATCTGCTCGTCTTCAATTTTGAGAAGCGCCCGGGCATGTCTCTCGGTAAGGCCGTTGTCAGCCAATATTTTTTTTACCATGGGGGAGAGCCTTAATAATCGGATCTTATTGGCGATGGTGGATTGGCTCTTTCCTATTTTCTGAGCCAGCTCCTCCTGTGTCAGACCATGCTCCTTGATGAGGTTACGATAGCCTTCGGCCTCTTCCATGTAACCCAGATCCTCCCGCTGGAGATTCTCTATCAGGGCCAGTATCGCCGAATCATCCTCGCCGATATCCACCACAATGGCGGGTATTTCTTTTTTCCCGGCCATGGCCGTGGCTCTGAGACGCCTTTCCCCAGCAACTAACTCATAGTGTGTATTGGAAACCTTCCGAACATTGATGGGTTGAATCACCCCATATTGCTGGATGGATTGGCACAGCTCATCCATTGTTGATTGGTCAAATTTCCTTCGGGGCTGATAGGGATTCGGTCTTATCAAATCAATCGGGAGCATTGTTATCTTTTTATCATCAGCCTTCTTTTCCTCATATTTTCTCTCTAACCCGGGAAACCTGAATTTTGTGGCAATCATATGACACCTTTCCTTTCATCCTCTTTTGTGTATCAGCACATTTATCTGGATAAAAGAATTCGCCTAAAAATTGCCCCATCCTTTTTTTTAGAAAGCCTTTCGATCGCAGAAAACCGCATAATAAGCGGGATTCGCCATCATATGATTGGCTGTTTTGACGGTTTGCCGCTCTTCCTTGGATAATTTGCCGGAGTGTGTCGACACTTTTTTATAATGACAATGCATCTTTCGTGCTCTGAGTGGGGAAGAAGGAAGGTTTTCGCCTCTACAACCTCTCCTCCCATAACCTCTAAGGCTTTTTGGGATTGGGTTAGCTCTTCCTTAGCATCGGGGCCTTTCATGGCCATAAAATAGCCTCCTATTTTTACAAAGGGAAGGCAGTATTCCAATAAAACGGGCAGGGAAGCCACGGCTCTGGCCACAGCCAGATCATAGCGCTCCCTATGCCTACTATCGACACCGAAATCCTCTGCGCGACCATGCACAGGAAGGATATCTTTAAGCTCTAATCGGGTGCATACCTCCGCAAGAAACTTTACTCGCTTATCGAGAGAATCCAACAAAGTCACTTTAAGCTTTTCCCCGGCAATTTTTAAGGGTATCCCCGGAAAGCCGGCTCCCGTCCCCACGTCGATAAGTGTCGTTACCTTACCGGGAATTAGGGGAAGCAGGGAGAAGGAATCTAAAAAGTGCTTAATGACAATCCCTTCTTCGTCGGTTATAGCTGTCAGATTGATCTTCTCATTCCATTCTACAAGCAGTCGGGCATAGGTTGAAAGCTTGTCCAATTGGTCCTGGGATAGCTCAAAATCGTAATTTTTCGACCCCTCTTTTAATAGGGTAAGTGACTTTTCACTTAACATGGCTCTCTCCTATGGATGTTTCTTTTCTCTTTAAGGATTCGAGATAAACAAGAAGAACCGAGATATCGGCAGGGGAAACCCCTGAGATTCTGGAAGCTTGTCCAAGGGATTCGGGCTTCTGGCTATTGAGCTTCTGCCGGGCCTCAAGACAAAGGCCCTGTATTTTGGAATAGTCAATATCATGGGGTAAGCGTCTTTCCTCCATGCGTTTAAATTGTCGGATCTGGCCCAACTGACGGTCAAGATAGCCCTCATACTTAATATTAATGGAAATCTGTTCGATGATCTCCTTTGGGAGGTCAGCCGCCTGACCAATCTCTTCAAAGAAGGAATAGGACATCTCAGGGCGTTTAAGCAGGTCATAAAGCCTGATTCCGGAAAGCAACCTGGCACTGTTGTGGCGTGCCAAGAAGCTGTTGTTTTCCTCACTGGGGGTAAGCATGGTTTCCTTAAGACGGTGCATTTCATCCTCAATCTGTCTTTTCTTCAGCGAGAATTTCTGGAAACGTTCATCACTGACTAAGCCCACTTCTCTGCCCAATGGAGTCAGGCGCATATCCGCATTGTCCTGTCTCAGCCAAAGACGGTATTCGGCCCGGGAGGTCATCATACGGTAGGGCTCCTGAGTTCCTTTGGTGACCAAATCGTCGATCAACACGCCGATATAGGCCTGAGAGCGGTCTAGAATGAGGGGCTCCCTATTATTTAATTTCATGGCGGCATTGATTCCGGCCATCAGCCCCTGGGCGGCAGCCTCTTCATAGCCTGAGCTGCCATTGATCTGACCGGCGGCAAAGAGGCCATCAATATGCTTAAACTCCAGAGAAAGCTTGAGCTGGGTAGGGTTGATGCAGTCATATTCAATGGCATACGCCGGGCGCATCACCGAGGCCTTTTCCAGCCCGGGGAGGGATTGAATCATTCTGATTTGCACATCCTCGGGCATGCTTGAGGAAAGGCCCTGCAGGTACATTTCCTGGGTACTAAGGCCCATGGGCTCAACAAAAATCTGGTGACTGTCCTTATCGGCAAAGCGTACGATTTTATCTTCTATGGAGGGGCAGTAACGGGGACCAACGCCTTCAATATCTCCGCTATAAAGGGGGGATCTATGGAGATTTTCTTTAATAATTTCATGAGTTCTACTATTGGTATGGGTCATCCAGCAGGAGGTTTGATTCTTTTTAATCTCATCCGTCATAAAGGAAAAGGGTGTTATCTCCTCATCGCCCAATTGCTCTTCCAGCTTTGAAAAATCCACACTGCGGCTGTTGATGCGGGCAGGGGTACCTGTCTTGAAACGCATCAGCTCAAGGCCCAACGACTTTAGGCTTTCCGAAAGACGATTGGCCGGGAAAAGCCCGTCAGGCCCGCCACTAAAATTAGTTTTTCCTATGATGATCCGTCCTTTAAGATAGGTTCCCGTCGTAAGAATGATGGCCTTACAGAGATATACGGTATCGGTATGAACCCGGACTCCCGTGACCTTATTATTCTGGCTTAAGATTTCGATAACCTCAGCCTGCTTGATATCCAGATTCTCTTGATTCTCCAGTACCCCTTTCATATGAATATGATAGGCCTTTCGATCAATTTGTGCTCTCAGCGAGTATACCGCTGGCCCCTTGGCCCGGTTGAGTATCTTGGACTGGATAAAGGTTTCATCCGCCGAAAGCCCCATTTGACCACCCAGGGCATCCACTTCTCGTACCAATTGCCCCTTTGCCGTTCCACCGATATTAGGATTGCACGGCATATTGGCTATGCTGTCCAGATTAAGACTGAACACTGCTGTTGTAAGCCCCAGGCGTGCGGTGGCCAAGGCCGCTTCACAGCCGGCATGTCCCGCACCCACAACTATAATATCGTATTCCCCACCGATAAATTCATCCATTTTTATCTCACCTTTTGAATATTTCACCATTCGCTTCTTCTATCCTATATAAGCATCTATAACCTTAATCACTTCCCAAGGCAAAACCGTGAGAAAATCGCATGAATAACATCCTCATCGGCATGATGTCCCGTAATTCTGCCCAGCTCTTCAAGGGCTCCCTTCAAGTCCAAGGCCACCATGTCTAGAGTGAGCCCCCCATGTACAGCCTCAAGGGCAGTATTCAGATAGTCTCTGGCCTTCTTAAGCTGTAATTCATGACGGGTGTTTGTGATAAGCACCTGATTATCCACATCCTGTTGATTTTTAGAGGCAAAGCCAAAAAGTCTGTCTTCAAGGGCCTCGATTCCTTTGTCCTCTGAAACCGACAAAAATAGGGCCTGAGGATTGGCATCCTTCAGCTTTGACAGCTCTGGGCTATGGATTAAATCAATTTTATTAAACACCTGGACCAAGGGCTTTCCTGCTTCATCAACCCTCTTTTTAATGGTATCCTCCAGACTTCCGGAAGGGGAGGACGCATCCTCAAGAACAATAATAAAGTCGGCATCTTCTATGGCTTTAAGGGTTCTCTCCACACCAAGCTGCTCCACATAATCCTCTGTATGATGCACCCCGGCAGTATCCATAAGCTTGACGGGTATACCCTTAATATTGACATATTCCTCCACCACATCCCTGGTTGTGCCCGGAATATCGGTGACAATAGATTTGTTTTTTCTGGCTAGCCGATTCATAAGAGAAGATTTCCCTACATTGGGACGCCCTGCAATAACAACCTCCAGACCTTCCCTTAAAACCTTTCCATAGCGAAAGCTCTCTATAAGCCTGCTCAACTCCTCAACAACAGCCTCCGCTTCCTTCTGAGCCTGGGACAAGGTGATCTCTTCCACATCGTACTCAGGATAGTCCAGATTCACTTCAATATGGGAAAGGAGCCCAATAAGCTTCTCCCGAATTCGGTTAATTTTCTCAGAAAGGGCACCTTCCAGTTGACGGACAGCCACTTTTGATACTCTTTCAGTCCTGGCCTGGATAACATCCATGACGGCCTCTGCCTGTGCAAGATCGATTCGCCCGTTTAAAAAGGCACGCTTTGTAAACTCTCCGGGCTCGGCAGGTCGGGCTCCTTTTTGATATAGAAGATCCAAAAGGGCCCGGGCTAGGGTGTACCCGCCATGGCAGCTTACTTCCACAACATTTTCCCGGGTATAGGTCCGGGGTGCCGCCATTTTGGTCAGAAGCACCTCATCCAATACTTCCCCTTCGTCGGAGTATATTTTTCCGTAACGAACAGTGTGGGAAGGCTGATTCTTTACCGTCTCCCTTCCTCTGAAGACTTGGTCGACAATTTCAAAAGCTTCCGGTCCGCTTAAGCGGATGATGGATATTCCTGATTGTCCAACAGCCGTCGAGATTCCTGCTATGGTATCTTCCGTCATCATTTATGTCTTTCCTCTTATTCAACATAGTATAAAGGCTTCCAACTTCATATAAAAACGGACAACGGTGTTTCCGTTGTCCGCAAGACTTCTTATACTTGTCTGGGATTACTCTGCTTGTAACGAACAACAACCTTTCGGTTTGGTTCTTCACCGATACTTTGCGTATCAACGTATTTATGATTTTGCAGAGTGGAGTGAATTATTCTTCTTTCGTAGGGATTCATAGGCTCCAGGCTCAGGTTTTTACGGGTACGAATAACCTTATCAGCCACACGATTGGCCAACCTAACCAGGGTTTCCTCCCTTTTTTGCCTGTAATCAGCCACATCCAGAATAACGCGGACATAGCCAGAAACCTTACGGTTTATCACAAGGCTAAGGAGATATTGTAGGGCATCCAGTGTTTCGCCCCTTCTTCCAATGATAATTCCAATATCGTCCCCTGATAAACGAACGGTCATCTGCCCTTCTTCCTGGGCTATATTTATATCGGCTTCAATGTCCATCTTTTTAAAGATGGGCTCGAGAAATTGATGGACCATTTCCTCAAGGCCGGGCTTTTTTGTTACTTTTACAATGGCATTTTTGTTGCCGATAAAGCCTAGAAGACCTTTATTCCCTTCAGAAATAATCTCTATTTCAGCATCATTCCGATCAATCCCCAGCTCCTCACAGGCTAGTCTGATGGCTTCCTCACTATTTTTTGCTTCTTTTATTATTGACTTTTCCAACAATAATCTCCTCCTTTTGTTCCTTGACATCCTTTTTATAGATCTTATTCAAGGCTTTTTGCTGAGCGAAGGACAAAATATTATTAATAGTCCAATAGAAGGATAGTCCAGAAGGTGTTGTTAAACCAATCCATAGTGTCATGATGGGGCTAATCCACAGCATACTTTTAGAAGCGCAGCCCGCATTGGCGGCGTTCTTATCCTTGGTGTCCTTTGGAGGTGCAGGCATAGTGAGTACCGCTGTAAAATAAGTGGTCAAAACTGCCAGCAAAAGAAGAATCAGAGGAGGAATGTTTGTTGCTGGATCAGATGTAATGGCTTTAAAATCAAGGGTGGGAGGTGTTCCAAAGTTAAAAATGCTTAACATCTTCATTTTAAATTCGGAGAGGACTGCTTTTCTGCTATCATCCAGATAGGGATTGTTATGGATCAATTCCTGGTTTTTATCGATGACGCTCATAAGCTTAACTTCAAAATAGGGATCCTTCTGAGAGAAAGCTTTATAGACCTCTGTAGGATCATCCTTTATTTTATTAAAGGCTTCCTCACCGACATTCCCATAGCTGAATTCACCTTTTTGAATGGCAACAACAGCCATTTCACCAACGGCTTTTGCCGGTATATCCAACATATAGGACATGGGCATTCTGATAACATAGAACAGGGCCAACAATATGGGCAACTGAATCAGCATAGGAAGACATCCCGAGGCAGGATTATATCCTTTCTCCTGATAGAGCTTCATAGTCGCTTCATTCAGTTTCTCCTTGTCATTCTTGTATCTTTCCTGAATTCTGGAAAGCTCCGGCTGAATCTCCTGCATTTTTTGAGAGGACTTAATCTGCTTCATGGACAAGGGGAGAAGGATGAGCTTATACACTATTGTAAAAAGTACAATAGAAAGAGCATAATTATGAAAGCCTACCGTAACATAGATAAAATACATCAGCTTTCCGAACAACAAGCCTATTGCGCTTAATATTCCCGACATTAATATTCCCTCCGGATCTTTATTTCACTGGATCATAGCCTCCGGGATGAAAGGGATGGCATTTTAGAATACGCCGTAATGATAAGTATACCCCTTTTAATGCACCATAGCGTGTTATGGCTTCCAGAGCATATTGGGAGCATGTTGGATAAAATCTGCAAGAAGGCTTGCTTTTAAGAGGGGAGAGATGTTTTCTATAAAATCCTATGACTAAAATCAATAACTGCTTTAGCATTCTTTTTCCCTATCTAAAAGATCCAACCTGTGAAGAAGATATCGTAATTCTTTCCCTATAGTCTCTAAGGAAGCTGTTTCCTCTGCTTTACGCGCTACTACAACTACATCAATGCCCCTGATCAACCGATCACTGAGTATTCTTAGGTTCTCCCGAATAAGTCTTCTCATTCGATTTCGTCTGACGGCATTACCCACTTTTTTACTGGTTGTAATACCTACCCTGGTTTTATCCAAACGATTAGGGAGAACATAAATGACCAGAAAGGCGGAAGCAGAATATCTTCCCTTACTATAAACCCGTTGAAATTCGTTGTTTTTTGTTAATACTGGCAGTTTACTCTTCATATTATCTAATCTTTTGCACCATAGAAGAAAAGACCAATGAATTGGTCTTTATGCACTTAAGGTTTTTCTGCCCTTCAGTCTTCTTCTTCTTAAAACTTTTCTGCCATTAGCGGTTTTCATTCTTTTTCTGAAGCCGTGCTCCTTTGAACGTTGCCTTTTCTTTGGCTGATAAGTACGGATCATGGATGGACACCTCCGTTCAATCGTATTTATAACAATACTTTATTCTTTCCATAGTGACACAGCAAATATTATATAATGCAAACTGGCATGAAGTCAAGAAATTGTTGATAACGAATGTGTTGAAACACTTTATGAAGTTTGATATATTTAAGTATACGGTTAGGAAAACAAATGGAGGAATTTCTAATGGCATCTGGCTTAAGGGAAACATGGGCTGAGGTTATGAAGCTCTTGGAAGAAGAAATGACCAGTGTAAGTTTCAGCACCTGGATAGAACCCATACTTCCCCTATCACTTGAAAAAAATAGTATCGTCTTAGAAGTTCCGTCGGAATTTAATCTGGGCATTATCAAATCACGATATAAGGACCTTATCCAAAACGCTGTAAAAATTGTCACAAGACGTGATCTTGAAGTGGAACTCTGTGTCAAATCCGCGGAATCTAAAATTCAAAAAGAAGCCCCTATAGACGACAACACCCCACAGTTATCCATTATGAACCCCAAGTATACCTTTAGCACCTTTGTTAAAGGAAACGGTAATCAATTAGCTCATGCTGCCGCATTGGCTGTAGCCGAAGCACCCGCCACGGCGTATAATCCCCTATTTATTTATGGTGGTGTAGGCCTTGGGAAGACACATCTGATGCATGCCATTGGGCACTATGTTATAGAGCAAAACTCAAAGTCAAAGGTTCTCTATACCTCATCGGAGAAATTTACCAATGAGCTTATTAACGCCATCAAAGATGACAGGAACGAAGAATTCAGAAATAAATATAGAAATATTGATGTCCTGCTTATAGACGATATCCAGTTTATCGGAGGGAAGGAAAGGACGCAGGAGGAGTTTTTTCACACTTTCAACGCCCTTTATGAAGCCAATAAGCAAATCGTCATATCCAGCGATAAACCGCCTAAGGAGATTAATACCCTTGAAGACAGACTCCGTTCAAGATTTGAATGGGGTCTGATTGCCGATATACAGGCCCCTGACAATGAGACGCGAATAGCGATTCTCAGAAAAAAGTCTCAATTGGAACGCTATGATATACCCAACGAAGTATTGGTCTATATTGCAGATAATATAGAATCAAATATCCGGGAGCTTGAGGGGGCTCTTAATCGGGTGATTGCTTATGCTTCCCTCACGGGTAGCCCCATTACATTGGAATTAGCTCAGGATTGTCTTAAACAAATACTCGCCGGCATATCGGTTGTGAATATCAATCATAATACCATCATGAAAGTGGTTTCACGCTACTATGATATCGCTCCCGAACAACTGACTACCCAAAAACGGTCAAGGGATATTTCCTTCCCCAGACAGGTGGCCATGTATCTGTGCCGCGAACTCACTGGAATGTCTCTTCCCAGAATAGGACAGGTCTTTGGAGGAAGGGACCATACCACTGTTATGCATGCCTGTGACAAGATTCAGGAGGAAATGGATAAAAACTCAGAATTAAGACGCGCGCTTTCTGAAATGAAAAGAAATATCACAGGAAAACAGTAAAAACTCTGACTATCCCCAGAATTCTGGGGATTATCCTTGGAAAAGCAGTGAATAAAAACAGCTTATAATTTTGACCACAGGAAGGCTACAAAAAAGTGAAAGTTTTCAACAAAGTTTTTAACAGGCAAACATTAAGCTATAAAACACTTTGACATACTTTTCAACAGAATCCACACCCCTTACTACTATTACGACTAAATTATTAATAAAAGAAAGAGAAAACGGAGGCAGGGAAGATGAAGGCTATTGTTTTGAAACAAAATCTTATGGATGCCATAAATGTTGTCCAAAAGGCTGTTATGTCCAAAGCTACATTGCCTATTCTTGAAGGTATCTTTATACAGGCTGACGATAACTTAAAATTAATAGGCAATTGCTTTGATTTAGGCATTGAGTATATTGTCGAAGCAGATGTTAAGGAAAAAGGTACCATCGTTATTCATTCAAAAGTTTTTGGTGAAATTATCCGCCGTCTTCCTGATGCACCGGTTTCCATAGAGGTCTTTGATGGAAGCAAGGTACGTATTGAATGCTTGAATTCTTATTTTGAAATTAAAGGCATGGATGCTGAAACCTACCCGCTTCCCCCTACTTATCAGGATGATCTTTCCTTTTCCATTACCCAAGCCACCCTTAAGGATCTCCTTAAGCAGACTATCTTTGCCGTTGGGACAGATGAAAACAGAAAGATCATGACGGGGGCCCTCCTTGAAGCAGATCAGGGTGAAATAAGAATCGTCGCACTCGATGGATTTAGAATGGCTGTAGCTCATTCTGTTATTAAGGAAGATGTGAAATTTAAAGTTGTTATTCCTGGAAAGAATATGAATGAAATCCTGCGCATTCTGGATGCCTCCAGTGACGCCATGACCATATCCCTTTCTGGAAACCTTGTTTCCTTTAATTTCAGCCATTGCAGGATTGTTTCCAATGTCCTTGACGGAGAATTTATGAACTTTAAGGGATATATTCCAACACAGTTTGAAACAGTGATTCAGGTAAATACAAAGGAGCTAACTGAAAGTCTGGAAAGAGCATCTTTAATCACCAGTGATGATAAAAGATATCCCGTCCGCTTTACCATTGGAGACGAATCCCTCATGGTTTCCTCCACCGCTGAGATTGGTTTATCTAAAGAGCAAATAAAGATACAAAACAATGGAACAAATCTGCATATAGGATTTAATCCGCGATATTTTATTGATGCGCTTAAAGTCATCAGCGACGAGACTATAAAAATATCATTTACTTCTTCTATTGGTCCATGCATCATTACAGCCGTCGACCATGATCGCTATCTTTACCTGGTTCTTCCTGTAAGAATAAAAAATAATTAAGGGGTGCTGATACCATGAATGTCCCCATCACTACTGAATATATCAAGCTGGACCAGTTATTAAAGCTCTCTCAAATTGTTGGTTCCGGGGGAGAGGCTAGGCTGTTCATCTTTGAAAACGATATCTTTGTAAATAACGAAAAGGAAAACAGACGGGGGAGAAAACTTAGACCCGGTGATTTGGTCATGGTTTTGGGAAAAGAATATCACATTACCCAGGCCGGTGAGAGCAAGTGATCATAAAATCTGTTGAGCTAAATAATTTTAGGAATTATGCCCGTCAGGCGATCTCCTTTGGTGAAGGTATCAATATTCTGTATGGAAAAAATGCTCAAGGAAAAACGAATGTCCTGGAAGCCTTGTATATCGCTGCCACAGGAAAGTCACACAGGAGCAATAATTATAATGATTTGATCACCTATGGGCAAGTATGCTTTGAAATAAAGCTTGTAGCCGTTATAGACCAGCGTGAGACAACAATTGTCATCAAATATTCAAAGGAAACCGGTCGGTATGCAGAAATAAATGGTGTCAAAAGAGGAAAGCTCTCAGATATCCTTGGAACACTTAATATGATACTCTTTTCTCCTGAAACCCTTGAAGTAGTCAAGGGTTCTCCTGCAGAAAGAAGAAAATTTCTTGATGTTCTTCTTTGTCAGATAAACCGCCAATACCTACACAATCTTCAACAATATAACGGGATAATAAAGAATAAGTCCATGGCTCTTAAGAAAAATAAGGCTGAGCAAAAATATAGGGATGTTATACCGGTATGGAATGATCAATTGGCCTATTTTGGAAGCCGAATTGCCTATACTAGAATGAAGACAATAGAAGTGCTTGATGAATATATGAAAAGAGAAATCAAGCACCTATCCAATGGAAATGAAGAATCCCGGTTAATTTATAAAACCTTTTGCCCTTTTGATCATCCCATGAGCATTGAGGATTTAGAAAAAGAGTTGAGGGAAAAGCTTGAGAGACAGCAATGTAAGGAAATAACCCTTTCACAATGTCTTTATGGCACCCACCGAGACGATTTTGAAATATTGCTCAATGGAATGAATTCAAGGCAATACTGTTCACAAGGGCAACAGCGATCATTGGCTTTATCCCTCATCATTTCGGAGCTCCTTTTTGTAGAGTCTGTCAGAGGTGAAAAACCAGTGCTGCTTTTAGATGATGTTATGTCTGAATTGGATACAAATCGTCAAGAATATCTGGTTAATGGACTCTATGACGTTCAGACTTTGATAACTGCAAC
Source organism: Bacillota bacterium (assembly GCA_023415205.1). GTDB lineage: Bacteria > Bacillota > Clostridia > DSM-8532 > DSM-8532 > DTU059. The sequence continues at coordinate 53,624 of JAEZLR010000013.1, read as the reverse complement.
GGATGATGTTCCCTATTCCGGCATTAAGGACAAAAGGGCTATCAAGCTTTTGGTAGAGAATGGACACGTTTCCTTCAAAAGTTGACCGAACTGAAAAACTAGAATAAAATTGATAGGGTGGTTTAATGTTTCTTCATATTGGTTCAAATGAAATAGTTTTGATGAAAGATATCATCGCTATCATGGATATTGAAAGGACAACAACCTCACAGACTACAAGAAAATATTTAAAAAAATGCGAAGAAAAGGGAATAATACAAACTATAGGAGATGACATTCCTAAGTCATTTATTATTACTCGCGAGGAAGGTAAGGATAAAGTATATTTATCTCCCATATCATCCTCTACATTGAATAAAAGAGCACTAAAAAAGATCAAACCCAACAGGAGGATTTTACCCCATGACTGAAATTAATCACCATCAAGGCTATGATGACGATCAAATACAAGTTCTGGAAGGACTTGAAGCTGTAAGAAAAAGACCGGGTATGTATATAGGAAGCACATCATCCAGAGGCTTACATCACTTGGTCTATGAGATAGTTGATAATAGCATTGATGAATCTCTGGCCGGTCACTGTGATACCATCACCGTCATTATCAATAAGGACAATAGTATCACCAATATTGACAATGGTCGTGGCATACCTACTGGTATTCACCCTAAGCTCAAGATACCAACTCTTGAAGTTGTTCATACCGTTCTCCACGCCGGAGGAAAATTCGGTGGAGACGGATATAAGGTATCCGGTGGTCTGCACGGCGTTGGTGCATCGGTGGTTAACGCTCTGTCTGAATGGATGGAGGTTGAGGTTATTCGTGATGGAAAAATCTTTAGGCAGCGCTATGCCAGAGGAATCCCTGTAACAGGTGTCGATGTGGTTGGGGAATGTGATCCCGATCTACAAGGAACAAAAACAACCTTTAAACCTGACGAGGAAATCTTTGAAGAAACCGTCTATGACTTTGATATTCTGCTGAAGCGTTTTAGAGAAATGGCCTTTCTTAATAAGGCTATAACCATTAATCTTATCGATCAGCGCGAGGAAGAAGAAAATAAGGTAGTCCTTCATTATGAAGGAGGTATTAGTTCCTTTGTCGAGTACATCAATAAGAATAAGGAAATTATCCACCCTGAGATCATATACTTCAGTGCAAAGAAGGATGATGTTGAAATTGAAGTAGCCATGCAGTATACAGACTCATTTGTTGAGAATGTATACAGCTATGCCAATAATATTGCTACTACGGAAGGCGGCACCCATATCACAGGATTTAAGACGGCTATAACAAAGGTCGTTAATGATTATGCTCGTAAGATCAATCAATTAAAAGAAAGCGATAAAAACCTATCGGGTGAAGACGTTAGAGAGGGTCTTACAGCCATTATATGTGTCAAGCTTCCTGACCCTCAATTTGAGGGTCAGACTAAGACTAAACTTGGAAATGCAGATATTCGTTCATTTACTGAGAGTGTGGTTACTGAAAAGCTCACTTATATTCTGGAGGAGAACCCAAAGACGGCTAAAATCGTCATTGAAAAAACCCTTCTTTCCTTCCGCGCAAGGGAGGCCGCAAGAAAAGCCAGAGAGATGACAAAGAGAAAGTCTGTTTTAGAATCTACATCACTTCCTGGAAAGCTTGCTGACTGCTCGGAAAAAGACCCTGAAAAATGCGAGATTTTTATCGTTGAGGGGGACTCCGCGGGAGGTAGTGCAAAGCAGGGAAGGGATCGTAAATTCCAGGCCATCCTTCCGCTGTGGGGAAAAATGCTTAACGTTGAAAAATCGAGAGAAGACAAAGTATACGGCAATGAAAAGCTTAGTCCTGTCATTACGGCCCTGGGGAGCGGCATTGGAAAAGACATGGATCTTTCGAGGCTACGTTATCATAAAGTCATCATCATGGCCGATGCCGATGTTGATGGATCCCATATCCGCACATTGCTATTAACCTTCTTCTATAGATATATGAAGCCCCTGGTTGATAATGGGCATATCTATATTGCTCAGCCCCCTCTTTATAAGATCAAAAAAGGTAAGGAAGAATATTACGTTTATAATGACAGAGAGCTTCAAAAATTAATGAAGGAAAAGGAATGGCGTAAAGAGGATAACAATATTGCCATACAACGCTATAAAGGGTTAGGCGAAATGAACTCCGAGCAACTGTGGGAGACTACAATGAATCCTGAAACTCGAAATCTCCTCAAGGTTGAGGTTGAGGATCCTGTGTTATCGGATGAAATATTCACAGTACTGATGGGTGAGAAGGTAGAACCAAGAAAAGAATTCATTCATAAGTATGCTAAAACTGTTAATAACCTCGATATATAAACAGTAAGCCAAAGAAGGAGTTTAGGTACTCCTTCTTTTTTGTTTCACGTGAAACATTTCTAAGGTTTAAGAAATGATGGAGATGAAATTAATAGATTTATAGTCAATTGAGAAAAGCAGTGAGGAATAGGTCACTACAATATAATATAGGTCATTAATAATAAAGAAACCTCATAAAAATCAAAAAGAACTCAATAAAGGTTTGATATATGAAGCAATTAAAACACATGTGCCATATATGAAGGTTAGAATACGTATAGTATAAAAGTAACACTAGATATAAAATAAAAATTGAAATAGTGAATTCTAATCAAGAAGAGGACTAAAAAAATAAATACAGATGCTGTAGACCTCATCATTATATATCATCATTTTTTATAGCAATGAAAATAAGCCCATCACTCCCTCTGTCATAAATAATTAACTGGTTTAAAGTAATACTTAAATTATAAAAAAGGAATATTTATTTCTAATTCTATCCGTAGATTAATAGAAAAATTGATAATCTCAATCAGATAGCTACTCTTTACTAAATTAAAAAGAAAAGAAAAGAAATAAATAGAATGTCATCATTTCTAAACAGTAGGATTATTCTTTTTTGTTTCACGTGAAACATTCACTTTCCACATTTTTATGTTATAATAGGAATACTCCATAATGGAAATACAAATCAATACGTTATCGGATGAGGTGTTCTATGGCTAAGATCATTGCAGTTGCCAATCAAAAGGGTGGTGTTGGCAAAACGACGACCGCTGTTAATTTAAGTGCTTGTCTGGCTGTTAAGAAAAAAAAGGTGCTTGTAATTGACATTGATCCGCAAGGAAATACCACCAGTGGTCTTGGCGTCGATAAAAACAAGGTCGAAAGCTCTATCTATGATGTTATTATCAATGAAGTGCCTATAAAGGATACCTTGATAGAGACAAAGGTAAAAAATCTATTTCTGTCGGCCTCAAATATAAATCTAGCTGGGGCAGAGGTCGAATTGGTCTCGGTCTACTCTCGAGAAACTCGCTTGAAATTAGCTCTTGATGAAATTAAGGATGATTATGATTATGTTATTATTGATTGTCCTCCATCATTGGGGCTATTGACCATCAATTCCCTTACAGCCGCCAATACCATTCTTGTTCCTATACAGTGCGAGTATTATGCTCTTGAAGGCCTAAGCCAGCTGATGAATACTGTAAAAATTGTTCAGAAGCATCTTAATAAGTCCCTTCGTGTGGAGGGGGTTGTTCTGACGATGTTTGATGCCAGAACAAATTTGTCCATACAGGTGGTTGAGGAAGTTAAGAAGTATTTCGGAAACAAGGTTTATCGCACGATTATTCCACGTAATGTTCGCTTGAGTGAGGCTCCGAGCTATGGTCTTCCCATTATTCTCTATGATGATAAATCCAAGGGCTCGGAATGCTATATGGAATTAGCAGAGGAAGTTATAATGAGTTCGGAGGAAATATAAATGAAGAAGGGTTTAGGAAAAGGCTTGGATGCACTCATCAGTTCCACAAATGCCCTTGATGAGGCAAAAAACAGCGTCCTAGAGGTTAAGGTAAATGACGTTGAACCCAACCATGACCAACCGCGAAAAATATTTGATCAGGAAAAATTAGAGGTGTTGGCTCAGTCCATAAAGGATCATGGTGTAGTTCAACCTATTCTGGTAAGAAAAGAAGGTCAGCGCTATGTAATTGTTGCAGGAGAAAGAAGATGGCGTGCTTCTAAACTAGCTGGTCTAAAAACTATACCTGTTGTAGTGAAAGAGCTTTCCTCTCGGGAGGTTATGGAGATTGCGCTCATAGAAAACCTCCAGAGAGAGGATTTAAATCCCATCGAAGAAGCAGAGGCTTATCAAAAGCTCATGGAAGAGTTTGAGCTTACTCAGGAGGAAGTCGCACGAGTAGTAGGAAAAAGCCGGGCAGCTATTGCCAACTCGGTCAGGCTTCTTAACCTTGCCACGTCTGTAAAAGAAATGATCTCCGATGGTAGACTCACCAGCGGACATGCAAGAACCCTTATTACAGTCAATGATGCCACCCGCCAAATAGCCCTTGCCAATGAGATTATAGAGAAAAATCTCAATGTTAGAGAAACAGAAAGATTAGCGGCAAGAGAAGATAAAAAGAACAATCCTATCAATAAGCCGGTAAAAAAGGTAGAGGCTGATATTAAAGATATCGAAGAAAAGCTGCGTACACACTATGGAACAAAAATCGATCTCATAAGAGGTAAAGGAAAGGGCAAGATTGTACTAGAATATTACACCAACGACGAGTTTGACAGAATTATTGATTTATTACTAAACAATGGAAAATAATCGACTTCATAATATTGATCTATTTTAATTTTTACGAGCTTGGCCATATGTTATCCTATTGAAACATAAAAGTAGCTTAAAAATGAAAATAGAGCCTGTAAGCATATAATTACTATTTTAATAAAAATAAATTCTGCCAAAATCCTTATGAGTTCCCGGAGGGGCTGTTGCATGGAAGAATATTTAGTCTATGGTGGTTTAGGTCTGACTTTATTGTGTTTTATTCTTTTGATGATTGAACATTTCAGATTAAGTGGTATGATAAAAAAATACCGGTGTTTAATCAAGGGGCTAAGTGAGAACAATGTGGAAGATCTCATGGTTTCCTATTCAGAAGAAATGGATAAAGTAAAAAAAGAATTGGAGGGAAATATTGAAAACCGTCTATGTGACTTAGAAAAGCGTATGCCCTCCACCCTTCGTAATGTGGGAATGATTTCCTATAATGCCTTTGAAAATATGGGCAACAATATGAGTTTCTCCATGGCGGCTCTTGATGATAAAAAGAACGGTTTTGTGCTTACAGGAATCTATACCAGGGAAAACTCTTATGTGTATCTTAAAGAAGTGATTGGGGGACAATCTCAAAAGGAGTTGTCAAAGGAAGAAAAGGAGGCTTTATCGAAAGCCCTATCCTTTATGAAATAAAGGTTTCTTAATCGAGAGGAGTATCTCTATGCTGGACATTCAAAGAATACGCAATAACCCGGAAGAGGTCAGGTTGGCCCTTCAAAAAAGACTCTATGAGGTGGATTTTACGGAGCTTCTATCCTGGGATCAGAAAAGAAGAAGTATTATTTCTGAATCCGAGGAGCTAAAAGCAAGAAAAAATAAGGTTTCTTCTGAAATTCCGATACTAAAAAAGCAGGGTCAGGACGTTACTCAACTCATGACTCAAATGAAGGAAATATCGGATAGAGTCAAGGTCATGGAAGAAGAGCTTAAAAGCGTAGAAGAAAATATGAATCAATTTCTTTCGGCGCTGCCAAACATTCCTGCGGATGATGTTGTTCCAGGTGGCAAAGAAAATAATCAGGTTGTTCGCACCTTTGGACAGAAACCTGAGTTTTCATTCCCACCTATGAATCATGTGGATTTAGTGACCTCCTGTGGACTTATTGATTATGAGCGTGGAGCAAAAATCGGGGGAAGCGGATTCTGGGTCTACACAGGGGATGGAGCGCTTTTGGAATGGGCCTTACTCAGCTACTTTATTTCAGAGCATAGTAAGGATGGATATCAGTTTATGCTTCCGCCCCATCTATTGACCTATCAGTGTGGTTATACCGCAGGACAATTCCCCAAATTTGCCGATGATGTTTTTAAAATTGAAACAGGTGAAGTTAACGACAGAATGCAGTTCCTTCTTCCCACAGCAGAAACAGCGCTTATAAACTTCCACCGGGACGAAATCCTCAATGAGGAGGATCTGCCTAAAAAGTATTTTGCCTATACTCCCTGTTATAGAAAAGAAGCTGGTAGTTATCGTGCAGAAGAAAGAGGCATGATCCGGGGACATCAGTTTAACAAGGTTGAAATGTTCCAATACACCCTTCCGGAAAAATCGGAGGATGCGCTTCAGGAGCTAGTTAATAAAGCTGAAAGGCTTGTACAGGGACTTGGCCTTCATCACCGTGTGAGTAAGCTCGCTGCACAGGATTGTAGCGCAGGTATGGGAAAAACCTATGATATAGAAATATGGATTCCCAGCATGAACGATTACAAGGAAGTAAGCTCCTGTTCAAACGCTTATGATTATCAGGCCAGAAGAGGAAACATACGTTTCAGACGTAAGGATAATAAGAAAACAGAGTTGGCCCATACCCTGAACGCTTCCGGTTTGGCAACCAGCCGCATCCTTCCTGCCATTGTTGAACAGTATCAGCAAGAAGACGGAAGTATCCTCATTCCGGAGGTTTTAAGACCTTGGATGGGCGGAAGGGACAGACTCTTCCCCAAAAAGTAAAGTATCCAAAATATAATCATTTTACCGAATGGCACTATAAGGCGAAAGGCTTTATAGTGTCATTCTTGACTATTCGGAAAATAAAAGACCGATCCATTTAAAGGCAGACTTATGAAAACAGCAAGTTTAAATCTTTGACTCTTTATCTTAAGTGCGTTAATAACGCGATAATGTTCAATCTCTTGTAGCCCATCGTGTCTTAAAACTGACGGGTATTGTTTGGGCCCTCATTATTGTTTCCATCAATTGTCTCCTTGGAAGCTTAGCTTTTATATGAATTCTGCCAGAAAAACAATGGAAAGGGGCACCCTTGAAAGAAGAACCTGTTACTGGGGCAGGTTTGTGGAGCCCTTTTGATTGAGCTTTCTCCTATTTCCTTCGGCGTCCACAAGGACCACTTGATCCAGGGTAGTGGCAAGGTTCCTTTTAAAATCGGCCAGATATTCCTTTCTTAGCTCCTGTTGCTCAAGCCTTTCTTCTTCGGTGAGCCCTTCCTTCTTGGATTTTCTTGCTAGATAATTAATCCGTTCTATTTTATCATTGTTCATGGTGTTGCTCCTTTGTCAAACTGTAAAAATAGATACCAATCTATACCCTACTATAACATAAATAGAGGTTCTCCAAAATGACTGCGATTATTATAGAGTAATAAAGACTCGAATCAAAATGAAGGCTAGGGGACTCATACTATCTTTGCCATACGGAATGAAGAATTTTCGCTAATTTATATCCTCCAGGAGTTCACAATAGCCGGCAACACCCATGTCCCCGAATTTCAAACTTCATAGGTATTGTACAAAATATATTACTGTAAATGAAGTCGCTTTGATGGCTGATGGATGAATATAGGAATGAGGCTCTATAAGCTCTGATTCCCTTACTTCTTACTAAATGATATCATAAGATATTGAAACCAGGAAAAACTATGGGATTTGTAACAGAGTCACAAGGACTTAAAGGATCTGTCTGGTATTATAGGATATAAGGAATACTTTATTGAGAAAAGACCTGTCAGAAAAGACGGTAGGAGGGATAACTTGGACTATTTAATTCTTTTTCTTGATGGAATTATGACCTTTGTTTCTCCCTGTATGCTTCCCATGCTGCCCCTATACGTCCTATATTTTACCGGTGGAGAGGATAGTAGAAGGAAAACCTTAATCAACGCTATAGGCTTTGTCCTGGGATTTTCATTGGTATTTACGGCCCTTGGTGCTTTTGCGGGTGTTTTGGGTGGTTTTCTTATCCGATATTCACAGATAATCAACCTTATTACGGGGGCCTTGGTGGTCTTTTTTGGGCTTAGCTATTTGGGAATATTAAAGGTAGACTTGTTCAAGGGGATCTCACGGAGGGAGTATCAACCAACTCAGCTTGGCTTTTTTTCTTCAGCCGTTTTTGGTATTGTTTTCTCCATCGGCTGGACACCCTGTGTTGGGACTTTTCTGGGTTCAGCCCTTATGCTTGCCGCCAATTCCCAAAGCAGTCTCAAGGGCATCACCCTTCTTATAAGCTTTTCCCTAGGCCTGGGAATTCCTTTTTTGATCTCCGCGCTTCTGCTCAACCAGCTCAAAGGAGTCTTTGCATTTATTAAGAATCATTATGGACTAATTAACAAAATATCGGGTCTTCTTCTGGTAGCTTTGGGCATTGCCATGATGACAGGCCTTATGGGAAGGCTGCTGGCCCTCCTGAGCTTTTAAAATCTTTATAAAGGGGAAAAAAGAATGGATAAAAGAGTAAAAACTATCCTATATATTGCCTTATTTATTGTGTTCATGGCTGCTGTTGGGTTGGCTTACAACTATTTGTCCAACCGCTACTCGCCGGAGACCCCCCTCTTAATAACGGACCCGGAAAAGACCCATACCCCCCCAGCCCAAGGGCCATCCGAATCTCCAGCCCCAACACCGGGGCAGTCAACCGAGAGCCCTACCCCTACTCCGGAGGAGAATCCCCCTGAGAGCATACTGGCGCCTGATTTTGTGGTGGTGGACTCAGAGGGTGAGGAAGTAAAGCTCTCCGATTACCTGGGAATCCCGGTGGTGCTCAATTTCTGGGCGAGCTGGTGCTCTCCCTGTAAATCCGAGATGCCGCATTTCAATAAGGTTTCGGAAGAATACGGAAAGGATGAGCTTGTTTTTCTTATGATAGATTTGGTGGATGGTCAACGTGAAACGGTGGAATCCGGTAAAAAATATGTTGAGGAGAATGAGTTCACCTTTACGGTTCTTTTTGATACAAAACAGGATGCAGCCGCTACTTATGGGGTCAGATCCATACCCAGCACCCTGTTTATTGACAAGGAAGGGTATATTCAGGCGGGTGTTGAAGGGGCCATTGACGAGGAAACCTTAAGGAGGGGCATTGCCCTCATCCATGGTCAATGAGGGATCAGTACTGATAAGTCAATGGTGAAGTTTCTTAAAAGTTTTTACCCTAGTTTTTCAGTCATCAGAGTCCTCCGTCTCAGGGTCGTTAATACCCAGGGTATTATGAAGGGCTGAGCCAAAGGAGATGGATTTCCTTCCGAACTTGCCTCGGATTTTATCCAAGGCTGACTCCAACTGCTCCTGCTTCTGTCTTTTATCGTCACAGTTATCCTCAAAAAGGCAGAGCTGCTCTGTATAGATCTCATCCTTCATCATGAGGTGGGAACCCGTAATGGTGAGCATGCGGATGGGATCTTTCATGTTCCAGCAGCCTTTGATGATCTCCAGGGCAGTGGCCGATATCTCCTTGGCCAGGTGGGTAGGGGTTTTTAAGGCTTTTTGCCGGCAGATGTTCTTAAACTGAGGGTCCCTGATGGTTACCTGGACAGTGGAACATTTTACCCCGTATTTCCTCATGCGGGAAGCCACGCTGTCAGCCAGGGTATTGACGCTCAGGGTGATGTCTGAAAGCCCAACAAGATCACGTTTAAAGGTCATTCCATTGCCGATTGATTTGATATCATTTGCTTCGGTCACCGACTTGACCGGCGCATCATCCAGTCCATTGGCATAATCATGGATCATCTCGCCCATTTTACCCAGCCTTGCTGATATGACCTGCTTGTCACTTCGGGCAAGGTCCCCGATGGTTGAGATATAAAGCTGGGAGAGAACGGCCTTGGCTGCTTTTCCCACAAACAACAGATCGGTGACCGGCAGGGGATAAATCAGGTTTTGATAGTTACTTCTGTCAATGACGGTGGTGGCGTCGGGTTTTTTATAATCGCTGCCCAGTTTGGCGAAAACCTTGTTAAAGGAAACCCCTACCGAGATGGTAAGCCCCGTCTCCTGAGTGATTCTTTTCCGAAGCTCATCGGCAATCTCCTTACCGGACCCGAACAGATGGAGGCTTCCCGTGACGTCCAACCATGACTCATCTATGCCGAAGGGCTCCACCCTGTCGGTATAGTCCTGGTAAATCCTGTTGACCCGTGAGGAATACTTCTCATATTCACCATGGCGGGGAGGAACCAGGACTAAATCAGGGCACTTCTTTCTGGCTTGCCATAAGGTTTCTGCCGTTTGAATGTTATATTTCTTGGCCAATTCATTCTTGGCCAAAATAATCCCATGCCTGTTTTCCGGGTTACCACAGACAGCCATGGGAACATTTTTAAGCTCAGGCCTTAAAAGGCACTCCACTGAGGCAAAAAAACCGTTACAATCGCAATGTAATATCGTTCGATCCATCATTCACTTAATTTAAAAAAGGGGCTGGATTCCCGGGTAACGGCAGAGCCTAGGTTTACAATGTTCTTTTCCAGTTCCAGCACAATATTATTGATCTCTGTAACCTGTTCGGGTGAAAGCTTAGTATCCACAGCCAGTTGCGTATTATAGAGGATGGTCTCCAGATAATCATGAATAGAGGTGATTTTCCTTTTAATGGCCGCCAAGGCTTCAGGGGAAGTCCTTTCCTGACGGATTTCCTCCTCGGTCTGGATACTTTCGTGTGACAGAGTGAACTCTGTTACCTTATGTACTACGGTACAGTCATAGCCTAAAGCATCCTTAACGGTTTTTGCAAATGACTTCTTGGACTCTTCCTCACCATGGATCAGGAAAATCTGATGGGGCCTTCTCTGGAAGCCAGAGAGCCATTCAAGGAGGCCATCCTTATCAGCATGCCCGGAAAAACCCTCTAGATTGTAAATTTCGGCTTCAACATGAATTTTCTCACCAAAGATGGATACCACCTTACTGCCATTGACAAGGGATCTTCCAAGAGTTCCCTCAGCCTGATAGCCGACAAAAACAATGCTGGATTTAGGGTTCCACAGGTTATGCTTAAGATGGTGCTTGATTCTCCCCGCCTCGCACATGCCGCTGGAGGAGATGATGATCTTTGGGGATGGGTCAAGGTTTAAGGCCTTGGAATCCTCACTGGTACGAGTAAACTTTAGATTTTTAAAATCCAAGGGGTGATCTCCTCGAAGGATGTATGCTTTCATCTCATCATCAAAGACCTGGGCATTTTTACGGAATACCTCGGTGGCTGTAGTCCCCATGGGGCTGTCAATATAGACCATAATTTCATTCAGGGCCTCTTTGTATTCTGAATGCTCCTCATAAAAACGGTTAAACTCAAAAATCAGCTCCTGGGTTCGACCCACTGCAAAGGAGGGAATGATTACATTTCCACCCCGCCGAGTGGTCTTGAGTACAATATCAATGAGCTGTTCTATGCTGGCGGCATTCTTCCCATGCACCCGGCTGCCATAGGTAGCCTCCATAATAAGGTAATCGGCTTTTTTTATGATGGTGGGATCCCTGAGAATAGGCCTGTTTTTCATGCCCAAGTCTCCGGAAAATACAACTTTTGAGATATTGTCATTTTCTTTGATGAACAGCTCCACAATGGACGAGCCTAAAACATGGCCTGCATCATTAAAGACAATTTTAATATCAGGATCAAGCTCCACAAGCTGATTGTAAAGTACAGGCCGGACCTGCTTGAGAGCCACAGTGGCGTCATTAAAGGTATATAGTGGTTCAACCAAGGGTTTTCCAACACGCTGACTCTTTTTATTCTTCCACTCGGCTTCACGCTCCTGAATGTAACCGCTGTCCTTGAGCATAATATCCAGAAGATCGGCAGTGGCATCGGTACAGTAGATTTGGCCCTTATACCCCTGCTTTACCAATAATGGAAGCCTTCCGCTGTGATCAATATGGGCGTGGCTCAGGATGACGAAATCAATCTCAGAGGGATCGATGCCAAAGGGTTCCCTGTTCAGGGCCTCCATTTCATCGCTTCCCTGGAACATGCCGCAATCTAATAAGATTTTGTGCTTCTGTGTCGTGATCAGATGGCAGGAGCCGGTTACCGACGTAGCGGCACCTAAAAACTTGATCTTCATGTAAAACCCCCTTATCAGTCAAAAAAGCGCAAAAAGCTCTTTTGTTTCTATAGTTATTATAACATGAAATGTTTCAATGCTCTCGGGACCCGTTCGAAATCTTTGATTTCGCTAACGGGTGAGGTTATTATAACATGAAATGTTTCAATGCTCTCGGGGCCCGTTCAAAATCTTCGATTTTGGTAACGGGAGAGGTTATTATAACATGAAATGTTTCAATGCTCTCGGGGCCCGTTCAAAATCTTCGATTTTGGTAACGGGAATGAGAAGCCCAGTATATACTAAAACAGCTCAGGTAGCGGTTTTAATAAGCATCCATGCCCGATGAAGGGCTAAACTTTTGCTTCAAACTATTGTATAATGATAAAAAGACACAAAAATACTCATAGGAAGGGATGTTTATGCCTCCCATCAATTTGCTTATCAAGCCCGCATCATCGGCTTGCAACATGAAATGCCGCTATTGCTTTTACAATGCCATTGCTGAAAACCGCACCCATGCCTTTGAAGGCATGCTTGAAACCCAGATGCTCGAAACAATAGTCAAGGAAGCTTTGGAAACGGCTGAGGGCTATTGCTCCTTTGGTTTTCAGGGTGGAGAGCCCACCTTAAGGGGTCTGGATTTTTTCAGGGCTATGGTTCAATTTGTGGGAAAGTATAACCATAAGAAGCTCGCGGTTCACTATGCCATTCAGACCAATGGAATTCTTATAGATGACGAGTGGGCACAGTTTTTAGCTGAGAATCGTTTTCTTGTGGGCTTGTCCTTGGACGGTCCCGAAGAAATACACAATCTCAACCGAAGAATGCAGAATAACGGAGATACCTTTAATCAGGTCATGAGAGCGGCAAGAACCCTGACAAAATACAAGGTGGACTTTAATATCCTCTGTGTGGTCACCGGCCGGGCCGCAAAAAGTATTGAAAAAATCTATAACTTCTTTAAAAGGCAGGGCTTCGGATACCTTCAATTTATTCCCTGCCTGGAACCCCTGGAAAAGGAAAGAGGCCAATCCGATTACTATTTAAGCATTAAGGAGTTTGGCCAATACATGATTAGGCTCTTTGATCTTTGGTATAACGACTTTATACAGGGCAGATATATCTCTATCCGACACATCGATAACATGGTGAAGATGGTGATGGGGCAAGGGCCTGAGCTTTGTAGCATGGCAGGTCAGTGCACCATTCAATATGTGGTGGAGGGAGATGGAGGCGTCTATCCCTGTGATTTTTATGTCTTTGACCCATGGCGTTTAGGAACCATTGGTCAGGAAAGCCTTCAGGAAATGAGAGGGTCGGCGAAAGCCCATGAATTTTTGGAGGTCTCGCAGGTTTTACCGGAAACGTGCAAATCCTGCAAGCATCTCCCCATCTGTCGTAACGGCTGCCGCCGGGACAGGGTTGAACAGACCAGCCTGAACTATTATTGCGAGGCCTGGAAAGAGTTTTATGACTATGCCATTCCCAAGCTGAGGCATGTGGCCATGCTTCTTCAAACGGGCAGGGTGTAATAGAAGTGGTAGGCACAATGGCCAACCTTTGTTTAGATTGACCTACTTCCCACGAAAAAAGAGTAAACACGGAGAAAAGTAAGGAACCTCCATAAGGCTAGGGTGTCGTAAAAGAAATCATGTCCAGTAGCTTGGAACAGATCAAATCTGACATAAACCAGAATGGGAGCCCCCTTCATTGACAATAGGAAACATCTTCTATAATGTATAATTATTGAGATACAGGGGGTTATGTCAGTGAATCGACCAAAATTCGACGCATTTATCAGTTATCGACATACAGAGATAGATAAAGCCATTGCAGAGAAACTCCACAAAATGTTGGAGACCTATAAATTACCCGGCCCGGTTGCAAAAAAGTGCGGAAAAAAGAAAATGGGTAGGGTCTTCAAGGATCGGGAAGAGCTTCCCACTTCGTCGAATCTTGCGGAGAATATTGAACAGGCCCTCGAAAACTCGGAATACCTTATTGTTATTTGCTCGCCCAGAACACCGGACTCCCAGTGGGTGTGCAAGGAAATTGAAACCTTTGCGGCGCTTAAGGGCTATGATCGCATCCTTGCCTTGCTGATAGAAGGTGAGCCCCAGGAATCCTTTCCCCAACCCCTTCGGTTTTCAAAAAAGAAAGTGGTGCAGGAGGATGGGCAGATAAACGAGATTCTTGTGGAGGTAGAGCCATTGGCGGCAGATATCCGTGCACAAAATCTCGGGGGAATGAAGAAAAAGCTCAAAACAGAGATTTTAAGACTATTGGCTCCAATCCTAGGCTGCAGGTTTGATGATTTAAAACAGCGACAAAGAGAACGGCTCATTAGAAGGGTGGTTACCGTCTCCCTATCCCTGTCCCTTTTTTTTCTGGCCTTTGGTTCCTTCAGTGCCTACCAGAATATTCTGATCAGACAAAAATCAGAGGAGGTTGCCCGGCAATCTGAGCTGATTAAGCAAAAGTCTCAAGAGGTAGAAAGGCAATCCGAGCAGCTTAAAGAACAGGTAGATAAAACGCTGGAGGGGCAATCCCTTTTCCTGGCAAGTATATCCGAAGAGCTTCTGGATTCGGGAGATAGAATGCTTGCCCTAATGACAGCAAGGGAAGCCCTTCCTCAAAATCTGGCGCAGCCTGATCGCCCCTATGTAGAGGAGGCAGAATACGCCCTTTGTGAAGCCCTCTATGCTTATCGACCCTCGGAGCAGGGTTTAGTTACAGATGTTGTGATGAATCACAAGCATCCTATAGAATACATGGCCATCAGCCCTGATGGAAAAACCTTTGTAACGATAACCTCCACATATAACCTTTTTGTCTGGAATGCAGAGAATGGCCAACTTATGAACCAGTACAGAAACCTTGACAAGAAGGTGGATTTAATTAAGGTATTTTTTATCGATGAGGAGTCCATTATCATCTCTACTCAAAAGGAGGCTCTATGCCTGGATGTTCACTCTCTCAAGGAGAGGTGGAGCTACGCCGGCATGTACCAAGATTTTGTCTTAAGTGAGGACAAAACAAAAGTCGTACTCATCAATGAAGCCGTTCATGTTCTAAATGCCGCCACAGGGGAATTATTAGATAAATACAGCATTGAGAAGACTGACATGTTTCATCTCTTTTCAACAGTTGCTCTCAGTCCGAACGGACGATATGTCTGTACGAGCAGTAATAAAGACGTCTATGCCTTCGACCTTATCAGCAAAAAAATGTTGGGTGTGTATAAGAGTAAATATGAAAGCACACGGGAAATAGCAGTAACGGATGATGGAATTCTTGGTGTGTCCTCCTATGACGATGGAGCTTATGCTCTGGAACTGATTGACTTAACTAGCGGCAAGAGGTTGTTTTCTCAAGAAAAAACGATCACCGTGGAACAATTACGGGCTAATCCCTATGACCCGGATCAGTTCTTTTATGTCACCGAAAACACACTTCACATGGCCAGTGCGAGTAAAGGTGAAGTGACTACATCCTTTATCCATGGCACCTGGATTACCGATTACACCATTACTCCCCGGTTCATCCTTACCGCTTCCTATGACGGGGTCTTAAGATACTGGGATATCAATTGGCCCCAGAATACTCCGTATAGCATGACCTTTTCAGATCCCCTTTCACGGATCCTCTGGGGCAATGGAAATTTAGCAATTGCACACACCAATAAGGTATATATTCTAAGATCTGTGGAAAATGAAGATATGTTTTGTTTGGAAGGGCATACGCAATTCGTCGTACAAGCAAGCTACTCATCGGATGGTAAACGCTTAATATCCTACTCTTACACCTCTGGAGAGATGATGCTTTGGGATATGGAAAACAATAAAAGCCTAGCCTCTGTGCCTATTACAACAAGCCTTGAACTAGCTAGATTTGTTGAAAACGACCAGAAAGTTTTTACTTTCACTGATGACGGTACGTTATCGGTTTATGATGCCACTACCCTGGCCCTACTCCACCAGTATGCCCTGGAGGCTTCTTACCCTTCGATAACCCTGAGCCCTGACAATTCTCTTTGTTATATAAATATTTCCTGGCAGGAGGAAAAGATCTTCAAGACCTCGGATCTGAGCATGGTAGCTGATGTATCAGGACTCAATTCTTTAAATACGATCTTTTTTCAAGACAACCGCAGGTTGGTGAGTGCGGACTATTCCTCATTAAGGATTGTAGATATAGAAACCGGTGCCATGATTAAGGAGATTCCTGCAAGGCTATCGGAAGTGAAGCTCAGTAATAACAATCAAATCCTGGCCTGCTTGTATGAAGACAATTCCGTGGGTTTGTTGGATGCCCAAACCCTTGATGAAATACGGAACTTTGGACCCATGGATATATCGGTCCAAAACATCTTTTTTGATTCGCTTGATGAAACCCTGTTCATTATAAGTCAGGACTATATCATAAGACGTTACAATATGGAAAGTGGTGAATTGATCAGCGAAGCCCAGACAAAGGATATGGAACCAGAAGAAATTGTTTTTAGTCCTGATGGAAAGTATTACATAACCATTGGAACACAAAAAACTCTACTCTGGAGCAATGGGACCAATAAGCCACTGGGCCGAATTGAGTCATTCTTAGCTGTTTCATCGGACTTTGAAAAAATTATGGCCCAAAACGGTCAAAAAATATGTATTATGCCCTTCTATACCCCCCAAAAGTTAA
Source organism: Bacillota bacterium (assembly GCA_023415205.1). Classification (GTDB taxonomy): domain Bacteria; phylum Bacillota; class Clostridia; order DSM-8532; family DSM-8532; genus DTU059. Next base: position 36,977 of record JAEZLR010000013.1, on the reverse strand, counting down.
TGGATAAGGCAGAAAATCAACTGAAAGGAAGAACGTTTACTGATCAGGAGAAAAGAGAGTTCTTTATCATCGAATAAAGCGTCATTCTAAGACTTTCGATTTATGGCACAGGATTTCTTAACGGGCAAGACATAATGATTTATCCATATTGGAAACAAAAGCCCACCGAAAGGTGGGCGTTGTCATTGATCTTGCCAGGCGAAAAAGTGGGCTTTTAATAGATGAAGGAGGAAGGGCTAGAGAGCCGACATCCTCTTCATGTCTTCTTTAAGATGGGTATAAATGGATTGATAGAGCCCATAGTAGTCATTATAGACGGCATGAGCCTCTTTGTTGGGTAGAACCTTATCCCCAAGGACCTGCCAGTCCTTGACATCCTCATACGTAAGGAGACCTGTGCCCACACCTGCCAGGATAACGTCTCCCAGGTTGGCTTCCACATCATTTAGAGGACAAACGATGGGGTAGCCTGTGACATCGGCAATAATCTGCCGCCATAGCTTGGATTTGGCAACGCCCCCTGCCACCAGAATATACTCTCCAAGATCGGTGTTGGTGCTCTCCATGGAATGACGGAGCGAATAGGCCACGGCTTCTAAAAAGGCGCGATAGATATGGGCCTTGGTATGAGCCAGGGAAAGGCCAATAAGTGTGCCTTTGGCATGGGTGTCCCATAATGGGCTTCGTTCCCCCATAAAATAGGGGAGTAAAATCAGGCCGTTGCTTCCAGGGGAAATGGCTTCGGCCGCTTTATCCAATACGGCATAGGCGTTCTTGCCGCCATTTTCCTCCTCCTGCTTTTCAAGCTGGGCAAAATTATCCCGAAACCACTTGATCAAGGCTCCCGCTGTTGCGCTTCCTCCGAATGAGTAGGTCAGGCGCCTTGCATCCTTCACATAGGGCATCTCTATAAGACCTTTGGCAGGAATGGGCTTGTCGTGAACCAGGGCGGCGCACATGGAGGTTCCTATGGCCGCCGCATAACGTCCGGGCTCAAAGACACCTAGTCCAAGGGTGGCCACCACACAATCCACACCGCCTGCGCAGACAGGGGTGCCTTCTAAAAGCCCCAACTGCAGAGCAGCTTCTTTGGTTAAACCGCCCACAACAGCACTGGATTCCACAATCCTCTCAGGCATCATGCTCCGGGGAATTCCCATGGCATCCAGCATCTCAGAAGACCAGGTGCGCTTTTCTGCGTCGAAAAGTCCGCCAATATTACCGGCTGATGAGTAATCCACCGCTATCTCCCCGGTCAGCTTGTAAATGGCATAGGCATTTGGTGGGAGAAACAGCTTGGTTCTCGCCCAGTTTTCGGGCTCATTATCTTTAATCCAAAGAATCTTTGTATACCCATAATAGGGGTCGGTACCATTATGGGTGATCTTATACAGGGTATCAGCGTCAATATTATTCAAAACCCACTGTTCCTGCTCATGGGCGCGCCTGTCCATCCAAATGAGACAGGGACGAACCGGCTTCATCTCTTCATCCACAGGTATGCCTGAGCCACCATACAGACCGCTGATGCATATTCCCTTGATGTCTTCAGCTTTCACTCCGGCCTTTTCACGGGCATTTTTCATGGATCGCTTGAGAGCGTCCACCCATACGTCAGGCCATTGTTCGGCCCACAAAGCCTTGGGGGTAAGTACATCATATTCCTGCAAATCCGAGGCAACGAGTTTGCCGGAAGTGTCCATTAGGATGGTTTTAGTCCCGGAGGTACCAATGTCCGAGCCCATTAGATAGTCAGCCATAGGTTTTCTCCTCTCTAAAAGGTGATGGCTACTTTAAGATCACCATATTTACCAGAAGCATATTCAAAGGCCTCTTCCCATTTTTCAATGGGGAAGGTGCGAGAAACAACCCCTGCTGTTTTCAGCGTACCCTTCGCAATATTCTCAATAACGAAAGGATAGCAGTAGGGACTTAAGTGAGCACCCAGAAGATCCAGTTCCTTTCGATCCCCGATAATGGACCAGTCAGCGGTAGTAGGCGCTCCGAATACGCTGAATTCAATAAAGCGCCCCAGCTTTCTGATCATTGACAGCCCCTGAGTTACGCTTGAAGGATGACCGGTGGCTTCTATGTAAATATCGCAGCCATAACCCTCGGTCATATCCATGATTTCTTTTACCACATCGGTCTTGGAAGGATTAAGCACAAGGTCGGCCCCAAATTCTAGCGCCTTCTCAAGTCGGTTATCCAGCATATCCAAAACCACCAGCATCTTGGGACTCTTCATCTTGGCGTAGGTGATCATGCCCAGGCCCAACGTTCCTGCACCTGATATCACCACCACATCCTCACAGCCGATCTGGGCTCTGTCAACGGCATGCTTGGAGCAGCTATAGGGCTCGATAAGGAGGGCATCCTCCACCTTCATGGTTTTAGGGACCTTGTGGACAACAGCGTTTTTGGGGTAGAGGACATATTCCGCCAAACCCCCGTTGTTCTGCTTCTGGAAGCCGAAAATATCATGGGGCTGACACATCCAGTAATGGCCGGTTTTACAGAATCGACATTCACCGCAGGGAACAATCTGGTCAGCGGTGACCCGGTCTCCGAGTTCAAAGCCCTTCACATTTTCCCCCATGGCGACAATCCTTCCGAAAAATTCATGTCCAGGAATAAAAGGCGGCTTGACCCAAGCCGGCTGGGTTTCATCTCCCCAGAACATGGCAGCGCCATGCTGGCACTTTAAGTCCCCCGCGCAAATGCCGCAGCCCTCAGTTTTAATAAGAATGTCATCCGGCCCGCACTCGGGGACGGGATAATGAGTTTCAAGCTGGTAGTCCCCCTTGCCGTAGGCAACCAGTGCCTTCATTGTTTTTGGTAAATCAGCCATAATTGTCTCCTTTCCTTGCTCAAGGTGATCTATTGTTGAGTGTGAGAGTGTATATAGGATACCCCCCTAAATACTCTCTTTTCTTTCTACTTTTACAATAGCCCAAGACTCCTGAAATTTCATTAAGGGAAATCTACATTTAACCTGTCATTTGCGTATATTTACGTTTTCTTGCAACGGCATGAGTCTTGAAAAGAAATCATAATGCCCAAAGCAGGGAACTGCGTTTGTTTCTGCACATATTCCTGGCATTCCGCCGCCGACAACCAGGACATCGTATTTTTTGGTCTGATTTCTCTTATCACTCATGGACTCGTTCCTCCTGTTTCCTCAATCTATGAAAGGCTTTCATCTGCGAAACGAAACCTAATAAATCATTGACTCAAGCCACTGGCAGGGGCTAAGTTAGGACAATCTTGATTCCATTATAGGTGGCCCTTAAGAAAGAAGCCTTAAATAAATCACAAAAAACCTTTAAAAATCTGCATGCTCTTATCTATCAAAATTATGCTATGGCTATCACAATCTTGTCTTACTGTTTAATAGGCTTAAAAACACACTTTTTAGATTGTTATTAGCTAATGGATATGGTAATTTTATTGGTAACAGGACGCAGTTTATTGATAGTGGATGTGATTTTTATAGACAGATATTCAAATGTTTTTGGGTATGTCAGATACCTTGTCTCCGAATTAGGATGCCAGATCGCTATCAAGGATTTTGTAGGGTTCATTACTAAAGATCCCGATCTGGCTAATGCCTTAAATGCCTACTATATCCACCGTTCATCTTTCTGCATGTATATCAAATCCAATAAAAAGCTGTGGGATTACTGCTTAAACAATAGTCAACGTCTACATAAAAAGTGTGAAACCATTGACGGCTATTTTATAGGGACTTGTTATAGCGGGGTAAGCGAAATGGTTATTCCTGTAAAGTATGAGGGCAGAGTTATTGCCGCCTTGTGCCTCTATGGGTTTGAGCTCAATGAGCGGCGTGCACACCACCGCATAGCCAAGGTTTCCCGTAAGTATAGGATTGATAAGGATAAAGCGCTGCGCTTGTATACCCATACTGTTACCAAAAAAGCTCCGGATTACGAAAAAGCCATGCAATTATGCGGTATTTTAGCGGAGTTTTTCATAGTGGTTTACAGAAGTCTATTAAGTGAGGGGAAAGTCTCACGCTATACCGCCAATACCAATGATGCAAGCCGAGTTTACCATCTGTCCAATGCCATCGAGTATATCCGGCTAAACTATGCCAACGATATCAAGATTGCAGATATTGCTGCTTTTTGCCATTGCAGCGTATCCTACATGAGCCATCTGTTTAAAGCCGGAATGAACCAAAGCATCAATCACTATATCAACCAGGTCCGTATTGATAAGGCTAAGGATTTGATCTTGAGAAACTCGTATACCTTTTATGAGATTTCAGGAAAATGCGGATTCTCCGATCCTAATTACTTCTCAAGCGTGTTTAGAAGAATAACCGGTCAGTCTCCGTCCCAGTATAAAAAAAGCATCCAGAGGTGACACAAGGTGAATATCGCAAGAAGACTGAGTCTATCCCTAAGGATTTTTATCATCATTGCCGTTCTTCGAGAGAAAATCAACCTGAAGGTCATACATAACATTCCAAAGAGTGAGAATGAGATTAGCCAAGTTTTGGGCAGGATGATCAGCATTTCTAATGTCATAAACACAGTATTTTTGTGGTAAAGTCCCCTGCCCATTGTTTTATTAAGAAATAACAATAATAGATGAAACGCATAAAAGCCTAACATAGTTGAATGTAAAATGACATGCAAAATATTAATAAAATGTAAATAATATGCCCGCTTTGTTGAACTATACACATATGAAGGATATAATGGCAGTAAATAGGAAAATACATGATGTATAACAGTTGAGAATCCTGGCGTTTGATCTGGCATAATTATTATACAACTCATGAGGATTTTTCTAAAAATGAAGGAGGCCTATCATGAAATATCAAATTCAAGGAGAGCCGCTACCTGTAGTCACTTGCCATGTTAGCCCAGGGGAAACTCTGATTACCGAAAGAGGGTCCATGAGCTGGATGAGCCCTAATATGAAGATGGAAACATCAACAAATGGAGGGATAGGAAAAGCTTTGGGAAGAATGTTCTCGGGGGATTCCATATTCCAGAATAGATTTACTGCTGTGGGTGGAGAGGGATTTATTGCTTTTGCATCAAGCTTTCCGGGCTCAATCAGGGCTCTTGACATTTCCCCCGGAAATGCGATGATCGTTCAGAAATCTGCGTTTCTGGCTTCTGAGGCCGGCGTGGAGCTATCCATTCATTTTCAGAAGAAGCTGGGCGCTGGATTCTTCGGCGGCGAGGGCTTCATTATGCAAAAACTGTCTGGGCGCGGTACAGCCTTTATTGAAATTGATGGCCATGCTGTTGAGTATACTCTCGAGGCCGGACAGAAGATAATTATAGATACAGGGTATCTGGCGGCAATGACAGAAAGCTGTTCTATGGAAATCACCGCAGTAGCAGGTGTTAAAAACATGCTGTTTGGGGGTGAGGGTGTATTTAATACCGTTGTCACCGGCCCTGGAAGAATCATCCTTCAAACCATGCCTGTCAGCAATGTTGCAGCAAGCATTCGTCCCTTCATTCCTACTGCAAAATAATGGGGTAACCTGTAAAAGCGCATAATTACATAAATAAGAAGGACCGGCTTTTGCCGGCCCTTCTTGTCTATAGGTGAGCCTTTTTGCTAGGATGGAGAGTAATCATGTGGGCTGATGTTTTATTCCCGCTCTAGCCATGCGGACATAAGCTTTCTGGCGATAGGTGCGCAAAGATCTCCACCGCTAGAACCGCTGAATTCAGCGATCACGGCAACCGCCACTTCCGGATTTTCTGCAGGCGCAAAGCCTATAAACCAGGCATGCTCCTTTTCTTTTTCTCCTCCGGTGGTTTCATTCTGGGCTGTACCCGTCTTGCCTGCCACCGACACTCCCTTAAGCGCGGCATTTTTCCCCGTGCCGGTCTTTACAACATCCACCATCATGGCTTTAAGGGCTTCAGCCGTAGAGGCCGAAAGAGGCTGTGTAAGAAAAGAGGGGCTCCCCTCATGAAGGGTGATGCCGTTGACGGTTTTGATGTCCTTAACCAGCCAGGGATTCATCATGACCCCATCGTTGGCGATGGACGAGGCAATCATGGCCATGTGAAGCGGGGTGACAAGTATTCTTCCCTGGCCGATACCCACACTGGCCATATCGGTCTGACTCATTTCCTTATAGGGAAAACGGCTCTTGCTAAGCGGTAGCTCAAAGTCGACCGGCTTCTCCAGCCCAAAAGCCAGCGCAGCCTCCTTAAGGGCTTTAAACCCTAACTCTGTTCCAAGTCGGGCAAAATAGGTATTGCTGGAAACCGAAAGGGCTTTAGAAAGGTTGATCGAACCATAGGTCTTACCCCCGGCGTTACGAAACTCCTTACCGTCAATGGTGATGATACCGGTATCCTCATAGACCTTGTCTGCAAATCCTTGATCGAGGGCGGCAGCTGAAACCACCACCTTAAAGGTGGAGCCCGGAGCATACAGGCCCTGGGTGGCCCTTGCTAAAAAGGGTGAGTCGGGGGAATCCACAAGGGTTTTCCAGGAGGATTCAAGCTTGCTGCCCGTGGGATTAAAATCAGGCTTGGAAACCATGGCAAGTATTTCTCCCGTCTTGGGATTCATGACAACCACCGCACCCTTGAGGTTTCGCATCAGCTTTTCGGCCTGAGTTTGCAGGGAATGGTCCAGGGTGAGGGAGAGATTGGCCCCGGCAGGTTCAAAGCCTTCCAGCTTTGCCAGGATGTCCATCAAGGTATGGGCATCGTACCTGTTGGAGAGATAGCTGTTGTATTGGGCTTCCAGCAGGGATTTTCCATAGATCTTGGAGTTATAACCGATAATATGGCTGTAAAGACTTCCGTAAGGATAGATTCTCTCCTGTGTTTTTCCCTCAAACTGGCTTTTTGCCAGGAGTTCACCATTTCTATCCGCGATACTTCCCCTTAAAACACTGCTCTGGTCGGCGTTAAGCCTCTGATTATAGGAGTTGGAAATGATCTTGTCCTTTACGAAAAACTCAAAGTAGGTCAGATAGGCTATTAGAAGAAAAAACAGGAGGCATATGCCTAGAACCACATGAACAATTTTTCTGTCTGTTTTCATAGGCGTAGCTTCCCCCCTTCTGCCTGATCCATGGAGGCGATTCTTTGAAGAATTCCCAAAGCTGTAAAGTTTACCACCATGGAGCTTCCGCCGTAGCTGATGAACGGGAGGGTGATACCGGTGAGCAGGAAAAGCTTGATGACCCCTGCAATAATGATGAAGGCTTGGAAGGCAAACATCAGCGTAATCCCAAGGGCAAGGGCTTTATAAAAGGTATCGGAGCAGGCGAGGGCTATTTTGAAGCCCCGATAGGCCAGGAGTAAAAAAAGCAGAATGACGGCGGCCCCTCCGAACATCCCCATTTCCTCGCAAATGGCAGAAAAAATAAAATCAGTTTTAACGTCGGGAATAAAGTCGGGTCTGCCTAGACCGATACCCCGGCCAAAAAAATCACCTGATCCGATGGCAAAAAGGGATTGAGTGATCTGATATCCCTTTCCGGCAATATCCTCCCAGGGGTTAATCCAGGCATCCACCCTCACCTGGATATGATGAACGAAGACAGTGCCTATAACTCCCGCGGTGAGAGCGGCCAGACCATTGAGCACAAAAAGCCGGAGGTCCTTTTCAAAAATGTAAAGAATGAAGGTGAACACCAGAAAGAGGAGCATGGGTGTTCCCCATTCCCTTTGAAGGATCATTAGCCCCATCATGAAATAAGAGACCATCATGAACAGGAGGGTTACCCAAAACCGGGGATACTTTTCCATGAGCTTTTCCCTCTGGCTGTAATAGCTGGCAAGGAAGAAAACAAAAATGAGCTTGATGATCTCCGAGGTTTGGATGCTGATGTCTTTAATAAAAATCCAGTTTTTTGAGCCATTGACAGTAGTTCCGAAAACCATGGTCAGGATAAAAAGAAGGGTGGACGCAAGGGGTAGGAAGAGGAGAAGTCTTCTCCAGAAAGTAATAACCCCAAAAATGACATAGCTTAAAAAATAGACAATAAAGCTGATGCCCAGCCAAATGGCCTGTTTCAGACCAAGGTTGCTGTCCAGGCGGTAGAGGATCACCTCTCCTATGGAAAAGAGCATGGCGGTGATGAGAAAAATATATCTGTCCCCCAAATGAAGGGTGCAGGACAGAATGTAAACGGTGAGAGTAGCAGAAAGCAGGGAGCCTCCAATCACCAGTGCCCTTGTGTCAAAGGGGTTCTGTCGGATAAAGAGGAGCAGAAAGGCTAAAACATCAAAAAGGACAAGCATATAGAGGGGATGTAAGGGGTTCTTCAGGGCTTTAATGTTTTTCATGATCCACCTGCCCCTTTTCTATGACAAAGAGGAATTCGCAACGTCCTAAGTGGATATGATCTCCGTTTTTAAGACGGACCGCTCGGGTTCCCAGGCGTTTTCCATTAAGCTTGATCCCATTGGTGCTGTTGTTATCCATGATAAAATAGGCTTTCCGCTTCTTTATAAACCGGGCGTGGGTGGAGGAGAGAAAATCATCCTCAATGGTGATCGTGTTTTCAGGTGCCCTGCCAAGGGTGGCTTCCCCATAAAGCGTATAAACGGGTTCAATGGAAAAACCGCTGACCCCTTGAACACCGCACAGCTTGAGAGAGTATCGGAAGGTGTCGCTGGATCGGCTTTTTTCGCCCATGGATCGGATATCCAGCAGAATAAGCCGGATGATATTAAAAATAAAAATATAAATAATGAGCGTAAACGCGTACTTAAGGATGGATGAAACAATTTCAAACATATTTTATACCAAGAGACAATTCTTATTTTATGTCTTCCTGGATAGTATTATATCAGAAACGAGCTTTCAAACAAAATTCTCTAAAACTACCGGCCAAGACTTCGGATCACGCCACCTTTTATTTGTAGGCTGCTTTCATGGTATAATGGGAGCAAAAACAGATGGGGTGTAAGGAAATGAAAAGCATAGAGGCAAAAGAGACACAAAGGATTTCCCAACTGGGCCGTGCAAGCCTTTTTCTTTCCGGCATCCTTCTTTTGGTCATGCTTTTTTCCTGTGGGCCCTTCCGTGAGGTCCCTGCCAACACAGTTCAGACCCAAACCCCGACGCCTGAGGAAGTGTCCCCCTTGGCTCAGACCCCTCCGGCTCCAGAACCGACCTCCGAGGCAACTCCCAAGGCTTCCCCGATGACCCGGGAGAGCCAGATGCCTTCGCCCACAAGCCTTGAGGCTTCTAGCCCCGAAGAAGAAAATGAGGTGCCCACGGGAGATTGGGCTTTGATTCTTATTAATCCCACCCACTTTCTGGCGGAGGACTTTAAAGTCGCCCTTGCAGATTTTGAGACGGGGCAGGTGGACGCCCGTATTGCGGATACCTGTGAAAGGATGTTTGCCCATGCCAAGAAGGATGGGGTCTCTTTTCAATTGGTGGATGCCTATCGAACCTATGATCGTCAGAATCAGCTCTATCAGAAGAAGGTTCAAAGCTATGTTGATAAAGGTTATAGTCGGGTGGATGCCGAAATCGAGGCGGCGACCATTACGGCCCGCCCCAATACCAGTGAGCACCAGACAGGGCTTGCATTGGATATTGTGAGTCCCTCCTACAGGGTAAGGGATGGGGGCTTTGCCAAAACCGAGGCCTTTCTATGGCTTAAGGACCATGCCCATGAATATGGGTTTACCATGAGGTACCCGGAGAACAAGATATCGATGACCGGAGTGATTTATGAACCCTGGCATTGGCGTTTTGTGGGGGTTGAGGCGGCTTCTTCAATGAAGGAGAGTGGCCAGTGCCTAGAGGAATACTTAGAAGATAAAAAAGCCGGTTAAAGTTAGAGGCATGGACCAGGGTTGCCAAGGTGCATTCATTTAACTAAATAAAACTAAAATAAAGTGCAGCTAATAACCTAAAATTAAAGTAAACATATTAAATCATACTCTTTTTTACATATTAATATGTTTTAGGGATTAAGTTTATAAAAAAAATAAAAATATCATAAGAAATTCGTTTTTAATCGCCTGTTACTTTGGTAGAATTGTTTTATAAATAAATCTATAGTGAATGGAGTTTATTTAAGAAGGGGGACAACAATGGCAATACTTAGAAAGAAGCCATGTCATGAAACCACCGCCATCATGAGGTATGTTAACGATAGGCTTGCCGGACGGAATCCGGACAGACCGGTGGTGCAGTACAAGATTCATCAGACTATTCTTGCTGAGTACGAAAAGCTCCTAAATAATGAGAAAGCGCTCTCATCCATCTCCGACCGTCTTTTGGCCGAAACAACCAAGCTCAGTAATTTTGATGTTGAGATGAGCTTCTTGGCGCAATCTATCAATAGCTTCACAGAGGAGATGACCGCCTTAAGTGAAGCCAATATGGCCATGGTGGAAGAAACCACGGCCAGTATGGATCATGTCAATGAATCCATCAGGGTTCATACCGATACCCTTAATAAAATTACTAAGCAATCCCATAATTTGATTGAGATTAACGGAAATAGTATCAATCAGGTTGAGGAGATTAATCAGATTAAAGATAATGTGATTCAGGACGCCAATGATATGTCCGCCAAGATCGAGGCGTTGGTGGATATGATAAACAAGGTCAGTCAAATCGTAGAGGGCGTAGAGGGAATTGCAGAGCAGACCAACCTTCTGGCCTTGAATGCCGCTATTGAGGCAGCCAGAGCTGGCGAGGCCGGCAGAGGCTTTGCCGTAGTAGCCAATGAAATCAGAAAGCTTGCCGATGACACCAAGAGCAATCTTGAGGGCATGAGAAGCTTCATGCAGGGTATTCATACAGCGGCCAACGAAGGAAGGAAGAGTATGGCCAATACTCTCCAATCCACGATGGAAATGTCTCAGCGTATTGAAGTGGTCAGCCACTCCATCCATGAAAACGTGGACAAACTCAAAGAAACAGTAGAAGGGGTTAATGAGCTTTCCTTGGCCATGAAGGAGATTTCCATAGCCGCTGATGAAATCAATGCGGCCATGAAGGAAGCCAGTGAGGAAACCCAGACCATTACCTATATGACCGAGAATATCGTCATTCAATCAAAGGATGCTGCCGAATCTGCAAAGAAGATATCCTTGATAGACAACAATTTCTCCGATCTAACCAAGGAGATGAACAGGCTTTTAACAGGCGGTATCCACGCCATGAGCAACCAGCAGTTCCTCAAGCATATTGATTCTGCTAAAGCCTCCCATAAGCTGTGGATGGAAAAGCTGGCCCGAATTGTAGAGAGCCAGAAGAATGAGCCTCTCCAGATTGACGGAAACAAATGTGCCTTCGGACATGTATATCATCTGTTGGAGGTCAAGCATGAAAGCATTGCCGCCGATTGGCAGGAGATCGGAAGAATTCACCGAACGCTCCATGAAAAAGGCGGGCAGGCTATGACAGCTATCAGCCAAAAGAATAGAGCGCTATCGGAACGTCTTTTACAGGAGGCCATGGACTGCTCTCAGAAAATTTTCGATAAATTTGTCATCATTGAGAAACGGGTTTCCGAACTAACCCAAAAAGACATTCATATTTTCAGATAAGGCAGGAGTGAAAAAAGGGCCCTTAAGGATAAAAATCCCGGAAGCCCTTTTTTTGCGGGTAAAGGTGCTGTCTCAGTTTGATTGATGATAGGCCATGATGTTTTGAGACAGCCCCTTTACTCATGCTAAGGTTTCGTCATGGATTTTCTTAACGCCGTGATGCAGTTTTCTCCACCAGACTTGTTTTCAAAAGCCTTTCTTGGCCACAGTGAATAAGGGTAATTTGATTGCCTTCCACAAGCTCGTAGGTGGTTGTCTCTTTTTCTACAGTAACCTTAATGCATCTGTTTTTAAAGGTCATATGGAATTGGTAGCCCTGCCATTTCTGGGGGAGGTAGGGATCAAAGCTCAGTCTGTCCTGATAGGTCCGCATCCCTGCAAAACCATTGACAATGCACATCCAGGTGCCTCCCATATTGGCCGTGTGGACTCCGTTTTTAGTGTTTCCCTTGTGATCGTCCAGGTCCATCCTTGCTGTGGACATAAAATACTCGTAAGCCTTTTGCTCATAACCGATTTCACTGGCCACAATACTGAAAACACAGGTGGAAAGCGAAGAATCGTGGGTTGTGAGCGGCTCGTAAAAGTCAAAATTACGCTTCTTCTCCTGAAGGGTGAAATAGTCCCCCAGTAAAAACAAAGCCAAAACCAAATCAGCCTGTTTACACACCTGATACCGGTAGATGACCAGAGGATGATAATGAAGCAGTAAGGGATAGTTTTCCTTGGGCGTGTTTTCAAAATCCCAAACGGCCTTATGGAGGAAGCTATCATCCTGGGGATAAATACCTGTGGCAGCATCAAAAGGAACATACATATTGTCGGCGGCGTGCTTCCACTCCTCCGGCTCGTGGGCTTCAAGGCCGAGCTTTTCGGCCAGCCGGGAATACTCAAGAGGAGTATTCTCCTTCATCCACTGAACCGCATTCCAGGCATAGTAGAGGTTTTCCCGGGCCATCAGATTGGTATAGCCGTTATTGTTCACTACGGCTGTATACTCATCGGGGCCGGTCACGCCATTAATGCAGAATCTATTGCCGAGGGCTTCGATGGTACAGCCTACATGGGCCCAGACCCTGGCGGTTTCAATGAGGATTTCGGCACCGTATTTCACCAGGAAATCATAGTCCTCGTTAACCTGTACATAGCGGTTTACCATAAAGGCGATGTCCGCATTAATATGATATTGTGCGGTTCCCGCAGGATAATAGGCAGAGCATTCCTCTCCGGTAATGGTTCGCCAAGGAAATTTCACACCTTTGGGATGGGAGAGGGTACGGGCCTCCTTGCGGGATTCCTCCAGGATATGGTAACGGTAAAGCAAAAGATCCTTGCATATTTGAGGGGCGGTGTAGGTAAAGAAGGGCATGGCAAAGATCTCGGTGTCCCAGAAATAGTGCCCTTCATAGCCCTCACCAGTCAACCCCTTGGCAGCCAGGCTGGTTTTTCCGTCTCTGCCGGCGGATTGAAACAGGTGGAAAAGATTAAAGCGGATGCCCTGCTGCACAGGGGGGTCTCCTTTAATCGTTATGTCCGATTGCTGCCAGAAATCATGGATAAAGGAGATATGCTCCTTCTTAAGAGCAGCATAACCAGTCTCAACCGCAGATTTTAACAGTTCTTCATTATGTTTTTCAAGGAGCGGTTCGGCCAAATCCCGGGAGGTGGTGTAGATGAGAAACTTTGTCAGGGAGACTGTTTGTCCGCTTATCCCGTCAATATCGTAAACGGTGTGCACGCTGTTGGGCTGCTTAAAGCAGGTCTGCTCATATCTGGAGTTGGTGATAAGCTCATGGGCCATGGTACAAACCAGGGTCAATTGTGAATTTTTTGTTTTTTGTCGGATGAGGCAAAACTCATCCTGGCATAGGCATTTTTCAGTAAGCAATGCCTTTCCCTGAAGGCCCGAACCCACCCGAGGGTCATTCTCAACCGTCAGATTGGTTACATCCCCATCCAGGGAGGAGATAATCTGTAGCTTTAAATCCCTCTCGAGGGGGGTGATTTGATAGTGGATCAGGGCCAGATGCTTGTTGTTGGAATGGACGATGCGCTCTATATCAATGCGGATAGTCCTACCTCTGGGAGAACACCATACCAAGGAGCGGTTAAGAGTACCGTCCTTCATGTTCAGGGTACGACGGTAGGAGGAAATAGTACCCGTGAACATATTGAATTCCTCGTCCTCCACAAAGAGCCGGATCTTCTTCCCATTGGTGACATTCAGCATGGTTTGGCTTTTTTCAGGGAACCCATAGGCGATCTCCCCATATTTAATGTCTTCGCTTTCATAAAAGCCATTGATATAGGTTCCCTCTAGGCCGGTTCCCTTAGGACCTGAATAGCCTTCCTCAAGGTTTCCTCTCAGGCCAAGATATCCGTTACCCAGCGAAAACAGGGTTTCATGCTTGCTGTTTTCTTCAAAGGAAAACTCATCCTCAATAATTTCCCATTCATGGTATTTATCAATCTGCATGAATACACCTAACCCTTCAATCCAGAGGTGGCAACACCTTCGATGTATTGCTTCTGGAAGATCATAAACAGAATAATCACTGGCAGTGTTATCAGGACAACACCTGCCATAATGACATTGGTTCGGTCAAAAAACTGATCCTTGACACTGTTTAGGCCTACCATCAAAACAAAGTTTTCCTTCTTGGTCAGCATGGTGCTGGGAACAAGGTAGGCATTCCAGGTGGACGTGAAGTTTAAGATAATCATGGAAATAATCCCCGGCTTGGACAGCGGAAGCATGATTCTAAAGAAAACGCCTACCCGTGTCAGTCCATCAATTCTGGCAGCCTCAATCAATTCATTGGGGATGCTGGTGAAAAACTGCTTCATCATAAAGACAAAGATACATTGGTAGAGATAGGGGACGGTGAGGGATAATACGGAGTTTAGCCAGCCCAGCTTGGCCATGGTCACATACACAGGAATCAGGATAACCTGATAGGGTATGGTCATGGTGGCTACTATGATAAAAAAGATAAGGTTTTTACCGGGGAATTTTAGCTTGGCCAGAGCATAGCCTGCCATGGAGTTGATCAATACATTACCCAGAATGGTGATACCCGTCATCATTAGGGTATTGACGAACCACCTGGGAATATCGTAGTTGGGATCCTTCCAAAACTTAGCGTAACTCTCCAGGGTCCAGTTGTGGAAAGGAACCAGCTTGTTGATGTCGGAAAGCTTTAGAAAAGAGGTATACAGTGCATAGAGCAAAGGCAATACGAAGGCTATGGCAAAAAGGGACAGCAGGATGGTTAAGAATATGTTTTTCTTAGTGTGAGCCATGGTCTACTCCTCCTTACCTAATAATAGTTTCTGAATAAAGGTTATAGCCAGGATGATCAAGGTGAAAATGACTACGGCGGCAGAGCCATAACCGATTTCCATATAGCGGATGCCATGCTGCATAAAGTAGGTGATAAGGGTGGTGGTTCGTCCCGCAGGCTGTCCTAAAACACCGTATCGTGAAATGGCAGCCACCTGATCGTAGATTTGGAAGGAGTAAATGGTGGAAACGGTGACAACAAAGAAGGTGACCGGCTTAAGTGAGGGAACGGTAATACTCAAAAATCTTCTTAAGGGAGAGGCTCCGTCCACCGTGGCCGCCTCATAAAGCTCCCTGGGAATATCCTGAATACCTGCCAGGTAGATGATCATGAAAAACCCGATCTGACCCCAGATAAAGAGGAGGATAACAAAGGGCAGGGCCAGATTGACATTACTGAACCAGGTGGTGTTTTCAAACCCCAATAGCGTCATAAGTTGAGCCAAGGGCTGATCCTTTCTGAAAAGCACCATGAAGACAGTGGCCGCGGCGATAGGGGAGGTGATGTAGGGTACAACGTAAACTGTACGGAAAAAGCCTTTTGCAAAGATGTTCTGATTTACCGAAAGGGCAATCAGAAGCGAGAGAAGGGTGATGACCGGAACAGCAATCGCCACAATGGTCACCGAATGCCATAGCGCATCCATGAAGCCCTTATCCTTCAGAATGTTGATGTAGTTATCAAGACCCACAAACTTTGCTTGATCCAGTGCAATGAAATTGGCACTCTGAAAGCTTCGGATAAAGGACTGAAGGAAGGGTAGAAAGAACCAAATAAACCACAGGGCCAAAAAGGGAAGAATAAACAGGGCTCCCACGAGTACATCCGAGTCATTCACAGATCTAGATAGCCTTCGTTTCATGTTCGTCTGATGGGTTACCATAGCATGCACTCCTTTACATGATTCGCTGGCTTTATCGTACATGAGACCCCGGGAAAAGTAAGTAAAAGAAATTATTATTTATTTAATGAATTATTTAATTTTTATCCGTGGTTTACCAATCTTTAAAAATGTGTGATAAAATGTTATCTTTAATAAAAGGCCTTCATGATCAATAATTGTTAACTTCTAATGACTTTGGAGGTACTATGAAAAAGCGGATTTCCATTCTACACAGAATGACTTTAAGAAATAAGCTGCTCATATCCTTTATTCTGATTTTTCTTCCCATGCTCTTTTTAAGTTCCCTGTCCATTAATCTGTATTCCAGTGAAATAGAGAACAAGCTGATTAATAGTGCTATAGGTAATAATGAGCAGATTATTTATAATCTGGACAACAGCCTCAATATGCTAACCAAGCTGTCAGAATACCCCCTCTATGATGATATTCTGATTGAGATTCTGAAAAGGGATTACGGGAATCTGCCCGATGCTAAGCTTACGAGAAGCAATGATTTTGAAAAGGCTAGGGGTCTTCTGAACAATAATATTGTTTTTTATTCAAACCTCATTGATTCCGTCTGGCTCTACGGGACAAAACACTATGATCTCAGGGGGCGCGCCCAGGTGGAAACCATGCAGTCCAGTTACAGCATCACTGAGGAGGAATGGCTTGAAAAAATCATAAGTCGTGATGGGGGAGCAGTTGTTTTGGGTATCCGTCCGGACAGGCAGAAGCTTCCCGGCACTGATTTTGTCATATCGGTGGCCAGAGTTATCAAGGATAAATCAACCCGTGAGAGCATAGGCATTATCCTAATCAATGTAGATATCCACAAGCTTGAACAGCTTTGGATGGATAGAGGCCTCACCCAAAATACCCGTTTTTATCTGGTGGACGAAAGTGACCGGATTATTTTCAGCAAGGACAAGAAACAGGTGAATCAAAGCCTTCAGAGTATCTTGCAGGAGGATATAACCCTCAATGCCTCTTCGGGGGAAAAGGTCAAGCTGGATGGGGAATGGTACCAACTCATTTCAAGCCGTTCCAAGGTCTCTGAATGGCGAACTATCAGCCTCATTCCGACAAATGAGCTGTTTGCCTATAATATACAGATGTCCCGTTTGACTTTATTTATTGGCCTTATTGTTCTTATTCTGACAATAGGTGCGGTTTACTTAATCACCACCTCCATCACACGGCCCATTTATGCACTGAGTCATAACATGAAAAAGATGGGCGACGGCCATTTGGATGTGGCCATAGGCCAGTACTACGGAGAAATGGGTATTATCGGGAAAGCCATCAGCATGATGCAGACCAAGATAAAAAACCTGATACAGAAAATATACATAGAGGAGGAAGAGAAACGAAAGGCAGAAATGCATGCCCTTCAGGCACAGATCAATCCTCACTTCTTATACAATACCATGAGCGCAATAAAATGGATGGCCAATATCCAGGGTGCCACAAGCATTGAAAAGGCCTTGAATTCTTTGGCCTTTCTCATGGCCTATACCTCCAAGTGGAATAATGATTTCGTTTCCATCGCCGATGAAATGGTTTTTATAGAGAATTATATCAGCATTCTGGATATCCGCTACTATAATAAGTTCAAGGTCAATTACAAAATCGATGCGGAGGCCTATAGGTATAAAACCTTGAAATTTATGCTGCAGCCCATGATAGAAAATGCTGTGTTTCATGGCTTTGAAGGGATGCAGGAAATGGGGGAGTTGGACATCATCATTAAACGGGAAGGGGACACGATTATTCTCAGTGTGGTGGATAATGGCCAGGGATTTGAACAGGAAAAGCTAAAAACCATCCTTCAGGAGGATTCCCAAAAAGCCAGCCGGCAGCGGTTCAATTCCATAGGTCTGTCCAATGTTCACAAGAGGATTAAGCTGCATTTTGGCGAGGAATATGGACTGAACATCCAAAGCGTCCCCGGCAGGGGAACAACGGTGGTCATAAGCATTCCGGCCATTGAGGATGGGGGGGAAGAGTCACATGAAAATACTGATTGTGGATGATGAGCTTCTTGTAAGAATTGGCGTCAAGTCTTCTATAGACTGGGCCAAGCACGGTATGGAAATCGTCGGGGAGGCCTCCAATGGCCAGGAGGCCCTGGAGAAGATTAGAAAGAATAAGCCCGATGTTCTCATATTGGATATTAAGATGCCTGTTATGGATGGTATAGAGCTCCTTCAGAAAGTAAAGGAGGAGAAGCTCTCTTGCAAATCCATTATTCTAAGCAGCTTTGACGACTTAGAGCACGTGAAGGAGGCCATGAAGCTTGGAGCGGTGGATTATCTGCATAAGCCCTGCATGAGCCCGGAGGGAATGATCAGGATTCTTACCCAAATCAAAACCGAGCTCTATAATGAAAGGCAAAGCCTCCCGGGCGGATTTGTCACCGAGAGCGAGAACCGGGAGGATCAGGCCTCTTCTTATTTAAAAAAGCTAGTGGATGGCCAGCTTACCGAGGATGATTTCCACAACGGCCTCACAGACTACAAGATCAGCCTGGGTCGATCCAATTATAGCTGCATCGCCTTTTCCATCATTCATTTCAACAAGGTGCAGCAGCGGTATACCGACATGAACAGAAGCCTGCTCAATAAATCTATTTTAGATATTTTAAATCAGGTTTTTTTAAACAACAAAGAAATAGTGTTTTTTCAATACTCTAAAAATCTGTATCTGGCTCTGGTCAGCATGGAGAAGATAACCAGCCAGAAAGAGATTTTTGAGCTTCTGAACCGATATGTCCACTTACTGGCAGACTCTCTTAAGAAATTTCTCGATATTGAATTGAGTGTGGGAATCAGTGATACTCACGCCTCCCCCAAAGGCATTAAAAACGCTTTTATTGAGTCGTTCAAGGCATTACAGCAACGTTTTTATTTCCCCTCGGAAAAAGTAGTTTTTTATGGTACCCTTCCACAGAAGCAGGGTGACAAAGCCCTCATGTCACAGGTGAGTCAGCTTGTTATCAAGCTGAAGGAGTACATCTCAAGTCAGAGCTATTACACCTACAAGAATATCATTGAAGAGATCTTCAGCCTTCTTAGAAAAACTCCGGTATTATCTTCTGAAGAGGTGATCAAGCTTTTTAACGGGATTCTGTTTCTGCTTAATGAGCTGGACACCTGTTTTGCTGAAATGAACCTGGTTTCTGCCGCCGAGACGCTGGATGAGCTGCACAGCCTGTTTGAGGAAATTCTCAACCGCAGGATGTGTAACTGCTTGGAGGAAGAACAGTACAAGAACTGCAGCTTCCTGGTAAAGAAAATTCTTAACTATGTCAATGGAAATTACGAAAAGGAGCTCTCCCTGACCATACTATCCGAGGAATTAAATATCAGCCCAAACTATATCAGCCGGGTGTTTAGGGAGGAGGTAGGAAAAACGCTTTTTAATTATATTAATGAGGTTCGGGTGGAACAGGCCAAAAGGCTGATGCACCAGCAGGATCTCAAAATCTATGAGATCGGGGAAAAGGTGGGCTTTAACAGCTCAGTTCATTTCAATATCGTTTTCAACAAGCTCACAGGCTGTTCCCCCAAGCAATACAGGGATACTTTGATGGACTGATGCCTTTCTTAAAAGTGTAAAATTATTAAATAAAAGAGAAGAACATTTAACTTTTTCTTGTCTGCCAAAAGTTTTTTTATAACTTTTAATAAATCATAATTCTGTTTACTTATCATTTCTGGGCATTATGCTACCATGAAACCACAATCAATCGATAAGGAGGAATATTAAAATGAAAAAGACACAAAAGGTTTTATCTCTTCTCGTAGCATTGATAATGTTGGTTTCTATCGGTCTTGTGGGTTGTGGGAACACCGCACAGCCTGCAAATTCAAACACTCCCTCGTCCTCGGCACCCGCTTCTGAGGAGCCTGTGAAGGAAGTAACGGTAAGATTCGGATTATGGGGATCCGAGAAAGAAATTAGTACCTATTCGGAGCTGTTAAAGGGCAGTGAGTCCATGTTTCCAGGCTTAAAGCTGGAGATGCAAACCTACCCCAGCAGTGCGGACTTCTGGAACCATCTTCCTGCACAAATCGCAGCTAAAACTGCGCCTGACATTGTGAAGCTTACCAATGAAGGTGCTTATGAGTATATTGAAAAAGGAATGTTTACACCTATCGACAGTCTAGTAACTGAAGCCAAATTGGACTTGAGCGCATACGCTGATTCAGCCAAAGCTATCTGGGCTTCCAGCGGCAAGCAGTTCGGTATTCCCGTCAGCGTTGTTCCTGGCATGTTCTTTATCAACAAGGATATGTGGGATGCAGCGGGCTTGAAGGATTACCCCACCAATTGGGCTGAAGTCAAGGAAGCTGCCAAGGCTTTGACTAAGGACAGTGTGAAGGGTATCTGTATTAATATCCATGAATATCACTTTACCAACTATGCCCTTACCTTCGGTGGCGGCTGGAGCAATGGTCAGACCATCAACTCCGAGGCCAATGTAAAGGCTCTTGAGACGATTGTTGATTTCTACAAAGAGGGTGTTGCCATTTCTCCCCAAGAGGCCGGTTTTGGATGGGACGGCGAAGTATTTGCCAATAAACTGGCAGCGATGACAACCGGTGGGTACTGGTACAAGGGATACCTTGCAGAAGCCGCTCCAGACATTAACTATGTAGCCATTGGAATGCCTGAAGGAACAACAAAGGGATCCACCTCCCATTCTGATGCATGGGTTGTTTTGAAAGACACACCCGACGCAGTTTCTGCTGTTAAAGCCGCGTACTATCTGACGAGAGACGATGCCCTGGAAGTCATCATGAAGGATGTTGGCATCAATCCCTCAAAACCCGCCCTCTCAGGAAGCTACTTTGAAGTCAACCCCGAATTCAAGGCCATAGAGGCCATGGTCCCTTATGCCAAGGATTTCGGATATCCCTCCGACACAAAGAAGTTCATTGATACCATCGTTCCCGCCATGCAGGAAAAAATCCTTACCAACAGTGATAAGAGCGTCAAGGATATTCTGGATGAGGTACAGGCACAATTTAAGTAAAACAAAGCATTAATAGAAAAACAGGTCAAGGCCGAGGGTACTACACCCTCGGCGTTGACCTGTTTTAAGGAAGTGAAAGGAAGTCCTTTTGCAACAAAAAACGTGCTCCTTCATACAATAAAGTAGGACTATGGCAGGAAAACAGTCGAAGAATGCGTAAGGTTTTAAACTTGAAGCCTTAAAAGCATCGGGCACAGAGGAGGTTAGTATGAAATATGAAAATACACCGTGGCTATATCCAGGGTGGGAAATTTCCTTTTCTCCAGAGGAGCTCATGTCCATTGATGAGGTTGTAGAGATCATTGTAAATAGTGTCAAGACAAGAACACCGCTTAGCTTAGTCAGAGTTGGTGATGGGGAGCTTACCGTAATGTCACAGAATATATGTCTGTCCTCCGAGTACTTATCCAACCACATTGCCTGGAAGACCACCGATTATTGCGGGGTGAGCTTGAGAGAGGATATGCTGGATCAGTACAAAACCAGGGACAGGCTGATTGAATCAGTTAAAACAGCAGATTTAGTAGGGGTTTATCCCAGGGGTATTTTCACCAGCAAGGTATTTTCGGCGATTCATTTTAAGCCTTCTAGGCTATTCTTTATTTTCAGCAACCTCAACCTATGCACGAGAAAAAGCTTTGTTGATCTAATCATAGAAAGCCCGCCGTTGCTGGTGGGTAGATTGTCCGAGCAATTTGCGGGATATATCAAGGAAACCTTGGGTGTACAGGTGCCTGGGTATTACACCGGGCAGTACGGCCCCAATGACATAGAAAAAACCATTGAATTTATGGCAAGTATCCCCCATGATTGGTCCCTGGTAAGCTCAGGGGTAAATGCTGACCTGATCGCGCCCATCATGGCCAAGCAATACGGAAAGGTATGTGTTGATTACGGCCAGGGCGTCAATGTTCTTTTAGACCCTAAGTATAAAGGTAAATATAAATTCTATGGGCACTAAAGAGAGTAAAGGCTCCCTCCGGTGAGGCTTTATAATCAGGAGGGAGCCTTAATTAGATGAGCTGGGTGAAGAAAGAATTCATGAGGTTGGCTAGGTTTCTGTTTTAGTCTGTTTATTGAGGGATAATAATAAATAACATATATTTACAGGCGGTGGAAGTGTGGCCTATCATTCAGCAGAGTCTCTTTTAAAGGCACTTAAAACTGATGCGGAAATCTACCTCTTCTGTCTCTCCTTCGCATTAATAGGTATATTTTTCTTTGTGTCCTATTTTTTTATCAAGAGACAGCTTAAGCACTTCTTAGGTATTTCAATACTGGCTTTTTCCTCTGCCCTCAATCTTGTCCGTCTCGCTCCGACACATAGCCTTTTTCTAGGCTCCTTTGAGATTTTTGGCGTCCACCTGGGAACCCTGGCCCTTTATATGATGCCCGTGGGAATCCTAGCCTTCACCGAGGAAATGGTAAACCAAGCACATTGGCATAAAAGAGTATTGAGGGTTCTTTGGAAGTTCTTTCTAGGCCATGCCCTCCTCATGGGCTTTCTAGACCTTATGGGAGTCTGTGAGATAGGGGCAAGCAACAGCTTATTTACAGTTGTTTTCCTGATCTCCCTAACGTTTATTCCCTTTACCAAAGGTACAGGGGGCCAGCAAACGGTTTTTGAGAGCCGTCTTCGCAAGTGGAGCTTTGCTGCGGTCAATCTTACGGGATTTATCCATGGGATCATTATGCTGGTCAGCAAGGGAAAGGGCCCTCCTATTTTTCAATACGGGATTTTTCTGGTGATGATTTTCTTCATGCTGTCCTTGGTGCATCGGTTCAAAATAGCCCATACTCTTCTTGAAAAAAGATCCAACGAACTTAAGGAGAAAAACAGCGCACTCAACCAGGCACTGTCAGAGGTGGATGAGCTCAATAAATCGCTGGAAATGCGGGTTAAACGGGAAACCGAGCAACTGATGCTGGCCAATAAAGAGCTCAATGCCAGCAATAGCCACCTTCAGATAACCATGGGAAAGCTTATGGAAGCCCAATCCCAGTTGGTTCAATCAGAAAAGCTATCGGCACTGGGGTCGCTTGTGGCGGGAATTACCCATGAAATCAATACGCCCATAGCCACCATCCAATCCAATCTTCAACTGGAAGAGACCCTTTACACTCGCATCAATACTTCCCAGCCCGAAACCATAGAAGCCTACCTTGAGTATATCCCCTCCTTGAGGGAGAACAGTCTTGAAGCCACGAAGCGTGTGTCCCATATTATTCATGACATGAGAATTTTCACCCAGTTGGATGGGGGTGGATTTAAGCAGGCCAACATCAATGATGGCATAGAAAGCACCCTGACGCTTCTCAATTATAAATTTCTGGAGAAAAAAATTAAAGTCAGGCGTTCCATGGGGGAAATTCCTGATATTCTGTGCATGCCCCGGCAAATCAACCAGCTTATATTGATCTTATTGGAAAATGCCATTGAGGCTATAAGCCATAATGGTGAGATAGGGATATCTTCAAGGCTTGAGGGCCGCACCATCTTACTTTCTATCAGCTGTACGGGCCGTGAAATCTATTCTGACAGCCTGCCCAGGGTTCTTAAGCCTGATTTGTACCGACAGGGCTTTGATGAGGGAAATTCCCTCGGGTTGGCCATTGCCTCAAGGATTGTTGAGCAGCACAGGGGAAGTATTGTCGTGGAGAGCATGAAGGATCAAGGAAACATTTTCAGGATTGAGATTCCCGTTGTTACCGCTCATTCATTGGGCCCTGGTGGGGTGATCTTAGGGGAGATGTTTTAGCTTCTCATAAATGTTCAAAAAAGAGCGGGTCACCCTTGATAACCCGCTTAAAGCCTATTTTAGCTTCTATTCATTTAAGAAATGCGGTCAAACACAAAGGAATGAACGAATTTCCCTCAAATCCAATCCGAAATATACCCAGTTAAAGCCCGTCCACCTAAAGCCTGCAATGGATCTAGGGCCTACGAAGGTGGGGTAAAACCAAAAGGGATTGGCCCGGAAAGGCCAGATAAAGGTAAAGCGGAACAGACAACGACTAATGGCTCCCGGATCAACTGCAAAAGCTGTCACAGGCTCCTGAGGAATAAAGGCTGGAGGTGGGCCTACTGGGGGCCCAAATTGGGGACCAAACTGGGGACGCTGGGGGAAAAAGGGGAAGGTAGGCGTTAAAAATCTTAGAAAATCAAGAGGGTTGCGTCTAAAATCCCTGTCTCTGTCCCGATCTCTATCCCTGTCCCTGTCGCGGTCCCGATCCCGATCCCTATCGCGGTCCCTGTCTCGGTCTCTGTCCCTATCGCGCCTCCTATCTCTACCTCTGTCAAAATCCTGAAACATTAGGAGTACCTCCAATAAAAGCTTGCTTACTATAATATATGGTCAAGCTTCTGAATTGGGTACAAGACGCGCCTTCCTTGTTCTTATGATGCTTAAAAAAGTTAGGCTGCCTACGATCAGGACGGAGCCTATTATTTGCAGTAGGGACATTTTCTCATTGAGAAAGACCGAGCCTGTGAGGATGGTCACAACAGGGATAAGGTTAAGCAGGGCCGAGGGGAGCACAGGCCCCAGGGCCTTAAGCCCGAACAGGTAAAAAACATAGGCAAGAGCCGAACAGAAAATCCCTAGGAAAACCAAGTGACCCACAGACACAAGGGAAGGGACTTTCCAGGCTTTTATCTCTCCTATGATGAAGGGGGTAAACAGTGGAATACTAAAAAGGGTCTGAAGGGTGGTCAGCTTGAGACTGCTGTATTTCTCTCCAAGGCTCTTACTCATGAAGGTATAAATAATCCAGGAAATCATGGCGCCTAAAACCAGGAGATTTCCCCAAAAGGTTTTAGAGCTGAAATCGGGCAGACCAGTCTCAAAGATAACAAAATAGACCCCTAGAATGGAGGCAATAATGCAGAAAAGAGCAGATAATTCCAGGGCCTTACGTTGGGTGATGCTCTCCACAGTCAGCGCCAATATGGGGATGGCTGCCACAAGCATAGAGGCATTGGAGGCGGTGGTCATAGTCAGTCCTCTGTTTTCAAAGTAAAAATAAAGGACGATGCCGAAGAGCGTAGCCAGTAAAAAAGTAAATACTTCGCCTTTCTTTAACCGAAAGCTCTCTTTTTGTGCTACCATCATGGCAAGCAGCGGGATAAGGGCCACAAACTGCCTGAAAAATGCAATACTCACCGGAGGAAGGTCTTTAAGTATAATTTTGGTGGAAACAAAGGATATTCCCCAGACAATAACGGCAAAAAGAACAGCGGGGATACCCCAGGAGCCTTTTAATTTCATAGGTCAACCTGCTTAAACAAATATTTCCCTCAAGTATAGCACTTTAGCGGGTATTAAAAAAGAGCCTTACGGCTCTTTTGTTGGCTATAGACCCATTGGGTCAAATAATGGCTTCTTTTATATTGATTAGGTAATGTTCCTCTTCTGGGACTATGTAGGGGTCCTTAACCCTGGAGACAATATTTCGTATGGCTTCAATAGCCGCGCCTATACTGTCACTGTCGCTAAGGGTAATAATCATTTCATTACGGTTGATTTGAGGCTCCAGGCATAGTTTTCGATAGGAGGGCGTACTTGACCAAATCAGCATTAACTGGTTGATCCAATGGGTTGAGGGCGGACTTTCAAATTCCCCGCGGACAAAATAACCTTCCGCTCGATTTTGTGTTTTGTACTCCTTCAATACTGAGACATAGTTTAGTTTCATACCGTCACCTACTCGTTTTTTGTTTGGGTTAGCTTGATTAAAAATTACGTCTCATTATATGCCGGTAGCGTCACTGTATAGAACAAAGGGGTAAAACTAGAAATATAATCAAAATTTACATATTACTAGTATCTGGCCTCAGAATGAGGGTTGCCAGGGGAGGAATCCTCAGATTAATGGAATAGGGCTTATTATGGAAGGGCTGAGCCTCCGTGTTGATGGGGCCTAAATTTCGCACATTGCTCCCGCCATATTGCTCGTCGTCGGTGTTAAAGATCTCGGTATAGGTGGTGTCCAACGGTGCCCCGATACGATAGTTTTCAAAAACCTGGGGTGTAAAGTTGCAGACGAAAATGAGCATATCCCTCCAATTCATACCTTTTCGGATGAAGGACACAATGCTGTGCTGAGTGTCGTTACAATCGATCCATTCAAAGCCCTCGTAATGGGTGTCCACCTCATAAAGCGCTTTTTCTGTTTTGTAGAGGTGGTTAAGATCAGAAACACAGCGGCTTAGCTTTTCATGCATAGGATAATTCAAAAGATGCCAGTCCAGGCTCTCCTTATATTTCCACTCGATAAACTGTCCGAATTCGCCCCCCATAAAGAGAAGCTTTTTTCCCGGATGCCCGAAGAAATAGCCATAAGCGCTTCTGAGCCCGGCAAATTTCTGCCAGTAATCCCCCGGCATTTTATTAAGAAGGGAGCATTTGCCATGAACCACCTCATCATGGGAAAGAACCAAAACGAAGTTTTCACTCCAGGCATACATGAAGGAGAAGGTAATCAGATTTTGATGATATTTACGATAGGCGCTGTCCATACTCATGTATTTGAGAAAATCATTCATCCAGCCCATGTTCCATTTATGAGAAAAGCCCAGGCCACCCTCATGAACGGGCTTGGTCACCCGGGGCCACGAGGTGGACTCCTCAGCAATCATCATGACATTGGGAAAATACTTGTAAACAACATAATTAAGATGCTTGATAAATTCTACGGCGTCCAGGTTTTCTCGTCCGCCATAGGGATTAGGCAGCCATTCCCCCGGCTTTCGGCAATAATCCAGATAGAGCATGGAGGCCACCGCATCTACCCGGAGCCCATCCACATGGAATTGTTCAAACCAATAGACCGCGTTGGAGGTCAAAAAGTTTTTAACCTCATTGCGCCCATAGTTAAACACATGGGTGCCCCATTCCAAATGCTCGCCCCTGCGTTTGTCACTGTGCTCATAAAGGGCGGTGCCGTCAAATCGGGCCAGGCCGTGGCCGTCCTTGGGGAAATGGGCGGGAACCCAGTCCAGTATGACTCCGATACCGTTCTGATGGCAGGTATCCACAAAAAACTTTAAATCCTCGGGGGTGCCAAAACGGCTTGTGGCGGCGTAATAGCCTGTCACCTGATAACCCCAGGAGCCATCAAAGGGGTGCTCCATAACTGGGAGAAGCTCGATATGTGTGTAGCCCATGCTTTTGACATAGGATACAAGGGAATCGGCGAGCCTTCTATAGGAATAGGGCTTGAAGCCTGTTTCGGATTCAGGGTCATCATCGGGTTCCTGCATCCATGAGCCCAGGTGAACCTCGTAAATATTGACCGGCTTCTCAAAGATGCTGTCCTCTTGCCGCCGCTCCATCCACACCCCATCCGACCAGGCGTAGTTATCGGTGTCATAAACCACCGAGGCGGTTTCGGGAGGCTTCTCTGCGAAGAAGGCATAGGGATCGGCCTTGATGTAAAGCTCCCCGGAGGGGGTGAGTATCTCATACTTATATAAATCACCTTTGCTCAGGCCCGGAATAAAAAGCTCCCAGACCCCTGTGCTACCCATTCTGCGCATGGGGTGGATGCGGCCGTCCCATTGGTTAAAGGAGCCCACCACGCTGACCCTTTGTGCGGAAGGTGCCCATACGGCAAACGAGGCACCGGTAATTCCATTATTTTCGCACAGGTGGCACCCCAGCTTTTCATAGATACGGTGATGGTTACCCTGATTAAAGAGATACAGGTCATAGTCCGACACTGTGGGCCAAAAGGCATAAGGGTCTGCCACAGTATAGGTGATGCCTTCCTGGGTGATATGGTCAAGCTCATAGGCAAAGGGTTTTTTATCCCCGAGGAACTGATATTCAAAAAGGCCCCGTTCATCAACAAGGGTCATGGGGAAGGTCTCCGATGTATGTACATCCCTGACGGTGATGCTTTTGGAATGGGGATTATAAACGCGGATAACCAATGAATCATCATCGGAATGCATTCCTAAAAGCGCATGGGGATCTTTGCTCAGACCGTTCATCAACTCATCAACCAGAAAGCGATTTAATGGAAACATGGCAGTACCTCCAAATTCAGCTTACGCTTAATAGTAAAATATTTTCCTCATTTTTACAACGCTCTTCCATTGTATTTCCAGGTATGATACGCTTAAACTAGTTATTTATGTTAGGAGAGGATGTTGTTGGAATCGAACCTTTCTGTAGGATCAAATGATAGGAAAGGACCTGATCTGATACTTAGACTCGTTGATATTTTCAGCGTGATTCTTTGGGGCTTCCAGATTATGAATTTTGGACTCCTCTTTTACGCAAGACCCGTGGATGAAACCTTTTTCGACCGCCTACTCCATATTCAAGTCCGGGATTATTGGGATTACCAGCTTCTACAGATAGCCCTTATCCTATCCTTAGTTCAGTTCATTATCAGCCTATTCTCTTTATACCTCAATTCCAAAAGGCTTAAGCGAAAATATGATAGAATTCGCTTATCCATTGTTATCTCTCTTTTTACATCCTTGATATTATGCCTGATTCTGACTGCAATTATTTTCTTTTGAAGATTCTTAATTCCAATAGGAAGCTATTTAAGATAGGTGATGAGGGTTCTGTATATGATGGTCACGCCCTCGGCCCGGGTAGCCTGTGTATTCATGCTAAGAAGCCTTCCGCTTTTTCCGGTAATGATGCCGTCTCCGATAAAGGAGGCCATTATCGGAGCCTCATCCCTGGTGATGTCATGGTAATCGGCAAAGTCAAGAAGGTTATCTGTACTGTGTACGTTGAGGGGGACATCCAGGGTGTTAAGGGCGTTATTTAGCGTCAAAACGATTTCCTTACGGGTCACTGCCTGGTCAGGATAAACTCTCCCCTGGGTATCGGGATGAATA
This sequence comes from Bacillota bacterium, assembly GCA_023415205.1. Lineage (GTDB taxonomy): Bacteria > Bacillota > Clostridia > DSM-8532 > DSM-8532 > DTU059. Next base: position 8,305 of record JAEZLR010000013.1, on the reverse strand, counting down.
AGCCCCAAGTTTATGGCAGCCATAAGATCCATATAATAGGGATGGGAAGTGGAAACATCAGCCAGGGTGAACAACCCCTGAGTATTGTAGGGTAAGCCAAAGCCTTTTAGAATTATTCGGGCCATCTGCCCCCGGGTCATGGTCGCTTGGGGATAGAAAAAGCCTGTATCATAGGTCAGAGCCCCTTTTCCCATGAGCCCATAAATGGCTTCGTGAGCCCATTTAAATGAGGCAATATCCGTAAATTGAAGAGCCTTGGGAACTGTGACGGTAATCCACTTGGTGGTTGACTGCCCCGAAGCATTATAGGCCAGTACCTCATACTGGGCGATGGCCCCTTCAATGGGAGTTTCATCGGTAAAACGCTGCCCATTCATGCCCACCTGCCCAATCAATTGGCGTTTGCTGTTTATGGTGCGATAGATGTGATAGCCCTCTTCCTTGTCTCCCATGTCCAGCCAGCTTAATATGACGCTGTCAAAGCCCACGCTCTCTGCTTTAAGGCCCTGGACGGGATCGGGAGCCTTACCGAAGAAAGCCAATTCCGGGCTGTGGGCATAGAGTGCCCCCCGATTGGCTCGAATTCTGAAACGAAGCTCACTGGATTCTTGATAATGGATATTGGCCAGGAGCGTTCCTTTGATATAGGCTTTATAGTCCAACCATTCCTTATTAAGGCCCTCCCGTATCTCAAGGGTATAGACTGTACCGGAAGGAACCTCTTCAGCGCTATATAAATGAAGGATATTATTTTCTGCGTAATAGACCAGAGCTCCCGGAACTAAGGGTTTGGTACTGTCTACAGCCTTTTCCTGCGAAAAGGGGGAGAAAGCGGTCTTTCCTCTTATTGCCCGGACCTTGTAGCTATAGCCCTGGCCGTTGGAAACACTGGTATCGATAAAGGTTTCTGTATTTTTGGGGAGAGTGGCCAACCTTTCCCAGAAGCCGCTGCCCTTTCGCCAGACCTCAAAGCCGGTCTCCACTTCATAGGGATAGGACCAGGACAGGGCCACCCGTTCATTGGTCAGGGCCAAGACCTCAAAATCCTTGGGATAGGGCACGGTTTCTGCGACAATACTGACCTCTTCGGTGTATTCAGAGCTTGAACCGTTTTTGGATTGTAATTTTAACCGGTAGGTATAGGTGTAGCCCCTGGTTAATCTGTAATCGGCATAAGCACTTCCGGTTTCGGTAGTATAAAGGGGCGAGAAGGCACCGGTGGCATCCTTCTTCTCAAGAATCGCCTTGCCCCCGTCGGCCTTGGACATATCCCACTCAAGAACGATGGTGTTGTCCGAAACAGCATAGCCATAGAGTGAGGAGGTCAGGGGATAGGCTGTGCGGGTGGAAAGTCCCCACTCGGAGGGGATAAAATAGGAGTAATGGCCATTGCTAAATAGGGCTCGCACCCGATAGTAATAAAGGGAGTCAGGGTTCACGTCAGAGTCCCTGTAGCTGGTTTCATCTGCCGATAGCTGGGCGATTTTTACCCAGGCATCGGTGTTGTGGAGGCGTCGCTCTAGAATAATTTGATGGTTGAGCCTTCTGGAGAGGGCCAAGGAAGGGTAGGACCATTCTATGTCAACCTCATGACTCAATGATCTATTGATCTTCAAGAAGCTTGGGTAATAAACTACCACCTCTACTTCGTCGGTATAGGCGCTGGGTGATGAGCTGTAGAAGGTGCGGGCCCGATAGGTATAAACCCGACCGTTCATGATAGCATAATCCTTATAGGTGGTGGTTCCCTTGAACAGGGTGGCCACAGGATAGTATTCTCCTTGGTTGGTGCTCTTTTCCAGAACAGTGTAGGAAAAGGCGCTGTCAGATTCCTGCCAACTGATCTCAATATAGTTCTGAAAAACCTCGGCCTTAAGATGGGTGGGGGCGGAGGGAGCTGCGTAAGCACCTATTGGGAAAATAATGCAAAAAGTAATAACCGATAAAATCCCTATCCCTAAAAAGTGAAGAAGCCTGCTTATTTTTTTCAAAAATTTCAACCCCCATTGATAAACTATCAATAGGTTTATCGGCAAAAAAAGAGCCGGTACTGATACCGGCAAGTAAAGGGGGTCAAAATGTATTGTGAGGTCATTAACAGTATTGACCATTTCAAAATTTTTATACAGAACAAAAAGTATTTTTTTACTCTGGGGTTAACCGATTAATTTCTGTGTTTTATTTTCATAAGAGGTTTTCTGCTGTATAATAAAAAGAGAATACAGACAAAAGAGGTAAACTATTCGATGAACAAGGAAATTTGGGAACAGCCGAAGATCTGCAGTAATATTGGTGGAGAGGCGCTGATTGAAGGCGTTATGATGCGTGGGAATGACCGCATGGCCATGTCTGTGAGAAAAGCTTCGGGTGAAATCTATACAGAAACTAAAAACTGCGTGCCCCTAACCAAGCGCAAGAAGATTCTTGGCATTCCCTTCGTAAGAGGTGCCGTATCCATGATTGATTCCATGGTTACGGGGGTAAAGGTGCTGCTGGACTCCGCCGAGCATGTGGATTTGACAGATGAGAATGAAAAGGAAAGCAAGTTTGATCTCTGGATGCAAAAGAAGCTCGGAGAGAATTACATGACTTACCTGCTCTATGGCTCGGTGGTGTTTGCCCTGGCTTTAGGTATCGGCCTTTTCATGCTTCTGCCTAATTTTGTGGCCGACCTTATCACCGATTGGATTAAAATTGATACCGACTTACGAAAAGGGGCTTTTATTGCCAATGTTATTGAGGGCCTGCTAAGAATAAGCATCTTTTTACTCTATGTTTATCTTGTTTCTAAGAATAAAGAAATCAAAAGGGTTTTTCAGTATCATGGGGCAGAGCATAAAACCATCTATGCCTATGAGAATGAAGAAGAGCTGACCGTTGAGAATGTCAGAAAGCATACCACCCTCCACCCCCGCTGCGGTACGGCCTTCCTTTTTGTAGTGATTATGATCAGCATCATTATCTTTGCCTTTGCCGGCTGGCATAACAAGATTGTGAACATGCTCATCCGCCTGGCTCTCCTGCCGGTTATTGCCGGCGTATCCTATGAAATTTTCAAGCTGGCGGCTAAAAGCAAAAGCAAGCTGGTAAGACTTATCAGCTTTCCCGGGTTGATGCTTCAAAAGATAACTACCCAGGAGCCCGATGATTCCATGATTGAGGTGGCCATTGCCTCCCTTAAGGCGGTATTGGGCCAACCCGTTGAAGTAAAGGATAGCGCCGAGCTGAACACCCTTGGTGAATCTGTCATGGCCGGTGCCACCGAGTCCTAAGAAATTCTTTAGGAGTGTTTAATGGAGATAACCGTAAAGGATTTGCTTCATCAAGCTGTAAGCCTTCTTAAAGAGAACCGTCAACAAAGTGTGGAAGACCCGTCCAAAGAGGCAGGTCTTCTTTTATCATGGGTCCTTGAAAAGGATCTGGGCTATCTCTATGCCCACCCCGATACCCTTGTTGAAGAGCGTCGGGCCGAGGCCTTTTTATCCTCTGTGAGCCGTCGTGCCCACCATGAGCCCTTTGCCTATATCACGGGAGAGTGTGAATTTATGGGTTTGAGCTTCAGCGTCAATTCCTCGGTGCTCATTCCCAGGGCCGACACGGAGTTACTGGCCGAGGCCGTCCTCTGTGCTCTGGGCCAAAAACCCCTATTATTTACTCAGCCGTGCTTCAATCTTCCGCCTAAAAAAGCATACCGTGCCCTTGAAATAGGAACCGGCTCCGGCTGCTTGGCCGTCAGCCTGGCCAAGAAGATGAAAAACCTGACTATAGATGCGGTGGATATTTCTGAGGACGCCTTAAGAACCGCTCGAAGCAATGCCCTCCGCCACGAGGTGACCGATCAGATAAATTTTATTCATAGAGACTTTCTTCAGGAGGGTACACGGTTTAATCCACCCTATGATGTAATCCTTTCCAACCCGCCCTATATTCCTGCGGCCCATATTCCTGGGCTTATGCCGGATGTTAAGGATTACGAGCCACACACCGCCCTTGTGGGAGGTGAGGATGGGCTTATTTTTTACCGTGCCCTTGCCCAAAAAGCTTCAGAGCTACTGGTGCCCCAAGGCCTCCTGGCCGTTGAATGCGGGTTTGACCAGGCGGCCATCATTTCCAATATCTTCTCTATCGAAGGGATTGAATCCCTTTGTCTAAAGGATCTGTCAGGAATCAACCGGGTTGTCATGGCCAAAATAGGATGAGGTATAAATCTCCTGTATTTTGACTATACTGACAAATAATAAGGTATGGTTGAACGGAGAGATTCTATGTCAGAACAAATTGTCATCAAGCAGAAATCCGATATCCTGGGTATTCTGAAACGATTCAGCGCAACAAAGGTTCAGGAAGCCGCAGACCGGGCCCTTAAGGAAGAGTATTTCCAAGAGCTGACGAATAGTATTCAGGATGCGTATATGGAGTGGCAGAGCGCTCTTTCCAATTTTGAGAACGCCATAGGGAAAGAGATGATCGACTATTATGCCTATAGGATCAAAGCCTCTCAGATTCGCTATGATTACCTCATCAAGAAAGCTAAGGAAGCACAGAATCAGTAGATAGGGAATATGTCCAAAACCTTACGTATTTTTTCTTATGTGTCTGTATATAAATTGAATAGGGCATAAGCCTTGGTATAAATGAAAGGAAACGGCTATCCCTTGAGGTAAAGCGCTGGCTTTGCTAATAGTGATATCCGTTTTCTTTTAGGGGTATTCCTCTTGGATGGATGTCATAAAAAGAATACCTGCTTGGGGAGGGTTAACCTCCCGAAAGGAGTAGCTTCATGGAAAGAGGGCTTATTGTGTTGGCCTGGATTATAGGGGTGTTGATTATTCTAGCCTTTGGAAAGGCTTTGCTTCTTCCCTTGAAAACCATTATAAGGCTGGTGATTAACGGAATTTTAGGAGGGGTTGTCCTCCTGGTGATCAATCTGATTGGAGGCCCCTTAGGCTTCACCCTCTCTCTTAACGCCGTTTCGGCCTTAGTGGTGGGTATTCTAGGGTTACCGGGTCTCATACTGCTGGTCATTTTGAAGTTTCTCTTATAATCCTGGTGAAACATATTAGTTTTCGCCAAAACATATAATGAGAAAGCAGGCCCGGCACCTTTCGGGATTTGCTAAATGAAACGGGGCGTGATTGAGATAATGATAGAGTCGAGAGAATTGGTTGAAGCCACTTTTAATCTGCGGATTTCCTCCATAAAGCCATGTCGGGCGGGTTATATCCTTGATACCGATCAAGGGCGAAAGTACCTTCGGCAGTGCCAATGCTCGGAAAATCGCATTCTCTATGTCCATGAAGCCAAGCAGCATCTGATGAGTCAGGGGTTTATCACCTTGGATCCCTATTCTGTCTCTTTGGAGGGGCAGCCCTATCTTGTCATTGACAATCAAAACTATATTCTCACTCCCTTTATTGACGGGAGAGAATGTGAATTCGGGGAGGACAGCGACGCGGTGAGGGCTTCGGTGGTGTTAGCGGCTATGCATAAGGCCAGCAAGGGTTTTAAAGGAAGAAACGGCCTCAACATCACTAACGAATTGGGCAAGCTTCCCGAAAACTTAACCAAGAGATATGATGAGGTATTGAGAATGAGAAGAAAGGCGGAGCGGGAGCGAGGCGCCTTTGATTACATATATCTTGACTGTGTTGACAAGTTTATAGCCCTTGCCGAGGAAAGCCTCACCTTGCTGGAAGGCCCCGAATATGGCCGTCTGGTTAAGGCAACCCTGAGCGAGGGAGGGATATGCCATCATGATTACTCCTATCAAAATATTCTCATGAAGGGTTCTACTACCTATATCACAGGCTTTGAAGCCTGCGGGGAGGAGATCCGCATCTATGACCTGGTGAATCTCCTGCGCCGCAAAATGAGAAAATGCAATTGGAACCCACAGAAGGCATCCTTGCTTCTTAAGGCCTACTCTGAGCCTGAACCTCTTTCGAAGGATGAGGTGGTGGTCATGAAAGCCATGCTCCTGTTTCCTCAGAAATTCTGGCGTGTGGCCAATCGGTACTATAATTCCCGAAGAAGCTGGGCCCAGAAAAACTTTACGGGGATGCTGGAGGAAGTGGTGGCAGAATACCATGAACACACCCGCTTTATGAGCGCGTACGATAGCCTGATATAACCCTTTATTTGTAAAGCGTAATCAGAATAATCCTGTAATTGTGCCATTTTCGGAAATATCAATCCTGTTTGCCGCTGGGACCTTGGGAAGCCCCGGCATGGTCATGATTTCCCCTGTTAAGGCCACAACAAACCCGGCCCCTGCAGAAAGGCGTACTTCCTTGACCGTAAGGGTAAACCCTTCAGGACGTCCCAATAAGGCCGGATTGTCAGAAAGGGAATACTGGGTTTTTGCCATGCAAACCGGTAATCCTGTAAAGCCCAAGGCCTCAATAGCGGAGATATCCTTGAGGGCTTTATCCGTAAAGACCACGGCACCCCCACCATAAATTTCTCGGTTAATGGTTTCAATCTTTTCCTTCACCGTTAAATCCAAGTCATAGAGGGGCTTAAAATGGGAAGGCTCCCTATCAATAACCGTGCAAAGCTTCTGCGCAAGCTCCATGCCACCCTCCCCACCTTTGGCAAAGACCTGGGAGAAGGCAACCTCCACACCCCATTGATCGCACTTTTTCCGGATCAGGGAGACTTCATCGTCGCTGTCGGTAGCAAAGTGATTAATGGCGACAATAACGGGAACCCCGAATTTTTTGATATTGGAGACATGCTTTTCCAGGTTAACAATACCCCGCTCAAGGGCCCCAACATTATCCTTGGAGAGATCCTCCTTCTTAATGCCGCCATTGTATTTTAAGGCTCTGACGGTGGCGACCAACACCACGGCATCAGGCTTGAGCTTCCCAAACCGACATTTGATATCGAAGAATTTCTCGGCGCCAAGATCGGCACCAAACCCGGCCTCGGTTATGACATAATCGGCAAGCTTCAAAGCCAGACGGGTGGCCTTAATGCTATTACAGCCATGGGCGATGTTGGCAAAGGGTCCGCCATGCATCAGGCAGGGGGTGTTTTCCAGCGTCTGTACCAGGTTGGGCTTGATGGCATCCTTTAGTAGAAGTGTCATGGCCCCATGAACTTCAAGCTCCTTCGCTGTAACTGGCTTGCCATCTTCGCTATAAGCCACAACAATTCTACCCAGGCGTTCCTTAAGGTCCTCCAGATCCAGAGCCAGGCACAATATGGCCATGACCTCGGAGGCGACGGTAATGTTAAAGCCGTCCTCACGGGGAAAGCCATTGTTTTTGCCTCCGAGTCCCACCACAATCTGGCGGAGAGCACGGTCATTCATATCCATGCAACGCTTCCAGGTGATACGCCGGGAGTCGATACGGAGGGCATTACCCTGATGAATATGATTATCCAACGCTGCCGACAGCAGGTTATTGGCAGCAGTAATGGCATGCATGTCCCCTGTAAAGTGCAGGTTAATGTCTTCCATGGGCACCACCTGGGCATAGCCTCCCCCGGCAGCCCCGCCCTTAATTCCCATAACGGGGCCCAAGGAGGGCTCTCTTAGGGCGATAACCGCTTTTTTCCCGATTTTCTCCATGGCCTGCCCGAGGCCAACAGTGGTAGTGGTCTTTCCTTCCCCGGCGGGTGTGGGATTAATGGCTGTGACTAAAACAAGCTTTCCGTCTTTCTTTTCCTTGAGTCTATCATAAAGTTCGTCTTTAATCTTTGCTTTATAATCCCCGTAAAGCTCCAGGTCTTTACGGTCAATGCCCAACTTGGCAGCGACTTCTTCTATGGGCAGCATCTTTGCTCCTTGAGCAATTTCAATGTCCGTCAGCATTTCTTTGTCTTCCTTTCACCGGTTTTAAAATACTCAATGAGTATAGACCCTTGGGAATACTCCATTAAATTATAATTTATCCGCGAGGGATTGGGTATAGGTTTGAACAAAATGGCAGCAAGTAAGATATTATTGACACAATATTCCAACAAGGGTATGATAAGTTATGGAAATATATGTATAAAAATGATATATCCGGGAGGAAGGCTATGAAAAAGCTTCTTTTGCTTCTCATGATTCTAGGTTTGATGTTGAGTGGAACACCCGCAAGTATACAGGGAAGTGCGGCCTCACTTTTTACCGATGTCCCCGACAATGCCTGGTATAAAAGGGATCTGGAATATATCGCAAAAGATTCCCGAAAGATCATGGAGGGCTACAACGGAAGGTTTTTCCCCGGCGATACCCTGACGGTGGAGCAGTTTCTCAAAACGGTGACCGTGGCCGCAGGCTTTGTGGCCGAGCCGGTTCAGGCCCCCATTA
>JAEZLR010000011.1 GCA_023415205.1 Bacillota bacterium | reverse complement strand
TAATGGGGGCCTGAACCGGCTCGGCCACAAAGCCTGCGGCCACGGTCACCGTTTTGAGAAACTGCTCCACCGTCAGGGTATCGCCGGGGAAAAACCTTCCGTTGTAGCCCTCCATGATCTTTCGGGAGTCTTTAGCGATATATTCCAGATCCTTTTTATACCAGGCATTGTCGGGGACATCGGTAAAAAGTGAGGCTGCCGCATTTCCCTGTATACTTGCGGGTGTTCCACTCAGCATCAAACCTAGAATCATGAGAAGCAAAAGAAGCTTTTTCATAGCCTACCTCCCGGATATATCTTAAATATACAAATATTACCATAACCATCATATCTAAATTGTTATTATATGTCAATTATTATCTTGCTGTGGCTGTCTTTCCTAAACCAGCAACAGCTCTTGTATATTTCAATATTTGTGGAGTACTCCAGGGAGGCCACCCACTACATTTTTTTATACCATTGAAATAAAACAAGGGATATGCTTGGTCTTGAATTATTTAGAAAGTCGAAGATGGTACCATAGAGGGTATCCTTTGAATATAAAAGCCAGTTCAAAGGTAACCCTCAAGAACTGGCTTCATTACTGTTTTAGAAGTTAACAGATAAACAATAAACTATTAATCATGGTTTCTTTGTGAAAGAAGGATTGTAGTGGCAATAATCAAAGAGATTAAGGCCGTAACCCCCGTATAAAGCAAACAGCTACGCATATCAAGAACGAAATGATATCTTAAGGTCGTCCAGCCGTTGATAAAGCCAAAGGCTATGAACAAGAAGGAAGAGATAAGGGCCATGGTTCTTTTGGGAACATAACGTAGAACTAATGTGCCGGCGATAAGCCCCAGGCAATCGGCGGCCAACAGCCCCAATGTGGCCCCAATGAAAACACTAAAGGGATGCTCTGGGTAGAGGGCAGCAAAGGAAAATGTGGAAAGCTGGGTTTTGTCGCCACATTCCGCCAGGAAGAAGGCCAGCGCGATAGTAAAAATGGCTTTGCTGGCTCTTTGGTTGTTTTCCTCCGTGTCGGGCTTTTCTTTCCTCAAGGATAACAGACCAAAGAAGATAAAGAGAAGAGAAGCTGATGCCCTTACGGAGTCTTGGATAACCTTAATACCACCGATGGCTGTGCCCAGAAGTACGGCAAGGAGGTTAAGGCATAGGGTGGCGAGGAGTATTCCCACAAAAACCTGAATGGGGCGATATTTGGAAGTAAGTGCTACGACAAGAAGCTGAGTTTTGTCACCCATCTCCATAATCAACACCATAACGAGTGTTGTGAGAAGAACTCCGATATTTGAATCCATATGAGCACCTGCACTTTATAGTCTTTGATTGATAAGCTAGTTTATAGTAAAATTGATGCACAATAGGATTCAAATATGACCGTTAGGAGATTCTTTTTATATTAAAGTAAGACCAGGGTAATGCCATTATTAAAGCGGCCCAGGTCTCTGTCGTTTCTTAGCGGGGTGCAGGCCTCCAGCATTTTAAGGGTGTCGGCTGAGAAAATTTCAAAGTTTTCACCGGGCACATAGAGCTTAATTGTCCCGCGATTTTTCATGCGCTCCAATTCTTTTCGTACGGCAATTCTCAAAACCCCTCCGGTTCCCGAAGAGCCATATCCATGGATCAGCTTGACCACTTTTACCTGGTGAGCTCTTGCCCTTACCAGCTCCGAGGAGAGCCTCCTTAGGGCGAAATCTGCTGAAGGACGGCCCTCTTCCAAATTAATGGTGTCTATTTCTCGTGCCATCAAGTATTCACCAAACCTTTACATAGGATGCCACCTAAAAAGCCTCCGCACCAGCCTATAAAAAATACTGAATGAATGAGTGAGAAGGCTACTTACGTAAGATACTAATTAATATAACATCTTTTATGGAAAAACACACGATGAATGAGGGAAAGCCTATGAAATCCAACCGTCCGGATATCTTGCTCTGCTTCACAGATGGTAATGAGCTGCACATCGCTATTGGGGCCCTAATACTTAAGCCCATGAGGGAGATAGTCCTTATCGCCCAGGATCTGCCCAGCGATTATACAGAGTCCATAGAAAGTCTCTTGAAGGATAAGGGAGTCCGCTGTCCAATCACCCTTCGGGATAATTATCGAACAGAGGACAGAAGGGAGGGGCGGGTAGCCCTTCTAGTGAATCACTGTACCCACTTATTAGAGTATAAAATCCTATTTGAAGAGGTAAAGAACGGGGGGGCGCTGTATTTTGCAGATGTCACTGAAGGCGAGGTCTACAGTCTTGAGAGCGGGGATATGATGCCAGTAGAAGGGGGACCTGTGGAGCTGGAGGTGGATGAGGTTCTGGAAATGGAGGGCTTTAATATTGAAAAATCCACCGAGGATCTGATGAATAGCCAGGGCATGAGTGATCTAATTGAATTCATTCAGGAAGATACCCACCGTTGGGATGATTTGCGCCATCTGATGAAAAACAACACCCTTCCTAATGGGGATTGGCTTCAATTTGGGAACCGCCTGAAGGTTGAGTATACGGAAGACTCCCCCATGGGAAGCTTTGTGGCTTTTCTAGAGAAAAGGGGCTACATCAAGGAGCGCATTGTAACACGAAACCGAATACACCTTAAAATCCCTGATGACACGGTGAGGAGCTTCATTCAAACCACTGGCTTATGGCTGGAGGCCCTAACCTATCGCACTATCCACGGGTTGCCTTTCATTGATGACACCAAGGCTGCGGTACGGTTTCTCTGGGGCCATGCTCCTTGTGGCGTGGTCAACGAGATAGATGTTATGGCTACCTCGGACTCCAGAATGATTTTTATCTCCTGCAAGGACATTGATAATCCTTCCACAAGCATGCTCAATGAGCTGGAGGTCTATGCCCAAAGAATAGGCGGAAGCCAGGGGATAAAGCTGATGATTACCTCCAAGAAGCCCCATAGCCATCATTTTTTTGAGAGGGCCAAAGCGATGGGTATTCATATTGTCTGGTGGGGGCATGATATCAAAGCCTTTACCGATGTTTTGAACACAGTGCTTACAAGAGAATTGAATTAATTTCATAAAGTCCAATTATCGGGTTGTCTCATATTATTTAGTAGGACCACCTATAAGTAGTGTTGAGATATGATACGGATTGGCAATGAAGTCCTTAGTCAAACTCCACCCGCGGATATTAGCAATGATCCCGTCAAACGGCTGACCTTCAAAATACTCACTCAGAGCTCTAAAGTTTATACTTATCCCAGTATGGAGGCCCTCTTATTTGAACTGGAGGCAAGAGCCTTTATTGTGGATAGCTCCAAAAGCCTATATCAAAGCAAGTTTAGCTTTGCGGTCTTTGACGAATCCAAGTGCAATACGGAATATTGGACGCGTACAAATGAAGGAGGCTTTAGGCTGAGGCCTGGGCAAAGTGCCTATAAAGCTATCCGGAATATTCTAGAGGATAGCCGGGATTATGCCACCGAGTGCTCTACCGCAATAGTGATTGTTTTCTATCTGGGCTTAACCCGAAGTCTTTCTGAACAAGTCTTCAATAGGCTGTTTACTCCAATCTACCTAATGAACTGGACCTACTTGGACAAGGATTTGGGAATCCAGTCCTTTAAAAACATCAAAGACCCGCTTCCGGGCGACTGTCTCTATGTTGAAAACCCAGATTTCAACCCGGAAACTCCGGAATGGCGGGGTGAAAACGTCATTATGCTCAACGAAGAAATGTATTATGGCCACGGTATTGGAATTAAGACCATTGATGGGTTTATCCATGATCTTAACAGGAACCGGAGGCCAGGGTCCACTCATTCGGCTTATCTGAGCAGCAGTGTCACCCGGCCGGATTACCGATACCTCTACAGCCAGTCCAACAGGTAGATGTACATAAACAGTAACAACCGTAATTTTTTTGTTATATCATGAACAACAGGATGGTGTCAGCTTCTAAGAACACCCCCGTTCCTTCAACCACCTAAAGTCTGTTCTATCAAGGAAGGTTTATCACTCATGAAATCCTTTCGGAATCCAGATTTATGAAGCTGATGGAGACCTTGGAGCATCCTTCTGGTCTTGAATGACTCCTTTTGACGATTCTCTGTCAATTTACCCTTGCATCTCCGGTATGATTATGCTATATTATCCCTGAAGTACATTTGTATTTCATGGAAGGACAGGTTCGGTAATGAATAAGAACTCAACTTACCTCCTGATTGACTCAAAAGTCGTTCCGGAGGTTTTTTTAAAGGTTCTTGAAGTTAAGAGAGCCCTGGTGAGGAATAACAACCTTTCGGTGAATGAAGCTGTTAAGCTGGCCGGAATAAGCCGGAGTGCCTACTATAAATACAAGGATTGTGTTTTCCCCTTTTATGAGATGTCCAGTGGCAGGGTGATGACCATCCTTTTTATAGTTGATGATCATACGGGTATTCTCTCCGAGATAATATCGGGGATTTCAAACGCTAAAGCTAATATTCTAACCATTGTCCAAAACCTTCCCATTAATGGGCTGGCGAATATCACCATTACTATTGAAACCAAGGATAGTATTATGGATATTCAAGAAATGCTCACCGGGGTTCAGCAAATCCCTGGAGTCCATCGCATGGAGGTTCTTTCCAGGGAATAACATTGAAAGGAAGTCATTTATGCTCAACATTGCTGTTCTAGGATATGGCGTTGTGGGTTCAGGTGTGGTTGATCTGATCCAACAAAAGAATCCAGGGATTAAAAGTCGCCTGGGAAAAGGAATAACGGTTAAAAAGATTTTAGATATCAGAGATTTTTCCAATGATCCAAACAAGGAACTCATCACTCAAAACCCTGATGAGATTCTTCAGGACGAGAGCATCAGAATTGTGGTAGAGACCATTGGTGGAACAGGGTTTGCTTATGACATGACCAAGCGTGCCCTGAAAGCGGGGAAGAGTGTTGTCACCTCCAATAAGGAGCTGGTAGCCACCCATGGCCCGGAGCTTTTGGCCCTGGCGGCAGAGAATGATGTATCCTATCTTTTTGAAGCCAGTGTAGGCGGAGGAATACCTATTATTCGGCCGTTGCACAACTGCCTGGCCGCCAATGATATTTATAGCATTACAGGTATTCTGAACGGTACCACCAACTATATCCTGACAGCCATGAACAAGAAGGGAAAGGCTTTCAGTGAGGCGCTCAAGGAGGCACAGTTAAACGGTTATGCCGAGGCAGACCCCACCGCAGACATTGAGGGGCATGATGCCTGCCGTAAGATCGCCATTCTTTCATCCATTGCTTATAATCAATTTGTTGACTACAGGGACATAGAGACCGAGGGGATCAGCAGGGTCTCTCCCGATGATTTCTATTATGCCGATTTACTGGGCGGAACCATCAAGCTTATCGGTGAGAGCCGGAGAATGAACGATGGCATATATGCGAAGGTGCATCCGGCAATACTGGATAACAATCACCCCCTATCCCATGTGGATGATGTTTTCAATGCTATATTGGTGGAGGGCGACGCCGTAGGCGATGCCATGTTTTATGGAAAAGGGGCCGGAAGGCTTCCTACAGCCAGTGCCGTAGTGGCAGACATTCTGGATATCATGAAGAAAAATCACAGCCAAACAGCCACTGGTATTTGGGATTATCACAGGAAGGCCTGGGTTCTTAACCGACCCGAGGACAGCTCCCAGCTCTATGTCCGTATGGAGGGTATCAAAGACACTGCGGCCTTGAAGGATTTAGTGGCTCAGGAGTTTGGACAGGCCAGATTTTATGAAAATCTCGAAAAGCCTGGTCAATTGGTTTTTGTCACCGAAGTCAATGGGGCTCTTGGAATCCGGCAGTGTGCCTCTCGCATGGAAAGCTTTGGCTATACGCCGGCTATCGTTCTTCAGATGATGGATAGGAAGGGGTAGGGCCGGGCTTGGAAAATTAATGCTTTAAAAAGTATTGACATCCCTATATGATACTGGTATAATTTTTAAAAATAACTGAATAGCCCTAAGCAAAAGACAATGAAGGAGCAAGGTGTTCCAGTAAAAATCTTTACAGAGAGCCGATGGTTGGTGGAAATCGGCAGGGTTTTGGAATATTATCCCTCCCGAGTGGTTCTTCTGAAATCAAAAGTAAGAAGAAACGGTTAGCCCCGTTATAGGCGATGGTTTGTTAGAACCTCGTGAGTTCCTTATTGTGAGATAAGGTTAAAAATAGGGTGGTAACGCGTGGAGTATATCCCTCGTCCCTGTTGTTAGTGTATAACGACGGTGCGAGGGTTTTTTGTTATATATTCCGCCAGTAACGAAAAATGAAAGGATGATAGGCATGAAAGCTGCAGAGGCACTTATCAGGTGTTTGCTGGAAGAACAGGTCGATAGGGTCTTCGGCTATCCGGGAGGATTCATATTACATGTCTATGAAGCCTTGAGAAAATCCCGTATCCATCATGTCCTGGTACGTCAGGAGCAGGCTGCGGCCCATAGCGCCAACGGTTATGCCCGGGTTTCAGGCAAGGTGGGGGTTTGTATCGGCACTTCCGGCCCTGGAGCCACAAATTTGATTACGGGAATAGCCAATGCCTATATGGATTCTATTCCGATGGTCATCATCACCGGGCAGGTCAAATCATCCATGATCGGGCGGGATGTTTTTCAGGAAGCCGATATTACAGGGGCTACTGAATCCTTTACCAAGCACAGCTATCTGGTCAGGGAGGCCAAAGAGCTTCCCAGAATCATAAAGGAGGCCTTTTATATTGCTTCCACCGGCAGGCCCGGCCCTGTGCTGATTGATATTCCCTCAGATATCCAGGAAGCAAAAATAGAGTATGCTTATCCTGCCACGGTAGATATTCGTGGTTATAAACCCACCTTGAAGGGGCATTCTGGTCAGATCAAACGTGCGGTAAAGGCCATGAATGAAAGTAAGCGGCCCTTGATCGTTGCAGGAGGAGGTGTCCTTCTATCCCATGCTCAACCTGAGCTTCGGGCCTTTGTTGAAAAGACCGGGATACCTCTGGTACATACCCTGATGGGTAAAGGTGCTCTGCCAAGCCGGAATCGTCACTGCCACGGCATGATCGGAACCCATGGTTTTGCAGAGGCCAATCGTGCCCTCCTAAGATCCGATCTTCTGATTTTTATTGGAGCCAGAATCGCGGATAGGGCCTGGGGAGGGGTTTCTGACAAAGCCCTCCAGAGTGCTCGGATTATCCATATTGACATAGATCCTGCGGAGATTGGAAAAAATGTCGGTTCGCAAATACCCTTGGTGGGGGATGCCAAGACCATCCTATCAGAGATTACCTCCAAGGCGTCACCCTTAAATACCGAAGAATGGCTGACAGAGCTTGAAGGCTATAAAAAGGAAGCAACTAGAAAGGAAACAGGGCTTGTTGATCCCCAATATGCCATAAGGCTTCTCTCTGATAAATTGGAAGAGGACGCCATTATGGTAGCGGATGTGGGACAAAATCAGATGTGGGCAGCCAGAAACTTCGAAGATACTCCGGGACGCATCTTTATGACCTCAGGCGGGCTGGGAACCATGGGCTATAGCCTTCCGGCGGCTGTTGGAGCCAAATTTGCAGCTCCTAAACGCCAGGTAGTAGCCGTAATGGGGGATGGAAGCTTCCAAATGAGCCTCTTTGAGCTGGGAACCATCAAGGCCAATCAATTGAGGGTGGTGCTTCTCCTGTTCAACAACTCCAGGCTTGGGATGGTTCGGGAGCAGCAGGATAGGAATTATGGGAAGACACATTCGGTGGATCTTGATCAAAACCCTGATTTTATCAAGCTTTGTGAGGCTTATGACATACCGGGTATCCGAGTGACGAACAATGAAAAACTCAGTGAAGCACTGGATAAGGCTTTGAAGCATAAAGGGCCATTTATTATAGAATGTATGGTTGATCCTTTGGAGTCTACATTATGATTCCCGGAGGCAACCTGTGGTCATTATGTTAAGATAACCTCGTTATTATCCGTTAATATCCATAGAACTAAAAAAAGGGAGTGAAGGTTAATGAACAGACATGTTCTGTCGGTGCTGGTAGAGAATCAGTCAGGCGTTTTAAGCCGGGTTTCCGGGTTATTCAGCCGAAGAGGTTACAATATCGACAGCTTATCGGTGGGAGAAACCGAGGATCCCAAGGTTTCCCGCATGACCATTGTCGTCCGGGGTGACGACTACATTCTGGAGCAGATAAAGAAACAGCTCAACAAGCTGATTGATGTGATTAAGATTGTTGAACTGGATGCTCACCAGTCTGTATTCAGAGAGCTGGCCTTGATCAAGGTTAAAACGGGTCTGGCCAATAGAGCGTCCATTATTGAGATTGTGGATATCTTCCGCGCTAAGATTGTGGATGTGGCCAATGAGACCCTGACAGTTGAAATGACGGGAGATGAGGGGAAAATCGAAGCCTTCATCAATCTCATGGAACCCTATGGTATTGCAGAAATTGTCCGAACCGGGCTGACCGCCCTTGAAAGAGGAAATAGGGAGATTAAAAATCAGAGGAAATATGAGGAGGACTAATAATCATGGCACAAATGTATTATGAAAAGGATTGTAATCTGGGACTCTTAAACGGAAAAACTGTTGCCGTTATCGGTTATGGAAGCCAGGGGCATGCTCATGCCCTTAATTTGCATGAGTCAGGGGTCAAGGTGGTTGTCGGCCTATATGAGGGTAGTAAGTCCTGGAAGCTTGCAGAAGAAGCGGGGCTTCAGGTGGCAACGGCCTCCCAGGCAGCACAGCAAGCGGATATCATCATGATTCTTGTCAATGATGAAAAACAGCCAAAGCTTTATCAAGAGAGCATAGCTCCCTATCTTAAGGCAGGAAAGAGTCTGGTATTTGCCCATGGATTTAACATTCACTTCGGGCAGATCGTTCCGCCCAATGATGTCAATGTTTTCATGGTAGCTCCCAAAGGCCCCGGTCACACTGTCAGAAGCCAGTTCCAGGAGGGCCGAGGCGTTCCTTGCCTGATAGCAGTACATCAGAATGCCACCGGGGATGCAAAAGCGTTAGCTCTTGCCTATGCTGCTGGAATCGGCGGTGCTAGGGCGGGTATTCTAGAGACTACCTTTAAGGAAGAAACCGAAACGGATCTCTTCGGGGAGCAGGCCGTACTCTGCGGTGGCGTTACTGAACTCATGAAGGCGGGATTTGAAACACTGGTAGAAGCAGGTTATCAGCCTGAAAGTGCTTATTTTGAATGTCTGCATGAAATGAAGCTGATTGTGGATTTGATCAACAAGGGCGGTCTCAGCTTTATGAGATATTCCATCTCTGATACTGCCGAGTATGGCGATTATGTTACCGGAAAACGCATTGTCACCGATGAGACGCGCAAGGAGATGAAGAAGGTGCTTCACGAGATTCAGGATGGCACCTTCGCCCGCAATTGGATCCTTGAGAATCAGGCCAACCGTCCGTTCTTCAATGCAAAGAGAAGAATGGAGCAGGAAAGCCTGGTTGAGACGGTGGGCAAGGACCTCCGCGACAAAATGAGCTGGAACAAAGCATAGTTCGATGCCATCCGCACTTTGTGGCGATAGCTTTCGGTAGAAAGCGGTAGCCACATTTATAGTGCGGATAGGAAGAGAACATGCTAAAGCATAGTTCGATGCCATCCGCACTTTGTGGTGAACCGCGGGTGAACTGCTAATGACTCTATAAAATGTATCTGCCGCCTGTACTGAACGTACAGGCTCTCGATACAAAGAGTCATTGCTGTTAAACGGCGCACTTGCTGGTTCAAACGCGAATAACTCTATAGAGTGTATCTGCCGCCTGTACTAAACGTACAGGCTCTCGATACAAAGAGTTATTGCGTTTGAACGGCGCACTTGAAAGGAGTACTGTAGTATGGAAAATAGAGTTTATATCTTTGACACCACCTTGAGAGATGGTGAGCAATCCCCGGGTTGCAGCATGAACCATCAAGAGAAGATAGAAGTAGCCAAACAACTGGAGCGGCTTAAGGTGGATGTGATTGAAGCGGGCTTTGCCATCGCTTCCCCAGGTGACTTTCAATCGGTGAAGACCATTGCCGAAACCATTAAGGATTGTACCGTAGCCAGCCTTTCACGAGCATTGACCCAGGACATTGACCGCTCCTGGGAGGCTTTGAAAAAAGCCGCTAGTCCCCGGATTCATACCTTTATCGCCACTTCCGACATCCATATGAAATATAAGCTGAAGATGTCTCCGGAGAATGTTCTGGAACAGACACGGAATATGGTAGCCTATGCGAAGAAATACTGTTCCGACGTGGAGTTTTCAGCGGAGGATGCCACCAGAAGCAGGCCTGAGTTCCTTTACAGAGTATTCGAGGCCGCCATCCAAGCCGGAGCTACTGTCATCAATGTTCCCGATACCGTAGGCTATACCACGCCTGATGAATTCTATACGATGATCAAGGGCATTCGTGAGAATGTTGCCAATGTCGATAAGGTGATTATTTCAGTCCATTGCCACAATGATCTGGGTATGGCCGTGGCCAATACGCTGTCAGCGGCAAAAGCCGGGGCCACCCAATTGGAGTGCACCTTGAACGGCATTGGTGAGAGGGCCGGGAATGCTGCTCTTGAAGAAATTGTCATGGCCTTGAAAACCAGAGAAGCCCTGTTTGATCTTAACTGCCGTGTGGATACCACGCAAATCCACCGTTCCTCCAAGCTTTTAACCAGCATCACCGGTGTGTCGGTTCAGCCCAACAAGGCCGTGGTGGGGGCCAATGCCTTTGCTCATGAGGCGGGGATACACCAGCATGGGGTACTGGCCGAAAAAAGTACTTATGAGATAATGACCCCTGAATCCATAGGATTGACTCAAAATGCTATGGTACTGGGAAAACACTCAGGCAGACATGCTTTTGAGGATAGACTTAAAACCTTGGGATACCAGCTCACCAGGGAAGAACTCGATGTGACGTTTGAACAGTTCAAGGTTCTGGCTGACAAAAAGAAGGTAGTACAGGATGCCGATATTGAAGTCCTTCTGGCCCAAAAGGCTGTTGAGATCCCAGAAACCTATAAGCTGGACCGCTTCGTCATTAATACCGGGAACACCATCACTGCTACGGCCTCGGTGCGCCTGGTCAAGCATAATGGTGAAAGCACAATCATTGAACAGGTTTCTACCGGTGACGGACCTGTGGATGCCGCATTCAAAGCTATTGAGAAAATTGTGGGAGTCAGCTTTGTGCTGGAGGACTATAAGCTCCGGTCGGTCACAGAAGGCCAGGACGCTCAGGGCGAGGCCTATGTTAAAATTCGGAGGGATACCCGCATTTATACCGGTAAGGGCGTCAGTACCGACGTTTTTGAATCCAGCGTGCTCTCCTATATTAATGCTATCAATAAGATGATTTATGAAGAAAAGCTTGAACAAAGCGCTTAATCATAAAACCACGAGAGGGGGTTGAGGCAGTATGCCGCAAAAAGTTGACATTTTAGACTCCACACTTCGAGACGGAGCACAAGCCGAGGGAATTTCATTCTCTGTTGAGGATAAGCTCAAGATTATCCATGCCCTTGACCAAATGGGGATAGCGTATATTGAGGCAGGGAACCCCGGCTCCAACCCCAAGGACATAGAATTCTTTGAAAGAATGAAGACTGTTTCTTTGAAAAACGCAAAATTAACAGCCTTTGGCAGCACCCGCAGGCGGGATATCACCGTGGAGGAGGACAAAAATGTTCAATCCCTTCTTTCGGCCAATACCCCTACGGTAACACTTTTCGGAAAATCATGGGATTTTCATGTCACCGAAATCATTAAGACCACTTTGGAAGAAAACCTATCCATGATCACCGATACGGTGGCGTTTTTCAAAAAGAAGGGAAAAGAAGTGATCTTTGATGCGGAGCATTTCTTCGACGGGTATAAGGCCAATCCTGGATACGCCTTAAAGGCATTGGAAGCAGCTGTTAAGGGAGGCGCCGATTGTCTGGTGCTTTGCGATACCAACGGTGGAGGCTTTCCCAGTGAGGTATATGAGGCGGTAAAAAAGGTGAAGGAAACCTTTGATATCAAGGTGGGCATCCACACTCACAATGATTGTGGTATGGCGGTTGCCAACTCCATCATGGCCGTTGAAGCCGGTGCCGAGCATGTGCAAGGAACCTATACCGGATTTGGGGAACGCTGTGGAAATGCTAATTTAAGTGCCATCATCCCCAGTCTTCAATTGAAGAAGCAAATGCGCTGCATCCCTGAAGAACAGCTCAAAAACCTCACCTATACCGCAAGAAAGATATCTGAAATATCCAATATCACCTTGAATGAGCGGGACCCCTTTGTGGGGAACAGTGCCTTTGCTCATAAGGGAGGAATGCATATTGATGGTGTCTGCAAGTCCTCCGTTTCCTTCGAGCATGTTGATCCCGGGCTGGTGGGCAATAAAAGGCGTTTCCTGATGTCCGAGGTGGCGGGAAGAAAGACGATATTGGACAAAATAAGGGAGCTTAATCCTTCCATCACCAAGGAATCCGAGGAAACCGAAGCCATTATCCAAAGGCTTAAGGAGCTAGAGCATCAGGGCTATCAATTTGAAGGCGCAGAGAGCACCTTTGAGCTTGTCATCAGAAAGCAGTTGGGAAAATACAAGCCCTTTTTTGAACTGGAACAGTTCAAGCTCATGAACGAACAGCCTGCAAAAACCGGGCTCTCGGCCTCAGCCCTTATTAAGGTTAAGGTTGACGGCAAATCGGAGATCACAGCCGCAGAGGGCGACGGCCCGGTTCATGCCCTTGATAAAGCTCTGAGAAAGGCTTTAGAGGTCTTTTATCCCGAGCTTGGTCATGTGCACCTGACCGATTTTAAGGTTCGTGTGATTGATTCCAACAAGGCCACTGCGGCAAAGGTTCGTGTTTTGATCGAGTCCACCGATGGCGAGTCGGTATGGACCACCGTAGGGGTTTCCGCCGACATTATTGAGGCCAGTTGGATTGCCCTGGTGGATTCCATTGAATATAAGCTGCTTAAAGAGCTGGAAAAGAAGATAAAAGTCTATTTATGACGGGAGGAATAATTATGGGAATGACCATGACACAAAAAATCCTCGCTGCCCACGCAGGCCTTCAAAGCGTGGAGCCGGGACAACTGATAGAAGCCGATCTGGATCTGGTGCTGGGGAATGACATCACCACACCTGTTGCAGTGAATGAGTTTAAAAGATCCGGTGCCACAAAGGTATTCGATACGGACAAGATAGCCATTGTCCCCGATCATTTCACACCCAACAAGGATATCAAGGCTGCCGAGCAGTGTAAAATGCTTCGTGAGTTTGCTCACTGTATGGAGGTCAAAAACTATTTCGAGATAGGGGAAATGGGCATCGAGCATTGCCTTATTCCTGAAAAAGGTCTGGCAGTACCGGGCGACCTCATCATCGGAGCAGATTCTCATACCTGTACCTATGGTGCTCTGGGAGCCTTCTCCACCGGGGTGGGAAGCACGGACATGGCTGCGGGTATGGCTACAGGAAAGTGTTGGTTTAAGGTTCCCTCAGCCTTGAAGTTTGTCCTTAAGGGGAAGCCCCAGGGTTGGGTTTCAGGCAAGGATATCATCCTTCATATTATCGGTATGATCGGTGTGGATGGGGCCCTGTATAGATCCATGGAATTCGTGGGGGAGGGCCTCGAGCATCTTACCATGGATGATCGGTTTACCATGGCCAATATGGCCATCGAGGCCGGGGCTAAAAATGGCATCTTCCTAGTGGATGAAAAGACCCTTGATTATGTGAGGGAGCACTCTTCAAAGGCCTTTAAGGTTTATGAGCCGGATGAGGACGCCAGTTACGACGAGGTTTATGAGATTGATTTGAGCATATTGAAGCCCACCGTTTCCTTCCCCCATCTTCCCGACAACACCCGGACCATCGACAATGTGGGAGAGGTAGCCATAGACCAGGTTGTCATCGGCTCCTGCACCAATGGGCGTATGGAAGACCTGCGTGTGGCTGCCCGAATTCTGAAAGGCAGAAAGGTCCAGAAGGGGATTCGCTGTATTGTGTTCCCCGGAACCCAGAAGATCTATTTGGAGGCCTTAAAGGAAGGCCTGATCACAGATATGGTGGAGGCGGGAGCAGTGGTTTCCACACCCACCTGCGGGCCCTGTCTGGGTGGACACATGGGAATACTGGCCAAGGGAGAAAGGGCCGTATCTACCACAAACCGTAATTTTGTGGGGCGCATGGGTCATGTAGAGTCGGAAGTGTATCTGGCAAGCCCGGCGGTGGCGGCAGCTTCTGCCCTTACCGGAAAGATTACCGATCCCGCCACCATCTTAAGTCGATAAAAGGAGGAAAATATATGCAAGCAAAAGGAAAGGTCTTCAGATATAAAGACAATGTGGACACCGATGTCATTATCCCGGCCCGCTACCTTAACACCTCTGACCCCAAGGAGCTGGCTGTCCATTGCATGGAGGACATTGACAAGGACTTTGTAAAGAAGGTAAAGGAGGGTGACCTTATTGTTGCCGACAGGAATTTTGGCTGCGGTTCATCCCGCGAGCATGCGCCAATCGCCATTAAGGCCTCAGGGGTTTCCTGCGTTATCGCCTCAACCTTTGCCCGTATATTCTACCGTAACGCCATTAATATCGGCCTCCCGATTCTTGAATGTGAAGCCGCAGTCAAGGGCATTGAAGCGGGGGACGAGGTTGAGGTGGACTTTGATACGGGAATCATTCGTAATCTCACCAAAGGAACGACCTTCAAGGCCCAGCCCTTCCCGGACTTCATGAAAAGGATTATGGCCGCCAATGGCCTTGTAAACTACATTAAAGCCAAAATGTAAGGGTGGGTGGGACACCCCGCAACACGGTGGTTGCGGTGCTGTTCCAAGCCCAAGAGGAGGTTCCTATGAATTATAGATTAGCAGTCATTCCAGGTGACGGCATTGGCCCCGAGGTCATCCAACAGGCCCTGAAAGTACTGGATAAAATAGGCCAAACCTACGGTCATTCTTTTGTATACAACAAGCTCCTGGCGGGCGGGTGCGCTATTGACGCCACGGGAGAGCCCCTGCCCAAGGAAACGGTGGAGGCCTGTAAAAAGAGTGATGCCGTTCTATTGGGTGCTGTGGGCGGTTATAAATGGGATACCCTTCCGGGTCATCTTCGTCCGGAGAGAGCGCTTTTGGGACTCAGAGGGGAATTAGGTCTTTATGCAAACCTCAGGCCCGCTCTGCTCAACAAGGAGCTTAAGGAGGCCTGTCCTTTAAAGCCCGAAATCGTGGGAGACTCCATTGATATCATGGTGGTACGCGAGCTCACGGGAGGGATGTACTTTGGCGATAGAGGCCGAAGAGAGGGGAAAATGGGTCAGGAAGCCTATGACACAGAAGCCTACAGCGTTGGTGAAGTAGAGCGTATTGCCCGTGTGGCCTTTGATATTGCAAGAAAGCGCAATTATAAGCTGACCAGCGTTGACAAGGCCAATGTTCTGGAAAGCTCCAGACTATGGCGTGAAGTGGTGGTTCGGGTGTCGGGAGAGTATCCTGATGTGGCAGTGGATCATATGTATGTGGATAATGCCGCCATGCAGCTTGTCAGAAACCCCAAGCAGTTTGATGTGATGGTGACCACCAATATGTTCGGAGACATACTTTCCGATGAAGCCAGCATGATTACCGGCTCCATTGGAATGCTTCCCTCAGCCAGCCTGGGAGAAGGCAACTTTGGTCTCTATGAGCCCATCCATGGCTCAGCTCCCGATATTGCCGGTCAGGATAAGGCCAATCCCATCGCCACGCTTTTGTCAGTGGCCATGATGCTACGGTATACCCTTAACCTTGAAAAGGAAGCCCAATCCATTGAGGCGGCCGTCGATGGCGTTCTTGAAGAAGGCTACCGTACAGGTGACATCCTAAGTCCCGGCAAGCAATTGGTGGGAACTCAGAAAATGGGTGAGCTGATCCTGGAAAAAATTAAATAAGTATTCTACCCCTAGAGTGAAAGAATCAGAAAGGCGTGATCATATGCGCAGCCATGCTGTAAAATCGGGGTTTGAGAGAGCTCCACATAGATCCTTATTTAAGTCCCTGGGCTTTACCGATGAAGAAATGAAGCGACCCTTAATCGGTATTGTCAATGCCAAGAGTGAAGTGGTCCCTGGTCATATGCATTTGGATAAGATTTCAGAGGCGGTAAAAGCCGGAGTGCGTATCGCTGGCGGCACCCCCATGGAGTTTCCCTCCATCGGAGTATGTGACGGAATTGCTATGGGCCATATCGGCATGCATTACTCTCTCCCTTCGAGGGAGCTCATTGCCGATAGTCTGGAATCCATGGCCCTTGCTCAAGGCTTTGATGGGCTGGTGCTCATTCCAAACTGCGATAAGATTATCCCCGGGATGCTTATGGGCGCGGCACGGCTGAATATACCGGCCATTGTTGTAAGCGGAGGGCCCATGCTGGCAGGAAGAGCCGATAAAAAGGGCATCAGCCTGACCGACATGTTTGAAGCCGTCGGTGCCGTTAAGGCAGGAAAGATCACCGAGGAAGAGCTGGAGGCCTATGAAAACAGCGCCTGCCCCAGTTGCGGCTCATGCTCGGGCATGTTTACGGCCAACAGCATGAACTGCCTGACTGAAGCCATCGGAATCGCCTTGCCGGGTAACGGGACTATTCCTGCTGTTTATTCCGAACGCCTTCGCTTGGCAAAGCTGACGGGCATGAAGATTATGGAGCTTGTGGAGAAGGATATTAAGCCCTGTGATATTTTAACACCACAAGCTTTTGCCAATGCGCTGACGGTGGATATGGCCCTGGGCTGCAGTACCAACAGCATGCTGCATCTTCCGGCCATCGCCTATGAAGCGGGCGTTCCCTTTGATCTGGATACTGCTAACCAGATCAGTGAAAAGACACCCAACCTATGCAAGCTGGCTCCAGCCGGCAATCATTTCGTTGAGGATCTCTATGCGGCAGGCGGGGTTTATGCCGTCATGAAAGAGCTGTCAAAGAAAGGCCTGATTGACACCTCATGCCTGACGGTAACAGGAAAGGCAGTGGGTGAGGCTATTGAAAAGGCCGAAAACCGCAATCCCACAGTTATACGCCCCATTGAAGCCCCTTATTCTGTCACAGGGGGGATAGCGGTTTTAAAGGGTAATCTATCACCTTTGGGAAGTGTTGTAAAAAGAAGCGCTGTGGCTGAAAATATGCTGGTGCACCAAGGTCCGGCCAGGGTGTTTGAATCCGAGGAGGAGGTCATCCGGGCCATACTGGACGGAAAGATCAATAAGGGTGAAGTGGTCATCATCCGCTATGAGGGCCCCAAAGGGGGACCCGGTATGCGGGAGATGCTCATGCCCACCTCAGCCCTTGCCGGAATGGGCTTGGATGCCGACGTTGCCCTGATCACTGACGGACGCTTCAGCGGAGCCACCCGAGGAGCCTGTATCGGACATGTTTCGCCTGAAGCGGCAGAGGGCGGGGTTATTGCGTTGGTGGAAGAGGGCGATAGTATAGCCATCGACATGAAGGCATGCACTCTCACCCTCGAGGTATCCCCTGAGGAGTTGGAGCGAAGGAGAAAAGCCTGGGTCTGTCCTCCGCCTAAAATAAAAACAGGCTATTTGGCCCGTTATGCACGTTTGGTCTCCCCGGCCAGCGAGGGCGCCGTGCTGAAGGGGGGACAGTAATATGCGTTTATCAGGTGCTGACATATTGGTGGAATGCCTTCTGGAACAGGGGGTGGATACCCTTTTCGGCTTTCCAGGAGGAGCGGTTCTCAACATATATGATGCCCTTTACAGATACCAGGATAAAATCCGCCATGTCCTGACCTCTCATGAACAGGGAGCTGCTCACGCAGCGGACGGTTATGCCAGGGCATCGGGAAAAGTGGGGGTTTGTCTGGCTACCTCGGGTCCCGGAGCGACCAATCTGGTGACGGGAATTGCCACAGCATACATGGACTCCATTCCCATGGTGGCCATTACAGGGAATGTTTCCTTGAATCTCCTGGGCAAGGACAGCTTTCAAGAGGTGGATATCACCGGCATTACCATGCCCATCACCAAGCATAATTTCATTGTCAAGGACATCTGCGAGCTGGCCGATACGGTCAGAAAGGCCTTCAGAATTGCCCAGGAGGGTCGTCCCGGCCCGGTTCTTATTGATATCCCCAAGGATATCACGGCTCAATATGCGGAATATGAGCCTGAAAAGAAAGAGGTGCCCCAAAGGTTTACTGAATATATCAGCGATAAAGCCATAGCAAAGGCTCTCGAACTGATCAATCAAAGCGAAAGGCCCATTATTTTTGCCGGTGGAGGAGTCACCGCATCCGATGCCTCCGAGGAGCTTTTGGAGCTTGTGGAAAAGCTTAAGGCCCCGGTTACCCTAAGTCTGATGGGCATGGGGACCTTTCCGGCCACCCATGAGCTCTATACCGGCATGGTGGGCATGCATGGAACAAAGACCTCCAACCTGGCAGTGACCGAATGCGATCTACTTATCGCTATAGGGGTACGTTTCAGTGATCGGGTCATCAGTAAGCTGGATCGGTTCGCTCCCAAGGCAAAGATTCTTCATATTGATGTTGACGCCGCAGAGGTTAATAAGAATATCCGTGTGGCGCACCCCATTATCGGGGATGTGAAGGCCGTTCTCCGCTGTCTTAATCAAGGGGTTATCTCCAGAGAACGGGAGGAATGGCTTGACTTTATCCGGGATCTGAAGGAAAGATACCCGTTGAGGGTGACGGGGGAGGAGCTGACCCCTCAATATATTCTGGATAAGATTTATGAGCTGACCAAGGGGGATGCCATTCTCGCCACAGAGGTGGGGCAGCATCAAATCTGGACAGCCCAGCATTATAAGTTTACCAAGCCCCGCACACTGATGACCTCGGGAGGTCTGGGGACCATGGGCTTTGGGCTAGGTGCTAGTATTGGCGCTCAAATAGCCCGCCCGGACAAAAGGGTCTTCAATATTGCTGGGGATGGAAGCTTTAGAATGAATCTCAATGAACTGGCCACTGCGGTGGAGTACAACCTTCCCGTCATTATTGTTATTATGAACAATCATGCCCTGGGAATGGTACGCCAATGGCAGAATATGTTTTACGACAGCCGTTTTTCTCAGACAACCCTGGATAGGGGAACTGATTTTGTCAAGTTGGCCGAGGCCTTCGGGGCAGCGGGTTTTGACCTTACTCGAAAGGAGGATACCGAAGCCGTTATCCAAAAGGCCATCAGCATGAATCGACCAGTGGTTATCAATTGTGAGATCAACCGCGACCTCAAGGTGTTACCGATGGTTCCTCCCGGGGCCGCCCTGGAGGATGTTATTGTTGAAGACAATGAAGGTCTTTTGAATTAATAAAATTCACTTGATATTAACCAAGACTCCGAAAGGGGTCTTTTTTTATGACAAAATAGATGGCTTGATCCTAAGGTTTTAGCTTGATTTACTTAAATAACTGTTTAATTTAATTTATTTGTGTTAAAATGATCAAAAGAGAGTCGTATGGAATACTGGAGGAAAATAAATGGTCAAGAAGAGTATCACCATGAAGGATATCGCTGAAAAACTTAACGTCAGCATTGTAACGGTTTCCAAGGCGTTGAGTGATAAAGAAGGCGTCAGCGATGAACTGAAGGAGAAAATAAAAGCTTTGGCCAGTCAAATGGGCTACCGCTATAATATGCTGGCCAAGTCCATGAAGGAAGGCCTTTCTTATAACATCGGCATCGTTGTTCCCGACAGGTTTATAGGAAAACAGCAATCCTTCTATTTAAAATTTCAGCGCCATATCACACAGGCCCTTGAGAACTATGGCTATTATGGAGTTTTGCAGATTCTGTCCCCGGAGGATGAAGAGGCCCTGGCCTTGCCCAGATTTTATTCCGAAAAGCGTGTGGATGGAATGATTATACTAGGGCAGATCACCAAGGATTATATTGAAACCTTGCAGACAACAGAAATTCCCATTGTATTTCTGGATTTTTATGATGAGCATTCCACCATAGACTCGGTCATCACCGACAGCTTCTATGCAGCCTATGAGCTGACCAATTATGTTATTAAGAAGGGTCATAAAAACATAGCTTTTGTAGGGAATATCTATGCTACCAGCAGTATTCAGGACCGATTCCTGGGATATTATAAGTCCCTTATAGAGCACCATTTGGACATTGCACCCGTTTTTATCAACGACAGAGATGCCCAAGGGGTTTTTATTGATATTGAATTGCCTGATCCACTGCCCGACGCCTTTGTATGCAATTGCGACGAAGTGGCCTATAACCTGATTCTCAAGCTTCAGAAGCTGGGTTACAAGATTCCTGACGATGTTTCGGTGGTAGGCTTTGATAATGACATTTATGCGACCCTTTCACAGCCTCAGCTCACCACGGTTGAGGTGGATATGCAGGAAATGGCCCGGGTTGCCATAAAAATTCTTATCAATAAAATCAGTAGAAGCCCCAAAGAGTACGGTCGTCTGTTGGTAAAGGCCAGATTGGTGATTCGTGATTCAGTAAAATGTAAATATAGTTAATTCCTTAGTTAAATGTACTTAAACTTATGTCATAGAAGCAACCCGTTAAGCTAGAGCATAGGTTGCTTTTTATGCAAGTGAGAGAATAAAAGCTATAAATTATGAATAATACTGTTGAAAAATATTACAAAATATACAAAATAAATATAAATACATATTGACAGGATTGATAGGGTTAACTTAAAATTATAATAAAGGTTAACGATAACTTAAATATCATGGGTAGGGTGTTGTCAGCCAAAAAGGCTGAAAGCATCGATGATATTCAGGCTGATCAGGTTTTATCCTTTACACATTTAAGGAGAAGGAAATATGCCCATATCATAATCAAGGGCCTGTATGGAGGTATTAGAGCGGGTTGGGCAGGAGGCAAAATAGTATCCGACTCTTCTTCTTGACAAAGAAAAAAAACCATATTAGCATTAAGGATAATGGGGGATTAACTCAGCGGGAGAGTGCTATCTTCACACGGTAGAAGTCGCCAGTTCGAATCTGGCATTCCCCACCACCCAAGGGCTCTCAGCAAATGGGAGCTCTTTTTTTATGAATACACCCTGCATGTGATAACGGAGGATATAGGTGATGGGAAGACTTTTTGGAACGGATGGGGTAAGAGGTGTTGCCAATAGCGAGCTGACCGGAGAGTTGGCCTTTAACCTGGGACGGACAGGGGCTTATGTACTGGCCGGGGAAACCCACCATAAGCCCAGAATTCTGGTTGGCAAGGACACCCGTCGTTCAGGGGATATGCTGGAAAAGGCATTGACCGCCGGAATTTGCTCGGCAGGCGCAGAAGCCGTTCTTGCCGGTTACATACCAACACCCGCCATTGCGTATCTTGTCAGGAAGTATCAGTTTGATGCGGGCGTGGTGATTTCAGCTTCCCATAACCCAGCGGAGTTTAATGGTATTAAGTTCTTTAACAGCGAGGGATACAAGCTTTCAGACGCCCTGGAAGAGCGCATTGAATCTATTATTCTGGATCAGACAGAAAGCATCCCCAGCCCTACCGGGGAAGGCATAGGCGTTACCTCGGAGCTTTGCACGGCAACGGATGATTATGTGGCCTTTGCCCTGAGCACCATCCAAGGTGATCTCAAGGGCCTTAAAATAGCCATGGACTGTGCCAATGGAGCTTCATTTGAAACCTCCCCCAAGGCTGTGCGCAAGCTTGGAGCTGAGCTGTTAGTGATTAGCAATGATCCTGACGGCCTCAATATCAATAAAAACTGCGGCTCAACCCACCTTGATATGCTGAAGCACTTTACCGTGGATAACGGCTGTGACATTGGTGTGGCCTTTGACGGAGATGCTGATCGGGTGCTTGTGGTTGATGAAAAAGGAGAACTGGTGGATGGCGATAAAATCATGGCGATTATCGGCCTGAGCCTGAAAAATAAAGGGCTTTTAAAGCAGGACACCATTGTTGCCACAGTCATGAGCAATCTGGGCTTTGACGTTATGGCCAGGGAGAATGGCTTGAACATTATCAAGGCTTCCGTAGGAGATCGCTATGTTCTTGAAAAGATGCTGGAGGGGGATTATATTCTTGGTGGGGAGCAATCCGGCCATATCATCCTTCGTACCCATAATACCACGGGGGATGGGCTGGTTATTGCCCTGCAGCTCTTACAGGTGTTGAAGGAATCCGGGAAAAAGCTTTCGGAGCTTGCCAGCATCATGACCGTATTCCCCCAGGTTCTTAAGAATGCAAGGGTCCGTAATGACAACAAGCACGCCTATATGCAGGATGAGCTCATTGCTCAGAAATGCTGTGAGCTTGAACAGACCTTCCATGGGGAAGGGCGAGTGCTAATCAGGCCCTCGGGTACAGAACCTTTGGTTCGTGTTATGATTGAGGGACGGGATCAGGCATATATTACCGAAAAGGCTGTTGAACTAGTTAAACTCATCGAAGAACGCCTGGGTTGATTTTGGCATAATCCATCTTGCATGATCAATTGGAACAATATAGAATATAATAGTAGTGAAATGCGAAAGTGAACTGTCGGTTAGGAGGCTCTAAAAGCTATAAAGACAGTATGAAAAGCGCCTGAACTAAGGCCACGCTCAATACAGCCCATGACCTTAGTTGACGAGGAGAGGGAGGTTATCGATTCTTCGGCGGAAACCCTCCGGTGTGCCACCATCGTAAGAACACTTACAAAACCTGTTGGTGACGGCAGAAATAGAATGTGTTTAAAGTGGACTTTCCTGCATTTCTTCATTTAGATCTCTTTTTTTAGAACTGAATAGAGTAAAGCTACCGCATAGACCTTTCGTCTGTATGCTTATTAATTATACTTTGCTGCTAAAAGCCTTTTGCAAAGCTTTTAAGTTGCTGCTCAAAAGGTCTCCGGGTGCTTTACCTTTCCCCAGAATTAATATGAATGAAGGAGAGTTTTTCTATGTGTGGAATTGTTGGTTATATAGGTCAAAAGAATGTTACCCCAATATTGATTGATGGGCTTAAAAAGCTTGAATACAGAGGCTATGATTCGGCGGGCGTTGCTGTCATACATGATGGCAAGGTGGATATGGTTAAAACCAAAGGCCGTTTGGCGGTTCTTGAGGAAAAGCTCAAGAGCTTCGATTTTATCGGAACGGTAGGTATCGGACACACCCGTTGGGCCACCCACGGAGAACCCAACGATGTGAATTCCCATCCCCACATGAGCAATAACCATAGAATTGCCGTAGTACATAACGGGATTATCGAAAATTATATGCAGCTTAAGGAATTCCTTATCGGGAAGGGCTATGAATTCAAATCGGAAACCGACACCGAGGTTGTGGCCCATCTGATTGAATACAACTATAAGGGAAATCTGGTCAAAGCGGTTATGAACACCCTCAATGATGTTGAAGGGGCTTACGCCCTGGGTGTGGTATGTACCGATTGTCCCCAGCAGTTCGTAGCCGCCAGAAAGGACAGCCCTCTGATTGTAGGCTTGGGTCAGGGTGAAAACTTTATTGCTTCCGACATCCCTGCCATTCTGGAATACACCAGGGACATTTATATCCTTGAGGATAAGGAAGTTGTGAGCCTGACTGCTGATGGAGTGGATATCTTTAATCTCCTGGGTGAAAAAGTAGAACGTGAGGTTTTCCATGTTGACTGGGATGTAACCTCAGCTGAAAAAGGCGGGTATGAGCATTTCATGATGAAGGAAATGTTTGAGGAACCCTCGGTTATCAAGGCTACCCTTGGACCCAGAATCCAGAATAACGATATCTCTTTGGATAAGTTTAATCTCACCGATGAGATGATCGAAAACTGTGAAAAAATCAATATAATTGCCTGTGGAACAGCCTACCATGCCGGTGTCATAGGTAAGTACGCCATAGAGAAGCTGGCGCGTATACCTGTGGAGGTGGATGTGGCTTCCGAATTCCGTTATCGTGACCCCATGGTTAATAACAAACAGATTACCATTGTCATCAGCCAGTCCGGTGAAACCCTTGATACGCTGATGGCCATGCGTGAGGCCAAGAAGAAAGGCTCAAGAATCCTGGCCATTGTCAATGTGGTGGGAAGCTCCATTGCCCGTGAGGCCGATGACGTGCTCTATACCTGGGCAGGACCCGAAATTGCCGTAGCATCCACCAAGGCCTATAACACCCAGGTGTCTGCCCTGTATCTGGTAGCCCTGAGCTTTGCCAGAAGAAAGGGTCTTCTTGAGGATAAGGCGTTCCAGAACTATCTTTCCCAGCTTCAGGAGATTCCTCATTGCGTGGATCAGGTGCTCCAGCAAAAAGAGCTTATCCAGAAGTTTGCCTATGAGCATTTCAATGCCAAAAGCGTCTTCTTCATAGGAAGAAGTCTGGACTATGCCCTGTCCATGGAAGGCTCCCTGAAGCTCAAGGAAATCTCCTATATCCATTCCGAGGCCTACGCGGGGGGAGAACTCAAGCACGGAACCATCGCCCTAATTGAAGAGGGCACCTTGGTGGTCTGTCCCTTGACCCAGGAGCAGCTTTTTGACAAGATGATAAGCAATATCCGGGAGGTTAAAGCAAGAGGTGCCGTGGTGCTGGCCATTACCCCGCAAAAGCATGCTGATGAAGTCTCCAAGGTG
Source organism: Bacillota bacterium (assembly GCA_023415205.1). GTDB lineage: Bacteria > Bacillota > Clostridia > DSM-8532 > DSM-8532 > DTU059. The sequence continues at coordinate 87,616 of JAEZLR010000011.1, read as the reverse complement.
GCTGACGCAGTCATTTCCATCCCGAATATTGATCCGCTGTTTGCTCCCGCCGTGGCTGTGACCCCGCTTCAGCTTTTTGCTTACTACGTCTCCGTTATGAAGGGCAACGACGTGGATAAGCCCCGTAATCTGGCTAAGAGCGTGACGGTGGAGTAGGCGCCCGACCCTTTTGTGGTAGAGATGTCCTCTCAAAACAATGTCTCACGAAGAGTAATAAAGTTTCACGAAGAATAATATAGTCTTACGACACGTCATGGTCCGGCTCCCTCCAGACCATGACTTTTTTGAACCCTGGCATACCCCCCAAGGCAAGAAAAATGAAAAGGAGAAGGGACAAGAACCCGCCAGCCCATAAACCGTAGTGTGCAAATCACAAACCAGCTTAGCTCAGTAGCCAAATTCATAGCTTAATGTGCAAACGACAGGCCTGTTTGTGGGGGATAGTGCAACCATGGGCTTTACTTAAATCGTTGGATTTCCACACAAGATGTTCTTAAGTGAGAACTAAAATTAATAGCAGGGGGAACTGTGATAAGAAAATCATGGTTCCATTTTTTATGGAATTAATTGAGGTTTGTAAAAATATAGGATATCATAAATGAACATAATACAATATTATAAATTATAAAGCACAACCTGTTTTTTAGCAAAACACCGGATGAGGAGCAAAAGATGATGCCAAAAATTATTAAAAACCCTTTATTGATACCGTCTGATAGATATGTAATGTTGCGAGAGAAGTACGATTATAATTCACCTGACTGTACATTCGAAATTATGCAAACAGATAATATAATTAATGCATCAAAATTTGTCGGGATATTTGTAAGAGAAGTACCAAGTGAAAATCCTAATGGGGTAAACCTTAGAAGGTTTGAAAATATTGTACAAGGAGTGTTTCAGGATTGTTATGCTGCATATCATTCCAATAATCTTACTGATATACATATTGAAAATTTAAAGCAAATTTCTTCGGCCATTATATACTGGAAGATGGCAAGTCAAGGCGGGCGTGCTCAACTAAAAATGGATAATCTACTGGTTAAGTGGAATGTTGATACAGCGAAACAGTTAATAGATGCTTATATAAAAAGAGATATGTCTCTTTTTCGCATTGGGGGAGTAAGAATACCTACTGCAACAGCATTTATGAGGTTCCTATTTCCAGATGATTTTGGAATAATGGATTCTCGTGTGGTAGGAAATCATACACAACCCAATGGTATAACTACTCTTAGCCTAAGAAACGATGGATATATAAATGATACAAAGCAAAATGTAATAAAGTACGAAACAGAATATATTATATTTCTTAGAAGTCAGGCCTCATATCTAAATGAGTTAGGTGTGAAATTCCAAGATGTTGACTCCAAAGGGAAAATCTTTTTGTCAAAATTCCGCCCTTGCGATATTGAAATGGGTTTATTCTAAACGATAATAATAAATAAGACAAAGTTTATAGAAAGAGGATTTGGAGGATATTGATGAATGAGGTTATTAAGGTTATCGGTATCGATTGTGCGACTGATGTGAAGAGTACAGGGTTATCAGTAGGTTTATATCATAATTGTGAAATAGAATTAAAAGAAACAAGGCTCGGAACTAAAATTAGTTCGATAGCGGAAATTATACACAGTTGGCTTAATCCAGAAGAAAAAGTCTTATTAGCCATTGATGCTCCGTTAGGCTGGCCTTCACAATTGGGACAGGCACTTTATAATCACAATGCTGGTCAAACAATAGATATAAATTCCAACGATTTATTTAGAAGGGAAACTGATAAGTTTATCAAGAAAACGATTGGAAAACAACCGCTTGATGTTGGGGCAGACAGGATAGCAAGAACCGCGCATTCTGCATTAAATATAATTGGGGAATTAAGTCATCTAACAGGTGAGCCAGTTGAACTTGCTTGGGATAATGTAAATCTTAAAGGTATTTCGGCTATAGAAGTGTATCCTGCGGCAACATTGTGTTGCTATGGAATACAAAGCATCGGTTACAAGGAAAAAAATCAGCAGTCAACTAGAAGAGAAATAATTGCAGGGTTAAGAGGACATATGGTTATGCCTACCGACATTAATCTACTTAAGCAAAATGCTGATGCATTAGACAGTTCAGTGTGTTTGCTGGCTGCTAAGGATTTTATAGAAGGTAATGTGTATTTTCCTGAAAATATGGGTCTTGCTAAAAGAGAAGGTTGGATATGGGCAAAGAATTATGAAGGGAATAGCCTTCGAAACAGCCATAGTTGAGCGATATCGACGCCGTGAGAGTTCAGTAGAAGAGGCTTTTTCCCAGATGCAAATTATCAACGATGTACAGTCCACTTTTACTACATTTTTAGAACATTATGGAATCTGAATTGAAAAATGATAAATGAAATATAGATAATAAAAGAATTGAGAAGCTGTTGTCTATTAAAAGCTTTCCCACATTGACATATGGAATTTTCTGTTATAAAATACATTTACATTTCTAGGAAACAACAGAAGTTTATTGAATTTCTACATTTTCATCATGGGCGGCATTTCTTAAAAACATACCAAGGAGGATGTATGCCTGGCTGTGTCATAGCAGGGATAAAGATAAATATGGAATGCGAGTATCCCTATTTATTGCGGCGCATGGAAGCCTTTGCGTCTGAGTCCCACAAAAAGCCTGAAATCACTATTACAGCCGTGAAAACCGGGTTTATTGAGGAACCTGAAGGGGATGCCTTCATAGACGACGGCCATTTGGTATGGTTGAAAAGAAAAGAACCCGAAGGGTATTACTTGTTTCAAAGCGATAAAATCACTCACAGAATCACTGTCCTTATGGAAGTGGATACCCTGTGGAGGAAAGCATCTATAAGCTATGCAACCGATGATCCGGCTTTTATTTATAATCCGTTTTTTATGGCGGGGATTGTTTTTAGGAATTATTTACTTCAACATGGTGGCATGGTTATTCATGCGTCCTCCATTGCCTATCAGGACAGAGGGATTCTTTTTACAGCGCCCTCAGGGACAGGCAAGTCAACCCATGTAGGGCTCTGGGAGCAATACTTGGGTTCGGAGGTTAAGGTACTGAATGATGATACGCCTGCATTGCGGTTTTTAGGGGAGAAGCTCTATCTCTATGGAACCCCCTGGAGCGGGTCAACCCAAAAGTATAATAACGGATCGGCACCGCTAAAGGCCATTATCCTTCTTGAGCAAGCCCAAAAGAATACCATCCGGCAGTTGTCCGTCAAGGAAGCTTTGCCCCGACTGATGCCCAGATTTTTTCTTCCTTACTTTGATGACAAAATGATGGGAAATGCTTATGATTTTATTGAAAAGTTGCTTCAAACAACCCCTATCTATCAACTGGCGTGCCGGCCTGATAAAGAAGCTATGGAGCTTGCCTATCACCACATAGTGTAGAAGATATAAACTAAACTTAAATTTGGGGGACACTTAATGACTATAAAAAGCGGATTTATGTTAAGGGATATCGCAGGTCAATGGGTTGTTGTACCTTTAGGTGCGAGAGTGGTGGATTTTAATAGCATTTTGACCTTGAGCGAAAGTGCAGCCATACTCTGGCGCAGTTTGGAAAAGGGTGCTGAGAAATCACAACTCATCGAGAGGCTTCTTAACGAGTATCATGTTTCGGAAGACAAAGCCACCCAGGATGTTAGGAAGTTTTTGGACACTCTTCAAGAGAAGGGGCTTATGGATTAGGGTAGTTAAAGTATTTTACTTAAGCGCTTAATGACTATAGATTACAAGTGTCAAGGATAATGTGATGGAAGGAGGAGTAGGCTATGAAAAAGGAGTATATCGAGCCTATTGTTGATGAAGTAGGCTTGACCCAGGAAGAGGGGATTTCCTGCGGTGGTTCCGGTGAGGAACCTAAAGACAAGGTTACAAAACCCAGCCTAGGCAAGCCCGACGTCGGAGGACCCGGTGTCGGAGGACCCGGTGTCGGAGGACCCAGCTTCGGAGGACCCGGTGGCGGTAAACACGGTGGCGGTAAACCCGGACGCGGTAAACCCGGTGGAAAACGATAATCCAACGCCCTGATACGAAGAACGAGCACAGTCTTTCGCTGTGCTTTTCTTTTGACACTAACTTAAAAGGTGTATTAATGATACGTGAATTAAAAAAGCTCATGACTTATTTTAAATGGATTTATAACTACTCCAAATCAGCTTTTCCGATTGTTCTTGCCATGGTTCTTATCGATGGTGTCACTGCCCTGTTATCGGTTGCCGTTGCTTTGGTCTCAAAGGAAATGGTGGATCAGGCCGTGAACCAGGATTATCAGGCACTTTTGAGGGCAGTCCTGGTTCTGGGTGCCATAATCATTGGTAGAATGGGTCTGGAGGTTATTTCGTCTCTATTATCCATTAAATCCGGTGAGGGCTTGACTAATCATATCAGACAAAGATTATTTAGTAAGATCACGCATACCCAATGGGCAAAGATCACCCAATACCACAGCGGGGATCTGGTGACGCGCCTTACCAGTGATGCCAGTGCCATATCCAGTCTGGTGACAGATATTGTGCCCAACATTTTCTCATTGGGTGTACAGCTTATAGCCTCATTCGCTGCCTTATATTATTTTGAACCCCGTCTAGCCCTCCTGGCTTTTGTTTTGGGTCCCATAACCGTTTTGTTCAGCCGTTTCTGGGGTAAAAAGCTTAAGCGTATTCAGAGCAGGGTACAGGAAGCGGAAAGCGCCTATCGCTCATATCTTCAGGAATCCATTCAAAATCTTTTAATTATTAAGGCTTTCCGGCAAGAAAAAAACAGCGTCGGACAAATTGATCATCTTCACCATAACAGAATGAAATGGGTTTATAAAAAGAATAAGCTCAGTTTGTTTGCTAGCACCATGCTGGCCCTCGGGTACTGGGCGGGCTATTTTCTAGCCTTTGGCTGGGGTGCCTTCGGATTAGGGGCTAAAGCCATCACTTTTGGAACGCTCACGGCGTTTCTTCAGCTTGTTGAACAAATCCAATCTCCCTTTATTAATCTAGCCTATACCTTGCCTCGGGTCATCTCAACGTTATCCTCGACAGAACGCCTATTAGAGCTTGACAATCTTGCTGAGGAGAAAAAAAGTGAGGCTGTACAAAGCCATGATGAAGTGGGTATCAAACTCAATGAGATAGCCTTTTCCTATGATGATGAAAAAGAAGTGCTCAAGGATGTCACTATTGATATACATCCTGGTGAGATTGTTGCGGTGGTTGGCCCTTCAGGCGAAGGAAAAACAACTCTAATAAAGAATCTTCTTGCCCTTTTGAATCCCAGTAAGGGGAGTATCGTCTTTTATTCGGAAAATGGCGTAGAATATAGCTCTTCCACCGAGACAAGAGACTATATTTCCTACGTACCCCAAGGAAATACCTTATTTACCGGAACCATAGAAGAGAATATCCGCTGTGGGGATATTCTTGCCAGTGAAGAAGAGCTCTGGAAGGCCTGTGATGCGGCTGACGCCGCGAGCTTCATTCAAGAGCTCAGTGAGGGCTTGAATTCGAGAGTGGGGGAGCGGGGGATTGGGTTGTCCGAGGGGCAAGCCCAAAGAATTGCCATAGCCAGAGCCTTTTTAAGGAGAACCCCGGTGTTGATTCTGGATGAGGCCACCTCTGCGCTGGATGTGGCAACCGAGATGCATGTTCTCAATGCCATAGGAAGCTTAACGCCCAGAAGAACCTGTGTTGTCATCACACACAGACCCTCCGCCTTAAAAATCTGCTCTAAGGTTTTAATGATTAAAGAGGGAACAGTGAAGCAAATCGATAAAACAAGGCTGGAGCATGAACTTGTTTCGATGACAGAAAGCGCTTGAAACAATAGTGGTTATAGAAAAATAAACAGGAGCTTCATAAAAGTACTTTTTATGGGGCTCATCTATTATATATAGCAGTAGGACTTCTTTGAAATTAGTGACCTTATGAAGAAGATGCTTATTGCTTTTTTTATGCTTGTTAGCTTTCTTGTCAATACCGCCTCGGTCCCTTCTGGGGCGGAAATCTCCACGAATTCAGCTTTAAGCCTTACCCCCCCTTTACAAACCTTCCCGGTTAATCCCCCATTCTCTGTCCCACCCTTTCCGTCCCCAAAGGAGGTGCCGGAGATTGAAATAACGATGAAGGCCTTCGAAAGGGAGGTTACCACACCGGATGCGGTTGTAATAACCCTAACCTTTGTGGGTGATTGTACCTTGGGGGATGATGAGAAATACCAATGGAATACATTCGACCAGGTCTATCAAGAGAAGAAGGATCCCTCCTATTTTTTTTCTAAGGTTCAGAATGTTTTCGCTACCGATGATTTTACTTTTGTTAATCTAGAAGGTCCCTTGACCCAGGCTGAAAAAAAAGCTGAGAAAAAGTACCGCTTCAAGGGTGATCCCTCCTATGTGAACATCCTCAAGGAAGGGAGTATAGAGGGCGTTACTTTAGCCAACAATCACTCTCTGGATTACTTGGAACAGGGCTTTGACGATACGGTAAGGGCGTTGGAAGAGGCAAAGATTTCCTATGCCTATTTTGACACCTATTTTATTAAGGAGATAAAAGGGATTAAAGTGGGTTTTCTAGGATATAAGGGTTGGGAACATGAAAAAAGATCCAACGAGCTGTTGACCCAGCAGGTAGCACAAATGCGGAAGGAGGGTGTGAATTATATTGTGGCCAATTACCATTGGGGGGATGAAAAGAGTTATACACCCAATGCCTTGCAGAAAAGAATGGCTCGTTTTGCCATTGATAGCGGGGTAGACCTGGTGATTGGACATCACCCCCACGTTCTTCAAGGATTGGAGGTCTATAAAGGAAAAAATATCGTTTATAGCCTGGGGAATTTCTGCTTTGGAGGAGCGCCTAACCCCAGCGACAAGGATACGATCATCTATCAGCAATTGATTACGGTGGATACTCTAAAACTCACCTTGGTAAAAACCGATTACCGCATCCTTCCTGCCAAAGTTTCGGGGGATTCAGGGAGAAATAATTATCAGCCCATTATCGTTATAGGACAGGAGGCTGAAAGAATCCTGAGTAAATATAGAAAAATAAGTCAGGGACTTAACGAATAAAGAATCTGATCGAACCTTACTTTTTGAAGTAATGGGTTAGCTGTTCGGCAAGGCTTCTTATAAAGGTGTGAGCGGTATTGTTGGTTGTACCCTGGGTGAAGGCCACGAGTATGTAGGGATTGGGGGTATAGACTATACCCGCATCGTTATAGACGCCAAGCGCAGAATTGGTACCGGTTTTGTGAGCGATAGCGTATTTTGATGAGACACGGTGAACCCCCACGGGTATGCGTGTATTATATACATTTTTAAGGAGCGCTTCGTTTAAGGCCTTCATGTATCCATCCGAATCCTTGTTCTTATAAATATTATAAAGGATGAGCCCTGTATCATAAGGTGTCAGTCTGGCACATCTTTTATCGGTGCCGTATTTTGCAAGATTGTTTTCCCTGCTGTAGCCGACGGCTCCCGACATCTCGCCGTAAAGTCGGCTGTTCACGATACCCAAACGGGTAAGCACCTCATTGCTTTTCTTGTTATCCACCAATCTCAAGCATGCATTGGAGTAGTTATTATCACTATAGCTGATCATGGATTTGATCATGGGCAATAATTTGAACTTTCTTCCCGTCACTCTGTCATGGTAGGTTTTTTCAGAATCCAGCTCACCTCTCCGAAGCATGTCGCAAAGGAGGTATCCCTGGAAGAGCTTGATAACCGATGCACTGTTAAAATAACCTTCCGACACCTGATCTTTTGGGTCCCATTGAGTCAAGTTTTCATTTTTTCCGTAAGTGTACTCATTCTTAAGATCCATGATGAAAAGGCCAAAGGTTCCGCGAATTCCTGATTTCTTCACGGCTTTATCCACCATGGTCTCTACATCCCTCTGAAAGGATAAGGCTTCTGGTTTTGTTGGAGTGTGCTCCGGAAGCTGAAGAGCCAAAGGCTGTTGGATGGCTGGGGGGGTGGTGCTTTCTGTAATGGCTGAGGGTGTTGTGGCACTGGAGATACCCGGTGGAGAGGTAATACCCGGTGGAGAGGTAATACCCGGTGGAGTGGTAATACCCGGTGAAGAAGTACTCCCAGGAGGATCAATAGAAACGCCCGGAGGGGAGATAATATCCTGAGGCGAGGTCGTACTGTCCGGGGGAGCTAGGATGATGCCGGAAGAAGAGGTTGTCTCATCAATAGGCTCAGTAGCCTTGGGAGTCTCTATAGTTTCAGGTGGATAAGCGGGCTCGTTTTGATCGGGCAGCTCCAGGTACACGGGAAAAAGGGTTGCGGCCCTTCCAAGGGGTGTCATTAATTCCGTAAGCATTGTGACCATTACTAAGAATGTCAGAAAGATGCGTTTCATCATAGTATCCCTGCCTCCATTGAAGTATATTATTCAGCAGGGCACTTCATTAACGCTTTATGAAGAGAGGAAGGTTTTATTATTCAGAAGGGGTTTAATTTCTCGGAGAAAATTTATGCCTATAGACTTTAAAAACCTCAATTGACAGGTGATTCATATTTGATAAAATAAATGAGGTGACTAAACACTAATGGGGGTATAGCATGAAAAGAGAATTTTATGAAATCCAAGTGGCTGGATTAACCAGACAGCTTCCCTTATGTCCAATTAATGAGCATTTATATATCGGAGCTTTTGTATTGTTTGGAGATGTGGAGCTTACTGTGGCTTGCGCCACAGAGCTTCTTAAAAAAGCACCTGAATATGATGTGATGATAACGGCTGAGAGCAAAGGGATTCCGCTGGTCTATGAAATGGCCAGACAAGCCGGGCAAAATAAATATCTCCTGGCAAGAAAAGCGGCAAAGCTCTATATGAGAGATGTTGTTTCTGTGGAGCTACAATCCATTACCACCGCTAAACGCCAAGTCCTCTATATTGACCGTGAGGATGTGGAGTTCATGAAAGGCAAGCGCGTTCTGATTGTTGACGATGTCATCAGTACCGGTGAATCGGTGAAGGCTGTTGAAAAGCTTGTGCAGGAATCTGGTGGCATTGTTGCCGGGCGTATGACCATTTTGGCCGAGGGTCATGCCAAGAACCGGGAGGATATTATTTATCTTCAACATTTACCGCTCTTTAATGAAAAGGGAGAAGAAATTTAGGGCTTGTGGGCTGTCTTAAGGGGCAGCCTTTTTATTCTCTCCTTTAAGAAAGTCTGCCATCATTCTAGGTATTGTCTCATTACGAATAGCTGTTGTTTTTCATTGAACGGTGAACTATGATAGTATTATCCTGAATCAACCGGGGAAGAGGAACTTTAGATGAGACTGAGTGATTTGCTGTCCTTTGATGAGATTACCATCCAATGCCATGATGTTCCCGATGCTGATACTATAGGCGCTGCCTATGGGCTCTACTCCTATTTCAAGGCGAAGGGAAAACCTGTCCGTATGATTTACAGCGGAAGAACCCAAATGACAAAGCCCAATCTGCTTCTTTTGGTGAAGGAGCTTGAGATCCCTTTATCTTATGTGGAGGACCTTACCGTCTCAGGGCTATTAATTACGGTGGATTGTCAATATGGGGCAGGAAACGTTAAGAAATTTACGGCAAGCGATGTGGCTATCATTGACCATCATCAGCAAGAGATTTATAACATTCCCCTTTGTGAAATAAGAAGCTTTTTGGGAAGCTGTTCAACCCTGGTCTGGCACATGCTTGAGGCTGAAGGCTTCAAGGTCAACCAACACCTGGATGTCTCCACAGCTTTATATTACGGGCTCTTAACCGATACCAACAGCTTTACGGAAATTAACCACCCCACTGACAGGGATATGCAGGACACGCTCACCTACGATACCAACCTTATTCGTAAGCTTAAGAATTCTAATTTGACTTTACATGAATTAGAGATAGCGGGAATTGCTCTTCTGAGAAGCTCCTATAACCCGGTGAACCGCTTCTCTGTGGTAAAGACCCATCCCTGCGACCCCAATATTCTAGGCTTTATCAGTGACCTTGCCCTTCAGGTGGATACCATTGATGTGTGTATTGTTTACCATGAAATTCAGACAGGCATCAAGTATTCGGTAAGAAGCTGTGTCCGTGAAGTCATGGCATCGGAGCTGGCGGTATTTCTATCGGAGGGCATCGGCTCAGGTGGCGGGCATCGGGACAAGGCGGGAGGCTTTATTAGTCAGAGTGAGTTTAATCGTCATTATCCGGGGGTCAACGCCGATCAATACCTGTTAACCCGCCTGACAGACTATTTTGGGAGCTTTGATGTTATTGACTGTGAAGTGAACATTTTAGACAAAACTGATACAAAACGCTTAAGAAAGCTGCCCGTCAATCAGGGCTATGTATGCAGCTCAGAGGTTTTTCCTAAAGGAACCCCCATAGTGCTAAGAACCTTACAATCTGATCTGGATGATCTGGTTGCCGATGACGATTTATTTATAATCATCGGGGTTAAAGGCGAGGTCTATCCCATCAGCCGGGATAAATTCATGAGAAGCTACCTTGCAAAGCAGGAGCCCTTTGAATTGGATACCGAGTACTTCCCCCATATAAGAAGCAAGGCTACAGGCCGAATTGTCGATCTACGTCCCTTTTCAAAGCGATGTATTTCAACAGGAAAAAACATTATCTATGGCAGGCCTTTGGTCAAGACCACCAAGGTTTTTACAGCATGGGATAGGGATAGCTATATGCTGGGAAAACCGGGGGATTATTTGGTGGCACGAGAAGATGATCCTCAGGATATTTATATTCTCCCCGAGGATATGCTTCCGGTTTTATACGAAGAGATTGAGTAAAGTAGTTAGAAGTAGCGCTGTTTAGGGTTCAATAAACAGCGTTTTTCTTTCTTTATCGTTCAGAACTCGTCCATTAAGCTGCAATTTAGCCTCATCAAGAAGCATCTGAGTATTGTAAAGAGGCATAAAGATGGTCTCGTTCGTCCAGTTGGAGAGAAGGGTTTGAAAGTTCTTATCAATATCAAGGACACGGTCAATGGTGGCTATTTGTTTAAATGCAGAGAGATTCCATAATTGGGCTTTACCAGTTGCGATCAATAGAACCTGCTCCCCGTCGGCACTATAAATGATCCTCTTAAGCTCATCTCCCAATTCAATGGTGCCTTTCAATTGACCATCGTCTGTGGAGTAGACGACCACAGAATAATCATCCAGACCGATATACAAAAGCTTTGAATCGGGGCTGAAAGTGAGCATGGTAGCCGGATGCTTGACATCCGAAAGCGTCAATACCTCGCGAAAGCCCGAATCGACATTGTAAAGCTTTATGGTTTTATCCTTCAAGGCCGCAGCCAAAAGAGTCCCATCATTGGTTAGGGTGTGCGTAGTGATATCAATATTTTCTATGGTTGTTGTCTGGTTTCCGGTATCAGCATCATGTAAGGACAGAATCTTTTTGTAGGAATCGTATTGGATGATATGACCCTTGTGAGTAAAAAGGGCATCGCGTAACCTGAAATTATAGCTATTGATTTTGTCGAAAGTATCCATATCATAGAGGGTGCTTTGGGTGCCATCCGATTCCACAATACGGGAGGAGGAAGCATTAAATTGGATTTGATAGCTACTACTCAGTTCTTTCTCAATGGATAAATCCGAGGTTCTCAGAAGGAGAGCCTTCTTGGACATCAAAACAGCAATGTGGCTGCCATCGGAAGTAAAGGTTGCTTCAGAGATACTCTCGTCCAGATTAACAGAGCGAAGAATTTGCTTGTTTTGTGTATCCCATAGGAATAGCTCCCCTCCCAGAAAATTTCTGGTCATAGCCAGACTGCCATCAGGAGAAAATTTGCCATCGATAACATATTCGGTATGCCCCGGTAATCTCAGTGTATTCTTGTTATTGAGCGTTTTAAAAAGATAAACCTTGTTTTCGTTGTGATGGGAGAAAGCCACGATTTCACTGGTTCTTGCAAATCGGTTGATTGAAGAGGGACGGGTGATACGATAGTTATTACCCTCGATGCCTGAATTCTGCATCAACCAAAACCGTATGGTACCGTCATAGGAGGAGGAAACGATAAGGTCCTTATTGACCTCGTACTGGGTAACGGTATCCCCATGAATAAAGGTATAGAGGAGTTCTCCAGTGGCAAGATCAAGGACATTAATCTTTTCACCTTCTAAAAATACAAGCTGTGAGGTATTGCTTGGGTTCAGGGTAAGTTTCATAATATGAGAGAACGGGTAGGTCCAAGTCTGAAGGGCTTCCGGGTGATCCAGTGAAAATTTTTGAAGCATTCCCTTTGTGCTGCCAAATAGGTCATTAATATCAAAAAGATTGGAGGCGATCAGTATCTCCCCTTCAGGAGTAAAAACAATGTCATCCACTTGACTATAGCCTGTATTATAAGTGGTTATGGAGGAGCTTGCCAAATCAATGACCACAACCTTCCCAGAACTGATTCCAATACCTACTTTGGTGCCATCACCATTAAAGGCCAGGGTTGTGATGTAATTATCGAACTCACTTACAGTAAGAAAACCCGAGAGATCGATCTGCGATATAATGGCACCTGTCTGGGTATCCAGAAGGGTTAAGGTATCCTTCCGATAAGTAGTAGCAAGTTTAAGTTTATCGGGGCTGATAGCTGATTTTGAGATCTTGCTCTCACTCTCCCAGACCCTGTTACCCTGAAGATCAATACATAGGACCTGTTCATTTTCATCACTCGTTAGAATACGGTTATTATCCAAAAAATAAGTTGTGCCTTCATCGGGGTAATTTCTATTAAGGTCGAAGCTCCCCAGAAGGGTGCCATCCTCAATATTCCACGTATAGAGAAAGCCATCCCGACATGAGGTCAGAAGGGTCTTTCTATCGGGACTGAGTATTAAAAAATTGACGGGCTTATCATGGTCAATGACCTTGTCTGGGTCAAAATATATATCAATGTCATAGACTCCCAATGCCTGAGAGAGGGCCAACTCAGCCTCATGGACGTAGGGTCTGTCAGGTGCTTCAAGATCTTTTGGCAAGGCCTCCAAAGCAACTAATATAGCTCTATATCGATCGCCTTCGGACAGAAGACGCTGGGAGATATCGGCCAGATAAAGGGATTGGGTCATCAGGGTTCGCTGGCTGTGCTTAATAACCTCCAGGGATTTCTGGTTGATAATGAGTGCCTGATAGGTGCTGAAGGAACCAAAAGCCAGGAAAAAAGCCGATAAAGAAATGGAAGCTGTGAGTATGTTTTTAATTAAACGTTCCTTATGCCGCTGCTTTAAATCGTCGTACTTACACCTGAGCATGGGGGCAAGAAGCCTAAGCAATTCATTCTTAAGCTTTTTAAACATCTCCTGGGTGCTAGAAGCGCGGATATCAGCGGCGAGAGGTTCAATTTCAACAAGAGTCTCGGATACTGTTCCGTCGGGGTGGGTCAGGCGCTCCTTCCTATATCTAAGCTCTGCAGGAAAGGCTTGCTCAGGCTCTCCCTCTATGAGCAGAGCCAGTATTCTGTCATGGCCATGGAGCTTTGAAAAGGTTTCAATCTCCTTTAATACCCATTGGGAAAGGGGGGTTCTCGGAGAGCATATGACTATGAGAAACTCAGAATTTTCCAGAGCCATGGTGATATTGTCGGCCAGGTTGGATGAGGTCGGAAGCTCATCCCGATCCCTGAAGACCCGATTGATTTTCTTTTTACCCATGGCCTTGGCTATGCTTTTGGGAACTCTATAGGTCTCCAATAGTTTATGAAGCTTCTCTGCCACTTCTTTGTCGGGTTGGGTATGGCGATAGCTGATAAAAGCATCGTAAATATAAGCTTTGTTTTCGTTCATAGTTTTCCCCTTTAATGCTTGTCAATTTTAGACTAACTGGAAGATGTTTCAATGTCAAGTTGCATATATTTAGAGCTTCTGAAAAATAATCGCCAATTTCTTTTACTTTACTCAATACAAATTTGTTTGATATCTTGTGCTCGATGGGAATTAATGCTAAGCTTACTATGTAAACTAAAATATGGAGGGTACATATGGAGAAAGCAAAACTGGGTATTTCAATTGGACTTTTAGGTGCAGCCGTCTATTTTATTGGTTTAGTGAACACAACAGCCCTTATTATTATTGCTGGGTACATTCTATTGGCTGAGTCCAATGTATGGCTCAGAAAATGTGCGGTAAAAGCATTGGCCATCTTGATCATTTTTGCGCTTATACCGACGGCCTTAAGTTTTGTCACAGATATCTTAAGCTTCATTAATAGTGTTATCAACGGCTTTGGCGGACACGCTAGCCTGAGTTGGCCACTTGGGATTGATAGTTGGGTCAATATTGCTGCGAATTTGATTGAAAAACTTCTTCTTGTGGCACTAGGCTTTACGGCTCTTTCTCAGGGAAGTGTTGCCGTGGGCCCCATTGATAAAATTATCGACAGACATTCCTAAGGTGTAATGGATAAAATAATAAAATAATCGGTTTTTAAAATCCTGGAAAAGTACTCTTTTCCAGGATTTTTATTGATCAAAATCCGTTCATAGAACCCTGCAAAAAGGAGATACTACACCTATCATCAATAAATGGGAGGGTGTAGCAAATGGATTTATTCAGAAGCTATCAGCTTGTGGAAACAAAGGATGGTTATGATCTCATTTTATTTATGGACACTGGTATGGAGGATGTTGAGTTTGCTTCCGAATTTGGGAGATTGGATGAAGATAATAAAAAACGCCTTCATGAGAATATAACAGACTATATTAAAGAAAAATTCCCCAACGTCAAAATCAACAAGGTGAAGGTCATGGCCGGAACCCTGCTGCTCTCATCCTTTTTCTTTGCCGCTCCCATAGCCACCCAAGCTGCTGAAGCTCCTGCAACGAGTGTTACCCAGAGTCAAAGCGTTTATAATTACAACATCAAAATATCCGTTAATGGAAGCCTGCAAAGCTTCAGGACACGTCCGTTTGTTTATAACAACACAACCTATGTCCCCCTCTATGATTTTGGCAAGGCCATTGGGGCCAGTGTTTGGTGGAATAATGCCTCCAATACTGTGGGTATCAATAAAAATGATACGATGATCGCTTTTATGAGAGGTTCCACTAAGGCCAGAGTTAATGGCGTTCAAGTTTCAATGCCCGCTTCCATTATTGTGGATGGTAATACCTATGCTCCAGTGCGCTTTATATCCGAAAATCTGGGCTATCAGGTGACTTTAGATAGCAGTACGGCAACAGTGAACATTACCAATCAATCAAACAATAAAAACAATACCTATACGGTTGTTTCCGGAGATTCGCTATGGAAGATCGGGCAGAAATTCGGTGTCTCAGTGGAAAGCCTGATAAGTGGCAATGGCTTGACCGGAGATAAAATCTATCCTGGACAAACGCTGATCATACCCAGTGGAAACAACACGGTCACCACACCCGCACCCAGTACCACTCAGTGGCCCGATGTGACTTATATTGTCCAGGAAGGGGATACGGTCACCTCCATTGCAAAAAAGTATGGCGTTCCTGCGTCCGATATCATGAAATATAATTATATGGATGCCGATGAATGGTTTGAAGCCGGAGAAAAAATTGCTATTTCTGGATATGCCCCTAGGGTGACTACTGTAAGGGAGGGAGAGGCTGCTGCCCCCGCACGTCGAGGAACGGCTGTAGATTGGTTTCTTGAAGGCCAGTATCTGCTGGAACGGGGAGACACCTTTACTGTTACCGATGTGGATACGGGAAAACAGTTCAAAGCAAGGATGATTGCCGGATACAACCATGCGGACATTGAACCTCTTACATCCACCGATACCAACACGATGAAGTCTTTGTTTGGATCATGGAAATGGTCTCCTAGAGCGGTGGTTATCTATCATAACGGAATGAACCTGGCAGCTTCGCTCTCAGGGATGCCCCATGGGGTAGACACCATCGATAACGGGGTAAACGGACACTTTGATCTGTACATGAAGAACAGTACTTCCCATAGCTCTACAACCTCCAAGGTTTATATTCAGCAGCATCATAACATGGTGGCCAAGGCCGCAGGTCAATAGGTTGCTGAGTAACATACTATAAATAGCAAAGGACGGTTCATTAGCCTAGCTGGATGAACCGTCCTTTCACATTGAATTAAAGGTAAAATGTGGAATTCAAATGAGGATAAGTTGTAACCTCAGCCCTATGCTTGACATATTTTAGTGTAGGGAAAAAATCTTGTTCTCACCTAAATCATCTGAGAGCAAACACGAGGTAAGATCATGAATGATAGATATTACCCTTTAAGTGTGTTACCTCTAGGGAAAAAGGCACGGGTCAGAGCCCTGACCTCTGATGGAGCCTTGAGAAGAAGAATGCTGGATTTGGGCCTTATTTCAGATACCGAAGTGGAGGCTCTTCAAAAAAGCCCATCAGGAGATCCTGTGGCCTACTATTTCAGGGGAGCCGTCATTGCTCTTCGTTCAGAAGAGGCATCTAAAATACTTGTCGAAGTTCTATAAAGCACGCCCTACAAGTATAAGCAGATAACCCATACGCTCAGATTCAACTCAATAGACTATTATCATTTTCCATGAAGAAGGGGAGGATCTCATCATGGGTCTTACAAGCCAATCCACCGGGGCCGGGGTGCTTGCAGGTCCGCTAAAGATCGAACACACCTCGGGGGAGAAGGTCATTGCACTTGCAGGAAATCCCAATGTCGGAAAAAGTACTGTCTTCAATGCACTCACAGGGCTAAACCAGCATACGGGAAATTGGCCCGGAAAAACGGTAACTCATGCCCAAGGAAGATCTGTACATAGAGATAAAAGCTTTATTATGGTCGATATTCCTGGGACCTACTCCCTTATGGCCAATTCAATGGAGGAGGAAGTAGCAAGGGATTTTATCTGCTTTGGAGATCCCGATGTGACAGTGGTGGTTACTGATGCCACCTGTCTGGAAAGGAATCTCAATCTGGTATTGCAAACACTGGAGATCACGCCAAAGGTCGTCGTTTGTGTGAATCTGCTGGATGAAGCAAAAAGGAAGAAAATTAAAGTCAATCTTAAAGAGCTATCTAGGCTTCTGGGGGTGCCTGTGGCAGGTGCCAGTGCGAGAAGTGGAAAGGGGCTTCCCCAATTGATGGATGCCGTCTATGAGCTTTCCGAAGCTAAAACAGAAGCCTCCGCCTATAAGATGACCTATGACAGTATTATTGAAAACGCACTAGAGATCCTTGAGCCCATCCTCAGGGAGGTAACCCGTGGGATCAATAGCCGCTGGGTGGGACTGAAGCTTTTGGATGGGGACACTAAGCTGCTTAAAGCCTTCAACGAGTACTTTGATACAGAGCTCATGGATAATGTTCCTTTGGTTAACGCCCTTCAAAAGGCTCGAGAGCTGCTGACCCAAGCCGGGATTGACCATAATCTTCTCCGCGACAAGGTTGTGTCTCATCTGGTTCTCAAGGCCGAGGAAATCAGTCGCAAGGTGGTGAGCTATGAAGACGCACAGTATAATATGAGGGATCGGCAAATTGACAAAGTTCTGACCTCAAAGGTATGGGGTATTCCTACCATGCTTCTTCTTCTAGGAGTGGTTTTCTGGCTGACCATCACCGGGGCCAATTATCCTTCCTCGTGGCTGGCCACAGGTTTGTTCTGGGTGGAAAAGCAATTGTTAGCCCTCATGCACTCCCTTTCGGCACCTGCCTGGGTATCCGGCCTGCTTGTGGACGGCATGTGGCGAACTCTGGCTTGGGTGGTGTCGGTGATGCTTCCTCCCATGGCGATTTTCTTTCCTCTTTTCACCCTTCTAGAGGACTTAGGGTATCTGCCACGTATAGCCTTCAATCTGGATAACTTCTTTAAGAAGGCCTGCGCTCACGGGAAACAGGCACTGACCATGTGCATGGGCTTTGGCTGCAATGCAGCCGGGATTATAGGCTGCCGAATCATTGACTCTCCAAGGGAGAGGCTGATTGCCACATTAACCAATAATTTTGTTCCCTGCAATGGCCGTTTTCCCACGCTTATTGCGCTTATTACCATGTTTTTTGCCGGTGTGGTAACGGGTCCCTTCAACTCCGTCATCTCTACCTTCATTCTGCTGGGGGTGATTGTTCTGGGCGTTACCATGACCCTTGGCATTTCAAAGCTCCTTTCCAAAACCGTGCTCAAAGGCCTACCCTCTTCTTTTGCACTGGAGCTTCCACCCTACCGAAAGCCGCAAATAGGACGGGTGATTATTCGGTCTGTTTTTGACAGAACCTTGTTTGTTCTGGGTCGTGCCATAGCTGTTGCCGCACCTGCCGGTGTTCTCATATGGTCCATGGCCAATATCACCCTTGGGGGAACGAGCCTCTTAGCCCATTGCTCACATTTTCTCAATCCCCTGGGCAAGCTAATGGGATTGGACGGAATGATCTTAATGGCCTTTATTTTGGGGTTTCCAGCCAATGAGATTGTCATTCCTATCATGATCATGGGCTATCTATCCACCGGAAGCCTCATGGAAATGGAGAACCTGAGCAACCTGTCAGCCCTGCTGGTTGCCAATGGATGGACCTGGGTGACAGCCCTATGTGTGATGCTGTTTTCTCTGATGCATTGGCCGTGTGCCACCACCCTTCTGACTATACGAAAAGAGACCCAAAGCCTGAAATGGACGGTGATTTCCTTTGTTCTTCCAACCCTGTGCGGTTTTATTCTTTGTACCTTGATTGCAAGCCTTGCAAGGGGTTTCGGTTTGGTTTAGATCTCCAAAAGCTAGATTGATGATAGGCCAAAAGCACTATCCCAGAATTTTCTTTAGGTCTGCCTCGGGTGTGGAGATAGGGGTCAAGCCGAACTTTTCAACCAGCACATTTAAGACATTGGATGAGAAGAAGGCTGGGATGGAAGGGCCAATGTAGATGTTCTTTATTCCCAGAGCCAGAAGGGTCAACAGAATACATACGGCCTTTTGTTCATACCATGAAAGCACCAGCGTCAGCGGGAGCTCATTAACGCCACAGTTAAAGGCATTAGCCAGAGCTACTGCCACCTTAATGGCTGAATAGGCATCATTGCACTGTCCCATATCCATAATGCGGGGTAATCCGCCAATGGTACCCATATCCAGATCATTAAATCGGAATTTTCCGCAGGCCAGGGTCAGAATAACGGTGTCGGACGGAGTCTGCTGAACAAATTCGGTGTAATAGTTCCTTCCGGGCTTGGCTCCATCACAGCCCCCTACCAGGAAGAAATGACGGATTGCCCCCGCCTTAACAGCCTTTATGACTGTATCGGCCACTCCTAAAACAGTGTTTCTGGCAAAGCCTGTCATAAGCTCCGTGCCGCCATTAATTCCTGTGAAAACCTGATCCTGGTCATATCCGCCTAGTTCCAAAGCCTTGGCTATAACAGGAGAAAAGTCCTTTGAACCGTTTTTGCCCTCATGAATGTGGATGAGGCCAGGATATTCAACCACTGCAGTTGTGAACACCCTGTCCGAATAGGTATCCTTGGGAGGCATAAGACAATTGGTGGTAAAGAGGAACGACCCCGGAACACTTCTGAATTCCTTTTGCTGATTCTGCCAGGCTGTACCGAAATTTCCCTTGAGATGGCTGTACTTTTTGAGCTCAGGATATCCGTGAGCGGGAAGCATTTCACTATGGGTATAAATGTTCACGCCTTTACCTTCGGTCTGCTCCAGCAGCATTTTGAGATCATGAAGATCGTGGCCGCTGACAACAATAAAGGGGCCTTTTTCTACAAGCGTTGTCACCTTGGTAGGGACGGGGTGGCCGTAGGTGGAGGTGTTGGCCTCATCAAGAAGCGACATGCATTTGAGGTTGATCATTCCGAACTCCATCAGAAGATTCAACCACGTCTCAAGGGTGTGCTCCTCGCCTAAGGCTCTCATTCCTTTGTGGAACCAGGCGTTGACCTCCTTATCCTCTTTTCCCAACTGATAAGCATGGTAGGCATAGGCAGCCATGCCTCTAAGTCCCAGAAGAAGTGTGGAGCGAAGAGAGACTATGTCCGGGTCACCTAACCAGAGGGCTTCCTGGGGAAGGTTCTCGGCCCCGCCTAGACGATACTTTTCACTTTCTATACGCTGTGTTAAAGCCTTGATGGTGTCCGCATCAAAATTAACGTTGGTGATGGTGGTGAAAAGGCCCTCCATCATAAGTACATCGGCCTCTTTTGAAACCTTTTCCCCCACTGCTCGGGCTAAACCCACCAGGGTGCAGGTCAACTCATCCTGCCCATTGGATACAACGGCAGTTTTTCCGCAAACTCCTACAGATGTACAAGCCTTTCCTCCGGCAGTCTGTTCACATTGGAAACAAAACATGGACATAATCAATACCTCTCTTTTTGTTTATTTTTTACTTTAGAGCTATTTAAGTGGTTATCCTGAAAACCACTGCAGCACAAACCTTTATCCTGCTAATCCTCGCGGATATGGCCATCGGTGGTGACGGTCACAACCTGCCACGGAATCATTTTTCCGCTACCAATCAAAGCATTCTTCACAGCCTGAACGATTCCTCCACAGCAAGGAACCTCCATGCGTATAACCGTGACGCTTTTAATGGTGTTGGCAGCCAATATGGCGGTGAGCTTTTCCGAATAATCACCGGCATCCAGCTTGGGACACCCTATCAAGGTTATTTTGTTCTTCATGAACTCCTCATGGATATTGGCATAGGCATAGGCTGTGCAATCAGCGGCAACCAGAAGATGGGCATTCTCAAAATAGGGAGCCTGGGGAGAAACCAGCTTAATCTGGCAGGGCCACTGCCGAAGCTGGGATTCAGGCTTATGGTAGGTTTGAGCTTCCCTGGCTTCAGGCTTATTGACCGGCTTCCTTTCAAGGGCTCTGGCATGGGTGCCGGGGCAGCCACAAGCCAAGGGGGCGGGGGAATGCACTGGCGAAGCTTCTTGAACAGGAGGTTTATGGGCCTTTTCCATATTCGCCTTAACCGCCTCTTCATCAAAGGCATCGGCTTCACGTTCTTCAATGGTGATGGCCCCTGTAGGACACTCGGGCAGACACGCGCCAAGGCCGTCACAGTAGGATTCAGAAATGAGTCTGGCCTTCCCATTTATCATGCGAAGCGCGCCCTCATGGCAGGCGTTGACGCAAATACCGCAGCCATTGCATTTGTCTTCATCAATTTTAATAATGTTCCTCTTCATACGAATCTCCTTCCTTATGGAGCGACATCTATAAAAACTTAAGCTTGTGTTATCACATGCTTATTATAAATGGGGGCCGGCAAAGAATCGGTAGCCAAGGCTACCGTTTTTATCGCATTTAGTTAAAAGCGTTAAAAAGTATTCATTTAAAACACCTATGTAAAATCCACAATTCTGCATAAACTAGGTTTTTAGAATCCATAAGAAAGAAATGAATCTAGGAGGATTCCATGGAAAAAGAAAAATTGTTTTATACAATGGAAGCGTCAGCGGTTCTGAAGGATCTGGAATCAAGCAGCGAAGGTCTGACTGAGGCACAAGCCCAGACAAGAATAGAGAGATACGGGAAAAATGAGCTCCAGGAGGAAAACAAAAAAAGCCTCTTCGTAATGTTTCTGGAACAGTTTAAGAACCTCATGGTGATCATCCTGATCATTGCAGCGGTGATCTCTCTTATTGCCACCAAGGGAGAGGATTTGGCAGATGCCCTGATTATTTTTGCCGTGGTTCTGATTAATGCCATTCTGGGTGTCGTTCAAGAAAATAAAGCGGAGAAAGCATTGGCCGCTTTAAAAAGCATGTCATCACCCTTTGTAAAGGTCAAGCGGCAGGGGGAGGTCAGACAGATAAAAACCCAAGAGCTTGTACCCGGCGATATAGTACTTATTGAGGCGGGAGATATTGTGCCTGCTGATATGCGCCTGATAGAAAACGTCAGTCTAAAAATAGAGGAAGCGGCATTAACAGGAGAATCGGTTCCGGTTGAAAAGCAAATCCAGCCCTTGGATAAAACCGACCTTGTTATCGGAGATAGGACGAATATGGCTTATTCCGGCAGCTCTGTGAGCTATGGAAGAGGTATAGGGGTTGTTGTGGCAACAGGTATGGCTACCGAGGTGGGTAAGATTGCAGGGCATCTTGCCCGTACCGAGAGCTCTGAAACCCCACTACAGAGAAAGCTAACCGAGATGAGTAAAATCTTGAGCATAGGCGTGCTCCTTGTTTCCGTCATTATCTTTGTGGTAGGCCTGTTACAAAAGCGAGATCCTCTTGAAATGTTCTTAACCGCAGTCAGCCTGGCTGTGGCTGCCATACCCGAAGGGCTTCCCGCTGTTGTGACCATTGTGCTGGCCCTGGGCGTTCAAAGAATGGCAAAGCGAAATGCTATTATCAGAAAGCTATCAGCAGTAGAAACTTTAGGCAGCACCCAGATTATTTGTTCCGACAAGACCGGAACACTTACACAGAACAAGATGACAGTTAAGGAGGTATTTGTGGATGGTCGGACAGAAAAAGCAGAAGACCTGAAAAAAGAGGGGAAGAATGCACAAGCCTTTCTGTCGGCCATGGTATTGTGCAACGATGCCAAGCTATCCCGCAAAGAGGGTGTGACAAGCCTCATGGGCGACCCCACCGAAACTGCCTTGGTCGATTACGCATTCAAAAAGGATCAAGAGAAAAACCATCTGGATCGGGCATTCCCAAGGGTGGGTGAAATTCCTTTCGATTCGGACAGAAAACTGATGACCACCATCAATCAGGTGGAGGGAGGTTTTCGCTTGGTGACCAAGGGCGCGCCGGATGTCCTCCTTGCAAGGTGCACCAGTGTATTGCTTAACGGCGATATTCGCCCCCTCACCCAAGAGCATCAGGAAGCTATTTTATCGGCCAATAAGGGCATGGCTCATAAAGCCCTCCGGGTTCTTGCCGTAGCTGAAAAGAAATTGGAGGCTCTTCCATCTGATTTGAGTCCTGAAAGTAATGAAAGGGAACTCTCCTTTCTGGGCTTGGTTGGTATGATGGATCCCCCTAGGCCGGAGGCCAGGGATGCCGTTACCGTATGCAAGGAGGCAGGCATACGGCCGATCATGATCACAGGGGATCACCGGGACACAGCCGCAGCCATTGCCAAGGAACTGGGCATTATTCAAAATGAGCAGGAGGTTATAACTGGAAGCCAGCTCAATGCACTGTCCGAGGAAGAATTCAATCAGAATGTAGAAAAATACTCGGTCTATGCCAGGGTCTCACCCGAGCACAAGGTGCGTATTGTAAAGGCCTGGAAGAAAAAAGACCGTGTTGTGGCAATGACAGGAGATGGAGTCAATGATGCCCCTGCCTTGAAAGCCTCCGATATCGGGGTTGGTATGGGAATAACAGGAACCGAGGTATCAAAAAGTGTTTCCAATATGGTCCTTGCCGATGATAATTTTTCAACGATCGTCAAGGCTGTGGAAGAGGGAAGAATCATCTACAGCAACATCCAAAAAACCATACAATTCCTTTTGGCCTGTAATCTGGGCGAGGTGGTGACGCTTTTTGTGGCCACCCTTCTGGGATGGACCATCCTTTCCCCGATTCATATCTTATGGATCAACCTCATCACCGATACCCTTCCGGCTTTGGCCCTTGGTCTGGAGCAAGCTGAAAAGAACATTATGAAGAAGCAACCTCGTTCGGCCCGGAGCAGCTTCTATTCAGAGGGTGTGGGTATCAGTATTATCTACCAAGGCATTATTGAGGGTCTCCTGACTCTGTTGGCGTTTTATCTGGGAGCCAACGTGGGGATAGGGGCATCCGACCAGGCAGGCATTACCATGGCTTTTGCCGTTTTAGGTTTGATTCAGCTCTTTCATGCCTTTAATACCCGATCCGTCCATGAATCCCTCTTGAAAATCGGGGTGCTGACCAATCCCTATGTGGCAGGGGCAGCAGCCATAGCCGCCATACTCCAGCTTTCGGTCATTGTACTGCCCGTTCTAAACCCCATTTTCAAGGTGGTTCAGCTCAATGGTTTTCAATGGTTGTGGACCATTGGTATTAGCTTTTCCATCATTCCCATTGTAGAGATTGTCAAGGGGGTTCAAAGAGGGGGAGAACGATCAGATAGAGCATAGAACGCTTTCAAGTGGCTGGTGTAGAGGAGGTAAGGTCCTTCATTCTTGTGGAAAACCAATTAAATGAAAAAGCTTCAATCTTCTTTACGAGGGAAGCTTTATGGCATATCATAAATATGCAGGGTGTTGTGTGGATGGTGCATAGCCGCTTTTTTTCGGAGAAAACAGCGGTTTCCTTTTTCCAATTAGGGGTAATGAATGAGTAATGAGGGGGATTCTATGATTAAATACCGTGAGGACAAAGAACTTGACTATATCCGTCTTATAGAGATGTTTACAGAAGCCGGGTGGGAAGATAAGACACAGGATTTTCTGAGGCTCTGCAAAATGGTGGAGAATTCCCAATGTGTACTCACCGCCTGGGATTTTGATTACATGGTGGGATTTGCGCGACTGACCTCCGGTGAGGCCTATAACGCTCAGATAAACAATGTTGTGGTCGATAAGGAATACAGGGGCCAGGGTATCGGCAAGGAAATGGTGACTCGCATCCTTGAGCATAACCCTCAGGTCACCACAATACTAAGGGCTGATGCCGAAAATGAGGACTTTTACAGGTCTCTTGGTTTTGAACCGGCTGAGGGGGCTTATATTTACCGACGGAAGGCATAGAGCCGCATATAACGTTATTGACAAACATTACTGCAAAGGCGTAGAAATATCATGGAAGCCTCATATTTGATGGTTCCATGATCATACAGGATTTTCTTTTGAAAGGAGTTGTTCAATTGATGAGTATATTAAGTTATGAGGTGATGAGGAACTAATTTCATAGCTGGCTTTAAAAGACTTATTGAGTATGCAAAATGGCCTTTGTATAAAGTAAGGCTTTTTACGTTCTATTACTAAAGGATCGTGTGAGAAAATGTAGGCACGCAGTGGGCGTGTTTTTTTTGTACCCTTTTTAATATTTCCGTTATTTGACAACCCAAAAATATAGCGATAGAATATATCTAAAAGATATATAAGCGGAGGAACTTTATATGCTCGCCTCTATCGCTCTAGGTATGGTATTAGAAGGTGATTTAACAGGTTATGACATAAAGAAAAGGATAGAGAAAGGTATCGGTGTTTTTTATAAAGCCAGTTTTGGAAGTTTGTATCCAGCCTTAAAAAAACTGACTCGAAATGGCTGGTTAACCACTTATGAGCATCCACAAGGTGGCAGACAAAAAATATTTTATCGCATTACTGAGGAAGGAAAGCGGCAGTTTTATGAATGGCTTTCTGCGCCAATGGATATCTTTGAAGGAACAAATACTCACCTGGCAAAGGTTTATTTCTTTGATAACCTACCCGCTGAAATTCGTCAACGTCAATTATTAAAATATGAAATCAATAACATAGATTACTTAAAGAAACTCCGAGACTTAGAAAGGGACTTTAAAAAAATTGAAGGCAAAGACGCCGTTTACTATAAACTATCAACGCTCTACTATGGAATTTGCATAACACAAAGGACTATTCAGTGGTGCCAACACATCCGCATGCAAAAACCGTTATCTCAACTCATTGAGGGGGAATGAAAATATGATAGCCAGAGGATCGAAGACCCCAATTATTATTTTGTCATATCATCTTTGTGAGATCCATTGTTGTCACCTGGACGGTTACAGGACGGATACAAAGGCTTTGCTGAACCGTTTATCAGAAATAGAAACGGAGCTTTTGTCCAGACCCACTCAATTTAGAATATGGTATAACGTAGACGAAAACAGATTAGATAGCTCTACCATAAAATTGATCGCAGAGAGCATTACTCGATTCCACGAACATGTTTACAAAATTGCATTTATTGGTTTACGGGGCATAACAAAGTGGAGGTTCAACCGTATACTCGTAAAAACCCTCAAAGAAAAATCTATTCCCAAAGCCTATTTCTTAGATGCAGAGTTAGCAAAAGGATGGCTTGTGTAAGTTAGCGTTAAATATGAAGGCCTGTCGTCATATTTGATGGGTTATAATGGTTAAGAGAAAACAGGGAGACACTTTTTATGAGAGAAATAACAGCAAAAAGACTCTTGACTACCAATAAAGACCCCGGCTTCTGGTTTGATGTCAGATACACCATGAATCTCTATAGAGGCTGTACCTTTGGATGTATTTACTGCGATTCCCGTAGTGAATGCTACCATGTTGACGACTTTGACACCGTTGCCTTTAAGGCAATAGCCTGGAATTACTTGACCTTGCGGCAGATAACGGAGCCAGCTATATCTATCCCTGGTTTGGCGTTACCCTGCGTACCGGACAGAGAGAGTTTTTCTTCAGAGGGCTGGACAAGCATTTTGCCGGCTTGAAGGAGAACTATGCCAAGGTATACGGAGAGCTTTATGAATGCAGAAGCCCTCGCTATGAAAGCCTACTTGACGCCTTCAAAGAAAGGTGCGAACATCACGGGCTCCTTTACAGGATGGAGGACATCATCAAGGGAGCTCAAGGGTCTATACAGTGGGAGCAGGGCAGCTTTGGACTCTAGAAACCTATCTCGTCATTGTCATTCGAAGGCAATTTATGTTAATATGAATTCTGCTGATACTCCTTTATTTGGAGCTATTCCAACATGAATGACTGAGAGGTTGCATAACATGCTATTTCCTTTATCAGCCCTATCCGTTCTTCTATCCCTGGTGGTCATCCTCCTTTGCTGCTTGATTATGGCCCGGTTTCGCCAAGCCTTTGACCGGCTCAAAATACCAATGGCCATACTCACAGTCCTGGGTGGCCTTGTGCTCTATACCATTGGCTATATGCCAACGGATGCTGCCCAACCTCTCGATGTATGGTCGGTGACCCTAAGAGCCCTATTCAGTACATGCAGAATATTTATCATGGAGAGTGATTTGGGGAGCGTTAATGTTTCTCTTCAATCCAATGCACTGTATCTGCTTCTTTCAAGCTTATTTCACACCCTTGGTGCCATGCTGACCGTCATGGCCGTACTATCTTTTTTAGGTATGAAATTCCTATCCCGCTTAAAGCTGATGATGGCCAATGCCAAGCAGGTCTATATTTTTCTAGGTCTCAATGAAGCCACTGAAAGCCTGATCAAAAGCTTAAAGGAAAGCTCTGACTCCCGCTGCTTTATGGTTGTGGAAGATCTTAAAGATCGGGAAAATGACGGAGATCTTGTGGGAAAGCTCCGGGAGGAGTCCTTTATTCTTTTAGATTATGATTGGGAGCAGCTTGAAAGTCTCAAGCAGCTAAGAATACCCACACGGCTCCTTAAAAGGGAGATGCATATTTTTGCACTCTCCGATGGAGACAATCAAAATGTACAGACGGTATACCGCCTTTTTGCTCAAACGCCTAAGAACGGCCATGGAAATGAAAACCTTCATTTTTACATCAATACCCGGGACGAGGGAATAGAAAAAACTCTGGAGGCCATGAACGAAAAGAATTCGACCCATCATGAATTTAAGGTCTTCAGTCTTCCGGATATCACGGCGCGTCAGCTTTTTCATTCCTACCCCATTCACGATGTGGTTCCCATGGATACCGTTAAGGCCAAAGCTTGCTCAGGTTTTACTCTGTTTATGGCCGGGCTGGATCCCACAGGGGTGGAGATCTTGAGAAAGAGCATCTATCTGGGACAGTTTATCGGAGGAGAGTATAGAGCTCTATTGACCGATCAGGCCATGAACCGGAAAAAGGGGCATCTCTTTAACAAATATCCCGAAATCAGCGGCAATTACAAAATAGAGACTTATGAGACGGAGCCAGGCTCCGAGGCGTTTTATAAAATACTTCAGGAGAATATTGCATCCATCCAATATATTGTGGTCTGCCTGGGCGATGATCAAACCAACATGGAAACGGCTATTGAAATTCAAAGGCTGGTTAAACGAAGTAACCTGCCCATACAACCCATCATTGCCGTACATATCCGCGTTCAGGAGGACTTTGAGCATTTCAGGGTCTCGGAAAACCTGCCCAACCTCCGATTCTTTGGACGGAACGCCGATATTTTCACCGAAAGTATTATTATTAATGAGAGTATGGACCGTATGGCACGGCAAATGAACGCTCTTTTTAATTCAATCTACCATATAGAGCCCGCCGACAACTGGAGATCGCTAGACAGCTTCACCAAGGAATCCAACCGATCAGCTGCGGCTAACATTGCCACCAAACTCAGGTTATTAGGGCTTGAAATGTTTGAAAAAGGAAAAAGTAAGGCTGACGGGGGAGGAAAAAAATCCCCTGTGGCCTTGAACGATTATCTTCAAGGGGAAAGGCTGGACAATCTGGCAAGGCAGGAGCACCTGCGGTGGAATGCCTTCCATTATGCCTCGGGTTGGTCGAGCTGGCCCTTAAGCCGTACGGGGGAGGCCAAAAAGGCAAAGGATCTTAAAAATAGACGCCATGCATGTCTGGTTTCATGGGATGAATTGGAGGAAGTGACCCGCCACTTTAATCAGCATCCCACATTCCAGCAATTGGATTATGAGCAAGTAAAAAATATCAGCAGAATCCTGGAGTATTGCGGCTACGACGTATATGAGAGAGAAACAGAGATATGACGGCCATTGCAGAGCAAAAAGGGTATCACACCGATGCAAAAACCATTGCCTTCTCCTTACCGGTTAATGGCGTAGTGGGTCTCCCCGAGGATTTTGAAGCAGCAAAACAAGGATAGAACAAAGATTACAGATTCATTATTTGAGCTTTCCAGAGGCAAAACCTTATGCTATAATGTTGTGGTATCAAATGGATATGGAGGTTTACGAAGATGAAGCATATTAAGACCATCAATCATTCAACACTCAACAAGGAAATCAAGAAAGCGGGCTGCGGCGAATGTCAAACTTCCTGCCAATCCGCATGTAAGACTTCCTGCACAGTTGCCAACCA
This sequence comes from Bacillota bacterium, assembly GCA_023415205.1. Lineage (GTDB taxonomy): Bacteria > Bacillota > Clostridia > DSM-8532 > DSM-8532 > DTU059. The sequence continues at coordinate 58,723 of JAEZLR010000011.1, read as the reverse complement.
GAAATGCGAGAGAAAGTAATATTTTCTCCCTGGCTCACCAACCGTATTGCTAACACGATGGTAGAAGCTTTAGTCCATGAACGGATGGTTAGAACATGGGGGCCATAAGGTGCAATAAAGAAGGAATTAAACGGTGGAAGGGCTAATGCAGCCCTTCTTTTATTGAAAAGAGAGGATCATTATGATACATGCCTACAAGATGCATGGCGAGAATATTGTTTTGGATATCAACAGCGGAGCTGTGCATGTTTTGGATGATACGGCCTTTGAGGTCCTTCAATGCTATGATGGGACGGGGGTGCTGGACCCGGAGAAGCTTAAGGGGTTAGCCGGCTATGACCAGTCCGCACTTGATGAAGCCCGCCAGGAAATTGAGGCATTGAAAGAAAATCACCTGCTATTTACCCATGATCCCTATACGGATTTTGTTCCCCTGTGGACCAAGCAGACTGTGGTAAAGGCTTTGTGCCTGCATATTGCCCATGACTGCAATCTCCGGTGCAGCTATTGCTTTGCCGGCACAGGTGAATACCTGGGGGCACGCTCCATGATGAGCCTTGAGGTGGGGAAGAAAGCCATTGATTTTCTGATAGAGAACTCCGGGAACCGCAGAAATCTTGAGGTGGACTTCTTTGGGGGAGAGCCACTCATGAACTTTGACGTGGTGAAGGGCATTGTTTTTTATGCCCGTGAAAAGGAGCGAGAGGCCCAGAAAAATTTCCGCTTTACCATAACCACCAACGTACTCCTGTTGGATGAAGAAAAACGGAATTTTATCAACGAGCATATGCACAATGTGGTTCTTAGCCTAGATGGGCGCAAGCAGATTAATGATGACGTGCGAAAAAGAGTGGATGGAACAGGCTGCTATGATCGAATCGTGCCTTTGGCTAAGAAAATGGTGGAGGAAAGAAAGGGCGAAAACTATTATGTACGGGGAACCTTTACCCGTAAAAATCTGGATTTTGGTGCAGATGTGCTCCATCTTGCCGATTTGGGCTTTGAGCAAATATCTGTTGAACCGGTGGTAGCCGCCAAGGATTCCGGATTAGATATCCGCAAAGAAGACCTGGAGGAAGCCTGTCGGGAGTACGAGCGCCTTGCCTGGGAATATGCCGACCGCAGAAAAAACGGACAATGGTTCAATTTCTTTCACTTCATGGTAGACCTTGAGGGAGGGCCTTGTGTGGCTAAACGCTTAAGGGGATGCGGCTCGGGAACCGAATACCTGGCCGTTACTCCTGAAGGGGATCTTTACCCCTGTCATCAATTTGTGGGCCAGCAGGAATTTCTGCTGGGTAACCTTTATAAAGGATTAAATGAGAACCCTGTAAGGGATACTTTTATTGAGACCAATGTGTATACCAAGCCCGAATGCAATGCCTGCTGGGCAAAGTTCTATTGCAGCGGGGGCTGTGCCGCCAATGCATGGCAGTTCAATAAGGACATCAGAGTGCCTTATGACATAGGCTGCGAGCTTGAAAAGAAACGTGTGGAATGCGCTCTTTGGATAAAGTCCCGGGAAGCTGGTATGGATTAAACGAAAGAGAAATGAGGAAGGGAGAGACGTATGATCAGAAGCTTTAATGGAAAATCCCCTCAAGTGGATGAATCAGCCTATGTGGCCGAGAGTGCCCAGATTATTGGGGATGTGGTGCTGGGAAAGAACGCAAGTATCTGGGATAATGCAGTGCTTCGCGGGGATATCGGCCAGATCATTGTCGGGGAAAACAGCAATATACAGGATGTCTCATCGGTTCATAATACCCAGGGCGTTCCCGTTGCGATCGGAAAGAATGTAACCATAGGCCACCGGGTGGTGCTTCATAGCTGTAGTATTGGAGACAATTCGCTCATTGGTATGGGGGCTATCATTCTTGACCATGTGAAAATCGGGAAGAATTGTCTGATAGGAGCCGGGGCTGTTGTGACGCCTCATACTGAGATTCCGGATGGCTCCCTGGTGATGGGCATGCCGGCCAAAGTCATCAAGCCTCTCTCGGAAGCGCAAATTGAGGGAAATATCAAAAACGCCCAGGAATATGTAAGACTTTCCGCTCAATATCGTCAAGAAAACAAATAATGTCGGTGAGAGCTCACAGAATTTAATGCGGCGGAATGTATTTTCTGTCTTTTGTTGACTCTCCCAATAGACAAGCTTTATAATACTAAAAGTGGTTAAAATGTAGAATGAGAAGGAGGAAGCTCTCCATGAACGATAATAGGACATTCAAACTCTTTGCTGTTGTCCTTGTCATCGCAATTTTGTGTTGGCTTGCTTTCACAGGCCTTGGACCAGAGAATTCAAGAATCGTCAAGGGTGTTAACGAAATCAGAACAGGTATTGATATCCGGGGTGGTATCAGTGCTATTATGGAGCCTATCTATCCCGAAGGCTCTGCCGGTAGAGATGTGGCCCAGGACTTAGCCAGTGCCCGTCAGATTATCGAAGCCCGATTGGATGCTCAGGGTATTTTTGATAAGAGCATTAATGTGGACTCCACCAACAACCGCCTGGTCATTGATATTCCATGGGCGACCAATGAAACCGAGTTTGATCCCAGAAAGGCTTTGGACGAGCTGGGCAGTACTGGGTCATTAACCTTCCAGGAAGTAAATGACGAGGATCAATATACTGACGCAAGCTTGCTTGTGCCCACCAAAAGAATCGTTTTAACGGGTGAGGATGTCAAATCAGCCTCCACTTATCAGGACCAGAGTGGGAACTACCAAATTCTCCTTGAGTTAAAGCCCACAGGTGTTGAAAAATTTACTGAGGCCACAGGGCGTTTGGTTGGCAAGAGAATAGCCATTTTTATGGATGAGATGTGCTTATCGGCGCCTACCGTCAATGAGCGGATCACCACCTCCGAAGCGACTATCTCCGGCAGGTTTACCTATGAAAGTGCCAAGGCTCTTGCCGATAAAATCCGTTTCGGTGCATTGCCCACCAAGCTTGAGCCTGTCAAGGTTGACTCCATCAGTGCCCAATTGGGTAAGGGAGCGCTGGATGTGGCTGTTCAGGCCGGTATTATCGCCTTTATTCTGGTCTGTATTTTCATGATTCTTTACTACCGCCTGCCCGGATTGATTTCGGTCTTTGCATTGTGCGGTTTAATGGCTTTACAGATATTAGTTCTATCCAACTTTAACATATCGGTAACCCTTCCCGGTATCGGAGGTATCATCCTTTCTATCGGTATGAGTATTGATGGTAACGTTATTATTTTCGAGCGTATCAAGGAAGAGTTAAAGAGTGGCAAGACCTTGAGAGCTGCTATTGACGCAGGTTTCAAACGTGCCTATGTGGCTATTCTGGACTCTAATGTGACGACCATCATTACCGCGGTTATTCTTTATGTCCTTGGTTCGGGTGCTGTGAGAGGCTTCGGTGTGACCCTGTTCTTCGGAACACTGTTCAGCTTCTTCTCTGCAGTAACCGCTTCCAAGATGATGCTCCAGGGTGTTTCAGCCTTTGGCTTTGCAAAGAATAAGTGGTTATTTGGCGTGAAGAACGTGAAGGGAGGTAAGACAAGTGAGGCGGTATGATTTTGTTAAGAACAAGAAGTATGCTTTTGGCTTCAGTATAGCCTTGTTTGTATTTTTTGCCATAATGCTTGTCATTAACGGTGTGACCCTTGACATCAGCTTCAAGGGGGGTACCCGTATGATGATCGAGACCCTGGGGGAGATTGATCCCAACAAGGCAGGGGAGCTGGTTGAACAGAGCATCAATAAGAAGGTTGTGGCCAGCATCACAAAAACCTACAGTGCGGAGGCCAATACTGCCTCTATTGATATGCTTCGTATCGACATTGCAGGCAATGAGCCTTTGACCCGTGAAGAAGAGGATAAGGTCAAGGAAATAATCTCTCAGAATTTCCCGGTCAAGATGGACAGTCAAAGGAATGAGAATGTCAGCATCACCCCCACCATCGGTAAAGAGACCCTTGAGAAAGGTATTCTGGCAGTCGTGATTTCCTCCCTGCTTATTCTCTTCTATGTGGCCTGGCGTTTCAGTGTTTTGAGCGGGTTTTCTGCGGCAGTATGCGCAATTCTTGCTCTATTGCATGACACCGGGGTTATGTTTGGTATTTATGTTGTCTTTAAGCTGCCTTTGAACGATATCTTTATTGCGACCATACTGACAGTCATCGGTTACTCCATGAATGACACTGTGGTGGTGTATGACAGAATTCGTGAGAACACCAGCCTCATGAAAAAGTCCGATCTTGGGAGCATCGTCAATGTGAGCATCCACCAATCCCTTTCCCGTTCTATCAACACCATGGTGACCACGTTGATCTGTATTGTGGTTCTGTTGGTTTTCTCCGTGGTTAATAATATTGGATCACTGAAGGATTTCAGCTTCTCACTGCTCATTGGTGTTATTACAGGTGTATACTCCACCATCTTCATTGCTTCACCGCTGTGGTTGGTTTGGAAGGAAAGAAAGAAAAGAGTGGCGTTGAAATAAATACTGATAGCTTAAATGCTACCCGTTGTATTCAATGTCCTGCAGGCGGAGGGTGATAGGCCTTCTGCCTGCAGGAGCTATCGATGATATTCACACTATTATGATACATTTGTTTAAGTATACTCGGTAAGAGCCTTTCAATCAGACTTTTTTTAGTAAAAGCTTGACTTTTGATATTCAGGTATGTTATTCTTTTTATTGCTTTGACAGCGTTTTTTTTTATGCAAAAATGAATCAGTTGATAGCATAGGAGTGTTCCAAATGAGAGTCAGAATCACCATGGCTTGTACTGAATGCAAGCAGAGAAATTATGATACCAAGAAGAATAAGAAAAATGACCCTGACAGACTGGAAATGAACAAATATTGCAGATTCTGCCGCAAACACACAGCCCACAAGGAAACCAAATAAAAAACGGGGAGTTGTCACCTATGACTGAACAAAAAGAAAAATTCAGCCAACGTACGGGTAGGTTCTTTAAAGAAATCCGTATGGAAATGAAAAAGGTTATTTGGCCTACCAGACAACAATTGATTAACAATACCCTCGTTGTATTTGCTGCATGCCTTTTAATAGGTGTTGTTGTTTGGATTGCAGATTTTGGTCTTGGCCTTATCTTCAGAGCTGTTTTCGGGCAGTAACCAAGAAGATAAAAGGAGGGCTGGAGATTAAGTCTCCGCTTAAGAAGTATGACAGAGGAAGCAAGATGGTATGTTGTCCATACCTATTCCGGTTATGAGAATAAGGTAAAGGCCAACATTGAAAAGATTGTAGAAAACAGAAAGATGCAGGACTTTATTCTTGATGTGGTTGTTCCCATGGAAGAGCAGATCGAAATAAAGGATGGCAAGAAGAAAGCGACACTTAAAAAGGTATTCCCCGGCTACGTGCTTGTAAAGATGATCATGTCCGATGATTCCTGGTACGTGGTGCGAAATACCCGAGGGGTTACCGGATTTGTAGGCCCCGGCTCCAAGCCTGTTCCCTTATCGGAAGATGAAGTTCGGATGATGGGCGTTGAACAGTTTGAGACGGTTGTGGACTATGAGGTGGGCGATAGCGTCCGGGTCATAGATGGACCGCTTGAAAGCTTCATTGGTACGGTCGAAGAAATCAGCATGGATAAGAAAAAGGTTCGTGTTATGGTTTCAATGTTCGGCAGAGAGACTCCGGTGGAGTTGGAATTTATTCAGATTCAAAAGCTTTAATTGGATAATTCTTTAGCTAAGGCTATGGATTATAGACCTGTTAATTCAGGCAAGATTACTGGGAGGTGGACTAAAAATGGCAAAGAAAGTTTCGGGCTATGTAAAATTACAGCTCAATGCAGGTAAGGCAACCCCTGCACCACCGGTTGGACCAGCCCTTGGCCAGCATGGCGTTAATATCATGGGATTCTGTAAGGAGTTCAATGAAAGAACCGCGAAGGATGTTGGGTTGGTTATTCCGGTCGTTATCACGGTTTACAGCGACCGTTCATTTACGTTTATTACAAAGACTCCCCCTGCTGCCGTTCTGATTAAGAAGGCGTGCAAGATCGAAAGCGGATCTGCAAAGCCTCATAAGGAAAAGGTAGCCAAGATCACCAAGGAAGATGTAAGAAAGATTGCTGAGCTGAAAATGCCCGACCTTAATGCAGGCAGTGTTGAAACTGCTATGAGCATGGTTGCTGGAACAGCTAGAAGCATGGGCGTCGTTGTTGTTGACTAGGAAACGAATGACACATTCGTTCAACGTTTCAAGACCCCTGAAAGTTGAAACATGACTTCCGCTCCAAGTTTTACTCAACGCTCTCGGCTAATTGTGTTGGCTGAGGAAGAAAGCGGAACTAGTATTTCAATCTTTTCTCACGTGGGAGGGAGAATTCCCGCTACTATTTACCACTTAAGGAGTGAAATGAAATGAAGAGAGGCAAGAAATATCTTGAGAGTCTCAAGCTTGTTGATAGAACAAGATTGTATGAGCCAGTAGAGGCAATGGACTTAGTGCAAAAAGCAGCTCCCGCAAAGTTTGACGAGACTGTTGAAGCGCACATTAAGCTCGGTGTTGACTCTCGTCACGCTGATCAACAGGTCAGAGGTGCGGTGGTTCTGCCGCATGGTACCGGTAAAACTGTTCGTGTTTTGGTTTTCGCAAAAGGAGATAAAGCTACCGAGGCAGAGCAGAATGGTGCTGACTATGTTGGCTCCGAGGATCTCGTAAACAAGATCCAAAAGGAAAACTGGTTTGAATTTGATGTGGTTGTTGCAACTCCTGATATGATGGGCGTTGTGGGTCGTCTGGGTCGTGTTTTGGGTCCTAAGGGCCTGATGCCTAATCCTAAGGCCGGTACCGTTACCATGGATATTGCAAAGGCAATCGCTGATATTAAAGCCGGTAAAATTGAATACCGTTTGGATAAGACAAATATTATCCATTGTCCCATTGGCAAGGTTTCCTTTGGAACCGAAAAGCTCCATGACAACTTCCATACCCTTATTGATGCTGTTGTCAAGGCAAAGCCTTCGGCTGCAAAGGGTCAGTATCTGAGGAGCGTTACCGTTACCTCCACCATGGGACCGGGTATCAAAATCAATCAGCAAAAAGCGCTTGACTAATTGAGTGCATTATTGTAAAATAACGCATGTGAAAACTTAACATCGGCTGTAGACAGCAGGAATCCGAGGTTGCTTTTTAAGTGGCAGCGGATATAACGTATATCATCCTGCCGAGGTATCTCTGAATTGGTTTTAAAACCCTTTCATAGTCTATGGTTGGATTATGGAAGGGTTTTTTGATATCTTTATTACGTTTTTAAGGAGGTGCACTAATGCCCAGTGAAAAACTTCTCAATCTAAAGAAGGCTCAGGTTGAAGAACTTGCTCAAAAGCTGAAAGAGGCAAAATCCGTAGTTCTCACAGACTACAGAGGCCTGACAGTTGAACAGGATACCCTATTGAGAAAAGCATTGCGTGAAGCAAACGTTGATTATAAAGTCATTAAAAACTCTATTATCAACTTTGCCGCCAAGGACAGCAATTTGGAAGGACTCGGAAAGTATCTGGAAGGTCCTACCGCTATTGCTATCAGTAATGACCCTGTAGCTCCTTCAAAGATTCTGGCCAAATATGCCAAGGACTATGAAAAGCTCGAAATCAAGGGTGGTATGGTTGAAGGCAATATCATTGATGTTGATGGCGTGAAGGAATTAGCTTCCACTCCTTCCAGAGAGGAACTCCTTGCCAAATTCATCGGAAGTCTTCAGAGCCCCCTCTATGGTCTTGCTGCTGCTCTTAATGCCATTGCTGAGAAGCAGGAACAAAATGCTTAATCCAATGTACAGAAATTTTAAAAGAATTGATTAAATGGAGGATATTGAAATGAGTGAAAAGATCACAAAGTTTATTGATGAAATCAAAACTTTAACTATCCTTGAACTCAAGGATCTTGTAAAGGCAATCGAAGAAGAGTTTGGCGTATCCGCAGCTCCTGTTGCAGTTGCTGCTGGTCCTGCCGCTGCTGCTGCAGCTCCTGTTGAAGAACAAACCGAATTCAACGTTATCCTTAAGGATGCCGGTGCAGAGAAGATTAAGGTAATCAAGGTTGTTCGTGAAATCACCAGCCTGGGCCTTAAGGAAGCTAAGGACGTTACAGAAAATGTTCCTAGCACCATCAAGGAAGGCGTATCCAAGGACGAGGCTAATGCTATCGCTGCTAAGTTCAAGGAAGTTGGCGCAACTGTTGAAATTAAGTAATCTTGCCTTTTGTAAGTAGAAAGAGAGCCAATGGCTCTCTTTTTTTCATCAGTGGGATCATTCGTCAAGGAAGAGCTAAAGGAAAAAAGGGGTTTACATAGTCATGAAAGCAAAAAATCAACATGTCCAGAGGGTATTAAAATGGCTTAAACAAGAAGTGGTTCTTGTGGTTTCAATCATTGCGGCCATTATTTCTGCTTTTTATATGCCACCTTCCAGGGCGTACCTTGAATACATTGATTATGAAGTTCTCCTGTGCCTGTTTTGTCTGATGGTTGTGGTCGCTGGGTTTAAAAAAATACAAGCCTTTGAGGTGGCAGCAGAGCTTGTGGCAAAGAAAAGCCGTCATATGAGACAGCTTGGATTGGGAATTGTTCTTCTAACCTATGTTCTGGCTATGTTTATGACCAATGATGTGGCTCTCATCACTTTAGTTCCCTTTACCCTGATAGTGCTCGACAAAGTTAATGAGTCCCGTTATGCCATAGTAGTCATTGTACTTCAAACCATTGCTGCAAATATAGGCAGTAGCCTCACGCCCATGGGAAACCCACAGAACCTTTATTTGTTTTCACGATATCAGTTAGGGTTAGTTGAGTTCCTTCTGCTATTGCTTCCCATCGTTGCTTTAGGCGGTCTGTTTTTAGTACTTTCCTCATTATTAATAGAAAAAAAGCCCTTGCCGACCATTGAGAAGATAACTTCACAATGTATGGACAAAAAGCGCTTATTAGTATATTGTCTGCTCTTTGGGCTGTCGGTTTTGGCCGTTTTTAATATTGTTCCCTATCTTTGGGCGGCTGTTATTGTGACACTCTGTGTTCTTATTATGGACAGACACCTATTTCTTGAGGTTGACTATTCCCTGTTGCTCACCTTTGTTGGTTTCTTTATCTTTGTGGGCAATCTCTCAGAGATTGAACCCGTAAGACACTTTATTGCCGAATTACTGACAAGGGGTGAATTTATTATTTCTGTCCTTGTCAGCCAGATCATCAGCAATGTCCCCGCAGCGGTTCTTCTGTCGGGCTTCACTAACAATTACAGGGAATTACTCCTGGGTGTGAATGTGGGAGGGATGGGGACCCTGATTGCCTCGCTGGCCAGTGTCATTTCCTATAAACTCTATACCAAGGCCCATCCTAAGCTCTCAGGACGGTTTTTAAGGATATTCACAGTCTTTAATGTTGTGTTCCTGCTCTTGTTGGGGGGCGCTGCCCTGTTATTTCTTCACATCATTAATGCTTAGCACTTCAAAGCCTTCATTCTCGTATCTTCCACTATCAATGGATCTATGAGAAAGCACCAAAAGAACGTAACGAAAGGCCTCGTGAAACTTGACCAAGAAAGTTATCCTATGAGAGCTTTCATCTTTCTCAAAGCTTGCAATTTCTATGTAATCCAGCTTGGTTTTTTCACCGAATTTAGTAAGGACCTTTTGCTTGGCTATCTCTTTAAGCTCCTCTTCGGTGGTGTCGAGGCTTTGGATAAAACTCTTGTCACATTGGATGTACTTCTTTCGCATTTTCTTATTTTTGTTTTTTTCCGCCATTACCATCCAGACGATGGCGCCTATAAGGAGGAGCTTCACGTACCAAGGGCTTTTTATGAAGATGACAATAAACTTAAGGATGGAGGCCAGCTCCCCGGTACCCGAGTCTAAGTCCAAATCCATATCGGAGCTGTCGATGTCAAAAGAGTTGTGGTTGCCAACGTCACCATGGGAAAGTGTACCCATAGCAAAGAATATAAGTAGAGTAATAATTAACAGTATTCTTAAGCAACGTTTCATCGGCTCCTCCAAAAAAGTACAAATATTGACAAATTCAATTATATAGCATGAACCCCGCAGAATCAAGAAAAGCCGATGGAACATCACCCTAAATCCTAGCTGCTGGCACTGGTGTAATTCCTGAGGCCCAGATGCCAGAGCCCACGAGCAATAAGAAAGAAAGCGAAAGTAACCCCCAATGCCAAGGCCCATTGGCCTAAGGACAGGGTATCTGTAAAGTATTGTGTGGGTAGGGTGGCAAAAAGGGCGTAGGGAAGAAGTACGTAAAGCACCAGCTTGGCGATACCCGTATAAACAATACCGGGAATCCGGAGGCTGAAGCCTATCATCTCGTTTTCCAGATCATTGAGGGCATCGGTTTTTATAAACCAGAAGGACAGGGTACGGATAATAAGCATCAAGCTGTAGAAAAGAAGTAGCATGAGCAAAAGCAGCAGGAGATAGCCTGCGACTTTTCCAAAGGTAAGAGGGATACCCAGCTTCATGGTTGCATAGCCTACCATGACTAATCCAGGAATAAGCACAAGGCTGGAGCTCACATCTATATTCTCAAAGGATACCCAAAACAGTGTGTTGACGGGCTTGGTCAGGTAGATATCCAATTTTCCTTCACGAATCTTTTCTGGAATACTGATAATACCGAAGAAAAACAGGAACATATTGACCGAGTCAATAAGATTGAAGGTTCCCACAAAGAAGATCATCTGATACTTATTCCAGCCATTGATGTTGTCCACATTTAAAAATAGGGCTGAAAACACAGCCAATTGAATAAGAAACATGGACACATCCACAATGAATACGGTCCAGAAGCTGGCACGGTAGATCATCTGATTGGAAAGTCTGAACTTGAAAAGCCGTATAAAAATTCTTGTGTAGCGACGCAGGGTTAACATAAAATTCATGCGCCCACCCCCTCATATAAACGTCTGAAGCGATTGTAAGTCACTTCTGCAAGCCCCCAAAGGGCAAGAATCCAAAATATCATGACAAGAATACCGGGAAGAGCCTCTTCGGTTCGAAGCCCTAGATATAGGCTGGCTGGAAGGTACTGCATATAGTAAAAGGGGAAAAACCTCATGGTTTCTTGCATCCATACAGGGAGTAGGGAGAGTGGGAGAAGGGATCCAGAAAGAAATTCCACAATATTCCCCTTTAAAAGATGCCAGCCGGTGATGTCGGTAAATTTGAAAGCCAGAAGGGCGGTTAGGTAGTTCAGAATGATCATAACAATCAGCCCCAGGAAGGCTATGGTCACCGAAAGCAACAGGTTGCCCACCGAAGCAGGGAAGATGAACTGGCGATTGAAAACCAGTATCACCCCGCCAACCGCCAGTAGAGTAAACAGCAGAATATAAAGGGTTTTCCCTAGGCTGCTAAAGAAAAAGTGGCCCAATGGGCTGACAGGCTTCACCAGATATTTAGAAAAGCGCCCCTCACGAATCTCCCCGGCATATTCCCAAACCATTCCGTTGGATTGCTCAAGCCTTTGTATGAAGGCGCAAACAATATAATAGGTGAGCATCATGGGGAAGGTCATTCCGCCCATCTCAGTTTTACCGGTAAAGAGTGTTCTCCACAGGAAGTAAGCCAAAAAAACACGTATAAATGGCATGAAGCTCCCTACAAGTACATCGAAGCGGTAGGTTATCTGCGTTTTTACACTCACCTTTCCGATCTCTAGGTATTTTCGCATAGTTGTGCTCCCTCTTTTCCGGCAGTATAAATTCTCTCGATGACCCCGCCAATATCCTCTTCCTCTATCCTGAGATCATTGACTTCAAATTGGCTGAGAAGGCTTTGGGTAACTGGCTTTACAAGCTCTTTTTTTACCATGAGGACCGATTTAAGAGGACCTCGTTCCATCCACTCTACAGGTAGTGCCAATTGGGGATGACATTCATTTTCAAAGCTGACAGTGATGATCCGCTGTTCCTGGAAACTGCTTAACAGTGCATCCAGGCTCCCATCATAGACCTTTTTGCCTCCGTTGATAACGATGGTTCGTTTGCATAAATGCTTGATATCCTCCATGTAGTGGCTGGTAAGCATAATGGTGACTCCCTTTGTTTCATTGATCTCTTTCAAAAACAAACGGATCTGTTTTTGGGCTATGGCATCAAGCCCGATGGTGGGCTCATCCAGAAAGAGAATCTTGGGGTCATGGAGAAGTGCGGCAATGAGTTCCAGCTTCATACGCTCGCCCAGGGACAGGTTCCTTACGGGAACCGAAAGCAGCTCCTTGACGTCGAAGATCTCACTAAAATAGCTGATATTCTGCTTATAGGTCTCCTCAGCTATGTCATAGATCTCTTTGTTAAGTAAAAAGGTGTCGGATGCGGGGAGATCCCACCAAAGCTGGCTCTTTTGCCCCATAACGACGGCATAGCTCCTTCTGAATTCATCCTTGAGCTTGCCGGGGGTAAAGCCCAGAACCTGGGCTTCACCGGAGGAGGGCTGGATAATCCCGCATAAAAGCTTGACCAATGTGGTCTTGCCGGCTCCGTTGGGGCCTATGAGTCCTAATAGCTCACCCTGCTCCACTTGAAAATCAAAATCATTAAGTGCGATCTTCTCTGTAACTACTCTTTTGAAGAGGGCCTTTAAGGTGCCTTTTAGCCCGTCCTCCTTCTCTGATCTTTTAAAAACCTTAGTCAGACCTTTGGTTTGAATAACCGTATTCATCGCTTTCATCCTTTCCAGTGCTCCAGTGTGAGCCCTTCCACATGTCGCTTGGCCATGATCTTTTTGCTTTTTCTGTAATCCTTGTTTTCAAGGACAATGTCCATATCATAGTCCTCAGGGTATAGGTCCTTGCCTTCGATGAAGGGCCGGATTCGCTTCTTGTTCACCGTTAAGCGCTTTTTCATGACCATAACTCCCACTTCACCCTTGGTGTTTTCCAGTTCACAAATGATACCGGTTCGGTTCATACTGGTAATAAAAACACAATCGCCTAGTTTATAGGGTGAATCTATTTGCTGTTTTTCTACCCTTTTTTTAGCTTCCAATCTCCGCAAAATTTGAACCTTATTGTCCTCATGGGCACGTAAGATGTCCTCGTTAACCAATGGTTTGGGCCTAAGCTCTTCTATGGCTCCATGAGGCCGCTCATAGTGCTTATCTTCCTTGTAGGTGATGTTATGGGCCCTCTGGATGATACCAGGATCCATACCAAGCCTCAGTGAAATCAGAAAGGCATTGCTCTCTCCCGGAATACCGATGCTCAGCCGGTAAAGGGGGAGGAGGGTTTGTGTATCAAAGAGCATGCAGCCATTCTTGAAGCCGGAGGTGATTCTTGCAAATTCCTTGATCTCGCTATAATGGGTGGTACAGATCATGACACAGCCTTTGGCATAGAGCTTTTCCATTACTGCGATGGCCAGGCCCATTCCTTCAGCGGGGTCAGTCCCTGTTCCCAACTCATCCATAATGACAAGGGTACTGGGGTTGGCACAGTCTAAAATACTGACAATGTTGCGTATATGGGAGGAAAAGGTACTGAGGGACTGTTGGATACTCTGACCATCACCAATATCGGCCAGAATATCGGTAAAAATACCTATTTCGGTACCTTCTGAGCCAGGGACATGAAGTCCGGATTGGGCCATGAGGCAGAATAAACCTACCGTTTTGAGAACTACGGTTTTACCGCCCGTATTAGGCCCGGTGATGACAAGGGATCGGTAATCCCCACCAATGGAGAAATCCAAAGGGATGGCTTGTTGACCGATCAAAGGATGCCGTCCCTCACGGATAGTGATTCTGTGGTCCAGGTTGATGGAAGGACGTATGGCGTGCATACTATTGGCCAGCTTCGCCTTGGCGAAAAGAAAATCATATTGGGCCATGGTCTGGATATTGATGAGTATTTCCTTCTTGTAGCCGTCGGCGATTCCTGTGATAAAGGACAGGATCTTGAAAACCTCCTTCTCCTCCTCCACCTTCAACAGATCAAGTTCCGATTTAAGAGCCCTAATAGCCGCAGGTTCAACAAAAACAGTGGAGCCGCTGGAAGAGACATCTAGGACTGCCCCGTCTATGGAACGCTTATGTTCCCGTTTGATGGGGATAACATAACTACCCCCCCGGATACTCACCACCGCATCCTGGAGCATATCCTTGTAGGCAGGAGAATGTAGAATGCTATTTAGCTTGCTCTCAATACGGTCTTCCACAATGGCAATCCTTTTACGCAATCTGGACAGTTCCCCGGAAGCCTTGTCGTCCACACGATTGTCAAGAATACACCGCTCGATCTCACCAGTAAGATCCTCCAGTTCAAACATGGAGGAGGCATAGGAAGCGACTGTTGGAGCGATCATGATCCGGTCGTGCATATAGCGTATCAAGCGTGCGGCTCCCGTGAGCATTCCTCTTAATGTCCAAAGCTCGTCAGGCTGTAGGGCAGATGACTTCCCCAGCCTCTCCATGACCTTTTCAATGCCGTTAAGGCTGCTCAAGGGAACACTGGAACCCTTATCCAAAAGCCTTCTGGCCTCGCTGGTCTCATTCAACCAATTATCAATAATAAGGTTATCTGTTTCCGGCTTAAGCCTTGAAACAAGCTCCTTACCCAGGCTAGATAGGGTAAAGCTCTCAAGCATCTGTTTTATTTTGTTGTACTCCAGAATATCCTGGGATGTTTGATTCATGGGTTTATCCTCCTGTTTAATATCTTACGAACCATGAAAAAAGGCCGCGTGGACAAATCGTTCCACACGGCCCGTCATGAAATTGAAGGTGCCGGTAAAGCAAAGGCTAAGCGAAGAAGGGAAAAAGGGTATAAAAAATCCGTTCGCAATGACGAACGGCGTTTTAAACTTCCTCGCAATGCCGTGATTGTCCTTGACTTACAGTTACCGTTCAAACAACAAAAACAAATAAACCTTTAAAAGGCCTTCATTTCACATGTTTGAACCTATTCAACTGATTTAAGCCAAGTAAATTACCGACATCAAAACTCCTCAATTTCATGTTCTATTGAACATACTTTCCACTTCATCATATGTGGATCTTAAAAAAATGTCAAGGGGTATTTTTGAAGATAATGTTAATGGTGAGGACTGGGATTTAATCAAAGAACTTTTTAGCCTAGCTGAAATGGTTTATAATGATAGATGAAAAAGTAAAAGAAAGGATGGTTGGGGAATGAAGGTCTATGTGATGTTGGCAGATGGTTTTGAGGAAATCGAAGCCTTGGCTGTAGTTGACGTTTTAAGGCGGGGCGGTGTAGATACTGTCATCGTTTCCATAAAGCCTGACAGGGTTGTTGTAAGCGACAGGAAAATATCTGTTATAGCTGATAGGACTGTGGATGAAATTCAAGTATCAAAAGAGGATATGATTGTCCTTCCCGGTGGATTAAAGGGTGTGCAGGGGTTGGAGGCTTCGGAGGCCATGGTCGGCCTGCTCAAGGAGCACCAAGGCCATGAGGGTTTGCTTGCAGCCATTTGTGCCGCCCCCTCTCTTCCGGGGAAGCTCGGCTTTTACAACGGTGTCAGGGCAACCTGCTATCCGGGTTTTGAGAATGAGCTTTTAGGGGCTCAGGTTTCTGAGGAAGATGTGGTATTAGACCGGAACTTTGTAACCTCCAGAGGTCCGGGCACGGCTTTACCTTTTTCATATGCTTTACTTTCGATGATCAAAGGGCTCGAGGTAGCGGAGAAAGTCAAAGCTGGGATGCTCTATAAATAGAACCAGTGGATAAGGAAAAGGAAGTAGGCCCGGGTTTGCGAAATATGTCTAATGGGTCAATTCCTAGCCCCTCTAATATTGGTGCGTTTCACCCTTGTTGGCCTTTTTGTTTTCATGTAAAATGAATTTGTTTAGAATTTGTCAATCAAAGGAAGGAGTGCACCGATGTTGAGACATACTGCCCAAAAGAATGTGGAAAACCTTAAAAAGAACGCGTATCCTGGACGTGGTATAGTTCTTGGTGTCACGCAGGATGGTCAAAGGCTGGTACAGGTTTATTGGATTATGGGCCGCAGTGAGAACAGTAGAAACAGGGTTTTTGTTGAGGAGAATGGTTTTGTAAGAACCAAAGCCTTTGACGAAAGCAAGCTCACCGATCCCTCGCTCATTATCTATTACCCCTTAAAGGCTTTTGGACAGTATCATATCCTCTCAAACGGCGATCAGACCGAGACGGTGTACGACTCTCTTCAAACGGGTGCAACCTTTGAAGAAGCGCTGGCGACTCGCACTTTTGAGCCCGATGCCCCCAATTTTACACCCAGAATTACAGGGCTTATGGCGCTTGATGGAAAGAATATTTATACTCTCTCCATCCTGAAAACAGAAGAGGGGAACCCCGAAACCTGTGTGCGCAACTTCTTTCACTATGAAAAGCCGTTGAAGGGTCTGGGGCATTGCATCCATACCTATTCAGGGGATGGAGAGGTGCTGCCCTCCTTTTCAGGTGAGCCCTATCTGATGCCCATACCCGACAGCATTGATGAGGCACTGGAGCTTTATTGGGATCTTCTGAATGAGGAAAACAGAGTCTCCCTGTTGGTTAAAACCATTGAGATGAAAACGGGAGCAGTGGAAATCAAAATTAAAAATCGTCATATGAAATAAGCTTTCGGGAGGATTTGAACCATGGATGAACTTACCATAAAATACGGCTGTAACCCACATCAAAAGCCCTGTAGGATTGTTATGAAGAAGGGGCAATTACCCTTGACCCTTTTAAATGGTACGCCCAGCTATATAAATTTTGCGGATGCTCTTAATGCTTGGCAGTTGGTCAAGGAACTGAAAGAAGCGACAGGGCTTCCTGCTGCCACTTCCTTCAAGCACGTGAGTCCTGCCGGAGCGGCAGTGGCTAATCCTCTAAGCGATGCCCTTAAAAAAGCGTATCATGTAGAAGGGCTGATTCTATCGCCCGTGGCAACGGCTTATGCTCGTGCAAGAGGCGCCGACCGTGTTTCCTCTTTCGGGGACTTTATCGCCCTGAGCGACACGGTTGATTTGGATACCGCCAGGCTTCTTTCAAAAGAAGTCTCCGACGGAATCATTGCTCCCGGATATGAGGCAGAGGCTTTGGAAATGCTCAAGGCCAAGAAAAGAGGCGGCTATGTCATCATGCAGATTGACCCGGATTACCAGCCTGAGCCACTAGAGAGCCGTGATATTTTTGGTATCACCCTTGAACAGCAAAGAAACAACGCCGTAATCAGCAAGGATACCTTTGAGAATATTGTTTCAGACAATAAATCCATGACCCCGGAGGCTCTAAGGGATCTTTTGATTGCCACCATCACCTTGAAATATACCCAGTCCAATTCCATCTGCTTTGCCTACGACGGGCAAGTGATCGGCTGCGGAGCTGGGCAGCAATCCCGTATCCACTGTACGCGCCTGGCCGCAGGAAAGGCGGATATCTGGATGCTTCGCCAGCACCCCAAGGTGCTGTCCATGAGGTTTAAAGAGGGGCTTAAAAATCCGGTCATTGACAATGCCATTGATCTGTATCTGAGAGAGGATGCCACCGAGGTTGAAATCAGGGAATGGGAGACTCTCTTTGATGTGGTTCCCGAAAAGCTGACAGCCAAAGAAAAAACAGAGTGGATTAAATCCTTTGAGGGTGTGGCCTATTCCTCTGACGCCTTTATTCCCTTCAAGGACAATATTGACAGGGCAGCCATCAGTAATGTGAAGTATGTTGCTCAACCAGGAGGATCTGTGAAGGACGACGAGGTTATCAGGGCCTGCAACGGCTATAATATGGTCATGTGCTTTACAGGACTTCGGCTCTTCCACCATTAATGGACATAAATAAGTGCTTATGTCCACACTAGGAAGTTTATATCAAGTGGGTTTAAATAATTAAGATGCTTGAAAATGCTATTTGGATGTTAATACTGATGCTCCTGACGGCCTGGTGCGGGATGCTCATTATCAAGAAGCAGCCTAAAAGACTGTGGTTGATCGTGTTAGCCGAGCTTGCTCTGGTCTGCCACTATATTTTAACCTATGTGATCTTTGCCAATGGTACTGAGGCTATGGGAACCGATGGCCTCATCTACCACCAGGTGGCCAAGGATGTGGCACGCCAGATCTCGTCAGGGACACCCCTCTGGGCTGTAAAATATGAGTATACCTGGTATACGGTCATGGTAGGCATTCAATATGCTCTATTTGGCGTGAATCGGTTTGCCGCATCCTTTATCAATTCCTTTTTAGCTGTCATCTCGGGCTACCTGCTCACGGCCATCGCCCTTAACCTGAACTACAGCTTCAAGAAGTCCGGGTTTATTGGTGCCGTCTATTTGTTCATCCCCAGCATGTTTGTCTGGACAACGGATACGCGCAAGGAGTCCCTTTCCTTTTTTATCTCCATACTCATATGGTATATCACCCTGCGCTTGCTTAAGGAGCGAGAATGGACGGTCAGAAGGCAAGCCTTGTGTATAGGGCTCCTCTGTGGGCTACTCTATGTAAGCACTCTATTGAGGATTTACATGCTCTTTACCATTGGTGGCGGTTTACTGGTAGGGCTGTTTTTCCATTACCTCAAAACTAAGCGCCGGATGATTCTTTTCTTTGGCACCGCCGTATTGGCGACCTGTATTATTTTAACCTGCACCACGGTACTATCCAATTTAAATGATTATCATGCTCTGCCACTCGACCGCAGCCAGGGTGGGGATGAGGATCTCAATGATGAAATGGATTCCATTTTTAAAACCATTCTGGATAAGGACATTCCTGAGGCCATTAATGGCTTTTTGACCAAACCTCATATAGAGGGGGTTGACAATATCACTGATATTTCAGGAAATTATGCCGCCGTGACCCTTGTAAGAATTGAAATGATTCTCTGGTACGTTTGCATGATTATTTCCATTTTCGGGTTTCTGAATACCCTGCTGGAGTGGAATCCTTACCTTATCGGAATCATGGCCTTCATTGTGTCCTATAGCCTTATCAACGCCCTCATCAGCGAAAATATAGCGGATACCTATTACCGGTACAGGGCAGCGATCATTGCTCCTATGCTGCTTTTTGCCGATTGCCGCCCTTTTATGAGAAATTTGAAGTCCATACTCATAGGCAAATCATAAGCGTAGGAAGGAGGGAGCTCTGTGCTGAGGTTCACGAAGAAGCAACGATGTTTTTTATTGATCCTTTTCATCTTAATATTCTTTATGGCAGGGGTTCCCGCTTTTGCCGACGCCAATGTGGAATACAATATATCCGGCTATGATGTTAATGTCCGTATTGAGACGGACGGTAGCCTTCACATAACCGAAAGCATCAAATACACTTCTTTCGGAGGCTATAATAATGTTATGCTCCTTATTGACAAGCAAGAGGGAGAAACCGTAGAGGTTGAAAGCGTGTACATGCTCAAAAAGGACGGTTACATTGAGTGCGATAAGCTTTCGGCAGGTCAATGGGACCCTAATGTGTTTTCAGGAACCTATAGCGTCATCCAGGAAAAACAAGCTGTCCGGGTTAAGGTCTATGGGGCTTTCAGTAAACGGTATGGTTCTATTGTCGTCAAATACAAAGTGAACAATGCCATAAAACGCTATGGGGATGTGGCGGAATATAGAAGAACTCTGATTCCTAAGAACTGGGAAAGCAGGGTGAGCAATATCAATATCTTTATCAATCTACCCCGGTATGCTGATATTTCCGACATCAGGCCCTTTCTCCACGGGGTGCTGGTTGGCCGTAAGACGGTTGACAGTAAAAGAGCCGTAAGCTTTAATGTTCCGGACACAGTTCCGGGAGAATATGTGGAAACCCGTGTAGTTTTTCCGGCAAATCTTGTGCCCAATGCCAGAGTCTTAGATTCTGGGGACTATTTGGAAGAGATATTGGCAGAAGAGGAAGAGTATAAAGAAAGCAGTAAGGAAGAACTTCTTGAGGCCAGAGAAAACGCTGCAAGGGAAGCAGGCCGAAGGGCCTGGGCAGAGAGAATGAGCCAACGGGCCAGAAGAATGTCAATCATATTTTCTCTGGTGGTATCCTTGCTGGGCCTTTATACCCTCTACAGAATTCAGAAGGAATTGCACCAGCTCAAGAAGGCGCCCTTCCCCCTGGATATGAGGAATATTGACAGGCTAAGCCCGGCGGAGGTGCGAAGGGTGATAGCCAATGGAAGAGATAGGGGGAGAAGCTTATTGGGAAGTCTTCTTCATTTGGCTTCACTAGGCTATTTTGAAGTGGTTGTGGTAAAGAGGGAGGCATCCGAAGGGTTATTTTGCTTTAAGCCCACTCCGTCCGGTTCCATTGAAGGGCTGGCACCGGCCGAGCAATTCCTGTTGGATTGGTCAACCGCAAACCTAAACGAGGCCGGCCTGTTTGATCCGTCACATTTAATGGATCAAACACGGAAAGAAGAAAGTTCAATAGCGGTAAAGACGTTTTGTGATTTATGGGAACAAAAGGTTCTCGATGATTATACCAAAAAGAATGTACTGGCAACACGCCTCATCCTTTACCGGGATTTGGGCTTGGTGGTGGGAGCACTGCTCTTTGTTCTGGGCTTGATCATTCCAGTGGCTCTGTCAGTATGGGCAGGATATATGCTGCTTCCCATAGGCTTAACGCTTTTCCTCTATACCTTAAGGATTCAAAAGCACACAGATTATGGTATTAAGCAGCATAGAACCTGGAAGGAAATTAAGAGACGTCTTCTGAACCGCACCATTGCCTTGGATAGTCTGCCGTCATGGATGACAGAGCCCCTGGCGCTCTTGGGCTACACCATAGTTCTGGGGGCCGAGAAACGGCTGGGTCTCATAGAAACGGCGTTACACAGAGAAAGTCACCCTTTGTGGGATGCTCTCCAGGATGAAAAGCAGGATGCCTTATTCCAGATCATTAGAAATACGCTATCCTTTATGGATCGGGCCCTTTCGTCGGTTCAGGATGTCTATTGATTTTTCTTCTAGAACCATTAAGGAGTTAACCCATGGCTGAAATAGTAATACGAGACATGCATAAATATTATGGAACCCACCATATTTTAAAGGGGCTATCCCTAGAAATCTATGAAAACACCACTGTAGGCTTAATTGGAAAGAATGGTGCAGGGAAAACCACCCTGTTTAAGGTGTTGTCCGGTGAGGAGATGTTTGAAAAAGGCGAATTAACCATGCCAAAGGGACGCCGTGTGGGTGTTCTGGATCAAATCCCTCAATACGATCCTGGAACAACAGTTTATCAGGTTCTGGACTCTGCTTTTGAGGAGCTTTACCTTCTCAAGGATAGAATCCGTCTACGGGAAAAGGAAATGGCTGTTGACAGCAACCCCATTGTAGTTAAGCAGTATGGAACCATGGTATCGGAGTTTGAAGCCCGGGGCGGATATATGATTGAAACCTCTATAAAGCGGGTTTGTAATGGCTTGGGAATTGATCCGGATATGCAAGGCCGCCAGTTTTCAGAGCTGAGCGGCGGTGAAAAAACCCGTGTCAACTTAGCACGAATCATTCTCACGGATACCCATATTCTCCTATTGGATGAGCCCACCAACCATTTGGATATTAATGCAGTGGAATGGCTGGAGGAATACCTTGATACCTTTCAGGGAACAGTGATCGTCATTTCCCATGACCGATATTTTTTGGATAGGGTGGCCGACAGGATTATTGAAATTGAGGACGGGCTGGCAGAAAGCTATGAAGGGAATTATAGTAAATACGCCCTTTTGAAGGAACAACGCAGGATCGAACAGCTCAAGCATTTTGAGCAGGAGCAGCGAAAAATAAAGCAACTGGAGAATGCCGTCAAGCGTATGCATGACTGGGCTAACCGTGCAGACAACCCCAAGATGCATAAAAGGGCCTTCAGTATGGAGAAAAGGCTTGAGAGAATGCAGAGCAAGTCCACGCCAAAGCCAAAAACCGAAAGGAAGCTTACTCAGGCTTTCAAGTCCAATGATTTTTCGGGAATGGAGGTTATTGCTCTCAAAGGAATCCAAAAAAGCTTTAATGAGCGTCTGATTTTTGAGAAGGTAAACCTTCTGGTGAAGAAAAATGATCGGTTAGTGCTCTTGGGAAATAACGGGACAGGCAAGACAACCCTTTTGAAGATTATTCAGGGTGAGTTGATCCCCGATGAAGGATGGGTTAGAATCGGGCCCAGTGTAAAAATTGCCTATCTTCCCCAGATAGTGACCTTTGACGAACCCAGCCTCACCCTTCTTGAGACCGTTCGTATAGCGCTTATCATTGATGAGGGAAAAGCCAGAAATTTGTTGGCCGGCTTTTTGTTCAGGGGCGAGGATGTGTATAAAACAGTGGGAAGCCTATCTGGTGGTGAACGCAGTCGGTTGAAGCTCTGCCTCCTCATGCAGAGCGGAGTGAATCTGTTGATTCTTGACGAGCCCACCAACCATCTGGATATTGTCTCCAGGGAGTGGATGGAAGAGGTGCTGGAGGATTTTGAAGGGACGATTTTGTTTGTGTCCCATGACCGGTACTTTATTAGGAAATTCGCCACCACTGTTTGCGAGCTGGAAGATGGAAGCATGTACAGCTTTGATGGCACCTATGAGGAATACCGCCAATGGAAGCGTTATGAAGCCCAGCAAAAACAACGCCATGATCAGGACAAGCCACCTCAAGAAAAGCTCAAAACCGATAGGCGGATAAAGAATCCCAGCCCTAAGGCACTTGAGAAGAAAATTCTTAGAACAGAAGAGGAGATAGCTTCTACCGAAAAGCGTCTGGAGCTTATAGAAGAGGAATTGGAACGATATGCAGCCGATTATGAGAAACTCAACGAGCTTATCTTAGAGAAGCAAATCCTTGAAGCTCGTCATGAGGAACTTCTATCTGCATGGGTGAGCCTTCAACAAGACTAAAAACCCTCGCTGTCTTTTATTCACAAACATAAAAAGCTCTAAACATCCCCAAAAGTGTGGTTTGTTTAGAGCTTTTATTTCCTTTGTTTTTATCGTCCCTGCTGCCTATGCGCTTTCAGCTACGTCAAACTGGCTGTTGTAGAGGCTGGCGTAGAACCCATTTCTCATAAGGAGCTCTTCGTGCTTACCTTGTTCCACAATGTCGCCGTCTTTCATGACCAGAATCAGATCGGCATCCCGGATGGTGGAAAGGCGATGGGCGATGATAAAGCTGGTACGACCTTTCATCAAATTCTCCATAGCTCTTTGGATCAACACCTCAGTACGGGTGTCCACAGAGCTGGTGGCTTCATCCAGAATAAGAATCTTGGGGTCAGAAAGGATGGCACGAGCGATGGTAAGAAGCTGCTTCTGGCCTTGGCTCACATTGCTGGCTTCCTCATTGAGTACCATGCCATAGCCATCGGGAAGGGTTCTGATGAAATGATCGGCATGGGCAGCCTTGGCGGCTTCAATGACCTCATTGTCAGTGGCATCCAATTTACCATAGCGGATGTTCTCCATAATGGTTCCATTAAACAGCCAGGTATCCTGAAGAACCATGCCAAAGATTTCTCGCAGATCCTGTCGCTTGAAATTACGGATATCCTGTCCGTCAATGGTAATAGAACCGCTGTTGACATCGTAGAAACGCATGAGAAGCTTGACCATGGTGGTCTTGCCCGCACCGGTGGGGCCCACAATGGCAACACGCTGACCGGGTTTTATCGTTGCGTTAAAATCATTAATGATAATATTTTCTGGGTTATAACCGAAATGCACATGCTCAAACCTGACGGCTCCTTCCGGTTGCTCAAGGACGATAGGCAATTGGGCCTCGGGTACTTCCTCGGCTTCCCCTAAGAACTCAAAAACACGCTCGGCGGCAGCGGCGGTGGACTGAAGTACATTGGCGATTTGTGCAGCTTGGTTAAGGGGCTGGGAGAAAGAGCGGACATATTGGATAAAAGCCAGTATATCACCGACCTGGATGGCCTTTTTTATAGCCAGCCATCCGCCCAGAATAGCAACCATAACGTATCCTAAATTACCGATAAAACCGATGATGGGGTGCATCATACCAGAGAGAAACTGGCTTTTCCAGGCTGAGTGATACAAGGTGCTGTTCAATTCCTCAAATTTTTTAATAGATTGTTCTTCCCCATTAAAGGCCTTCATGATGGTGTGGCCCCCGAACATTTCCTCCACATGGCCATTGATGTGGCCCAGATATTCCTGCTGGACCTTAAAGTATTTCTGAGATTTTTTAACCACTGTCATGATGAGAACTGTGGAAATAGGCATAATCAAGAGGGTGGCCAGTGTCATGACCCAACTTATGGATAACATCATCACCAAAACACCGATGAGAGTAGTTACAGAGCTGACGATCTGTGAAAGGCTCTGATTCAGGGTATTGCTGACAGTATCCACATCATTGGTCACCCGAGAGAGAACCTCGCCATGGGTTTTGGTGTCAAAATAACTCAGGGGCATCCGATTCATTTTTTCTGAGATGGCCTTCCTTAGGTTATAAGAAACCTTCTGGGCAACTCCCGCCATGATAAAGCCCTGAATAAAACCGAACAGGGTGCTGACCAGATAAAGACCAATGAGAATCATCAGAATATTTCCGATGTATCCGAAATCAATGGCAGCCCCCGTAATCCCCTGAACCTTGCTGATAAGACCTTCGTAAAGCTTATTGACAGCCTTTTTCAGCGTATTGGGCCCAACGATGGCAAAGGCGGCACTACCGGCGGCAAACAGAAGGACAATGACCAGGGAGAGGTTATAGGGCTTAAGATACCCTATGAGCTTTCCCATTGTTTTTTTGAAATTTTTCGGCTTTTCTCCCATAGCACCCATGGGGCCCATGGGACCTCCCATAGGGCCTCTTGGTCCACGGCGAGGAGGGGCAGAAAATTTATTCTCACTCATGCGGATAATTCCTCCTTTGAAAGCTGTGAAGAAGCTATTTCACTATAGACCAAGCAGTTCTCGAGAAGCTCCTTGTGACTTCCTTTTCCCACAATACGACCGTCCTCAAGGACAATGATTTGGTCTGCATGCATAATGGTGCTTACCCGTTGTGCAACAATCAGTACGATGCTGTCCAAGGTCTCGGCCTTTAAAGCCTTTCGAAGGGCGCTGTCGGTTTTAAAGTCCAGGGCGGAGAAGCTGTCATCAAAAATGTAGATCTCGGGTTTCTTTACCAATGCTCGGGCAATGGACAAGCGTTGCTTTTGACCGCCCGAGACATTGGTTCCGCCCTGGGAGATAGGCTCGTCGAAGCCCAAAGGCTTCTCAGTTATGAATTCCATGGCCTGGGCGATTTCAGCGGCCCTCTTCAATTGTTCTTCAGAAGCATCCACATCACCGTACCTGAGATTGCTCTCAATGGTTCCTGAAAACAAGGAGCCCTTTTGAGGCACGTAACCTATTCTGTCGCGAAGGGCATGCTGAGTAACCTCACGGATATCCACGCCATCCACAAGAATTTGCCCTTCTGTGATGTCATAAAATCTCGGGATTAGATTAATAAGGGTGGATTTCCCGCTTCCGGTACTGCCAATAAAGGCCGTGGTCTGTCCCCGGTGGGCTGTGAAACTGATGTTACTCAGAACATCAGCCTCTGCACCGGGATATCTGAAGGAAACATTTCTGAATTCTATGGTCCCTTTTATTGCAGGATTAAACTCTTTGGGCTTTACAGGGTCCAAAATGGAAGGTGTGACCTTCAGAACATCAGCGATACGCTGAGCGGAAACAGAAGCACGGGGAAGAATAATGGACACCATACTCAGGATCAGAAAGGACATAATAATCTGCATGGTATATTGTATAAAGGCCATCATATCGCCTACCTGCATAAGGCCTGAATCAATCTGTTGGGCGCTGACCCAAACAATCAGGAGGGTGATACCGTTCATCACCAGCATCATTAAGGGCATCATAAGTGCCATGGTACGATTGATGAATAGATTGACACGTGTCAGATCCGTATTGGCCTTGTCAAATCGTTCTTCTTCATGCTTCTGGGTGTTGAAAGCACGGATGACCAACAAGCCAATGAGACTCTCACGTGTGACTAGATTCAGTCGGTCTACTAGCTTTTGAACAATCTTGAATTTAGGAATAGCGATACTGAACATGGTAATGACAATGGTGAGAATCACCATGACAGAAAGGGCGAGTATCCAGCCCATATTGGTGTTGGTGGAAAGCACCTTCAAAACACCGCCGAGGCCCAGAATCGGAGCATAGAACACCATTCGGAGCATCATGACCATAAACATTTGAACCTGCTGGATATCATTAGTGGTTCTGGTAATGAGGGATGCAGTGGAGTACTTGTCAAACTCGGTATTTGAAAAGCTTTCAATCTTCTTAAATATATTGAGGCGGAGATCTCTCCCAAAACCGGCTGAGATTCGTGCGGCTAAGAAGCCAACCACTATGGTTGCCGCCACGCTGACGAGGGCTATAAGGAGCATGGAAACCCCGGCCCAGAACAAATACCTGACCTGTAAGCCGTTCATATCCATACCCAAAGCCTTATACTCAGTCTTAACAAACTCAATGGCAGATTGTGCGCTCATGCTATCAGAAAGGGTTGAAAGCTTTTCCTTCATTTGATTCCGCATCGCAGATAACTGCTCTGCCGGAAGGCTCTGTAGTGCTGTAAAGGGATCGACTCCCTCAGGAATCATTTGCCCCATCCCTTCAAGTTTATTCTGACCGATGCCATAGACCACAAGCATGGGCTTCGGAAGGAGCTTGTTTAGCGTTTCAACGGTATCTTTGTCACTGGAGCTGAGAAGATACACCGGCTCCTTGGCTAATGCAGGATAATCCTTTACAAAACGGTTATAATCTTTTTGGGAGATATCTCCAGGCTGATAGAGAGTGTAGCTTTTGATGAAAAAAGCCTTGTCGGTGTCCTCCATAAAGAGGAATAGTTTTTCAGCCTCACTCTGCCGAATGGCCTTGGGAACGGCATTCTCAATGCCCCCCTGCTGAATACCGACATTGACAATATTGGACATGTAATCAGGCAGGGCCAGATCACAATAGGCCTGCACAAGAAGAAGTCCAATAATCAGAAGGATGGAAAATACAGCGGGTTTCAAATACTTAATAAGCTTTAACATTGTTTGGCTTCATTCCTTTCGATGTGTGGAACATCAATCAAACCTTACTAGATTGTAACCTATTCTATGTTTCTTTTTTAAGAGAATGAGATGAATTCTAATAAAAATCATTGATAATCCTTACCCTAAGATTCATTAGTTTATATTACTTCGGTAACATAAAAATGTCAATATATTTTTATAAATACCTTGTTATGTTAACATAATTATGTTAGCATGTTTTTAGTACAAGAGGAAGGTTGATAAAATGGCTCAGAAGGACAATGAAACAAAACGACTAATTTTAGCCAGGGCTATGGAGCTTATCAAGGATAAGGGCTTTGATCAGGTGACTCTTAATGATATTTGTGCTGCTTCGGAGGTGTCCAAGCATACTTTTTATTACTACTTTCAGTCCAAAGAAGATCTTTTACTGGACTTTTTTGTATTACCCAAGGAGGTGACCGCCTCCAGGCTGACCTCCATCCTCTCTGCAGATCATCATATTGATAAGTTCTGGAACCTTACCGAACCCATTGTAGAATTTTTTGAAAATATGGGCCCCGAGATTGCCAGGCGCATTGTTATTGTCAATATGACCAGGGATATCGGCACCTTTGACAATTCCAAAAGACATCAAGAGCTACACAAGGCAGAGGAAACCTTGCTTGAGAAGGCTTATGAAAGCGGAGAAATCAGAAATGGATCCCGTGCCGCGGAGCTTAGGACCATTGTGTTTTTACAGGCAATGGGGCTGGTGGCTAAATGGTGTATGTCCAATGGTTCCTTCGATCTTAAAGCCTCCACCCGGTCAGCCATGGAAATTGCACTGGATGTAGAGCCATCATTGCGTAAAGGCCCACCTTTACAATTTATAAGGAACACTCAACCCTCTAAAACCTAAGCCTGTGAGATTTTAAGCCTTGACCGTCGGTCAAGGCTTTTTTGCTGCCTCTGCTATTGATGATATAAGCACAAGTCTCGATGCAGGATAATTTTATTTGTTATTGCGAATAATGATAGCAAAATGTTCAAGAATAAAATCGAGAATCAGGATGGGATGGTGTGGCCTTTATGCTGAAGGGCTTAAAAAAGCTGTTTTCGTACCAAAAGCCTGTAGACCCTGAGTTGGGTTTTGAGCTTCTTGAAGGGTCTGAGGAGTCAGAGGATTGGGATAGATATAGAGGGATCAAATATACTAAAGAACCTATTGATGAAGAAAAAAATAAGGATAATAATAAACCTCAGTCCAACGATGCGGCCTCTAATTCCGGGGGAGATCAGAATGAAGTGCAACGAAGCCAGGATTCTAAAGAGGATGAACAAAACAACCAGGGAAGGGACGGATTGATGGAAGATGGGCAGGAGGAGCGGGAGAATCAATCAAGAGTTCAGGATAACCTCTATGCCATTTTGAAGAAAAGTCAGAAGAAGGCCCCAGATTCTCAAGAAACTCAGTGGGATCAGAAAAAAAATCATGATCAGCTTCAGGCTGTTTATCAAGGCTTGCCTTCCGACAATACCGGAGAGAAGGATGAAAAACACCTCCCCAAGGAACCGAAAATCATCCAACCTATTTCAATAAGGGATTTGGTCAAGGAGAACAGTCACCGTCAAAATAAAAATGGGGATTTTGATCCAAAGAAAAAGGGGAAGGGGAAGAAAGCAGTACAACAGGAACAGGAACAGGAAAAGGAGCGGGAACAGGAACAGGAAAAGGAACAGGAACAGGAGCAAAGGAACTCTGAGGAAGATAGCCAGGAGCAGAACAAGGACGACGGGCAGAAGAAGGAGGCTGAAGTTGAAGACCTTATTTGGGTAGACAAATCTCTGGAGAAAAATATCAAGTATATGCAGATGCTCTTTCATTTGCCTCTCAATAAGGATATTATTATCAGAAAATTCAATGTGGGAAGGCAGATTCCTGCTTGTGTTGTTTTTGTGGACGGCATGATAGACAAGGATGTCATTGTTCAATTCACTCTGCCCCAACTGATGGATGCCCATCCCTTTGTTGATTTTAAAGGGGGATGCCCCTTGGATTATATAGAAAAGAATGTTTTATCCATCCATCAGATTGAGCGGATGAGCAAATTTGAGGGAATTATCCCTCAGATACTCAGCGGTATCGTTGTGGTTATGGTTGATGGGTGCGAAGAATGTCTGGTCATGGAAAGCCGTGGCTTTGAAAAAAGGAGCGTGGGATCTCCTGTTACCGAGACTGTGGTACATGGCTCCCAAGAAGGGTTTACTGAAAACCTCCGTACCAATATTACTTTGGTGCGAAGGATAGTAAAAAATGAGAATTTGATTACTGAATTTCATACGATAAGTAAAACTAATAATTACATGACGGCCCTTCTTTACCTTATTGATGTGGTTAATCTGGACTTGCTCTATGAGGTTCAAAGGCGTATCGATAGCTTAAAAATTGATTATATCTCGGGCAATGGTATGCTTGAGCAGCTCATTGAGGATAAAACCATGATGCTCTTTCCACAGGTAATTTCAACAGAGCGACCTGACAGGGTGGCCTCCTTCCTGATGGAGGGGAAGGTGGTACTCATCTGTGAAGGAACCCCTTTCGCCCTCGCCATGCCCATCACCTTTTTTGATCTTTATCATACCTCGGAGGAAACCAACTTAAGATGGTATTATGGCTCATTTCTCAGGATAATTCGTTTGATCGGCATTCTTCTGGCAACCTTTCTACCCGGCATGTACACGGCGCTGACCCTCTTTCATCAGGAAATGATCCCCTCCTCATTATTGGCTTCCATCGTGGTTTCCAGGACTGCAGTCCCCTTTCCGACCATAGTGGAAATCCTGCTCATGGAATTCTCCTTTGAGCTGATCCGGGAAGGCGGAATACGCGTTCCTGGTATCACTGGAAATACCCTGGGGATCATCGGTGCTTTAATTTTGGGACAGGCGGCCGTTGAAGCGGGGCTGGTTAGCCCCATTCTCATCATCGTTGTTGCGGTATCGGGCCTGGGGAGCTTTGCCATCCCCAATTATTCGTTGTCTCTGGCCATTCGCATCCTTCGCTTTCTTTTGATAATTTTTGGATTTATCGGGGGCTTCTATGGCCTTTCGGCGGGCTTCACGATTATCTGTGCCTTGGCCCTCAGCATGAAATCCTTTGGTGTTCCCTTCTTTTCACCGATTGCCCCTACCACAAGGAGCAACAAGGATAAGGTCGTTAGGGCACCACTTTCACAACAAAAACAGAGAACCGATTTTTTAAATCCCCAGAATAGAAAGAGGATGGCAAGTCATCCAAGGGGCTGGGGATCCACTGTGAAAGGAGGGCATTCTGGTGATCAAGGAAGGTAAATTCGGGTATCATGAGGCCATAAGCCTACTGGTCATAACCATTACCATCCGGGTATTCTTTACAAGCCCCGCCATGATCGCACAATTGGTGGGTACCACCGGTTGGTATATGACGATCATTTCGGCATTGATGGCAGCTTTTTTGTTCTCATTTACCTATAGACTTTTAAAACGCTTTCCCAATCAAAATTTTATGGAGATTTATGATATTGTTCTTGGAAATTGGCTGGGGTTTATAGGCTCTCTCATCCTAGCCGTTTACCTTATTTTCATTGCCAGCGTAAACCTCAGAGAATTTACAGAGATTTTGAAGGTGTTTGTTCTTCCTGACAGTCCCCCCAGCTTTATCATGATCCTCTTCCTTATTTGTGTGGTGGTATTATCCTTTTTAGGATTAGAGACCCTCGCACGATTTGCGAAATTCATGATTTATATTCTGGGAGCAGGTTTTTTAGTAGTTGTTCTACTTTCCATTTCTAATTTTAATATCAGTAACCTCTTTCCCATATTAGGCTATGGCTTGGATAAAACTGTGACAAATGGTATTGTGAGAAGCTCCTTCTATGGTGAGGTCGTACTAATAGGGGTTTTAGCAAAGTCACTTCATGGCCCTGCGGAAATTAAAAGGATTGGTAATGCGGCAATTCTGATTTCAGGGATCATAACGAGTGTGGCTCTTCTGGCTTTTGCCTTCGTTTTTCCCTATGATGACGCCCAAGAAATCGTATCACCGATGTATATCCTGTTAGCGCAAATTAATCTGGGTGAGTTTCTCCAGCGTTTGGATCCAATTTTCGTATTTCTTTGGAATTTCGGGAGCTTTATAGAGGTGACAGCCCTCTTTTATTGTGCCATTCTTGTTTATTCTCATATATTTAAAATTAATGACAAGCGTCCCTTAATTTTTCCCATGGCCATTATTCTCTTCTGTATGACCCTTATTCCCAAGGGTCTTTCCGAGGTAAATAAAGGGTTCATCCAGTATGCCCGCATATGGGGTTGGGTCTTCTTTTTCCTTCCGCCTATCATTGTTCTGGCTGTTGCAGCAGTTCGCAAAAAAAGGGGGGAGTCCCATCATGCTTAAAAAGGTGTTGCCAGTACTCTTAGTCCTACTGATGCCACTCATGTTTACTGCCTGCTATGATGCCGTCGAGATCAACAATTATGCATACGTATCCATTCTGGGTATAGATAGCGGAGTGACCGACAGGCTACGTTTAACATTTAACATTCCCAAGTTTCCTGAAAAGGGTGGGGGAGAACAGGATGAGGAGCAAGCCGAGAAGGAAAATATTGTTATTGATGCACCTTCTTTGCTGTCAGGGGTAGCACTTATCAATTCCAGCATTCCGAAAATACTCAACTTCATGCATCTTAAGGCCATTGTCGTTTCTGAAGAGCTTGCATCCAGCGGTAATATGGGGGATAGTGTTATTCCCTTGATCCGACACAGGCAGATTCGGCGTAATTCCTATGTTTTCTTCTGCAAGGGGTCGGCTCAGGAATTAATTACAAGTAGCAAGCCCTATCTTGGAGAACTGGTTACCGAAAGCATTGAAGAACTGGTATCCAGGTCCGAATATACGGGGCTATTCCCAAAGGTCACCTTCTCACAAATGTACAACACCCTTAAGTCACCTTATAGTCAATTAATGGGTACCTATGTTGCCTTAAACAATGGTGGGAATTTAGTAAAGGAAGGTCCCCCCTATGAGGGAGAATACCAAACACCTGGGGATTTTTATGCAGGCGATACCCCAAAAAAAGGGGGGCAGAGTATCGAGCTTCTTGGGTCAGCAGTTTTTAATGGGGACAAAATGGTGGGAAAGCTAACCGGATTTGAAACCCAAATGGCTCTCTTGGTTCGTGGGGAGCTAAAACGTACTACTTTCACTATAGAGGACCCTCAGAAACCGGGTCTGCTTATCCCTATTGAGACCAAAGAGTTCTCAAGGCCAAAAATTAAGGTAGATATAAAAGGCGATAAGCCCAAAATTGAAATCAATATCGCTATGGAAGGAGAAATTTCAGCTATTCAGAGTCGTATCAATTATGAAGATCCGGATATGAAAAAAATAGTTGAGAAGACATTTTCCAAGTACGTGGAAGCCGGAATTGAAAAGGTTTTTGCAAAGTGCAAGGTTCTTAAGTCCGATGTTTTTGGTTTTGGCTCGGCATTAGTTCCTCAATTCTGGACCATTCAGGAATGGGAAAACTATAGCTGGAATAAGAGATTTTCAGAGTCTGAGCTGAAGGCCAATGTTAATTTCATTATCAGGCGTACCGGTAAGCTCCTTAATAGCGCGCCCATTATTTCATCGGAGGGAAAGAAATAATGATTTATGTAGGTCTTCTCTTTATCATCCTGTCAACTGTTTACAGTTTCAGCTATGCGGCTTACTCATGGAAGGACAATAATAAAAGGGCGGCTTTGGGTACTCTACTGGTGGTATTCTCAGCCATGGGCCTCGCCCTTTATGTATTTATCAGGACGTAAGAAACGCTATCTATTAAAACTAAAAGCCATGCTCACGCCTTGTTTATAGAAAAGGCCTGAGCATGGCTTTTGTGTTCTCTGAGAACCTGCTTCTTATTCTTCTTCAATGTGAATGACGCTGACAGGACAGCCTTCGGCAGCTTCCTGGGCCATTTCTTCAGCATCTTCGGGAATCTCATCCACATAGACTTCGGCCAAGCCATCATCCGCCATTCTAAAAACCTCGGGGCAGGTGCTGGGGCAAAGGCCGCAGGAGATACAGCCATCTCTGTCAATCCAAGCTTTCATATTCAGGACTCCTTTATTCTCATATTTTCTTATATTGTCAGTATGCCCAAGTCAGGTACAGTATAACTATTTTCCTTCGTTTTCCGGGTAAATGGGGATGGAGAGATCGTTCAAGGTAATAGGCTCATTCAAGGGATTGAAACCTTCGTTAATGAGTTTAAGAAGTTCGTTCTCGTAGGGTAGCCAATAGGAAATACTGTCTACCGTGGCTGCCACGCCAGGCAGAAGGTAGGTTTCTATATCACTCACCTTAAAATCCTTCACCTGATCCGCAAGCCAAAGCATATTTCCCAGCTCAATATCGGTTTCAATATTATCATTAAAAAGGCGAACCAATTCGGGAAGCTTGAGAATGTTTTCGGGTTTAAGGGCCTGGGAGATCAATGCCTTCAACAGCTCCTGCTGAACCCCGATTCGTCCGATATCTCCATCCGAATATCCACTACGGTAGCGAGCTAGCTTGACAGCCTGCTCACCGTTAAGATGCTGGAATCCCTTTTTAAGGTGAATGGAAAGGTTCTGGGTGGGATCCTCATAATGCATATTTCGGGGCACATCAAAATCCACCCCGCCAATGGCATCCACCATTTGTTCCACACCTTCAATATCAAAGAGCACATATCGGTTGACATAAAAACCCGTGAGACTGGCCACATCCTGCTCAAGTTGTTCAATGCCCCCAATCTGGTAGGATGCATTGACCTTTTTTGCTTTTCTTTGGGTATCCAGCATGGTATCCCGAGGAATATTGAGAATCGTCACTTTTTTTTCGGTAATATCTAGCTTAACCAACATGATAGTGTCAGTATTGTCGGCTACCTTATCCTTTCCCGCCACAAGAAAGGTGTAGCTTTGTTGGGTGGACGGGGGGCCTTGAGGAACACTGGGGTCATTATTGACAATGTTTTCAAGATGATCAACGCGACCTGACCGATTAAGGGTCAAGTTGCCTTCAGGAGGACGCATACTTAACAATAATGTGCCGGCCATTAAGAGAAGAGCTCCTAGACAGACCAACCCAAAATATAGGGCAAATTTTTTGATTATTTTACTTCTTTTCTGACTGCTCATAAAGATTGACCTTCTTTATTTTTTAAGTCACATCAATTTTATATCAGTTTCTGTTTTATTTAAAGTATTAACAATAATTTAATATATAAACTTTGTCAAAAAAACAAAAATAAATATTCCTTAAGGAACAGACAAAAAGCCGCATGCTCGGGTATATGTGAAAGAACGACATCCTAAGGAGGAAGGTTAACTGTGAAAAAGATCATTCCATGGATTTTGGTTTTTTCATTAATTATTTCATTAACATCTATAGATTTGTTAGCGGTAACACCCTCATTGTCAGAGCCCGAACAAAGCATGCAGCGGTTGATGGATCTTGGGATATTTTCTCCCGCACCACCTGATAAAATGGATCTTAACCGTGCTATGACCCGGGAGGAAATGGCGGCAGCCCTTGTCAGGCTCAGTGGAAAGGAAGATAAGATAACGCTTTTTAAAGGAACCCAACTCTTCTCAGACGTACCGGCTTCCCTATGGTCCAACGGATCAATTAATACGGCCTCAAAGCTTGGTTTGATGACGGCTTTTAAGGACAATAAGTTCCACCCAACTGATAAGATTACCTTTGCGCAAACGGCAAAAATTGTTGGAAAGCTGCTTAAGTATGAAGAATTCTACTTATCGGGCACCTATCCCGAGAATTACATGGCCCTTCTTAAGCATTTAAATCTGCTGGAGGGGATGGATGCAGAGGCTAATGGGACGGTCACCCGCGGTCAGATGGCCTTTATTCTGGACCGAGCCCTTGATACCCAGGTGTTCGGGGGAAGCCAAAAGCTGATGGAAACCCTGCCCATTTACCAAAATTTCATCGTCTTAGAGAATCAAACGGTAAATCCAAAGGCTGATGCCAAGAAGATCTTGACAGAGAAAGGTATATACACTCTTAACTCGGGTCTTAAAATGCCTGAGGCAGGAAAGAAATACATCGCCCGGGTCAGGGATGGGCAAGTTACCCACCTTACCCCGGCTCCTATGACCTTTCAGGAGTTGTCTATCAAGAATGTGGTGTCGGGAACCCTCACCCTTAACAGTGGGGAGAAGCTTTCCCTTCCTTCCCATCCGGTTTTTTACTATAAAGGTCAGACAGTGAGCTATTCAGTGTTTTTGAGTAGTATAAGGAATAACTCCTCCCTGGTGTTAGCCTCTGACAAAAAAGGCCTTCAGTACGGTGTCTTGTTTGATCCTCTGACCTCGGAACCTAAGGTGGTCACCTCCTCCACGGTCGGATACCCCATGGAGGTACGCTATGGTGGAAGCCTCATAGACAGGGAGGGTAAATATATCACTCCCCAGCAGATTGAGGTCAACGATGTCCTCTATGAGGTCACCGATATATGGCAAGAGAATGGCTATATCATCATTCATTCCAACACGGTTTCTGGTAGAATCACTGGCATTCTTCCCAATAAAGTATCCCCTACCACTCTTGAAGTAGAAGGGGTATCCTATGCTCTTTCTGATGATTTTCCCATAGAAAAGCTCAACGGCCCAGGAAGCACCCAGGTGGGTGAAACCTGCAAGCTTTTGCTAGGCTATGATGACAAGGCAGTGGATATTGTCTCCGAGGGGATTTCGAACAATGAGGACTATGTTCTGGTACTCAATGCCTATTCCCTTAATTCTGGCAAAACAGAGGACTTTGGTACAAAATACGATTATGTTCACCTGCTTAAGAGTGACGGCTCCAGAAAGGTCTATCGTGTGGCCTCTTCCATGAACCAACACAGAGGAAAGATTATGAAATACAAGGTGATAGCCTCAGGTAAAGAATATGATACCGTTGAGCTAACCGCGTTGGATTATCCTAGCTATGGAGCCATGAAGGTTGACCGTGACAGCCGGATGCTGGGGGACTATTATGTGGCCAATGATGCAGTTATATTCAACCTCATTGATGCGAATACTGTCGGGGATGTTAAGGCCTCGGTCATCCGATGGAGCGATTTACCCAATGGCTATCTCATGGAAAAGAAGGTAAAATATCTCCATACCTCAGGAGATTTTAATGATATTGATGCCTTGCTTCTGGACGACGCTTTGGAGGAAACTATTCGCTATGGCTTGGTCACCTCCAAGGTTATCAGCCTTGATCCCGTCAGTTTTACCAGAAGTGAAGTGGTGACACTGCTCATCGGTGGCAAGGAATATACCTACCAGGGGCAGGATGTGGGGGTCTTTTTAAATGCACCTGTCCGTGTAAAAATGTCAGGGGGTCAGGTCACAGCCCTTGAGTATGCCCTGACGGCAAAGGCCTCCGATTCTGTCATTCAAGGGGTGGATTCTTCCCGGATCCGCGTGGGATCAACTATTTACAGCTATCATCAGGATTTGGCCATTTACAGGCTTCTGGAAGACAGCCAATGGAAGAAAATTTCAAACAACGAGCTAAGAAAAGGCCAAAGCTACGGACAAGTGACGATTTATCTTGATAAACCCTTGAATTATGGCGGCAAGGTTGTCATGATATTATTGAGATAAAGATGAACTTGGAGGAAATAGGATGCAGATCCTTTTGGTAGAGGATGATCTCAATCTGGCCATGGCAGTGGAATATGCCTTGAAAAGCGAAGGCTATGGGGTTTCGCTGGCAGGCACAGTTAAAGAAGCGCTAACCCAGTTTAATGACAGAATAGGCATGGTGCTCCTGGATGTCATGCTCCCTGATGGATCTGGTTATCAAATATTAAGTGAAATCAGAAAAATGAGTAGGGTTCCGGTCATATTTCTGACGGCTTGTGATGAGGAGGCCAATGTTGTACTGGGCCTGGATACCGGTGCCGATGACTATATTACAAAGCCGATTCGCGTTAAAGAGCTTCTGTCAAGAATCAAAGCGGTACTAAGGCGTCATGGGCCTGAGAGTACACTTGAGGGAACGGTGATGAGAAGCGGAGACCTTACCGTTCATGTTCTTGAGTCCCAGGTAAAAAGGGGTGAGAAAGAGGTTTCTCTCACCTCATTGGAGTATAAGCTTCTTTTGTTTCTGATGAGGAATCCTAAAGGTGTACTGACCCGAAACAGACTATTAGAACTGCTGTGGGACAGCGATGGGGATTTTGTAGATGGCAATGCTCTCTCGGTGTACATTCGGCGCCTTCGTGAAAAAATAGAATCTGACCCTGAGAATCCTTTATTAATCAAAACTATCAGGGGCTTAGGCTACAAATGGGATTGTGAGGTAAGGAGGGACTAGGGGTAATGATACTTTTCAGAAACAGAGAATATAAAAGGATGATATTCATCCTTTTGTTGATTTCTACAGGGATGCTTCTCCTTTTATGGATGATCTCCTACAGGCTGATGGCCAATCTTCAGGTTCAGGTTTACGACCAGAATGCGGCCATGATTGGAAGGCTATTGAGTCTGTACCCTCAAGAAGGACCCGAACTGGCGGTTGCACTTTTGGAGAGGCCTGATGACCAGGAGATTTATGCCGGTTCAATGCTTCTGGCACAATACGGCTATACATCTGATACGCCGCTTTATCAATCACCGCTTATCCGAACCGGCATGGGTTCGGTTTTTCTTTA
Source organism: Bacillota bacterium (assembly GCA_023415205.1). Taxonomy (GTDB): domain Bacteria; phylum Bacillota; class Clostridia; order DSM-8532; family DSM-8532; genus DTU059. The sequence continues at coordinate 20,991 of JAEZLR010000011.1, read as the reverse complement.
TGGCTCCCTCTTCATCCTTCTATTTGGTGTGCTGACCTTTTTGGCGATCTCCCGGTATTCACGGTTTATTTACCACAAAATAGATGGGATTGCCAAGAGTGCAGAGAAAATTGTTGAGGGAGATTATAGTCATCATCTGGCATGGGAGGGTGAAGGAAGCTTTGCCATCCTGGGCCACCATTTTAACCAAATGGCCGAAAGGCTTAAAAGCTCCTTGGAAAGCTTAAAGGCAGAAAAGACTTTTCTTAAGGATATTATTACAGATATCTCCCATCAACTGAAAACACCCCTATCTACCCTGATCATTAATAATGAGATTCTTTTGAGTGATACCAAAATGGAAGAACCCACTCGGAAGTCTTTTCTGGAATCCTGCAATCAGCAACTGAGCCGTTTGGAGTGGCTCATTCAGAGTCTTTTGAAAATGGCGCGGCTGGAATCGGGAAGCATTACCTTTCGGCTTGAAGCTCAACCGGTGATGCAGGTGGTAGAAAAGGCTTTTGAAACCCTTTCAGTCATGGCCAGGGAAGCACAGGTTCAACTAATAGCCCCGGAAAATAAACCTGAAATCTTCTGGAAAGGAGATTCGGAGTGGCTCAGGGAAGCCTTGATCAATATTATTAAAAACTGCATTGAGCACTGTAAAGCCGGAGGGTGTGTTCGGGCTCAGGCCTTTAATACACCGCTTACCTCCGGGGTGATTATTACCGACAATGGGGAAGGTATCAGTAAGGCGGATTTACCGTATATTTTTAAACGGTTTTATAAAGGGTCTAGCCCCAAGCCCAGTAGTATAGGGATTGGCTTGTCCCTTTCAAAAGCCATTGTCGAGGGCCATGGCGGCAGCATTCTTGTTAAAAGCGAAAAGGGAAAGGGCACTGAATTTGTCGTTCTCCTCCTCAAGGAGATCTAGCTTACAAAACTGTAAGATAAAAGACACCTCCTATTAAGCTTGACTCGATACAATAAAGCTATAAAAGCACAGGAGGTCCTATATTGTCATGGAAATCGTCAAAACAATTGATTTAAAAAAAATCTATGGAAAAGGCGAAAATCGTGTTGAGGCCTTGAAAGGCATCAATTTAACCATTGAAAAAGGCGAGTTTGTCGCTATTGTGGGTCCCAGCGGTTCAGGAAAGAGTACCCTCCTTCATCTAGTGGGCGGGGTGGACAAACCTACCGGGGGGAAGGTGCTCGTAGGCGGTGAGGATGTGTATTCCCTCCCAGAAAGCAAGTTGGCTCTTTTCAGAAGACGCAAGGTTGGCTTTATTTTTCAGAACTATAACCTCATCCCTGTCCTTACCGCCGAGGAGAATATCCTATTACCGCTCTTGCTTGACAGGAGGGAAGTCGATAAGGCCTACCTGTCCGATCTTCTCAGACTATTGGGACTTGAGGATAGAAGGCACCATCTGCCCTCGGAGCTGTCGGGGGGGCAGCAGCAACGGGTATCCATTGGTCGTGCGTTGGCTTATAAGCCGTCAATTATACTGGCTGATGAGCCTACAGGAAACCTGGACAGCAAAAACGGGAATGAGATTATTGAGTTGTTGAAATACTCAGTACGCAAATACCACCAGACGCTGATGGTCATAACCCATGATGCAAGAATAGCGGCCCAGGCTGATCGCGTCATCCATATCACCGATGGGATGATTGCCTCGCAGGAGGTGTCCACCCTGTGAAAAGTTATCTGGAGCTTTCCAATAGAACCATTATAATACAGAAAAAAAGAGCTGTTCTGACTATTATTGGAATTATCCTATCAGTGGCCCTGATTACGGGGCTGGGAACTCTGGTTCTGAGCTGGCAGCAGGCCTTCATTCAAGATGCTATAAGGAATAATGGTGACTATCATACCTCTTTCACCCAGGTAAACCCTGACAGTGCAAAAAAGATAATGCATCATCTATCAGTGAAAAACTCCTTTTTTATCCGCCAAGAAGGGTATGCTATTATGGCGGACAACGGTGGGAAGGAAGGTCAACCGCCCCATCAATATCTCTATGTCATTTCTTGTTCCACCGATACCTTTCCAAGGATGAGTATTGAGCTTAAGGAAGGACGATTCCCAACCGAGCCCGATGAGATCATTCTGGACTACTGGACACTTAAGAACTTCCCGGAAGGCACAAAAATTGGGGACACCCTAACCCTGGGAATCGGAGACCGTTTTAGCCCTCAAGGGGTAAAACTTGAAGAAAACCTTTGGGATGAAAACGAGGTCTTTAAGCAAAGAGAGGCCAAAACCTACCGATTGGTGGGCTTGATTGAACCCAGGGTCATCGCCGACAGAATTTTTGCCCAAGCCTTCTCCTTTATTCATGAGGATATGATGAAGGAGGGCGAGGTCTATGATGTCTTTATCAATTTAAGATCGGTGAAAAATGCCCCTGAGGACTCGGAAGCCATAGCCAAGGCATCGGGGGTGACACTGACGGGTGAAAAAGCCTCTAAAATCAGTTATAATGAGCGCGTGCTGAGGCTTATGGGCGAGAGCACCAATCCTATACTGGATAAAACAATGCTAACTATCCTTTCGATTATTGTTCTTCTCATAGTAACGGCTACCATTGCCGTTATCTATAATGCCTTTAATATGTCTGTGATAGAAAAAGTCTCTCAATTCGGACTTTTGCGCTGTGTGGGTGCAACCCCGCGCCAGATTAACTCCATCGTTAACCGTGAGGCCTTGATCCTTGCTTTGGTGGGCATACCCCTTGGCGTTTTATCAGGAACCCTGGCCATAGGCATTCTCATTAAGGTCATTAAGACTATTGCCGCCGAATCTCAGTTTGCATCCATGTCCCTGGTGATCTCCTATCCAGTGTTATTGGGTAGCATTGTTATTGGTTTTATCACCGTATTCCTTTCAGCCTGGCTTCCAGCCAAACGAGCCGGAAGGGTTTCTCCTATGGAGGCTGTACGCAATACGGGAGAAATTCGTAAAGAGAAATTCAAGCATATTTCGCGCTCCAAAGGGTGGCTTGGCCTTTTGGGGCCCGAAGGATGGATAGCCTGGAAGAACCTTGGCAGAAATCGGAGACGCTTTTATATTACCGTGTTTTCCATGGTAATCAGTATTGTTCTCTTTATAGCCTTTGGAAGTCTGGTAGACTTTGCCTATAAGGCCGGAGTGATTGATATGTCCTCCTATCCCCATTTTGCTATCAGTAATAGCAATTATAGTGAGAGCCTGAAGCTTCCCCAGGAGGATGAGAGGCAGCTTCTTTCCATCCCTGGCCTTGAAACCCTTTATCGGTTTGGGGACACCTATGGTCAGGTTATACTTGATAAGGAAAAAGTCAACCAAGACATCTATACCGTGCTGAATCAGCCCATGGAGACCGATGCTGAAGGTAGAGCGCTTCTCTATAACAGCCAATTTATCACCTATGGGAACAATGCGGAGACTGCCCTGAAAAGCTATTTAATTGACGGAAAAACCGATATTTTTGATGATGGGGACAGGGTGCTGATTGTCAATGCCGGCAAGCTATATGATACAGCCAAACAAAGAACGGTGTATATGGATGTAACCACCCTTAAACCCGGTGACCAATTCACTCTTTCAGTGTACTCGGAAGAGACGGAGGGGGTAAAAGATATTACCCTGACGGTGGCAGGCGTTCTCAGTCAGGGTGTTTTCGGAGAAACTCAAAACACCCTGGGGGGTATTCAGGTCATTGGCAGCGAGGAGCTCTTTAAAAAGGTAATGGGCCGTGAGAGCTTCCCGGAGAGACTGTATATCCAGATGGATAAAGGAGCGGATTCTCTTCCGATGAGGACTTTTCTTGAAGAGTATACCGCTATGAACCCAGGGCTGGTCTATTTGGACTATCATCAAGCATCCAGAGAATACGAAACCACCATGTTGGTCATCTCAATTTTCATTTATGGCTTTATCTCTGTCATTGCCCTCATCGGGTCAGTAAACATTGTTAATACCATCAGCACAAATATCATCTTAAGGCGCAGGGAATTATCCATGCTGAAGGCTGTAGGAGCCACCCAGAAAGGAATATTAAAGCTTGTACGACTCGAAAGCCTGTTTCATGGAATGATCGCCGTTATTATCGGAACGGTGTTGGGGTGCTTGTTATCAAAGGTACTCTACAATACGGTTATAGCAGTTGGGGAATTTCAGTGGAGCTTTCCAACCCTTCAGGTGATTTTGGCTGTTCTAGGAACCCTGCTTATAACCATACTTTCAGGCCAGATTCCTCTTAAAAGAATAAACGAAACCGTCATCATTGAGGGGATACGCGGTGAGGAGTAAACCATTTTAAAAGGGTTGCAGGGGATTCCGGGATCATAGCTTGAGGCTACTTCTGGATAACCCTGTAGCCTTTATCCTTTAGCTGCTTCACAATACCCGTTTCTCCAACCATATGGGCCGACCCTACCACAAAAAAGGTCGTTTGGCCTTGAGCGAGATATTCTTCAGCCTTCAGAGACATAGCAATGTTACGGTCTTCCATCATGGCCTTATCATAAACAGCGTAGATAGCCTTTTCTTCCTCTGTCAGCGTGTCATCCTCCTCCAAAAAAAGAGCCTCCATGGCAGCCGCGTCGCCACTAGACCAAATGGTGAATAAACTGTCTAAATCCTCTTTGGAGGATTCAGCTCCCTCAATGGTACTCTTAAGCATAAGGGACTGAATCTCATCGGAGAAACCACCTAAAAGATCATATTGAAATTCTATAGATTCAATTTCGGCAATGGTTTTTCCTTCCTTATGAGCCTTGTTTAAAAAATATACATCAATACCGTTATCTGGGGAATAACCCCATTCTTCCATTTGGAAGCTAAGAATAGTAGAAGACAAGGCAAAGGGCTTCATTTTTTCAAAAAGACCGAGGCTTAAGCCGTGCTCCTTCATCAAGGCACTGGTTTTTTCATAGAGCTCCGGGCTGATATGGTCCTTGAGGGTAGACCCGTCGGTATACATCATTTTTTGCATGAGCTCGGCCAGGTCGGGTCTTTGGAGCAGTGTGGAGGTATCACACTCAACCGCCAAGACATCCGAATGCTCATAGGCCTCTTCAATCACTTGATTCAGCGGATAGAGATCACTTTTGCCCGCATGGATGGAACCAAGAAGATAGAGCTTTCCAGCGCCCTCCTTTGCCTGCACCTCCCACATGAATACCGAGGGCTTGTTATTAAGTCTTGCACAGCCAGAGAAAAGTAGGGCAATAAAAGTGAGGAGACCGATGACTCCCAACAATAGCTTTTTTTTCATAGAAACCTTCCAAAAATCATTTTTTTTGCATTGGAAACATACAGTGTTTCAATGCTCTCGGGACCCGTTGAAATCTTTGATTCTGCTAACGGGTGAGTTTATTTTAACATAAAATGGAGAGAGATACAAAAGAGGTATGAAAAATGTGGGATGGTATCCTGAAGGGAGTCGTTGTATAATTAGAAAATAAAGGTTGAATCATTTTGAAATAGGGAGGGGGCAAAAAATGAAACAGATCTATATTATGCTCACCCAGGTGGGAACATTGGTTTCAAAATCAATCAAGCTTTATACTAAAGCAAGGTATAATCATGCTTCCATTGGAGTGGATCCGGATTTGAAGGTTTTCTATAGCTTTGCCAGAAGGGTGAGATACTTTCCCATCATCGGCGGATTGATTAAAGAAATCATCAATGAGGGTATGTTTAAGTATTATCCCCACACCGAGTGCGCCATATATGCTCTCCCTGTGGATGAGGCCACCTATAGCCGATTTTGTTCCGTTTTAGATAAATACACAAGGGAAAGCCAAAGATACCGCTATAACTTTTTAGGCTTATTTGGCTGTATCTTTAATAAACCCTTTCATTCTGAATACAGAAATACTTGCGCTGAATTCGTTGCCAAGGTTTTATATGAAGCGGGGATTTTTACCTTCAATAAGCAATTTTCTTTGGTGAGACCTGATGAGCTTCCCAACATCCCGAAGCTTCACAAGGTTTACGAAGGGCGCATGCGGGATCTGGATATCAAACGTGCCGTATAATATATCGGTTATTTTAAGAGGAGCGTCAGCTCCTTTTTTGTTTCTTCAATACTGCAACTCATATAATTTTCAGTTTTTCAAATGTTTTTAATATTTCTATTATTTTCAAAACTTTATTCTTTTTTTGGTGTATATCTAGGTGAAAGTATTCTTGATGGAGACGCTTGTGGAAATACAAGATGAAAAGATTGTGAGGCTCTGTAAAAAGAATAACCGTGACGGATATCGCATGCTTTACGACAAGTATAAACGATATGTCTATACCCTGTGCTATCGCAGTACTTTCAATCAGGAAGATGCCACGGATCTCCTTCAGGAAGTGTTTCTCAAAGTTTTCAAGGCCTTGCCGAGGTTTGATGAAAGAAAACCGTTTCTGCCTTGGATTAAAAGAATTGCAGTGAACCTCTTGATAAACTATAGCAAGCGTAATAGCAGGAACGAGATATGCACCGATTTTTTAGAGGAAGACCAAGGGGCCCTCATCCCTGCCGATTATCAGGAATCTCCGGAAGAGAGATTTCAAAGGGTTGAAAGGTTTTCAGCTATTGAAAAAAGTATCGTGGAGCTGCCGGGAAACGAAAGAACAGCCATTATCCTCAGGCATTTTGAGGGCAAAAGCTATGAAGAAATTGCGCGACTCATGACCTGTCCTCTAGGGTCGGTGAAGACCTATCTTTACAGAGCCAGGCGATTGCTGAGGGAAAAATTGATCAAAAAAGGGTTATGGGAGGTGTAGAAAATGGCTTGTCAAATGGATCGTGTTCTACTAGAGGATTATGTGGACGGCTTGCTGAGTCAGCTGGAGAGACTTTTGGTTGAAGAGCATATCCGGTCATGCGCCTGTTGCAGAAAGCAGTTAACTGAAATGAAGCTGCTCTTTTGGGAAATTGACAGTATTGCTCGCCAGGAGATTCATCTGCCCAAGGAGCTTCACAGCATCAGGGAAGCCCTGGTAAAACGTATGGGGAAACCTGGCTTCCTTGAGAAAACTCGAGAGATCATAAAAAAGCCGGCGCAGGTTGCCTCCAGCGTCCTGGACTTTGTCCCGCGGGTACCATTGGTCAGGGGAGTAAAAACCTCCATAGGCCGTGTCGTAAGGCGAATGCCACAACTTACCCGTCAGGCCTATACCAAGCTTAAGCCCAGTCTGAAGGTCTTTAAGAAAACTAAAAAGCTGATGGCAGGGGGGACACCATGATACTTTTGAGTATTATAGGAATGCTTCTTGCGGTGGTTTTATACGTAGCCCTCATCCTGCTTCTGTGTATTCTGTTTATTCCTGTAGAGTATAAATCCAATGGTTATTTTGCCTCTGAGAATCAAGGGATATCAGCACAAATCAGAGGGCTATTTGGATGGATTACATTGGAGTATACCTATGCTCCAGAAATGGGTCAGAAGATGGAACTCATCTTTGTTCACTTGTTTAAGAAAAAAGTAAATTTTCAGGGAAGGCAGGGGAAGAGATCCAAGAAAAATGAAACAAACGGGGTGGAAAAAAAGGAGGGCGACGGTAGAAAATACAGGCTTACCCTGGAGGGCTTGGAAATGGTTTTCAGAAGCATAAAACGTGTTCTTGCCGCTTACAAGCCAACGCGGCTTAAGGTGGATTGCACCATCGGATTTGAGGATAGCTATCACACGGGCCTTCTTTGTGGGGGATTGCAAGCAATCTACCCCGGACTCCAAAAATTAGGGCATGTTCGTATCATCCCGGTCTTTGACGACGAATATTTAGAGGGCAGTTTTTCGGTATCAGGGCGAATAATCCTTGCTGTAGCGGTTATAGAGTCACTCAGACTATATTTTTCAAAAGCCTTTAAAATTTAAGTAATAAATTTTTATTAAGTGGAGGATGATTTTTTATGGCATTCGATTCAAATTCTATTCAACAGAACGTTTCCGGTATGATGGAAAAGCTGGAACAATTTCTGGTCAACAAGACGGTGGTGGGGGAGAAGATTCAGATTGGCGAAGTGACCCTCATACCCCTCCTCTCCATAGGCTTTGGAGTCGGTACCGGCCTTGGAGACGGCCATGATGAAAAGAACGGTGGAGCCGGAGGCGGAGGGGGCATGGGCGCATCGGTCAAACCAATAGCCATCCTGGTGGCTAAAGGCGATGAAATCCAGGTCGTTCCCGTTAAAAAATCCTGCGGCCTGGAAAAGTTGCTGGATCTGGTTCCAGATCTCATTGAAAAAGTTCGGTTAGAAAACATTTCAAAAAACAATAAATGCTGTGATGAGTGAACTTAATTAATAAGGATGAACATTTACCGAAGGGCATCGAAGCCCTTCGTTTTTTTTATTTATTTTATTAATTAGTCCTTTGCTTTCATTTAAAAGGTTGCGTAGGTTTCCCGGTGTCCTTTATAATAAAGTAAAAGAAAGGGGGAATGATTACAGGCGAAGTTACATAGAAGTATATTCCTGGTTAATTTCAATTGAGCAGGCACAGCAATGAATATTTCGGAAGGAGGCTCATATTGGATATACTGTTCAAAAAAATCAAAGAGGTTCTCTTGGCTGTGGTTCCCATAACAGTCATTGTCCTCATTCTTCATTTTACCCTCACGCCAATGGAATCCCATCAAATCTATCGTTTTTTAGTTGGTGCACTCTGGATAGTATTAGGTCTTTCTATATTTCTGGTCGGGGTTGATCTGGGTATAACCCCCATTGGCAATCTTATAGGAAAGGCTCTGGCAAAGAGCAATAAGGTATGGATTGTTGCTATAGTCAGCATCATTGTAGGTTTTTTTATATCGGTGGCAGAGCCCGATTTGCACATTCTTGCCGGTCAGGTAGCCTTTGTCACCTCAGGAGTTATCTCGAAGCTTAGTATTGTGGTCATTGTCTCAATAGGAATAGCCGTTTTACTCTCTTTTGGTCTTATAAGAATTGTATATAATATTCCTTTATATAAAATCTTGACCGTCTTGTACCTTATCATTCTAGGCCTTTCCTTCTTTACCTCGTCAGAATTTCTGGCCATTTCGTTCGATGCTTCGGGTGCGACGACCGGAGCCCTTACAGTACCCTTTATTCTGGCACTTGCCATTGGTGTATCTTCCTTGAAAAAGGATGGTAAAGCCTCTGAAAAGGACAGCTTCGGCCTGGTGGCCATCGCATCTGTGGGAGCCATCCTTGCGGTTATGGTAATGAGTATTGTAACAAAACCTGATAAGATTACAGCAAGCCTTGAGTATGAGGTTTCCAGCCAAAAAAGCATTCTGGCTCCTTTCTTCCAAGCCATACCCGCCCTTGCAGGCGAGATTCTTTTAGCTCTGGCGCCCATTCTATTGATTTTTATTGTTATAAATAGGGCATCCTCCAAAGTAACCCGTAAGGCGTTTTTGAGAATATTGGTGGGGTTGGTATTCGCTTTTGTGGGGCTCGTGCTCTTCCTGACAGGGGTCAATGAGGGTTTTATGGATGTGGGAAGCCTTTTGGGGTATAAGCTGGCCGCACTTAATAAGCCCTGGATCATTATCCTCGTTGGGTTTATTCTTGGATTAGTGACTATATTGGCGGAACCCGCGGTGTATGTCTTGACTAACCAGATAGAAGATGTTACAAGTGGTTATGTAAATAAAAGGGTGGTATTGGTTGCTCTTTCCATTGGCGTTGGCTTTGCGGTGGCCTTGTCCATATTAAGAATTTTGGTGCCGGAGATCAAACTATGGCACTACCTGTTGCCGGGATATATTATTTCCATCATCCTATCGTATTTTGCGCCAAAGCTCTTTGTAGGTATCGCCTTTGACTCGGGAGGCGTCGCCTCGGGGCCCATGACCGCTACCTTTATTTTGGCCTTTGCCCAGGGGGCGGCGGAGTATATAGAGCATGCCAATGTTCTGATTGATGGGTTCGGTGTTATTGCCATGGTTGCCTTAACCCCACTCATTGCCTTACAAATTGTGGGATTGATCTTTAAGAGAAAATCGATAAAAGGTGGTATTCATGACGATGGAAAAAAAGCCTGATATGCAAAGCATAAAATTGATCTTCTCCATTGTAAACGTAGGCTATGGTAGTAAGATTCTTAAAGTAGCAAGGCAAAGCGGCATTTCAGGGGGGACGATTCTCCTTGGAAAGGGAACGACCAAGCCTCACCTTTTGGGTCTGCTGGATCTTGGTGAGATTAAGAAAGAAATCGTTCTCCTGATTGCGGAAAAGGAATGTGCCAATAAGGCCCTTATCGAGTTGAACAAAAAGTTTGAATTCCAAAAACCCAACCATGGTATAGCCTTTACAACAGCTTTGTCCCGTCTTGCTGGGGCAAGTAGCTGCGGTGGAAATCAATCAATAGAAACAAGGGGTGGAGATCCTATTATGTATCAAGCAATTTTAGTCATTGTTGAAAAGGGTATGTCCGAAAAGGTTATGGATGCCGCAACCAAGGCAGGCTCCAAAGGTGGTACCATCATTAACGCCAGAGGCGCAGGACTTCATGAAAATCAGACCTTGTTCTCTATGGCTATTGAGCCAGAGAAGGAAGTGGTCATGATCCTATCCAACAAGGAGAAGAGTGAACCCATTGTAAGTTCTATTCGTAAGGACTTGAAAATTGACGAACCCGGTAATGGCATCCTGTTTATTCTGGATGTGGAGCAAACCTACGGTCTCTATGAGTAACTCAAGCGATAAAGGGGTTTGCGTTGACAGGCATTTCCATTAAGGGTATAATCAACGCAATGAGCTTATCTCACGATGATTTTAGGAGGTTTATGCAATGTTCTGTACGAATTGCGGAAAGGAAATTGAAAACAGTTCAATCTTTTGTACTCATTGTGGTGCTAAACAGAGTGTAGAAGCCCCTTCCAATGAGAATATTTCAAAGATCGAGCCCATTGCGCCGGTTCCGGAGATAGTAGAAAATGCACAGGGGGATGTGACCCAAAGGACCGATCTTCCTCAGCCTGCCACCCCCAATGTGGGTGGATTAGCGACTACTCCTATCGGTCCCAGCCCTGTTGTTCCTCCTATTAATGAGCCAAAGCCCACACCGTCTGTTAATCCCGAGAACCCTGCTTCCGGCAGCAGCAACGGAAAGAAAAAGCTTCCCCCGATATTTATGGCGGGAATTGCTTTGGTAGCCATTGTCCTTCTTATTTTGCTACTGGGTGGAAAAGGCGGTTATAAGGAGTATAAGGATCTGATTCAGGATTACTATACCGCTATTTATAAGGAAGACTTCAATGCCCTTCTGAAGTGCTATGACAAGGATGATCAGAAGGATATGAAGGAGGACAAAAAAGACATCAAGGAAGAGCTCGAAGAACTCAAGGAAATATATGACGATAAATATGATAAGGGCTGGCAAAAGAAAATTAAGGTCAAGAGCCGCGACAAGATGGATACCGATGATGGCGTGACCTACTATAGAGTTAATATAGAAATTGATGATAGCAGCATTGAATATATCATGGTTAAAAAGTATAAGGACAGGTTTTACATAGATTCTGACAGTGATAACTTTTAAACGGGCTCGCATCTGTTCTAGCTTTTATAAGGTTGCTATTTTAGTATGTAGCGGTTATATAAGGTAGATGAATTGCTAAAAAAGATTAGGGAGAATTAGGTTAATGAAAAAGCGCAGAAGTTCCATGATTCTAGCCATATTGATGGTGATTGCGGTAGCCTTAACTGCTACAGGATGTGGCTCTGGGGGAGCAAAAGATCTTGTCAAGGATTTTTTTGAATCTATTGATAAGCAGGATGTAAAAAAATTTTTGAAATGCTTTGATAAAGATACCAGAGAGGATCTTGAAGACTATTTTGAGGATCAAGATGAGCTAGAAGTTCTTTTGGATAATTTAGATCTAGAACTAGAGGACCAACAGGGTGAGAAATGGATCAAGAAGCTCAAGATCGGGGATGTTGAAAAGGAAGACACGGAAGATGAAGTAACCTACTATACGGTTGAAGTTGAGATGGATGACGAAGAAGTTGATTTCCCGGTCATCAAAATCAAAGGTAAGTTTTACATAGGTCATGAAGCTATGAATCTGTTTTAATAAGTGAACAATAATACTCGTGAAGGGATGCCTTTGTAAGAGGGCATCCCTTTTGATAAGCTTCCAGGTTTTTCTTGCAGGGGTGAATGGCAGAGGGGTATAATAGATTTGAATGAGCATGCCAATAATGGGTGGTCTATTTCAGACTTGTTTATATTAATGACGAATTGCGAGGGATTTCCTTATGGCAAAGAATCCGAAACCTGAGTATCAATGGAAGGACAGAAAGCGCTTTTTAGGCCTACCCCTAAGCTTTACCCGCTATGCTGTGCGCGATCAGAGGCTTTTCTATTCCAAGGGCTTTTTCAATACCACAGAGGATGAGCTGCTCCTTTATAGGATTATGGACGTCAAGCTTACCCGGACCTTTGGGGATAAGCTTGTAGGAGTAGGAACCATTACACTCTATACTGCGGATAAGACCAATCCGGAGCTACAATTAATCCGCGTCAAAAGACCTGTCAAGGTCAGGGACATGATCAGCAAGATGGTAGAAGAAGAACGGGTTCGCCTGAATATCAGAGGCAAGGAGCTATATGGGGTATCGGATCATGACCATCGCTATAGTTCTGATGGAAACAGTTCCATAAATGATGATGTAGGTGACTTTGATAATGCAGTTGACGATGACTTAAATTAATGGTATAATTATTCCAATTAATTTAATGGCTTTGATGGAGAAAAGTAGGAACCATGGACCATTCAGGGAGAGACTGCCTTGACTGAAAGCAGTTTTATGGAAAATGCTTCTGAAGTTCGCTCCGGAGCTTGCCGGTTGAAGCTTTGAGTTGTAGGCTGGTACGGATACCCCACGTTATAGGGGGTGAATATCGGACAGCAATGTCCCGTATTTAAGAGTTGTACTGCTAATAGCAGTAAAAATGGGTGGTACCGCGGAGAGCTTGAAGCCTTTCGTCCCAAGTAGGATGAAAGGCTTTTTTATATGGTTTTAAATCATAGTTCACTATTCTGTGATAAGCATGAAGGAGGATGTTAGTATGGAGTTGTATTGGAATTCGGAGATGGAGACCCTTAAGCAGGACGGTTTGAGGGAGGTTCAAGGGAAAAGGCTAAGGCAGACCGTTCAACGGGTCTATGAAAATGTGCCCTATTATGCTGAGAAAATGAAGGAGGCAGGAATAAGGCCCGAAGATATTCAATCCGTCGATGACCTGAAGAAGCTGCCCTTTACTTATAAAGTGGATCTTCGGGATAATTATCCCTTTGGAACCTTTGCGGTTCCCTTGGATCAGGTGGTCAGGGTTCATGCTTCCTCCGGCACAACAGGAAAACAGACTGTGGTGGGATATACTCACACGGATATCGAAACCTGGACTGAATGCGTAGCCAGATGCCTGACCAATGCAGGAGTAACCGCCAAGGATATTGTCCATGTTGCTTATGGCTACGGTCTATTCACCGGTGGCTTGGGCCTTCATTATGGTGTTGAAAGGGTTGGGGCAACGGTTATTCCGGTGTCGGGGGGAAACACCGCCCGCCAGATTCAATTGCTTAAGGATTTTGGAGCCACTGTCCTATGCTGTACGCCTTCCTATGCCCTGTATTTGGCAGATGAAATGAAGGCCAGCGGCCTTACTAAGGAAGATCTGAAGTTAAGGGTGGGGGTTTTTGGTGCAGAGCCCTGGTCAGAGGAGATGAAAGCGCAGATCGAGGAACGCCTTGGACTAAAGGCCTATGATATCTATGGACTCAGTGAAATCATGGGCCCGGGGGTTTCGATGAATTGTCAGCATCAGGCCGGGTTACATATCTGTTCCGATCACTTTATTGCTGAAATCATTGACCCGGATACAGGAGAGGTTCTGCCCGAAGGCGAGAAGGGCGAGCTTGTCTTCACCTGCATTACCAAGGAGGCTCTGCCTTTGATTCGTTACAGAACAAGGGATCTTTCTGTATTGACCCATGAGACCTGCTCTTGTGGCCGTACCAGCACCCGAATGGCCAAGGTCACGGGGCGTTCCGATGACATGCTGATCATTAGAGGTGTCAATGTATTCCCTTCCCAGATAGAATCGGTACTTTTAAAGTACAGTGAGGTTGAGCCCCATTATATGATTTATGTGGATAGAGTGGATAATCTCGATATTATGGAAATTCAAATAGAGATGAATACCAGTATTTTCTCCGACGAGGTCAGGAAGATAGAAGCCCTGGAGAGAAAGCTGCGTCATGAAATTGAATCCACCCTGGGTATCAGTGCAAAAATCAAGTTGGTTGAGCATAAGAGTATTCAACGTAGCGAAGGTAAGGCCAAGCGTGTGGTTGACAGACGTAAGATATTTTAAATCCCATCCCCATAAAGAAAGCTTTAAGGAGTATTGGCTAAGGATGAGCCAATACTCTTTTCATATCCTCGGGCAGCGGAGCTGTTAGATTAATCCGCTCTCCTGACAAAGGATGATCGAAGGCAAGCTGATAGGCGTGCAGGGCCTGCCTGTCTATCAATGGGGTAGGCGTGTCGGAATAGAGCCAGTCCCCAAGAAGGGGATGATTCAATGCCTTTGCATGCACCCGGATTTGATGGGTCCTTCCGGTTTCAAGAACAAACTCTACTAGGCTAAAGCCTGTATGGACCTCCAGAGTTTTATAGTGGGTAATACTGTCGTCACCCTGAGGATCAATGACCCTTTCCAATAGGCTTCCTTCCTTTCGTCCGATGGGAAGGCGAATGGTTCCCGAGTCGGGGGAAAAGAGGCCGTGAACGATTCCAAGGTATGCCTTGTAGACTCGGTTCACTTTCATTTGTTGGATGAGTTGTTCTTGGATGTGCGCATTCTTGGCAAAGAGGGTGATACCCGAGGTATCGCGATCCAGGCGGTTAACCGGGCGAACCTTGGTCATGAGCCCTTGCTTTTGGTAATGCCATAGGATGCCCTGAGCCAATGTGCCGCTTTGATGGCCCATGGAGGGATGTACAGGTGTATGGGGATTCTTGTTTACCGCCAAAAGACAGTCATCTTCATAAACAACCGTAAGAGGAATCTCTTCGGGAATCATAAAGGACTCCTCCTGAAATCCGATTCTAGCGCTCACAAGATCTCCAGTTCTTACCGGATCGATGGTGCGCATGGGCTGTCCGTTGATCAGAATTCCCTGCTGCCCCTTTAATTGGGTGACCAGTCTGCTCGAGAGCTTCATGGGCCCTCTCAAAATATGGTAAAGCTTTTTACCGTTATACTCGCTTGTAACTTGAAAGTGTATGTCCATGCTATTCATCCTTTGACGCTGGCAGATTTAATAGAGAAAGTACTTCCTCCATCCACCGAGGTTTCCACCCTAATCTCTCCCGAAAAGCTCTTAATAATGCCATAGGAAATCGCCAGACTCAGGCCCGTCCTTTTTCCTACTTGCTTTGTTGTGAATAATCCTTAAGCTCATTTTCCATGGATTTGATGTTAATAATGGATAGCACCAGTGTGGAAAGATGCCTTAAAAGCAGGTGCTGCTGCTGGTAAAATTCCTTGAGGCCTTCGGGAAGGACCAGGTGCAATACACCCGTAAGGAATCCTTCAGTCAGCAGGGGAAGGTGATGGATAAACAATTCCTCATATCGGCTATGATCAATAAATTGATGGATATGATGGGATTTCAAGTTCTCCATGGTCAGTTTATTGTTTTCGCATGCGCTTTTACATCCCCTGGACATACATTCGGCATGGGTTCCGGATATATGGCAATGAAGATCCGTAGGTTTTTTATCAATTTCACTGTGAGCGCTGACAAAAAAGTTGCTTTTATCTTTGGACAGGCAGATATAGACCAGGGGGAGCTGGGTTGTCTGTTGTATATGGTCAACTATTTGTTGAAGGATAGCAGAAAGAGGCTCATCCTTACTAACAAAGTCGGAACACTTGACCAGGGCTTCCAAAAGGTTGTCCCTTAAGGTATCGGAGGTAATATCCCGTATAATATGTAATTGCCCCTTGAACAGCCCGTCCTTGGACTGGCAGGAGGAGGTGGAAATATTGATGGGAACAGGGTCTCCAAACTTTGTTTTGAAGATGGTATTGAATGAGGCTTTGTCAGAATCCCCGCTTTTATGGGAGACCATAAAGCTTTTACCCATCATCTCCTTGGCTCTGAACTTAAAAAGGGCTTGAGCACCACGGTTCCATAGGACGATTTTATTTTCCTCATCGGTGACGATGAGGGCATAGGGAGAAAAACTCTCAATAAGGCTTTCAAGGATGCTCAAAGGGTTATGAAAAGACTGGTCGGGGAGCATATTCATGTGTACACCTCCTAAGACTTTACCTCAATTCCCAAAAGGGTCATATCGTCTTCAAGATCAGCCTTGCCATTGAGGTTGAGGATATTGTCATAAATGCATTGAATCGTGCCGGTTAAAGTATTATGGGTATTGTCCAGGATAATCCTGTTCATCCTATGGGCGGTTTTAAGAACCTCATCCTTCCAGACCTCCAGAAGCCCGTCTGTGAAGAGGAATAGGCGGTCGCCCGGGGAAAGCCTTATGGTCTCGGTTTTGAATTCCACCTCTTCAAATAGGCCCATGACGGTGCTGGTGGAGGAAAGCGGTGTGATGCCTTCAGCGGTTTGGAGGTATTGATCCACATGCCCGGCTGACATATAGGTCAGTTGATGGGTTTCTGAATCAAAGACGCCAGCAAACAAAGTGACGTAAAGGTTGGAGGGCGTATACTTCATCATCTCTCTATTGACGCTTCCAAAGTACTTATCCATTACGGGAATGGACCCTGTACACTCATGGATGAGCTTGATGTTTTGAAAGTAGGATTTCAGCATCATAGTCATTACCGAGGAGAGAAGGCCATGGCCGCAGACATCAAAAACATAGAACATAATTGTTTTGCCAAGCTGAAAGATATCATACATATCGCCCCCCACGGTCTCACAGCTTTTGTAAATAGCGCAGGCCCGGAGACTATCGAACAGGGGGCAGGCCTGAGGAGCCATATGACACAAAATTTGCTGGGTGGAATCATGAAGGTACTGAAAATAATGATTCCTTCGGATGAGTTCTTCCTGAAGCTTTTTGTTTTCCTTAATGAGGTTGCGCTTTTTTATGGCATTCTTAATGGAGAAAATCAGCTTATCACTGTTCACAGGCTTGTTGAGGTAATCGGCAACTCCGGATTTCATAGCCTCAATAGCGTTTTCTATATCACCATGCCCGGTAAGAATAATCACTCCAATGTCCGAATCTATGGACTGTACGGCTTTGGTAAACTCAATGCCATTCATGCCCGGCATATTCATATCGCAAATAATACAATCAATATTATTCTCAGTTTGGAGTAGGCTCAGACCTTCCTGTCCATTCGAAAAGGTGAGAACACGGAAATTCTCAAGCTCCAAACTAGACTTGAGATTGTCAAGAATGGTCATTTCATCATCAAGAATCAAAATTTTACTCAAATTGTATTCCTCCGTTGATTCTCTGCAATTATAATAAATACATACTAGAGTGCCGTTTTAATTTGCATGGTTCTTACCTTAAGGAGGTTATGGGTAATGTTTGTTGGTATTCTTAAAATCACGCTGTTTTTAAGTGAGCCCCAGTCCCTCAAGGACAAACGTCGAATTATTAAAAGCCTGACAGAAAGACTTAAAAATAAATTTAATATGGCCGTGGCCGAGACGGGAAGGCTGGATTCCTGGAATAATTGTGAGCTGGGTCTGGCCTGCCTTTCCAACGAAGCCGGGCATGCCGACAGTATGATGGCCTCGGCCATAAATTTTATTGAGAATCAGGGGACCGTGGAGCTTACGGGTATCCAAACTGAGATCATTCCTTTTTCCAGTGTTTAACTAACTTTTCCCATAGATCAATTATAGCATAGAAACCAGCTTCCGGCTTATGGGGCAAATACGCAAAAAAAATCTCTTTCTATGAGACATTTTGTTTCATCAGGCGTATTATAAAGGGATGGCGAAGGATTTACAGAGGTTTCCTTTGCTATTGATCAGGATAATGCTATTATGGTCATAAAAAGTGTTCTTTTATAAATTCACCATAGGAAAGCAAATTTGAGTTGCCGGGGAGCTTAAAAGATGAAATTGAACATTGGAAAAACCTTTATGATAAGTCTGGCCTTTTTTACTATCAGTCTGGCTTGGACAACCTATAATACCTTCGTTCCGGTCTTTCTGGAGGGGCTCCTTGGGAGTTCTGCGGTGGTGGGAACCATCATGACGCTGGATAATATTTTTGGTCTGATTTTTCAACCCTATTTCGGTAGAAAAAGCGATAAAACCAAAACACGCTTCGGAAGAAGGATGCCTTTTGTTATGATAGGCATACCCTTCGCAGCCTGTTTTTTCATGCTCATCCCGTTTTATGATAAATTAGGCGGCCTGTTTCCCATTGATCTTAGGTTGATTATTCTCATGTTGTTTGTTATAGGCATGAACTTCTTCATGAGTGTTTACCGGGCCCCGGCAGTAGCTCTCATGCCCGATGCCATACCTGCACCTCTCAGGAGCAAGGCCAACGGCATTATCACGGCTATGGGAGGACTGGGCACTATTATTGCCTTTGTGGCGGGTGGCATGCTCTTTAACCTCAAACCCTCCTTTCCGTTCATCCTGGGGGGCGTTCTCATGGTCACGGCCCTTTTGGTACTGCTCTTATTTTATAAGGAGCCCGAAGTCCCTTATTCAGCCGATGAAGAGAATAAATCAGAAGGGGATACCGGTTTATTGTGGGGAAAGAACGGCCAAAAATCGGCCATTGCAAAGAATCCGTCGCTTCTTTTCATCCTGTTTACCGTATTCTTCTGGTTCTGTGGCTTTGAGTGCTTGACGGCCTTTTTCACCCTGTTCGCAACTGAGAAGTATGGTGTTCTTCCTGGAGATGCCACGCAGATGCTGGCTCCCATGGCGGTTGTTTTTATGATCTTCGCACTGCCCGCAGGCTATGTGGGTGGAAAAATCGGAAGAAAGACCTCCATGGTACTGGGTAATGTGATCCTGATTATTACCTTTCTTATTGTTCTGCTTTTAAAGGATAAAACCTATCTGGCATTGGTTATGTCCATTAGTGGTATTGGGTGGTCCCTGATGACCACCAATGCCTATCCGGCTGTGGCCGAGATGGCACCTGCGGGACAAACCGGGCGTTATACCGGATACTACTTTATGTTTACATTTGCTGCCAGCATTGCAAGCCCCATCTTGTATGGCCTTACCGCCGATATTATGGGCAGTCATACCTATTTATTTCTTTTCGGTGGTGTCCTGTTTTCCCTGGGCTTGATCTTCCTGCTGAATGTCAAAAAAAATGCCATAGCCCATTCGGAAGAGCCCTTAGTAGCCTGTCCTGTCGATGAGCAAACAGCCCTTTGATCAATCCTCATAACAAAGCTCTACCCGGTGTCACCACCGGGTTTTTTATGTTTCAATTTTGAAGAGCTCGCTCCTATTTGAATTCTCAGTGCATATAGTTTAACAGGAATGGATTGTGAAGGAAGGGAACCGAAATGTTTTGGGAATTTATAGCCCAGAATTGGTTGGGGGTTCTGGTCATTCTTGCTGTTGTAGGCTATATCCTTTATCTTTCTGTAACCAGGCAATGGACAAGAGTTCGGGAATTTGCCTACCAGATCATGCTCTTGGCTGAGAGAACCTTTAAGGATGAGGAGGGACAGCTCAAATTCGACTTTGTCGTGGCTATGGTTTACCGTTATATCCCCGTATGGCTTAAAATCTTCGTAAAGGAGGAAGACATCAAAAAGCTCATCGGAAAATGGTATCAACTTGCCAAGGACTACCTGGACGACGGGGTGATCAATGATTCCATTCTTCAGATAAGGAAGTCCGTCAATAGGTGAGGCTCCTTTGGGAGTTTATAGGCTGATGTCATTGAACAGATGAATCCAAGCTATTCATCTGTTCTTGCCGCGCCTATCACCCTGACACTTTGGGATGAGCAAGCATACTCCTTGTTCTAAATTTTGTATAAGGCAGCTATTTGATGTATTCTACGCTTCATTTCTGTGCGGATATGTAACGGCTCTAAACACTCACATTTATCCCCAAAACTCAAAAGAATATTGTAGTAGTAGTCATTCTCTATGAAAGGAAAACTAACCCTGTAATGTTCATCATCGTCTGGCGAAAAATGTTCATAAGTGCAGTAATCAAGTACCCTGTCCATGACAGATTTATGAATACGAATTTTAATTTTTGTTTGCATAGTTGCCAAAATATCAGTAAAATCTAGCTGCGGTTTTTGATAATCTCGTGGCGTAAAAAAATCCTCTTGTATTTGTAGGTTTGACATGCGGGATAATTTGAATAGCCGAAAATCATTTCTTTTATAGCAATACCCTTGCCAATACCAATGACTATTTTTCATTACAAGCTGATAGGGCTCGGCTGTTCGTCTGGTTTTATTTCCGTAGCGGTCTAAATATTCAAACGAAAGAACCTTGCTTTCCTGTAGAGCAGTTTTGATAATTTCTAAATACGGTTGTATGTTCCTATTACCCATCCACGGACTTAAATCTACATATATTTGATTTGCTTTTAATTCAATGGCTTTCGCTCTATCGGGGGGGATAAAACTCTTGACTTTCGCGAGGGCGTTTACCAGTTCATCACCTCGTATCATGTTGGAAAGACTTGAAAGCCCCATCAAGATAGCGGAAAGATCGGCAGTCGAAAAAACCTTTCGATCAATCTTATATTTCTGCATGATTTCAAAACCGCCACCCACTCCCGATGCCCCGCGAACAGGAATACCCGCCATGTTGATCGTGTCTATGTCGCGGTAGATTGTGCGGGGTGAAACTTCAAACCTATCGGCTAATTCCTGTGCACCTATACGCTCTTTATCAAGGAGTATCATAATAATGCTAACAAGCCTGTCAACTTTCATCGGATAGCCGCCTTTCAAATATTTTTATCTTATAGATTCTTGCCATACTGTTGTCAACAATTACATGGTACAGTAAAAA
>JAEZLR010000014.1 GCA_023415205.1 Bacillota bacterium | reverse complement strand
GAGAGTGTAGATCGAGTGAGGTAAAAGCAACAGGATGTTGCTTTTAGCCGGCACGCGCCTGGCCTGGTCGTTCCGCTTCGCTTCACTGCTCGGCCATGCAACCTGGATGGCGCGATTGCCAGCGACCCAGGGGAACTTGGCGAAGCAAGTTCCCCCATGAGAACAAACTCGAGCATTTACAACTTCCTGCGACGAGGACAGCAAAAAGATTTGAACATCATGGCCTACTATGAATCTAACTTTTGAGACAGCCCCTTTTTATTCTAAAGATGACGGTCTGCTTTCTTTACCAGTCAAATCTAATATTCATTGTGAATCTGCGGTTTTTCTTAGGAGCAAGGCACATGATGCCTTCCTTCTCCCAGATATTGCTGCTCGAGTCAACTGAAGAGGCAAGCCCATTCCACGGCTCTATACAAACATATTCGGCATGGGGCTTTGCCCAGATCCCCAGATAGCGCCAATCGCTCAAATCAACACTGACGCTGCGGCTGTGATTTCTTCCTCGGAGCGTGACCCGATCGGATCTCAATCCCTTGAAGATCAGCGCACCGCGATTGAAAGTGTCATATCTGATGGGCAGGATATTTCCGTTGAGATAGGGCTCGCTACCACAGATGATCTCATCATCCAGATAAAAGCGTTCTGCCATTTCCGTATGGGAAAAATCCAGATAGTAGTCTTCAATAGACTCCCCCGGCTCCATGGGGATGGCAAAGCCGGGATGCTCGCCGATAGAAAAGGGCATGTCGGAGTTACTATTATTCTCCACGGTGTGGGAAACGTGTAACTCTCTTCCACAGAGAGAAAAAGTGGTCTTTACGGTAAAACGGAACGGGTACCAGGAGAGTGTCTCTTCATCCTCATGTAGAGTCAGAGTTACACTGTCCGCTTTCTGGTCTGTAATCTCAAAATCCCTGTCCTTTGCAAAACCGTGCATGGGCATTTCGTAGCGTCGGCCGTTCAGATAGTACGAATCGTTAAGTTGACGGGCCACCACAGGGAACAGAAAGGGTGCGGTATCGCTCCAGATTTGTGGATTATCCTGCCACATAAATTCTTTGCCGTCCTCAAGACTGCACGCAGATTTCAGCTCTGCCCCGAAACTCTCAACTGTCACGCAGAGCACACTGTTTTCTATTGTAATTCTCATAAAATCTCCTAATTTCCTAAACCATCAGAAAGCGATCAAAGACCACATCGGCAGCTGATTTCACCTGTGCATCCGGCCCGGGACAGGAGGGCATCACTCTCACTGGCAGGATATCCCTGCGCATTATTCTGCCATTGACCATCTTTTCCAGGATAGGTGCAAAATGTTCCACTCCTTCGAGGATGTCGCCTGCAAGCAACACCGTATCAATGCTCACCAGGTTAATCAAACTGACAATACCCACTGATAGGTATTCGGCTTCCTTCTGGATGAGTGAGGCAGCTTCTTTGCTCTCATGCTGGGCGATGACCTGGTTCCAGTCGGAAAACGAACTATCACTGAAAAGATTAGGCATGGAGGCATAGGCTTCCATGCAGCCCACATTGCCACAGGCACAGCGCTTTCCTTTGTAATTGATTGAGATATGCCCCAGCTCACTGGTAAAATAGCCGGCGCCTTTTAGAACCTTTCCTCCGGAAATGACACCGGAGCCAATGCCGCTGTCAACCAACAGCAGCAAGAAATTCTCACTACCCCCTGCCTCCGGCTTTCCCAGGTTATAACGCGCCAGGCAGGTGGCGTTATTTTCCAGATAGACCGGCACCCCCAACTCCTTGCTGAGCATGGGGCCGATATCCGTCTGATGCCACAAATCAAAGCGTGGCGGATTAAGAATTCTACCACTCTCGCCATCCAAAGGGCCGGGGGCCGAGATTCCGACTCCGGCAAGTGCTTCCATGGAAAGGCAAGCATTGGCCAACATTCTGTTAATGGAAGCCACCAGGGGGGAAAGCTTTTCCTCGCCTTCACCCTCACCGATGCGGAGACGTTCCTTTTCCAGCACCTCACCGCAGACGTTCACGAGAGCCGCCATACAGCCGTCTCGGTTCAGATATACGCCTATGGCATAGGCCCAATCCGGACACAGAGCCAGCGGTACAGGGGTTCTGCCAAGCTGCTTGGAGGTTGCAGCTGTCTCTCGTATAACGCCCTCATGCAAAAGCTCGTCGGCAATGAGAGACGCGGCTGCTCTTGTCAGCCCTAATCTTCTTGCAAGTTCTGAACGCGACAGGGATTCTCTACGAAGAAGACGCAGAAACATCTTCCGATTATATTCTTTTGTATACTCCGCATTGCGCGCAGACTTGGTCATATTACTTCATCCTCCGTGGTAGAATAACCACATTATACCTTACTCTTTTTTTATTTTCCACCTGCGCAGCACACAACTTTTACTGTTTCATCGGTACCGATAACACATTTTCCAGCAGCTGCGGCCGGGAGGAAGAAATAGTCGCCCTGCTTAATGCTTCTTTTTTCTTTACCGGAGATGACGGTTCCTCTGCCCTCGACGCACACCCAGATGGATGCCGGGACATCCAGACTAATCTCGCCCTTATTCAGGGTATAGCGGGTCATGGAGAAGCAGGGGGTATCGTCCTCAGTGATGAGACCTTCCACTGTTACTTTCTCGTCTTTTCGGAGGATGACTGGTGTCTTGCGCCCCCTATCAATGACCTTCTGCCCGTATAACTCAAAATTGAAGCAATCCATAGCCATCTCAGGTGAAAGTCCCAGATACATTTCCTTAGCGTTCAGGTGGTAATCACCGCACCAGTATTCAGGCTGGATGGTAAAGTCCGTGGGCTCCTGAACCTCAAGTATCAGGCACCCTGCGCCAATAGCATGGATCACACTGGCGTCCACGAAAAACACATCACCGGAATGGACAGGCAACCGATTTACAAAGCCGGTCATGGCCTCTGGATTCGTCTCGCTTTCCTCCACGGCTGCGGCAAACTCCTCGCGGCTCACCTCACGGCTAAAGCCGAAGTAGATGCAAGCATCAGGACGGGTAGCCAGCACCAACCAGGCCTCTGCCTTACCATAAGGACTGTTGAAGTGCTCTCTGGAAAAGCTGCGGGTGGGATGGACCTGCATGGGAAGACGGATGGCGCTGTCCAAATACTTCACCAGCACACCCAGATCCTTTCTGTCGCCCAAATACTCAACGGGGTTTTCCGCAATTAGCTCATGGAAGGGCTTGCCGTCCTCCAACCGCCGTGAAATGCCTTCCAGGGGGTCATTGTGCCCGTCATTGATGGCGCAAACCGTAGAGCAAATCCATTCCTCGGGAAAGTTACTGTCCACGGAGTCGTCTCCCATAAATTCGGAAAACAGTCGACCGCCCAGATAGACGCGGAAAACTCTGTTGCTTAAGAAGAAAACCGGATGCAGCCATGGTTTGGTATTATCAGACATTGTATCTCTCTCCTTATCATTGAACTGCATTTTTATAGCAGATTTCATAGGGCATTATACTCAGCAGAAATAATTTTGTCAAGCCAATTGACATTTAACCACCGTATGTTTATACTAATCAACGGACCCGGCACCTTACCCGGCGGCATCAATTTCGCTGTCGCCGAAATTCTGTTGAGTTGCCGGGCTTTATATATGAAAATTCTTGATGCCGTAATTCAGCGCTCCATGTGGCGTTCTGTATTTCATGCAAATGACGGGCACAGTACTTCAAGGTGCTGTCTGCTCTATTCTATTATGGCTCAAGCCGTCGTGAACGGCCTGACAACCGGTGTTTTTTACTCCGGCTATCTGGGAAGCTACGGAATTGATATCGTCGGTATTTCCGTTTTGACGCTGCTGCCTCATGCAGTCAGTCTTTTTTCCCTTCTTTCCCCTTCAATTCTGGAACGCTTCTCCCGGCGCAAAACGATTTTGACTGTTTCCAGAATTCTTTTTTATGTTATCAACATTCTGGGCACCAGCCTTTTGCCCATCCTCGTTACCGGGCAGAAGGAACGCATGATGGGCCTGATTGCCATTATCTTTGCCGCCAATACAATCAATGCCTTGACGGTATCCGGTTACTCCGCCTGGCACATGCCCTACATAGACAAAACAGTGCGCAGCGGATATTTTACTGCTACCGCTCTTGTGTCCACAGTTTTTTCCGGTGTTTTTTCAGTCGCTGCCGGTCTTGTGACAGACAGTTTCACCGGTGAGGCCAGACAGACAGCCTTTCTTGTCTCCCGTTTGATCGCCTTTCTGATTGCGCTACTGGATGTCTACTTTTTGCAGAAACCTCCCGAGCCGGTCTATCAGCGCAGCAGCGAGAAGCACCCCTCGCTGATTCAGACGCTGACTCTGCCCTTCCGATGCCGCAAATTTATGCTGGCCATGTCGGTATATTTCCTGCTCACCTTTATTGGCAACCTTACCGTCTCGGTGATCCACACCTGGCTTGTGCAGGACGTGAGGGTCAGCTACTCCTACATCAGTGCGGTCAATCTGTGCAACATGTTTTTCATACTGCCCACCAGTATTTTCTGGCGTAAAGTTATGGCGAAACGCGGCACCTTTATCACTCTGTCGCTGGCCATCGGTTTTTCGACCCCCGCACTTTTCATCCATGCGCTCATGACCCACGAAAACTATCTCATTGTTATGCTGCTGGTGAAGCTTATTCAGTACGCCCTCTCTCTGGGCAGCAGCATTACCAATTCCAATTTGATTTATCTGGCCCTTCCCGAAGAGGATAGGACCTGCTATCTCACCTTTTATCAGATTCTGGGGAGTGCAGGCAGTTTACTGGGCATGAGCATCGGTACCTGGGTCGTTGCCGCAATGGGCGACTCTGCCATGACGCTTTTCGGATTCTCCTTTACCAGTGTGCCGGTTCTGTTACTCCTGCAGACTGTTCTATATTTTCTTCTGGTTCCCTATATACTCCGGGTGGGAAGGGAACTGGAGCCTGAATATATCAAACGGACATAAATGAAAGAGTGAGGAACACCATGGAAGAAAGAAAACTAGACAGCTATGCGCGCCGTGCCTACGCGGATCTTCTCAAAAACTACTGGACAGGCGATGAGCATACAGGCTGTATCATCCCTACCTGGACAGGAATCCCTGTTGCCGAGGTTCCCGGGGGAGATCCGCGAGGTGGCCTCTGGGAACGGGGCATGATGCTCATCGCCATGGATAACTACTATCAGGCCACTCATTCTCCCGATATTCCCAGCAGGATGCGACTAGAAGCCGAGAGGATGAAAAAGCTCTTCTCTGTGGATGAGCTGGCAGATGCCGGCGGATTTTTGCACCATGCCTGCGATGACTGCGGCTGGCATGCCAGACTGTATCTTCTGCTCTACCGCTACGAAAAGGACCCATGGCTGCTCGGCTGTGCCAAGCGCATGGTGGATACCGCCGCTGCGCGTTGGATGGACAACGGTCTGGGCGGTGGCATGTGGTATGAGGACACACGTACATGGAAGTCCCTCTATCAGGTAGCTATTGTGCTAGCCTGTCTTGATATCTACGAAATCACAAAGGAGGACAAATACCTCCTCATTGCGCTTGAATGCTATAACTGGATGGAGGCAATGCTAAAATGGAAAAACGGTCTGTATTGGACGGACCTCCATATCTCCGGCACTCCCGGTCAACATTACTCCCCCGAGCTGAACGAACAGACCGCCGTAATCGGTGAGGCCGGAAGCCCCAGCTTTCTGGGAGGCAACATGGCAATGATGGCCATCCATGCCATTCTGTACAAAAAAGTCGGACTTGACGTTTACAGAGAAAGGGCTGAGCATACAGGCCGCGGGCTCTTGGAGCGCTATATTATTGACGGATGCTTCATCAACGACAGGGACGCCTGGACAGACACCACCTTTCTGGGTGAATGGGTGCGCGAATATGCCTCCCTTCCCGGCTATAATGAAGAGCTTTGCAAAGCTCTGATACGAACAGCCTTTTCCGTGGCAGAGAACGCCCGTACCCCGGACGGACACTACGGTGCTTCCTGGCGTGGCCCCGCAGACGACAGCAAGCACCGCTGGGGTCAGATCGGCAGCGTCTCCCGTCAGATCACCACCAGCGCCACATCGGCCAACTGGCTCATGTGTGCCCTTCAGCTTTCCAAAACGGAGGTAGAAAAATGAATCGCGTATTTCTTACGGAGCCCTATCTTCTCACACTCAAGCCCGATACCGAAATGAATGTCTGCTGGCTCCAGAGTACACCGGAGCCAGGCTATGTGGAATATGGGTGCTCCCGCTCCCTTAATTACTGTGTATCGGCGCAGATATATGAAATTGAGGGCCTTCGTGCCCCTGCCACGGACAAGGGCTACTCCGACATCAAGGATGAAAACCCTCCTATGAAGCTATGGCAGTGCATTGCCCGCATTCAGGGGCTCCGATCCGGCGAGCGGGTGTACTACCGCTGCTTAAGCGGTGATGCATCCACACAAATTTACGATTTTCACACGGCGCCTCCAGCCGGGGAGCCCTTCCGCTTTGCGCAGATCAGCGATCTTCAGGGCCACCAGCCCTGTGAAGAGGCAATGAGAGAGATTGGAAGAAAAAAACCCGACTTTCTCTTTTACTCTGGTGATGCCACACTCTTTAGCTGGCGTGCCGACCAGTGGATAGATTTGGACGAACCCTGGCAGGATGAGGAAGCAAGAAGGCGGACCTTCTTCTCTGCCATGCAGCAGCAGAACGGAGCCAGACTCATGCAGTACTGTCCCACCTTCTTCTGCCCCGGTAATCACGAGGTGGATGATCTGAGAGTGGGTACTGATAAGGAATATGCACTTGACGACAGTCACTGGACCTGGTCAATCTGCATGCAGATCTTCCGCCCTCTCTATCCTGATGGTGATTACAGCCTCAGTGGAAAACGCTGGTACAGCGCCAACTATAGCGATCTGCACATTACCTCTCTGCATATTATGCGCTGGGCAACCTGGGGCGCATACGAAAAGCCCGGCTGGCGTCTTGCCGACTCCATTGCTCCCTTTAGTCCCCAGCTTCGCTTCCTCGAAAACGATCTTGCCTCAACAGACAAGCCTTTCAAATGGGTCATTCAGCACTGGCATCTTCTCAACAAGGGCACTGATGTACAGTGCAATCTCTGTCCGCCTGAGCTGGATGCCAAAGGAAATATCAGCTATCCTAACGATTATGGCTCATTACTCATTGACCTTTTTAGTAGATACGGTGTGAACGGCGTTAGCTACGGACACAGCCATGTCTACGAGCGCTACTTCTTCCGTGGCACCCACTACATAGAGGCCGCCTATCTGGGCTGCTGCTGCCGCGAACCCAACGCCGCCTTTCATCCTCTTGGCATAAGACCCGTTGTGGAGGACAATTCCCAGCAGTCCTTCCTCATCGTTGAGCGCCGCCCTGACGGACTTTTCGCATCGGGCTTCTATGTCTGCTTCCCAAACACACCCTTTGACCAGTATCAGATTGCAGACGCAGACGGACGCCCTGTAGCACCCTAATAATTCTTGAGCAGGAGGTCACCCATAACATGAAAATCTTCGATTTGAAATTTTCTCCGGTATCAATCATCAATGCTGACGGTAAGCAGCGCGTGGTCATTTCCGCCCATACCGATTCTGCCCGTCACTATCTTCTGAGTATTTCGGATGCGGACACAGGCAGATCCGTACTGGATAAGCAGCGTATAGGCCTCCATGGCGGTGAGGGCAGTATCCTTCTTTGGCTTGACCCTCCTGAAAATGACTTCACCGCTCGTGTAACCCTGACCTACACCGATGGCACCCCCGCCGCAGAACTAAGCACTAAGTGGAAGAAGCCCCGTGAATGGACCCTTTATGTCATGGTCTCCTCCCACACCGACATCGGCCTCCACAACTCCCCCTATCTCCAGCGACATAACAGTGCCCGTTTCGTAGATATGGCTTCAAGGCTATGTGATGAAACCGAGGACAGAGACGAAAAGAGCCGCTATCGCTATGTGATGGAGGGCACCTGGTTCTGGGGCAATTATGAAGCTGAACGCGGTACTGCTGCCGCTGAGCATATCTGTGAGGAATACATCAAAAAAGGCAAGATGGGCGTGTGCGCCGGTACGGCAGGAAACTTTATGCAGACCTACGGTCTGGAAGAACTGTGCCGCAGCACGTTCAGCCGCAAATGGCTGAGTGACAGATGGGCTATCACCAGCAAAACCATGGCAGCCATCGACGTAAACGGTATCCCCTGGCAGATAATACACCCCTATGCGGATGCAGGCTACGAGAATATCATATTTGCCCCCAACCAGTGGGCGCCCATCCCCTCCAAGACATGGAGAAACACCCGCTCCATTCCCGGCGTAGTGGATAACCCGGGCAACAGTGGCGGTGGCTCCCGGATCGATATACGCTATGAATCCAATCTTCCCATGCTCTTTTGGTGGGAAGGGGCCGACAACAAACGATTGTTGGTCTGGGGCAGTTCCCAGTATGTATTTGGCGGCAGTCATTGGGGTATTCTTCCTGACGGCCTGCCTACTGATGATGGTCTACCTACCGATCACATGGAAGATATGCTCGCCACTCAGCTGGAAAAAATGGAAAAACGCTGGCCATACGATGTATGGCTTGTGGAGAATTACACCGACGATAAAGAGCCGGATCGCCGTTTTGTAGATCAGATCAAGGACTGGAATGATAAATATCGCTATCCCGTTATCCGGTTGCTAGGCAATCCCGATGAACCCTTCGAGCTTGTCAAAAAACGCTTTAGCGGCAAAATACCTGTGCTGCGCGGCGATATTACCGGTGGCTGGTTCTTGTTGCCCTTTTCAGCAGCCAATTTGCTGTCTGAAAAATTTGAAGCTGACCGCAGTCTTGCCACCGCAGAGAAGTTTGCTGTACTTGCTTCTCTCTATGGCGATTATACCTATCCAGCCAAGCGCTTCACCCAGGCGTGGCTATCCCTGATTCTGAACGACGAGCACTCTTACGGCTGCGGTGCTTACCAAGGCCGCAGAGTATATGAGACATGGATGCAGCATCGCTCATGGATAGTCAGCGCGGGAAAGATTGCCAAAGAAGAAACCGCTGCCGCCCTTGATGCCCTTGCCGGAGAAATCACCGGAGAAGGTGAGCGCGTCATCGTCTTTAACCCTACTGCTCTGCCCCGCCTTGAGTTTATCACATCGGACGGCGAGTGTTTGGAGAACATCCCAGCTTTCGGCTACAAGACCATCCCCATGGAGCGCTTTGAGAAGGCTGATCCGGAGATTATAGTTCCCGATGGGCCTCCCGTCATAGAAAATGCCTACTACCGCATTGAATTTTCTCCCGACGGCGCAATGGAACGTATATTCGACAAGGAACTCAAACGTTTCATAAATGACGGGGCATGCAATCGGCTCATGTACACCAATAACAATCATGAAAGCTTCCACACTCCTCTATCCGCCTCCTTCCGAGTTCTGAAAGGCAAATACAAAACCATTGTGGAAATACATACGCAAGAGCCTACTTCAAAAGCGGAAATTATTCAGACCGTTACTCTTCCTGCATGGGAAAAGCGTATAGATATCGATAACCGCCTCAATCATGTATGTGATATGTTTAACAATGACCGCTACAAACGATATCTTTATGCCGCCTTCCCCTTTAAAGTGGAAAACTGCCGCCGCATCTGCAATCTGGGTGGTATCGAAGCCGAATATGCCAAGGATATCACCGGACACGGTACGGATACCTTTATGGTTGCCCATGAGTATTGCTGTGTGGAAAACTCAGAGTTCGGCGTGGGACTTATCGAGCTGGACAGCCAAGCCGTGGAATTCGACCACATCCATCCGGACAAGTCGGACTACTCAGAACCGGGCGATGGCTCCGCGGTCTATGTCTATTTGGCAAATGACTTTCTGCAAAAGCATCTTTCCGGTGGCAGCCATCTGCATTTCCGCTTCCGCTTCTCAATTTACTCCTACAGTGGTAATTACAAAGCTGCCGGCCTTGCACAGCTTGCCGAGCGTCTGGCAAACCCAGTTCTGATCGCAAAAACGGACACTGAAAGTAAAAACACTCTTCCCCCAGAGAAGAGCTTCATAAGGTCTGATGCACGTCTGGTTGCCCTCAAGCGTGCCGAGGATGGAAATGGTATCATTGCACGGCTTTACGGCAAGATATCCGCCTTTGAATCAGAGCTTCAAGATTGTAGCAGCTTTGTACCCCAGACCATTGACGAAAAGCCCGCCGTGAAGACCTCATCCGCCTTCTCAACCCTAAGGCTCGCCAGGGATAGGATCTTTCTCAAAATGAGAGGAGATACCCCCTGCGATCCTCTCACTATAGGGAGTGCGGAGACGAACCTGATTACCGCCCCCTGTGCCGCCAGCGGGGAAAATTGTGAGATTCTCTATCTTCTCTGGGGGCACTGCTCCCGTGAGGAACTCTCCCATTATGAGCTATACCGCTCTAATGAAAAGGACTTTATCGCCGATGACTCCACATTGATTGCAAGGGTAGAACCTGAGGAATACGCCCAAGGTCGCTTCGTAGATACCGGACTTCAGCGCCATACACTTTACTGGTACTGTGTACGGGCCGTCGGTAAGGATGGACGCAAGGGGCCTCTGAGCGAGCCCTTCGGTGCATACACAAGGGAAAACCCATAGTAATTGGGAGGAATTACGTAAAAAAGGGGCTGTCTCAAAACAGTAGATAGGCCATGATGTTAAATCTGATATGCATCCACAGGAGCAGATGAATGTTGTCATGCGAGAGTGCAGGTCGAGTGAGGTAAAAGCAACAGGACGTTGCTTTTAGCCGGCACGCGCCTGGCCTGGTCGTTCCGCTTCGCT
>JAEZLR010000008.1 GCA_023415205.1 Bacillota bacterium | reverse complement strand
GGCTACACCAGCATGCGAACTGTATATCAGTTGCTTTTATCAGATAATATAGACACGGGTGCTGTTACGGTGTATGACAGAGACCTTTATCAGATCTTTGCAGTTCTTATTAGAAGAGGGATGGATAAGGGAGAATTTATTTCATTTTTATCCCTCCAGGAGCTATCCCGGCATTTTGTCATGGCTATTCGTGGCCTCTGCTATGAGTGGTGTTTTAGATATCCTGACTTCGACTTAAAATCAAAGGCCTTAACCCATTTTCGCTTACTGCTAGATGGCATAAAATCGAAGTGAGGGTTTTTTTAGAATTAGCTAATAAAAAATAAAGGGTTACCCGTTATTGTGGCGATATAACCGATACAGCATGAAATATTTCACTTCTTGTTTGAAAAATAAAATGAAATATAGGCCTCTTTAAAATTCTTCTGTGCCGTTCTCGATATGGATATGCTGCAACCCGTTTTGGTTATGATTTTTGTTTGGCTAAAAGTATCTATGTTCAATAAATTCACAATATAACTTCTGTGGCATTTGAAAAAGCCTGCTTCTATACTCAGTTTTTGTTCAAAGCAATATAAAGGGTCAACAGTTCGAAGTGAAACCCCTGATACCAAGGAAAAGGCTGTGCCTTTATGTGATGCTTCTGCATATTCAATTTCATTGAGATATACCTTTTTATATCCGTCAGTAGTACGTATGACTATGCTGCTTTGTACCTTTTGAAGTTCTTGTGTTACTTTATAAAGTGTTCTGGAAATCGCCTCATAATTTACAGGCTTTAACAGGTAATCGCTTGCTTCCACCTTATATGAGGCAACTGCAAATTCTTCGGTAGAGGACAGAAAAACAATTTTTGCCTTACCGTCAAATTCTCTTATTTCTTTTGCTGTATCAATGCCATTCAAAAGGGGCATCACAATATCTAAAAATATAATATCAATGGGCTGACACCTGCTTTCCGAGATTAAATCATCACCATTATCAAAAGTTAAAATTTCGACTGATTTATCCGAAAGCGACAGCCACTTTTCTATTGCGGTTTTTGCCGCATCAATACTTATTTTGTCATCATCACATATTGCAACTCGCATAGATGCCACCCTACTTTATCTGTTATACATATTATTGCACAAATCGACATATTTCGGCAATATCGGATAATTGCACTTACCCCTTCACGCCGCTGCTGATGACACCTTGAACAAAATACTTCTGAAACGGAAGAAAAAGAACAATCGGAATAAGTGCCGATATCATGGAACCTGCATAAAGGCAGGACCATAGAGTTCCTCTTTCCAGTTTGAAGGATGAGAGTGCAATCTGTATGGTTCTGATTTCTTTATCACGTGCGACCAAAAGAGGCCATAAATAAGCATTCCACTGATCCATAAAGATCATCAGGCCTGCTGTTATGGTAACAGGGATTGACGAAGGTATTATGATCTTCCCATATACCGTTAACCAGGAGGCACCATCAATTCTTGCTGCTTCAATAAGGCTAGGGGGTATATCCTTAAAGAACTGGGTAAAAAGGAATAAAACCAAGCCACTCGCCATTCCAGGTACAATAATAGCAAGTCGTGTGTCAACCCACCCCAATTTGTTAACAACACTATAAAGTGGGATGGCGATGGATTCAAATGGCACCATGAAAGAAAGAATGAATAGAGAAAATAGTACTGACTTGAACTTAAAGTTAAAAGACGCAAAGGAAAATGCTGCAATACTGTTTACAAAACAACTTGCCGGAACAATAATAACAATGATTAAGAGTGTATTCAATACCGGTTTGAGAAAATTGAATTCTGTAAAGATTGTGATATAGGATTCCAAAGTAAAACGAACCGGAATAAAGGTGTGTATTGACAATGGAACAGTATATTTATAAAGCTCGGTATCGGTTCTCAGGGATGCCGAAATCGCCCAGATCAGGGGGAAAAGACATGCAACTGCAATGATGCTGAGAACCAGGTAAAGCAATACTTTCGTTACTGTCGAAAATTCTTTCATATCACGCCACACTCTCTTCCTTATCCCTGAGAAATCTAAATTGTACAATGCAAATGCAGACTATCAACAAAAGCAATATGGTAACAAGAGCCGAAGCCCTGGATTCATTCGAGAATTTGAAAGCCGATTTATAGGCTTCATACATGAGTACAGCAGTACTCCCCTGAGGACCGCCTTGTGTAACCATTTGCATAGGGGCAAACATCAGAACATTTGCTGTTGTATTGGCTACAAATACAAACAGCAAAACCTTTTTCACAAGAGGAATTGTAATTTTAAAAACTGTTGTTAAGAACCCAGCTCCATCAATCTTTGCCGACTCATAAATGGAGGCATCTATACTTTTTAGCCCGGCTAGCAGAAACATCATCCAGTAACCGCAGCCTTTCCATGTCGCCAGAACAACAATGCATAATAAGGCCTGCCTTTTGTCCGTAAAAAAGCCCTGGGCTTCAATTCCAAAAACATTGAGTATACTATTGATTACACCATTGTTATAACTGAACATCAAACTCCAGATTAAGGTTGCAACTGCCAATGATATTGTAAAAGGAAGATAGTAGATGGTCCGAAAAATTGTTATTCCTTTCAGTTTGAGATTTACCAGCATGGCTAGACAAAATGAAATAAAGATCTGTAAAGGGATGATTATAACATTAAACTTCAGCGTCACAAATAATGAATTCCAAAATGTAGAGTCTTTAAAAAGAGCATCATAGGCTCTGAAGCTAAATTGTCCATCGATGACAAAACCCTGAATCAAGGTTTGAATGATAGGCATTATTTTAAAGACACATATTAAAATAAATGCAGGAAGAAGAAGTATATACGGTATAACCTTCTTAAGCAAAATAATTTCTCCCCCTCTTTTTCGTTGCGACAACAGTAGAATTTGCATAAGGTTGGAGTATTCCAACCTTATGCAAACTCTCCCCCTAATAGTTATTTATGGGCCTGTACTGCTGTATTAAATTGACTAATCGTATTTGCTACGGATTCTTTGATATCTGCACCGTTACGTACATCTTCCCATAGGCTGTCCATTAATGTACTGTATTCATTGAAAGCGGGAGTTAATGCTCTTGGAACCGCAGTATTCATGGCCTCATAAGCACCGATTTTCAGATACCCTGCAACGGAATTGTCATTAATAATATTCTGTAAAGCACTGTTTCTCGCAGGCATCTCTCCGCGAATTTTGAGCCACATGTCATTACCTTCTCCGATAGACAGGAACTTCATAAAGTCAGCTGCTTGATCCGGATTTTTGGAGGCCTTGTTGATTCCGAACCCCCAAGACCCTGTTGCAGAGCCAACGGAATTCTCATAGCCTTTGAATGCCGGCAGATAGGTATACCCATAATGATTCATGCCGTTTGCATCACAATTGGTTCCGATATAGGAAGCACCAATCATGAAGACAAGTTTATCCGAATAGAAGTAGTTCGGCAGTTCATCAGCAGAAATGCCCCTTGTAGCCAAACCTGACTTAACCAGATCCTGGTACCAGGTCAGAGCAGATATCCATGGCTCGCTGTCGAGTACACCCTCAAGGGTCATGCCACCCTCGCCGATATTAAGGCCACCTCGGCTGTTTGCCAGAGGATTCATCTGATAGAGGCGGCTGACCTGATGGAAATCCAGACCAAAAATACCCTGCTTACCATCAGGATTTACAACTTTCAGTACCTCTTTGGCCATGTCTGCGATTTCTTCATATGTAAGACGATTATTAGGACCGTTGTCACGGATAGTAACTCCGGCTTGAGCTAGCAGATCTGTGTTATACCACAGAACTTGCGCGGAAGACGAAAGCGGTGTAACATAGAATTCATTTTCCCAGGAACCTGCCTCTACGGAAGCTTTTGTCAACTCTGATAGATCAGCTTCTGTAAAGTAATTTGCTGCGGGAAGAAGATATCCTCGAGAAGCATACGCGGCTACTAAAGGAGCATCAACTGTAATTACGTCATAATCAGCTGATCCTGAAGCTATTTTTACTTCAATGACTTCCATTAGATCATTATAAGCATAATGCTCACCGATAACTTTAACACCTGTCTTTTCCTGATATTTTTCCAATACAGGTACCATAAGACCTTCCCAGCTTTTTTCTCCAACGCCGGGAGCCAGCCAACGAATTTCTTTTGGCTTTGCCGGTTCATTTGGCGCTTCACTGGAGGCTACCGGTGTTGCTGATGGCGAATTCTGAGATACAGATGGTTTTGTTGTACCACAGCCGGCTAAAGAACCTGCAATCATTGCCGCAGCAATTAGTAAAGACAACGTTTTTTTCATGTTCTCACCTTTCTCTTTATAGATTTTATTATGTCAGCCTTCGCTGCAATAATCCTATAGGTCCTTATTTGGTAAGCTTATTGACTAAATCCTCAAGAAGATGATCCCGTTTTATATAATAGACGTACTTTATTAAGTGCCTGCTTTTATCAAACGCGTATCGATCATCATATTCCGGGATCGGACTATGCTCCAGCCTATCTTCCATAAAGTCCCCTTCTAAAAGCCAGGCAACAGCAGCCACATCCCATATGACCCTGCTCCATGTAGTTAATCCGCTTTCTCTTCCTGCCTCGGCTGTCCTATCAACCAGATAGTCACAGAGTTTGTTTTTCCCACGAAGCCAGAAGTCAAGCTCCGGTCCGCTAATGGTAAATCCTGATACGACCCCGCGGCATGGAAGAAGCACCAGCGGCACTTCGCATCCAAAAACAACGCGTGCTCCCGCAATATCCTGATACAAATTGAATTCACGATTATGAGGCCACTCAAAGGAATGGCCTCCCAGCCAGACAATGACTATCCTATCCTTAATGTGAGGATTCAAAAGTAAAGCGGAAGCAACATTTGTAATAACGCCGATGGCTATGACATACAACGGCCGCTCTTGACTGTAATTCATTGCCCGTGAGGCCAGATCTTTGGCGGCATCCGAAATTACAGGCTCTTTCTCTGAGGCTAAAAAAGCTTCAGAGCCACGGTAGACAATATTGGATAAATCATTTCGACCCATTAAATCAAGGATATTTAATATTTCTGTATAGCTTTTTTCCATTCCATCGGCGGGGCTGGAGGACTTGTTATTATGAAATGGTGCGGCGTAGATTGCCTTAAGATTTAACTTATCATCGGATTTTATGAGATAGGCAATTGCATACTGGTCATCGACCTCATTAAAAGTATCGGTATCAAGTACCACATCAATATTTTCTGTTGGTTTGTTCAGGCGTTTCAGAAGGCTTAGGTTAATCGTTTGGTTAGTTTCTTTATCACCCATTTTTTGGCACCCCCACTTATTTTTTTCACCAATACAGGTAAATCGTTTTATCTAAAGATTAAAAAATATAGAGTGTAATCCCCTCTTGCTCCTATGGTATTATAAAACCCTAACCCTGTCAATACATAAATTTTCGAGATAAACTTGATACTTAAAAAAATGAGTGATATAATGACGAAGATGATTAACCGTTTTATCTAAATCTCTAATTTAAGGGGGTGTTCTTTTGAGGGCAACAATTCAAGATGTAGCCAAAAAGGTCGGTCTTTCCACAACAACGGTTTCGCTGGTGCTTAATAATAAACCTAACAGAATATCCGAAACGGCCAAGAAGGAAATACTGAAAGCGGCACGCGAGTTGAACTATCGTCCTAGCCACATCGCCGTTAGTATGGTGACAAAAGAAACCCATACAATAGGACTCGTACTCCCGGATATAAGCAACCTATACTTTTCCGAACTGGCAAAGGTCATTGAAGAGGAATCCTATAAATATGGCTACAATGTTCTCTACAGCAACACTCAGGATTCGGCGAAACGGGATCTTGAATACCTGAATATCTTTTTGGACAGAAACGCTGATGCCATCATCATGGCAGCATCCAATTCCTTTAATGAAGAGGATAAGGATAAGTTTTTGGAGGCAGTTGGCAGTTGCAGTGTTCCTATCATAATGGTTGACCGTGTTTTCAATGAGCCCGGCATCACTTCGGTGGTACTGGATCAGCAATTAGGCGGTTACCTTGCCACAAAGTATCTGCTGGGGCTTGGCCACTTGAGGATCGGGTGTGTATCGGGACCTCCGAATATTCCCGGTGCCGTATCCAGACTCCAGGGTTATAAACAGGCCCTTGACGAGGCCCATATACCTTTTGAACCTGAATTGGTTTACACGGGAGACTTTCACGTTGAAAGCGGCAGCCGCGCGCTTCCTTACCTTTTAGGACAGAATGTTACGGCGATTTTTGCATGCAATGACATGATGGCTTTGGGCATTTACCGGGAAAGCAGGCATTATCATTTACGGATACCCAATGATCTATCGGTGATAGGCTTTGACGATATTTTTCTGTCTGATTTTCTGGATCCTCCACTAACCACTGTAGCCCAGCCTATCGCGGATATCGGAAAGGAATGCGTCCGACAGGTAATGGCTATTCTGAACAAGGAGTCCGACCCTGGACAAACCTTTGTATTCAAACCTGTTTTAAAGGTTCGTGGAAGTTGCAAACCTTGCTCTTAATTATGCTATACAAGGAGAATACTTGATGCGAATACTTAACTTTGGCTCTCTGAATATTGATCACGTTTATCATGTACATCATTTTGTAAGACCGGGTGAGACTCTTTCTGCCGACAATCTGGAGTACTTTTGCGGCGGAAAGGGACTGAACCAATCCATCGCATTGTCCAAAGCAGGTGCCGAGGTGTACCATGCAGGTAAAATAGGACGTGATGGGTTACAATTAAAGGCCACTTTGGAGGAAAACAAGGTAAACACCCATTACCTCGAGCAGACCGATGTGGTTAACGGTCATGCACTCATACAGGTGAACCGTGAGGGAGAGAATTCAATTATCATCTATGGAGGCTCAAACAGAACAATCTCTGAGGATTATGTCGACAGAGTATTGAGCGATTTTTCTGAAGGGGATCTTGTTCTCCTTCAGAATGAGATAAGCTGCATCTCCTATATCGCAAGAAAATGCTCTGAAATGGGAATCAAAGTTGCCTTTAATCCTTCCCCCATGGAAAAAGATTTACTGGATAAATTCCCATTTCACCTCGTATCTATTCTTCTGATTAATGAAATTGAAGGGCATGAGCTTACAGGAAAAAACACCTTACAGGAGATACTGGATGCATTAATGGAAAGATATCCGAACACTTCGGTTATCCTGACCCTGGGTAGCCGCGGGGTTGTTTACCATGATTTAAACCATACCTATTATCATGGTACTTACGATGTTGCGGTTAAAGACACAACAGCAGCCGGTGACACATTTACAGGCTTTTTTCTGGCATGCCTCGCCAGAGGAACCAATATTCCGGAATGCCTTGAAAAAGCCTCGGCAGCGTCTTCTTTGGCAGTATCAAAAAGAGGTGCTTCCGCATCAATCCCCACCATGGATGAGGTCAACAGGATGCTGGAAGAATTAAGATACCGCGAATTTGCCGATGGGTCTTCACTCTCCCTATCGTTTGAATAAGGTTCCAGCATTAAACTCTGCCTAATCTCGCAATGGCGTCTTCTTCTGCCTTCAACTTCTCAGGATTTTCTCCATTGGCTTGCCTTTTCGTTTGTCTTAAAAATCCTCCACTTTACATTCCGACTACTGCCTGCTTCCGGTGACCGAGTCCTAGTATTCTTTCTTATTCATGAAGGATAGGCTCCACAGGTAGGACCCTATGAAAATTGAGATTGCAACCAGCAGACTTATGGCCAATAGGACACCACCCGATACTTGATTCAATTTTTCAATCCATACACTCATCTCTATATCCGTGTTTTTTAGCAATTTGCTTCCGACTAATCCGACAGCAGTAATTCCACCGCAGAGTATTATTGTAACGATACGGCTTTTTTCTACCCCAAACTTCAACTGGAATGAGATCATAACTGAGCATATTACAATTAAAACTGGAATATATATTGCCGCCTTAAGCAATTCACTACCAATATCTATTGGAATTCCCCTAGAGATATTTGCAATCAGGTAAATCACAACAGATAATACCCAACCACACAATCCACCTAGAAAGCAGAAGATATACTTCTCTTTTACATAGTCGCTGCGCTTTATGGGCAATGTCATTAGGAAGGGATAGCAGTTGTCTGCTTCGTCAAAGCTTATGGTGCCTATAGTAAAAACAACGAATATAAGTGACATATATCCAATGATAAAAGTGCCTTCCATGGTAAATCCCATAAATAAGGCAACCACTAGAAAGAGGATGAGTGTTTGCTTTCTCTGTAAGAGCAGACGAATATCCTTTACAAATAATCCAGCCATTAACTTTTCCCTCCTGTCAGCATCAGGATAAGCTCATCGATCCCGCCATTTTCCACTACAATACCCGGATAATTCTCCGTATAGTACTGTTTTTCATTGGTAAAGCATGCATAACCGTAGCTTTCTGTTCTGGTCGATAGCAGATAGGATTTATCCAGCCTCTTATACAGCTTCTCATCCACCTTCAGAATCGCATACTTCGCCAGAATCCTGTCGGTATCCTCATGTAAGATGATCTTTCCGTTATGAATCAGGTAAATATCATCACATAACCCTTCAAGATCGGAAGAAATATGTGAGGTAATCAGAATGGAGCGTTCCTCATCTTCTGAAAGATATCTGCGCATCATGTCCAGAATCTCATTTCGCGCCTCCACATCCAAACCTGCTGTCGGCTCGTCCATAATGAGCAGCTTTGCCTTATGACTTAATGCAACCAGAACGCGTACTTTAGCCTTCATACCGGTTGAAAAATCTTTCAAACATTTATCAAACGGAATTTTAAAGACCCTACAGTCTTTTCTGAATTTTTCTGAATCAAAGTTGCGATACATTCTCTTCAGAATTTGTAGGATATCTTCCACATTAAGATAGTTACTGAATCCCGAGTCTGAAAGAGCGACACCAATTTGTTCCTTCTCTTTCTCACTTAGACTGCTTGCTTCCTTTCCCAAAACAGTAATACTGCCTGCATCCGCTTTAGTAAGCCCTAAAATGAGTTTAATGGTGGTGCTTTTACCAGCGCCATTTTTCCCAACAAGACCAGTAACTCTGCCTTTTGGAATTTCCATAGATATATTCAGGCTGAAATCTCGGTATTTCTTTACAAGATTTTTCGCTGAAACCATAGTTAATCCTCCAATATAATATCAACGATTTCTCTGATTTCCTCATTGCTCATTCCTATTGTTTTGGCCTTCTCAACAGCTTTGAAAAAATCATCCTCCACAGCCTTTTTCCTTGCTTCAACAGCAAGCTGCTTGTCGGCAGCGGCAACAAAGGTCCCTTTTCCATGCACTGTGATGACAAAACCTTCTCCTTCAAGGCAATCGTAGGCTTTTTTCACAGTCAGCGCACTGATCTTCAATTCTCCTGAAAGCGCTCTAACAGAGGGAAGTGCCTCATTGGTACCAAGGCTTCCGGCGATGATTTCATTCTTAATCTGTTCCATTAGTTGTTCATAAATAGGTGTCATAGAAGAGTTGTTAAGTATAATATGCATATCGTAACTCCCTTTCTACAAACAGTATATAACAGCATATAACAGTATGTCAACTGTTATATGCTGTTTATTATAAATTTCTCTTTATCTGAAGAAACTGAAATAAAAAGGACATTACATGATTAACCTGAAGTCTGGTATGTATAAACATAACCTAAAGTCTGTGAATACATAGCCTATTTCCAAAGTAAATGAATACGAAAAAAGCAAGCCCACAAGCTGAAAACGCCTATGGGCTCGCTGCTGTTAAAAGTCTTGTTTTGTTGCTACTCCCCTAACAGGTTATACAGCACCTGCGCCATTTGGGCGCGGGTGGACCTACCCGTTGGGTCGAGCTTGCCGCCGCTGCCTGCGATGGTACCGGATTTCGCCAGTGCAGTCATGGCCTCGGTCGCCCAAGGCTCCACATCGCCGCTGTCTGTGAAATCTGCAAGAGTCTTGCCGCTGTCACCTTCGGGTAGCTTGCCAAGAGACTTCAGTGCGTTGTACAGCATGGTGAACATCTCCTGACGAGTGATGGCCTGTTCGGGGGCAAACTTATTCCCGCCCACGCCGCTTGTGATGCCGAGGCGCTTGGCTGCTGCCAGGTAACCGGTGTAATAGGTGTTGCCCGCATCGGAGAAGTTGTTCGCCGTGTTTTCATCGGGTGCCATGTTGTAGGCCCGCATCAATAGTGTGATGAACTGGCCTCTTGTTAGCGTCGCATCGGGGCTGAAGGTCGTTGCTGTGGTGCCGCTGGTGATGCCCCGGGCGGCCAGGAAGGTCACTGCATCGGCATACCAGGCTGAATCGGTCACATCCGTGAACTTAATCCTGTTGTAGCCTATGGCATACTTGGAGAAGTGGTCAGTGGTGAAGACCACTGTCCCGGTTGCGGCATCATAGCGTCCATTTGTAACAATCTCAAGATTGCCGCTGGCGTTAATGAAGCTGATGATGACTGCGTTGGGGTCTTCTCCTTCACCGAGCTGGTACGGAACCGCTACAGTAACATTTCCTCCGAATTGAGAAATGGTATTGCCACCGCTGGTAACGCTGAATTCATAAACTGGGCGATTACCTATGAGGGTCTGTACTGCCGCAGGAAGGTTCGCTGTATCTACCCTGGAAGCGGAGAACTTCACATCTCCTGCCGCTGCTCCTGCTATGGTAATAAGAGCCGCCCCATCAAAGGTCAGGTTAGCCACAGGACTGGAAATGGTCATGTCATGCAAATTGCCACTTGCTATGGCTGTCATGGCAGCCTGTGGCACCGTCGTTTCCACAGAGGTTGCATTAGCCGGTGCATTAACTTTAATTTCAACCCTGGGTGCATCGCCAGACTTGGCGGCCGCTTCCTTGGCCTGCTTCAAAGCGCTGTCAACCTGAGCAGCCGGAACAGAAGCCGCAGCCTTGCCATCCGCACCCGTAGTTGTGGTCACCGTCGTGGTGGCCGTAGAACCGGAGACTGTTGGAGGGGTGGCAGGTGGTGTGGTTGTGCTGCCGCCGGAGGATGAAT
The DNA here is from genome assembly GCA_023415205.1 of Bacillota bacterium. Classification (GTDB taxonomy): domain Bacteria; phylum Bacillota; class Clostridia; order DSM-8532; family DSM-8532; genus DTU059. Next base: position 40,181 of record JAEZLR010000008.1, on the reverse strand, counting down.
CGCCGCCGCTATCATCCCCGCCTGTATAAGTCCAGTGGGCATAGATGGTAGTATTGGCATTAAACACAGTGCTTGTGGTAACTTGTGTGCCGCCGCTTGCCGCTGTATACCAGCCGTCAAAACGGTAGTTGCCAGAGCGTGTCGGAATAGAAAGAACAGATAACTTACCGTCTGCACCGGTGGTTAGAGTACCGGGGTAGAGAGCATTGCCACCATTTGTGTTAAAGGAAATGGTATAGATTTTCGCACCCTCCGGCTGTATCCGCACATATTTGCTGGCGGTGAATGTCAATGCGTCCGGGCTTGTGACTTCTACAGCCGAGTCTGCGTTTTCGCCGGCGAATACCCGATGCGCATAAGTGCCGCCAAAGGAAGGCTCCTTATTGAAGGCAAAGTGACCGGATGCTCCCTGCGTCTGGACGGTGATAACGTCGCCATTAATTACGATGCTGCCGCCGAACAATCCCTTGGAATCGTATGAAGTCAGGTTCAGACTGCCCCTTTCGATGGTGAGCACGCCATATGTTTTCAAGCAGCAGGCCAGGCCCAGATCTCCATATTCCATCACAATCAGGCTGCCACCAATGTCTATTGTCAGATTTTCAACCCCCAAAATGCCTATGCCAGAGTCATACACAGTCAGACTGCCCTCGCCTGTGAGAGAAAGTGATTTTTCGCTGTTGATTCCAATTCCCACACTGTAGTCTTCCCTATTCGCCGGGTTGCTTGGCGCTGTGCCTATCTGGTTCTGACCCACAAGCTTGACGTTTAGGTCATCGACCGTATATATGGCAATCACTTCAGATATGGAGGAAGTGATGACTGCGTTATTCAGGGTCAGCGTCTTGGTCGTCGGGTCGTAACTTACGCCACCGCTGATGCCCTGCCCAGTGATGCTGTCCTTGTTGGTGTCGTTAACGGAGACACCCAGCACTGTAAGATATGGGATTACTTCATAAACGGCCTCGACCTCCACAGCCGCCGCAGGCATAATGAATTTCCAGGACATTGCCATCCCATCGTATATAATGCTTGCGTTGCCGCTTGTGCAAATCCATTCCTTAAATTGCTGGCCCGCAGGCGCGGTGTTTGCCGTGAGGGTAATAGTATCACCCGCCGCCGCTGTGGTTGGGCTGGCTGTGCCATTTGTTACGGTTATGGTGTAGGTGATGGGGCCGCCGCTCCTTTGTAGCTCGATATCCTGTCCGGTTTTGTCCGCTCTTTCCATCTGAACAATGATGTAATCTTCCACCCGTTCTTCGTAGCCTTCGGCTCTGGCCTCAACTGCATAATTCGCATAAGAAGATACACCGTCAAAGGTATAGTTTCCGGAAGCGTCTGCCACTATTGTATCCTCGAGCTTCCAATCATCATTTCCTGTTGCCGGATCAACATATTGTAAATACAAGTCCACGGTAGCGCCTGGAATCCCATGGCCGGTCTCCTCATCTTTGACAGTACCCCTGATACTAAAGGTGGGGCGCGGCAGGCGGCCATCCACCTTAATGCCGGAGGTATCAGGCGGGGTGAAGGTCAACTCCGCGTAAACGTCATCGAAGTCAGGGTCATCGAGCCCGATTGCTCCACCGTTCAGCTCAATGGGAGAGTGCCACCCAATCCCGTCCTCATCAAGGTCGTTGGATTGAATGGTATAGAAGAAGTAAAGCGTATCGTCATAACCGTTGTCAAGCCAATAGGCCTTCTTTGTTTCTGAGCCGATTTGCAGATTAATGTACGGTGTACCGACGGTAGAGTTGACCCAGACCACCTCGTTGAACTCCACTGCCAGCCACAGTTCCTCCCCGTCACAATAGGTTCCGTCGTCCTCCAGAGGATATGCCTTTGTGATGATGGGGGCTGCAGGCCGGTCGCTATTCTGTGGCCTAAACGTGAAATTCAGCCCGGCTTTACGCCCGGTCACCGCGTTCTCATTCGGTATATCATTGCGGGTGCAGTTCAGGCTCTCCAGATCGGAATTATTGCTCACATCCAGCGTTTTCAGTAGGTTGCGCTGGCAGAACAACTCCTTCAGAGCGGGAGCTTTGCCCACATTCAGCGTTTCCAGCTCATTATCGACGCAGCCCAGAAATGTCAGATCGGGGTTATTCACGGTCAGAGTTTTCAGTTGATTGTCGTGGCATATCAGCTTCTGCAGCTTTGCGTTGCTGCTTACATCCAGCGTCGTCAGCTTATTGTCGCTGCATGTCAGCCACGTCAGTTCTGCGTTGTCGCTCACATCCAGCGCCGTCAGCTTATTGTCGTTGCATACCAGCTCCGCCAGCTCTTCGTTGCCGCTTACATCAAGCTCCTCCAGCTCATTGCCAGAGCAATACAGATATATCAGTCCGGAGAAGTGCTCGATGCCCGCGAGGTTTTTGATGCCCTTTTTTGAGACATTCAACGTATCTACACCAGCGAGATCCGCCTTGTAAAGCCGTTGGTCATTGGTCATACCAAGGTCTGCACGCACAGCCGCTAGGAAATTCGGGTCGGTAAAGCTATCCGTGACGTCGGTCATTGGCGAAATACCGCTCACACCCAAAGGTGCACCAAAATCCTCTGCTTCTGCAAATGCCATCGTTGGCAGCATCGTCAACACCATGCACATCACCAAAAACAGGCTACCGATTTGTTTCCATGCTCGTTTCATTTTCCGTATTACCTCCTTATTCCTTAATTGTTTGAATGGACAACCACTCAAGGATATCCGCCAGAGCAATCCGGGGGCCGTCTTGCCAGAAAATATACCGGCCATCAGTACTCGGGCGGGGCAGGCTCTCCAGATCCCGCAGGCTGTCGTAAGTGTGGTCGCTTTTGGGTAGACTCCGGGTATCAAACAGGATAAGATGTCCGTTACTGAGCTGAATATCCAGTGTCTGGCCGTCCAAAATGTCCACTCGGGTTATAAGCAGCATAAGCCATCACCTCATTTCATATTTCCAACGATTGTACATCCTTTGCTTAAGGACTTTTTAAGCATAGCAAAAAAATCCTTCCTTTTTTGTGTGGTAAAGAAATCTTTACCGGTTTTGTTAAAATAGTTTTTTATCAGGTGATAAGGGGTATTTTAAGCGAGCGGATAACGGCACAGCGTTATTGTGAGAATGCCACTGTGGACTACATCCTTTCGGACTATGACGCGAAATGTCAGGATGGGAAGATCGATTTCAAGTATCAGTGGAGTCGGGACCTGACGGTTCCGCCACGCAAAAATACAGGGTCGCCAGTGCAAAGATAACGGCAAGAACCGGGAACCAGGGCTGTGACCGCCCTATGCCCAGCGTTATAACACCAGCTATGCAATACGCATACATAGCCAGCCAGAAGACAAATATCGGGATATCCCATTTTCGCACGGGCGGGATTTGACTCCAACTCCGAATGCAACGTACTACTATGATGGCCGCGAGGCTTATCCATATAACAAGGAATGCGATACAGGCGAACCAATCGTTCGTAATAGAATTGAGATATAATGCGGCAAGACTGCCCGCCGCAGTTACAACAATTGCGCCGAGCGCGATAAGGAACATGGAACTCGTCTGCTTCGCCCAGTCCTTTTCCTGTACCTTCTCGTTTTTTTTAAGAGTGAGCCAGACCACTGCAGGCGTTTCGATCATGTATCCAAGAAAATTGACCCAAATAACGCTCATGAAAGCGCTTTGCGTAATCTCCGTCGAGATGGGTCTGCCGGCCCATGTCCAGAAGCCGCCGTCGAGACGAATCGCCACAACGTCCAGCAAAATGTCCATCGTCACAATGAACATACCAGCACATAGTGCGGTCAGCTTTCTACCGAATCCGAGCTTTACGGCAAGCCGCATGCCGTAAACGGTTAATCCGCCCCACATAAAGCCGCCGAACACAGGAAACTGATGCGGCACATTGCCAAGAGATAACCAGAAATCATCACTGTAAAAGTATATATCCGTGACACTGACCGCTAGAAGCTCCATCGTAAAGCCCACTAATGCGGCAGCGCCGAAGGTGAACAGCCCGTTGTAGTCCCTTTTTCGTATCAGATCCGCAAGCATGAGCGCTACGACGACATAGCAAATCAATTCAAATGAGTTCAGCCAGCTCATACGCACCTCTTCATTTCACGTATCCAGCACAGTCGGCTGACGGAGTGCTGTGGTTACCTAACTCTATTTTTTAGTCTAAAACCACTTGTCATTACGTTATTCAAAATATTATAACTCATCGCATGAACCGAATACAAGCGCGTCGGGTTTGTGTTTCCCGTCTACGGGTTCACTATGCTGAACAACGCGAAGCACTGCAGTCTGTTTTCTTTATATAAGCTTTGTTGCAAATATTTGTATTATGTAGTACTGTAATATGGATTAAATCTGCTAACTTTTACATTTTAAACGACTTCGTATTGGTTTTGAAAGGAGCAACTAAATGTTTGATGAACTGAAAAAATTTGCAATGAAAAAGGTCATGAAAAGAACAGCCATATCCGTAGGTATACTGGTCTTAATACTTATTGTGTTTGGTTCAAGCTTTCTAAAATTAGTTCAGGGACCGGTAAATCTCGATTCCTTGTCAAAAGATGAATTGCTTGGCTCTTATGTTGAGGCAGAAGTTTATGCTATTGTTGATGCTTTTGCTTCGTATAGCCAAGAAGATGATTCCGGTAGAAAAACCAATCAAAGAAACTACTATATTATTCCTGTAGGTGAGGAAGAGTATATTGCTTTAGAAGTTGGATCAAGTGATTTCAGTATGGCCAACCGAATAAGTGATGAGACCTACGAGTACATAATGGGTATAAGGGACGATCTTTCAACCACCATGCACGTTAAAGGGACCATAAGAAAAATGGATGGTGAAATTAGTAGTTTTTATTATGAGTGGTTTGAGGAAACTGGCTTTATTGATTACTCATCATCTGACGAGCTTAAGACCATCGCTTTAAACTACGTATTAGATCCTGACTATATGGGTGGATTTGAAGAATTCCTTGTTTATACAGCGCTCTTAGCAGGTGGCTATCTATTATTATATATCATAATTATTCTCATTAAAGGATTTACAGGAGCTTATCTTATTTCGGTAAAAGCGTTTGTAAGAAAGAATCAAAGCACCATCAGCATTGAAGAAGTTGAAAGGGAATATCTTAATGCACAGTCTATTGAATCAGTGAAAGTCAGTAAGGATTATACTTTCTATTTTAAGGGGCCTAAATCTTTTATCGTAAAAAACGATGATATTATATGGGCCTATTTAAGGAGTACTACCCATAGAACCAACGGGATTAAAACCCATGTTACCAAGTCACTGATTTTAAATACAAGAAATAAGAAAACGCATACGATAAATATGCGCTCAGAAGAAGCTGTCACTTCTGTATTAAAGCTATATTCAATGAATAACCCGAATATTGTTTTGGGTTATAGCGATGAATTAATGAAATGCTATCGAAAGGACATGGATGCCTTTTTAAGTATGGGCCTGGGTCGTCGCCAAAGCACCGTTTCTTCTGATCGGCAAAACGGTGTCGCTAGAGTTATTCTACGCAACAGCGGTGAAAATAGTATCCACGTTATAAAAGCAATCAGAGAATATCTTGGATGTGGATTGAAGGAGGCAAAAGACCTGGTGGATAACACCCCTAGCACTATAAAAGATAATATCCTCCTAAAAGACGCCCAAGCCATCAAAGCAGAGCTTGAAAGCCTTGGGGCGACAGTCGAGATTAATATGGCAAGTTGATTTTACTTAGTGTACGATAAGCAATGACAAAACAAAGTCTCTGTGAATGCAACAGAGACTTTGTTTAATTACTCTTGTATTTATGTTCATTTGAGATATATTATTAATAGAGACTAAAAAACTGGGAGGATTTAGCACTTAAAAACATTTTGTTTTAGAGGGAATATGGACGATTTTGAGATAATTATTTTACTCTTTTCTGGTTATTATTCAATAAAGGGTATCTATAACTGGTATCGTAGAATAGCCGGTATCTGGCCTTCAGAGCGGAGTAATACTATTAAGTATACCTTGGGCCTCTTGCCCATTATAGCTTTTGCCATCATTCTTTACACTTTAAGAGTATTAGCCTCCTTTGATGTAGTGGGAGATTTCATATACATAGTATTTTACATGTCTCTGGGTTTTGCCTGGGTTTTTATGGGCATAAAACTTATCTTTCCATTCTTTGACCTTTCCTGGATAGATGATGTTATTGAAAATAAGAATAAAGCCGCCCTGTTTTCAATTACAGGTGCTTTTTTAGGATTAGTAATAATATACTCAGGAGCAAACATAGGGGACGGTCCGGGCTGGTGGTGTGTAATATTTGCCGGAGGGTTGGGTCTAATTTCGTGGATGCTCTTAAGCTCTCTCATGAACAAGTTTACTCAGGTTTTTGAGAGAGTAACGGTTGATCGGGATATCTATTGCGGGATTCGTTTTGGTTCCTATCTTGTGGCAAGCGGACTTATTCTGGGAAGAGCATCAGCAGGAGACTGGACGTCATTTTCCATGACAATCATAGAGTTTATGGTTGGTTGGCCGGTTTTACCTCTGACACTCTTGGCCGTTCTGGTTGAACGCTTCTACATAAACAAGGCAAAAATGCGTGAGCGTGCCCATAATAATTATTTGCAGAGCTCAATATACTGGGGAATCATCTATCTTCTCATTGCTGTCTTCAGTATCGTGTTGTATCCGCTCATTGAAAATCCGGCCTATGGCAGTATGCTTGGGAGACTATTAGGGGTTAACCTATGAAGAAAGCTGTTGATTTAAAGCTCATTCCCGAGGACAAATACTCAGAATACCGTTACGATGTGATATTTAAGGCATATAAATGGGATCCCCAGGTTGGTGACCATAATACTGTTGCCAAGCATGTGGTTATTCTAGATGAAGCGACAGCCAGACAATTGGAAAAATATGCGGAACAGTTATCGGAAGAAACGATGCTGATGGAAGAAGCACTGATTCATAAACCCCATCTGGTAAAAAAATTGGGTCTTCCCAAGGAAATTGTAAAAACCGTTCCACGATTATCTACTTATAGAAGAAGCCAAAATATTCGACTCATGCGGTTCGACTTTCATCCTACCCCAAACGGGTGGGTAATCTCCGAGGTAAACAGTGATGTTCCCGGGGGCTTAGCCGAAGCCTCGGTTCTGCCACAAATAGCTTGCAGTTATTTTGAGGGCTGTGAGCCGCGAAATCATGTTGGCCAAAGCATTCTGCAAGAATTCACTGATAAAATCAAAGAAAATGGAACGCTAGCATTTGTTCATGCCACCTCCTATTCTGATGACCGTCAGGTTATGGAGTTTCTCGGTGACTGTTTTCAGGCTCACGGATACAAAACCGTTTTTGCGGCACCGGACCATTTGGTATGGAAGGACAAGAAAGCCTTCTGTATTATTGAGGGCAAGGAAGGTCCTATTGATGGAGTAGCACGCTTTTTCCCATTGGAATGGCTGATCAATTTACCTCGTAGATCAGATTGGAAGGGTTATTATGATTGTGTGACCGCCTCCTGCAACCACCCCGTTGCCATATTAACACAATCCAAAAGGTTACCCTTGGTCTGGGATGAACTAGGGATAAATATTCCTGCATGGAAAAGCCTTTTGCCAGAGACAAGAGACCCTAAGAGGGTTAAACCTGATAATGACTGGATATATAAACCCGCTTTGGGAAGGGTGGGAGAAGGAATTTCTATCATGGAGGCCATAAGCGAAAAAGAGAGTAAATTAATAAAAAAAGCAGTACACCGAAATCCTGGCAGTTGGGTGGCTCAGCGAAGGTTTACCAGCCAACCGTTAACAGATATAAACGGCGACTCCTATCACTTATGCGTCGGTGTATTTACGGTAAACGGAAAGAGTGCCGGTTTTTATGGGCGGATAAGCCCTTACCCGCGAATTGATTACAGGGCGAAGGATATACCCTTATTGGTTTGGAAAAGGAGAAATCAAAATGAGGAATAACCTTGAAACATATAAAATCTGGGCACCGGATGATGCATTATGGACACAGTGGGCTAAGCCTGTTATATTTGTTCGCCAACCGGATTCAGATGGCAAGAATAAACTATATATACCGGTGATTAAATGGATTCAAAGTGTGGATAGCCGCACCATGATTATCGTCGATCTACCCAGTCAAAGCGGAGTTCTCGAAACCCTGGCATTAGCACATTTAGGCTATCGACCCGTTCCTCTCTATAATGGCGTAAGTGCGCAATATTCCAAAACGATTGTGAATGTTAAAGATATCGCTAAAGCTCTGTATATAGGTGCTGATGAGCTAATCAGTAATAATATACGACCAGATGCCCCACCGGTTTTCATGCTGGACTCCAACAGAATGACTGGTAGCGGAAAGAAGCGCGGTACCTATGATAATCGTTGGTGTGTTTTCCCTCAGGATATGCCCTCGCCTGCATTTCTCATAAAAGAGGGAATTAATAAGGTTATTGTTCGGTCAGAATCCATACAGAATGACTTATCCCATATTTTATACCGCTACCAGAACGAGGGGATTAGTATTTACCTTTGCAACGGAGAGGAAATAAAAGATATACCTGTAGCAAAGCCCTCAAGATATAAAAGCTTAGCTTACCGTTTCAAGGTTATTCTTGGACTGACAAGAAACGCCACCGGTGGCTTTGGTGGCTGGATACCCGAACCAACGCAAAGCAACTCCTCCGGAGTAAGATACTATGGCTATGGATAATGCCTGTGAGTTAAATACTAATAACCGAATTGCTCATAGGTTCGAAGAACTATTAACACAGCCTGCTCTCTTGTGGTGGTTCCTTTAGGATCAACATAACCCTTGTTGCCCTTTATGATCCCATTTTTATTCATGAATTTTACCGATTCCAAGGCCCAGGTTGAGATGAGATTTTCATCAGCAAAATTTTCTGCCCCAATGGTGCTGAAATCAGTCTCCGTATTCATTGCTTGTATGGCACGATGCATCATTGCGGCAACCTGCTCCCTGTTAGTTAATTCCTTAGGGGCAAATTTTCCGTTTCCAATCCCGTTTACGATACCCAGCTTGTAGGCTTGAAGAATATAAGAATTTTTGGTATCGCTAAAGGTATCATACTCATCAATGACATCCACTTTTCCTTCAAGCCTCTCATACATTTTCATGATGACCTCACAGAGCTCCTCCCGGGTAATGGGCGCATTCATTCTGGCACTGATACTTGATGTGATAAAGCCGTATTGCGCTGCTCTATCAAGCTCCGGAATGGCCCATGAACTGGCATTCTGGTACATGGTTTTTGGGGATTGATAGTTCTTTGCATCACGACCAATAGCCACCGTTTTGGAATAGGGCGAGGTAATTTCCCTGTATTTATTATTATTATCAAAGTAGTTCAAGACAAATCGAACCCTGAAGTAGATTGTTTTATCTGAAAGCCACACAGAAAGCCGTCGCCCTGGAGTTACTCCAAGGATATGCCGGTATATTTCTTCTTCAACATAGCCATCTTCATTGGGAAACAGTGAGGAGCAACTTCGTAATAGATTAACATATTGTACCTCCCAAAAGCCCCTGTAGCCATCATGCCAATCTCCGTCATTGATCTTGTAATCAATGACGGCACGAACCATCCATCCCGTATCTGAAAGGGTTTTTACATCCTCAGGCTGTTTCCAGCGCAAAAAGATATTCTCGTCACGTTCTATCACCGTCAAATCTTGAGCCATTCCAAGAGAGGAGGGTGGATAAAGCAAGCCATTTTCATCCACCAGAGGATCCGGATTTCCACTTCTTGATGGGTTTTGCACCCCAAGGGTAGCGGGGGTGGAGAATTCCGAGAGCTCACTCACCTCGCTACCTTGGCCCCAGTAACTATACACATAATGTACTCTGAACTCAATCTTGTTTTCTTTGAGCCATTCGTTAATGGAAATATGATAGGGAATGCCTAAACGCGGCTTATCTATTGCCGTTTGCGAGAGTTCAATATCATTGGATCTAATCAGCATGTTTATAAACTGGTCATTTAGATTAGGAAAGTAATAATAGACATCAACGCCGTCGGGGATTTGGCTGTCATAATGCCATGATCCGCCATTTACCCTCCAGTCAACAAGGAAATACACATTCCCATCATAATTATCATAGCAAGACTTGGCGAACTCAGTGACACTGGCCGGATTTTGCCAGTTAACGATAAACCGTGTCCCCTCCACTTTGACCGTAACATTTTCAGGCGCGGCCATTGACGATATCGCCGCATACGCAGGCTCAGCAGGACTCAGGGTAAATAGGAGCGAAAAAATCAGACATAAGGTAGCGATCTTTTTTAGCATCATTAGGCTCCCCCACAATTCATTATTAGAATTACCCCAGTCGTCAACCCGATGAGTACACTTTTAATAGAAAATTATTCTTTTTCAGGAATTATTATATTATTCCGACATAAAAAGCACAAGTATCAGTAAGAGATTTTACTCTTTATAAATGTGCCTTTTTTTAAATCATCAAATGCTTTTTTTAACTCTTCTCTTGTGTTCATAACAATAGGGCCGCCCCATGCCACCGGTTCAGCCAGCCGTTTGGAGCTTATAAATAAAATCTGGGCTTTTTCATTCGTAGCCTTTATCTGTACCTTATCTCCAGAGGTAAGTTTTGCGGCAGTTTTTCCCCTTACAAGCTCGCCCCCGATGTAAGCGTCCCCTAAAAGGGTAAATACCATAACAGAGCGCTCTTTTTCGGTGTATATGGTATGCGCCGCATTGGGATTGAGGTGTAAATCGTAATAATCCAGTGGAAGGTATTTGCTTATATATCCCTTATTCCCTTCATACTCACCTGCCAGAAGCCTTAGCCTCCCATTTTCTATTTCAATTTCTTTAATTTCAGAGTTTTTAATGCTGTGATAAGCTGGAGAAGCCATTTTGTCCTTTGCAGGAAGATTCAGCCAAAGCTGCACTCCAAGCATTCTTTCAGATGGCGGTAGTTTCTCCTCATGCAAGATACCAGACCCTGCTGTCATCCATTGCACTTCTCCATCAGAAATGGTATCTTCGTTTCCGAGACTGTCCCTATGTGTCATTTTCCCCTTATATACATAACTGATTGTTTCTATGCCCCGGTGGGGATGCATGGGAAACCCCGCTACATAGTCATCTGGATTGGTGCTGTCAAAGGAATCCAACATCAAAATTGGATCAAAGTCCTGAACCGTTCCGTTTCCTAACACTCTTACCAGGTTTACTCCTGCACCATCCTGCGTCCTAAAGCCTCTGATTTGTTGCTGAACTTTTCGTTCCATAGACTTAACTCCTTATAGAGTAATTCTAGGTCATCTAGACCCTCTACTGCTTCAGTCTCATTTTACTTGATCCGACTCCTTTTATCCATAGCTTCGGCAAATACTTCTGGCTGGTCAAACATCATAAAGTGTCCTTATCTACGAACCCTCATCTACCTGCGGTGTCCTTATCCGTTCTCACCTGTTCTGCTTTCTCAAAAAAAGTACGCACCATAATATCCTGCTCATGGTTCCCAAACTTCTTGCCGAACAGGGTTAGGCCGCCCACGTTATTCGCATCCCTGGCAACCTCAAATTGAATGCTCCAATAATGATGGTCATATATCAAAAGCTGCTCCAATGGTATATCTGATACTTTTCGATCATCATTAAAAATACCGTCCCGTGTGATATGTATTGTCTTTAATAGCCCGTATTGATTGGATGACCACCATTCGGGTGTAAGCTTCCCACGTTTCACCCCAAAGTCGCCGGGGCTAGTCCATGTGAAAAGCTTGGTATTGTTAAAAGAAAACGTGATGTCCGACGGCCAATCATCCGCAAAATCAGGGGCCTCAGAGGCAATCTCAAAAGTGATCTCAATTTCCACTATCTTTTGCTGGGATGAGAAATAATTCGGGAGCCTGTATTCCACATACCCTTGGGTGAACCATAAAAGCTGAGCGCTAAATCGCTCTGTTTCCCAAAATACCTGCGGGTCATCACGGGAGCCGATAACCCCTCGCTCTGTGGCCAGGCCGCATGTCGGCGTACCCTCGATTAAGCAATAGGAACCAACCGGGATTGAATAGGTATTCACCATGGGTAGGCCACGCCTGCGATAATCCAGCATCAGCCGATATTCTGCAAAGACCAAGGTGCATATTTTACTCATAGCACCGTTTCTTTTTACCATTCGAGTCGTTACCAGGCCGACATCTTCAAGCTTTTGAACATGCTTGATCATAATAGAGCTGCTAATGCCAATTTTTTCAGCCAACTGCTTTATGTTCAAATCCTCTTCTGCCAGCAGATGGATTACCTCAAGGCGCACGGGGCTTGCGAGGGCCTCAAAAAAGGCCGCATTTTCAGGTATGGGTGAAATAATCATGTAGATTCCCCTTTTCTTATCCTTTGACGCCACCAGCCGTCATTCCAGCGATAAAGTATTTTTGGAACAGCAGGAATAAAAGGATGATCGGAACCACCGAGAACACCGCTCCGGATATCAATACATCGTAATTATTCCCATAAGGGGAGATTAATGCATTTAATCCTATGGGCAGCGTCAATTTACCTTTCGAGTTTAAAGCAATCATAGGCCACAAAAAATTATTCCAGCTGTTCATTCCCACAAAAATACCCATGGCCCCAAACGCAGGCTTCATCAGTGGGAATATAATCCTGAAGAATATACCATATTCGGTACAGCCATCGACTCGCCCTGCATCCAAAAAATCCTTTGGTATGCCGCTTAAGTATTGACGGAAGAAAAATATGGGCAGCGGGCCTGCCACAAAAGGCAGAATAACCCCCCATACACTGTCTTTAAGCCCAAGCCTTATAATCAACTGGAAGAGCGGCAGCATAATAATTTCCATCGGTACCATCATAATGATCAGAACACACATAAAAAGCAAATTCTTTAGCTTAAAATCATACATAGCAAAACCATAGCCCACTAAAGCACTGACAAACAACGTCAGTACCGTTTGTATTGCAGTGATGACGATACTGTTTTTGAACCAGGTGAAATAGGCTGTTTCCCCCGAGAATAGGTAGAGATAATTTTTAAAGGACATAATTGATGTGTCAAAATTAAGGCCTAGCCCTTGCCGCATGATTTCCTTTCCCGACCGAAGGGAAGCTAAGAATATGCTAAGAAAAGGCGTGAGGGTAATAACAGCCAGCACAAGGAACAGAATGAGCATGATGCCCACTTGTACTGTATGGTTTATACGCATCTTTGCTTTCATATTAATCTCCCTTCTTAAACAGACCGGCATATTTCAGCATGATGACATTAATACCAAGCGTAATAACAAGCAACGTCAAGCCAATGGCAGAGCCAAATCCTATATTGGCCTGCTCCCAGCCCAGGCGATAAAGGTACCCGACAATTGTCAGTCCTGAGCCGCCCGGTGAGCGATTACCGTTGAACAGCATGAAGCTTTCCAAAAACATGGCCAAACCACCATAAATACTTATGGTTAGAATGTAAATGGTAACGGGTCTTAAAAGCGGAATGGTAATATACCGGAGCTTTTGCAGCGCTCCGGCACCGTCTATGTAGGCTGATTCGTATAGTTCATTGGGGATACTTTGCAGTCCCGATAAGTAATACATGATATTGACACCCATCCAACGCCAGCAGCAAAGTGTGAGCAGTGCCAAAAAGGTCGTCCATGCCGACGGCCCCCCCAGCCACTTGATGGGTTTAATTCCAAAATCGGATAGGATACTGTTTAGCAACGCCGTGGGCATTTCACCAAAAATCAACCGAAAAGTAAAGCCCGCCACAACAATTGATACGAGTGCCGGCAGAAAGAGTACCCCACGGAAAAAATTCTTTCCGATCATCTTTTGGCTGTTTAACAGTACCGCCAATATCAACGGAACCGGTAACAGCACGGCAAGGGTGATGACCGTATATATCAAGCTATTGGTGACAGCCTTTGAAAAATCACTATTAAATAAATTTTTAAAATTATCAAGCCCTACAAAGGTTGTCTGTCCGGGTACTACCTTTTGAAAGCTCATGATGCCTGTAGATATCACCGGATAAACAAAAAACAATAAGAATACGATTACAAAAGGAGAAACAAAAACATAGGGCGCAAGTTTTTGCGAATAGGGTACACACTTTATCCATCGTTTTAACTTCATTGAGCGTTTGCCCCCTCATTTTAGTTTGGTTCACAGGGTATTAGGTAAAACACTACCCGAAAGCGCCGTTAAACGGCGCTTTCGGATTGCAGCTCTTTATGAGTAATGATTAGTATTGAATCTTGCCTTGTTCTTCTACCAGCATGTTAGGAATGTTGATGTTCTTTTCGGTATAAGCTCTTGTCAGCACTGAGTTCTTCATGGCATCAAGAGTAGCAGGGAGGGCCTCGGAAACATTGATAGAAAGAATCTCGTCTTTAATGGCGCTGAGTACTTCAAAGGGATTGGTTACATAATAATCGGTAAATTTGTTTTTCGAATTCACCATCTCTGGCAGAGACCATACCTCAGTACGGATGGGATCAAAGCCCAAGGTGTTCCAGACCTCAATATTACCTTCCTTGGAAAGCTTCGCATACGCCAAAAACTTCTTTACAAGGTCAGGATTCTTGCACTGTTTTGTTATTGAAGTACCGGTGCCGCCCATACCTGCCGAGCGAGGCTGACCAGCCTCCCAAACAGGAAGGGGAGAAATCGCCATTTTCTGAGAAAGGTCCGGCATATGGTCGGTGAAGCGGTCCATATACCACATGGGCATCGCAATGGAGGCAATGGCCCCGCTGTTCATCATTGCATAGAACTCTTCTGAGTGGTGGAAATTACCAGGAGCGACTACTGCGATTCCCTCGTCGAGCATCTTGCGATTGAACTCAAGGGCTTTGGTCATTTGAGGTGAGCTGATGTTGGGTTTTCCGTCTTTGTTCAGCATGTCACCGCCCTGGGAGGTAAGCATGGGCCACATATGCCACACGTCTCCGGATTCTACCGATACCCAGTATTTATCTGGCAAAGCAGCTTTTAGTTTCTTACCGGCTTCATAGTAGTCATTCCATGTCTTGATGTTCTTCCAGTCGGCGCCAGCTTTCTCGCATAGCTCGGTATTATAATACATCACCGCCGCGCCTACATGGAAGCATATGCCGTAGTAGTTGCCATCCTTTGAATAGATGTCCACTCTTGCCTTGACGATATTATTAAGCTCCGGCTCTACGATATCATTAATTTTAACCAACTGGATATCGCCCTTGAGGTAGTTAGCGTATTTACCCAATTCGATGTCGACGAGATCCGGTGCACCCACACCTGATTGCAGAGCAATAAGGAGCTTATTATGCATGTCATCGTAAGGATAGACGGTAGGAACCAATTGGATGGGTTCATTGGGGTTGGCTTGATTCCATTTTTCCGCCATCTTTTCATAGAACGAAACATGTAAATCCTGAAATGTCCAAAATTCAATATCCACCGGCTTTGGAGCAACTGTCGAAGAATTATCTGCAGGTTGTTGTGTCGGAGCTTCTTTGGTGGGTGAGTCTGTCTGAGCTGGAGCTCCGCATGCCGTTAAAAGAGCTACTAGCGTGATGATAGCGATTATCAATGACAACACTTTCTTTTTTTTCATTTTCCAGCAACCTCACTTTCATAAAATTCTTATATTAAACAGAATATACAAGCCAACATGATATTCCGGTTAATATACTTAAGGGGTCTTTTTAAACCGAATTACATTCCATGACGCTTTTTGAAGCTCAATAGTAAACTCGCCTTTTCCAAGGCTCATGCAGGAATCCTGTCGAGTATATGGAACCACGGCTTTGGGATTAACCACAGTGTTGACGGTGTTTAGGTTATCGCTTTCCATAGCGATATGCTCCGTGATAGAATAATCTTCAAAGCCTCTTAAGAAGCAAGCTATATTGATGGATTCCTCGAGGCTTCGGTTCACCGCAAACAGCGTCAGTTCCTGGGATTCCTCATTCATAACGGCCACAGATTCAATGTAAGGTACATCAGTATAATCTTTGGAATCATACTTGGGGGAATCAAGTATGGGCCTGAGAGCCGTACCCCTGCCGAACAATGATGTATGCAGCAACGGATAGAATGTAGTCTGGCGGCATATCCCTCCGCCCGGCTGTGTCATAATCGGGGCAATGACGTTAACAAGCTGTGCCATACAAGCAATCTTCAGTCTATCAGCATGCTTTAATAACGTAATCAGCATACAGCCAACAACAAGCGCATCCTCAAAAGTGTAGATGTCTTCAAGCAGAGCCGGTGATGTATTCCATGGGTTTTCTTTCATGACATCATCGTCGTGTTGCCTTGAGTGATACCACACGTTCCACTCATCAAAGCTCAACAAAACATCTTTCTTTCCGCGCTTTTTGGCTTTAACGTAATCACAAACGGCAATGACAGTTTTAATGAAATGCTCCGTTTCCAATGAACGAGCAAGAAAGTTTGCTGTGTCGCCGTCCTCATTGCCAAAGTATTGATGAAGTGAAATATAATCGATCACGTCATAGGTGTGGGATAATGTCTCTGCTTCCCATTCCGGAAACGTATCCATGAAGGTATGCGAGCTTCCACAGGATACTAGCTGTATATCAGGGTCAAAGCGTTTCATGGCACGGGCGGTTTCTACGGCAAGCCGTCCGTATTCCGTCGGTGTCTTGTGTCCAACCTGCCAATCGCCATCCATCTCATTGCCCAAACACCATATTTTGATGTCATGAGGGACACGGTATCCATGGTGAATACGTAAATCGCTCCAATAGGTTCCAGCGGGATGATTACAGTATTCCATGAGGTCAAGCGCCGCTTCTATCCCCCTCGTTCCCAGATTTACGGCAATCATCGGTTCCGCTCCTATCCGCTTACACCACGAGGAAAATTCGTTAATTCCAACTTCATTTGATTCCAGAGTTCGCCATGAAAGGTCAAGTCGCTTTGGGCGCAGCTCTACTGGTCCAATGCCATCTTCCCAGCGGTAGCCCGATACAAAGTTTCCTCCCGGATAACGCACCACCGAGATTCCCAACTCTTCAACGAGCTTTGCAACATCCTTTCTAAAGCCGTATTCATCAGCCGCCTCATGGGTGGGTTCATAAATTCCGTTATAGATGCCTCTGCCTAGATGCTCCACAAATGAACCGAATACTTTCTTATCGACTCTGCCTATGGTATAAGATCTTTCTAAAGTAATCTTGGCTTTTTGTGACATGGTACCCATCCCCCGTACGTAATTTTTAATGCAGAATATGCTTGTATTTGTAAGTCTTAAGCTGTGATTAACATTACGGATTTAATCCCTTGTTATTATTTGTGATGTGTGATTAACTTGTATGTTTATGACTTAATATATCGTCGAATGTATGTGTGCTTTTTGGGGTATGTTATATCCTATTTTATGACTCGCACCACTGTAAAATGCACAAAAATATTGCCTAAACTCAATAAAGTTTAGGCAAATTAACATAACGGTTAACTAGCTGCCGATAAAGTCATTACTGATTAATCGTTTTGTTAATGACTTAATCATGATGCAGTCATAGCTTATTCTATTTGTACATGAAGTGTTGAGATGTGCCATCTGCAAATAATACGTGTATACTGGTTCAAGCGCGGCATTGCCTAGTTCATATTACACCATACTTTAATCCTTCATAACCGCTTTTCTTACTATAAGCCAGCTCAATCCGCTGAAAACAGCGAAGGATAGTATCATGGTCACCATGGCATAGTACGGATTGGCACCATTTGAAAATCCAAAGGCAAAAAGCATAAACCTTTCGATGGCCCTACCAATTGCTCCCTGGAAAACAAATGAATCCACAACGGGCAGCAGGACAAAAAGTCCGGCCGGCACCCCAACTGATACAGCGATCTTGGTGCTTTTGTTCATTCGGTAATACAGGGCGGTAATAAAATACCCCATCATTGAAAACGCGGCATATATACAGAATAATAATAATACGCCTTCAACGAATCTTAAAAAACCCGATGAATAGTTTTCGTATCTGCTTCCATACAGCATGTCAATAAGCCTTACATATTCTAAGTTAGAACTAGCGTGTATAATCTTTTTATTTAGACTTGCGGTAATACTATCAACCAGTGCCATTCCCATGCTGATTAAGGTGACGCTCACCAACCGGCCTATAAACATCGTCTTTCGTGAAACTCCATTCTGAACAAACATACGAAAAACTTCCTTGAATGAATTCATGCCGGCAATTAACAGAAAAATAGCCGTGGCCGCTTCTATTCCTTGTAGGCTACCTTTCACGGAGATCACATTGTTTTTGGGCAAACAGGTTAAAAGTATTATGCTGAAGGTTGTCAGAAATATCGTTAAGTAAAAAATTAACAAAGGCTTTTTACTGTCATGTAATTGATATTTTATGGAAAGATTCAGATTCATCTCTACGCCTCCTTGTTATTGGTCAGCTGTATGAACAGCCTTTGTAAATCCATTTTCGTAATTTCCACATCCTCTGGTATGGAGCTTTTATCCGGTGTTCCTTCAATATAAGCCGTTTTCAGCCCACCGAGAGCATCTATCCCGATAACCTTCTTATCTGCGGTAAAGCGGTCTACGGTTGAAATACTTCCCGTTACACAGTAATAATGTGCCAAGAGACCTTCCCGTGTTTCTTTTCGAATGATCTCTCCATTCCTGATAATGATAACATCCTCGATAATCCCTGAAATCTCTTCAATTAAGTGAGTGGATATGACATATGCGACTGGGTTATCGGAATAGCTTTCAAGCAGAGTCTTGTAGAACATATCCCGGTGATTGGCATCCAGTCCTAATACCGGTTCATCCAAAAAAACATAGGGCACATTAACGCATAGGGCCAGGATAAGCTTGAAGATGGAGCTATACCCGGTAGACAGCGACTTGATCTTCTTCTTGACATTCAGTTGGAACCGGTCTGCCAGAGCCATAGCCTTTTTCTCATCAAAACCCGGATAGAATTCCTTCGTCCAGCGCATGGCTTCTGCCACTTTCATGCTTTCGGGATACTTATTATTCTCACTCATCATATAGATGTTTCTCAGCATAATATCATTTTCGGGTACGTCCTCCCCATTCAGGGTAATCTTCCCCTGATCGGCAAATATTCTGCCTGTAATAACGTTCAGCAGGGTCGTCTTTCCTGCGCCGTTGCGGCCAAGCAGGCCATAGATTTTATTGGTCTTAAATTCAACAGAGACATTGCTCAACGCTCTGACATCCCCGAAGCTTTTAGATACATTGGCTACACATAAACCATTCATTCAGCAAACCCTCTTTCTATCATTGAAAATATATCTTCTTTCGCCAAGCGAAGCCTTTTTGCTTCAGTAAACAGTTCTGAGATATATTTGTCGGAGAATTCCTTCTTCCGTTTTTCTAACAGCGTTTTTACCGCTCCGGTTGCCACAAACATGCCCACACCCCTTTTCTTATAGACAACACCGCTTTCCACCAGCATATTTATACCTTTCAACGCCGTTGCCGGATTGATTTTATAGCTGACCGATATTTCTGTCATGGATGGAATTTGCGTTTCTTCAGGAAAAGCTCCCGACAGAATGGCGTCTTCTATTTGCTCGGCAATTTGTATAAAGATGGGCCGCTCATCGTCAAAACTTAACTTCAAGTGATTCCCTCCTTTCCATACCCAAAACATGTTTTAACATTTTGTTTATCTTGACCATTAATACCTCTGATATCGCTTTCACCCCCGCTGCTTTTGCATGCTATTTATGGAAGCAATGTTTGGCCGCTCCTTTTAGTTACATGGTTCATCGGTTAACTGGTTAGTTACTCTTGTAACTAACTATAACACATGATAATCTGAAGGTCAATACTGAATTTTTTTTACAACACGAGATGGCATTGGAAAAGGAAAAACAGCAACACCGCCGGTTGCCAACGGTTGGGTTAATCTTCAATGCAGACGTATGTGCATAGAAAAAAAGCAAGCACTCCCTCCGAAATGGGTCAGTGTTTGCTTCTGCTGATATTAGCTAACGATGAGTAATGATTACCTCAGTATATTCAAAAGCTCCATAGGATGGCTGATAACGGCATCAGCACCTGCAGCCATCAATTCCTCCCTACCTCTGAAGCCCCATGCGGCACCAACAGCATACAGGTTCCCATTCCTGGCCGTTTGGATATCCACATCACTATCGCCCAAATAAATACATTGGTTAGGAAGTACACCCAGCTCTTTGGCGATAAGAAGTGCAGCTGCCGGGTCAGGCTTCTTCGGAAGGGATGATCTTCCCCCTATCATATAGGAAAAATAGCCTGGGAAATATTTGTCGAGGATGAGTTGAGCTATCTCTTCTTTTTTATTTGTGTTGACACCGAGCTTTACATTTTCTTGGGAGAGAGCATTTAACAGTGGGATAATGCCCTCATAGGCATACATTTGATAATCCCAGTTTCTTGAATAATCTTCCATCATCTCGCGATATAACAGCTCTACCCTGGGATCCTCGTAACTATCAATCCGTGCTGATTTTCTCACCAGATCCTTAAGTCCGTGTCCTACATATATTTTATACTGGTCTACATTGAGTGTTTCCAGTCCATGTTTATAAAGGACATTATTCATTGAATTCATTAAACCGTATATTGAATTAACCAGCGTACCATCCAAATCGAAAATAACTGCTTGACACTTCATAACTTTTCCTCTGTCTTTCCTTAATGAGTGACCACGGCTAATGATAGCATAAAACGTGGGGTCTTGAATTTTCTTTCTTGCAAATCCGCATAATTGTGTCTTTCCCAGTAATCACCGCTACTGGTAATCCCCCAGGTGGCTGCAGCCATTGACCACTTAATAACATATTGTTAAGACCTTTGATATGTCCTGTATGAGTTAATGCCTTTCCACTAATAGTAGGCCAAAACCCCATAAAGGCTCCACGATAAGCATTGCAGTACCGCACATAGGTTTGTGGTGTAACCACATCCAGCAGCCTCAGCTTTCCTTTCATGTGTGGAAAGCGAGATTCCATTGCATCGATTACTGCTTTGCCTATCCGTGTTTTCTCCTTTGTATAAGCTTCCTTATCATTAACTAAAAGTTCCCATGCATCTAGTTCTGGCTTAAATTGGTTAATGGCAACAGTAATTACAGTATGCCCATTGGGAGCAAAGTCCGGCTCATAACCATAGTGGGTCATTTGTAAATGTTTTATTGGTTTCTGGTTTTGATTGATATCTACCCTTTCTACAGGAAATTTAAGTGTTCGGGGAATGTCGTTCATATCACCTTTATAGCCTATTCCGATATAAATATTTGATGCCAATGGATACATACCTGGGTTATTGTACCTTTTTTCAAACTCTTGATCAGGGTAACATCCCTTGAGTAGGTTTTTATATAAAACCTTGGCGTCACAGGCAGCGATAAAGTAGTCCGCTTCGTATCGTTTTCCGTCTTTACTTTTTATACCCTTTACTACATCTCCTTTAATATCTACTTCCACAATCTCACAAGAAGCCTCGATTGTTCCGCCTAAAGATAGGTATCGATCTACCATACGCTTAGCTAGTGCCTTGGAGCCCCCTTTGGGAATGGATGACTGCCCACTAGTAAAAGTACCTAGGGGAAAAATAATAGACATTGCGCTGTAATCCCCTTCTGGCATAAAGGAATCTATTGCTTCTCTCAATGCCGGGTGCTTGAACTTCCTGGACAACTCCTTCACACTGATCTTTCCGTATTTCTGCATAATTGGGCCGACATTCATCATTGAGAAAACAGACTTTATTTTTTCAAAAAGATTCATCATGTCCATGGGCTTGCCAGAAGGGATTGAAAATGAATGTAACTTTTTTATATCGTTACAAAACTCTTCTATTACTTCCTTGTCTTCCGGTGATATTTCTAGCCAGCTTGACTTAAGCCTATCAAGATCACGATAGAAATTAATTATTACTCCTTCGTGTTCTACAGCAATAAAGCTCTCAGGATGGTATATCTCAACTCCGTCTAGAGCACCCACAGTGGTCCAAAGATCATGAATCTGGGTTCCTTTTTTCGTTCCTACAAGCCAGTGAATACAACCATCTATATGGTAGCCTTGACGATCCCAACCCGTGCACTCCCCGCCCAAAGTATGGTGTTTCTCCACAATAGTACTATTGAAACCATTTTTCTGGGCAAAGATTCCAGCACTCAGCCCGGCAATTCCTCCGCCAATTATGACTATATTTTTCATTGTCCAATCTCCCCCCTTTTTATTTTTTGGATAAGCAAAAGCTCCTCACCCATTTCCATAAGTAGCTCATCAACGTTCTTTTCATTGAGCCAAGATGGTACATGATCATTGGCAACCATTGCCGATAGTCCTATTTGAAAAACTCTCATTTTGAATAATAGTCTTTTTTTATCATTTATTGTCCAGCCACGCATTGCTTCATCCTCAGCCATGGCTTCAATCAATTCTTTTTCCACTGTTTCATAGGTTGTCATATATTGATTGGGTTGCATTATTAATTCGCGAAAAAGAACTGGGTATTCTCTAGCAAACTCAATGCTTGCTTTTCCGATATTTTCAAAAATATCAGTTCCTTCTTGCTTTGCCATTATGGCATTTGAAACAGCAAAAACATGTTGAACTACAGCCTCCATTAAATTCTCAATTGTTTCAAAGTTAAGATAAATGGGAGCAACCGAGCTGCCTAGGCGTTTTGCTACGCTTCGTGCTGTAATAGCAGAAAAACCGCTTTCTTTCGCGATTTCAAATGCAGCTTTGATAATATTATCTTTATTAAATATTGTTTTAGGTGGCACAACACAGTCTCCTTTTGAATAACTTATGTTATATAACTTTAGTTATATATTGAATTGATTATTACTATATGTCAAGCATTTACTTGAAAGATTGGTTGCTCTCCTGATGAAAAAAGAAGTACCTCGCATTGAGGCACTCGTTTTTCCATATTATTTACTTTATCTCTTCTTTGATAGACGCATGTATTTTCAATCTTCACACATCTTTTACAAACAAACACATTTCATTTAATGCTTGACTTGATTCAGGAACAAAAGGAGCTTGCATATGAAATATGTGCCACATCTTTTTCCATAACCTGATATCTACCTTAACACCGGCCTCTTTTGCTTTTTCTGCCATCCGTTCAGAATCACTTAAAAACACATCATACTCCGCCCCATGGATAAGCATAGGCGGCAATCCGCATAACTCGCCATATAAAGGTGAAATTACAGGGGTTGTAGCATTATTTCCCCCAATATAAATTTTTGCAATACCAAGAGGATCCTTAAGCTTGAAAGGGTCCTTTGCTGCCTTTGATACAAAGCTATCCCCCCTGCCTCCAAGATCAAAGACCGGTGTAATAAAGGCCATTCTGCAAGGCATTTTTGCCCCACTTTGCTTCAGTACGAGAAGCGCAGATATGGCCAGTGCGCATCCTGATGAATCACCCATTATTATGATATTCTTTTCACTATAACCCTTGTTTTGAAGCAGGCCTTCATAAGCCGCTATAGCATCCTCCAATGCAGCTGGAAATGGATGTTCTGGAGCAAGCCTGTAATCCGGCATATAGACATCCATTCCAGAAGTTTCTGCCAGCATGGCAACAAATTCACGGTTGGCATTATAAATGCCTAAACAAAAACCTCCACCATGAAAATATAAAATTACTTTATCACTTTTCTTTTCATAATGTATGAAGGTCTCAAAATCTACCCCATTAATCTTTTCTTTTGCTGTTCCTATCCATTTTGGGACACTGTTTGTCTCCTTTATTCCTTCCATGGTTTTCCTGACTTCATTCAGGGGCTTATTCCAAATATTCGACCTCCGCAGCAGAAATCTAGTTATGATACTTTGGATACTTCCCATACAATCACTTCCTTAAAATAAAAATACCGAAGGATCTCCCCTCGGTTTTATTTTAAGGTATTCTGTTTTTCCTTCATGATTTTTCTTGCTGACTATATAGGTTTTTTTATAGGGACAAGTACATGAACCTTATTGTCTTCCGGGTAGTTATTCTCGTAGATATTAAGCATTCCGATTCCATTCGGATTGAACTCGGCTTCTTTTACCATAATCCACTTATAAAGGTCATCGACAAAGACCTCGCTTATGTCGAACATGTCTCCACAATATATAAAATCAACATACCATCCGCCCGGTATAGTATACTCATCATAATTTATCATTCCGGCATCACTTGCGGGCTGTCTCCCGCAAAAAACATCGTATTCTCCATTCTCATTGCCACCGCAGCTGACAATGGTATAAAATTTTTCTTTTTGAAACCCGCTATTCTTTGCCGATTCCAGTATGAATGCTTCTGTAGCGGTCTTCAGGTTTTGCTTGAATGTAGCGGAATTGGTATATGCCTTTATTTTAACTCCATTCAATTTCATTGCATCAAGTAAAATTGAATTACCCTTTAGTGCTAATGTTCCTCTGTAGTTTATTATGTCTCTTTCAACTATTGAAGCCTTCTTTATTTCGTTTACCCGGGCCTTTTGGTGTCGGATATCAGAAGGAGACAAGCCAAACTGCTTTTTGAAGGCTCTACTGAAAACTTCAGGGTATTCAAACCCAACATCCATTGCGATTTCTATAACAGTCTTGTCTGTGCTCCAAAGCTGTTCAAGCGCTTTAGTGAGTTTCCTTCCCAAAACATATTGTTTAAGTGTTATTCCCGTCACTGTTTTGAATATTCTGTTAAAGTGGAAATCAGAAATCCCTGCCTGTGTCGAGAGATCTGTTAATTGCAGACTCTCGCTGATATTAGATTCAATATATTCGACTGTTTCATTTATCACAGATACATATAAGTTCATAATCAAGTCCTTTTATATATGTTATTTTTCAAATACTCCTTGCCTACCCATTCAAATCTACAATCAGTCTATTGGAATCCATTGAATAGAATCCTGTCCATCGGACCCATGTGCCAGATTATATAGTGCGGTTCCATCCTTCGCGTAGGCTGTGCCTCGTAATTCAGAATCTTTAATCATCCCGTTCCAAGTGGAGGAACCATCCCAATTCCCTGTCTCATCCCAGAAGAAAACTGTTATAGGAGAATCAACACTCTGTCGCTGCATCTTGCCCTCTTTTCCAAGCTCAACATAAGCTATGCGCGTATCATTAACCGCCACAGCAACTACTATATATAAAGACTTATTAATTGAACTTGCGTAGCCTCCTCTCGTAATCAATTGTACCCCTGAGTTTGGGTCCGCGATATATCTGTTTGGCCATTTATAACGATACTTCCAAAAAGGGAAATGATAAATCACATCAATATCACGGTATATCCCATCGTCGTCATAGATATATAATATACGTTCCTTACCCATAGGTACCGTGGCCAGTAATTGCGAATTTTTATTAATGATATTGCCGGCCTGAGCAGCGCTTATAGGGTCAAAACGGTTTCCATCCGCATACATGAAGGACAGAAAAATGATTAAGCCAAGGAAAAGCCCAATGCAAAGCCTCCAATACCATTTTGCTCTGCGAAGTCTTTTGGCAAGAGATAGATAACCGCTTTCTTTATCTGTTTTAGATGAAGACTTGAATGGTATATCGGCAGCTTTTTCCACTTCATTATAATAGCGACGACATGGGTCACATTCTTTCAAATGTTCTTCAACCACCCTTGAACTAAAATCACTGGTCACTTTATCATTGTATAACGGCAATAAATCTTTAATCAGATCACAATCATATTTCATATCCATACTCCTCCCGAAGCTTATTCTTAAGCTTACATTTGCCACGCATATAAATAACTTTTGCCGAGCTTTCGTTTATTTTAAGCAAGGTACTTATTTGTACATAGCTGAGTTCCGAAAATATACGGTAAATCAAAACATCCCTCGTTTTATCGTCGAGCTGAATAATTACTTTTAATGCGTGATCAATCAATTCTTTTGTTTCATAATCAGTAATAACTGAATCGAAAGCAAGTGATGCATGATTGGTATAGTCTTCAATAGAAACCAGTCTGTCTTTCTTATCCTTACGGATTGTATTGAAATAGACGTTTTTAGCTATTTTACACAGCCAGGTTTTTATCTGACATTCTCCTCTATACCTGTGAAACGATAACATAGCCTGATAGAAAGTTTCTTGCGTCAAGTCCTCGGCAAGCTGCCGCTGATATCCCGTAAGCCGAAAAAGAAATTGGGAAACGTCTTGCCAATATTCTTTATATAAATTTTCAAGCTGGCTCATACGTTCCCTCCTTTTATTGTTCTATATATTAAGTAACAAAAATTCTTCCAAAGTTACAACCACACAAAAATATTGCATGTCCTAAAAACCATAATACTTTATAAGGACTATAACCTCAATGACATCTATGGGAAACAAAAAACAGACCTAAAAATGCAAATAAAGGCCTGTTTTTTACCCATGTCTGAACTACTATATATATTGGCCGAGTCTCTAAAGACTGTGATTCTTCCTTTGAAAAGCTTTGAGAGAGCGTTGCTTGTATTAAAAGTACGAAATTGATATAATGATTATAAACTATGATGCAATATTGTGTATTGGAGGGTAAATGATGTCTTGCTACTTTTTAATCGGTATTCGAATGGATAATAGAGTTAACAATGCAGTAAAATTGCAAGAGACACTTACAAAAAACGGGTGTAGGATTAAAACGCGTTTGGGATTGCATGAAGTAAGTGATAATGCCTGTTCGAATGACGGGATTATTGTATTGCAGCCTTATGGCAATAAAGAGGATGTTGAAACCCTGGTTAAGGATCTCAACAGCTTGGAAGGCATAACGGCACGGTATATTGATTTAAACTAAGCTAAATATTTTATTAAAACTGCCATAAGGGGCTGTATCAAAATAGATTTTGAGATAGCCCCTTTATGGACCCCTAAGCCGTAAGCTTTAGCTCAAGGAACGTAAATCATTGTGGCTAATCTTTTGATCAACTCTCTTATTATCCAATGCTATAACTTGAACCTTTAAAACAGACAAAAATCCCGTTCCTCTTCATATGTTAGTTTTGATAACCATATTC
The DNA here is from genome assembly GCA_023415205.1 of Bacillota bacterium. Taxonomy (GTDB): domain Bacteria; phylum Bacillota; class Clostridia; order DSM-8532; family DSM-8532; genus DTU059. The sequence continues at coordinate 13,139 of JAEZLR010000008.1, read as the reverse complement.
TTTTTCCATTTTCCTGTAGCATAATAAACCAGTAGAATTAAACCGGAAGCTAAACTTGCAATAGGCGCTGCAAGGCCCAGCCCCCACAATCCCTTTTGCATGACTAATCCAAAAAGTATAGCTATCGGAACACGAAAACCAATGGATGACAGAATCCCGCATATTGACGATATAATTGTATGTCCAGTACCGGTAACCAGGCCATTCAAACAGAATGTGGCAGGTACAACCAGGTAATCAAAAGAAAAAGTCCTGATATACTCTATCCCGGCAGAAATCGTATTTGGATCATCATCAAAGATGGATAAGATCTGTTTAGGGAATAGCTGTGTAATAATAAATACTACAAGTGTAATTGAAAACGCAAGCGTAAGACCGGTATAGAACGTCTTTTTGGCGCGTTCAATTGCTCCCGCGCCCATATTCTGCGCAACCATTGCTGAAACGGACGAACCAACCGCAATGGCAGGCAATATGGCAAAACCATTATATTTACCGACAATACCGACGGCTGCAGATGCATTTACGCCCATGCCATTTGCAATAGTGGTAAGAACAAGGAATGAAAAGTTGACGATGACGTTCTGGATTGAAATCGGTATACCTATTCGTATAATTGTAATGAAACGTTCTTTTATGAATTTAAAAGAACTGAGTTTAAAATCAAATACGAAATCACTTCTTATTAAGGTAATAATACATAAAATCATGCTTATAGCCTGTGAAATCACGGTTGCTATGGCTGCACCCTTTGCTGCCATGCCAAATACACCAACAAACAACAGATCCAGAACGACATTAATTGCGCATGCTATGGATACGAAGATCAACGGTCTTTTGCTATCGCCAAAACCTCTCATAATAGCGGAAAACGCATTGTAACCAAAAATAAATACCGTACCCAGCAGTGTAACATCAAGGTAATCCCTTGCCTCCTGATAGGATTCTACTGGCGTTTGCATTAACTGAAGTACTTTATCTGAAAGAATTAACATGATAATCGTTAAAGCAATACCGACAACAAGAAGAAAGGTGAGCAGTGTACCGACTGTTTCTTTCACACCCTTTCTATCTCCAGAGCCCAGGTGCTGGCCAATTATTACGGTACCACCAACCGTCAGGCCAACAATAATGTTCGTCAAAATAAGTGTCACCTGCCCGCCTATATTCACCCCAGAAATGGCAGCAGTCCCCGAATAATTACCGACGATCAACATGTCGGCTACGTTATAAAGACTTTGTATCACATTTGATAGCATAAAAGGCAAAGCAAACTGAATAAGTAGCTTTGCAACATTACCCTCTGTGAGATTCCTTTCAATCGATGCTTTTCTCATATTGCTGCAATCAGTCCCTTCTATTCCGTCAATCAAATGAAAATAATGCAACCCTTAGATTACATCAAAATTAGTCAGCCAAATCATTATACCATAAGAATTTCGTCATGCGAGAGCTTAATTTGTTATCAAAGGATTTTTGGTGCCGCCTTTACTCGACAGCCCATATTCAGCCGAGCAGATCTCCCAAAGAGTGTTATAGACGGAATTTAATGTATACCCTTTCAAGAGCGTTACCCATCATCTCACAACAAAGAATCATCTGTATAACAGGCTGACCATTATCATAGCAATCGAACCTGTCATACAGCTGATATAAACCTTTAAATCTAACTTAAATCATGGGAATCATCACTACATTCAGGGTAACACAACCATTAACTAGCTTAATTGGATAAAGAAAGAGAAGACTACTTTCATAGCTTTATTATTTAAATATATCTGAAAGACCTAAATTCCTGATTTGGGCGAGTATTTCTTTTGTTCTTTTTACATGAAATTTTTTATGCAAAATATTTATTTGAGTTTTTACAGTTGCATCCTGCACAAACCTAATTTTTGCAATTTGTGAAATACTTTTCCCCTCAAGGAGCATTTTAATCAATTCTTTTTCGCTTGGTGTAATCGTAAATATTACATTATAAAAGCCCATCAGATTGTTTTTACTGTGGCGCATCCTATAAAATTCCCGTGTTAACGTACGCATTATTTTGGGATCAATACTATTACGACTATAATACACATCCTCTATCTTTTTTATGATGTTCTCTCTGGTAGCCGATTTTACAATATAATCCACATTGGGGGCTACAGAAAATGCCTGATAAATAAGTTCGTCCTCTTCATGTACTGTTAAAAACACAATAATTATATTGGGATTTATTTCTGCTATTTTTGCAGCCGCTTGAATGCCCGAATCATAGCGTTCCATTTCTACATCCATAAGTACAATATCAACCGGCTTCTCTGCAACCAACTCAACAATACGTTTTCCGGTAGAAGCATCGCCTATAAGTTCCATTACCTTATTTTCACGGATAGCACGGCACATGTAATTCCTCAAGTAATCCTCGTCTTCTGCAACAGCAACACGAATCTTATTACTCAAAATTAAATCACCTCAACTTATTTTCCATAAAGCGGAATCGAAACATAGATGCGTGTTCCTCTACCTGGAGAGGAATCCAGACTTATTCGGCCATAATGTGCCTTCACAATCTCTTGCACATAAGATAATCCAACACCCCAATTAGTTTTTGAGTTTTTCTTGGAATAAAACGGCTCAAATATTTTTCTTAAATCCTTCCTGGCAATGCCTTCACCGGTATCGGTTATTTCAAAAACCATATCGTTACGATCACAAAATAGATTCACTTCCACCTTGTCCTCTTCTGTTACGAATTCTTTAGCCAGAATAGCATCCAAACTATTGGTAACTATATTATATATTGCTTCTGACAAGTGCTTTTCATCCGCCAGAATGGTTTTTTGGTTCTGGCAATTAACCAGTATCGGTACCGACTCATTTTTAATTTCCCTCAAAGCGCGTTCTACTATGCTAAGGGGCCTCTCAACAGCCACTAATGTCATATGTTGATTTTTGAAAACATTATATAATTCGTTTATACGAGACAGCATATAGTCATTTTTGTCACGTATCTCTTTGAGACGGACACTGACTTCATCAGGAAGAACGACCTCTTCTTCAAGGTTTACAATCATGGTATGTTGAACTAGTAATTGATTTTTCATCCCATGAATAAACATCCTAACACTTGCATTGTTGTCCTTTATTTTCTGGCTAATGGTGACATCCGGCAAGCCGATATTTAGATTGATTTGTGAATACATCCATAATGCGTGGGATCCATAGAATGCAAAGAACACACATGAAATGGTCATTACAGCCCAGAAAGCGTGTCCTTGCAAATATAAGTAATTAGAATGTATATAATTAATACCTGTAAAAACACTAACCTGTATGGGGCCTAGTACCGAAAACAATGTAAATAATAAATATAAGTATCCATTAAGCAGAATAATATAATAGAAGCTTCTCTTAAGCCATTGAATACGTATTTTACTGTACTGCCATACAAGGAGAATCAGACAGAGGACTTGCCATAGAACATAGGCTATACGTATTAAATTAAATATTAAAACCTGGTTATCAATAAAAAATCTATTGGCCCAATACAACTCATAAACCGGAGGATATAGCAGGACAAAATGAAGGCCGGCATACACAACAGCTGCTGCATACAATAAAAAAGTCAGTTTCTTTCCTAGCGATTGACACAAGTATACAACCGTAATCATCGAGCTTCCTAGAAATAGGGATTTACCAAAAATAAGGCAACTGGATAAGTCAGGTGCGCTAATGGGCATATAAAGCAGCTTTTGGCCAATCTTAGGGGTAAGATACAAAATAAACTCAATGCCCCCTCCAACCCCACCATATTTAGTCCAAATGAGAATGAATGAAGCAATCACAATCATGAGGCCAATCAATATACTGCCGAACAGAACCGACATGATCGTACGAGTATGATATATAAAATTTATCATCATGATTAATATGACCAATATGATCAAAATTAGCATTTTGCTTCCCTATTCTTTGACACGATATATTCAGTACTATTCTTGGGAGTTTAGTCTACGGCTCAGTTCCGGATCTACCTTAACACCTTCATTATGAATTCCAGCCTTAAATAATCATCCACATCTGACGTAACGCCCAAAATACTTTTCTTTAAAAAGAACTCGTGTAAACTCCGGTACCATGGCAAAACCATGCCCTTATCAATAAACTCTTTCATAGAATCCGTGGTAAGCCATTCAGCGGTATGAATATCCTGCAGCAATTCATTGTATCCTCCGCCGATCTGCTTGGCTGTCATTACAGCAACCTCTTCCAAATTTTCAGCCCTATAATCAAGGCTTTTGTAAAGTGCTTTCACAAACAGCTCAATCTTTTCAGGATTAGATGCTATATATGAATCGGTAGATACCCAGCTCATAGGCAAATATAGCTCGCCCTTTAAATCAACGCAGTCTATAATTGTTTTAACCTGACTATTTCCTAACTTGCTGCGCACCTCATTCGTATAGGGTGCCCAGATCGATATGGCATCCACTGAGCCATTAATGAAGGCTGTCACCGCACCATTGACATCATAATTTATAACTTCCATTTCTTCTCTGTTTACCCCGTATCTATCAAGGACAATATCCAGAAAGTTTTCACCTGAGGTGCCAAGAGGTGTGGCTATCTTTTTTCCTTTTAAGTCGATTACGGTTTCAATTCCCGAATCACTGTGCGCCAATATTTGCTCTGCATAACTAAGGCTGTCTACCGCAATAACATCTGCCTTACCCGCCATCAAAAAAGTTGTGGCACCATGCCCTAAAAAGCTGATATCTATATCGCCGGCTTCAAGGGCGGCTATGCTGGGAGGACCGCTTGAGAAACTGACCAACTTTACGTCTAAGCCTTCTTCTTTGAAATAGCCCTTATTTATGCCGACCGTAACTGCGGAGGCACCGCCGAAGTTTGGGTGATAACCAACAACTATGGTATTAGTACCCTTTCTCGACGCCATATTTAAGTACGTTAGTGTAAAACCTAATACAATAACAGTCACAACAATAGGCCATAGGATTGAGTAAGCAGCCTTCTTCATAGCGACCTCCTGCTAGAAATTCTTATCCCATATTATAACCAGATAAGGCGAAGCCGCGATGTGAACTAATGTATAATTAATCCCACCATTTGATCTTTTCCGTAATATATTTACGTAACCTTATAAATTCCGGATCAGCTACATTACGTGGATGGGGTAAATCTATTTTAACTTCTTCACGAACGGTAGCGGGTTTGTTCGTTAAAATCAAAACTCGCTCTGCAAGATAAACGGCTTCTTCTATATTGTGAGTAATAAATACAACTGTAATCCCTAGTTCTTTCCATAGCCTAATTACTTCATCCTCAAGATAAAAGCGCATCTTAATATCCATCTGTCCATAAGGCTCGTCCATTAGCAGTAAATCGGGCATCATGGCAAAGGCGCGGCCTATTACCATACGTTGCTCTGTACTCACCGATAGCTGGTTTGGGTATGATTTCCTAAACTTATCCAATCCCATGAAATCAATAATTTTATCGACGCGCTCTTTAATGATGTTTTCCGATAGCTTTTTGACCTTGAGACCCAAGGCTATATTATCCTCAACCGTGAGCCACGGGAAGGATGATGCCTCCTGAAACACAAAGGCTAGGTTATGCTTCTTTGGGGAAGCTGGCTCGCCGTCAATAAGCAAAGATCCGGAAGTTGGCTCAATCAAACAACTAAGTAAGTTAAGAAATGTCGTTTTACCGCAGCCTGTGGGCCCCACCACGCACAAAAATTCGCCTTTCTTTATGTTAAAGGAGATATTGTCCAAAACAGTCAGGTCACCAAATTTTTTAGTAAGGTTTTGTACTTGAACTTTAACGCTTTTTTCTTCCATGTCGGCCATTGTTATCCCCCTTTTTCTAAACCGAGAGGTCCATATTATCCGAAATCTCCTGCCTTAGCTCTAAAAATCGCTCATCAAGAACGTCTCTCGGGCGTGGAAGGTTAACTTCGTATATTTTCTTTATTTGCGCAGGGCAACTACTCAGAAGAATAATTCTGTCTCCAAGATAAACAGCTTCTTCTATGTTGTTTGTTACAAAGATAATTGTTTTATTCTCTGATTCCCAGGTTTTCAGGATCTCATTCTCCATTACAAAACGGGTTTGGGCATCCAATTGTCCAAAAGGTTCGTCCAACACCAAAATTTCGGGGTTGGCTGCATAGGCTCGGGCAATTCCAACGCGTTGCTTCATGCCACCTGAAAGTTGGCGGGGGTAAGAATTTTCAAAACCGGTTAGGCCAACCAGATCAATGAATTTTTGTGCTGTAGCTCTCCGTTTACTTTTAGGAACACCCGCATATTTAGGTCCGATTTCCACATTTTCAATAACGGTTTTCCAAGAGAGGAGCCCCAGCTTTTGAAAGACCATAGCAATTTTGCTATTAGTTCCTTCGATAACCTTGCCATCCAAATAGATTTTTCCCCCGGATTGTGTTTCCAAACCCGCAACCATATTGAGCAACACAGTTTTACCGCAAAGGCCGGGTCCCAGAATGACCAGGAACTCAGATGGACGAACGGAAAGGGATAAATTCTTTATTACCTCAAATTTATTTCCTTTTTTGTCTACAAAACTTTTACTTATATTCTCCAAATAGAGCTTATCAGTTACTCCCTCCACGGACAAAGCCTCCTTTCCAGATAGGATGCACCAATTGACAAACATGCGCCGATTACCCCGATGATAATCATGCTGACAAAAATAAGCGGCATATCCCTCAATTCATTGCCCCGGAAAATCAGGAACCCTACGCCTGCTGTAGCACCCACCATTTCTGCTGCAAGAACAATAGCCCAGCCTACACCAATTGCCATACGAATACCTGAAAAGATTGCAGGCAACGAGGCGGGGAGGACAAACTCCATGAATATCCGTGATTTTGATGCCCCAAAAACTTTGCCGACAGATATCGTCAGATCATCGACCATCTTTACACCGGCATAAGTATTGTTTACTATTATTGCAAACGTACCAATAAAAATAATGAACATTTTGGAGAATTCCCCAATGCCAAACCAAATCGTTATCAGAGGGATCCAAGCAATGGGGGGAATAGGCCTTATAATTTCAAAAAGTGTACCTAATGTAGCATGCATTGTGCGATTCCAGCCAATGAGCAGACCGAAAGCAATACCTAGAACACATGCGGCAACTACAGCGAAGACAACTCTTCTTAGACTTATCAGTATATGCATGTATAATGGTACACGAGCTAGCGGTGTCTTGATCAATCTGAGAAATCGAGCCCATGTTTCCACAGGCGTCGGGAAAAGCTCTGGTTTTTGTGAAGACATATAGAGCCATCCAAAAAGCAACAAGCCTATAGACAAAAGTGGCAGTACATAGTACCAAACATTTCTCTTCATTTTCATTGGACAGACCTCCAAGCAGCAAAGGTTTTCTCAATTTTGACCAAGCCCATGGCAATCAAAAAACCTATGATTCCAATTAATAGCATACCAAGAACGATCAGATCCGGGCGGGCAAGCATACGGCCCATCTGTATCATATAACCGAGCCCTGAAGAGGATGCAAGCATTTCAGCAGCCACTAATGTAACCCAGGATGTGCTTAGTGCAAGGCGAATGCCGGCAAAGACCATCTGTAACGACGAGGGGATCGCAGCCTTGGTAAAAATCTGAAAATTCGTAGCTCCACACGTTTTGAGCACATTGATTAATGTGGGATTTGTCAGTTTTACTCCCGTATAGGCATTCATAACACAAGGCACAAAGGCAGCAAAGGTGACAATAAATATTTTTGCTTCAAAACCTATTCCAAGCATTACAATGGTTAAAGGAATGAACGCTATTGGCGGAATCGGTCGAATCATTTCAAACACAGGCTTTATAAATCTGTCCACAGGCTCATAAAAGCCCATAAATAATCCAAGCGGTACGCCGATTACAACTGCCGTTATAAAACCTGCAAATGATGTGGCCAGGCTTGATAGAATACTTTGTCCAAGAGTAGCTCCTTCAGGCTGGGCGTTACTTATCTTGTCAACAAACGTATTGATAAGTGATGATGGCCGTGGTAAATACGTTGTAGGAACAATGCCTGTAGCCACAACGATTTCCCATAAAGCCAGGAAAACAGCGATTGTCAAGATCGGTAAGACAACTATATATTTTAATTCCTTCCATCCATCAGAATATTTTTTTATCTTGTTATCAGTCATGTGATCACCCTTTCGCAATAAGCTATAAAATAAAGTGCAGATAATGTCATTTCTAAGAAAGACGTCTGCACTTTATTAACTGATCGCTAAACAACAGACCCTATTTTCTATCAATCATGTTTTTGATTGGGTCTGAATAGAAATGGTTATTTTTTAACAATTTGTCCAATTGTTCCTGTGAATAATTCCCCATTTCAACATAACCCTTCATTGCATCATAAATTTGAGCTTCGGCTTGCAGCATAGTTCCTTCAGGGTTTTTTTCTGTGAAGTATTGAAAGTTCTCATTAAGAGGAATAAACGGATTATCTTTGATCATGGTCAAGTTTGCTTCTGCTTCTGTTTCGTAGCCGTCTATAGCATACATATCTACCATCATTTCAGCGGCTTCCTGCTGGTTGGCGTTTGCATATTCTCCGGCCATTATAGCTAGTTCGAGCCATGTCTCAACTGCCTTTTGTTTCGTTTCCCATGCTTTACCCGTCGCAACATAATTTACAGACAACCCGGACTTTAGCATTTGGTCGCTGCTAACCAGAACATATTCGCTGTCAGGATCTTGAAATACCTTGTCTTGAATAGCAAGGCCCTGAATTCCTGCCACATCCCCTTCACCTGCCAGGAAAGCGGTTGGTATAGATGCTATATCCATATTAGTGATTTTTACATCCGATAGATTTAAACCAAATGATTTTAATGTATGGTATAAGGTATATTGATTGGCTGTACCCTTTGCTGTAAGTATATTTAGATTTTTCCAATCATCTGCTGTACCGTATATACCCTCAACAGAAGAATGCCCTGTTCCGGATTTTACCAGCGGAGAGTCTTTTCTTGCATAGAAAGCCTGATAGAGACCACGATCCCGCGCTACTACGCCTAGAACACGAACATCATAGTTAAGTAACCCGGTTATAATTCCGCCAATACCGCTCATACCTACTTCCCACGAGTTGGAAGCTTCCATCTGTGCAGGACCTCCGGGGAAATAAACCATCTCTACTTCAATGTTGACTGCATCCAGCCATCCTTTCTGGTCAGCCAGATAGGTTACCAATTCGGCTGTACTGTTGGCGAGGTAAGATACAGTAAGCTTAGTTTTCTCTTCAAGGGGCTCCACTTCCCAAAGCATCCCATTAACTTTGACGCCTTTACTCTCAGAACCGCTTTGTGTTGTCTCCGATGGAGAGGGTGAAGGTGTAGAAGTCGTTGCATTGTTACATGCAGCGAGCTGTAAAACAAGCATTAAAGACAGGAGAACTGATAATACTTTTTTCATAGTACACTCCATTCTAGCGCCTATAGGGCGCATAATATTAATCTGAAAATTGGTGATCAATTTTTCAGTTTGAATCTGATTGTTTTATAAACGTGCAATGGAATTCCATTTAAGATTTTGTGAAGGATTAATAATGAGATATTTATCTCATATAGTGTATTTGGTCAGCGAAACGCTTAAAAAGTTCTGCATTATATTCTGCACCGCCATCAACATTTGCACTTTGGAACACCGGTGGCTCTATACCCTTATCCAATAGGTTCTGACATGTTTGAAGTAAAAGAGCATTAGCGATAAAAGCAGAAATAGGTGTCGAGGCAGGAGCTACCTTCTGAGCCATACCATGGATCTCTATACATGAATCACCATAGCATCCATGTGTATCAATAACCCTCTCTACTACTTCGTAAAGCATTTTACCTGATGGATCCCGTGAAGTTACCTGTGTTGCATATTCCATGTTTATTACTGCAGCTACGTCAATTCCGGCAGCTTTTGCTTTAATTGCCATTTCTATGACAACCGGATTTCTTGCAGCAACAGAATGTATCAACAAAAAATCACCTGCTTTTAAAGGGCTCTCGTTCAGAATGATTGATGCATATCCAGGCAGGCATTCCATATCAGAAGTCAAAGTAACCGGTCTGGTATCCAACATCATTCCTGAATGAAACAGCGGGTTTGTTACAGCTAGGCCTCCCGCACGGTAAAAAAACTCTTCCGCAAACATGCCCGCATGAGAAGGTCCGAAAACAAATATACTTTTTCCGTTCATTATAGCAGCAGTCATTTTTTCTGCTACCCATTCAATATTGTTTTCTTCCTTTTGAAGAACCTCCTGCATCATTTTTACCACTACGTTATAATACTCTGTCACATAGGGTGTTAGCATGTGTGTTATCATCCCTTTCCTGAATCTAATAGTAATTTTAGGAAAGCTTTTAGACAGCTGTCTTTTGTATATTTTTATTATAAAATTGAATAACCCTTGTGACTAGTTGTATATTTCTTATAACCTTTTTGCATTAACTTACGGTGTGAGTGCCGGAAAGAATAAAAAAGACTATCGATTGCTAAAAGACGATGGATTTGATTGAAGGTCATAACGAAATGCGTTCAGAGGATGTAATGTGTTTGCCCCACCAAAATCGCGGTATGATTTTTACTGATGATAAAGGCAAAGAGTAACGTTGGCGCTCAGAGCATAGATCCGTGAGTGCCTACTCAAAGGGCTTTATCTCATCCCAGGAACATAATATTTACATCCTGTTCTAGTATTTGATTGTGATTGCTTATCAAAAAATACAAATCTTCTGACATAATTAGTTCTATAAAAAGGCTTACAACTTGGGGATCAAACTGCATACCAGCGTTTTTTGTTAACTCCGCAATAGCTTCTTCCCTCCCCATTTTCTTTCTATAAATCCGGTCACTGGTCATTGCGTCATAGGCGTCTGCAACTGCAAGGATGCGGCTAAGAAGGGGGATATTATCAGCCTTTAGCCCCGATGGATAACCCTTTCCATCCCAACGCTCATGATGAAACAGGATGCAACTCGCCACAGCCCCAAGATTGGGAAATTCCTTGACAATCCGCCATCCTATTTCAGAGTGACGTTTCATTTCAACCCAATCTTCACTTGTCAGTGTCCCAGGTTTTTTAAGTATAGCAGGATTGACACCAATCTTACCAATATCGTGAAGAACCGCCAGTAATGAAAGCTCCTCCATTTCTTTAGATGTAAGCTGAAAATGAAGGCCTAGGAGATGGCAGTATTCCTCTAATCTACTTGCGTGTTCTTTTGTCTCTATGCACTGTTCGCGCAGCGCTGCTAGCAGCATATTGATGGTAGTGTTCTGGTATGTATTTACCTTGAGGCCATCTTTTATATCTCGAATGATGAGAGCAAAGCATTCACCCCCAGACGGAACAACAATGACATTGCAATCTCTGTCAAGCACTTCGACATATCTCGATATTTCATGTATTTTCTTCGACATGAGAGCACCTCTGAAGTACTCCATCCAATCGAATTTGCGCTTTTTGCCTAAAAATACCTCGGAGGCCTTTTTCCCGATGATACTATCCCGAGGTAAGCCTATCATTTTTTGAAAACCAACACTGACATCCATGAATATACAGTCAATTTCCTTTCCGCAGCCGTTAGCAATCATTTGTAAAAAACCGAAGCCAAACTGGGGAAGTGTCTCATCTCCTATGTTAAAATATTCATTCATGCACAACTTCCTTTCTTTATCGTTTCACTTATCTCTGCTCAGGAGATTCCAATACTTAAACTCAAATTGGTACATGCCACCAACATGCAATTATGTTCTTCCATCCCTACTATTAAATGCATCGTAATCATCTACTAACAGCTGCGATAATACTTGAGGTATATTTTCTAAAGCCGTCTGTATTTCCACAGCTCCAATATCAAAGGCTACTTTCGGCATTCCGTACACTACGGACGAAGCTTTATCCTGGCCAATAGTCCTACCGCCTTTACGCCGCATGTTGAGAAGTCCTTTGGCCCCGTCATAGCCCATTCCTGTCAGTAGAATTCCAATCGCATTTCTGCCTGCTTCCTTAGCCACCGATTCAAACAAAACGTCCACAGACGGACAATGCCCGTTTACCTTATCTCCATGGAAACATTCAACCTGATACCGCTTCCCGATTTTCCTAATCCTCATATGCTGACTTCCCGGTGCTATCAGAACTCTACCCGTATCCACATAGTCACCGCTTACTGCTTCCTTAACCTCTAGGGAGGTTTGTCTGTCCAGTCTTTCAGCAAACATCCTTGAAAAAACAGGAGGGATATGCTGTACAATTACAATTCCCGGAAAAGAGCGAGGAAGGAGTCGGAGTATATTGTAAATTGCTTCGGTTCCACCAGTAGAAGCTCCAATAGCAATAATCCCTCCTGAGTCCTGTACCATATTGCCTGTAACACTCTGAGTCGGTTTTTTACGTTCCAGCCAAGCGGTTTTTGAGGCGACGGAAGCTGTTTTTATCCTTGTTATCAAATCTCTAATGAAAGCTTCCGTACCTTTAGGAGAAGTGCTATCAGGCTTGGTAACAAAATCTATAACACCTGCCTCCATCGCCTCAAAAACTGCACTACTGACCGCGCTTACCATGATAATTGGGATAAAACGCTGAGGCAGCAACCAGCGTGCAAATTCTATTCCGTTCATTTTAGGCATTTCCACATCACAGGTGATCACATCGGGACGAACCTCAACTATTTTATCTCTTGCCTCGAAAGGGTCGGCTGCAACAGCCACCACCTCGATTTGTGGATCGGAGGATATACCCCTTACGATCATTTCACGGGATACTATGCTATCGTCAACAACCAAAACCCGAATTATTTTGCCTGTCTCCATATGTACCTACTCCTTCCTGTAAACTGCAGGCATTATATACCTGTAGCGCGTTTTATCACGGTTCAGTGTCTCTGAATGTCCGATAAACAGGAAGCCTCCAGGTTCTGTAATATCATAAAAATGTTCAGCAAGTCTGTTCTTGGTTTCATTATCAAAATAAATCATGACATTCCTGCAAAAAATAACATGCATTTTCTTTCGGAAAGGATATGTGGCGTCCATCAGGTTGATATTACTGAAAGTTACTTCATTTCTGATCTTCTC